>NZ_PKLA01000003.1:0-316135 GCF_002858875.1 Bacillus sp. UMB0728 | reverse complement strand
TCCGGTCCCCCGCCATTTTCCAAAGATACAGGAAGCCCCCGGGACGCTTCTGGATATAGGAGGATTACATGCAAAACCAATTGCCCTTTGCAGTAGCAAAAACAGAATCATTTTTTGAAAAGCTTGGCGACTGGATCGGGGATGTTTTCTATGATCTGCTCCCTGAAGCCGGTTTTGAATTAAGAGACGAACAAATCTATATGGCTTTCCAGCTGGAAAATGCCTTCAAGGAGAAAAAGACAATCTTTGCTGAAGCTGGTGTCGGAACAGGAAAAACGCTTGTCTATCTCCTGTATTCCATCTGCTACGCGAGATATACGAATAAGCCGGCCATCATCGCCTGTGCCGATGAAACTCTCATCGAGCAGCTTGTTAAAAAAGAAGGTGATATTGCGAAGCTGGAAAAGGCGCTTGGATTGAATATTGATGTACGCCTGGCTAAGTCAAGGGATCAATATCTTTGCTTGAACAAGCTGGACAAGGCTGTAGCGGAACAGGACTATGAGGCATATGGAAACATTTATGACCAGCTTCCGTCCTTTACCCACAGCGGAGGATCGCTGCAGAATTTCGAAAGATACGGAGACAGGAAAGATTATCCTGAGCTGACAGACAGCGAATGGACCGGTGTATCATGGGATTCCCTTCAGGATTGCTTTACATGTGAGAAAAGGCACCGGTGCGGCCAGACACTTCACAGGGATTATTACCGGAACAGCCAGGACCTGATCATCTGCTCGCATGACTTTTATATGGAGCATATCTGGACAAAAGAATCCCGCAAAAGGGAAGGCCAGCTGCCCCTGCTGCCTGAATCCTGCACGGTTGTATTCGATGAAGGGCATCTGCTTGAGTATGCCAGCCAGAAAGCCTTGACATACAGGCTGACCGAGCAGATTCTTGAATCGCTCCTTACCCGCCTGATGGCAAATGACGTAAGGGAAAAAACTTTGAATCTGATTGAAGACACCATCGTCCAGAATGAGACCTTCTTCCATGCCCTTTCAGCTGCTGCCGGCAGCCGGACGGACTCTGAGAAACAGCAGATTGCCAAAGGGCCGGCTGTTCTGAAAGAAGGAAAGCTCCTGCTTGAAATGATCGGCTCGCTGGAAGAGGAGCTTGTCTTTGAAAGCGAAATGTATGTTATAAATGAATATGACCTCAAGGTTGTTGAAGAATATCTTGAGCAAATATCATTCTCGCTCTCCCTTTTCATGAAAGATAAGGGAGGAATCAATTGGTTTGAAGAACATAATGGTGAACGGACCCTTGTCATCATGCCTAGAATGGTAGAGGAAATCATGAGGGATGAGGTGTTTTCCCAAAAGAAGCCATTTATCTTTTCTTCCGCCACATTATCGGAAAAAGGCTCCTTTGATTATATGGCCACGAGCCTTGGCATCGACGACTATTTATCATTCACTGTAGCATCACCTTTCAGCTATGAAGAGAAAATGGCCATTCATATGCCTGAATACAGTGAAGAGGATATCACCGGCAAAATGGAATATACTCTGGAACAGCTTAAGAAATCTGGAGGCAGAGGCCTTGTGCTCTTTACAGATCAGAGAGAACTGAACCTTTTTAGGGACTATGCACAGGGCAAAACGGAATTCCCTGTCTATTTTGAAGGAGAGGCTGAAATCAGTACGCTCGTCTCAAAATTCCAGAACGAAGAAGAAGCGGTCCTTTGCTCTACAAATCTTTGGGAGGGCTTAGATATACCTGGCAGATCACTCGAAAATGTAATCATTTTCTCACTCCCGTTCCCTCCGCATGATCCGGTGTTTGATGCCAAGCGTGAAAGCGCGGAAGATTCGTTCCGGGAAATCGACATGCCATACATGCTCCTCAGGCTCCGCCAGGGAATCGGCAGGCTTATCAGGAGCCATGAGGACAGAGGAACAGTACACATCCTGACCAGCAGAGAAGAAGATGTTTCTGTGCTTGAGTCTGTTGAAGCTGTGCTGCCTGTCACACCTGTTAAATAAGGTTTTGATTGCCCCCCCTTGGCAGAGGGAGGGGCTTTTTGCATCCATTGAAGGGGACGGACAGGGAGAATAAACTTTACTTTGGTCCTCATTCGCTGCAGGTTTGTATTCCCTTTATTCAAGCAGGGATCAGCATGCAAACTAACGGCACAACCATAAAGAGAGATCTATTCCTTCAGCCTTCTTCACTGCATTCAAAGCAGATCGTTTTCTTGTCATCCGTTATGATTCCGTTGAAAAATCCGTCCAGGCAATAAATCGTTTTCCCGCATTGTACGCAGGTTCCGGCAGGTTCCCTCATCATTCTTCCTCCTGTTTTTAGGTGATTTGCAGTTCTATTCTAGCGTTTTATTCAGAAAAATGTGATAAAATATATGTTGCAAATGATTTTTAGGGGGATGCCAGCATGAACGAAGCATTGAAAAAAACTGAAAAAGACTTTCTTGATTTTGTTAAAAAGATGGGCGCTTATAATGAGGCTCTGTCATTAATATACTGGGATCTCCGTACGGGCGCTCCCAAGCAGGGGGTTGACCAGCGCACTGAAGTAATTGGCATGCTTTCTTCTGAAGTGTTCAAGATGTCCACTTCCGAGGAAATGGCTGCATACATAGCAAAGCTTTCAGGAGAAGAAGCGGCTGCATCACTTGATGCAATTACTGTGAAGGTTCTTGAAGAAAGCAAGAAAGAATATGACCGGAATAAGAAGATTCCGGCTGAGGAGTATAAGGAATACGTTATCCTGCAGTCAAAGGCTGAAAGTGTATGGGAAGAGGCAAAAGACAAATCGGATTTCACGCTTTTCCAGCCGTATCTCGAAAAGCTTGTGGAAGCCAATAAGCGCTTTATCCAGTATTGGGGCTATGAAGGCAATAAATACAACACACTCCTGGATTTGTATGAGCCGGGTGTGACAGTCGATGTGCTGGATGAAGTCTTTGGCGAGCTCAGAAGCAAAATCGTGCCTCTCGTCAAGAGCATATCCGAATCAGATTCAAAGCCGGATACCAGCTTTTTGTATGAAAATTTCCCAAAGGAGAAGCAGCGTGATTTCAGCCTGGAAATCCTGAAGCAGATGGGCTATAACTTTGATGCAGGAAGACTTGATGAAACGGTACATCCATTTGCGACCGGCTTGAATCCAGGGGATGTCAGGGTGACAACGAAATATGATGAGAAGGACTTCCGCACTGCTGTATTCGGTACAATCCATGAAGGCGGCCATGCGCTGTATGAACAGAATATTTCCAAAGACCTTATAGGCACTCCGCTGTGCACAGGGACATCAATGGGAATCCATGAATCACAGTCTCTCTTTTATGAGAATTTTGTAGGGCGCAGTGAGTCATTCTGGAAGAAAAATTACGGACTGCTCAAGCAGTACGCTGATGGCCAGTTTGATGGGGTGGAGCTGGAAGATTTCTATCGTGCCATCAATGAGTCAAAACCGTCGCTGATCAGGATTGAAGCAGACGAACTGACCTATCCGCTTCATGTTATTGTCCGCTATGAAATCGAAAAAGGACTGTTCAATGATGAAATTGAAGTGAAGGACCTTCCGGAAATCTGGAACAGCAAATACGAAGAATACCTGGGAGTGCGACCATCCAATGATGCAGAAGGAGTTCTTCAGGATGTCCATTGGGCCGGGGGCAGCTTTGGGTATTTCCCTTCCTATGCACTCGGATATATGTACGCGGCACAGCTAAAGCAGGCGCTGCTGAAGGATCTTCCTGATTACGACCAGCTTCTGGAAAAGGGGGATCTTGCGCCAGTCAAGGAATGGTTCACGAAAAATGTCCATCAGTACGGCAAGCTGAAAAAGCCGCTTGAGATTCTTGAAGATGTTACTGGCGAAGGGCTGAATGCCAGCTGCCTGTCAGAGTATCTTTATGAGAAATACGGGAAGGTTTACCGTTTAAAAGAGTCCTCCCGTTAATTTGAAAAAATAAAGAAAGGGAAAAAGAGCGGGGTGCAGCCGCTCTTTTTCTGCAGGGTGAGGCAATGAAGAAGCTGATGCCGTATTTTGCAATCTCTGCCGGTGCATCTTTATGGGGCCTGATTGCCTATTTTATCAGGGGCTTGTCCGGGTTCGGCTTTTCCTCAATGGAAATCGTCGGGATCCGGGCAGTAACTGCAGCTGCGGCTTTGCTGCTGATAGGGCTTTTTCTGGGCCCGGGCCGGCTGGCTTTAAAAAGGACTTCTGATATTGGCCTGTTTGCCGGCACCGGAATTTGCAGCATTGTATTTTTTAATTGGTGTTATTTTACGAGCATTAATTTGATGGATATTTCGATTGCAGTCATACTGCTGTATACTTCTCCCGCTTTTGTCGCAGTGTTGTCCTATATTTTCCTGAAAGAGAAAATAACCGGGCGGAAAATCATTGCCGTTTGCGGGACTGTTGCCGGCTGCATCCTGATTGCAGGGGTGGGGGGCGGTTCCGGTTTGAGTGTGATTGGGGTGGTAACTGGACTGGGAGCAGGTCTTGGCTATGCGCTTTACAGCATATTTGGGAAGTTTGCGCTCCAAAAGTATGAGCCGTTTACTGTCACGCTGTATACCTTCGTGACTGCCTCTGCTGTTCTGCTGCTTGTTACCAGGATATGGGAAAAAGCTTCTCTGTTTTTACAGCCGGAGGTTCTGTTCCTTGGCCTTGGCCTAGGCCTGCTGCCGACCGTCCTGGCCTATTTTCTGTACACCTGGGGTTTAGAAAAGACAGAAAGCAGCAAAGCAGCGGTCATTGCTACAATTGAGCCTGTCGTAGCCATCTTTATGGGTGTTGCTTTATATTCAGAATCACTGGGTTACATGCAGCTGTCCGGCTCTATCATAATCCTTCTGTGCGTCATCCTCGTGAACCTCCCGGAAAGAAAGGGGAGAACACCCCTTGAGACAGGGAATAGTGCATAAAGAAACACTCCAGCAGCTGCTGGAGTGTTTTCTTTCAGTCTGGAAAATTATTTTGGCTTGTCTTAAGCTGGCCCGCAGGACGCGGCGTTATTTGCCTGCGTTCCTTACTTCTGGCAAGATGATTACCATAGTTTATACCCTTTAGATCCCGGCGGTGCGTTTTGGATCAGGTCGATGAACGGGATGGTGTAGGCAAACAGGATGAGGGCAGCGGTGATGCCGAGCCAGAGCTTCCAGTTTTCAAAGACAAGCGGCGTTTTTTCGGCATTTTCCGCTGTTTCGCCTACCGGGAATTCTTCAGAGCCTTTAGGGGCCATGAATGCGAGATTTACAAAGATATACAGCATCAGGATGATAGCAAGGAACAGGATGGATCCTCCAATTGCCTGTGCGACCTGATAGGGAATCCATTCAGCTGCCTGTGCCGCTCCGCCGTACTCAGAAAAAGAAGAGCGGCGGGGGGCGCCCAATAATCCTGCAGCATGCATGGCCCCGGACATGAATGTCATGCCGATTGCCCAAAGCACTCCTTGTGTAATGGCGAGGCGGTTCATCGCTTTCGTAAGGACTCTGCCAGTCAAATGCGGCACCAGCCAGTAAGAAATGCCGAAGAATGTCAGGACCACAGCAGTTGCAACGGTCAAATGGAAGTGGCCGGTTACCCAGATTGTGTTGTGGACTACCTGGTTCATCTGGTGTGATGCGTTAACAATGCCTCCTGCACCTGCAGGGATGAAGGCAACCATTCCGATGAATGGAACTGTAAAGCGGGCATCCCCCCATGGCAGTTTTTTGAGCCAGCCGAATAAGCCTGTTGCCCCTTTGGATCTTCCAAATCCCTCAAATGTAGCAAACAGTGAAAAGGCAGTCATTAAAGAAGGGATAACAACCAGGAATGTCAGGATTACCTGCAGGAATTTCCATGCCGCGTCGATACCCGGCTCCATCAGCTGATGGTGGAATCCGACCGGTATGGAAAATAGCAGAAATAGAATGAATGACATCCGGGCCAGTGAATCAGAAAAAATTTTTGCGCCAATTACTTTCGGAATGACAACATACCAGCCCATATAAGCAGGAAGGAGCCAAAAATAGACGAGCGGATGTCCGAAATACCAGAAGAGCGTCCGGCTGACTCCGACATTGACGGTCTCGACCAGGCCAAGCGACCATGGCAGCAGCTGTATCAGCACCGTTGCGGCCACTCCAATGGTAGCGACGATCCACATGATGGTATTTACCAGGCTCATGAATGTAAGCAGGGGACTCGGCTGCCTGGGATTATCCCTGCGCCACTCTGCATATTTCATGATAATCGCAGCGCCATCAAACCAGCTGCCGACTACTACGAAAGTCAGTCCAAGATAATAAATGGCATGTGCCTGCAACGGGGCATAAAAGGTATACAAAACGCTTGCTTCATTCAGCAGTATCATGACGGCTGCCATCATGGTTCCGGCTGTCATGAGCCAAAAACCGATCCAGCCCATTGTCCGCTGCTTTTTCGTCAAGGTCCCGGCTGTTTTGCTGACTGCTGCAAGCTGGAAGCCCATAATGAAGAACGTTGTCAGTACCAGTCCCAATACGACTCCATGGACAGTGAGTATCTGATAATAGCCGATTCCAGCCGGCAGCTGGAACTTGCCGGAGCGGACGAGCACCTGCAGTAAGCCGGCAAGGCCGCCGATTGCGAGCGCTGTGAAGGCTACATAGAAATGAGCCATGGCTAGCTTCCCGTCCTGTCTGTCAACCTTTGTATTCTGATTTTGCTTCATGATGCTTCAACCACCTTTATTTTTGACGTCATCATATGATGTCCTGCACCGCAGTACTCATTGCACAAGATAAGATACTCTCCAGCTTTATCAAAAGTTGCTGTATGCTCACTGATATATCCGGGCTCCAGCATCATATTGATATTTGAGCCGGCGACCTCAAAGCCGTGGATAACGTCCTTTGTCGTTGCCATGATCTTCACCTTTGCCCCAAGAGGTATTTCAATTTCGCCAGGATTATAGGAAAAGGCGGAGGCAACGAATACAAGCTCATAATCCCATTCCTTTCCCTCCACTTTTTTTAGGCCGGGCTCATTGAAAGGCGCCGTCTGGTCCACCTTCTCCGGATTGATGGTTGCAAGGCAGCTCGGGGGCTGGTTGCCAAGATAGAATGCGCTGATGCCAAGAACCGTCAAGAAAACGATCAGTGAGCCGATTCCGAACCCGAGCCAGGCTTTTTCAAATTTATGCATATGCATAGCTTTCTTCTCCCTTCAGGCATTTCAATCATAATGGATAGCATGCTTGATGATTAAAATCGATCTGTAAATAAAAAATAGACGCCTGCCCATACTCCGATTAAAAATAAACCCAGAATAAACACAGAGGCCAAGGTTCCCTTTAAAGATGAAGCATCCTCGATCTTTGTTTTATTTTTCCTGCCAAGTTCCGTGTTTGCCATGGCTTTTTTCTCCTTTCAATATGGATGAATAAATAATGATTACATGTTCATCATACAAGGAATTTCTCCGGATTCTACCAGTCTTCACCTGTTTCACAAAGTGTTCATTCATTCTGTTGGCACTATGCCAATAGTGTAAAATTGCTGCAGCAGGCCGGAAGGACCGGGATTCTTATATAGAAATGTGAAATTTATGTGAAAAGGAGAAATACTCAATGCGTCATTAAGTAAATAAGCCCAGGCTGAGAAATGGAATGACTCTCCCCAGGGGATTATATTCACTATTTTAGGATTATTCAGAAATGGACTGTATAAGTGCTTCTCAAGAGCCAAAAAGCACCATATTATCACTAAAAGCGAACAATGCAAGTGGAATAAAAACAAATAATTCGACCTTTTTCTCTTATTAAACTATTGAAATATCTTGCTGGGGTGTTATAATGAAACATAATTTCATAACGATACACTCATATAATCGCGGGAATATGGCCTGCAAGTTTCTACCGGACTGCCGTTAACAGTCTGACTATGGGTGAGCAATGGGAGGCATTGGGATCTTTTGCTGTTGCCCCTGCCTTATAAAAGCCTGAAGGGATTGCTTCACTCATTTTTTTGCAGTGAGTGATTTCCTTCAGGCTTTTTTATTTTTCTATTCATAGGGAGGATAATGATGAAACTACTAGAAGAAACAATCAAAAGAGAAGGACGGGTGCTGTCTGACAGTGTCCTTAAGGTAGACTCGTTTCTCAACCATCAGATCGACCCTTTCCTGATGAAGGAAATAGGCAAAGAGTTTGCAGCACGTTTTGCAGGGGAGGCTATTACGAAGATTCTTACGCTGGAATCGTCAGGGATTGCTCCATCTGTCATGGCTGGGATCGAGCTTGGGGTGCCCGTGCTGTTCGCGAGAAAAAGAAAATCATTGACTCTCTCAGAAGGGCTGCTTTCCGCCAGTGTCTATTCTTTCACAAAGCAAGAGTCCAACGAGATTTCAGCATCTTCCAAATATCTTGGCGCTGATGACAGGGTCCTTATCATTGACGACTTCCTGGCCAATGGCCAGGCTGCTTTGGGGCTCATCGAACTTGCCGGACAGGCCGGGGCTTCAGTTGCGGGCGTTGGAATCGTTATTGAAAAGTCCTTCCAGGAAGGACGCAGCCTGCTGGAAGAGAAAGCTGTCAAAGTGGTTTCCCTTGCACGGATCCAGTCGCTTGGGAATGGAAGCATCACATTCTTGGAAAATAGCAGGGAGGCATCAACACGATGAAAAACTCACCATTTAAAATAGCTTCATTGGGAATCCAGCATGTTTTAGCCATGTATGCAGGTGCTGTCATTGTACCCCTTATAGTGGGCGGGGCCCTGGGGCTGTCAGGAGAAGAGCTGACATATCTTGTTTCCATTGATATCTTAATGTGCGGAGTGGCGACGATCCTCCAGGTATGGCGCAATCAATTCTTCGGCATCGGCCTTCCGGTTGTGCTTGGCTGTACGTTTACCGCAGTCAGCCCGATGATTGCGATTGGCGGGCAATATGGCATTACAGCTATTTATGGATCTATTTTGGTTTCGGGCCTTTTTGTTATACTGGTAGGAAAATATTTCGGAAATCTTGTGCGTTTCTTCCCTCCGGTTGTAACAGGCTCGGTTGTTACCATCATTGGTATCACACTTATCCCGGTTGCCATGAATAATATGGCTGGCGGCGAAGGCAGTGCCGATTATGGTTCGCTTTCCAATCTGGCCCTTGCATTTGGAACTTTATTCTTCATCATTATTTTGTATCGCTTGTTTACCGGATTTATCCGCTCTGTTTCAATCCTGCTAGGACTATTTGCTGGAACAGCCGCTGCATTCCTGATGGGTAAATCAGATTTCTCGGCAGTGGGTGAGGCTTCATGGTTCCATATGGTCCAGCCTTTCTATTTCGGGATGCCGACATTTGAACCGGCAGCAATCCTGACAATGATCATTATCGCGATGGTCAGCCTGGTTGAATCAACAGGCGTTTATTTCGCCCTGGGGGATATTTGCGGCAAGAAGCTGGATAAGAAAGACCTGGCAAACGGCTACAGGGCAGAAGGGCTTGCGATTGTCCTTGGCGGGCTGTTCAATGCATTTCCATATACAACGTATTCTCAGAATGTCGGCCTTCTCCAGCTGTCAGGTGTGAAAACCAAGAATGTCATTTACACAGCGGGCGTATTCCTTGTCCTCCTTGGCCTGGTTCCAAAAATCGGCGCCATGACTACAGTCATTCCATCAGCTGTATTGGGCGGCGCAATGATTGCCATGTTTGGGATGGTCATCGCCTATGGAATCAAAATGCTCAGCCAGGTGGACTTTTCTTCACAGGAAAATCTGCTGATCATCGCCTGCTCTGTCGGAATGGGGCTTGGAGTCACAGCAGTTCCAGGCCTGTTCGCTGAAATGCCTGAGAGCATCAGGATCCTGACAGATAACGGCATTGTAGCGGGAAGTTTGACGGCTATTGCACTCAATCTTGTATTTAATGTAAAAACCTCCAAAGCAAAGACCGCGGCCTCTAAGCTTGAAGAGAAGGCAGCATAATAATAGCCAGCCATCCCGCTTTTAATGGGGATGGTTTTTTTGTGAAACATATTCTCATGATAAACGTATTGAATAATATGAAACTTAAAGGAGGAATGAAAGTATTGAAGATAATCTTCCGGCTGTTCATGTTTGCAGTGACAGCCCTTTCGCTTGCAGGCTGCTCCTTTCTGGAAGAGGCTGCCGGCACTGCAGAGTATGCCAATAAAGCTGCAGAGCATATTGAAAAGCTGAATGCATTTGCCGAGGATGCCCCGGGGATGATTGAAGTAGCTGCCGGGGATTCAGAAATCCGGCACCAGCTTGAGGAAAGGCTGGTTAATCTAAAACAGGATATTGAGAACTTTATTCAGCTTCAGGATATACCTGCTGCCGCTGAGGCCATTCATGAGGAGCTGGCTGCCAAAAATGAAGAGCTGCTGGAAGAAATCAATCTGGCTATAGATGGCGGCAATCTGGCCCTTGATCAATTGGAAAACTCAGAAATGATTAAAACAATAAATGATGCATCTGCCCTGCTGAACCGGATTGAAGGGCTGATGAATTAACTGATAAAAGGGCATCGCCATGATGCCCTTTTAACTTGTCATTTTCCTTCCAGCAGCTCATCCGTAAATTTAATGCTCTTTTCCAGCCTCTCCCGGTAGCTGCCGTTGATTATTTTATAGCACACATGATGTTCATCAAGAAGAGATTTCAGAAGGAGATGATTCTTCCAGCGCAAATCCTGATGCCCGAAGCTTCTTGTTCCGTCATCGACCCAATCTACATCCGGCTCCAATAAAAGCCATAAATCATACTCCTGCAGTCTGGCCATTTCATCGAGCACAGGCTGTCTTTTATTCAGATAGGCGTGAGAGAAAAACTGGGTGGTGATTGCCTCAGTATCAACAAAAAGGATTTTGTCTGCCAGCTTCAGCTGCTTCCATTCCTCCAGCTTATGGGCATATGCAATATGGGGGTAGTCTTCCGGTACTGTTATTCCCTCGCATCCTCCAAGTTCTTCATAAAAGGTCCGGCCATACTCCTTCACAAAAGAAGTATTATAAATCTGGGCCATATTGGCTGTCAGCGTGGATTTTCCGCAGCTTTCAGTCCCGGCAATCACCACTTTTTTGACGAAATGCGGCCGGACACATTTAGGCACCATATCCCAATGCTTCAGCACGCCATCTTTCCTGAACATCGTACCTGATACCGGATACCTTTTTCTCTCCGGATCTATGAGGATATGCTCAGCTTCCGGGTAAAGACGGGAAAAAATCGGTCCGTAATCCGGCTCTGAGCTGAACACAAAATCGATCGGACTGCCGATTGCGGCACGGATCTTTTTTGCGCCATTTTCCCAATCGGAGAAAGAGCCGGTCTGTTCATCATAAATTTCATGGACATGTACATGCGGCAGCTCCCTGGTCAGCTGTTTCCACCAGCGGAGCCGCAGTGTAAAGCTGACATGCTCTGCACAGCCGCCTTCAAAAAGCTTTCTTTCATAGTCGCTGTCGTGTGAGATGATGACATGAAGCTCGTCAGCTGTTGCAGCTGCCGCCGTCATGCTGTATACATGGCCAAGATGGGGGAAAGGCAGGAACTTTCCCCCGTACATACCAATTGTTTTTTTCTTCAAACCGCTGCAGCTCCCTGTTTTTTATAAAGTTTCGTCCAATTTATATACCCATAAATGCTGTTAAACAAGAATGCCGTCCACATGACGAGCATAGATATATCATTGCCCCCTGTTGAAATCAGAGCATTAAACCAGAGGATGACCGACAGGACATTGACAAGGATCCATAGAAGCCACTGCTCGGCGAATCTTCTCAGCATCAATATCTGTGCTGTTACGGAAAGGACATTTGTGGCAGAGTCAATATAAACAGATCTCCCCCCCAGATAGTCAAGGAGGAGGGCATATAGAAAAATGGACACCAGCACAGTAATTCCGAGAAGGGACCATCCCTTGGAATCAAGCGTCTTAACCTTCACATCTTCCCCTTTTATGCTGTCCTTTGTCATATTCTTTCTCCAGAGATAAATGCCGATAAACTGAATGGGAAAATAGAACAGGCCATTGAGCATGGCTTCCCCATACAGCCCGTAGGTATAGGAAATATAAGCATATGTCCCTGTCTGGATAATGCCGAAATAATAGTTTGCGATTTTTCCCTTTGCTACGAGGACAACACAAAGCATCCCGGCCAAAGAAGAAATAAGGCCAAGAAGGGAATCCTGCCAGGCAATAAACAAATACACATTAATAAGTGTAAAAACAAGAAGCCAGCTTATTTCAAATATCGTCCAATCGCGGAATATTTTCATGGTTTCCTCCTATGAAAGCAGATGCGGCCATACAGCCTAAAACTTATTATAGGTGATTATTTTCTGAAAAGGGAATAAATTTCCTGTTTTTTTACCATGGAAGCTTAGCAGAGGAACATTTTGTTTTTTAATAAATAAAATATAATTGCAGCAATACAGAATGAGGGTGAAGAAGTGGAAAAGTTCTATTGCGAGCATTGCAGGCTCCTTTACAATGAAGAGGGAAGCTGTAAAGTATGCGGTTCTGCTGCAGGCAAGAAAATTATCATAAACGTCCAGGCACAGGAGCTTTCATCTGATAAATCCAAGGAATAGGCTGGAAGGGCGCCGGCAGCGTGCCCTTTTTCCTGCATGAGGCAGAGAGTTAGGTGTCCCGGCATGCTGTATGTTAAAATTTATATGAATTTTCTAAAAAGGGTGATGGATATGTATTTGCCTGATTTCAGGGTAGAAGGGAAAAAGGCATTAGTGACCGGTGCGGGGCGGGGAATAGGACGGGCCCTTGCAATTGGGCTGGCAGAAGCGGGTGCAGATGTAGCCCTGATGGCAAGAACGAAGGCCGATCTGGAGGAAACCGCCGCAGAAGTGAGGAAGACTGGCAGGGAGGCCATTGTCATCCAGGCTGATGCAGCCAAAAGGGAAGATGTACATAATGCAGTCAAAACCGCTGCAGAACATTGGGGAAGACTGGATATTGCCGTCAATAATGCAGGCATGAATATCCGTTCAAAAGCGCTTGATGTAACAGATGAAGAATGGCAGACAATCATGGATACTAATCTCAAATCCGCATTCATGGTCTCCCAGGAGGCCGGAAGGGTTATGAAGGACAGCGGGACACCGGGCAGGATCATTACGATTGCCTCAGTTGCCGGACATGTTGCTTTAAGGACGGGAGTTGTGTATGCAGCAACAAAAGCCGCATTAATCCAGATGACTAAAGTACTTGCCATGGAATGGGGCCCTTACAACATCAACGTCAATGCAATAGGTCCGTGGTATTTTAAAACGCCGCTTACAGAAAAGCTCCTTGCAGATCCGGAATATCTGCAGGAAATATTGGATGTGACGCCGCTGAACCGGGTCGGCGAGCTGGAGGAGCTGGTTGGTCCGACAGTATTCCTGGCGAGTGCTGCCGGCAGCTATGTGACCGGCCAGACACTATTTGTTGACGGCGGCATGACGATTAAAGGATTTTAGACAGAATAGTCAAATCCCCCGGCGATGTGCCGGGGGATGTCTATTCCTTTTATCCAGCTGATAGGCGTCCGCTGCGGCTATTCAAGCATCAGGACGACCATCAGCTCACCTGCGCCTGAAAGCTTTACAGGCAGGCTGTAGGCCTTCTCAAACCCATAGACCTTCGTCTCGCCTACAAGGACCGTAGGGGGAGTGATATCAATCTGAAGGCCCTGCCCTGATAAGTTAATAGATAGATTGCCGGCAATCATATTTCCGAGTTCACCCGCGAAAGATTCCAGCATTTCACCTTCCAGCAGCATTCCAAACATAGCTTCGCCGATTTTGCTGAAAGCCTGCTCTTCTCCATCTATAATGACTCTGCCCCGCAAATCGCCCGTCATTCCAATCAGCACACCAATGCTATGCTGTGTAAAGGGCTGTGAAAATTGCGCCGGCTCCTCAACTGAAGATTCAAAAGGAAAAACACTTTTAATTGATTCAATAGTCCCGCTAATGATATCTTCAACATTTTTTGTCAATGACATGAATGATCCCTCCAGCAACCAGCTAACATTAATATTAACATAATTTCCCGCTGCTGGTAGTAAGTTTTTTGCAAAAACGTATCTTATTATTTCCCAAAGGCTGCGGGTCAAAAGTCTCTGGGCTGAAAGTATCGCTTCGGGTGGATATTAATTGGAAAAGATTAAATAATGAATGCCCCAGTAAAACAATATATAATAAAAGAGCACAGCAACTCCTTCAAAACGTGAAGCTTCCTCCAGGCGGGGAAGCTTTTTTTTGTCCGCGCTCCCGCTGTTCCTGCTGCATCCCGAAAGCCGTGCCAGATGAGAAACTGTGTATAATACTTCTTTGTTTGGAAAAATTAACAAGGAATTGTTTATAGAGCGAGGAGCGTATAAAAATGCCAGCTATCATCTCGGCTGCCGAAGCCATTCCTGCCCACAGGCTGGAGCAGGGACAAGTAATGGAGTTTGCAAGGGACTTGTTTTCGGAGTCCTTCAAGGATGTTGAAAGGCTTTTAAAAGCCTTCCATAATGGCCAGATATATAAGAGGCATTTTGCCAAAGGAATGGACTGGTACAGGAGAGAACATTCTTTTGAAGAAAAAAATCAGGCTTTTATTGAGTGTGCGGTAGAGCTTGGGGCAGAAGCCATCCGGAATTGCCTCCATAACAGACAGTTCCTGGGACGAAAAATAGATTATTCGGAGATTGATGCCATATTCATGGTGACAAGCACCGGAATTTCCACTCCAAGCCTGGACGCAAGAATCATGAACGTCCTGCCTTTTTCACAGCATACAAAAAGGATCCCTTTATGGGGGCTCGGCTGTGCCGGAGGAGCGTCAGGGTTATCAAGGGCTTATGAGTACTGCCTTGCTTATCCAAAGGCGAAAGTGATTGTCCTGGCAGTCGAGCTTTGCAGCCTGACCTTCCAGAAAAATGATCGGAGCAAAAGCAATCTGATCGGCACTTCTTTATTTGCAGACGGTGCTGCATGTGTCTTAATGGCCGGTGATCAAGCGGAATTGGTTAATATGGAGCGTTCTCACGCCATTCCAAGGATAATTGGCACAGCTTCGACAACCATGCCTGATTCCCTTGACGTAATGGGGTGGGATGTGAGGAACGAGGGTCTCTATGTAGTGTTTTCCAAGGATATTCCCTCCATTATTGAAAACTGGCTCAAGCCCAATGTAGAAAGCTTTCTGAAAAGGATGGACACCAGACTGGACGAAATAGATCATTTTGTTGCTCATCCCGGCGGGAAAAAGGTGCTGGATGCCTATGTCACCAGCCTGCAGTTTTCTCCCCATATGACAGATATATCCCTTCAGGTGCTGAAGGAGTTCGGCAATATGTCTTCAGCTACAATCTTGTATGTACTGAGAAGATTCATGGAAAAAGGGAAGGCAGGCGAGCTTGGGATTGCGGCAGCACTGGGGCCGGGCTTCAGCTCTGAACTGCTATTGCTGAGGTGGGAATGATATGGATTGGTTCACTGTTTTTATTTTGATCATCATGCTCCAAAGGGTCGGGGAACTGGCAGTAGCCAGAAGCAATGAAAAATGGATGAAAAGCCGGGGAGCCCTTGAGTTTGGCAAGGGGCACTACAGTATAATGGTCATGATTCATGCTTCTTTCTTTCTTTTTTACAGTTTTGAGGTTTCGTGGGGGAGCAGGACCCTTTCGTCCTTGTGGCCGGCAATTTTGACAGTGATCATAATCACTCAGGCTGGCCGGCTCTGGGCGTTGCTTTCCCTGGGGAAGTACTGGAATACAAAAATCCTGGTTATACCCCATGCCAATGTGGTCATGAGAGGGCCTTACCGGTTCATCCGGCATCCGAACTATGTAATTGTAACCTTGGAATTCCTCGCTTTTCCTCTGATGTTCCAGGCGTATTGGACATTGGCCGTATTTTCAATTCTTAATCTAGCCATCCTCTCAGTCAGGATACCTGCAGAAGAACAGGCTCTCAGCGGCCTGACTGAATACCGGCAAAAATTGCGGCGTAACCGTTTTCTTCCTGGAAGAAAACGAATTTCTGAAGAAAGCAGTTGAAAATGATTATCATTGATGATAAACTTCTAAATGAGGCTGAATATTATTCTCAATTGAAAAAATAATTCAACCAAGGACGGTGTTACATATGGTATCTGTTTTTATTATTGGTGTGATCGCTGTATACTCGTTTGTCATGAAGCACGTCTTAAGCCATGTTGCTAAGCCGCAGACAGTGAAATAAAATATTCCAGGCCCTTTCCCTTTAAGGAAAGGGTTTTTTGTTTATTTTTTTTAGCTTATAAGAGCTCCTTCCGCACGGCCTGGCAGCTGCATAGTTATAAATATATGAAAAGAGCGAATTATCGTTTAAAATGATAGTAAATTCATAAAAGCAAGGAGAAGTATCGGATGTCATTCACATTGCCTGAACAGCGGACAGCAGAGAAGCTCAACAAAGCCGCTGCCTTTCATGATTATTTAGCAGAACAGAAAGATGCCCAAACAGCAGAAAAGGCGGGCCAGCTTGCCAGAAAAATCAGCCGGGATGAGTTTACTATTGCTTTTTGCGGCCATTTCTCAGCCGGAAAATCAAGCATGGTCAATAAAATCATCGGTGAAGACCTCTTGCCGTCGAGCCCGATCCCTACCAGCGCCAATTTAGTGAAAATTAAAGCGGGGGAGGATTATGCCAAGGTCTATTTTAAAGAAGGTAATCCCCGCCTCTATCCTGCTCCATATGATTATGAGCGTGTAAAGCAGTATTGCCGGGATGGCGGCCAGATCCACTCGATCGAAATCAGCAAGCCGGGAACAATCCTCCCGGAGAATATCGCAGTCATGGATACACCGGGAATCGATTCGGCAGATGATGCCCACAGAATTTCAACAGAATCTGCCCTTCACCTTTCCGACCTCATTTTTTACGTGATGGATTATAATCATGTCCAGTCAGAGCTTAATTTTCTGTTTACAAAAGAGCTTGCTGCTGCTGGAAAAGAGATTTATCTGATCATCAATCAGATTGATAAACACAGTGAAGAAGAAATAAGCATGGCAAAGTTCAAAGCCAGTGTGAGAGAGTCATTTTCTTCCTGGGGGGTTCAGCCTGAACATATTTTCTATACCTCACTAAAGCAAGAGGAACATCCTCATAATGAGTTCGGAAAGCTGCGCCAATTCATCCATGAAAAGATGGCTTTAAGCAGGGAATTGCTTCCCCGGGCAGCAGAGGAAGCTATAAAAAGGCTCGCTGATGAGCATATCCGATTCCTGGAGGCGCTCGATGAGTCAGAAGAACAGCGTTTGAACGGAATATTGGAAGGGCTTCCGGGACAGCGGAGAGAGACTCTAGAAAAGGACGCTGCTGCTTTGGCGGATAAGCTCAATAAGAGAAAGGCAGAAAGGGATTCTTTCCAGGAACACCTTGGAAAGGAGCTGGAAAAGGTCTTAAAGAATGCTTACCTGATGCCTTACCAGACAAGGGAGCTTGCAGAAAAGTATCTCGAATCCCGTCAGCCGGGATTTAAAGTCGGCCTGTTTTTCTCACGCCAGAAAACCGGGGAGGAATCAGCCCGCCGCCTTGATGCCTTTTATCAGGACCTTCATGACCGGGTAAGGTCGGAGCTGGTCTGGCATATAAAGGAAGTGTTTTCAAGAACGATAAAAGAAAAAGAGCTGCTTGATCCGGAACTGCTGGAAGCGGTGCAAAGCTTCTCCATCCCGTTTACAGCACAAATGATCGAACAGACTGTGAAAAGCGGAGCCATGCTGACAGGTGAATATGTGCTTAACTATACAGAGGATGTTGCCTCAGCGGTCAAAAAAACGGCTAAGGATCATTTCGAACAAATCAAAAACATCATGATCCAAAAAGCGGCAGAAAATTCTTCCGAAGCAATTGAAAAATCAGAAGCGGAATACAGGGAAGTCAAAGGTCTTGCAGAGGCGTGGATCAGCCTGAATGAAATGAAAGAAAAACAGCTGGCTGCAAAAATGAGGCTGGAGCAGGTAATCCATGAAGACTATCCTTCTGATCAGCTCAGTGCCAGCGCAATCGAGCTGACAGCAGACACAGAAACAGCCGAAGTTGCGCCGGATGAAGAAGAAGACTTTTTGGATAAGGTGAACGATAAAGCTGAGATGGAAGAAGAAGAGATTCAATTTGCCGGGCGAAGCGCAGATCCGGATGACATAATCAAAAAGCTATTATTTACAGCTGAGAAATTGAAGGGCGTTCCCGGCTTTTCCAAGACGGCTGCCGAATTGGCCAGAAAAGCAGTGCGGCTGAAGGACAAGGACTATACGGTTGCATTATTCGGAGCCTTCAGTGCCGGCAAGTCATCGTTCGCAAATGCGCTGATTGGCGAAAGGCTGCTGCCGGTTTCGCCAAATCCGACTACAGCAGCAATCAACAAGATCAGGCCTGTCGATCATGATCATACCCATGGCACAAGCCTGGTGCATTTTAAAACAGCCGAGGTCCTTTACGGAGATGTCAATCGTTCCCTTAAGGCTTTCAATGAACAGGCAACAGATCTTGAAGATGCCCTGCGAAAAATAGGAAAGCTGAGTGAAGCAGGGGATCTGAACAGCAGTGAAAAAACCCATCTGGCTTTCCTGAATGCCTTTTCGAAAGGTTATCCAGATTACCGTGCCAAGCTGGGAGATACGATGACAGTGAGTCTGGCAGAATTCGGGGCCTTTGTGGCAGATGAAGAGAAATCCTGTCTGGTGGAGCTGATTGAGGTGTTTTATGACTGCCCATTGACGAGGCAGGGCATCACCCTTGTCGACACTCCTGGAGCCGATTCCATCAATGCCCGCCATACAGGTGTTGCATTCGATTATATAAAAAATTCAGATGCCATCCTTTTTGTCACCTATTATAATCATGCATTTTCAAGGGCTGACAGGGAATTCCTCATCCAGCTTGGAAGGGTGAAGGAGTCTTTTGAACTCGACAAAATGTTCTTTGCCGTCAATGCAGTAGATCTCGCCTCAAGTGAGGAGGAGATGGAGTCTGTGCTCCGCTATGTGGAAGATCAGCTGACTCAGTACGGCATTCGCCGGCCGCATCTGAATCCGGTCTCAAGTCTGCTTGGACTTCAGGAGAAGCTGGGAGAGGCAGCCGGCAAATCTTATTTGGCAGAGTTCGAGGAACGGTTTTATTCGTTCATTTCCAGCGAGCTCTCTGCCATTGCCGTAAACTCGGCTGAAAATGAATGGGAACGAGCCATCGGTCAGCTCAGGAGTTTTATCCGCTCTTCCCGGGTAGATGAGTCGGCAAAGCAGATGAAACGCGAGAAGATAGCAGGGGAGAAGGCTGGAGTCCGGGATATTCTTGAAAAAGGCTCTTCCCTGATGCTGAAGAAAAGACTTGAGCAGGAAGCGGATGAGCTCATCTTTTACATTAAGCAGCGGGTATTTTTCAGGTTTGGCGATTTTATCAAAGAAGCCTTTAATCCTTCTGTCCTGAAAGATGATGGAAGGAATATGAAGAAAGCGCTCCAGGATGCCCTGGCAGACTTCCTCAGCTCTTTCGGATTTGATTTTGCCCAGGAGATGAGGGCGACCTCGCTGAGACTTGAGGTATTTGCCGGCAAGCTGGCAAAGGAAGCCCAGGCCTCCCTGGTATCTTCCATCAGCAAAATCAGCGGAGACATTACTTTTACAGAATTTGAAGTCTCCAGCCATCCAGGGCTTGATTTCACATCCGCTTTTTCGGACCTGGAGCCCGGACTGTTCAAAAAGGCTTTAAGCTATTTTAAAAGCCCTAAGACATTCTTTGAACAGAATGGCAGAAAACAGCTGGGCGAGGAACTGCACAAAGTGCTGGATGGACCGGCTGACAATTATCTGGCTTCCGAGAGCAGCAGGCTGAAAGACTATTATGCACGCATTCTGGAAGAAGAATACCGAAAGCTGACTGCCGAAATGGCAGATCAGGCAGCAGAATACTATGAAGGGATTTCCGCAGCGCTGAGTGATGAAATTCCTCTTGATAAATTGATTGAACTGGAACGCTCACTCGTCCAGTTCACATCTGGCAGTAAAGGGTGATCACGTGAAGGAATGGCTTCAGGATCTGGAAAAGAAGCATAACATCACCATATATTATGCATGTGAAGCAGGAAGCCGCGCCTGGGGAACGGCTTCCGAACAATCGGATTACGATGTTCGTTTTATTTACAAATACAATGAGGTACGCAGCTATTTAGCGTTAAAGCCTGAACAGCAGACAATTGTCCATGCCTCGCCGGCAGACTCGGCAGGCTGGGATTTGTTCAAGGCTTTCAGCCTGCTGGAAAAATCGAATCCGAGCCTTTATGAATGGGCGTATTCGCCAATCGTCTATATTGACAGGCAGGATTTTGCCAGCCGTCTCCGGAACTTCATCAGTGAAGAATATTCTTCTTTTAAGCTTGCAAAGCATTATCAGGGACTGATGGTTCGGAACTTAAAAGAAATCTCGGGCAAGGAATTGACGCCAAGGAGGCAGAAACAGCTGATTCACGCTGCAAGATCCGGCCTGCTGGCAGGAATGCTGTCAAAAAAAATGAAAGCTGTGCCTTGGTCCGATCTCTTTGCCTGTGCTCCTGAAGGACAGGACTTTGCCCAAATACTGCCATACTATCATATCCTTGGAGAATCAAAGGCGAGCGGCAGACTGATAAAGGAAAGTGAAAGAGCAGAATTGGAGATCCTTTTATACCGGCAGACAAACCAGCTGGACATTCCGGCGGGGGAGGCTGGCAAAAGGGAAAATACCAGGGGGAAGCTGAACCAATGGCTTTGGGAACTTCTCAATATTTAGGGGGAAATGATGGGGAAATCATTTCATGCTTGTGCTACCTGCATCCATTTCCAGGCAGAAAGGGCCGGGGGAAAAATGGAGTACCGGTGCAGGCGGCTCGGCTTTGACACATTGCCATATTACCAGTTCAATTGCTGGGATCCAAAGGAAAATGTCAGGAAACTGATGGAGAAAAGGGAAGGGGGAAAAGAAAATGAAATGGGTGAAAGAACTGAATGAGGTGATAGAAGGGCTCGGCAGCGAAGACGTCAGGTTTTGTGATTGCCGGTTCAGTCTGGGGGAGCCGGAAAAAGGGGAAAAGGCCAATCTTGAAGAACATATCCCGGGCGCTGTTTATTTTCATTTGGAAAAGGACCTTTCCGGACAAGTGTCAAAGCATGGCGGAAGGCACCCCCTCCCGGATATGGATGATTTCAAGGGAAAACTTGAACAGGCGGGAATCTCCAATCATTCAACTGTCATTGCTTATGACGGCGGAGAAGGGGCGTTTGCTGCAAGATTATGGTGGCTGCTCAAATATGCCGGCCACGAAAACGTCTATGTCCTGAATGGCGGCTTCAAAGAATGGAAGAAGGAAGGACAGCCTGTGACAAAAGAAATTCCCCACATTGTGAGGAGTGAATATGCCTTAAGCCTAAATGCTGAGATACTGGCTGATACAGAAGAGGCAACAAAGGTTTCCGAGGCTGAAAGCAAGAAAACCTTAATAGATTCACGGGAGGCAAAACGCTATCTGGGAATAGAGGAGCCTATTGATAAAAAAGCTGGCCATATTCCCGGAGCAGTCAATTATCCATGGACAGACGGATTCGCTAGCGGAAAATACAGGAATGCGGAAGAACAAAGGAAAAGATTCAGCAGCATCAGACTGGAAGATCCTGTCATTGTTTATTGCGGTTCAGGCGTCACGGCCGCCCCGAATTTCATTGCTTTAAAGGAAGCAGGCTATGAAAATGTAAAGCTGTATGTCGGCAGCTTCAGCGACTGGATTTCCTATCCGGAGAATCCAGTAGCTCAGGCAGCTGGCAAATAAAAAGAAAATCCCTCAAAAAGGGATTTTTTTACTTTTTCGTATATTGTATAATTGAGAAGGTTCTGAAATTTTAATAGGGGGATCTTTTTTCATGAGCACAGGCTATACCATTACAAAAAAGAGAAAAACGGAAAAGAGCCAAATCTTTGTTTCATGTGCAATCATCTTGATTTTGTCGTCATGTTTTGTGCCGATTTTCATTCTGATACCACTGCAGGAGATCCTGTTTTCACCATCAGGCGAATGGTTCTTTGAACCCTTAAGGGCTGCTTATGGCGTTTTCATTGCCGGCCTGCTGCTGCTGGCAGCCATATGCATAACTGCAGCTGTACTGCTCAGCAAGCAGAGAATGACAGCAGGATTGAAAGGGTTATTGGCAGGCAGTGCTGTTATTGGTGTGCTGCTCATCCTGCTTAGTACAGACGGGTATCATTATGCAGACCAGAAGGGCATTACAATCGATCCTATTTTTTCGCTGAAGGAAAAAACATACACATGGGATGAAGTGGCAGCTGCGGAGCAGACAGCCAAACTATCAGGAGGAATAGCAACTGATGACAAATTCATTGTGACCTTTAAGGATGGAAAGAAATATTCCATGGTGCTGAATAACAATGTAGTCAAAGCAAGGGTTGCCATGCAGTATGTACTCAAAGAAAAGGGAATAGAAGTCATTAAAAAAGACCCGCAGGCAGAGTGATGGACCTGTAAACAGAAAGGCCTTTACAAGGCCTTTTTCCCGTTAAAGGAACCTAAATCTTTACAGGGAAGCCGTGTCTTCATCCATGTTATAATAGTGAAATATGAAGAGAAAAGGGGCTGTACATGATGAATGAAAATAAACCTTCCCTGCTGCTTGTTGATGGCATGGCACTGTTATTCAGGGCGTTCTTTGCAACTGCTGTCACCGGCCAGTTTATGATCAATTCAAAAGGGGTTCCGACTAATGCGATTCAGGGATTTCTGAAGCATTTTTTCACAGCCGTATCATCCTTTAAGCCAACACATGTGGCTGTTTGCTGGGATATGGGCAGCAAAACCTTCAGGACTGAAATGTTCAGCGGCTATAAAGCAAACCGCTCAGAAGCGCCAATCGAATTGCTTCCTCAGTTTGATCTGGTCAAAGAAGCTGTAGAAGCTATGGATATTCCCAATATCGGGCTGGCCGGGTTTGAAGCTGATGACTGCATCGGCACGATTGCGAGAAACCTTCAGCCGGAGGCCAGGGTTTCTATCCTGACGGGCGACCAGGATATTCTGCAGCTCCTTGACAAAGATATTTCGGTCATCCTGCTTAAAAAAGGGTTTGGCAATTATCTTGTCCATACAGCAGATACCTTTTATGAAGAAAAAGGGATTACGCCAAGGCAGATGATCGACCTCAAAGCTTTTATGGGAGATCCAAGCGATAACTATCCTGGGGTAAAAGGAATCGGCGAAAAAACAGCATTAAAGCTTTTGCAGCAGTTCGAACATGTGGATGGCGTTATCGAGAATCTGGACAAGCTCACAAAAGCGCAAAAAGCTAAAATTGAAGAGGGGCTTGAAATGCTCCATCTAAGCAGGCAGCTGGCAGAGATTAAATGCGATGTTCCAGTCCAATGTGTCCTGGATGATGCTGTTTATAAAATCAATCAGCAAAAGGCGATGGAAAAGTTCAGTGAACTGGAATTAAGGGGGCTGTACAGGCATCTCGAAAAGCTTGGGGAAAGCAAGAGCCTTGCCTGAGTTCTGCAGATATAAGATTGGAGGAGCTGCCACAGCTGCAGCTCCTTTTGCTGTTATTTCGTATTTTTCTTTTTTGCAGCATTCTCAAGCTTGCTTTTTGGCTCTTCAGCAAACTCGGCATCCTGTCCGTAGCCTTGGGGATTGACGCCAGGGGCTTTTTTCCCCCTGTTGGCATGGCCATTTTTACTCACGTGCATTCACCTCCGGAAAAGTGATGCAGCTGCTGATTATTGCACCTGCAGCTTTAGTATTTGCCAAACGAATATTTAAACCCCCTCATCTTCACAATATAAAATGAGGTGATGGCCATTGAATAAAGGAGTCATTGTAGCGCTGCTCAGCATCATCATTGCCCAGGGCATGAAAATACCTCTCCACTTTTTAAAGAAAAGGGAATGGAAGCCGGGTTTGTTTTTCCAGACAGGCGGGATGCCGAGCTCCCATTCAGCAGGCGTGTCCTCCCTGACTACATTTATCGCCCTGAAACGCGGGCTGCCGACAATTGATTTTGCTCTGTCTCTTGTATTCGGCTTGATTGTCATGTATGATGCGCAGGGAATTAGGAGGCAAACGGGCGAGCTGACCTTGAAGGTTAACTCTATGGAAGAGCTGATGGACAAAGTCCACAAAGATGAAGCAGTGGAATTCAGTGAAGAAAAACCGAAAAAGCTTAAAGAAATGCTCGGGCATCAGCCACAGGAAGTGCTTGGTGGCGCCCTGCTTGGAATCCTTACCGGTTCGGCAGGCTATCTGCTCTCAAATAAAGATAGAAAATTGTCGAAATTTAAGGTAAAATTTAGAAGATAGGATGACAAGATTCAGGGAGCTGCAGCATATTGAAAACCGTTGAAGAATATTTGACTCACCTTGAAAGCAAAGGCTTTCAATTCCGTGAAGACGCAAAAGGATTTGTATACTTTGGCAAGCAATATACGAATGCCTCGGATGAACTGGCAAATGCCGCTATCGAAATAACACTAAAAGCACAAAAAGCCTTTGACGGGAGCTTTTATGTGTCCCTGCTGGAAATGCTGATCGCCAATGGGATCACTACCCGCAAAGAAGCGCTCCATTTCATCAAACAAAAAGAGCTTTTGGCTATATAAGCCAGAGGGGAGGCCCGTGCCTCTCCTCTTTTTTATCCTGCAGTTTGAATTGGTGCAGCTGAAAAAGAAATATAGGCCCTGGCAAGTGCCAGGGCCTTATCGTCTCTTTACACAGCATTCAGCCGTGCTTTCTGCTGTTTTCTATATTAAGCGGATTTTTGCTCGCGCGCCACTTCCCTTTTTTCCTTCCTTGAAGGCAGCTCTGCATAGACCATTCCCGCAAAAATCAGCCCGCATCCAGCAAGGGCCGAAATCGTGAGGCGGTCCCCTGCCCAGAGATAGCCGGCTGCCGCTGCAAAGACAGGCTCCATTGCAAAGATAAGCGCCACTCTTGTGGGAGTGGTGAATTTCTGGAAAGCAGTCTGCGCCAAAAAGGCGAGAGCGGTAGCAAATATGGAAGTCACCAGCAAAGCCGTAACAACATTTCCTTCGAGGAGAATATCAGGATTCAGGGCTGACTGCCAATCCTCGAATAAAAGAGCAGAAACACTTGCAAGACCTGACACAGTCAATATTTGAACAACCGTCAAAAGCAGGGCCGGATGGTGTTTGCTGAATTTGCCGGTGAAAATGATATGAAGGGCAAATCCTGCAGCACAGACAAATGTCAGCATATCCCCTTTGTTCAGGGAAGATGCATCTGTCATGGCGAGCAGATAGAGGCCGGCCGCAGCAGCAGCCACTCCGATGACGCTGTTGGCGCCTGGCTTAATTTTCAGCAGAGCAAAGGCCAATAAAGGGACCATTACGACACTTAAGCCCGTAATAAAGCCTGCTTTTGAAGAAGTTGTATAAAGAAGGCCGGCTGTCTGGAAGGCATATCCTGCAAACAGCCAAAGGCCTATGAAGATGCCTGAGGATACCAGCTTCCAATTGAGGCGGGCCAGCTGTTCCCGTTTAAAAATAAAGAGCCACATGGCAAGGAGCATTCCGGCGATAAAAAAACGCACCGCATTGAAAGTGAATGGCTCCAGAAAAGAAATGGCATTCTGGACCAGCACAAAGGTCGCACCCCACACGAGTGCTACCAGAAGAAGGCAGATATCTGCCAAGGATCGGGACTGTGTCATTCAGCGGTCCCTTCTTTCCCATTGTCGCGGACCGCTTTCCTGGCCAGTTCATCCGCTGTTTTATTCTCACTGCTTGGAATCCATTTCATAAAGAAAAGGTCGAACTGCCTGGAGAGGCCCAGAGCTTTTTCCAGAAGACTGCTGTAAAGAGGGTTCTTGACGAATTCCTTCTCGACTGCTGCATTCACAAGCTGGGAATCTGTGCGAAAAGAAACGGTCCTGTAGCCACTTTGCAGGCAAATCTCCAGTGCGTGGATAAAAGCGTGATATTCTGCCTCATGATTGCTCATTTCACCGAGCGGTATGCTATGGCGTTCAACAGTGCCTCCAGCCTTGATGAAAATTCCGGCGCCGCTTGGTCCAGGGTTGCCGGCGCTTGCACCGTCAATATATACTTCGATCATCGCAAATCCTCCATTTAAAAGAATGAAACTTGCTTATCCCGCATGAGAACGGGTAACACTATATGTAAGTTTATCACAGAAACGGTTCTTTCTTATCACCGTGAATGCAAAAAAAGAGTGCCGAGGCACTCTCTTCATTCTATTGGTCGATGGATGTATTCGCCTTATTTGTTTTATGCATTTTCTTGGCAAGATAGCCAAAAGGCGTATCCAGGATGGCAACAAAGAACTTCAGCAGGTAAGTTGTAATGAATATCTGGATCCATTCATTGAAGGGAAAGACCCCTGCAAAAGCAATCCCGGTAAAAACAAGTGTATCAATAAACTGGCTGATGATCGTACTTCCGTTATTCCTGATCCAAAACTGATTGTCTTTGGGGAATTTCCTTTTCAGGAACTGAAAAATATAAACATCCAGGAATTGGCTTGCAAGATAAGCAGCAAGGCTTCCCAGCGCTATTTGCGGAAGAAACGAGAAAATCGTGCTTAATGCACCTTGTGCCATATCAATTTCATGCGGTTTGAAAAGCAGCACCATCTGCATGATCACTGTCATGGACAGAAGTGTCAAAAATCCAAGCCAGACCGCCTTTTTCGCTTCTTCTTTACCGTACTTTTCGTTCAGGATGTCCGTAACAAGGAAGGCGGTGCCATACATGGCATTTCCAAGTGTGGCAGTCATACCGAATATTTCAATTGTTTTTATAACCTGCAGATTGGCAAGTACAGTAGAAAGGCCAATCCAGACAAAAAGTCCGGTTTTGCCGAAAATGCGGTAAAATAATAGGACAAAAGCAAAATTAACTAAAGCAAAAATGAGGCCAAACCATTCGTTAAACATAAGATCCTCCTAGTTTTGATAGTGCGGGAAGTTGCGAACCGCCATATATTTAATTGTCCTTGACCATTATAGCGTGAATATAGAAGGAAAGACACATCTCAGGAGAAGTGAAAGTTTTAGCAATTTTGTGATACTTGTGCACGAACTGGAATAGGTTAAACAAATACTTGATACTGAAGCGAAAGGCGGATACTATGAAATACAAGTTAGAGTGGCTTTACAGGCTGAAAGGAACAGACGGAATCCGGTTCACCTCAGACTGGATGGACGGGGAAACTGCGCTTGAACTCGGCGGAGATCTCGAAAAGGGAGGAAAGGCCCTGGATCTTGAGTTTTTCGATGAGATGGGTACCGGCTGGTCACTGAAGGAAATGAGGAAGCTGCTGGCCGAAGTGGAAGCCGAGCCTCATGACATAACCGTGTACTTTGACGGCGGATTCAATAAAGATACCTATCAGGCAGGACTGGGAGCAGTCATTTATTATAAGCAGGGAAAAAAGAAGTTCCGCATCCGGGCAAATGAAAGAATCAGCGAAATGGAAACCAATAACGAAGCGGAATATGCTGCCATGCATTATGCTGTTACACTGCTGGAAGAAATGGGAGCTCATCATATGACATGCCGCTTCCTGGGTGATTCACAGGTCGTGCTTAAGCAGCTTGAAGGAGAATGGCCCTGTTATGAAGAGAGTTTGAACAGATGGCTTGACCGGATAGAAGAGAAAATAAAAAAACTTGGCCTTGAGCCGAAATATGAGCCTATACCGAGGTCCGAGAATAAAGAAGCGGATAAGCTGGCCAGCCAGGCGCTGGAAGGAAAGCTGATCAACAGCAGAATGCAGATTATATAAAAGCTGGAATATTGTTTTCTGAAGAGGAAAGGAAGGACAGAGTTGGAACGAAAGGATATCTATAAAGAAACAGAAGAGCTTATGGAACAGTACTGCAAAGGCTGCTTTCTCCACAAGTATCACAAAGAAGAAAAAGGGAAGAGGTTCGCTCACCGATTTTGCATTACTCAATGCACAATCGGGGAAAAAATAAAAAAATGCGGCAGCAGACTGTCTTAGAAACAGTCTGCTGCCGCTTTCATTTACCTATGTAAAAAAGGCTGGCAAAATGCCAGCCTTTTTTAATTGGTCTCCAATGGGCCAATATCTATAAGTGCTGATTAAAGTTTTACAACATTAGCTGCTTGAGGTCCGCGGTTTCCTTCAACGATTTCAAAAGAAACTTCCTGGCCTTCTTCCAAAGATTTGAAGCCGTCGCCTTGGATAGCAGTGAAGTGAACGAACACATCGTCTCCGCCTTCAACTTCAATAAAACCAAAACCTTTTTCGTTATTGAACCATTTAACTTTGCCGTTTTGCATGTGAACTTTTCCTCCTAAGCCTTTCAAGACACAGATTGTGTCGAAATAAATATTATCACTAGCAGAATAATTAACTAGTTCTGGAAAACTCAAAAATTATTCTGTTAAATGATGTCTATAATATACACGAAGGAAAATTTCCAGTCAAGGAATAATGCAGAATTTTTACAAAAATCTCTTAAATTTTTTGAATCTTTTGTATTTATGAAAAAAAGGACAAAAAATGATAGGTGGCGTTTCCTGTTTTTGTTAAAATTAAAGCTATAAAATAATTCTGGAGGCAGGGTGAGATGGTGAAAACCTTTAAGGAACCCGGCAGGGAGAAGCCTTTATCTTCAGCAGAAATCGATCGGCTCCTTTTCCAGCTGAAAAGAGACAGGCCAGGACCTCCTGCGTTTGCTTCAGGCTCCATAAGCGATGGAGGAGGCGGGAAGGATACTGCCGGGCTGATCGATCATGCGGTGGGGCAGGTGGAGGATATATTCGCTGGAGCAAGACTAGGGAAGGGTGTTGGAATAACTGCAATCAAAAAAGATATATTGCCTGCCATCCGGACACTTGCGGATATTCCCGGAGTGTCCCATGTTTTCCATCAGCTCGACCGAAAAGACAGATATACCTCGAGCCATGCCGTATGTGTCAGTATGATAGCCGGGATGATCGGACGCTGGCTTGGCATTGGCGGAGCACTGATGGAGGATTTGCTTCTTGGATCCATCCTTCACGATATCGGTAAAATTAAGATTCCGGATGAAATTCTATCAAAACCCGGAAAACTTACTCTATCAGAATATGAAGAAATGAAACTTCATTCTGTTTATGGATATGAAATGGTCAGGGATTTGGATGCTGTAAGCCCGAAAGCAGCCCTTATTGTTCTGCAGCATCATGAAAGAGAAGACGGAAGGGGATATCCGCTGGGCCTGAAAGGAAGGGAAATAGAGCATTTAGCAAAAATTACAGCCATTGCAGACGTTTTTCATGCCATGTCGTCTGCCCGCATTTACCATGAGGCCCTGCCATTTTACCAGGTCATGCGCAAGATGAAGGATGGCGCTTTCGGTTCATTTGAACCTGGTTTTATGCTTATTTTTATCCAAAACCTGATGAACAGCCTGGCCGGTTCTAGGGTCAGGATGACAGACCAGTCAGAGGGCAGGATCCTGATGATTCACCCATATGATCCTTTATCCGCACTTGTGCAGACAGAAGACCGCCTCATTGACTTAAGATACAGCAGGGGGCTGCAAATCGAACGGATATTATGAATAGGAGAGATTGCTTGTCATTTTCAGCCCTTTTTCTCATAAATTATAAAACAGCCGGCTGCATCCTGAATAAAGTGCAGCCTGCTGAAAAACAAAGAAAAAGGTGAGAAGATGTTCAGGTTCTTGATAGGGAATGAGGAATGGATATTAAGATTTTCCCCGAATATCGAGCTGGATCCTGAAATCAAACAGGCTATCTTCAGTTCGCTCATACAGCTGGGCAAAACTTTTGTGCAAAGTTCTCACGGCGATTCCTTTTCTATCATAGATGAACAAATCGGCATGATCATTTTTACTCTCGAGAAAATTCCGTCCCTGATCCTTACTGTATCACATGTGATTCCAAAAGAAAGATGGTATACCCAGTGCAATCTGTCTATAAAGCCATATCAACCCTAAACCGGCGCAGCCGGTTTATTTTTTTTTATTAAATAGATTGACATATCTTACACTGAGGTTAAAATGTTTACCAAGGGAAACTTTTATGTTTTAGTTAAAAATTTATAGTCCTGTTTAAAAAGTGTGCACATCGCTAAAAGAGGTGCATACAATTTAGGACTGAGGATGAAGAAAAACAGAAGGAAGAGGTGTCGGGATTGAAAAAATGGATGATGTTAGCTTTTGCTTTTAGTCTGATTGTGCTGGGGGGATGCTCCGGGAAGACCGCTGAAAGTGAAGGGGATGGAAAGAAGCTTTATATCACCACAACGATCGGGCAGATAGCCGATGCTGTGAAAATAATAGCGGGGGATAAGGCGGAAGTGCACAGTTTGATGGGGCCGGGCACAGACCCCCATCTTTATAAAGCAACACAGGGTGATATGGAGAAGCTTCAGGAAGCGGATATCATTTTTTACAGCGGTCTGCACCTGGAGGGAAAGATGCTTGATATCTTTGAGAAAATGAATGAACAGAAACCCACATACGCCATAGCTGAATCTATAGAACCAGAGAAGCTTTTGGCTGCAGACGGCAGCAAAGCCTATGATCCCCACGTATGGTTCGATATCGATCTATGGAAAACCGCTCTCAAAAAGGCAGAAGAAGGACTGATTAAGGCAGATCCTGATAATGAACAATACTACCGGGAAAATGCAGATGCCTATTTTGCAGAAATGGATGAATTAAAACGATTTGCGGAAAAGGAAATGGCAGGGATTCCGGAAGAACAGCGTGTGCTGGTTACAGCCCATGATGCTTTTGGCTATTTCGGAAGAGCATACGATATGGAAGTGATGGGCCTTCAGGGATTGAGCACTGATGCCGAATACGGACTCGGCGATGTTCAGGCCCTTGTCGATACACTGGTCACGCGTAATATAAAGGCAGTTTTCGTTGAATCGAGCATCTCGGAAAGATCCATCAACGCGGTCATAGAAGGAGCAAAGGAAAAAGGCCATACCGTTTCTATCGGAGGAGAGCTGTTCTCTGACGCAATGGGAGAGGAAGGGACAGAGGAAGGAACTTATCTGGGGATGTATAGGCATAATGTCGATACCATCGCGAAAGCGCTGAAATAGGAGGAAAGGCCATGAATCCAGTAGAAATAAAAAATCTGACAGTCGCATATCAGAAGAAGCCGGTCCTGAGCGATGTAAGCTTTTCGGTCGGGGAAGGAAGCCTGGTAGGAATAATCGGGCCGAATGGAGCCGGAAAATCTACGCTTATTAAAGCCATACTGGGGCTGATTCCGAGAGCTTCGGGGGAGATAAAGGTATACGGCAGAGAATACCGGCCCAAAGACAGGCTCGTTGGGTATGTGCCGCAAAGGGGTACTGTAGACTGGGATTTCCCGACGAATGCGCTTGATGTTGTCCTTATGGGGCGATACGGCCATGTCGGCTGGTTCAAGCGTCCCAAAAGAGCCGATGTGGAAGCAGCAAGGGAATGCCTGCGCAAAGTAGGCATGGAAGCTTTTCAGCACAGGCAGATCAGCCAGCTGTCAGGAGGACAGCAGCAGAGGGTCTTCCTTGCAAGGGCACTTGCACAGGATGCAAGCGTCTATTTCATGGATGAACCATTTGTCGGGGTGGATGCCGCTACAGAAAGGGCAATCATCAGCCTGCTGAATGAATTGAAGGCCCAGGGGAAAACGGTGCTGGTTGTGCATCACGACCTGCAGACTGTAAAAGAATATTTTGATTCTGTCATCCTGCTCAATATGAGAACCATAGCCCACGGTCCGGCAGATAAAACATTTACAATGGAAAACCTGCACAAGACATATGGCGGCAAGCTGGCCTTCCTGGAAAAGGGCCAAGTGATGGTCGAGCAAAAGTGAGGTGTCTTATATGAATGAACTATTGCAAATGCTGGGCAACGCGAATACACAGTGGGTCCTGTTTGGAACAATGCTGCTGGGTGCAGCAAGCGGAGTGCTTGGAAGCATAGCCCTTCTGAGAAAGCAAAGCCTGATCGGGGATGCTGTTGCACATGCAGCATTGCCGGGGATATGCATTGCTTTTATGCTCACAGGTCAAAAATCTCTGCCTGCCCTCCTTATCGGAGCAGCAATTACCGGTCTGCTTGCCGCCTATTGTATCCAATTCATCACTTCCAGCTCAATTCTAAAAGAGGATAGCGCGATTTGCCTGGTATTGTCTGTATTTTTCGGATTCGGGATTGTCCTGCTGACAAAGATATCCCAATCGCCTGCAGGCAACAAGAGCGGGCTGGATGACTTTATCTTCGGGCAGGCTGCTTCCATGGTAGGGAGCGATGTAAAGCTGATGGCAGGTGCCTCTGCCGTTCTCATCGTGGTGACTTTGCTGTTCTTTAAAGAGCTGAAGGTCCTGACCTTCGATCCTGATTTTGCGAGGGGGCTCGGACTTCCTGCCGGCTGGCTGAACTTTATGTTTCTTACCCTTCTGGCTGGCACTGTTGTCATCGGTATCCAGGCGGTAGGCGTAATCCTTATGGCTGCAATGCTGATCACACCAAGCGTTGCTGCAAGGTATTGGACAGAGTCACTTGGGAAAATGGTCATCATTTCAGGAGGATTCGGGGCCTTATCAGGAATGGCCGGAACCCTTCTGAGCACGCTGGGGCAGGGGCTTGCAACTGGGCCGTTCATTGTTGTTACGGCTACTGGCTTATTTCTGTTCTCTGTCCTGGCTGCCCCGCAGAGAGGACTGCTGACAAAGCTGGCCAAAAGAATCGTCTTTAACAGGAAGACGAAGAGGAGCCAGGTGCTTAGGGCAATGTACAAACTGACAGAATCTGCTTACAGGGAGACAGGGAAGGAACAAATGATCATAGCTGAAAGCAGGATCTCCGATGAGCTCGCTTTCTCAAAATCACATACCATGAGGCTGATGAGCGACCTGTACAAGGAGCACTTAATTGCAAAAGATCCAGGAGGATGGATGCTCACGGACAAAGGCGTTCTCGAAGGTTATATCCTGACGCTGAAAGGACGCATAAATGAACTTTGCCTAATGCACAGTGAAGAATTTAATGAGGACCAGAGGGAAGCGCTGGCTGAAAAGCTGATGGTAAAACCGTCAGATCCGCTTGCCAAAAGAGCGGAGAAACTGCTCTGGCAATATAATATGATGCCGGTCCTTTCACCTTTTCCCCTTCCAGAAAGGAGAGAGAATCTATGAGCTATGAATTATGGATTTTGGCAGTAGGATCACTGGCCGGAATCACCTGTGCCATCACCGGATGCTTCCTGATATTGCGGAAGCTGTCCATGCTTGCCGATGCCATCAGCCATACCGTGCTCCTTGGAATCGTCCTTGCTTTTCTGATCAGCCAGAGCATGAACGGATTTTACATGCTCCTTGGAGCAGCAGCAACAGGTCTGGCAACGGCCTTCCTTGTCCAGACCTTTAACAGCAGCGGCGTTCAGGAGGATGCTTCAATCGGCGTAGTGTTCACCTTCCTGTTTGCTGTAGGAGTAATCCTGGTCTCGCTTTTTGCTGAAAATGTCCACCTGGATGTCGACCATGCATTGATGGGGGAGATTGCTTTTGTCCCTTGGGATGTCGTCCGGATTGGAATGCTTCCAGAAGTCCCGAAAGCCTTTCTGATGCTTGGGGGTGTCCTGCTGTTTAATCTGCTGCTGATTGGATTATTCTACAAGGAATTCAAAATTACATCTTTTGATCCCCAGATGGCAGCAGCGATAGGGATTCCGGTTCTGTTCATCCATTACCTGCTCATGGGAATGGTTTCGATTACAACTGTAGCTTCTTTTGACAGCGTCGGGGCAGTCCTTGTCGTTGCTATGCTGATTGCACCGGGAGCATCAGCATACCTGCTGACAGACAGGCTTGGGACCATGCTTATCTATAGTGCATTGATCGGAGCGGCTGCCGCTGTCGGCGGATATTTCGCTGCAAGCTGGCTGAATGCCTCGATATCCGGAAGCATGGCAGCTGCCAATGGAATACTATTTGCCCTTGTTTTCCTGTTTTCGCCTACTAAAGGGTATATAATGAAAAAACGGAACAGCATGCGGGTCCGTACAGCAGAATGATCATACTCTCTAGTCTTTTGGTTTGCAGGGAGCTTTAAAGAGAGAAAGTTTAATAGTATAATAGAAGAAGCGCCGGGAATGGCGCTTTTTTCTGCTGCCTCAAGCCATATGTACATCAGCAGCTACCCTCAAGCCATCCATCTCCCATAGAACCCCCCATTTATTCAATTCTGAAAAAAGTGCATGATCCCAATCTGACAGGAGCTAAAGGGTGCCTGAACAGCCTGGAATCATGTATAATCTTTTTTTTCGGGCCCTGCTGCCATTGAGGTTAGCAGTAAAATAATCAAGTCGGACTTGCGCAGTCCCGAGCAAGGAGAATGAATATGAAACTGATTATTGCAGAGAAGCCTGATCAGGGAATGAAGCTTGCCGCCCCATTTTCATTCAAGAAAAAAGAAGGCTATCTGGAAATCGCTCCGAACCAACTGTTCCCTGATGGTGCTTTCATGACTTGGGCCATTGGCCATTTATGTGAACTGGTTCCTCCCGAGGAATATGATTCTAAATGGAAAAAGTGGTCACTGAGCACTCTGCCGATACTTCCGGAGCAATTTAAGCACCGTGTATCCAAGTCAAAGTGGAAGCAATTCAAAGTCATCAAAGAACTGGTCCACCATAAAGAAGTCAATGAAATCATCATTGCCGGTGATGCAGAAAGAGAAGGGGAAGCCATTATCCGAGTCATTCTGACTCAGTGCGGCAGCAGAAAGCCGATGAAGCGGCTATGGATTTCATCGCTCACCGCCAAATCTGTAACAAATGGCTTTGCCAATCTCCTTGATGAGTCTAAGACAAGAAATATTTATTATGAGGCGCTCAGCAGGGCATGTGCCGACTGGCTTGTCGGTATGAATGCTTCGAGGGCATACACCCTGCTGCTCCAGCAAAAAGGGATCCAGGATGTGTTTTCTACCGGAAGGGTCCAGACCCCGACCCTTGCACTGATTGTAAAAAGAGAAAAAGAAATCGAGAATTTTAAGTCAGAGCCTTTCTGGGAAGTCATGGCTACTTTCAATATGGAAGGAAAGACATATAAAGGGAAATGGCATAAAGATGGGAATTCCCGTCTCGATAATGAAGGGATGGCCAGGAAAATCCAGCAGTTTGCAGAAGGAAAGAACGCCAGGATTGAATCAATCGATAAAGACAGGAAGGAATTCCTGCCTCCTTATTTATTCAATCTCTCGTCCCTGCAGGCTGAAGCAAACAAACTTTACAAATATTCCCCGCAAAAAACATTGGAAATCGCCCAAAAGCTTTATGTGAAAGGAATTATTTCGTACCCTCGCTCTGACTCAAGCTTTGTCACGAAAGAGGAGGCGGCGGCATTTCCTGAAACACTGGAAAAGCTTTCGAAAATGGATGCTTTTAAAGCTTTTTTCCCGCTTCCTGTTTCATCCATACTGGATAATAAAAGATTTGTGAATGAAAAGAAAGTGACAGACCACTATGCCATCATTCCTACAGAACAGGCAGCCGACCCGGCTAAAATGGGTGCCGATGAAGCAAGGATTTATGAGCTGATTGTAAAAAGGCTGATTGCCGCCCATTATGAAAAAGCCATCTTCGATTATACAACCATCCATACATTGGCGGATGAGAGAGCTGCTTTCCTGTCAAAAGGGAAGGAAATGATTCAGGAAGGCTGGAGGAAGGTCCTGTTCAGCAACAAGAAGAGTGCTGCTAAAGATGAAGATGAGCAGGATCTCCCGTCCCTCGAATCCGGCGAAAGAGGGATTGTACAGGATACAGAGGTTAAAGAGAGCAAGACGCAGCCGCCTAAGCGGTATACCGAGGGGCAGCTTATCACCCTGATGAAAACTGCCGGGAAGCATTTGGAGGATTCTGATCTGGTCAAAGTGATGAATCAGACTGAAGGGCTTGGCACTGAAGCTACGCGTGCCGGGATCATTGGCATTCTTAAGGACCGGATGTATATTGATGTCCGCAAGAACCAGGTGTATGCGACGAACAAGGGAAAGCTTTTGATCGATTCAATCGGCGAAAGTGTGCTTGGATCCCCTGAAATGACCGCCAAATGGGAGCAGCGCCTGAATGAAATCGGTGAGGGGGCAGCATCGCCAAAAGAATTTATGGAGCAGGCGAAGAAGCTGTCAATCAAATTAATCAATGATGCGACAGAACAGAGTTCCCGGTGGAGCTTTGATGGATATGACCTGGAGGAATTCAAGGATAGAAGGCCGGGGAAAAAAGGCAAAAGGGGCGGTGCGGGCACGAAGGTCGGCAAATGTAAGCTGTGCGGCGGCGATGTTGTTGACAAAGGGACTTTTTATGGCTGTGCGAATTATAAAGCCTCTGACTGCCGTTTCACCATATCCAAAAAAGTGCTTGGGAAGACCATAAGCCAGGCAAATGTCCGCAAGCTTTTGAAAGATGGGCAGACAGATCTTATCAAAGGGTTCAAAAAAGGCGAAAAGGAATTTCAGGCCAGGCTAGAATGGGGAGAAGGCAGGCTTAACTTCGTCTTTGAAAACAGCATAAAGCAGCAATAAATGCAGGGGAGGGGCACAAGCTTCTCCCTGGTGTTTCGCTTGCCTGACTTGTTTGTCCTCCCCATCTATAGTAAAATTTTTATTGGACAATTTTTACGGGGCTGCATGGTGGAGCTTTCTGTTTGCAGGAAAGCAATGGGCCGGTGACGATTATTTAACAGGACACAGCAGTAAAGCTGAAACCGGATGTGTATTTCTGTCCGGCAAGAAGCTGGTTTTAATACTTAGGAGGTTATCGGATGCCTACTCCAAGCATGGAAGATTATATAGAACAAATATACATACTGATAGAAGATAAAGGTTATGCACGTGTATCCGATATCGCCGAAGCTTTGTCAGTCCATCCTTCTTCAGTTACTAAGATGGTGCAGAAGCTGGATAAAGACGAATATCTTGTTTATGAAAAATACAGAGGGCTGATCCTGACTCCAAAAGGCAAAAAGATCGGCAAAAGGCTTGTATACCGCCATGAACTTCTCGAACAGCTGTTAAGGATCATCGGCGTGAAGGAAGAGAATATTTATGAAGATGTGGAAGGCATAGAGCATCATTTAAGCTGGGATGCGATTGACCGGGTGGGTGACCTAGTCCAGTTCTTTGAAGAAGATCAGGGGAGAGTGGATTCTCTCCGCGAAATCGCCAGGAAAAATGAGCAGACTGAAGGATGAAGACAGAATAAAAAGCGGTAAGGCGTTAAAGGATGCCTTGCCGCTATTTATTATCACATTTTTAAAAGGGATCGAAGGGGTGGTGGTAATAAAGAACTGCCATTTAATTATTTGAGCCCTGTTGATCTTCGTTCCAGGCACGTAGACTCCTGCGGGATTGCAGCGGCAGAGCTGAGACCCCGCAGGAGGTACGGAGGCTCAGCGCCGCCCCGCGGAAAGCGAAGTGCCTGGAACGCAAATCAACAGACTACATTTGAAAGGCATACTTCATGAAACTTTCTTATTTCTTGTGCCAAAGGCATAGATGAATACGAATATTTCTTAATTTTACCTTAACGGTTATTAAGCCTCGTTTATACCCTTACCCAAAGCTCGGAAAATCCTCTAACAGATTCACCGTGTTAACATTGTTTTCCATCAGGCTGTGTTCCGCCTCTGCAAGCTCGATGAGTCCTTCTTCTGCTTCCATCATTGCTTTTCTGAACGATATGATCCGCCCTCCCGAGGTCTGGAAAGACATAATCTCTCCCAGGTGGTTTCTTTGGACAGCAATTAATTTTTCCGGCTGCATGTAAAGCCCCTCCTTTAATTTCCTTAGTACAAAGGATTACCAGCTGCCCTTATAGAAATACAAGAATGAAACTTTTTTAGAATATATCCGTAATAAAAGTGAGGGATCATCAGGATGGAATTTAATTGGGCCTCTGAAGCAGAAAGGCTTTGGGATGAGAAATCCGGCTCATGGAGCCGGCAGAGCAGGGAAATGTGGGAATCAGGCAGCCGGAAGGAAATTGCAGGCTTCTTCAATCAGCATGTCCCTGCAGGTTCTGCAGTCTGTGACCTTGGATGCGGAGATGGCTTTGGCACACTGAAACTCGCAAATGCCGGCTATAAAGTAACAGGGGCAGATGTTTCAGAGGAAATGATACATAAAGCCATTAAGGTGAATGAAGGAAATGATGCAAGATTTATTAAATCTGATATTGCATCTTTGGATGTTCCTGATCATGCCTTTGATGCAGTGCTTGCGATCAATTCCCTTGAGTGGACTGAGAGCCCACTTGCAGTCCTCAGGGAAATGCAGAGGGTGGTCAGGCCGGGAGGATTTGGATGCGTCGGCATTTTAGGCCCCACTGCGAAGCCGCGGGAAAACAGCTATGAAAGGCTTTACGGCAAGAAAGCTGTCTGCAATACAATGATGCCATGGGAGTTCGAAAGGCTAGCTGCTGAAAACGGATGGAGCAGGACAGCCGGGTTCGGTGTTTATAAAAGGAGTGCAGAACTGATTTCCAAAGGCTCCTTAACAGAAGAATTGCAGCAGGCATTATCGTTTATGTGGGTATTCATGATCAAAAATGATAAATAAGAGGAGGTAGTAGGGATGAGCAGATATTCAATCGAAGAATTCGTCAGCCAGACAAAACAGCAGGATAAAGGAGAAGGCCTGTTTGAGCTTGAAACACCAAGGATGCTTGAGATCAACCTGACAAATCAGATCTGGGCAAAAACCGGTGCCATGGTTTCCTACAGGGGAAACATAAAGTTTGAAAGAGAAGGGATCCTGGAGCACGGTCTCGGGAAAATGTTCAAAAAGGCGCTGACAGGGGAAGGGACGTCACTGATGAAAGCGACAGGGAATGGCAAACTCTATCTGGCAGACCAGGGGAAAAAGATATCAATCCTTAACCTTGGCGGTGAAGCGATTTTTGTGAACGGAAATGACTTGCTGGCATTCGAACCCGGCATCAGCTGGGATATCAAGCTGATGAAAAGGATCGCCGGCATGATGGCAGGCGGGCTCTTCAATGTCCGCCTTGAAGGGCGCGGCATGGTCGCCATCACTTCCCATTATGAGCCGCTGACACTGCTGGTCACACCGGATAATCCAGTGTACACAGATCCAAATGCTACAGTAGCCTGGTCAGGCAGCCTTCAGCCGGAGTTTGTGACTGATATATCCTTTAAGACCTTCCTTGGAAGAGGAAGCGGGGAATCAATCCAAATGAAATTCTCGGGCAACGGTTTTGTTGTAGTGCAGCCGTTTGAGGAAGTCTACTATAGCCAGCAAAGCTGATTGAATGGATGAAATGAAATGGCTGCCTCTAAGAGTGCAGCCATTTTGCCATTCTTTCAGAAGACAGGGCGTTACCATTCATATGGAGTTTCCTGGTATACATAATAGTTCAGCCAGTTTGAAAAAAGCAGATGCGCGTGAGACCTCCATCTGTTCTTTGGAGGCAGCATAGGGTTGTCTTCAGGGAAATAGTGCAATGGCAGGTCTGGCACAAGCCCCCTTGCTTTGTCCCTTTCATACTCATCAGCCAGTGTGAGTGCCTCATATTCCAGATGGCCGGTGACCATAATTCTTCTGCCGTCCTTTGAACTGATGATGAATGCGCCGGCCTCTTCTGATAAAGACAGAAGCTTCAGGGAAGGATGCTCGTTTATTTTTGCAATCGAAACGTCTGTATTCCTTGAATGAGGAGCAAGGAAATGGTCATCAAATCCTCTCAGCAGCTTTATGGAAGGGTCGCAAACGGTATGGGCGTATACCCCGGAGCATTTCCGCGAAAGGATCTCCTTGCCGATCCCATAATAATGATAAAGCGCAGCCTGGGCGCCCCAGCAAATATGCATGCTGGAGGTCACATTCTCTTTCGCCCAATCCATGATCCCAGTCAGTTCTTCCCAATAATCGACTTCCTCGAAATCCAGCATTTCAATCGGAGCCCCGGTTATGATCATCCCATCGAATTTATGATGCCTGATCTCTTGAAAAGTGGTATAAAACTGCTCAAGATGCAGTTCACTTGTATTTTTTGATTCATGTGTCGCTGTTTTAAGGAACGAAATATTTACCTGGAGCGGTGTGTTGCCAAGAAGCCTCAAAAGCTGTGCTTCTGTTTTTTCTTTTTCAGGCATGAGATTCAGGATGATGATATTAAGCGGACGGATGTCCTGCTGCCTTGCCCGGCTGTCATCCATGACAAAGATATTTTCTTTCTCCAGGATCTCACGGGCAGGCAGCAGAGGCGGAATACAAATGGGCACGGGCCTTCCTCCTTGTTTGAATATTCAATTATCTAATTATAAAAGCAAACGGCATGATCAGGCAATGCCGGGCAAAAGATTCATTATTTAAAATTCTATCACTTATTATTGGACGCGGTGGTACAATATAGAAGGAAACTTTGCATATTTCGGGGGGACAAGAATGAACGTGAAACCAAAGGTAAAGTCAGATATCGAAATCGCACAGGAATCAGAACTGAAACCGATCAAAGAAATTGCAGCCGGAATCGGGCTGGAAGAAGATGATTTAGAGCTTTACGGGAAGCACAAGGCCAAGCTCTCATATGAGGCCATGAAAAAGCTGCAGACAAAAGAGTCTGGAAAAGTCATTCTGGTTACAGCCATCAATCCAACTCCTGCAGGAGAAGGGAAGTCTACAGTGACTGTCGGTCTTGGTGATGCCCTGACAAGACTCGGGAAGAAAACCGTGATAGCGATGCGTGAACCTTCACTTGGCCCAACGATGGGAATCAAAGGGGGCGCCACCGGCGGCGGATATGCACAGGTACTGCCTATGGAGGATATCAATCTTCATTTCACGGGGGACCTGCATGCTATTACTTCAGCAAATAATGCGCTCTCTGCCTTGATTGATAACCATCTGCAGCAGGGAAATGAACTGGGTATCGACCAGCGGAGGATTGTCTGGAAGCGGGCAGTCGATCTGAATGACCGGGCCCTGAGAAAGGTGATCGTCGGTCTTGGCGGCCCTATGCAGGGAGTGCCAAGGGAAGATGGGTTTGATATTACGGTGGCCTCGGAAATCATGGCCGTTTTATGTCTGGCATCCGATCTGGCAGATTTGAAGCTGAGGCTTTCCAGGATGGTCATCGCCTATAATGATCAAAAGGAACCTGTAACAGCCGGAGATTTAGGTGCAGAAGGCGCGCTTGCCCTGCTTTTAAAGGATGCTATTAAGCCGAATCTGGTCCAGACGATTGAACATACACCAGCTTTGGTGCATGGAGGGCCATTTGCCAATATCGCCCATGGCTGCAACAGCGCTGCCGCGACAACAGCTGCCTCAAAGCTGGCCGATTATGTGGTTACAGAGGCCGGGTTCGGTGCAGATCTTGGAGCAGAGAAATTCCTTCATATTAAAACAAGAAATGCTGACATCCAGCCTGAAGCAGTGGTGATCGTGGCCACAATCAGGGCGCTTAAGATGCATGGCGGAGTAAAGAAAACAGATCTTGCAGAGGAAAATGCCGCTGCATTGGCAGAAGGATTCGCCAATCTGAAGAAGCACGCTGAAACGATTAAGAGCTTTGGCCTTCCGTTCACTGTTGCCATAAATAAATTTGTAACTGATACAGATCTGGAAGTGAGCACACTGCTTGGACTCTGCGAGAAAGAAGGCTTCCCTGCTGCCCTTACAGAAGTATGGGAAAAAGGCGGGGAAGGCGGACTTGCATTGGCAGAAACTGTCCTGAAGCTTATTGATAAAAAGGAAAGCAGTTTTGCTCCGTTATACAGCCTGTCAGATCCGCTTGAAGAGAAAATCAGGACTATCGTCCAGAAAGTATACGGGGGAGCCGATGTAGAATTTGCGGGCAAAGCTAAAAAGCAGCTTGCTGATTTTGAGACCTTTGGCTGGGGAAGCCTTCCGGTGTGCATGGCCAAAACTCAGTATTCGCTGTCAGATGACCCTGTAAAGCTGGGCAGGCCTGAAGGATTCACTGTGACAGTCCGCGAGCTGAAGCCTTCCATCGGGGCAGGTTTCATCGTAGCCCTTACAGGAGATGTCATGACAATGCCGGGGCTTCCGAAATCGCCTGCTGCTTTGAAAATGGATGTGGATGAGAACGGAAATGCTGTTGGTCTATTTTAAAAGGGGTGTTCAGCTTGTTTGACCCTACTGCGTATGAAAATATGAAGATCGTCATGGAAGGCCTTCTGTATGATAAGGACCTTGCCGGTCAAATCAGCATAATTGACCGCAACGAGCTGATTAATACCGCCAAGCTTTCGAGGACATTTGAAATCACTTTTCAGGACAGGGAATCTGTCAAAGCTTCATGCACCTTCATCATGCAAGCGGCGCTCGAAAATCTGGCGGCTGAGCTGCATCCCGCCCTCCTGTCTGAAAAGCTCTCAGGCTGCATGATCAGCATCCGATTTTCCTTCAGCCAAAAGAATGAGCCGGAACAGACAGCCGGGATCGACAGGCTCATGAAGGCCATTTGGGGAGAAAATAGAAGCATCACCCAAACAGTTTCCTATGATCCATTACGCAAGCCGGACACTGTGCAGAATATAACGGAAATCACTTTTGGCAGACTCATTTATGAAGACCAGATTGATGATCTTGCCCTTCTGTCCGATCATATGGCCGAATGCCTGAGGAAGCTTGAGGATGTGCTTTTTTAACCAAGAGTTTAAACTGGCATTATAGACTGATCGTGATTACGATAATAGCAGGAGGTGCGATGATGTCTATATATCAATTTAATGCAATGAAAGCAGATGGCTCGGATGTCCCGCTAAGGGAGTTTGAGGGGGATGTGCTCCTCATTGTCAATACAGCCAGCAAATGCGGCTTTACACCACAGTTCAAGGAGCTGCAGGAAATCTATGAACAGCTCCACAGGGAAGGTCTTGAAATTCTCGGATTCCCCTGCAATCAATTCATGAATCAGGATCCGGGCAGCAACGAAGAAATCCAGCAGTTCTGCCAGCTGAACTATGGGGTGTCCTTCCCTATGTTCGCGAAGGTGGATGTGAACGGGAAAAATGCCGACCCTATTTTTCAATATTTAACAGAAGAAGCGCCTGGCATGCTTGGCATGAAGGCTGTCAAATGGAATTTCACCAAATTCCTTGTGAACAAAAAAGGAGAAGTCGTCAAGCGGTATTCTCCCAATACAAATCCCAAAGAAATCCTCGGCGATATTAAAGAAGAATTGGCAAGATAATGCATCCGGTCCTAAACTGGATGTAACAAAAGGCTCTGCTTTGGCAGGGCCTTTTTGCCTGCCAATTTTTCTGTTTTAAAAATTTAGAATTGTCTTTACTTTGATTCTTTAACCTAATACGATAAGAATGGGCGTGCCAAAATGTTCCACCAAGGGGGAACAAGGCAAATAACTGCCCTGATCGAAGGAGGAAATAAAGATGGACAAAGCAGGAAAAATACAAATTCAATGCACCGATAAGATGGAAGGCACGTAGTTAAGAATCGAGGAGGAAGAGACATGGAAAAAGTGATGAATAAGATACAGGTGGTCCCCTACCAGCCTGGATTGGCGGATGCAGTTGCAAAAATGTGGAATATGAGCCGCGATAGCTGGGGCGGCGACAACCGGGTGATGACAGGGGAGCAAGTGAAGACGAAAGAGGAAAACTCGGATAATATCGAACTGTATATCGCCCTGGATGGGGAAGAGGTCGTAGGCTATTGCGGACTTTCAGAATATAAGGAAGATGAAGGTGCGCTTTATATTCCTCTCCTGAATGTGCGGCCTGATTATCATGGCAGAAAAATCGGCAAGCTCCTTGTTCTTGAGGCACTTGGAAAGACTGTGGAGCTCGGGTGGCCGCGTCTGGACCTGTATACTTGGCCAGGCAATACGAAGGCTGTGCCATTGTATAAAAAATGCGGATTCTTTTGGGAAGACAGAGACGGATAGAAACACACATAAAATTCACAGTATTATTTTAAAAAAGGGGCTATTTTGTTTTAACCCACTCGTCTAACTGTTCAGCGTTTTTCATCATACAGAGAATAGTTAAAGCTTCTTCAATATCATCATTCTCTAGTGTTTGCTGCAGATCCATTAACATTTCATTCATCTTTTCTTGTCTGGACACGAATCTCACATCCTTAGTAGTTTCATTTTCTTTACCAACTAGATAAATACAGGCTTTAAAAAGTTGATATAATAGGATTCCTAATTTTTAGTTGTTCCATTTTCTTTACCAACGAATTAACTCCAAATGCTTATGTATCAAGGGTTTTAACCACTATGACGGTTTCTATATCTCTACTTATTCTAACTATATTAACTATATTAACTTATATTATATTAATTAATAGTATATGTATCCTTAGAGTATTGATTAACTAATTCCTCTTCTAATTGACTTAGAAAATTATCAGTATCAATTTCTAAATCCTCCACAGGCTCATCATTCTCTTCATTGTTTACATTCTTCCATGTATCAGTAAATAGTTGATTTAACTCTTTAAATTTACCTTTGAGTTTTGTATCCATCATTTTACCTTTGTAGAATATATAGGGAGTGACCATATATCTCTTGGCATTATTAACTGTGTCATGCTGCTTTTCAAATATTAACTTCTTCTCAATTAAACCTTTGAGTAATCTGGAAACAGTAGGCTTTGACATTCCGCTAATCGCTACAATATCCTTTTGAGTACAGTTAGATCCGTCAGGATTCCTTAACGTATTATCCTCGTATTGAGTTAATTTTAATGCTAAAAATACCATAAATCCTAACTCCTGAAAGTTAATCACACCGTTATCAAATAGCATCTCCAACTCTTTCTCATATAACTTAATAAAGCGAGCCTTAGAGGATTTCCATTGTGACTTAGACATATCTTTTACATAAAGATTAATAGCAACTTTTTCTACATCTTCAACAGGTATTCCATATTTATCTGACATCTCATTCATTTCATCTTTAACTCTTGCAATTATTATTTCATGAACCATTCTGGCTAATTGGGACTTATCGTACATCATCTTCTATTACATCTCCTAAACATATAATATAATTTATTTAATTAATTGTTATTAAGGTAATTCTTTAATTCTCTAAATGCAGATATAAATTTCTTCAATTCATCATTCTTGTTGTATTCTCTTACAGCATCATGTAACGCATCAGTTTTGGTGAAATAGATAGTTACACCTCGTTCAATTTTCCTTTTACCTACTGGACTGAATCCTTTAGCCATTAGAAATGAAGCCAAGTTTAATGACTGTGTGTAATATAACTCTTGCATGTAAAACACTCCTTATCGATTTAATATTTGAAGATATTAATCTTCATTCAAATCACCAATATTGATGAGTTGTAGAAAATTAATAAATGGATTGTTCAAACGCTACTCCTGAACAATCTCCCAAGGAACTTTCGTTAGAAAGTGGGTGCGGGACACCGATCTTCAACAATCATCTTCAATAAAATAAAAAGGAGAAGCCCACAACAGACTCCTCCAACTTGCATATCTAATTAATTTACCTTATACTGAAGTTCATCATTTGTAACAATTTACGAAGGGAAGGGGTTATCCTTTCCCTTTATTTGTACAGTTCAGCAGCTTTGGCTAGTAATGCTTTGGATGGCGTCTCATATTTAATGTAACCGTCCATTTTAGTCAACCAACAACCTCCGCCTAGGTCATACTGTCCACCGTAATCGTTTCTGTAACCATATACTCGATATTGAGAAGGAGGCTGAAGGATCTTTACAACTTCCAGCTTTCCATTCTCTCCATCACGCCAGAGGTTAATTGGTTTCAGTATGGTTACTCGACCAATTTGCCCTTTCCTATATTCAACATCTCCCCACATTAGTTTATCTTGTTTTGGAGGAGCAGGTTTAACTGCAGCAACTTTCTTCAGTTTCAAATCACCGTACTCAGCAACAGCTTTTGCAACACCAATTCCAGCATTCCTAAGTACGTTGTCATCCCTGAGCTTAACTATATCTATAGTGGAATCCATATAGCACCCTTCCAATAGTACAGAAGGCATTCTAGTCTCTCTGCAAATATGTAGATTTGCTTTCTTAACTCCTCTGTCACGAAGACCATAAGCCTTGACCATTTCAGGGTGAATAAGGCTGGCTAATTTCTCACTCTTAGGATTTGATCCTGTATAAACGAATGTCTCTGTTCCAGTCCAATTACCCCATTTTCCAGTGTTGGCATTATGATGTACTGAAATATAGATGTCAGCTCCCCAAGCATTTGCTATATTTGTACGAGTTGAGAGGGATACATCTGTTCTACCTGTAGCATCATCCATACGTCTAACTTCTACATTTTCATACTTATTAATTTCAGCCATAAACGCACGTACAACTTTATCATTAAAATTCCATTCGTATTCATTGTCAGGAGTTCTTTTGCCCGGAGTCGAATTGTTACCACCATGACCAGCACATATAGCAATTTTCATATTGGAACACTCCTTATCATATTTAGTTAATTCGTATTGCTCAATGACTCTTATAATTTTGGCTACGTACAGTGGATCAGTTGCATAACCTGCATTTTTAATTATGTTTATAGCATTTCTATAATCCTTTTCACCAACTACAGCACTATAGAGAAACTTATTCCAACTTACTCCGTTGACATACTTATTAGCTAAATCTCTGAAGCTTTCATACCAAGAGGGATACTTTCTAAATTTAGTAGTAATGGAGTAGGGGATATGTTCACCGTTTTCTAATTTATACTCAGTTGTTTTGGCTTCAATAGATTGACCGTTATACTCACCTTTGATGCCAAAGAGATTCTTACCTTCAACAGCGAGTACACTTCTTCCCATACTTGACTCAAGGACTGCCTGAGCCATCATTACTGATGCTAATACATTACTTTCTTTGCTTACTTTCATTGCATATGGAGCTATTTCATTAATAAAATCCAATTCAATCACATCCTAAGTGTTGTCTTGGTTATTTTTCTTCTTCGTTCTCATTCTTCAAAGCAGCTTTATCAACAGAAGCTTCAGCAAAGATATAGACTGCAACTGATCCAAAAGCAGAAATAATTGCAGTTACTTGAGCAATGTCATTTTCACCCATGTTAAATGCAACTAGAAGTGAGCCGATAAATCCAGCCAATAAAGCCCAAAATTTCCTTGAGGATAATTTGTTAATTAGATTTTTACTCATTAATAAAACACTCCTTATTTGTTTATTTCTTCTTCATATGTGACTTCTTCTGGATAAGTTATCTCATCTGGTATATCTCCATAATCAGGAGTAGGAGGGGAGGAGATAACTTGTTCCTTTTTAACATTAACCTGTGTTGTTCTCCTATTAGTAAAAGCCTCAACAGCATTGATACCGAAGACACTCCCAACAATCATCATGACTACAGGGCTTACCATATCTAATAACGAAAGATACATCTTGTCTATTTCCTGATTGAATAGGATCATGATTAATCCAACTGAAACAAACAGAAAGAAGATTGTAGTGGAGATGAGAAGTAAATAATCTTTCGCACTTAGTCCATCTTTGTCATTTAGAAAAGTCCTAAATTTCCGTGGAGGAAGAGGGGAGTTAGTCATTTAAATCAACTCCTTATTTTCTATAAATTAAGCTTAAATAGGACATAAGCCATAATTATGCCGCCTAATAATGTTCCTACATAACCTAAAATCTTCATGAAAACTTGCACAGCATTAATATTTTGTGACTGTAAAGTGCCTTCGATATCTGATACACGTTCTCCAAGTTGCTCCTGAGTGCTAGTTAGTTTTTCTTGGGAATTGTTTAAGTTAGTTAAGTTCAAATCGATATTACTCAATGTCGTTGCAAAACGATCCATTTGCTCCTGTTGACGCTTATCACGGTCTTCATATCTTCTTTCACGCTCTAGGTTGCTTCTTTCTTGATTTTCAAATTGAGTTACCAGTCTGATTAACGAATCGTTTTTCTCTTCCTGTAAACCAATCCTTCTCTCAAATTGATCAGACCTTTCCTCGACTCTTGTAATTCGCTCATTTAAGGTTTCTAATGACATTTGTAATCAACACTCCTACAAGTTAGTTATTTACTTATTTACAAACACATCACCACCTTGATATAATAAAGATGGTACATACGTGTACTGGCTGACTGTCTACCTCAACCGTGGCAGTCAGTTTTTTATTTTTACATAAAGAAAGCACCCAAAAGAGGGTGCAAGTGGTGGAGATTCTAATACATTCATTAAGATACAACAAATAAAAAAAGTTTGTGAAAAATGAGTTTTCTGACCCCTTGGTATAAAAGGGTTTCTAACTCAATTTCACAAACTTTTTCTTGTTTTTCCCTATAAAAGGACTGTTTTAATCTATCTTAGTTAAATATCTACTTTTTGATAAGGAATCGGGAGTAAGGAAGACATCCTTATCCAACAATTCAATTCCAACTAAAGAAAAAGCGTCAACTATTAACTCGTCACATGAATATAAATGTTCAGAGTTTTTAATCTTAGTTCCAAATAGTAAATTCATTCCTCGACTGATAACAAACTTTTTATCGTAGCCACTAGCAATATTAATTTTTATAAAATTTTTTATTGCCTTTTGCTGTTCCTCGGTCAACTCTATATTCAACTGATAAATCTCGTATCTGTCCAAACTGTAGGAAAAATGCTGAATCACACATGGCAACCTCCAAGTAAGCTCCAGCGTATGTAGAGAGTCAAGTGTCATGGCTACATGACTAAATTTACTCTTTGATACTTTACGAATAACTTTTGATATTAAACTATCAGACTTTGCGAAAATAAAAGTAAAAGGCTGAAACATATTGTCTCAACCCTCCTCACCAATTGATATTGTCTATTTCATAAGCGGTTTCTGCCTTTTCAACCATTGGTTGTAATTCATTTCTCAACTTGCTGATATTATCATTAATATGCTGGAAAACATGTAGTTTTATTGAGGTAAACATTTCTTTGTCTATTAAAATCCTCTCAATCCTACCATTCTCAATATTTTCAACTGTCCATTCAGCTTCCGTTATTAATCCATCTTTAAACAATGCATCAGAGCCTTGAAAATTTGCCTGAGCAGACAGAGAGCAGGAGAATAGATAGTTAATACCATTAATAGGGTGAATGAAACCTTTGATAATGGATAGATTACATGCCTCGTCTAGTTGTGCCATCTTGTAAATTTTCATCTCTTCAATAGGAGCACTATTTTTATCTAAAAGCTCATATTTTTCATTTGCTGTTAGTTGCTTTTCTTTTAGTTGATTTATATCATTCTGATTGGCAAGATATGAAATATATTCGTCCTTATTCCACTGTACTTCATCATATTCCCAACCAACAAATTCATCAGTTTCAATTCGTTGAATATTAGAGCGAACATAAACTGTATCAACATTTACTTCAATTTCTTTTACATAGTCCATACTACCTTGAATCCTCAATACCTTCATTCCTTTCATCAGACATAACACAATCGGGCAGTGATATCTGAATATGCATCTGAAGCAGAGAAAAACACACGTAATCTAAAAGCGCCAGCATTAGACGCCGCACTCCAATTTCCACCGAAGATAGGTAGAGCAGATTCCTTCAAAGATCCATTATCACAATAATAAGTAGAGGAGGTCCCATTTCCAGACTTAGAAATAAAGCCGGTTACTGTGCCTCCTTGAATCTCATTTGTGTATCCCGTAATAGTTGAAGCGGATGCTTGCCCATAGTTTAGATACTCTGAACCATTATCATTAAAATAACTACTACTAATTAATAGATTCCTATTTATGTCAGTAACTAATCCATCAATCCAGTAGTGACTATTTCCCCAAAAATCTTCTATTCCAGCAAATTTCATTTGTCTATTTCCAGTTGTTTCTCCATAGTAAAATTCTCTCAGGTTGGCTCCACCAGTCATGGCTGCAGATGAATTTCCATCTACATACCCTCTTCCTAACGATGTTTGAGAATCGAGAGATTTATAACGAACAAGATATAGGATTTGCAACATCAACAATTGAAAGTACCCCATTTGCTGATAATTATTGCCGTTATTTTGTGCCGAAGTCCTGAATGAACCTATGGTTTGAGCTGTAGTAGGTTGCTTATCGCTAAGTGAGCGCAATTTAGAAGAAGCCAAATAACCTAAATATGCCCCAATGTATATTTTTTCTTTTTCTTCATTACCCTTTGTATGTGCTAAGCATTTCCAACTAGAATCAATTTGTTTATCTGTATACTTAATAAACAAGTCGGTACCGATAGTCTCAAACTTCCACCATATCTTTGGAAACTCAATCATTACGTCCCCAGCATTTCCTGAAGTGATATCAGCTACTGACCCATTTAGAAACTTACTAAAATCATTTTTCCGCAACTCTCCAACAACTTTTCCATCCTTTAATATGACAGGTCTAATTTGATTGAAAGGATAGACATTATCCCATCCAGAAGCACTACCTCCTGCAGGGGCTGGAGCCATTCCCACTGCATCATCTGTGTAGGTTACCGCAGTAAGTGGATTAGAGTTGTTTTTATCAATTTTAACGCCATATATCTTAATAATTTCTGGAGTAGCTGTTATTTTCTGAGTGCTATTTCCATTAACATTCAATGAATTATCATAGGTAAATCCTCTAAAAAAATATTGTGTATCATTAGTTAATCCAGTAATACTTGCGGAAGTACCAGATCCCTCATAGCCAACAAATCCATCCGTAGGTGAAGTAGGGTATCCACCTGTCTTGAATAGGATTTTAACCTTTAAGAAATCAGTATCTGAAGGGTTAGCCCATGAGAGATTTACTCTTGAATTATTCACCGTTGCTAACATATTCACTATGGGAGAAGGTGGAGTAGTATCAATTGCCGTTACTGATGAAGTAACTCCACGAGAGACAACTGTTTCTCCAAATGTTGTGTAGGTAACATAGGCTTTAAAATAATATGCAATACCAACAGTTGAGTTATGCGTATAAGATGATTGAGTCCCATTAATAACTCTGGTTGCATTAGATACTGTTTGATCGTAATCTAAATTCGATATATCTGAAGTAGATACAAAAAGTTCAGTTTTCACGTATTCTGGAATAGTGGGATTTGTCCAAGTTACAGATAACTGTGTCCCATTAATTAAAGTCTGAACAGCTAAGTTACTAACACTTTCATAGATGATTTTGCTCCCACTGTCTCGCCCTGTAATCCCATGAGCAGCGAGCACATAGTTAATATTCAAGTTTAGGAAACCTCCTTTTTCATGATGACCCCTGATTCATCATATGTGATAGTCCAGTTTACAACCAATGCCTCAGTGGAACCGTCTGTTGAGTAAAACTTCCAATTGACAGTTTGGTAATTGCCACTTCCATTAGGGTTTGAGAGTACTGATTTTAGATAAAGTGTTCCGTCAGACCTTTTAAAATCAACAGTTGTATAAACTCCATTTACATCAGGATTACTTGCGAACTCAGATAATCCACTGTCATGAGGCATGTAATCACTAAGATGATCATCAATTTTTCCATCAACTGTTTGAACATCTTCCGATAAGAGAGCATTTTTATTGTCCACAGCTGATAATTCACTTTGAGTAGCAAACTCAGAAGTGTCAGGAATTTGGATAGAAATATCTCCATTTTCATTAGGGGAGATACCATTGACACTCTTTACTTTACCTTCAACCGCATTTCCGTTTTTATCCAATACCTGTCCTTGTTCATTGAATCCTGCAATATTGACACCAATGTCAAAAGAGGAGAGCGCACCAAAGTCACTAGCTGTTAAAGGAACATTTCCATTATCATCAGGGGAAATACCGCCTACAGAAGTAACTGACCCAGTTCCATCAATTCCTCTTTGAGCTACAAGTGTCCAGTGTTCTCCCTCGGCTGGGGTAACGCCTGTACAGTTAATCATACAGCGCCAAGTGGAACCATTATGTCTTACTTGGTTATTTTTAATATAACTGGTTGTTGAATTGTATTCTCTTAGGTGTACAGATGAGTCTATTAAGGACTGAGCGTTGATAGTTGCCTCGTTTACGTTATTTAATGCAGTACTCGTATCTATCTGCCTTTGCTCTTCATTGAATTGTCTTTTAGCTTCACTAGTTTCTCTATCGGCTTCATTACTTTCTCGATTCAATTCATTTGAAATTCTTACATCTTCATTTAGAGCTCTTATGCTTTCAGAGTTAGCTCTGATTTCTTCTGCAGTTTGTCTTTCTTCTTCGTTAGTAAGGCGCTCTTCTTCATTAGATATTCGAATATTTTCCTGAGAATTTCTTTGGGTTTCATTGTCAATCCAAGTAACTTCTTTTGAATCATAGCGACTTTCTATTTCTCCAATTTTATCTTCAATTGCAGAATTACCGTAGGCATCTATTTCAGAAATTTTATCCTGAATGAGATTGTCTGCGTTATCTATTTTTAAATGTAACTCAATAATCTTTTCTTCAGCTTTACCAGTTGCTTCTTTGGCAAATTCTGCAGACTCATTTGCATTGAGAATTGCATTCTCAGCGTTATTGATAACCATGTTGACTTCTTTAATATTCTCAATTGCAGATTGACCTGATGTAACAATATCATCTAAAGTCTCTACAACATTTCCGTTATTTTGTTTGGTGTAAACAGATTTAACACTGATAAAAGTATTACCTGTTCCCAAGTAATTAAAATTAAGTTGTTTTCCTACATTAGTAGAGTTAAATGTTACAGCTCTACCTGCGTAATCAACTTTATATTGTGTCTCATTAGGAATGCCACGAGTAATCTCTGACCACTCTGTATTCTCTCCAGTAACAATAACTCTGTTAAATTTATCAGGTTGCTCAGTTAAATCCACTTTCCCATTCGTATTAACAACCAACGACTCATCTTTCTCAATGAAAGGATCATCTTTTTTCCCAGTTCTTCTTCGATGAATTATCATACTGTCTTCGTTGTACATAATTATCACATCCTAACAATTAAAGAGTAGGGTATATCCCTACTCAGTAACTTGAATTTCACCAGTTTTAATAATTGTCTTGATATTATGCTTATTGATTACTAAATCACCGATAGCAACCATAAGTTTCTCTTGAGTGTTAATACTGTCTGCTATTTCATTTGCACTATATTCAGGAAGGTTGATACTGAAAATCTTTCCATCCAGTAATGTGATTTCAATGTTTATCATTATTTATTTTCCTCCATTTGAGATGTTATTTGTTAAAGCTTCGATTTCTTCTTGAAGCATTTCATTCTGAACTTTAAGGATTGCGTTTTCTTTCGCATACATACCGATTTCCATTGTCAATTTATCAATTACTTTATTAGCATCCACATTTACATTCATCCTTTTCCTCCTTATGTAACTCCATTTAAAGCATTCATTAAGGCATTAAAATAAGAGGCATATACTTGGCTACCTCTTGTCACGTTACTAATACCTGTTGATCTCATCGCACCGATAGCTGTATTGGCTTCGTTGAATATATAAAAATAAAAATCACTTCCCCTAATGGCAGAAGTGAAATTGTAGTTACTCAATCCTTTAAAACTCCTAAAGGCATTTATTCTATTGGCAAAGGCATTCCATTCCGAGGCTAACATACTAAACTGAACACCACTTATTTTATGACCATTTGAGTTAGCTGCAGTCGTCCATTTCCAATTCTCAGGTCGTGCTGCTTCATTCTTTATTGTTAGCCATCCACCATAAGGGGAGGTACTTGTATACGTTCCATCACTTCTAGTTTTAGATGCTTTTGCTCTGAATAAATAGCTTGCATTCTGTACTAATCCAGCAAATTGTACAGTGAAAGCAGAGCCACCATTCCATCCTTGTGTCTTGGATGCAATCATTCCTTGTGCGTTTATATCCCACATTTCAACTGTGATTAAATCGAATCCACTTCTCGGACTAACATTGACAACGATTGTATTATTACCTGCTGTACCACCACTAGTTATACTTGGTGCTTGGGTTTCTGTTAAAGCATAAGCTAACTTTTCACCTGTGGAACCCGAAGCATTTATTCCGATTGCACCTATGATATATTCTGTACCGTAAGAAGGTGCATAGAAAGCTTCAGTATAAGGTGTGCTCTGTACTGACCTAGTATAAGTACCAAATGGAGTATTCCATTGAATACTAGTAGCACCATAAGCATTATCTACAATCATGTAAATGGTCGTACCGGAAGCACTATGCTGCCTTATTGCAGGTCTGTCAGTAGGTGGACGAGCAGAGGGAGTAAAATAAAAGGAGACAGGCTCATAATACCCATCTCCGTAATACCAAACTCCATTTACCATCATTCGGGAATACACCATGTAACTGTAACCCGGACTTAGGCTTATATTGAAGTTTGATGAATAGTAACCGTTATAGGAAACAGGGGGAGTATTAGTCCAACCTGATGACCAACCTGTTGTCGTATTATAAACATTATACTGAGTGCCGTCATAAGATGAGCGACCAAGATTAGCAAAGCGGAAGGTGACAAAATTACTGTTGGGATATTCCGCAACTTTCTCTATAAAAGCTGTCATCCGAACACCGCCACCGAATTCAGTGGTTGCCCATTGTGATACACTCCTGTTGGATCAACCCTGAAGTATCTAGAGCCTTGCCTGTATAGGTTGAGGGAGTCGTAATATACTTCCATTGCTTTATCACTCTTAGAGCCAATGTAAATGTTAAATGGAGTGGTGTGATGATTACTCATCCAATCAATACCTGTAATTGTTCCACCGACAATCTTATCGGCACTAATTGTTCCAGAGTATACTCCATTTTGGTCTATATAAGTGAAGCGAGAAGATGTATTTGATACTCCACCAAGTTGCTCAACTGTCGGTTTATCTCCTATCTGACCCCAACTAATAACCGAAGTAGGAGACATAAATATTCCTTCTTCTATCATCGCTTTACCAATTTTGGCAGTTCCAGCAACCAACTGATTAGTTGTTATATAGTTAATATTCCGTCCATCAATTTGTAATTGGTCAGCAGTAAGAACACTTTTACCTTGAACCTTTAAGTCACGAGCATTGATAACACCGTCAACATTTAAATTTGCAGAAACAGGATCATAATACAGAGCATCCACATATTGAGTACCACGTTTAACACTAAATTTCAGTCCGTCCGTAGCATTAAATGTAGCTTTAACTCTTTCATCTGAGCGAGTAACGACCAGACCTTCTTCGGTCGATATTGTTACACCGTTATAAGTTTTACCTCTTACCACTAGCTCATCGGCAAAGGAAGGATCTAGTTGGTCTTTTGGTAATCCACCTATTATTTTTAAAGAGCCGCCTTCGATAGTGAAGCCGTTAGAATCCATTCTATATTTTCCACTATCGTTTTCTACAACCAAGTTAACACCCGCAATTAACTTACCGAAAATTCGCTCACCCACAATGCCCGAAGCGGTTATTGCTTGTTTCCAAGAATTACCCTTATCATTACTAATGGCTAGAATTCCATTTTGGGCAATTAGTACGTTATTCGGATTGTCACTACTCTCAATCATCAATCCTCTACGGGACATTGTGATTGAATTATTTACACCAAAGCTTATTTCTCTAGCATTTGCATCCCATTGATTATTGATAATGTCATTAATCTCACCAAGTTTGTCAGAAGTATTGTTCCACTTAGTTTCAGACATATCAACTTTCTTAGAAGTCGAGATAGAAGAATACAATTGCTTAATAAACTTTTCTTCATCGTCTTCAATTTCTCTCACATTAGCAATTGTTAATTTGATAGATTGATTACTATAGTCATAATCAATTGTGATAATCTTAGCCAATACATCCAAATTAAATTGCTCATAGTGAACGAAAATATCATCACCGATAGAAAGTTTATCCCAATTCCTTTTTTCCTCTAGGACTTCAAGGAAATTAACAATGTCTACCTCAAGTAGAGTCTTAGGCTTCTTCATGTTCTCGAATTGCTTTACTGCCTCATCGTACAACTCTTGTTCATCAGAAATATATTCATTTTCCCATGTAGCTTCAATGATATATTTATTCCGTTCCTTGAGAAGTTGAGGGGAGAATACTTTTTCTAAGGCAATATCATCTTGAAGTTGTTGGATGTCAGAGTTAATTGAATTTAGCTCAGTATTTAATCCGTTCAGTGTAGATTGCTTAGAATTAATCTGTGATTGCTTTGCAGATTTCTCTTGCTCAATAGATGAGGTATCATTACCCTGAGACTTAGCAACCTGTAAACGATCCTCAATAATCTCTAAATCAATTTCTAAGAGGGTAATTTCATTTTGCAACAAAGTAACTTGTGCTTGTTTACTTTCTAACCGTTCAAGTAGAGTTTTGAATTGTCCTTGTTTACCTTCCAACAGCTCCTGATAATCGAGGATAGCATGACACAAATCATCTTCCATATAAGCACTCTTACTAATTACTTTCCTATTCTCATCACGTTGGAAAGGGTAGAGGAAGTACTCAAATGATTCAATGTAATTTGAACCTGTAGGATTGATTTTCTGAATGCTGATTCCTTCCTTGCCGAATACAAGTAGGCGAGTGACTAAATCATCTGGTACAGAAGTTTTGTTGAGTGTTTTAAGATACTTTCTATATGACAGGCGAAGAGGGTGGAGATTATTAGTCCTGTCAGTCCGTACAAAATTTAGCTGCCTATTTACAGTATCAAACTCAACAACGGCATTAAATGTCTCAGCTACTTCATAAATGAAATCCAACACAGTTTTTTCAACAACATCAAATGGACGATATTTAATATCGAAATCTACATCTACATATCCAAGTGACCAAATGGTACTTGATAAGACTTCACGTAGAATAGTGGATAGATTCTTAGGGTCAGTTTTATATGTACGAAGCATTTTATCACGTAGCTCATAACCAAGAGAGAAGGCATGGATTTCTTTTACATCACCGTTCTGATCCATACTATCTTTAGTCTCATTGATAATGTACCATTCGATAATATCTCCAATACGTGTCTTAATCAGATACCTATCCTTCAATTTATCAACATTAGGGTTCCGTATTAGTTTATTTCTTTTATCAATTTGATAAGGAACCTTGAAGGATATCTCGTTCAGTTGTCCTAAATTAGTAGTCTGATTCACATCATATGCTTCAGGTAAGTTACCAACTTTACGTCCACTTGGCATAGCAATTTCCATTTTGAGGGTACGTGGCTTATTTCCAATTATTGAATCAAATCCAGACAAATCCGGTCTACCTGTGTCCATTAAAAGACTACTTTTATTGTACAGTTTTGCACTCAAATGAGCTTGAACTGTGCCACTAGTAAACATATTTGATTGATTACCAATGTTCGCTTTAATTGTTTTAAATGACTGAGCATTGGAAGTAAGAGTGGCTTTACCTTTTGGATTAGACTTAGCATAACGAATATTAATTGACTTAGCAGAAAGGATACCTTTTGGATTTAGAATTAGTCTAGTATTCTGCATTTTATTAGCATAGACACTCATTAGAGAGTCTGTAAGCATCATTGCAAATCCGTGAGAAGCAACGAGTTTGGAAGTGACGTTGAAATTGGCTCCGGTAAACTTCATTAACTGATTGCTTTGTGATAAAGTTGCCTTACTGTTGACTGTAGACTTTGCTGAGTTAATTTTAGTAGCTTTGACACTCTGAGTAGCTTTGCCTCTTAATTGAGTGGATGCAGGAACATTTCTATTCAGGTGGACATTTAATTTAGATTTGTTGCTTGTGATACTTGCTGAATTTACATAGGATGCAGCAGTATTGACTTGTATAGATGCATTTGAATAATATTGAACATTTGATTCAACTACATTTATTACAGAGACTTCAAATGGATCAGAGTAAGTATATTCACTAAGTAATCCATATTCATCAATGGCTCTTACACGATACTGAGCATTGGTTGCAATAATGTTAGGAATCCTATGAATAAAATCAATCGTTGTTAAACTTTTCCCCAAACTATTCCAAAGAGTACCATCAAAGAATTCCAAATCATATACAAGTTTATTGTTCTCAGCGTCTGTGGAGGCTCCCCATTTAACCGAGTATTCTTTATTGTATATCCTTTTCTCACCTCGTACTGGCGAAGTGAAATTATTTGGGGTGGTTGGTGCAGTATTTGGCAATGGATTATATGTTAGAGTAAGTTTAGGTATTTTCGTTACATCTGAATATGTTCGAGAAGAAAATCCAACAGCATAATTTCCACCGTAGTTTTGTGTATAAAAAATGATTCCATTATTCGGTAGATTTCCACTTGCCCACTTTTTCGCCAATTCACTAATGTCGAATCTTTTCCAACCAGTACCCGATATACCATAAGTGCCGCTAGTGTAATATGCACCACCAATAGGGAAATAACCTTGACTTAGTGTATCTTCGCTCCATTCAGAATATGAATCGTTAAGTGTTACGGTTGGCGTATAATTTGTTGCATTGTAGTCAATGTACATGTCTAAATAAACTGAACTAACACTGGAGTTTTTGAAGTCAAGAGGCAGGTCAAATCTTATTATTGATTCATATCGTTCGTTATATTCCCCATTATATCCAACATAAATTTTATCTCCACTACCTGTAGTAAATCTTCCCGTAGTGTATCCATCCTGAATTAAATTACTATCTTGTATGACTACAGTTTTTACTGCCACCAAACCACCTCCTTTCCATATGTAAGATTAATTAGTCAAGATTTACTGTTAAGCTACCAGATGAGATTTTCAATTGGTCATCAATATTGATTGTTTTAGAGGCAGTCAATGCACCGTGAAACAGTAAATTTCCACCTGTGGCAGCATCAAAAATAGCCGTATGAGTTACTGTTCCCCAGTTAGCAGTAGCAACAGGAAATGTAATGTCTGCATTCGTTGAGATTGAACCGTTTGTAGCAGTATTAAATGTTGCTGTTCTCCTTGTATAACCTCCACCAGATACTTCTGTACCTGTACCTGCATCTGTAGGATCAGTTGTAAATAAAGCTACATATAGAGTTGATGGGGGAGTATAGGCTGTACCTTTTAATACATGGTCTAATAATTTATTTTCTAAGTAGTTACTGATTGCTGACATTTATAATTCCTCCAATGTTAAATTAATTTTTATTAAATAAAAAAGAGACTGAAATGAATCAGCCTCTTAGAAACCTAGTAAAAATTTATATCTGTATCTAATTTTCATTTGAATCTTTCCGTACACTTGTAATCGATTGACACCATATTGTAAGTTGAAAAATACTCCATTGTGATTGTCATAACGATAGGCGAGAGGGAGGTCACTTTCAATTTCCTCATTGTCCGAGTCAATGTATAATGATTCCCCATTTTGTAAATTAGAAAATCTCATCTCTCTTCCTGAATCAGATTTATTTACAATGGAAAAGTCACCGATTTCTTTTGTTGTTATCCAAATTTCAGGGTAAGTTTCTTCACCTTTATTTTCTAATTTAATTTCCGTTCCAGTTGAAGTATTGTTGCTTAAATCATATTCATAAGTCATATATGGACTGTATGTATAAGGTGAGTTGCATCTCATTGTGAGCTTTAAATAACCCTGTTTAATTCCATTGTGAATAACGGATATATCATCAACTGGCATACAATAAAAAATACGCTCAGGGTTAGTGAGCGTATAGAATGGAGTATAATATTGTTTATTTAACCAACGAGCAACTTTATAACTTTTCTCATCTGACATTCCTTCATCAAAATATAACTCAAGAGGGAAGGAGAGAGGATCATAATCTACACTGTAAAGAAATGATGTGTCTCGACCTCTGATTCTTTCCTCGTTGATTTTCTTAGATGCCATGAAAGTTTCCTCATACAAACCAGCAGATGAGTTAACTTGTCTAACTTCCATTTCCTCAGATGATATACCATCATATACAAATCCTTCACTTTGTCTCATTAAGTCCTCACTCCTCTCGATTTAAGTTTATTGTTGATTCTGCTGTAAAGATTATCTACATCTTGCTGAGTACCGTTCATATTAGCAACATGGATTCCACCAAGATTGATGATGGTATTTCCACCAGAAGCAGAAGGGGATAGGCTGCCTACTAAATTGCTGATATTTTTGAAAATGTTAGGGATATTCTTAGGTGGAATTTGTAACTCACCCTGTAGGGATTTAATTACTTGCTCACCTTTACCAACATTGAATAGTTTGTTAGCCATTTCCGTAAGCCTGTTACCTTTACCTCCGACAATTCCTCCATCGTGATACTTGTCGAACAGGTCTTTACTCGGAGTCATATATTTAATATGAGAAGGCATGTTTGTAACCCACATTCCTCCACCTACGTCATATTGACCACCGTAAGCACTGTCATATCCATACACACGGAATTTTTCACCCGGTTTAAGGATACGTTCCTCTACAAGTTTACCGTTAACCCTTTTCCATAGATTGATTGCTTTGTTGACTTCAATCATTCCAATTTGACCAGATTTGAATTCTAACCCATTCCACATTGTAGGAGTAGAAGGTTTAGTGCTGCCACCTGAGCTTCCACCACTAGTAGAAGGGGAGGTAGGAGTCGATGGATTAGAGATACCGGATTGGAATCCACCTACACCTGCAGAGCTTACTTGCTTCATTAGGTCGATAGCTTCTTTAAGTCTGTCTATTAGATTATTTTTTATCGAGTCACCCATGTGAGACATATTCAAAGCAACATCATTAGAGAATCCGACCAATTCAGAAGACAGATTAGTTAAGTTGCCTTTCATTATATCTTCACGGATTTTAGCCCATTTACGCTCATCATTGATGATATTGTCATAGTGACGTTGGATAGCTTTCTTATCTTCTTCCAATTTATCCGTTAATGCTCTATGGGATTGTTCAAGTTGCTCCTGTTCAGCTTCTTGTTTCTCCCCTAAGGCATCCTTAGCATTTTCAATTTCTTCTGTTTTCTGATCTAAGTCATCCTGTAAACTTTGCTTACGTAGAGAAATCTCACGCTGATATTTTAATTCCTCGATTTGCTCCAATTTATCCTTGAGTTGTTCTTCAATTTCAAGCCTACGTGCATTACCTTCAAATGAAGTATCAAGGGATAATTTGTTTCGCTCAGCTTCGAGTTTTAACTTTTCAGCAGATAACTTTTCTAACTCTTTATTATAGTCACGTTCAGAGTCAAGGTCATCAATCATTCTTAAACGTTGGTTGACTGCATCCTGATAAGCTTTAAGCTCCTTATCCAACAATTCAATTTGACGCTTATGATTATCTTCCATTGCTTTACGTTCTTTATCATAAGAATCCTGTATAGCCTTATCACGCTCATCAAGTGCATCCAATTCAGCGTTTAGTCTTTCTTGATAGTAATCCTTCTGAGCTTGGATAACCTTGTCGGCTAGGTCAGCGTAAATACCTTGAATGGAAGTTTCCACACCCATAAGTGCTTCTTTCCACTTTTGAGTTTCTTGCTTATTCTTCTCTAAGGCATCTTTACTGTTAACTAAATTCTTATTCTGAGACTCTAGCAACTTGATATTATTCTGAATTTCTTTACGTTGTTTAGCGAGTAGGGACAGTTTCTGAGTTTGTAATTTATTCTGTTCTGATTCGTTACCATTTGAAACAGCCATCAAATGCTCAATGATTTGAATCTGATCAGTATACTTCTGATTAGCCTCATCTAATCGCTTATTTAAACCATCTAATGCACTGTTCAGGAAGCTATTACGGTTATCGACTATACTGTTATCCAAATCAACTAAAGAATCTCTAAGGTCAAGATAAGTCTGCTGCAGTTCATCACGTTGAATCTGAGTGAGATTTTTATTCTTTTTTAACTCATTTTCAATGTAGACCATATTCTGCTCAGTTAACTTTTTCTTCTCTTTGAGGAGGATTACCTGATTCTCTAATTCAGTACGGTAAGCTTTTGACGTTTCATCCTGCTTACTCATACGAGCATCAATAATCTTCATATTAGAGTCGATTTGTCTGAAACGATTCTCTGCCTGATAGAGAGGAGTCTTAATTAATTCAAGTTGTAACCTTTCAATTTCGGCTTGGACAGACATTGAATCGGAGCGAAGTTGCAATAAGTCACTCTTAGCTTGGTCAACATTTTGAGCATTCTCAGCCGCTATTCTCGATGCTTCAGATGCTGCTTCAAGTGGATCAGTGGATGACGTAGAAACAGAGACAGGAACGCTTCCACTTTTACCTGCAAATTGACTGAGGTATTGATTGGCGTATGCTTGACGTTGAGGGATGTGAGTACCCTCGCTGCGTTCAAACAATTTGTCGAACATTGCTGCTACTTGAGATGCACTAGCATTCTGAGCACCTTGCAGATAACTCATAGTCCGTCTTTCTGAACCGTTCAACTCTTTCCAAAGGAAGTTAAGTTGTGTATTCAGATCGTACATAGATGTACCAGACTGTTTTGCAAAGTTAGAAAGATTAGTCTTACGTCCACCTAACCATTGAGCAATACCTGTAGCACCAGAAGACTTATTGATTGCATTAGGATTCAAACCGGATTCAAGCTTCAAGTTACCCATAATACCAGCAACAATTGAATCAGAGAAACCTTTTGACTTGAAGAAATTCCATATTGTAGCTGCAGAACTACTACCTGATGCGTATGAATTAGTGGCTGTTGTTGATACAGGAACAGGAGAGGTGACAGTTGATTTAGTTGTGAGTATACCTGTCTGCTGTATATTACCTGATCTAATTTGAGCATCTAGGGATTTAGCTTGAGCTTCAAGTAAGGATTTCTTTTGACCAAGAAGGGAGATCTCATTTTTTAGTGCTGTCTGATATTGCTTGGAATGCTTGGCTGTTTTTTCTTGGATAAGGCGTTGTTTTTCTAGGGCGGAATTTACATTGTCGAGTGATTGCTTGAATTTATCTGAGACGTAAGTGCTGTTGGAATATTCCTTACTAGCTTTCTCTGTAGCTTTATTTTGCTTATCGATAGCCTCAGCTTCTCTACCTCTATAATCTATTACTGTGCCTAATGCATCGATTTGAGCGTTGAAGTCAGGTAATTGAATGTCAATATCAGAGGTGAGTCTTCTTGCTCTGTCATATGCTTTGCTCGCTAATTTCTCTTGCTCTAATCCCATTGCATTATCTGCAAGAGTCTTAGACATTTCATTAAACTTTTGAACAATTGCTTGTTGGGCAGCTAGTTCTTGTTTGAGAATGTCAATACGTTTCTTAGCTTGCAGGGCAGTGACTGTGGTTTGCTGTTGCTCCTTCGTGAGCTTACCCTGAGTTAGGGACTCGACTGCCTTGAGAAGGATGTCCTGAGCCTTAGCTTCTTCCTCCACAGCTTTAATGTTAATTAACTTATTTTTAGCAAGGTGAGGGTAGATAGCAGCAAGTTGATCAGTTACAGCCAGTAATTCTTCAGATTTATCTGCATTGTCGGCTTCTAGGGCAGAGAGAACATTATAAGTACCAATTAATTCATAGATGGAATCAATTTGGTCTGTTGTAACTCCAGCCAATTTTTCAGCTGACGTCCTTCTGTCTTCCTCAACTTCCACAGCTTCTTCATTAGCATCCACATAAGCGATAGTTGCCCCAGTAGCTTCGTCATGACCTGTCTTAAGTAAATTTAAGATGGATGTGACTTCATTGCCGCTAAATCCGACCTTTTCAAGACTGTCTCCATATTTGTCCCAGTCCTGATTACCATTCTTCATGGCGGTAGACATCTCATTAAAAAGATTTACCGCATCTGCATTAAATTTAGATAAATGCTGAATACGCTCAGTATCAAAAAGATTTCCTGATACTTTTCTTATTTCTCCTACAGATCCAATATAGGCTTTAACTTGATTCTCAACCTCTTTGATGCCTTTCTTAGATTCTAGGAGCTTACTATTTTTAGTAACAATAGTGTCTATATACTTTTGATCTTCTTCAGTTACATTGCTTTGTACACCATAATAAGTGGCATATGATTTACCTAAGTCTTGGAATAGGCGTTTTCTTTCTTCTAGTTTGGCTTCTATATCTCTTCTGCCAATAATACTGTCTGCCATATCCTCAAGTTGAGCTTTTTCCCTAACACCAAACCAAGGAATTAATTCGGAGTATCCACTGTTTTGTCTTTCATTAATTTCATTAAGTTTATCCTGAGTTTCTGAAATTTTGTTATTTAAATCAGCCAACTTAGATTGAAAGTCATTAATAAACTGTTCAGCATCAACTTTAGAAAGTTCTTTAAGGTATCCAACTTCCTGACGAATTGCATCTGCAGAGCGTAAATGTGCTTGACCTTTTTCATCAACTGAAGCAGCCACAGAAGGGAGGAGTGTGTAAAGATCCTGTTGAACTTTTAAGTACTCACTATCGGTTTCAGCAATACTTCCACTTTTAACTTGCTTATCTAACTGCTCATATCTTGAAATAAGTGATTCTATCTGAGTCTCATTTTCACCATATGATTTAGTTAGCTTATCTATTTCTTCCTGAGATTCCTTTTGTGCCTGTCTATGCTCTACAACTTTATTTGTAGCATAAGAAATAGCCGCACCTAAAGCAGCAAAAGCAGCCAATGGCAGTGCTGCGGTAGTCAAAAAGGACAGTGCTCCACCCATTGCTTTACCCATGAAACCAAATGAAGCAGCAGTGGCTCTTCCTGCTAATGTTAAGTTATATAATTGTTGTTGAAGTACTCTAGACCTACCAGTAGCTATTGTCATAGCATCGCCAGTTCTAACTAAACTAGTAGCCAACACTCCTTGAGAAGCAATTGAAGTCCTAGTGTGATTATTAAAGGCTAAAAATGCTGCTCCAGCAATAGTAAAAAGAGGAGGTAAAAGTCCTATTTTATCAACAACAAATGATGTTGCGTTGGCTATAGATGTTAAACTTTCAGATACAACAACGATCCCTGAACCGAGGACTTTTTCTCCCATAGTAGTTGAAAGTGTTGTCCAACTATTAGCAAGTTGATTTAATTTTGCCTGATAGCTATCTAGGAAAGCCTCATTCTCACGATAAGCCGAACCTTCTGAATTGAGGGCAGTAGTTGATGCTTTTTGAGCTTCTTGGAATTGATCCATTAAAATTAAAAATCGGCTTAATTGATATCTCGAATTTTCTGTTACTTTCGCTTGTATTTCAAAGCTACTGACCAATTTTATATTGGCGGTTAATTCTTTCAAATTAACTCTGTGCCTTCAAAATGTTATACGCACAGTTCGGACTGTACCTTCGCCCTCAGCTTAATCTGTTAGGGTGGGTGATGGCAGTCTCTAGCAGTCCCCTAATAGGGTTTCTGTCGGTATTGTCCACTTCTGGAGTTTCACCGATATACACCTTTGTTTTCTAACTGTTTCCAATTAGGCTGGCAGATAATTTTTTTTACCAGCAATTTGTAAGCCTAAATTTTGTTGTTGTTCTTTCGAAAGAGACTTCCATTGCCCTGCAAGATCGGTGAGGATATTCTGTACGTCTCTCATGTCTCCAGAAGAAGTTTTTATGTTAATTCCAATTGCTGCAAGGGAATCTATAGCAGGTTGGATACTGGTAATTCTGGAGTAGATGCTCTTCAAGGAATTTCCAATTATACTTCCTGATTCCCTAGTAACTTGCCCGATGGCTGTCGCAAATCCCAAGGTATTTTCGAGACTTACACCGTAAGTTTGCGCTGCCCCGGCTGATTTCATTAACGCAGTAGACAAATCTTGTGTTGTTCGTTATACCCTGTCTTTCGACATATTTAAAGAGGGTCTAGACTATCTCTTTATCCTCGTTAAGGAGGATACTCAGCACTTCCAACAGTAGCTCAACCTTCTGCTGTACTTCCACTAGGGAATAGTCGTTACACCTTCTCATTTATTAAATGAGCTTGGCACGGTATTGTCATAGGATTTCTCCCTTAGAGTTTCACCGTTAGCATGGTAAAAGCCATACACCCCTGAGCAATAGGGTTCACTGAGTTTTCACTAGTATATTACTATACTAGGCGACTATTAAAAATCGCATAATTGTTGTCTACTTCATTTAAAGCGTTAATAACATGAAGACTTTCTTCCATTTCAAGGTTTAACCCTTTGACTGCTGCAGTTATAGTTGATGCAGATTCTTCAACTGACATATCGGAAATATTGCCGAGTAATGTTGCATACTCAGCCATCATTGTTAAATCTTCTCCACGAAATCCTTGACGGGCAAAAGCGATAACACCTTCGTTGACCTGTTGTACAGTATTACCTAGCTTTTGTGCGAGAGCGACACTATCCTCAAGGGCTTTGTTAATTTCAATTTGTCCGTTTGATACTCGATCTAGTACAGTGAGTTGGGAGTCAATAGCGATAATTTGAGAAAGTGCATCTTGCATTCCACGTAACGGAGCATAGAACATGGTCATTCCAGTTACCCATACGGGTATCCTAGCCATCGCAACTTGCAATTGTTGTCCGAAAGACAATACATGGCTAGTTGCTGAATTTACATTTGCAGACACTGATCTAAACTGCATAGCCAACTGTTGCATTTGTTGATTCAAATTAGGTGTAGTCGCTTTCAACCTATTCACTGCTGCAAGATAATTATTTAGTTGCCTGTTACCGTCATCACCAAGAGCACTACCGTATCTACGTCTAAGATTCTGAGCATTAATCTCAGCTTGTTTTCTGTACAAGTCTAATTGATGTTCTAACTCTCTAGTTTGTTTGCGTGAATTTGAACTATCTTGAACTCGATTTAAAACTTGTGCAATTCTACTTAACTCTTTCTCTGATTGAGCACCTTTAATCGCATTAGACATTCTTGAGAGGGAGGCGTTAGTTATTGTGCCAGCATTGTTGAGTTCTTGTAATTTACTTTTTAGTCTTTCAACAGCTTGTTCTTGTGCTCTAAAATTCTCAACAGTTCTTTGACTTGTTTGCTCATTGCTACCATTGTAAGTAGTAGTGACATTCTTAAATTTATCTCCAGTAGTAACTGAACCACCTGAATATTTACCCTGTGCGTTTTGCTTTGTTACTTGTTTTTGTTTATTAGCCAATCTGTCCATTTCAACAGTTAGTTTCCGAGTCTCTTCGGCTTGTTTCTGAGTAGCTTTAGTTTGTTCTTTAATTTTAGTTATTTCTTTATCAATAATTTCTCCACTTTTGAGATGCTGCCTAATCTTCTCTTTAACAGTACCATCTGCTTCTTTAGTAACTGTCTTTTCTTCTCTGATGACACGATTTAAATCTGCAGCAACCTTTTTATGTTGCTCCATTGCTTTCGAGAAATTGGATAAGGTTTTAATTACGTTTGCATCAATATCCGCACTTATCTTCAACTTGTTTATTTTCTTTTCAATACCCTTTAAGGCGGTATTGATTTCCCTTATGGTATTGCCGATGTTCAGCTGACCAGTGATCAGCAATTTTAAGTCGTTATTTCCAGCCAATTAAGTCAACTCCTTTTTACAAAATAAAAAGAAGTGCCTAATTGACACTTCTTAAACGTTTACTGATTTATTTTGTTGTCTGATTATTATTTCCATAATTCCATGCCATTTCTCAATATTGCCTAAAGCAGCTCTTACTTCACTACTGTCTTTCAAGTATCCATCCTTAATGACTTCACCTGTGTTCGGATCTACATTTTTAAGAAAGTTAAGTTTGTGAATAGGGGAGTTAACATCCTCTGTTAGAATCTTTAAGTCAATTGATTTTATTTTTTCTTGCTTAAGTTTATCAGATGTTAATCCTCCAATAAGAGCACCGACTGAACCAAATAAAGCTCCACCTACAGCAGTATTTAAGATTTGTTGCCCTCTAACTGTTTTGTGAATTGTTTGATTATCAATAATTATTTCTGCTTCAATAATTTTTGAAGAGGGGAGAGAGGTGTAATTAAATTCATATTCTCCATTATCTTTCTTAAGCTTGGGAGATATAAGATAGACATTATTTTTCTCTTCGGAATATGCCAATGCACAGGAATAATCCCTAGCAATAAACTTTTGAATTCCATCAAAATTATTAAGATAATCCAAGATTTTATTTTGGTTTAAAATGTTTATCGAAGTCTTAGTCTTGTGTTTTGTCTTGTTATTATTTACAATTCCAATTACTAATATTAATAAGACAATAAATATAATAATCTCCATAAGGTATCACCTCAAAAGGTTTTTGAGACCATTATACCATTAAATTGTCAAATTAATGCCTAGTGATTTAAACTTTTTAATTAATCCCTTTAAGTTGTCTTCTAGATCAGAGGGATAAAGGTCAATAAACTGATAGTTTGGCAAACCTTTGTAGTAATTATTTTTTCTTCTTGCTTTATCCATATATTTTTTCAGCAACTTATGCGTTTCGTAATATTTATCATTGTACCATCCATAATACTCAACAATTATTGAATCATTAATAATCCAATCAGGAATGTAACTTTCCTTATGATCTTCATTTACAAAATTACCTATGTTAGCTATTTTATTTTCAAAGTAAGTTACTTTTAAATTATTTTTAATAAATATGTCATGAATTTTTACTTCAGCTTTAGAGTCCAATTTAGTGCCATCTATACCAATATTTTGATAGAAATCACTGTCAGTGAAAGTATTAGGGTAACACTCATTAATCCATTGAAATAGACTTGAGGAATAGTATATATCACAAATAGCTGCAAATTTCCTATGCTGTTTTACCAAAAGAGAATACGAAAATTCATTTGGGATATTGGAAATAGACATATTCAATTTTAATTCAATTAACTCTTTGAGGGCTTTTATTCGATTCTCTGGATTTTCCCAATAGTGTTTGGGAGTATGGCAATATTCCCACTCTAACCACTTATTTGGAAATAAATAATTCCAAAACCCATAGTGACTAGAGCTGAATCTTGTATAAAATAATCCATCTAATTTATATTTCTTAAAAAGGACTCCGTAGTTTTTAATTGTTAAGATTTCCTCTTCTGAATTAATTACTTTGTCTTCTAACAATTTTTGATAGAACCATATAGAAGCCTCTCTAACATTATCTTCATTGTTCCAAAATTTAGGTGGGCAAGAAGAAAGTTCCCAAGGCTTAAATAAGTTAGGATAGACAAGATCTAAGATTTCAAAATTACTATTTTCCTTCAATAATCCACTTAACTTATACTTTCTTAACATATCATGAGATACAATTTTAGCTATATCATCTGTTTCATTCTTTGCCACACTAATGTAATAATTGACCAAGCCTTTAAGGTCTTTTAAAGAATAATGTTGAAAAAATCCTTTAGGGAAAGTTTTCAACTTGCCTGACAGAATAGCTTTGTATGTTTCAATAATATCTATATTTGATACAGCCAGTAAGCTATTTTCAAGTTTACTTTCTTTCTGACAAGCCAAGCAGTTATGCGTGATTTTCCTCAATCTGACTGCATTAGTTGTTTGAGTTTTTAATTCTGGGTGCTTTGAACATACAAAGTCAAGTTTTTGTTTGTTCCCCACATACTCCGTAGTAAGCAATAGATATTTTTTTAATATAAATATTCTTCTTAAATAATCTAAGTCTAATTTCTTTTCTTGATTATATCTCAGTATTCCATCTAATTTACCCATTTCCCAATCACCTTCCCAAGTCAGTTTTCCTTCCTCATATAAAAGAATATAAAAGAAACTTGTGAGTGCAAAGCAGGGAAGGGTGCTAATTATAGATGATCAGTCTATAACCGCACTCACAAGATACAAACAATCCAATATGTAGCCTCATCAGCTATCAATTTATCAATCTTATTAATCAGTAACCTCATCGAGTGTTACTTTTCCACTATGGCAATCCAATTCAATCTCATTACCTTTGCTGTCTGTAGCAATTACTTTATAGCTAACTATCAAATCTGGATGTAGCCTATAATTCACATCAAGCATTGCTAAAGTATCATCATTAAACTTAGAGGGAAGGGAAACGTCCAATTCTAACTTGCCGTGTACATCAACCATTTAAATTCCTCCTCAATATTATGTTGTCTAAGTTGTCGTCTTGGTTTGTAATATCATAATAAAGGGTTTATAAACCTTTTGTCAACCAATATATGAAAATATTTTTAAAAGGTTTATAAAAGGTGTGGAAACTAAAAAGTTAATCCATTATAATTACTTATAAGTAAGATACATTAGTGTAATTGGTCGGAGGGATTTAATGAGCATATCAGCAGATAATGATCGTTTGACTGTTATCATTCCTAAGAAAGTAAAGAATGAGCTTAAGGAACTTGCTGCTAAGGAAAATCGCAGTCTAAGTAATTATGTAGTTAATCTATTGGAGTCGCATGTTATAGAATCAAAGAACGGCATCCAACGTGACCAACAACGTACACTAGGATCACAAGGAATTCCAAGAGATGAGTACAATCAACCTTCACAGCCAGCAGTAAAGTACGCCGGTAAAGAGGTATATAATCCTTATGAAGTTGATTTAAATACTCCGTCACCTAAGAGAAGAAATACTACAAACTTCAAAGAGGATCAATATAAGAAAGCTTTAAACGATCCCAAAGGCGATAAATAACCACAACAAAAAACACACTCCTTCAACCCAGAGTAGGGAAGAGGGAAGTGTGTTTTAATTTGTGGAGTATTAAGTTTAGACAATGAAAAAGACCTCTCACATGGGTAGTGAAAGGTCTAATCCTTCAAAAATCCATATAAAAATATGGCTATGCGCTACTAGGCGCTTCAATATCTTAAGTCAATAATAACAAATTATTGTAAGTAAAGTCAATACTTAACTTTTATCAGCTATAAGTTTTTCTTTTTCAGCTTTTAAAATTCCAATTTCCAGCATTAATTGAGACTTTTCTAATTCAAGCTTGTCTATTTTCTTCTTAACAGGTGAGAAGTAAAGTTCAATAATTTGATTTGTAATTTCATTAAATTTCTTATTACTTACTCTACCCAATACTTTTCCTTCGATTCTGTGTTTATCTATTACCCTTAATTTATCTAATTGAATCCCAGTTTTTTCATTAAATCCGTCTGTTCTTTCTCCCTTTAAAATGTACTCATTTTTCACATGATACCTTCCAGTGGAACAAGGTATTACGAGTGCATCATTATAACCATTTTGATATATTATACAAGGATGTCTATAAGAGGCTTCATAGCCAATGTTGTTAGATCCTAAATTTACAAAAACAATATCTCTTCTATTGTACTTATAGGGCTTGGTGCTAGGGTATTTGAATTTTTCCCAGTGTCCCATATCGTGAATAATGCTAGCCACATCATAGGCAGATAAATCATCAAGGAAATTAGAATACTTTTCTAGGAATGGACTCTTATTATTCACAATATCATGATGACTCACGCTTTTGATACCCTTATTACTTAGGTTGCTTATTACTCTTCTAACCTCAGCATAATTAACAGTCACTTGATTTCCCCCTCCCATTCTTCTCTATATTTTACCATATTTCGAGAATTATAGGAGATTTGTTGTAGATAAATGGGAGGCATTGTTACTTCAATTTCAAGCAGTCAGCCGATAAACTCAGCTGTACTGATTCAAATAAAAGTTGAATATTATTTAAAGATTTGATTCTTTTCTTCTTCAAAGTCACGTAAGTCATAATGAGCTATCGTTGTGCCGACCTGCTCATGGTGGGCTACATACTTGGAGACAAGCTCAAGCTTAATTCCTTGTTCCAATAAGAAAGTTACACAGCTAGCTTTAAATAAGTGAGGATTGATCCTACGTCCCAATATGTCTGACAACACATTTGAGCAGAAATAATTAGCCCAACCAGATGACATCTGTTCAATCTTACCGTCATACTTAGTTGTAAATATGTATTCATGGTCATATCCACGTTTCTCTAGCCAAAGATTTATATACTGTAAAGCTTCTCGATTCACCATATAAGGCTCCACTTTGCCATCAATGCCTCTGCCTTTTAAGCGTACATTGTGACTATATATGAAAGTTGACTCTTCAGGAAAATCATATTTTGTTATTTCAGTTTTGAATTGAATGATTTCGGATCTTCTTGCTCCTACGTTGAATGCTGTGGCTAACCAAGCCATGCCTAAATAGTTTTCATCACTTTCAAGAACTTGCATCATTTCTTTATATTCATCGTAAGAAATTTTAACTTTTTCATAGACACTTGATTTGGGAATAGCAGGTAGTCCTCTTGTAAAGTTTCTGAACAAATCATAATGCTTAAAGTCTTCTTCTCCCACAATTACATTCTCTATATAATTACACAGACTTGATACACATGCTTTCTTGAAACCAATACCACTAGGTGACATTTTTCTATCATCTCTAAGAAAACTCATGTATCTCATAAAGTCACGCTTAGTAATTTTATGGAATGGTTTGTTGTTCATTGAACTATAGACATAGTATCCAAACTGTCTAAGACCACTGATATACTGCTTCTTAGTGGCAGGAGAATGGGATTGGACAGATATGTACTCTTCCACTAATTCTCTATATTCCTGATTCACAAGTTTCCACATCTCATCAGTTACATCAGGCATTCTTTTAGCTCTATCCCTCAGCATATTCTTTTCAATTGTCATTATTTCACCTCCTACTTTACATCTAGTCCTTTTTTATTTAGACTCTTTCTTAATTCATCTGCATGTATATTTTCATTCAAAATTTGCTGCCTTGTATTTTCAATAAATGGTCTTGGCTGCGTAAAGTTGTCGCCACCGGGATAATACGCAGGGTATTCGTATCCTTGTGCAGATTTGTCATGACCATACTCAATAATTTCATCAATTTCTCTGTTACCGTCTTTTCGCGTATTCTCAATTTCAATACCATTCGGAATCTCTTTTACTTCAAAACTCTTTTTTAATTCACCGGAACGAGTGTACTCCTTCGGTGTGTAAACGTTATACACATCTTTTTGAACTCTGTCCTCAGCAACTTTAACTATCTTCTTAGACACATCAGTTTTTAAAGAGTCCTGTATTGTTTGATTTAAAAACTTCTCTAATTCCTTCATGTTTTTAAAACTGGGCAAACTATATCAACTCACTTACTGAACATTCATTTTGTTTAATTGCTCAAACACATCAGCATTCTTTAACTTCAAATCCTCAAATTTCTTCTGAGCTTTAACTCCCAATTCCTCAAGCAACTGACTTGCACCGATGAATTCAGCGATTTTGTCATGAACCTTCATCACTTGATCCTTCATAAACACTTCATCCATAATTGTTTTCAGCAGCCCTGTATCAGCAAAGTGATTTAACCAATCTAATAATCCAGCTTTCTTTCCTTCAGCAAATAGGCTGTCTGGCATATCTTTTTTGAAATGGGTGAAATATTTAATCATCATTAGATTGATGAAATACAGATTCATTTTCTCTGAAAATTCGATGTCATTTTCATGTAAAGTGATGTAGTGTTTCTGAATTTCTTCAAGCATTTGCTCAATCATCAATTCAGGGAAGAGGGGATAGAAGGTAATAGTCTTACCATCTTCTAATTCGTAGGGTTCCATCGTGTGCATGGATTTAGCGTTTTTCTTGATGTCCGATAATTTCAGCTCTGTTGATTTTTTAGCCATTTATTTTTCCTCCTTTTAATCCTAAAAAAAAGAGTAGGGGAGATTAGTCCACCTACTCATGTTAGTTTATTTATTATTGAATCAGTGAATCATCATAAATCTTCATAGTCCACATATCTGTACTTGAAGGGTCACGAAGTACTTCAATAGGGATAGAAAGCGTAGCAGGATCTCCATCAGGAGTAAAGCTGAATTCCCACTCATCTTCAATTTTACCGTTTGGAATAATTAACTGAGCAGCAAAGTCTTTCTTAGTGTAGTAGTCACGCACAAGAACGTCCAAGACAAGTTTGAAAGAACCACCAAATGCATCAGAAGTAACTTTGATTTCAGTTGCAGTAGTGTCAGACTCCACCATGTAGTAAACTGCAATTTTTCTACCGTTTAAAGCAGTGTCAACAGTCAATTCCTTACCAACTAGCTCATATGTACCTTCATCGGCAACAGGGATACCTTCAACTTGCAGTTCATCATGAGTTCCATCAACTTTAAGAGAATATACGCTCAAAAGGTCGCCTTTAGGAGTTTTAGAAAGAGTAACTTTACCTCCGACAACTTCAAGAATTTCACGCTTGTAAATGTCTTGTGCTACTCCAGTTACTACATCATTACCTGTAAGCATTCCAAGAACAGTGTTGTCAAAAATAGCATCCTCTAGAGTAATCCTAGATTCTTTGTTGGAACTGAATCCAACTAGCTTAACGTTACCGTCTCCACCACGAGCATAAGAAGTTTCAGAAGTTGTATTTACTCCAGAAGTTTTTAGAGTGTCAAGGTAAGCAATAGCATTATTAGTTACAAGATCATAGAATGTTGCACGAGCAACCGAGCGTACTGCCCATTTATTAGGTGTAGCCATGTAGAAATCATCCTCCATTAAATTTAATTATTTTTTAATAATGTTTGCCCAATGTTTATCGGACAGGTTGGCTTTCTTAAGGTCAACTGTTCCACTGTAGATTCCGGTTAAAGTATAGTGGTAATCATCAATCGCATTTAACCTCGAAAAACCGTCATACAGTTGATAAACGGTCAGATTATTGATATTTTCAGATTCACAAGATTTCCAGCGCAAAGAAGATATTATACTAATCAAGTTAATTTTCTCTTTTCTCTTTGGCTGCTTTTTCTTATTTTTCTTGATCATATCCATGAATTTTTTTGCCATTTCATTTGCTGGATTAAAATCTTCCTCATCACTGTCTTTTTCAATGTTGTTTGCTATACGCAAAATATCTTGAATGAAGTAAAATTGATCTTCAGATAGGGGAGAGGAGGAAGTGTCTGTAGAAATAAAAAAATTCTCATCAGAAAATGAGAACCTACTTTTAGTGAAGTATTCCAAAGCTTCTATTACAACTTCTTTGAATTCAGGTACACCAATGCAAATAGTACGATATGCTTCAAAGTCAGACATAGAGTTAAATTCAGACAAATAATCATCCTTAATCTCTAGCATCTTTATGAAGTCATTTTTAGTGATAAGAAGGTTTGATAAGTATGTCTGATAATTAGTAAATCCAATTGTAGCTATTTCTTTAATGGTGGGTAAGTATATGTAGCCTAAGTCATCCAGTTTTACAGGAGTACCAACGATTAATGAAAATTCAACATCTGGACTCATTAATAGTTCTCACTGACGTATTCATACACCAATCTGAATCCTAAGTAATCTTTGGTTACTGAAATAGGGGATCTTCTTCTAAAGAAAGTATTACCGACTCCACCAATTTGTTTATTGGATACTAGATCATTTATTCTGTCGCAAATCATCTCAAGTCTCTTATCAATTATCTGAAAATCATACGGCACTAAAATTTCAAATACATACTCTTGGTTACTAAACAAATAGTTATTGTTTGTTGGATTTCCAGCACCAGCATAATAGAATATCCTGCATTTCTTTTCATTTTCTAGGTCGTCCAGTTTAATTGCAGGAACAATGTGATGTCGGATTATATCCCATTTATCTTCACTTGGTTTGTCGAGTATATTAGGTTTTGAGGAATCAAGAGGGTCATCCATACCATTTTTAGGGGAGTAATGTAGGAGCCTCAATAATTCTTCATCGACTAAAATAGCTTCTACTTCAATGGAGAAATCTTTAAGGTTCACTTATTTGCACCCTTTCAGCAGTGATGACTATGATACCTTTTCCGTTTAATACTTTTGTCTTATCAATATTAAGAACCTTATAGCGCTCATCATACATAGAAAATTCAAAGTTATGCTGAATAGGTAAGGATTCCTTGTATTGCATTGTAATGAGCATAGTTCCATCAGGAATGGGGATCTTATCATTGTTCTCCCTAATGGAATACTTAGTTTCAGTTACACAAGGAACAAGTGTTTCTTCACCTTCAACCCAATCATAAATAGGCTCACCAGTTCTAGGATTGTTTCCAATTAAAACTCTTGTTTTACCGGATTGGATAGGCAGGGTAGAGTTGCATTTCTTAAGAACACCTGTCGGATAAACCTCATTAATTCCTTCGTTAAAAGAATCAAGCGTCAGATAATGAAAATCACCAATGTAAACCAGTGATCCAATATTCAACTTTTCGTCAGGTAGTAATAGAATTTTCTTATCATCACTAGTCTTACCTTGAGAAATAATTGATTCCTTCTCCACACCGTCAATCAATACAGTCTGATATCCTAAAGAAGAACTAAAACTGCCATTTATGCTTTGCTTAGTCGAATTAATAATTGATTCACTTGAAGAGTTTCCAGCAGAATTAAGTCGTCTATTATATAAGTCCAAATAACTCATATTTATTCTCCTTTCTGCAGACTCTCAACAAGACCAATTAATTTAAATATTTCGCTTCTGATGAATTTAAAGTCTCTTTCATTGACCAGAGTTTCATCAAGGATAGATTCTAATCCGCAAAGAATTGACAGATAAGAAAAGGAATCCTTAACTCCATTCACTACATATTGCAAGCCGTATAATTCAAACAAAAGAGAATCAATGTAATGATACAAGCCATCATTTTCTTCCTCAATGAGTGGAAGGATCTTAAATATCCGGTTTTTAGAAACTTCGAGATAGTTATGATATAAGGTGCTTTCCATTGCTAACATGACTTGAAACCGTCCATTCTAGTCGCCTTGTATGTGTACAGCATCATCATTGAGTTAGCTTTGCTTGAAAAGTCATCTCGAACTTGTCTGATTTCTTTAATTTGATTGGCTTGGGAGTAAAGTGAATAGTCTTTGGAATTGAGTTTTTGCTTTAATAAATCATCAGTAAGTAATTTTGGCGTAAGATATTCCACGCACATTAGAACAGACAGTATTTCTTGTTCCTCATCGGATAAATCTAGATTAAACTGTTTAAGGGAATCATCACGATCACCTAACTTATCACAGTATCTAAAATTTACGATGGATGATTTAAGAAGAGGGAGCATGAAGTCCTCTACTTCTTCCTTGGGTGCATTGTAGAAAGTATAGTCTGTAATTTTAGGTAGAAACCGAGAGTAAATTTCTTCATAAGAGGTAGTCATCCTAATACCTCCTATTATTCAACAAACATTTTTAGTTCAATCTTCAATGCTTCCTCAAGTGCAGAAATTTTCCTTGTATCATAAAGTTCACCAGACTCAATTAGCTTTCTAGCCCTTGTTCCAATAGTATCTTGCAACCCTTTTGGAAGTTTAGTTAATGCCTCAGCCATATCAGAAGGAGACTTATCAAAGAAAGAATCCACATCATCAATATCCACAATGTTTTTATAAATGTGTTTAAGTCCCAAAAATTCCACTACATCTTCGTCATCAATTACAAGCCATACATCATTCAAGAATTTAGGTTGTGAAGCTTTCATTGTGAGAAGTTCAGCAACTTCAAGATATTCTGTGTCACCATGATTCATCCAAACAGTTGTCAAACCATTTTTACGAGATTTGTAGATCAATTGACCATCAGTTACATTTCTACAAGAAACTAACTCGTTGCGGTCAATTTCAACTTTTTGCTTACGCTTAGGTGTAGGTGCTGGAGTTTCAGTAACTTCTTCTGCTTTTTCAACAATTTGAGTTTCTTCAACCGCTTTTTTAGCAGGTGCTTTCCTTTTTGCAGGTGTTTTCTTTTCAGCCATTTTATTTCCTCCTTATAATCCATTTAAAAGAGGGCAGATGTAAATCCACCCTCATACATTAACTTATTTTGTATTTAATTAGCTAAGTTTGTAAACTCCGTACAGGCTAGAGAATACTACATTAGTACCGAACTTTGTGATGAATTTGTACTCAAGAGACATATCCATGTTTTCTGTTCCATCAGAAACTTCTTTAACAAGGCTGTCACCTTCGTATACAAGTTTAACTGGCTTATTCTCACCAGAAGGGAGGATAAGAAGTTGGTTATCGTCATAAGCGAATTCAAAAGAGTTGGCTTTATGAACAGTTGGAAGTTGAACAAGAGTCATACCATTTACAACTTCAATACGACCAGTGTTGTTAAGGTTGTCCTTAGTACGGTCAGAAAGAAGTGCAGGGTTGATTCCAGCAGTAACTTTAGCAAGTGCTTTACGAGTACCAACGATAACTGGAGCAGTTCCAGAAGCAGCTTCTACATGTGCAGCAATTTCAACCAATTGAGACTCATCGTATGTACCAGTAGCCTTGAATTGAGATGGAAGGGAAGCAGATGCAGCGGCGAATGAAGCAGCAACTTCTTGGTAAATAAGATCTTGCATTGCACGAGCAACTTTTGCAACAAGAGCAGCGAAATCGATACGACCAGCAAGGAAAGCCAAGAAGTCGGCATAGACAGCAAGACCGAAAGCTTTTGTATCAACTGTGAAATCTACACCAGCATCTAATTTTTGACGAGTGATATCCCAGTGGTTTCCTGCAAGCTCAGAAGCAACAAGAAGGCTGTTATCAGGTACGTTGAATTTAATGGAATCACCAAGAGCAACGTTACGAACTTCAGCAAATTGCATGAAGAACTCATCTTCGTTTACTCCATTGATCACAGTGTTATCAAGAACTTCTTCAAGGATTTCAAATACTTCTACTTTATGTCTACGAACATCTTTGAAAGTTGGCTTTTCAGTGCCCATAATTTCAAAGAACGCTTTACGAATTACATCACTTGCTTTTTCTGAAGAGTAGTTCTGTACTTGACCACGTACAGTATCTACACATAATTTTACCAAATCTTGTTTCATTATTAATTTCCTCCTAAAATATCAATGTACTAAATTATTTTACATTAATTAGTTTTTGTTTTTAACGACTTCGATTACAACGTAAGTAAGGATGCGACCACTAGCGGCAATTGTGCTAGTACCAATTTGATCTTGACGAACGATTTTACCAACGAAAGCTTCATCACCAGTTAGAGTTGCTACTTCTTTAAGTTTGAAAGAACCATTTTGTGCAACTACATAGTTACCTTTAACTGCGTCTGCACCGATAAGAGAAAGACCTTCTTTAGTAACAGAGAAGATGTCACGCTCGTTCAGCTCGTAAGCACGAACAGCTTCACCAGCTTCGATTTTGTAATCTTGCTCAGAACGAAGCCTTTCATCATAGTTGATAGCAGGGTTAGCAATCAATACAAGACCTTTTTCAGCGATAGTAGCAGTAGCTGGCTTGTCAATTGCGTAAACTTCACGCTCACCATCTTCAAGATTTCCAAGGTGTGCAACAAAACCATTCTGCATTTCTTCAGCAGCACGAACTGAGAAAATGTGACCTCCGTAAACGGATTTAAGCTTATCTAATCTAACAACACTGTTTGCCATTATTTATTTCCTCCTAATTTTTATAAAAATAAAAAAGCCTTCTTAATAAGAACGCTCAATGAAACCTAAATTATTTTGAAAATTTTTCTAAAAGCCCACCGTATGGTGCAGGTTCTTCAGTTGAAGTATTTTCAACTTCTATTTTTACAGATGTTTGTTTTTCACGTTTAGGTTGCTTAGTAAAATTAGCTTTCTTTTTACCAACCAAAGTGAACAACTTTTCTTCTAATTGCTCAAGAGAGAACTCAGATGCAGTTTCTTTTAGATCCTTAACATCTTCTTCAGTCAATTCGTTTGAGAAACTATCAAATAGAGCAGATTCCTTTTCAGTGCGCTCTTCTTGAAGTTTGCCAGCTTTGAATTGACGAAGTTCTTCAGCATCTTGCTCAAGCTTAGAGAATTGTTCTTTAAGGGTTTCTTGTTCTTTGCCAAATTTATCTTCAATCTTCTTTTCAGCTACTTTTACTTCATACTCAAGAGCATCTTTAGGGATTACACTGAATTCCCCTGAAGTACCTTCATCAAAGTCAACAATTTCAAACTTCTTACGCTTCTTAGAATCAAAATCAATTGTAATTTTGTCTCCATCGGCTGAGAATGTGAATCCATAAAGTGTATAGTTTTCTGTCCAGTCATAAGCAAATACTTCATTCTCTTTGTAGTCAACATAACTGTAACGGGAATATTCCCAATCCCAATCATCTTTGATTTTTTCTTTGCGTAATTCATTCACTAGTTCTGAAACAAACTGCTCGCCTGTCAAAGTGAATTCTTGCTCTGGCTCTTTTAACTCAATAAGTTTTGCTTCTAATTCCTCAACAGAAAAGTCTGCTAAAACAATACCTTTTTCAGCAAGGTCTTCTTCAGTTAATGAATACTTAGCCAAAAGTTCTAACTTTTCATCCACTTTTGCATTACCTCCTTTTTCAAACTCACTGTATGTAAGTTTAAATTTTTCCATCTTACTATTGATTTCCTCAAAGAGTTTATCTTGAGAGAATTGAGCTTCTATGGTAGCTGATCTCATAGCAGGGAGAACGTCATTTCCTAAAGCACACGCACCGTAAAAGGAGAATTTAGTGAAATGGAATAAACCATCATCCTTCCATTCACCTTGATAATTGTCATGCAACTCCATAGACTGAGATTTAATTTCATCTCTATTAAAAATATCAATAGGTGAATCAAATTTTGTCCAGACATATCCAGTAACCGTTAGGAACTCACGTTCAATTCCATCATCACAGACTCTGCTTTCAAATTGGGCATCATTATTTTCAGGAATAAGTCCTATTGCCTGCCCTACATACTTAACCTTAAACTTTCCATCTTCTTTAACTAAAATCATTCTGTGATCAGAGAAATCCTCTTCACCTTCAGAATTATCTTCAATGTATGCGAGAATTGGAGTGTTAGCCAGTGTAGGGATTGCTGCTTCAACAGACTCCTTACTGAAGTAACTACCATTGAGATTTTCTTCTGTATGCATCAGCCAGATTTTCACTTTAAGAAAACGTGTATCTTCGGATTCGTCTTCATAAGTTTTTAGTTTCTGAAATAGAACAGGAACTAGCGTGTCAATCTTATTATCCAACCATTTCACCTCCTCTCAATGGGAACTTCTTAATCATTCCCTAATGTTTCCATCATTGTCTCTAGTTTGAACACCAGAATCCGTTAACTCATCTTCATTCTTAGCAGGTGCTCCTGCACCATCTTTCCCAGAAGTAGTGTGAGAAGAAGAGAGGGGGATAAGTTTTTCTGGCAGATTCATAATCTCATTTTCTAGGAATGTCATATTCATAAAAGCACTTGGAGTATACCCCCATGTAGCAGCTAGAGCAGATTTTACTGGCATTCCATACTGAGCAGATTTAAGTAACCCATCTCGAACGGTATCTACGTTAAATCTTGTAGTTTCTAAGAATTTTACTCGGAACTTATACTTACCATTACTTTGCTTTAATTTTCGATTGAGCCATCTTTCTAATTGCTGAAGAGCCATAAAGACAATCTGTTCGTCAGTTATAATAGATTTTCCCATACTAGCTACGGATGATTTGTCCGTGTTAAACAGAGCCTGACTAACTCCTGCTGCGTTATAGTAATTTCTCTCTGATTCAGCAACATTGTCATTGTCGTTATTCTTTCCACGTTCCAATTTGATTGCTTCGATGTCCATAGGGGATGTTATTAGTCCAACTTCATCAGGAAGTGAACCAGAAGCCATCTTATGAAAGTTCATAGCTGTATCCATATCAATGAGAAATTTATTAGGTTCTGTCTGATTACTTGCGATTGGAATCTTTTGTGTCAGAATCATGTAATTATCCATTTTTGTTTTTACTTTTCTCATTCTCTTGTTGTCATCAATGTCAAATATAGCTTCGAACACAGAGGAAAAGGGAGGCATGGGATATACAAGTTCCTCATTCACTTTAAAACAAATGGTATTTTTAGATTCTAACTCCTGCCACTGTTTCTTCCTGTCATTTTTATATTGCTTATATTTGGACTTGAATTCTTGTGGATAGGCTTCTACTTCACTGTCCTTTTTGAAAAACGAAAAGTCAAAAGAAAAGTTGTAAACTCCATCTTCAATAGACGAAATTTTACAGAAATCAGGATCAAGTCTTTTAATGTAATAGGAGTCATCTGTGGAAAATTCATATCCGTAGAAGACATCTTCTTTAAATCCGTATTTAAGAACTTTGGTGAACTCATGAGGAATATTCATTATCTCCAATGACTTCAATGTTTTGTTGTATTGCTTCTTAAATTGGTCAATATTTACTTTCTCAATATCTAAGTCATAAGGTTCTACAATATAATCAAACCTAAGTAGACCTGCAAAGTATTGAACAAGTCTCTTGTAGTTTGGAGAGACGTTGTAGAGGTATTGACTCAAACTCCTCAATTCCTTCATTGCCTTTTCAGGAGCTTGAAGATATCCAATTATTTTATCTTTATTGTATTTTGCATTAAGAGAAGTTTTCGAACTAGATTCAATATCTGAGAGAATAACCTTTGCTAATTGCGATGCAAAAAATAAGGGTGATTGAAGATCTGTATTGTTTTTTTCTTTCTCTGTCATTTCGCACCTCCTCTTTTAATTATTTTTATATTGCTGGCTTTTTAAACATAAACAAGTTGTTTATATCCTGTAGGGGTGTAGGCTTGTTCGTGATTTTTTCACGCCTCAGTTTCTGTAAATACCAAGCCAACATGGCAATTGTATATGCCCTGTCATCACCAATTTTACTTTGTTTGTCAGGTGGAAGATCATACCTCACGTTGCCATTCGAACTCTTAAAAGCATATATACTAACCAATTCCTCTTTTGCAATATCGATATTTGTCAGTGAAAGTATTTCTTCATCTGTTAGTTTATATTTTTTTACTTCACCATTCTCCAAAGGAATAGTAAGTTCACCTTTATAATCATAAGCTTCAGGAAATGAGATTAAGTTTAGATTCATCATTTCTATCAAAGCTTCGAACATATCCTTTTTGTACTTTTGTGGAGAAATCAAAGTAATCTTATCTACTGCATTAGGATACTTAGAAATGTAGTTTTTGTATTCGTCATGATTCTTATCTATTAGTCCTCTATGGGAATTACCATTTGAATCATTCCAGTCTTCTAATAGACCATCTGCCCAAGCACTCATACCGGCTCCACCAGCACCAGCATCGATAAGAACTCTATGTATGTTTTCATAATCAGCAGCTTTTACGCCATTAAAATCAATTAACATACGTTTGAAGTCTTTAATTTGATCAGGAGTCTTAATTGGAGTCTTCTTCTTCTTTTCCAAGTCAGTCCAAGATACATTGTGTGAAATTTCCATTCTGTATCCAATGTTTGGATCATCAATAATTTCAGCAACAGTAGATACTGAGTTATCATGATTACGAGCCGGATCAATTGCAAATACAAATTGCCTACCACCATCATTAGATAGAGTAGGAGGTCTAGTTTCAGAGTTTCTAATTATCATAGCCCTCTTGATGATCTGATTGTCAGAACCCTCAGTTGTGAAAATGTTCTTATATTCCCTCATTGCTTTTTCTTTATTTTCACGCATTGCTGCGTCTACAGTCTCTTGAGAAAGAAGAGAAACAGGATAGAGTTTTCCATTAAATGTAGCGTTAATAACAACGTCAGAACTTATATCTGCAACAAAATATCTTTTATCTCCAAGAAACATTTTCTTAGCAAAGTCAGAATACTTTCGATAAAAATATGTATCTGTTGAGGATGCTGAAGAGGCATACACAAGTTGGTTAGGCATCTGTTTAGGGAAAAGGGTAACATCTACATCTCCGCCTAAACGGAAGTCGCTATTCTGTACCGCAAAAGGTTCAGAAGTTGTGAATAGTTCATCTGGAGCAAATCCAGATTCATCATAAAAGTTTAAATTTGAACGTTTCGAACGGTTATTATCAAAAGATCCATTCAGAGAGTTTACAATGGAGCCATTATATAACTTGTATTGGAATGAAGCGGGATTATGAGTGAAACCATCAGTATTAGCAGCACTCTTAACGGTTTCGTTATAAAATACATCTGTAAGACCTGTGAACGAGGCAATTTCCCTCTTTGCGATTTTTTCTATTTTTAAGAACATTTCTTGTGACTGAGAACCGACACCTGCTAGTATATAAGCTTGGAAGTTAGGAATGAGTAAGCTTTTAGCCATTATAAAAGGGGAGCCAAGTGTAGTTTTACCACTGTTACGCCCCATACACCACAGCACATATTGCTTATACCAACTCTCCATAAATACATACTTTTGATAGTCTAGTAACTCCATACCGAAAAATCGCTCAACAAATTTTACTGGATTTTTTCGACCCCACTGTATTACTTCTGCTAACTTTAAATATCCATCAATCTTTCTTTGCGACATATTTTGATTATTCATTGTTGTCGCCTTCTTGCTTTCTATACTTTAATAGTTCCTTCTTCAATAGCCTGTTCTCTTCTTCAAATTTCGATGCTTTGGCTTCTAATTCTTGAATGATTTCTCTTTGCTCTAGAATCATTTGTGTGTAATCATTTTCATCAAATTGCAATTGAGCAAAGATGCTTTTATTGCTTAGATCAGCAACCTGTCTCATACCGAGGGAAGTTTCAATATCGAATAAGTTGACTTCACCTTGCTCAAAACCTTTTTCTTGAAGAGTTTTGATGATTCCTGTTAATGTTCCTGCCCCTTTACTTTTTTGATTATTGTGTTTAACTGAAATCCCGTTATCTTCAGCGAGCTTGAGCAGAGATGATAATATTTTCTGCTTTGAATCAATTAAAGTTTTAATACCACCGGAACTGTTAGACATTTTATCAATGTCTGTTGTCAAACTGGTTATTGCCATATTTATTCTATCTATTTGATTGAATCCTTTTACAATCTCTATGCAAGCTTGTAGTTTAAATCCATCTTCCAAAGCACTTTCATCAAGGAAATCAACTAACTTATTATAAAGATGCCTTCTGTCTTCCAAGTTCTCATATTCGAAAGGGTCATACCCAATCATTCTGAGAACATCTTCACGGTTTTTGTTTTCTGCCTCTAAAACTTCATCCGACTTAGGTAGAGGAGTAGCAACTACAATTTGCTTAGTCTCAGCAGCATTAGAACCTGTTGTTTTTTCAACAAATTCACTCTCTCTCCAAGTTAAGCTTCTGAAGTTTTGAAAGACATTTTTCATATATAAACCAAACAAATCTTTTCCCGTTTTATTTGATTCTTCAACCGAAGTTATCCATAAACTTTGTATGAATGGTCGATTCATCTCTAATAGGACATTCTTTACAGAATCTATACTTAAAGTACTCATTGGATCATCTAATTGTAATGTTTCTTTTACGCATTGTTTACAGATAGGATGTCTCTTGTCAGCGTGATTTGGTGAATCAGATACATAGAAGTCTCGATTCATTGCTTTTACTTTCTCACACTTTAAACAGGATTTCCGTGGAATTTCTGAATCTGTTTTTACACTCCTTGCCATCTCGGTCACCGCCTTAAAATTAAAAAGAATTTTTGTATCACCACCTCAGAAGGAGGGAAGGGAGAGGGGGAAACCTTTTCCAAAGTGGCAATACAAAAATTCCTTAAATAAAAAACACACTCCTCAATTGGAAAGAGAAGTGTGTTATTATAGAATAAGTATTGTATTAATTAATCTTCTTCATCAATTAATAATTCATCATCTGTCTCATATAAATGAATATCTTCTAGTCCTTGCAAACAGGCTTTTGCTTGGTCAATGAGGAATTGCTTGGACGACCACCTGTAAACATCATCGAAAAAATACCCAAGAACTTCTCCTAACGGAATTCCGTGATCTAAATTATATTGGATCATATCACAGTAATCTTCAATAATATCTTCCGCAGATTCTTGAGTTGGCACTATTACTACATTAGGGCTATCTTCCATTGTTTAACCTCCAAAAGAGGCATCGGATGAATACTCATCATACCAAATATGTGTTATGGTTTATTTAGTACACTCGTCACAATCACAAGCAGTGTCGTTATCTAATTCTTCCTCGATGTCGGCAATAATTTGCTTCTTAATTTCCATATCAGACTCTAGAGCATCTTTATAGCCTACTTTATGCCCAATATCAAAGCCTCGTTCAAATCCTTCATCCGTTCCCGTGTTGTTAGAAATCAAAGCTAGTTCGGCTAGTAAGGAGAATAATTCTTCTGGTGATTCAGATTCAGCTACGTCTTCCATGAATTCTGAAACCAAATCACAGATTGGGCAATTTTCTTCTTTTTTAAATTGAATGACCTTAGACATTTAATTCTCCTTGGTATTTAATTATTTTAGTTTAAAATAAAATTATAAGAAATTGTACGACCCTTACCTTTTTCATAGATAGATAAGTTAGCTCCAGACTTAGCACCAGTCATCAATGAGTCACTGTATTCATCTGATCCCATGATAGAAGGTAGCTGAACTACTTCGATATTGTGAGTGTCAGTTTCACCAACAGTCAGGCTACTCCCATGATGGAAGTGTGAGACATAAAGGAAGTCATAAAACTTACGCTTCATCATTGAGATGTCTTTCAGTGCATTCTTTTTACCTTTAAGCTGATGCCCATGACATGCAGCAAAGTTATATCCATTTACCTCGAAATCAACAATTCCTTCATCACATAAAGGTACATCAATACGCTCATTATCTTTAAGCATATCATGAATATATACTGCAATAATTCGCTCAACATCTTCCTTAGGCATTTCCGAGCGACTTGAATTATGTAATCTTAATTCAGTATGATTTGCAGATGGGATATGTATGTATCTGATTTTCACATGCTTGGATAACTCTTTTAGCCACTCAACTTTATACCGAGCATATTTAATTACTTGGTCTATAAATCCATACTGTAGAGCTGTAAGTTGTGAAACCCTTAATGCCATACCTTCAACTGAATCTGCTCCGTTAAGGACTGTCAATTCATCCAATTGTTCCTTTTGAATTGTTGAAACAGTTTCAGATAGAAGTTTACTCATCCGATCCAAATAAATCTTCTCGTTATATTCATTATTTTGACTCACAAATTCTTTACCGAAATGCTCATCGCCAAATCCTAGAATACCTGCTTTAGACTCAGTGTTTGTTTGCAACGTTTCAAAAGTAGGTGAGGGGAGAGTACCAACTTCTTCAATCTTCCTAGAAACTTCCTCAAAGAACAGAGTACGTCTGCCATTCTCTCTAGAAATCTTGTGGAATTCAGATTTAATAGATTGGAGTTTCTTTTGCTCTTCCATAATCTGAAGCTTCTTAAGTTCTAGTTCAACCATTGCTTCATCAGATGAGATTGATTGTTGTTTTGAAAACTCCATACCTTGAAAGAATGAGTACCACCATTTACGGTAGACTGACTCACCATTGCTTTCACCAGTCTCGGAATTAATTAAGTCTTTAATTTCATCCCAAGTGAGGGAGTATGTATCCTTGTTATTACAAATCCTTATTTTCCATTCAAGAAGATTCTCATCATCAAGACGTTTTGTTTGAATAGGATCTATCACTCTATCACTTCCTATTCTTCAATATCTTCGATTGTGTCTTCTTGTTTTACTGCAATGGAAATTTCCTGACCATCTTTAGCAAGGAGAGCAAGAACATCTAGAATATTTGTTTCTTCGCCATCTTTGGAGCCTGTGATAACTTGTGTATCAGGGTTGTACAAACCTTTTTCTTGAAATGCTTTAATTGTTTTTGTGAATTTTTTGCCCATATGTGTAACTCCTCCTTATAATCCTTTTATAACTTATTTTGTTTTGAGAGTAGGACGCTGCTTGAGGTATAGTTTTAGCCATACCAACCTTTCAATTACATCTTGTCTGCTAAATCTGCTAGACGGGATCTCCACACGTTCTGAAGCTCAACTTCACCGTACAATTCAGTTCCACGGAATACTTCGCTCATTCGCTTCATACCGTTGTCAGTTACATAGATATCTTTATCAACCTGTTGGTGATAGTCGCCATCTACAATTACCTTAGTATCCTCGGCTATCCGTTGTAATCCGAGTTTCATTAATTCGGCAGTCATATTCTGACTTTCAATCATCCAAACAATAGTTTTCTGACCTCCAGAATCGTAACCTCGTAAGTCAACCATAGGAAGGATATCTAGCTTATCATCTTGGATTTGACGCATAATCTCAACTTCATCCCCAAACTTAGATTTCAACATTGTGCCGACAGACTGCATTAATTTTTCTAATCTATCACCTTTGTAAAAGCCTAATTCCTGAGAATTCAAAACAGGTACTGGATTACAGAAAATAATTAACTTATATCCTTCTTTTTCAACAAGGTACCATGCTGTATTGAGAGCCACTAAAGATTTACCACTACCAGCTCTACCTCTAATAGAAGTAAGTTGATTAGTCAGAATGCTATCGACAGCCATAATTTGGTGCTCATCTCTGGGAACAAAGTTACCAAATTGGAAAGTTTTAAACCCTTTTCCTAAATTCCCTTTTTTATCTCTAAGTGAAATAAGGTGCTGCCCATTCCACTTGAGAATATCTAAAAGTTCTCCATCAGTTTCATCATTAAGTACTATATATTCGTTGATTTGTAAGTTAAACTGGTTGACTCCTAAGTTTAAGTAAATGTCACTCAACTCATCCTTAGAAATAAACTTTTCTACAAATCCTTTATGTTCAATAAAATTTGATTGCTCAATGTTCTTGAAAGGAATATCATACTGGCGACATTTTCTTCTTAGAAGTCTGTCATGAGTGATAATTCCGTAACCTTCATCACGTGCAACTTGTAGTAAGATGTTGTCTGTATATTGAGGATCAAGTTCATCATCAAGTGTAAATTTATAATCCCTGATATTCACGTAAGCATTATTATTTTCATCACACTTTTTCTTAAACCTTCTAATCTGCCATTGTAATGTTCTGTCCTGTTTACGAGTTAATTCAAGATGTTCAATTTCTCTGTTTACATGAGAAGGAATAATTACATCATACTCATCCAACACTTCAGGATTATTTAGAAGTACATTAGTGTCTGCAATCCACTTTTCAGTCATTTAATATCCCCTTAATTTATTTTTGTTTCTACCAAGACAGGAATAGAACGAGGGGTATTGATAACCTGTCTTTAGTGTATATTTATAATATAGTAAAGAGAGTAGGGGATTAGCCCTACTCATATATGTAATTATTTATTATTAAGTTTAGTCTTAATTGCCTTGGAAGGCTTAAATTTAGGTGCTCTTGATGCTTGTATATCCACTTCGGCTTGACGTTTAGCATCTTCATCAGATACACCTTGTTCTTTTAGCTCTTTAAGTAGCTTAGGGTTAATGCCTTTTCTTGCTGCACGATCTGCAACAGTTAATTTGCCCATATCTCCAAGTGGTACTTCTCCAAATTCAACAAGTGCTTCCTCAACAATTGAGAATACCTTGTCTAGTGTTTCAGTTGCCTCTTTACCTGTTGTTTCTAGTCTTTCTGCTGCAAACTTAATAAATTCTGCTTTCTTCATATGTAAAACTCCTCCTTGATATCTTATTATTGTTTATTATTAAATTAGTTATGTACATTAAATTATTTAGCCTTTCCTATTGTCGATACTTAAAACCCAGTCATATCAAGGGTTTTAGGCGTTTTTTCTGAAAATAACATTCAAAAATCCCCATTTTTAAAGGTTTTTAAGAATTTTTCTTTTTGTGATTGATATAAAACATTGAGCACTCGTAATAATAATTTGTTATCTGTATCGGAGATATATCTAATAATCATATAAATTGTATCTTCATTAATTTTTAATTTCTTCAAATAGTTTAGGAGGTCTAAAGTAATGTCCTCTATTTTTGTATTTTTTTCATCTTTGTCTTTAAATTTAGCATTCTCACTCCTTATTAAGTCATCCATTTCTGTAATTTTGTTAATCACTTTATCAAACTGCCTATAGTTAGCTTTAGAAATATCTTTCTCAATTAAGAAACTTTCAAGGTGAACATTTTCTCTATATGCAGCATAGTCAAGCTGATCCAATTCATTAATCAAATAATCCATAGGACAATCATATGGTTCGATTCTATTTTTGATAGTTTTACTTTGGCTTACATATTTCCAAAAATTTGGCTTGTTTTTTCTTTCCTTTAAAAATTTATTTTTTTCAACGTTTCTTATTTCTGCACTGATGTTAATTTCATAGAACTTTTTTGCCATGTCAATTGCAATTCCTGAAAGAACAGTCATGACATCGACTTTTTTTAATAATTCGTTCACTTCTTCACCGCGTACATCTTTATTCAATAAGTCCCAATAAACTGACATACAAAATTGACCTAAGTTCACTACTTTCCCAATGTTTCTTTGACTTGTTGAGAGTTGACAATCTATGTCGTACATGTCGTTTTTATTTAATCTATATTTCTTTTTCTGTCCTTCTATGTTATTGATACAAACTAGGTAGTTTCCATAACATTTTTTTCCTAGTTGAAGTAATTTAGGATCATCGAACAATAGTACTGTATCTGAATCATAGTCTGCACCACTCAAAATATCTTGGATTGCAAAGTTGATTGCGTTTACACAAACTATGTTATCAGTTAGATTGAAATATTTATCGATATCATTATTTTTAATGTTTTTAACAATGAGTACGTTGCTAGGGGAGGTATTCGGATTTCTAAATCCAACAAGCTCCTTATTAAACTTAAACAAACCTGTATGTACCTCATTATCTTTTAAAGATGGTTCACTATGTATATCAAATTGACCTATTGCATGTTTCAGATATTCCATTGGATTGCCTAACATCACACAGTAATCACCGTTTAATTTAATTTTTCCTTTTTTAGAATGATTCATGTGACCGAAAATGAAATCCTTACGAAACTTTCTGAACATATTAGTATTGATTATTTTATTATTGATGTTATATAGTGCCAATAACATTTCATTACTATTAATTAGATTTGCACCTTCTTTTATTTTCTCAATAAAGAAGTCATCATCATTTTTCAATCTAAAAATGTAATCTTTTTCTGTCTTTGTTAGTTCGACTACATCTGCCTTTGTTAAAGGGAGACAATTGATCATCTGATATGACGTCTGCTGAAGAACATTACCGGATAAATCGCTGCCGAATTTAGATGGTTTCTCATGTTTACAAATTCCAAAAATGTTTCCATCTTCATTTACTTTTTGTTTCCAATATTCCCACATTATTTTATCTGATCCAATTACTTTGCTAAATTTTAATGCTTTTAAGCTATTTGGCGTAATAATGAAATCTATATCTTTTGCAAAAATATTATTTCCAAACATATCTGTAAGTTGCCATTCATCATACTTAATCCCAACCGGACAATTGTCCATTAAAAACTGCTTAACATTACAATTGAACGCTGCAGATTTGAACATATGATTTCTCAACAGTTTCATTGATGTACCATCATCAAAGTATTTGGAATCTAAAAGTGATTCCCCGTCAAACAGTGAATTAGTTACAGTAGTCTCTTCTTTAAAACTATCTAAGAACTTATCTTCGCCTTTTCTAACTACATTACATACTTGTTTAAACTTACTTTCTACATCGGCAACAATCAAGATTCTATTGGGATCAATTTTTATTGTACCTTCTAACGAAGAACCGACTAGAGATTCATAAGCCAATAATCCAGCTAAATCAATTTCCATGTCCTTTCTAAGAGGTAAACTCATTCTAGACCATTTTATCATCTTATTGTAAAGGGATTTTTTTATAAAAAGACATTGACCAGTTCTACTTTTAGAAGAAGATCTTTTATACACCACATACTCTGTTTCACGTATCTCACCCGTACTCTTAACTATGTTTCTAACTTTAAATCCTTCAGTGTAAAACTGTTTTCTTAATTCATCCACACTAACTTCTTGCCAATTGAAATTAGACTCATTTTTATTAATAATTTCAATAAATTCATCTAATTTACTGGCATAATCTATATTCGTATTATCTTTGTTTTTCTTTGTTAGTATTTTTTTAAGTTCATTTCCAGACTTGACTTTAGACTTAAATTTAACATTAATAATGTCGCTGCTAATTTCTTTATCTCTACTACTAATATATCTTACTCGCAAGCCTTCTTTTTTTAGTTTAATTAATTCTAGGCTATATGGAATCATCCCACAGTAGTCATGATCAATTATAGTCCCTCGATACATATGACTCCACAAGTCACTTGCTTCCAAACTCATTATGTATACTTGCTTATTATACTCAGACATTTAATTCCCCCATTATATTTAATTACTTTATTAAACACATTTCATAGTCTTCTTTATACTTAAATTTAAATCCTTTTACTTGTTCTCTTTTACCCTCGCAAACTTGTTGAATCCCACTTTTATATATAGAGAGTATTTTAGATGCTTGACCTCTACTATTAAATTCATCAATGAATTCTCCATTTAAACTTAATCTAACAACAGGTCTAGGTGTCGTGTCTTTGGGAATTTTGCCAATCTCTTTCATGATCTTACTAGGATCGTAGTTGCACCAACCTAATTCATTTGCTTGTTTCAAATACTTAATTATTGTTGTACCGCTGTTTACTTTCATTATTTCTTTTATATCTAAAACCTTTTTTCCACTGTTCCATAAATCACTGGCTGATTTAATTAGAGTTCCACATGCATATTTGTGACACTCAAGCCAATTTACTTTTTCCAATTTCAATGTGTCATTTAATCGATTGAAAATACTATTTTGAACAAATTTAAATTCAGACCTAGAGCAGTCTACGCTAATGTAGTATTCAATACCGTTGCTTTTAGCTACAGATTCTTTCTGTCTATCATTTTCCTTCACTTCTTCCAGCGTTAGTCCGTTTAATTTCGAGAAACCTTTTCCGTAATGTTGCTCTCCGTGAATTTCAATAATACATTTTAAACTAGGGATATAAAAATCATACCTTTTTCCTACAAACCAACTAAAAATCTTTTGTTGTTCAAATTCTATATTTAATTGATTTAGAACATTATACATAAACTTTTCAGGGTAGCTTACTCCATCAGAACACTTAGGGCAAGACAATCCGTATATGATTATGTTCGGTATTTGTTTATTCTTAACTTCGTTAGAGCAATTTGGACATATGAAATCTTGTCTTTTATGGCTACCATGAGATAACTCATAGCCCATTTCTTTATATTTTAATAAACTTGCAGTATTAGGATGAGTTGTCCATAAATCATTATAACCAATTAAAATTTTCTTCGATGGATTACAACAAACGTTACATCCTTGCATTTTGTTTAAATTGCCTTCAAAGATATTATCATTGTTTCCGCAGTTTAAACATTCGTATTCGTATGTTTTTGAATTGGTATTACCCGATCTAAAACATTTTCTAATAAGGATATTACCCGTTCTTGTTTCAACAATGTTTCCGACTTTATACTTGAATTCCTCCTGTCTGGATGATCTTGCTCCTACAAAAGTACCTATTTGACATTTAACCAACATGTCTGTCAATATCTTCTTTTCTTTGCCTTTAAACTTTATGTTTAATTTTCTCCCATCATAACTAACGATTTCCAACGTACCCTGAATCTCATCATAAACAAATCTAATTTTGTGACCTATACTTTTCTTCCAATTATATTTGTTTCCACGCTTGGGTATATCGTCTAAAAACAATTTTCTCAATTAAGTAACTCCCTTCGTGATTTCATAATATTTGCACCTATAGACCTTCAATAAGATTGTTCTCCCCTTATTTAAATTCTAAGCTTATTTTTTCTTACTGTACGTGTAAAAAGTCAGAAAGAAATATCTCCCTAGACCAATTACACTATATGAGTATGTAATTAATTTTTCTTTAACAATTCATTGATTTATTCATTATGTATTATTTGGCACGCATTGCCTTACTTCGTTCACTCATTTTTGCTCGCTGCTCTTCAGAATACTCCCTAACTTTTTTCATTGACACCTGTTTTTCTTCTAACTTACCTTTAATTGCAATTGGACGGTCTTCATCATAATGAGTAACCTCCATTTCACCTAATTTCATCAGTTTTCTAATATGCTTCGGTACTGTAGAGTAAACCATCCACTTACCAGTTTCTACTTCAAATACTAAAACAGTTTCTTGCTCATCTCTAGGATAACCAGCCATCTATAACTCTCCCTTATTATTAAAATGGTTATGTATAATTATTTTATATTAAAACTCACCTAAATATGTATTTCTCATTTCCCTAAGCAATCTTTTAAATGCATAATCCTTCTTATTAACCTTATCGCTCCACTTGTACTCACTGTATAGATCATCTTCTGCTTGAGTAGCTAATCCCATTGCAATCTTTTCTTCCAAATATGCAATCACATCAGATGTACGAAAACTTACTTTCTCCAACACTGTTCTCACCTCCCGGTCAATCAATTTAATTCCTTGTCTTAATTATATTAGTTTGTTTTGTATTAATCAAGATATATTTTATAAATATTTCAAACTATTAATCATACATAGCAAAGACGAACCATTTATTCTGATTCGTCCGGTATTTCCTCATATATATCTTCTAGCCTACAATCGAGTGTTCTCTTGATCCTCAGTAGGTACGCAACGGAAGGGGTACTGAATGCTTCTCCTTTAGTATCATTTTTACACCATCTATTTAGCTGACTGTTATCAGCACCGATCTGATTAGCCAGCCACACTTTCTTAATACCCCGATTTCTTAAATACTCTCCAAGGTTACTTCTAACTCTTATCTTCAATATAATCACCCGTCTTTGTTCTATATAAATAGGATACCAAATAACAATTACATAGTCATTAATTGTTTAATACCCTAATAAAAGATGATAAATTTATCAATTTTAGTTGTAACTTTTATCAACTTTGGCATATAATGGTTTCAAGTAAGCCCAGATATTTAAATATCTACAAATATCTTAAATGATAAAGGAGGATATTCATGGATAGGTATTTCTTATCTCTAACAGAAAGACTAAGTTTAGAAGAAATTGAGATTCTTAATTCCCTTACCAGTAATGAAGCTTCGAACAGATTCTCAGCAAGAACTAAGAAAGAGGTACAGGAGGAATCAAAATTAAGTGAAGCTAAGTTTAGAAAAATCCTCTATAGACTTGAAGCAATGAATTTCATTGAAATTGTATCAGGGAGCAAGGAGCATCTAATGTTCGTTACTGAATATGGTCAGAATGCCATTCACACTATATATGAGAGGAGAAATGCATAATGTATTTATCTGTTATCGGCTTAGGGCAAGCTGGAGGTAATATTGCTGATGAGTTTGCTAAGAGGGGCTTCTATACTGCAGCCATTAACTTTTCATCAACTGATCTAAACTCCCTTGAACATGTAGAAAAACGCCTCAAGTTAATTGGGAGTGAGGGGATAGGTAAGCAGAGAGCAGATGCATTATCTCTCATGAATAATAACTGGGATTTAGCAGTCAACTTTGTAAAGGAAAACTTCTCACATTCATCAGTTGAAATTATACTTGTTCCTTTCTCATGTGCAGGAGGAAGTGGGGCAGGAATGGCTCCGGTATTATTAAGTCTCCTTACAGAAGCAATGCCTGAGAAAATATTTGTAGCAGCTCCAATTTTACCTGACTTAAAGGAAGCTTATACGAATCAACGGAATGCATTAGAGACATTTGAGGACTTATCCCAACTTGGAATCTCGATACTTCCTATAGACAATGAGAAGGCTAAATCAACTATTCCTAACTATGGCAAAAATCAATTGTATAAAAAGGTGAATGAGCGAACAGTTGACTTAATTGAGTCATTGATTTCCTACACAGACAGACATTCTAAATATGGAATATTAGATAAGAAGGATCTGAAGACAATTTTTTCTCAACCCGGAATGGCAACTATAGGGGAAACTGACCTGAGTGCTTTATCACCTAAGCACGACAGTAGTGAAATAGGATTTGCCAACAGGATTAAAGAATCTTGGATTACTTCATTCTTTGCAGATGTAGAAGTGGAGAGAGTAGTCAGTGCAGGATTCATCTTTGATGGTCAGGAAAGACTCATGGAAATGATTAACATGGAGAAGGTGTTCAATAACTTCCAAAATAAGATGCCTATAAGTCTATTTGAGGGCTATTACACAGGGGACAGGGGTAGAGTCATCACAGTCCTATCGGGCTTGCCTTGGTGCAATACACGCCTTAAGCAGATAGATGATTCACTGACTAATACCAGTGCTGTTTTAAGCTCTATAAACGAGCCTGTGGCGTTCAAATCGAATCATTTGACTCATAGTAGCCCAACAATAAACAACACTCAGAGACAAGGTAAGGTGAAGGATATAAGCAGTCTGATTAGTAAATTTAAACGCTAGGTCTATTATTCTAGAATAACTGTTCTTTATTACCCGATCGTTACCCATTACTTGTACTTTACGTTACCCATGATCATTACCGCCCTTCGGTAACTTACCCGATACCCGGTAATCATAATTTAACTCTTTTCACTTTCCGGGTAATCATCTTAGATTTAACTATACTGATAAAAGTGAGTTGGTTAGTGTGTATAAAATAACCTCATCATTTGGTCAACGAGAGACCTTCCGAAATTCAGGTCACAACGGAATAGATTTTGCGATGCCAGAAGGAACACCGTTGAGGTCGATTAGAAACGGGTTTGTAGAGAAAATCATCGACTACGGAAATTCTAATGCAGGAAAATGTGTCAAAGTAAAATGGGAAGATGGCAAGACCGCCATTTACGGACATTTATCAAAGTTCGGTGAATATAAAGAAGGAGATCCCGTTCGCACTGGTGATGTGTTGGGGTTAAGTGGACACAGTGGGTCAGTCTATGGTGCGAACGGAAACCATTTGCATTTTGGATTAAGAGGGGATGATGGTGCTTTCATTAACCCTTCCCCTTATATTCACGATATTCAGAATATGAATAATTCAGCAAACCAACTTGTACAGCAGTCTGTTGAAATTAAACTTAGTTTCTTTGATTACTTTCAGCAACATATGAATTTATTAGGTGGAGCTTTGACAGACCTAAAAGTTAACTTCATTCACTTTATAGCTCTATCTGATTACTCTCCAGTCGTAAAGATTCTGCAGAATATCCTCCAATTTATCTTTTTCAATTCCTAATCGGTCAAAATCAACCTTCGTTAACTTTTCAAATTCAACTTTCCAAGCTAATCGGTCATCAGTGAACCATGTCATATTTATCTCTCCCTGTCGTCATTGTCTCTTGAGCTGTCAATTATTTCATCTATAAGTCGATCTGCATCTTCTCGTTTAGACATATTAGAAGTCCTCCACTAATAACGTTTACTATATCTTGTCCTACAGAAAGGTGTGTTATACATGGAGTACGAAAGGGTTGTTATCCATTTAAGGAAAGACATTGCAGAAGACATCAGGAAGATAGTTGAGTATAAGAACCTGAAGGATTTGTTGTTTGAGGATAAAGACAGTTATGCAAATGTCGAAGAATTTGTTGTTGGCTGTGTCTGCTACTATCTCAGACAAATAAAAGGGACAGTTGATTTATCAGGTATAAGTAAACTCAATTCCAATGAGATGCTTCAGAATAGGCTGCATGAGTTACTTGAACAGAAGCGAATGACACAAGTGCAACTATCTGAGCAAACAGGTATAGCCCCATCTAATATCAATAATTACATTAAGAATAAGAATCAGCCATCATTGGATCACTTTCTAAAACTTTGGATCACATTGGGATGCCCTCCTTTGGATTGGCTGTTGCACCGGATTCCAAAAACGGAATAAAAATTTCATTAATGGAATAGGACAATTTTCTAGGCGAATATCTTTGAATATACTACAGTATCAACAACAAGGAGTGAACAACATGGGAACAACATTGATTGTTATGTCAGTTGTTAAGTTGGCAGGTGCTTGTGGTTTGGGGATTGGAGCAAGTGGATTAATGAAGTATTTTCATGAAGTTGAATTTAAATTCAAGAAGAAAGGTGATAAAAATGACAACTCTAACGGTGAATCTTTGCGTGAAAAAGCCCGAAACTTATCTTAAATATCACCTTTCCACATTCAAGGTTAATCAAGATGTAAATTTTTCACTTCAAATAAACGTAGAGGAGGTGAGGAGTCTCTCCAAAAAGGAGAGGAAGGATTATATCAGAACCGCAAGAATATTCTTAACAACGGCAGCAAGTTTCCTAACATTAACATCAAAATCAATGGCAGCAACATTAAATACACAGACACCACAATTAGCCACAACAGGATTACCTGTAGATTTAGTGGAGCCAATCATGGAATTAATCAATTTAGCAATAAGAGGATCACTCCTGTTATCAGTTCTCCTGTTGATTGCAGCAGGAACAATGAGACAGTTAAGAAAGAAAAAAGAAGCAAGCGAATGGACGACAGACATTATAAAAGGATTTCTTCAAGTGTTAATCTCAACACCTCTAATCTTCTTACTGTATTACGTAGTCACTTTACTTCTGGGAAATTTTCAGATGTTCCTAAAGCCATTCTAGCTTTCTTCAAAGGAATCTCTATACCTGCGACTGCAGTTTCGTCATTATTCTTGTTTTCTGGATTCGCACATGCGGAACCATTTACATCAAGAGGTGATGTAAGAAATGGAATCTTTTCAAGGGAAGCAATTGAGAACAGAGGAGGATCACTTTCTGAAATCAGCCAATTTGTAAAAGACATTAACTCAGCAATAGATTGGGTACGGAATATTAAAGAACATATTTATCAATGGTCACTCGATTTACTGTCATTTACTTACGAAACTTTGGTCAATGTTGTACTGCATACTCCACTTATGATCTTCAATAATCCATACATTAAAAATACCTCCCTAACATTCTCAATGATTTCAGTTAGTATTATTGTCTTACTCACCGTTTACGAAATGATAATGAAAATGCTAAAGAAAAAGCACACAGATTTTCCTACAATCCTAAAAAGAATGCCAATAGCAATAGGAGTTGCTGGATTTGCCCCTTATTTATTCCAGAAAGCCTTTGAGATGATTAATAAGATAACTAAAGGAATCACAAAAGTTGGTGGAGTAGTATTAAACGGGGATACATTTGCGAATATAGTTTCCGTTGGGGAATGGGATGTTCTACTTCTACTACTTTTTGATGTCACCCTACTCGGACTCCTAATTCCTATACTCCTACAGAATGGACGCAGATGGTTCGACCTGTTGTGTCTTGCAGCAGTAACACCCTTAGCTCTAACCGCTTGGATGTTTGATAGGTACAGTCATATGTTTGATCAGTGGTGGAACAGTATTAAACGCAAATCAGTCATCCAGTTAGTCTATGCTACCTTTATTGTACTTATGGGAGTATTTATTTACGGAACACGATTCATCTCGCCTGATTTATTTCTAATCAAACTGCTCATCACCATTGGTTCACTACATGCTCTATACTCCCCACCTCAAATTGTCCGGTCTTATTCAAGAGGGGATGGAGATTTGACTACAATGTACTCAGACTATAAAAATTCGGCAAAGGGAATCTACAACACAATCACATTGAAGAATCTAAAGCCTCTTCAAGTTATAAAGAAGAATAAACAAAATAAGTTAACACAAATTCAGAAGTTAAGGAAGGAAAATGGTCGCAGGTTTGTTGGAGACTTATTGAAATGAGGAGATAAGATGAGTTTAGCTAGGGTTATAAATAAAACGCCAATAGTAAACGAAAGCTCTAATGTATTTGAAGTTGACAATATTGATTCTAAGACGGTTCAAGCGATCATACAGTCGAGATTTATTTCAGAAGGGGTTTATACTATAGAGCAATTTTCTCTTCCAGAATATAGCGAAAGGTATGTCACAACGCCTCCTTTTGATAAACTCTTTGCCACTGTGACGGATAAGTTATGGGATATTAACTACAAGGAGGTGGTCACTTATGAATTAGAATTAACAAAAGCATTCTTTCTCCCACTTGATATTAAGTATTTTTCTGACCTATTTGATTTCATTTCTAAATTAGAAAATGCAACTGTTTTAACTCAGGTTTTGATATGTAAGCGTCAAGATAATTGGAGAGAAGCAGCGATTTCACAATATGAGGATTTCAGGAAAGGGATAGATCATGTGTCTGACATTAAGGTTGTCAGGAATATTCAAATCAAAGCGTTAAATATACTCAACAAAATCAGTAACTTTACTTTCAATAGGGAGCCAATTGAAGAAATAGAGCAAAAAATACTGTCAAATATATTCAGGTTTGAGTGCAGATTTGTATTATTTGAATCAAAATACAGTGATTATTTTGAGAAAAAGGTGAGTAAACAACTAAAAAATGTGAATTTATTTAACGAAATCAAGTTGAAAAAGGCGGATAATCAGAAATCACTTGTTAACTTGATAAAGCAAAGAGAATTTAGAACAGAATTAACTAATCAATTATTATCTCAGCAAGAAATATTTAATTTACTATGTAATGAGAATCCTGTTGTAGCAGAAGAAAGCGTGGAGGTAATGAAGCCAGTCAAGAAGCAAAGTATTATCGCAAGCCTTGAAGAAAGCATGTTCTTACAGGGGGCAGCAAAAATATTACCATTTAAAGATGCTACACCAAAAGAAATTGACACAGATTTACCGAAAAGGATAAACAATGCGTTTAAAAGAGTAGGAATATCCAACAAAAGCTTTAAAATAATAGAAACTCACATGGGATCTACACTGTTAAAAGTACAATTTGAAATACCGTCAGACATCATGTTTACTACAATTCGTAAAAAGTTGGACGACATTCAATCTGCATTAGGAAATAAATCGGTCAATATTGAAATGGGAGAAAGACCTGATTCAATAAATGTCTACATGCCATTGGAGGATAGAGACGTAGTTTATTTCAAGAAGTTGATAGAATCGGATGAGTTTCAAACCTTTGCAAAAAATAATCCACTCCCCTTCATAATTGGAGAAAATGTAAACGGTGGATATATGTTTGGATGCTTAAGTAAATTCAGACATATGCTTATTGCTGGAACGAGTGGAAGTGGCAAGTCAGTGTTTTTAACATTAGTATTACTATGCTTGCTGCTTACTGTCTCACCTGATGAATTGGATATGTATTTAATTGATCCAAAAATGGTCGAGTTAACTCTGTTTGAAGGATTTCCACAAGTAAAACCTATTGTAAAAGAAATGAAGAATGCTTCTACCCTCCTTGAAAAATTGTGTAATGAAATGGATAGGCGTTATGAAATAATGTCATCTGCAGGTGTTAAGGAAATTAGCGTATACAATAAGAAATCAGACATAAAAATGCCATATGTAATCGTTGCAGTCGATGAATTTGCAGATTTAATCATGGTTAATGCAAGTGTAGAAGACTTTATTGTTAGGATTGCACAGAAAGGTAGGGCTGCAGGAGTTCATCTTATATTAGCGACACAAAGACCATCTGTAGACGTAGTGACCGGATTAATTAAGGCGAACATGCCAGTTAGAATTGCATTTAAGACTACCTCCGGGGTAGACAGCAAGACGGTATTAGACACGGTAGGTGCAGAGAAATTATTAGGATTAGGAGATGGATTAGCTAGAATAGAAGGTAATATGAAGGATCTGGAAAGATTCCAGTCACCATTGCTAACATTAGTAAAAGAAGAGGAAGAGGAGATATACGAAAAGTTGAAGAAATTATTCAAAGATACTGAAGTAAGAAATGTCGAGTTACCTGAAACTGAACCGGAAGTCAGTCCAATTGACCAATTAAAGAAGATAATTGCTACTGAAGGGGAAACGAGAATAAGCGAGTTGCAGAAGAGAATGGGGATAAGGATAAATATTGTGTCTGATCTGGTTAAGGAGTTAGTGGATGAAGGCTGGTTGGAGAAACAGGGAAGAGGATTTGTCATTGTAGCAGATGAAGATGAGTTGGTTAAATGGAGAGAGTGACATGTGTAGTTGTCATTCTCTTTCTATTTTTCCTTATTATTGTAAGGGAAACTCAGAAGGAATATATCCGAGAATACCAATAGTGCGGAGAAGGTTGTAAAGTTAGAAAGTATGAATATTATAAGGAGAAATCAGGAAACTATTTTTGTGCAATTATTTTGTTTATCGTTGACTTTTAAAATAAAATAAACTAATATAAAGTTAAGTTAAAAGTTTAACGGAACGGAGGTGAAGAAATGCTCAGTGGACTTGAATTAAAGATTAAAAGAATTACCTTAGGAATCAAAGCAAGTGAATTATCGAAGGTATTGGGATGCAGCAATGCTTTTATTACATACATGGAAAAAGGGGAGAGAAAGATCCCTGAAGACAAATACATACTGTGGACGGATTATTTAGGATTATAAAAAAATGAGGAGTGATGGAATGAATAGTGAAATTATTGAAGTTAAAGCGGTAGTGTCAAAAGAATTATTCTACAGGGATATGTTCGGAGTATATTCATTTACACCGATCCGTTCATCAGAAAAGGTAAATGTAAATGAGGATTATAATACGTTTGTAGTAACCGGAACATGTCCTCAATTGATCAAGGGGAAAACATATGACTTCTCCATTGTACCGAGCAAGCATAAGAAATATGGCGATGGGTATTCATTTGTCGAGATTAAGGCAAGAAAATTAAATACAATTGAGGAACAACAGGAGTATCTTAGACAGGTTGTATCTAATAAGGATGCCAATGCGATTATTGCTGCCTATCCAAATGAGATGATTGTTGATTTCATTAAGGCTGGAAAAGTAGATGTAAACAATGTAAAAGGAGTGAAGGAAAAGAAGCTTAAACAGGTAATCGGTAAATTAACTATGTATGAGAATCTGCAGGTTGCTCTTATTGAATTAAAAGATTTACAGATTAGTATGAACTCCTTAAGGAAGTTGGTGGATCACTTTGGTTCGCAGGATGTCTTGATTGATAAGATTAAGGAGAATATTTATATTCTAACTGAAGTTGATATGTTCTCATTCAAGAGGATTGATGAGTATGCCATGAAGAGGGGAGATGATCCTGAATCAGTCTATAGGATTAAGTCCTGCTTTGAGCATATTGTTAAAGAAAACGCTAATGATGGACATTCTTGGATTAACGTTGAGTCTTTGATTACCAAAGCAGAGAATCTATTAGATATTCCTACTGTAAAAATTATAAACGTAATTAATCAAATAAAAGAAAATCCGAAAAGGTTCTATTTTGATGGTGAGCTATTCTCCTTGAAGAAATTTTATCAATATGAATCAGAAATTAAACGACACCTAGACAGATTGATGAATACATATCAGCAAAAGGGCGGGAAGGGCGTTGAGGAACTAATTGCTGAGATAGAAGAATCTCTTGGAGTCACATTTACAGATGAGCAGAGGGATTCTATCCGTATCTCTAAGCAGAGTGGAGTCTTTGTGCTCAATGGTAAAGCTGGTTCAGGTAAGACATTTACTCTACAGGGGATTATTAAAGCACATCCTAAAGATAATTATATGACATGTGCGTTATCCGGGAAGGCAGCGAAGATTCTCGGTTCAAAAGGTTTGAAGTCCAGTACAATTCACAGAATGTTAGGTGTGGGTGGCAATGGACAGTTTCATTTTAACGAAGAGGATAAGTTGCCGTATGACATTGTAGTGGTGGATGAGTCCTCTATGGCTAATGCTTACTTGTTTTACAGCATTCTTCAAGCAATTCCAGATGGAGGAAAGATTATTATTGTGGGCGATAACGCTCAATTGGCTTCCATAGGAGTCGGAGCAGTATTTGATGATCTACTTTCCACAGGTCATTATCCAAGTAAGGAATTAACAAAGGTGCATAGACAAGCTCAGAAGAGTGGGATTCTTATGGAAGCTAATAAGGTACGAGAAGGTCAGCAAATCAATGACCGTTACGACTTTGATAGTAAGACATATGGAGAATTAAATGACTTTGTTCTGATTCCACGTAAGGACAGGGAAAATATCTTCGGTGACATTATTGAAATATCAAAAGGATTCCTTAATAAATATGGTCAGAGTTGGTTCCATGAGTATCAGATCCTCACAGCATTGAAACAAAGAGGGGAAAACAGTGTTAAGAATCTAAATATTGAGTTGCAAAAAGTGTTCAATGATATTGAGAAGGATTCTATTGAACGTGGAGGATACCATTTTAGGGAAGATGATAAGGTTATCCATAGCGGAAATAACTATTCAGCCATTGTTGTACCGGATATGAAAACTTATGATGATATTGAATGTGATATTAGTGGATTAGATGAAGAGACAATGATTGAAATGGGAATAGCTCAGAAGAGTGTGTTCAATGGGACAATCGGAAGGATTATTCGGATTAACTTTGAGAAAAAAGAAACATTGATTGAATTCGAGGATGTGGAAGGATTTGTAGTGTATGATGTGCCGATGCTTTCAATGATTGAATTAGCATATGCTATCACCATACATCGTTCACAGGGCATGGGTGTGAAGAATATATTGGCTACATTTGATTTTGTAGCTTATAAGATGCTTAGTAAACAATTGGTGTACACTGCTATGACTCGTGCCTCAGAGAAGTTAGTATTGATTTGTGAGAATGCTGCATTACATATGGCAATAGAAACAGATCATGGTAGCACGAGGAATACATTTTTGAAAAAGTTGATTCTAGGAGAGATTAATTAGTGCATGTACAAGTACCGACCCATGTGGTTAGAAATGAGGATATATTTATAGATAATGGTTGCTTCTTACTGTATGCACGATTATGTTTCCAATATTTCAGGAATTATAGGAATGAAGAAATTAAGATGGATCATAAGAAGTTGATGAGGAGTCTGCATATAAGTGATACCAGAACACTGAAGAAGCGATTTGATGGATTATATAAGGCTAACTTGATTCTAAACAAGATTAGTAGTCTGCCGAAGAAAGGAGAAATAATTGTTCTGTTTAATGGGGAAGTATTAAAGGAGAATAAATTCTTCACGATGATGGATGAAAAGGTATTTAACCATTTAAATGAAATCAATGAACATGCGTTTAGGTTATTGTTTTATTATAAGAGCCACATTAACCTTAAAGACAATAAGAAATTGAATTATTGCTTTGTTGGGATTGAGACTTTGAAACTAAAATTGAAAATGGGGAGTGATACAATACATCAAGCAAATGAATCATTAAAGAAAAATAAACTGATACAGATAATCAGACATAAACTTGAAACTACATATGAATATGATGAAAATGATGAGTTGATATTTGACCGATACAACAACCACTACATTGTGAACCAAAACTTATTCTGATTCCGAAAAGTCCAAGGCAACTTGGGCTTTTTAAATACTGTATATTCAACTGTATCTTAAAGTGTATATTAATATTAATTATCTTTATATTGAAACCTTTATATATACATACCTGTTTATGCTGCATGAACTGGAATTGTTTAGTGCATAAACAGGATTTAGATACTGCATAAATAGGATTTGTTTACTGCATAGATAGGATGTGTATACTGCATGATCAGGAGGTTATCCTGCATAAATAGGATGTGGATTAAAATAGGTCGTTTTCAGAGTAGGATAGTCCATATAGGCTGCCTTTTTATATTGGTGTAAATTTATCCCCCCGGTAGGTTAGTTGAGATAGATCAGGATGAAATTAAGTAGAAAAAGTTGTTATCGTACCAGTGGAAATTAGAGTGGATTGGATAGGAAACGAGGATTAAAAGTTGGATAAACGTTGCTGTAGAGGGATTTGTGGGATATTTGGGTGGATTATGAGGTGAATAGGGATAGGTACGATTAAATGTTATCGTGAGAAGGCATAGGAGAGTGATGTAGAGATGAGGAAAACGTAGGAATGGTAAGGGTTTGGAGGGGATTAGAGTGGATGAAATGGAGGGATAGATAGGTTAGATGAGGAGTGGAATCGTTCAAACGTTGATTTAATGGGATTTAGTGAGGGTGAACAGGTGGAAAGGGCTTGATCAGGGGTGAAATTGAGGTGAATAGAGGATCAGGTGAAAATTGAAAATGTAGACGTATCAAGGGATTGAATCGTGTTGGGACGATTGCACAAACGATTCAACTTTTTTTCAATCGTGCCAAATTCCCACTAGCCCCTGTGACCCAATGTGCTGCCCCTGATAACTGAGAATGACTATCAATTAGAAATGTTAATATAGCCCCGGATACTCTAAAAAACGTACGTAGAAGATTCATTCTGCGTACCTTCCTATACAATTCCTGCAAATTAGCAGCATCTCAGCCGATTACATTGATTGTACAAGCTAAAATTTTTTAATTCTCCAGATGATCCAGTTTTTGCAGCTCATATATTATATAATAAAAGGAAATCGCATATAACATTGACGCATTGCTTCATCTCTTATATAAGTATTTGCTTATATGTTTATCAATATCATACTACGTAGTTTTCAATACTACATACGTCTACTCACATTTAATTGCTTAATATTATAATTTCACGTTCATATGACCTCATAATTATCTGCACAAAAAAAGAGACAGTTAACACCATCTCAAATAATATTATATGTAATTAATTTATCTTTAAATCCAGAAAATCCATTTTCTAAGTCTTCTTTATATACTGCCATATACTCATATGTATTATCTAACTCACATAATTCCTTATATAGTTTCTCTTTCTTTTCATACTTATCATTATATCCAAAGTCCACGTTATTCATATCTAGCATTCCGTAATATTCAACCAGTACAATTTTATCACCTTTATATATGTACCAATCAGGCAGCACATTCACTCCGTTTAACTTCATTCTTCCTACATAGTCACCATATTTATAATTAATATCTAACTCCATTAAGTAATGATGTATAGCTCTTTCTGGCTCTGATCTAACTGTTATGTTGTCTAATGTACTATATCCATTCTTATACGGTAAATCTCTCTTATTGAACATATTAGGAAACACTTCATCTACATAGTCATATAAACTATCATAATATCTATCCAGTATGTATTTAAATCTCATTAGATACTTATCATGATGACATAAGTTAAAGTATTCATAACTCAACACTTTGGGTATATCTATTACATCTAACTTTAAATAATCATGCACTAATTCCTTTAAACATCTTGCTCTATTCTCTTTGCTATCATAGAATCCTTCTGGATAGTAACTGTATTGCCATATGTAAAACTTATTAGGATATATCTCTTCAATGGCTTCATGCATTGATTCATAATAGCCAAGTAATTTACTTATTGATTTATCATTGAATGATGTGTAATTAATTACTTTAGGTATATCATCAATACTCTCCAATGTACCATCATCTAATAGTTGATCTATTAACCATCTTATAGCTTCAATTCTATTCTCTCTAACCTTCCAATACTTTCGTCCAACAGTAATGAAATCCCATGCATTAAACTTATTAGGGTAAGCTGCGTCAATAAACTTGAATATACTTCCGTTATATAGTCTTAATAATGAGCTGTATAATCTTCTGTCTTGAAACCATTTTCTATCTATAGTATTCAAGGTATTTGTATCTACATTTTCTTTTTCAATTATGTAATAAAAAATATACATATGATTATCCAGGATAAACGATTGATACGGTAAAGTATTGCTGATTAAAAAGTTTTCATAAGCTTCTTCAACGCTAAATTTGTTTAATTCTATATTAATACTTGTTGATCCTTTTTTAGTTGTTCCATCTAAATATATTCCACCTCTACAAACTTTACACTTATTTTCAAAGCCATCCTTCTGCCTCTTTTCTGGTCTAAAGAAAACATTACTAACTGGTAATACCTTTAAACAAACTTTACACGGCTTCTTAGGTAAATCCTCCAATCCTTTCATCAAATTTAATTCCTGATCTGTGTACTCCATTCAATTCCTCCTTTTGTTTTATACCTAATTATAACATATATTAGTTTAATTTATATTAGAAAGAGAAAAATTTAATGTTAATTTTAATAAAAAACAATCAAATAAAACTATACAAACATTCCCATCCATGCTATAATTACTTATAGGTAAAGGTTACATAAACAAAACAAGTTAAACTAATAAACCAGATCAAAATAAACGGCAATCAGCCAAAAGGAGCCAACTAATGAAAACTCTAACCATCAAGTTTGACGTATACATTGACGATACAATTGAAACTTACATTCCAGAAGGTACAAAGGTAAAAGTATATGAAGGTTATCAGCGTGAAGGTTCAACTAAGATTGTCTACAATGATGAAGTCATCGAGTATATGAATTGCAGCTTTGTTGAATTAAGCTAATGAATACTAATCAATCTAACAATAATAACCCACCTAACAGGAGGAATAATCCCATGACAACTCAAAAAGTATTCAAGCTTTCCAAATGGCTAGACGACACAATCAGTATTAAATCTACAGTTAACCGGAAGTATACTGCTAAGATAACGAAGTAAACTATTTAATCACACATAGAAAGGAGGCACATTCCAATGATTAATCTTACTAAAAGAAATCTCATTGACTTATCTAAGAAACCATTTGTTAATCTCATCAAACGATAACCACCCAAAGGATCAGCCTCTCAGCTGGTCTTTTTCTTTTCACTCACATTTTCATCCTAACTATATTCATTAAAAAATAATTAAAAAACTTCCCGTTTTCGGTTGCCATTTTCAGATAAATAGATATAATAAGATAGTAGAGGGACATTTAAACGGGATAAGTCTGTACTTTTTTCCGGGTCAGAATTCCTCTATAATTAAATAAACTAATGAAAGGAGTTATTTAAATGTCAAAGTATTTCTTCTGTTACTCTAAGCCGTTACATAAGTTTATCCAGAACAGATATAAACTTGATTATGTCACAGCAGCTTTACACGAAACTACACTTAAAAAGTTTTGGCTGTATGAACGTTCTGATCAATTAAGACAAGCTCAAGAAGAATATAAAACGTTATTCAAATCAATAGATTAATAATCTAATTGGTGTTACTTAATCAGTTAATTTATCTTTACAGTTATTTAAGGAGTGGCTATATGACAAATGTTAATAAAAAGGATCTTCTGTTTCAGATGCAGGAGGTTGGGCATAGAATCGGTACAAATGCAGTAATGGACTTTCTGGAATCACATGGATTAGAAATGGATGGTGTCCAACTAGGCTTTTATGTTAAGGATACATCTAAGGTTAAATGGAAAGGTAGCAGTAAGTTTATAAAGCTGTATGAAACGGAGATGGAAAGGCTAATGAATAAAGAAATAATCAACTTTGAAATACTAGGCTTTCTTACATGGCTTTCTAAATATCTCAACTATGAGGATAACTCTTTAATCAATAAAGACGGTACATATTTAACTCAGAAGGATATTATAGAAATTACAGGTTGGCATAAGAATAAAGTATCTAAAACAGTTAAATCACTAATTGAAAATGAAATACTGTACGAAAAGAAGCAGGAAGAGGATAAAAGGAAAAGTAAGTATTTCATGAATCCGAATTTATTCTTTAAAGGTAAGAATATAGACAAGGATATCAAAGAGTTTTACGATAATAAGAAGAAGTCTAAAGATGAAACAATTAAATAAAGGTATAAATATTTGTACCTAAATTGCAAAATACATATTATAATAAGGCTTGCTATTTTTAATAGGTATAAAATATTGTACCTAAATTATAACCTTAATCCCTTGATATATAAGGGTTTTAGCCACTTTTTAGCCTGTTTTCCTATCTAAGTATTCTACCACTATATACATATAATACACAGTGAATAGTTAAATATTATACATATACCGTAAGGTTAATTTTTAAAATATAAAAAGGACATATCTTTCCATTATTAGTTGGAGGATGTGTCCTTTTTTACCTCGACAAATAAATGAATAAACCAAAGTTATAAAGACATGCTGCAAGCGTGTTTTTATAACTTTGACGAAGTTATTTGCTTTTTACTCAACTCCAGAAGGAAACTAAACAAGCTGCATACTCACACTAAGCATATGATCTGTTAAACTGTGTAGCAAATGACGAGCCTTCTTAGGGACGATAAAAAAAATAAATCAAAAAAAAAACGCCAAAAATCCACCAACTTTTACTTGTAATATAAAACAAACTAATGTATAATAATAATTAATAAGAGGTTAACAAATAGCTCCCTGAAAGGGATTAGGAGGATACATATTATGTTAAGTAAAAAAGACGTTCAGAAATTAGCTGAGTTAGAAAACAAAATGTACCATTTGATCATGGATAACGTGTTTGAAAATGGTTTGGAAGTTGCTAAAAAAGAATATGAAAGTTTCTTAGCCTACCTTGAGAATGAGAGTTACTCTAAATGGGTAATTACTCATCTTAAAAAGAAAAATGACTGTGCAATTAAGTTATTAGCCAATTGAACCTTTCCGCTTGGAGAGGTTTTCTTTTACCACACTCACCAGAAAAATCAATTCCCTATAAAAGGGTAGTTTTATAAGATGGGATGGCTTGAAAACAGGAGTATTCGAGAGTAAACGGGAGCATTTGGGAGTTTGAATGTTTAATTAAAAAATAAACTAAAAGGAGTCAATAACCATGAAACTTACCAACGGCACAGCCTATAAATCAATCGCTACAGGCTTAGAAATGATCCTTACAGAGGATAATGGTAAATGGTATTTAAACAGTCACAGAGGGGCAACAAAGAGCGTTTCAGCTGCTTTAATGCTAAGTAACCTTAATAAGTATTGGAAAGCAATCTAAGCCAGCCTAACAAGCTGGTTTTTCTTTTTGCCTAATTCCAATTAAAGAGCGTTTTTATATTATGATCCAGCAGCAGAAAAAAAGTTCAAATATTTCTGGTTAATTTATATGTTTATACTTGTTTATTAGTTTGTTTTGTATTAAAATAAGGGTAACAAGTTAAACAAATACATAAATTAATTGGAGGAATTAATATGAAGAAGAACGTATATGCACAATTAGAATTATCACCTTCAAGCGAATACATTTCAGTTAGAGAAGTAATATCAGAAAATTATATATCTGAAGCATACGAGGATATGAAACAATTTGCATTTAAAATGGATGGAGCAAATAAGAAAGTAGAATGTTTTGAAGGATATAAATTAACTTTTGTTCATTTAGAAGTTACTTTTGACGGTCGAAGAGGGCTCAAGGAAGATGATATTTTGAAGTCATTAGAAAGTAAGGGATTAGCTGAATATAAAGGATCTAATATCTTCGGAAGCCTATATCTACCTAGTGAAAAATTAAAAAATATACTGGATGAACAATTTGCCAAAAGAAAAGAATTAGTCCAGATGGGAGTTTACGAATACACAGCATAATTCCCTATAAATTGTCTCTTTGAAAGGAAACAATCTTACAAAAAGAAGGAGCATCCCACCATGAAACCAACCATTATAGAAGTAAAATCCACCATCAAAGGAATTACATATACAATTGGATACCTAGAGCAATATCCTTCTTTTTATAAGGCTCTGGACAGCGATATGAGGGTTATAGATGATCAGGAGTACAAAGAACCCAACAAAGCAGAAAGCGTTGTAATGGAGGCATTTAGTAAGGAATATGGAGTATAAAAAGCAGCCTAAGCATGGAAAGGTTGCTTTTTCTTTTATAAAAAATAATTGAAAAAAGTTGCTAATTTAGTTAATTTATATTTGATTATTTTGTTTATAGGTGATACAATAAAGGTAGTTAAGAAATACATAAATAAAACTTTCAAGGAGTGTTGGAAATGTCAGTAGCTATGAAGATCAATGAGGAACTAAACGGAATCGAGTTGTATTTTAACACTAAGCCACAACAAAGCGTATTAAGTGAGTTAAAGTCTACAGGGTTTCGCTGGTCTAACTTCAAAAAATGCTGGTATACAAAACAATCCGAGAAAGCTTTCCAAGTTGCTAACGCTTTAACAGGATCTGAAGAAGTTGCAGCACCTGCAGCAGTTAAGGAAAATAAGCAAACAAAATCTAAAAGGGTAACTTTGAGCCTTTGGGAAGCTACACAATGGACAGAAATAAAAGTGGACTCAAAGCAAGATATCAAGGATATTGCAAAAGAGGTTCGTTCACACATTAAGAAACGTTTTCCGCAATGTAAATTCTCTGTACGTGTTCCTTACTATGGGAAATTGAATGCAGACATTAAAGCAGCACCTTATGCAAAGGATAGCGAATATTTAAAAGCAATCCAAGCATACTGCAATAACCTAATCAATGCTTATCAGGTTTGTTATGATGCTGGTGATTCTTATTCTGATATTCCTGCAAGCTACAACTTCTATTTCTTTGGTGTAGATGTTGACTATGATTACACTCAAACAGAAGCAACAGAAGAAATTAAAAAAGAAATGTCTGATTTTGATTCTAAACTAGAAGAATTCCAGCAAGCAGAAGAGGAAAGAAAGCATCAGGAATATCTAGAATGGAAGAAACAAGATGAAATCAAGCAAGCCGAAATTGCTAAACGTGAAGAAGAGGAAAAGAAAGCAGTTGAAAACATCTATAACAGCATTGAAGTTTCTGAACTGGACGAAAACAACCAATACTTTATCACTGGTGCAGAGTTTGCAGACCTTAACAAAAATTGCACACTAGATAAATACAAAGAGGAAGTAATGAAAGGCGATTACTCTCTGGAAGATGTGAGAGTAACAAAAGAAATACATTTCAACAATGCAGAAGCATTAGAAAACTTCTCTAACATGCTAATGAATGACTTTGATTTCTTAACTAACACAGGCGGCAGCTTTACAGAAGATAATAGAATTAATTCAATGACAGACTTCGATAACATGGATGAGTTTGAAAGAAAGACTGTTAAATGGTTCCTAAAAGGAGTGGCAATCTACTTTGAAGGAAAGCTTCAATTTGTTGTAGATGCTCAAGGATATTCATATGCTAGATATGTAGGATTAACAGATAGCGCACAAATTGAAAAGACTGTAACAGTTGATCAAGTTGTATCCGGTGAAGAATTAGAAGCATTAAAATTAGAATCTGAAAAGTTAGCCGATATTTCTACACAGGTAATTGAAGAATTAGACATCATGACAACATGGGAAAAAGAGAGCTGGAACGAATATAAGCAAGGTGTGAAAGATAAATTAATTAGATATGAATTTAAATTAACTAAGTCAGTTATCCAGCAGCTTGATATAGAAGCAATTAAAACGGCAATGTATAAGCTACTAACAGAAGTTGACGGAATTCAGGATCAATTTGAACGGGCAGAGATTAAGCAAGGGGAAAAGGTTACATTGTTCTATATCTCTGATTGGGGTTCCATTGTAACAAATAGAATCACCTTCGACAGTGTGGAAAATGCTAAGTATGCACAATATGACAATGCGGTTAAATTAACCTTTAAACCTGAAAAAAAGAGAAATTTACATTATAAACACTTTTATTCTACAGTGCTGGTATACAGGGGTTGGCATACGCTCCCAACATCAGTTTTGCATGAGCAAGAGGAAGCAAAAGGCTTCCTAGTCACTAGGAGCAAATTCCATTCTTGCGATAACAGGCAGTATGATGAAATATTAAACCACTTTAAGCAGCAAGAAATTTTACCGATTGTAAACACTTATCGCCCGATGTTGTAAAGGTGAAGCAGTTTAAGTGGAATCTGCAATAACAAAAACCCCTGAATATTGCTAGGAGGTTGTAAAAATGTTTAAAGAAAACCCGGATTTCTTTCCCACTCCAACACAACTAATTAACAAAATGACCAGTAAAATAGATTGGAAGACGGTTCAAACGGTTTTAGAACCATCGGCAGGAAAAGGGGATCTTGTTGAGGCTGTACGGAAGCAATTCGACTATACGAAGGCATATAGAAGAAATAACTTCGATGTTGATTTAATCGAATATGACGAGAATTTAAGGCACGTTTTAAAGGGTAAAAATTACAGGGTTGTAGCAGACGACTTTCTTACATATCAAACATATAAACAATATGACCTAATTTTCATGAATCCACCATACAGCCAAGGAGATAAACACTTATTACAAGCTATAACAATGATGGAAGCACAGCAGAAACCGGGGCAGGTTCTGAGCCTTCTAAACGCTGAAACGCTCAAGAATCCATACAGCAATACGAGAAAAGAGCTTATCAGGAAGTTAGAAGAAAATAATGCAGAAGTTGAATTTATACAGAATGCATTTTCAAATGCTGAAAGGAAGACAGATGTAGAAACGGCAATAATTTATATAAAATTTGAGAAAAGTCATAATAACAGCGTGATCCTTGACGAGCTGAAACAAGAAGAAACGTACAAGGCTAAAAATGAGTATAACAGCGACAAATTAATAGAGTCAGATTTTATAAGAGGAATTGTCCAGCAATATAATTATGAAGTTAAAGCAGGATTAAAACTTATTGAGGAATATAATTCATTAGTGCCTTATATGTTAGGGAGCTTTAAGGATAACAGCAGCCCTATTTTAAAGCTAGACCTTTCCTATAGGGATGAAGACGGGAGCAGCCTAGAGAATGCTTATATAAAGCAAATAAGGCTGAAATATTGGAAAGCATTATTTAATAATGATCAGTTTATGGGTTTATTTACAAGTAATCTAAAGGCTAAATATATGCAGCAAGTAGAAGAGCTTAAAGACTATGATTTCTCATTCTATAACATCTATACAATTCGCATAGAGTTAAATAAAGAAATGATACAGGGTGTGGAAGATACTATCTTAAATCTATTTGAGGAATTCAGCCATAAACATCATTACTATGATGAACAGTCTAAGAATATTTTGCACTTTAACGGATGGAAGACTAACAAAGCCTACAAGATCAATAAAAAAGTCATTATCCCTTTAAATGGATTCTATGACATGCAATATTCTTGGGGCAGGTATAACCCGACAAAATGGGAAGTTAAAGACAAGTTAAAGGATATAGAAAAAGTCTTTAATTACCTAGATAACGGCAGATCCGAAGACATTGACCTAGAGCAAGCCTTAAAAATGGCTGAACATTATGGAGAAACAAAAAAGATTGAACTCAAGTATTTCTATGTAACTTTCTATAAGAAAGGGACTACTCACATTGAATTTAGAGACATGGAACTATTGAAGAAATTTAACTTATTCGGCAGCCAGAAAAAAGGCTTCCTTCCTCCTTCATACGGCAAGGCATCATACAACGATATGACAAGGGAAGAAAGGGAAGTAATTGATAACTTTGAGGGCGAGAAATCTTATAACGATGTTATGAGAAACAAAAATTATTATATTGTCCAGACAGAGGAATTCTTGAGGCTGACATCCTAATTAAAAAATAATTACATATAAAAGTATAGGGAGGGTTGAAACTCCTTCCTATACAGCCCATAAAGCTATATAACAGCAAGCCAAAAATATCGCCACGACTTTTCAGGAGGTGAGACAGTGAAAACTTTTGTTAAGAATAACTCATACACTTTAATTTTTTCTGGAGTTGTTGCTTTGAGTTATGCAGTTTTGTTGATGCGTTTTTAAATTTGAAAAAGTTGTATAACAGCCGAGTGTTTGGATCACGGGCTAATTTATAAAAATCGCATATAACAGCACGACCTTTTTATCCCTAGCCTTTATGGGGAATTGAGAATCCGTATAACAGAACCGGGTTTTTATTGCTGGCTTTACAATCCATAGAAAAAAATTATAAATACAAATTGTGAAGGAGGAAAATGTTTACATGAAAGAAAGTAGTAAGTATTTTGTAAGTTGCGGCGAAGTTGGAGAATTTATGGTTATTTATCAAGATTGGTGTGAGCATGGCGGTAATTACTGGGCTACCGAAAAAGATGGGTTTAATAATGAAACAGATGCTCAAGACTACGCAGACAAGTTAAACGCTACAAAAATGTAATTCATCATAGAACATGCATAGAGGGCTATTGCGGTTAACTTATCAAAATAAAAAGAAAAGGAATGATCATTAATGGAAAAAGAACTAAAAGAAGCTCAGGAGTTAATTAAAAAATTGTATAAATACCTTGGATCTAATGCTGACCTTGATTTCAAGCTATGGAAAGAAGCTGAGAAGTATTGCAAGGATAAGAAAATCTTATAGGATGACGACATAAATAGAGTTAAAGATATATCTCAAGAATTATTCTACGCTGGACATACAGATTGGCTTATTGAACAGGCTGAAAAGGTGGAAAAACTAGAACAAGAAATTATTGTGTTAAAAGAAGATAGAGGAATGGTAGAAAGAGAAATATTTGAAAGAGTGACAGAAGATGTAATTGAAAATACTCAAAAGAAATAACTATATTCTAAATTTGAGGAGGCTAAACCATGAATTTCACAGAAGAAGAATTAGACATTCTAAAAAATTGGGGATTTGTCATATCAACGGAAAGACCATTAAGTGAAGAAGAGACTGATCTATACTATAAGATCACCAATGCATAATTGAAAAAAGTCTTATCAAGAAAACGTGAATAAAAAGGAGAGATATTAAATGAGCAAACTGTTCGTATCCAAAATAGACAATAAATCATTTACGAGTGAAGAGGGATTAATTAAACATTTACTAAGCAACTACTCAATGGTTGATACTTCCGAAGGGGAATCAATTGAAATATACAATGAATTAAAAGAGGCTTTCCCTTTTGCTGATATATCCGTTACAGAATCATCATTACCTACATATGGAAATTGGCTTGTAAAAATGGATTGGAAAGAATACAATGCTGACTTTTGTTTTTATATCGGAGAACATGGTGAGTTTGATTATTATTACATGTCATATGTAAATACAAAAGAAGCTATAAATTCCTACATGCAATTCATTGAACATTCAGATGAAATAATTCAAAAATTAAAGAATACACATAGCCCAGAATCTGTAGAAATAACACAAATGTATGAAGGAGATATGAATAGTTCTAGTGGCATCTCTTTTGAAATCCAAGTTAAAGGAGAAAAATACAGTAATCGCTATGAATTTGGGGATATAGATGAGTTTGTAAATTCATTTAAAGGTTACTTCGACACGTTATTCGAGGGTGAACCAGTTACGGCAGGATATGGTTGTGATGGTTACGGAGAAGAAATGACGATTGATGGGATACCTGTAAGAGTTATTTTGGAGAGAGCTAATAAAGTTAGGATTGAAATACTGGAGCTAAAGGATTGACTACTATGAATCTATCTAATGAGTTTATGAATAAATACTACATACTAAAAGAAGTCGCAAAGAAAATGGGATATAAAACAATTATAACTAATCGTGGAGTATCTTTCTGTGGTCATTTGACAAAGGAAATAACAGTCTCTGTCAGGAACAAAGAGGCTAATGGGATATTTGAATTTGCACATGAATTAGGACACTGTAAACAGTTTAGAAAGAGATGGATTAAGTTAGGTGAGGATAAAGAAATAATTAAACAATACTATAGAGAAAGGGATAAATCTAAATTAAGGTTCATGCTTGATGAAGTGGACGCTTGGATCAAGGGATACATACTGTTGAAAAGAAATGGAATTAAAACAAAAGGATACATTACACACGCTGCATATTGTGTGGATTCGCATTTTCAAACTAAGCCTAATACAGTGAAAAATTAAAATAGTTAAGGAGGATTGTATAATGGCTAACCGCAGCAAAAAGTTACGTGGTAAGAAAAGACGAATGAGAAACTTAGAGGCTCATATTCCAAAAGGTATGTACTGTTATGGTTATAGACCAGATGGTAAATGGGTTCATCCGTGTCCATTTTTGAGGTTTGATAAGACTAAACATTATCAAGAAAATGGTATATGTGAGGCGTTTAAGCTTAGGGATGATACATACGGTGGCTTACTTTGGGACATGGTTAAAGAGTGTAATGTAAATGATGAATATGAGGAACCTGAGTATTTAAAACGGTACTTAGAGAGGGTTCAGGAAAATGAGCTTTAAAACTGAAGGAAACTTCCTATTTAAAATGGAAGTTACAGAGACAGTAATGCCAAAGAAGTTAAATTGGCTAGGCGACTATGAAGATTCCTTTGATGAAGAAGATTTTAAATATAACCAGTATGAGTTGTTCTTTCCCAATTTTGAGGAAATGAGCAACAAAATAACCGAGATAACAGAAGGGTATAATCAATATTGGGCTGATGTAATTTTTGATTTTCAAGGAAGCAACGTTGAAAGCTTGGAATATCACAATGGACACGAAGAATGGGATAAGGAGATAAATATATCCACTTCTAGATTTTATCTAACTGATTCGTTTTGGGATGCAATGGATAAGTGGAAGGAGAATCAAAATCTACTATAAATGGACTATAAGCTTCTAAGTACCTTATTTAAATATCAAGTAATATTCATGGTCATATGGGTAATTGGAGACATTATTTTTACTGGAAGATCAACATTGCTAATGCTATTTACACCTTTTGCTATGTCTCCAATCTTATATGTTTTGATTAGGAGGTGTTAACTTGAAATGGTTTCTATATGACACGAGATTTATAACTATAGGTTTGATAGCTGGAGTTATTTTGTACAATTTCAGCAAGCTATTTGATAAGCAAATAAAAAACATTAACAAATAAAGTTATCTGCCGAACAAGGGTTAACAGTAGGCGAGACTACAAACCTCTAACCCTGCTTCATACTTAAGTATGGAAACACCCAGACACGAGCCAAGGCAAGTGTAGTACGGAGTTAGGTAGTCCGTTTTTTTTGAAAAGGAGATGAATTAAATGAAATGGAACGAGTATAAGAAGACACTTAAATTTGCCAGCGAAGATGAGTTAGAAAAGTTTGAAAAAGCAGCAAAAGAAATTGAGAATGACAAGGAATTTAAAGAGTTACTGAATGATCTGGATACTGAATATGGTGAGATGCTTAAGAATTTAGATGATTGATGCAAGTCTATTTGGTATACTTTATATGAAGACTAAAAGATAAGGAAGTGTTCAGTTGAAAAATGCAGCCGATAGTAAGTGTTTATTTTCAACTTGTACTAATATAGTAAGATCAAAGGGACTTTGTACTAAACACTATGCAAATTATATATATTTTAAGAAGAAAGATGAAGTTAATTCTGTGGAAGATTATTTAGAACTTAAAGACAAAAAAGAAATTCCATTAAGAGAGCAATACGAGGCTCTTGAACGTTATGCCGCAGGAATTAACACTGGCACAAACACAGGAAGGCGAGAGAGAGGAAATACTGGTGCATATAAGAAAAGCACTCTCAATCCTGTTACTGTAAAAAAATCATTAAGATCATTAGATAAGGGAAAGGGGAAATAGATATGGGAAAACAAGAGATGCCTAGGTCTCTAAGAATATTTCTCTTTTTAATACTGGGAACTTTGCCAGCAATAATATGTACAGCAATTATAAATAATATTAACTCACCAAAAGTAGATCATTATTATGACTTGTTCATGTTTATTGTCCTTCCAATTATAGTTCTCATCGTCTGGGTTATTGCAACCTTAAAGGAAGGGAAAAAGACACAAAAAGATTCTTAGAGGAGCTTGCAAATGAATAATTTTGACGATGTAAGAAATGACCTAAAAAATGAGAATCCTTCATTATTCTTTACACTTGAAATTGTGGGCGAATTAATGGCAGCTAAGGATAGAAAGGGTATCTCACAAAGGGAACTGTCTAGGCTGTCAGGAGTCGCTCAGAAGACTATTTCAAGGATGGAGAATGGAATAGACGTACCGACACTTGAAACGTTAGGGAAGCTTGCTAATGCGTTAGGAATGAGTATTGTGTTAGTTGATAATCAGGAGGACTAGAGATAGTTCTCTTTTTTATAAGGATACACAGAACCATTGTCACAAAAATGTGCTAATGGTGAGAATAACATTTCTTTTTATCTTAATGATTTGTAAATATAACTAATATGTAATAAAATATCATCAATAAGTTATAAAGGGTTGATATCTGTGAATTGGTTAGAATGGAAAGAAACAAATATGAACGAGTTTGATAGGTATTTCTATAATTTCTATACTAATTGTATCGTGCAAATGAAAATTAAAATGACTGAGAAGAATATTACGCAAAAAGAATTGGCGGATATGAGTGGCATTAAGCAGCCAGCCATTTCCAGAATGATGACGATGGATGCGATACCTAGATTAGATACTTTAATGAAAATATTGTTTGCGTTAGAAATTGAATTGAAGGTTGATAATAAAAGATGATCAGAGAGTCTGAAAATATTCAGGCTCTTTTTTATTCAATTTACAAATTAACAGTTGATTATTAGTTTATTTTGTTTTAAAATAAAGATAAGGAAAAACAAGGAAACAATAAAGGGAGTGAGCCAATGACTTACAAAGAATATGTGCTGGATGTATTCAAGGAACATCATAATTCAGGTGGAATGGATATGGAGGAAATTGAGGATCTAATATCTGAAAGCAGCTTCGATAAAATTGAAAAGTGGCTCAGTAAAATAGGGTATGATTTGAATGAATACTATTTGTAAGGTAGCTGGTATAATTAGTTAAATTGAAATTTAATTCCCTATAAGATTTCCCTTTTAATGGGACTGAGGAGGTATAAAGAAATGGGCTGGAAATATGATTCAAATGTTATTTACGGCAGTGAAAAAGCAAATAAAAATTCGTTCATGTGGGATCAGCATTTATTTTATACAACTAAGACAGGTAAACTTAAGAAAAGGAAGGGTACTGAAAAAGCAATAACTGTTGCAGAAAGTGAATATAATATAGCATGGGAAAAATACGAAGCCATATTTAATTAAAACTTCTCTTTTACCGGGGAAAGGAGGAAGAGATGAAGCTTTTAAAGTTACTACATGCAGAAGCTGAATTAGTTACTCAAAATGTGTTACAAAAACATTTTGACATTAACAAGCCGGAAAAACAGTTCGATGTCCATGATGCTGCCATAATTGGTCTTTTTGAGGATATGATTGGGAAAACAAACTCTCTAATTTTATTGCTAGATAATAAAAGTTTTAATGGGGCTGACTCGTTAACCAGAATGATGATGGAAAATTTTATCTATCTTAAATTCATTTTACAAAAAGATACGATAGGGCGAGGAAAATCTTACTTTTATTCATTAAAACTTAGACAAGTGAAATTCTTCAATCAAATGGTTGAGCAATCTTTAATGGGTGGCGAGTTAAGAAAATATCTTAATTTTACTATCGACATGTTGAATACAAAGTTTCCTAAAATGGCGGATAAAGACTTTACGGATGAACTTAAGCAGAACTATTTAAATAGTTTAAATCATAAGGATCTAAAACAAAAATGGTACAGCATCAGCAAGGAAATTAATAACTTTCGTGCTCTGTGCAAATACTTAAAATACGAGAAAGAGTATATACTCTTGTACCAATCACTCTCTAGCGAAGTTCATGCATTAGAAGCAGCTAACTATTTTAAATTCGATGAAAACTACGTAGAGGTTTATAGGAAAGAAGGAGAAATTGAAACGCATGTTGCAGTTGTTTCTCGTTTCTTAAATGACATCATAAAAGAAGTGTACTCATACTATGGGTTAAAAGAGGATTTAAAGAATTTCAATACTCGCTTAACAATAAACTATAAGTTTATAAGGTAAAACAAGTCTTTCATACGAATAAAAAGGAGGAAACATAATGGAGCAAACTAAAGGAAGAGATTTTAAAAATCTAAATGTTGTTCAGGAAGTACAGTACAATAATATTTTAGATAAAAATAAAGAAAGGGAAATGAGACTTAAACCAATTACTGAGTACCTTAGTAAGCATTATACAGTCGAGGAAATAACAGAGATGAATGATTACCAGATTGCAAAAGTTAAAAGAAAAGACATTGCAGCAGAATGGCTCTATCCAACATTCATTAACTATAAGCCGTTGCATGAAATGGCAATGACATTTGATCAGGCAGTGTTGATATGCCTAAGTTATAAATATGATAATAGAAGAACTGATGCAGTCACTTATATCTCAAGAATATTAAATGTTAACTTTAACCCTGAAGAGATCGAATAAAAGAAGTAATTCATTCTAATGGTATATTACTATAAACTAGAAAATATACTCAGTAAAGATCATTGAAAACTTATGAGAGGTGTAAAAATGAGTGAAATTAACTGCCTAGTCTGTAAGGGGAATCATTTTAAAAAAGGTCAGTATATAGCAGAAGCTAAAATAGAGCTTTACTCTACTCTAGAGGGTGAAGATAAGAATATATATCATGAGTTCATTGATAATAAAGTAGAAATAGAATTTAAAGTAGAAGGCGATAAAAAATACCAGTATAGTTACGAAGATGTATATAAATATGTTTGTGAAGACTGCGGCTACGTAATGAGTTTCATTAAAGAGAAAAATGTATTAAGCAAAGAAAAGGAACGTAAAGAAAAACAAAAAGCAAATGGCTATGACTGGACTAATTTCAATAGCAAATAACAAATTGTGTTTTAATTGCAGGATTATATCCAGTGCATGAAGAATTTTTAGTTAACTATTTCGAGAGGGCTGTGAAAGATGAATTATAAGAAATTTATGAATTCTGCTTGGTTAGTAGCTGCTATACCGATGCTATTTCAAATAGTAATTTTAGCTCCAATCTTTTACCTGATGATGCTTTACGTGAAGGGGATAGCTTTTATTTTTAAGTTTATTACTAAATCACTTTGGAAGTTAATTCTTTGGGAAAGTGAAGTAAATAAACGAAAAGCATTAGAGAAAAAGAATGACCAAATAAATTGACAATTAGAATGTGATTTTAAAAATAATGGAGGTATTAAAATGAAAGAGCAATTACAGATTGATATTGATTTAACAAAAGATAGATTACGTGGTCAAGCTGAATCATTAAAGAGGTCAATGGAACTATTGTTATTAAGATTAGAAAAGAATAATCTGCAGCAAATCAATCGAATGGGAGAAGTTCAGGGATTAGGTTCAGCAGTAGATGTGTCATGTATGGAATTAAAAACACTTCTTTATTTACTGGATATGACAAGTGAATAAAATAACTATTAGATTTGAAAACCAAAGGGGGAATATCCATTGGAATTTGTTGAGGAAGCTTTAAAAGTTGAATATGAAAATGAAGAGGAAAGAAGAGACCATATACTTTCCATGTTCCGTGAGGGCTATGAATTAAGCAAGGAATATCAGGTAATAGACTTTTATGGAAGAACACATTTATTAGCTGAATTTAGTATAAAAAGAAATGGATTAAAAGGTAAGTGAATAATTAAAACAAAACAATCACATAAAGGAGAATAACCATGTTAAAAACATACGCCTTACTTATACGCAAATGGATGGACGATATCAAGTTTCAATGCTGGAACCTTAACTTTACTCATGATCATCTAATTGACGTTATACACGGTCAATATGAGGCTAAGATGCAGCGACTATTCAAACGGTTAGAAAAGCAATATGGATTTGATAAAGCTAAATTTTACGCATTACAGGAACAGGCAATGAGCTTCTAAAACTAAGGAGGTCAATCATGGGATACATAATGTTTATTGGAGTGTTCTTTGGACTAATTGGGGCAGCAGTTACGATAACTAAATACTTTGAGATTGACCTTGTTAGTTGGTTTGTTAAAGATGAAACAAGTTAATTAAACAGTTTAGTGAGTTGTGGTAATAAGGTGAATAGGAAATTGCTTATAACTAAAGCAGCCCAGAGACAGAAACTGACGGATAGTAATGAGTATACGATGAACTTTTTCATGAGGTTAGTTTGTGTAAAATAAAGAGTAAAAATTCGCAAGAGAATAACGAGGAGGAATTAATGTGGAGAGTAAACATGGACTGTCACAATATCGGTTAAACTATGCTAAAAATTATGCACAGGGGTTTGCGGATTCTGTAAGCAAAATTGAGATGATGTATCAGATGTCAGCAGAAGGATTAATTAGTGATGAAGTAGCCGAGAATTATATTTCTAGAAATATCAAGGAAATAGAAAGAAATTGGGAATATTTTAAAAGTTATATAGTTCAAAGAGATGATATGAGATAAGAAATTCGTATCTAATTCTAAATTTATAGGAAAAGGGGAAGATGTTATGAAAATTCAATATGTATTTAAGCACAAAAGAGATGGTGACATCCAAAGAGAGACATTTACTTTGGATGAAATTGAAAAAGGTCAAACACTGGCTTATGTTGAGGGAATGAAACAAGATGGCTACACATTAATTAACCGTGTTTTTGTTGAATACGTCTAATGGTTGGTATGAAATGTTGATTTCAAGGGGAGGAACCATGAAACTATATAAAGTTACACTCGAAGAAAATTTGTATATTACAGAGACTATTGTAATGGCAGCAGATCCAGAAAAGGCTATATACTTAGCAAGGAAACTTATAGGCGATTCTACAGGAAAGACAATACTTTATGACATTCAAACGTATTACGGGGGATTAGTTGTGAGTAGGAATTTAAGATAAAATCTGATTACTTCGGAAAAGGAGATACTGAAATGACAGTTAGAGAATTGATCAATTTATTACTGGACTGTGAAATGGATGCTGAAATAAAAGTTGGTTCTGTAGGAAATTTTGGAGATGAGATTAAGGGAATCAAATGTGACGAATTAGAAAGAGGATATGCCATAGAAATAGATGAGTGATTCACCACGAAATATCCATTTTATATTGAAAGGTGAGGTGAGCAATTTGAATATTTACGACTACTATCTTGAAGAAATAAAAAAGGAATCTTTAATGCTTGCTGAGAAAGTAAGCCAAGGGATATATACAGTGGACGAAAGCCTTGAATTGCTTGATCAGAAACGCAAGAAGCTGGGTGAGGAAATAGAGAATGGTCTTGTGCAAACTAAATAAATGATTGATTTTCTATGAAAAATTTGCCAGTATGAACTTACACTTTAAAAAAGGGGAATGGGAATGTTATATGGCTGATAATCTTTCAGGTATGGATTTGAATGATTTGAAATTTTACAGATCTCAATATGAAGAGTTTATTAATGAGACGGAAAATGAGCTAAGCAGGGAAAGGTCAGAATACTATATCGACAAGCTTAATAGGGAACTAGATGACTTGAAAGAACGTCTAAATGAAATTAATGATTGGATTTCCCACAGGGAGTATGAAGAGGAAAAAGAGCATCTTAAAATTCTAGGATGGGACAATGAATAAGGATATAAGCGAGTTTAATTTTGCCCGACTTTTTAAGGATGCTGAAGAATATACAGAGAAGGGGAAGGGTCAGGAGTTTATCTTTCCCTCAAAGTCACCTTTTCTAATTGAGATGGTTAAGAAGATGTTGCTGAGTAGGAATTAGGGAATAAAAAATATCTTTTAAAGGGAGTTGAAAAGCGTGAGTACAAATTATTACTTTAGAGATAAAGAAGGATACAATAGAATTAACAAGGCTAACAGCCAGATAAAAGAACATGTAAATAAGATATTTTCCATCTTGGAAGAGAATTTTGAAAGAAATTTAGTCTTTAAGAAGATGGATATTGAGAACGCTACTCAAATATCCGATGAAGAATGTCTGATTCATATAGGGCAGTTTGCATATGGGTGGAAAGTTTTACTTAAGACAAACAATGAGCTATACAACACTGTTTCAGAAATGAGATCCTTCTATAATAAAAACAAAGATAAATATGAAGTCGTAGATGAATATGGATATGTGATGACATGGGAAGAATTAGAGAAAGAATTTCTAGGGTTAAATGAAGGTAAATTTAGAGGGGATTTTGAAGATAAGGATGGATATTGTTGGAGTAAATCAGAATTCAGTTAAAAATTATATTTGATTGGGGAGTAGGAAATGAAACTTGTCTGTGATTGTGGTAATGAAATGGAGTTTGTTCCATATGAGGATTCAGAAGATGATGAAAGAGGCTTGCTTGTAAGAAAGGACGTTAAGAAATATGAATTTTGGGCGGAACATGATGAAACAGGAATAACTTGTAACCAGTGTAAAAAGTCTATTTGGTATTTTGCATAAAATGAAAGTTATATCGGAATATTAGACACAAAATTGTAAGGAGGGAATTAGAATGAAACCTTTTATGCCTGAAGAAACAAATGAAGATAGGATTTTTCAATTGGAGTGCCAAGTTACAATGCTTACAGACCTAATAGTACAACTTATTGGAGAATTAAAAGATAAAGGAATTCATGTTTCGGACAAATTAAATAATTAAATATAAGGTGTGATTGTGTGAGTGAAGAACTTAAAGAGCAATCAGAAAAGCTAAACGAACTCAACACCTTGATCAGACAGAAACAAACTGAGTTAACTTTAATGATTGCCCAGAGGAATGACTTAGAAAAGGATATAGAGAAGAAGAAACATTTGAAGAATAGGTTTGGATTAAAATCATTATAAAACCCTGTACAGATACAGGGCTACATATCAGATACTCTTCTTCATACCGCAAACAGTACATTCACGGACGAACATTCTATCTATAATTTGGCTTTTAAATTTAGTGGAATCACAGTTATCACAACGTCCAGATTTAACGTCAGGAACATCCTTGAAGTCATGAATGACTGTTGTATCATATCCTTTGAATTCTTTGTTCATGCAATCACCTACAGTTAGATTTACTTAAATATAATATCAGAAAGCGGAGTGAATAGATATGTTAATAATTAGACTCAGAGAAGAATATAAGGCTTATAAATCAATGTGCAGTGCTATGGGTATTCCGCCAGTTAAGTTTGATGTGTGGGCTAATAAGATGGTTTAGGAGTGGTTAAATGTATGCGTTAATTGTTAAGAAGGAGCCTGAGAGGTATGAGCTGCAGCATAAATTAACTATGGAATCACAGCCTTATCAAGTTGAAGTGGCAGCAGATCCTAACATATTGAAAAGGTCACTGACTGCAGATTGGGAACCGGGAAAAGAAAATGTATTATGGATAGCAAAATTTGGTTGACATTTAATATAAAACAAACTAATATAATAATTAAGAAAGATATTCTTTGCAGTTAGAATATTAATAATTGTTGTAGGATAACTGGAAAGAATAAGGTAAAATTTAAGTAGTTAATTGGAAAGAGGGAGATCAAATGCCACCTTATGAAGGAACTACTTACTTAACTTATCACGGTGATAATAAATGTTGGAAGTGTGACTCACTAGCAACAACAGAAGTCAGAATAGGTGAGCCACCTGCAAGCTGGAATAATGGAGAAAGATATAGCAGCCAGTTTTACTGTAATACTCATTTTGAGGAGTTTAAAGAGAATGAAGACATTGCAAGTAAGAAATCAATTGAGAGGCTTAGACAGCAGATGCTGGAAGCTGGAATGGATGAGAAGCAGGTAAACGAATTGATTACAATGACATTTGGCAAGAAATAATCTATATAGAAAGGATGAAGGTGATAGCATGAAACAACGGATAATGGAATTGGAATCTCAATTAGATCACGAGAGGGCAAAAGTGAAGTTTCAAAATAAGGCTATGGCACTTTTCAATAGTATGAACACAATTCAAACAGATTCACTTCGAGCAATTCTAGAAATTATTAAAGAGAAAACTGAACAGCAATACTCTTTAGCATCAAGAGAACAAAATGTGGAGATATTCGATTTACTATCTAAATTGTACTTATCGTTACCGGATGAGCAAAAATTAAATGAAATTAATGAAGAATTAAGAGAGATGTATTCCTAATGGCATACAATTGTTTGGATAAAAGGAGTTGGGGGGGAGGTGTTGGAGTTTAGAGAATCTTTCGAACTAAAATCAGAGCATTTAAAGCTTCTGCAAAATATGTATGTAGGCTGGAGAGATATTGAAACAGGAGCACCTCGAATTGATCCCAAAAGACCTTATGGGAATAGCGATGTTATACAAGACATCCATTTTATTTTAACTGGGAGTCATTTGGAAGAGCAAAACATTAATAGTCTAGAGGAGCATTATATGACGCTGCATAGAGAAATGGAAACTGTTTTGCAAATTGTTTTACACACTATGTCTTTTGAAACAGGGAAATATTGCAAAGAAGGTTTTGGAAAAGATTGGGTAAAATCCAATTGAAATAATCATTTTAAGGGGAGCGTATGTTTTGAACTCATTGGTACTGGATCTTCAATTAGCTGCGTGGAATAGTAACGAAAAGGTATCCGAGCTTGTAAGAAAGGGTTATATTATAGCTAAAAAACTTGAACTAGAAGAATTCTCAAAGTGGATTGAAGCTGAATTATTTGGATATGAGGAAAATGCAGAGATACCAAAATACAGAGTGATAAGAGGTAATGTTAAAGCTTTTAATCCTTATCATGGATGGAAGATAGTACACTTTCCTAACGATGAAACTGAAGAAGCGTATTCAACTAGGTTGGTTTCACAGTCTATAGCAGAATTGGAAGAATTATACCAAAGTTCTACCGAAGGGTTTCGTATGGAATTTCCAAGCGAAGCATCAACTAACCTATATCAAAGTATAGGGCTAGAAGCCTCACTTCATATACCAAGGAATCAAATATTTAAAATATTGGATTTTGTTAAATCTACAATATTAGATTGGTCTTTAAAATTAGAAAAAGACGGTATATTAGGTGAAGGGATGACTTTTTCAGAAGAAGAAAAAGAAACAGCTTCTGATTCTAAATATGTAACTTATATCCATAATATGTATAATTCGCAACTTCAACAAGGAACAACATCCTCAAAACAAGTTAATAATGATTTAGAACAGTTATCCAAGATTATTGATCAGATAAAGGTTAAGATTGAAAATGTAGATGTAGCAGAGTCTGAACGAGCAAACTTAGAAGCGGAAGTACAGAAAATTAGAGAGCAACTGGAGGGGAACGAACCTAAAGTAGGAGTTATTAAAGGTAGTTTGACCGCAATTGGGCGAATTGTTAGTGGAGCTAGTGAATCAGCTTTAACTGAACAGTTAACAACATTAATTCAACAAGGAATGAATTCTATATAATACTTATTCTACAGGAGGAGCTAAATGAAAGCAGCTCTTGAGAATTTTATTGAAGGTGCAAAAGGAATACTTGGCTACATCTTTACCTTTATCCTATTTATTATTATGATGATGTTATTATACTCACCTGTTATGCTATGGAATCATTTTTTCGGAGATAATGAACCCAGTAAATATGATCCTGCAGATAGCAATAGAGACGGTATTGTAACTGAAGCAGAAGACGAATATTACAGCAAAGATTTATCTGAACTATACAATGGCAAGTAAATACCTGCTCTAAGCTGCAACTTAAAGCAGGTACACAGTCTATTATTCTTCTATTATCTCTTTAAACTGATCTATATAAACATAGACATCAACATTGTTACCATATGCATCAGTAAAGGTCATAGTCGCACCTACTGAATTTTTTAAAAGGTTGTCCAATCCATTTGCAAACATATCAACTGTATAGCCTTTGAATTCATCCATTAATTGCAATCTTCCTTCCGGGTATAATAAAATATAAGTAATCATGTCATTGCGCCTCAATACGTATTGCTTATGTATTATATTACATAGTGTGGATAGAAATGTAAACAATTAATGCTATATTAAATTACACAGCAACACTATGTATGTGGGCGGGGAAGGGAATTTTTATATGGATGTATTGGCTGAAAGGCTAAAATGGCTTAGAGAAACAAAGCGTTTAGGGCAAAAAGAGGTAGCAGCAGACTTGGGAATAACTTTAAGTGGTTTCCAAAAATTGCAATATGGAGAATCTAAACCAAAAATAGAAACATTAGCAAGGATTGCTGTATATTTTAATGAACGTTCTGATTTCTTATTAGGGTTAACAGATCAAACTAAGCAAATGGAAAACATAAAAAACAAAATCGAGTTTACTTTAATGCTTTTAAATGAAGCTAAAATGGATTTTGCAAACAATGCTTTTAATGATAAGACATCTCAGAGTGAAAAGGATAGGCTATTTAGTAAAGTAAATAGATTAATGGATGAAGTACAGAGTCTTTCTGGTGAGTATGTGGATAGATATGTTAGAGTACCAATGACAAATTGGATTATGGACGATATTGTGTCCAATAAAGCTCCTTTTACTTATTATGTACGGGAAAATCCCATCATGCAGAATTGGGAGCTAGTCATTAATGATAGTTCTGATGCAAGGTTATTTGATTACAAATTTAAAACATTGGATGAACTGAATAAATCAGTTGATGAAATTCTTGAAAGCTATTCGACAGTTGGAATTAGACCATTTGAGGAACGTTTAAAATAGTGATTTTATAAGAAATTTATGACTGAAAATGAGGGTAAATGACATCATGAACACCTACTATGTAAAAATTTATAACGGTAATCGCTGCATATACGATGAAGTAATGATGGCTGCCAGTAAGAATGATGTGCTAATTAGCTTACTGGCAGGGCAAGTATTGGATACATATACTAAGATAGTCATAGAAGAATAAATAATCTGGAAAAGTTTTCTTTTCCGGTTGCCAAAACAAAATAAATAGATATAATAAGAAAGGTGAGAAGGAACGATGAAAGAATACATAATTTTTGGGACTATTGAATTTGCAGATCAGTTTGACAAGAGGAAAAAGGTCAATGAGCTAAAGAATGAGTTTGGTCAAAATCTGCGGTATTGGGTAGATAATCAGCTTATTTCTTACGAATCCTTTGTATTTCAGTATTAGGTATTATTCTAGGCATATGAACACTTTAAGAAAAAATAATTTAATAAACATATAGACAAACACCCAGAAAGATGGTAAATTTATATTAACAAGAAATTTACAAATATGTAAAAGGGTGAGGGAAATGGAAGAGCAAAAAGGACTAAGACAAATGTTGATCAATCGTCTGGAATCTGAGAGAGGGCTTGCTACTAAGATGGCTAAGATGACTAGTTTCTCTAGCGGCTCAAGTTTAATGAAAACATTAAGAAAAAATGACGGTGACATTGAACTGTTTGACAGCTTTGTATATATTGTCCATGAACTTTTCCCAGAAGAAAAATTCGATCTAATGTTCGAATTTGCTAAAACTCTAAACCCTAACAGAATGACAGCAAGATTCATGATAGAGTATGCAGCATTGTACGGACTAAGAGAAATGAAAGTTCATATGATTAATAAGCTTCTAAATTCAGATAATGACCATAGTGTTGATTGGGCTTATGTATACAATATTGACCATCTAACAATGGTAAAGGAATTAGGATCTTTTGAGGCAATTAACTTATTATCTCAAAGAAAATATACTAGCCCAGAAATGAAAGTATATTCTAAAATTGTTCTCTATTATATCTTTGAGGACATGAGGAACATTAAAATGATGGAAACTTTGTATAGTGATATTAAGGGAGAAATTGATAATATCGTCAACACCTTTACCAAATCATCATTCCTAGCAAGATTATTTCTTATAGAAGGTGATGTTAACTTGCATAATAAGTTAACTGCTAAAGTAAAAGAAAACATCTTTGCAATTGAAAATGCTTTAGATCCGTTAAAATACTACGCTTTCCTGACTATTGGTAACTCATATATGCTAACAAATTATGAAAAAGCATTAGAATTATATAACAGGTGTTTGGAAAATGTTGATGGGGTTGTAGAGGAGCAAGTAAGAAACAGTAAAAACTTCCTTTCCATCCTTTGGGGTAAATTTGATCAGTACGTGTTTAATGGAGACTTAAGTAATGAACTCTTCTACTATGCTAAAAATGGCGAAATAGAAAAAGGTAAAGCTGTACTAGCTCAAATAGAAGTTGATGAACTTTCAGTTTATCAGAAAGCATTTAACTGTTATTATCAAGCTCTGCTTTTTGATGATGAAAATATGCTTTATAAATCTATAAAGTATTTCAACGAATCAGGAGATAAGTTTTACAAAATGCTCCCGATTAGAGAGTTGCAGGTAAAAGGGATTAATCAGAATATCATTGAAGTATTAAGTGCTTAAAATGTCGAAGCTTGAAAGGAGGTGAAATACATGAAAAAGATCATTATTAAAATCGCTGTTTCAACTATGCTACTTGCTGGTGTAGTAGGCGTTGTAAAAACTACAACCGAAACAACTGAGTCAGCTGCATTAGTTCAGCCGATGCTAGATCCGGGTCAAGGAACTCGTCCTCCGGGGTGAATTAAAACTTAAGCAATAATTAGCAATACATACTATTAAAGGGTGTCCGTGGTAAATTCCACTGGACACCCTTTGTAGTTAAAAAGAAAGAATCCAAATTTAGGATAAGCCAAAATTGGAACTAAAACTAGGGAGGAATATTAAAATGAAAAAATCAAATGAAGTTTACTCACTATCTCGCCTACAATATGCTTACCTGCCAATTACCCTCAAATACGAAGCTAAAGAAGAGCAATGCTGCTTATGCTGGAAGACACTTTGCAAATGTGATCATGACTTAGCTTCAGACTCCTTTATTAACCTCACAGAGCCAGAAACAAACTACACAGAAGATGAGCTACAATATGCGTGAATTATATAGTTATAGGCAGGTAGTATTAGAAAACAATCTAACACCTGCTTATTTAACTATATTTTTTAAAATAAAACAATTAAATACTTTACATTGAGACTAAGTGCTTATATAATAAGAAATATAAGATAACTGTTTTAGTCAAGGAGGCTGTCTCAATGTCAAGTAAACTTGTATCATTAAAATATAAGAAGATGGAAAAACAATATCGTGAGTTCTATTCGAATTATACTTATCATGCTATGTCCCTATCTATGGTTGGCAGCCCACCTAAATCACCTGTGGAAATTAAAAAGCAACTTAAAACAAGTTAATTGAATGTAAGGAGGTGATTTCAAGTGTCTGTGTTTAAAATTGATGGAGAGTTGGATGTTCAATCTGAAATGGATCATCAAGAAGTAATACAGAAATTGTTTAAAATCTTAAAAGAGAACGGGATTCACTTTAAGGGAGAAACAAAGCAGGTAATTGAAGAAGTATTGCAGCCTGTTAATACATAATTAATCAAACTAATTAAACAATGAAATAGGTAGGTGAATAGAATGAATGGGAAAGAGATACTAGATGTTATTTCCGACAATCCGTATACAATGTACGGAGCACTGATGTCATCTATAGCATCTCAAGAAGCTAAATTGACACCGCAGGAAAAGGCTGAACGAAATGAGAGAAGACGAATAAGAGAAGAGCAAAGAGTTAAACGTGCAAAAGTGATAAATGGTATATGCCCAGTTTGTGATGAAGGTAAGTTGATCAGAGGTAAAAAGGAAAAGAAAGCTGGATATAAGCGTTTGTGGACTTGTGGAAGTTGTGAAGTAAGGGTTATGGATGATGGGAATGCGTTTGTAGATTAATATAAAATCATACTTTGAAAGGGAAGGGGAGGAGTTAATTTGAGAAAAAGTTCGTTTAAAGCCTTAGTTGGTTCACATAATTACAACTTAAATACAGTCGATTCAGATAGGGATTACAAGGAGTTTTTCTATCCATCGTTTGAGGATCTCTATTCCGGTGAGAAATACTCCAAGGCTGTTACTGGAGACACTGAGGACATTGAACATCATGACATTCGTAAGTTGCCTGATATGCTATGGAAAAGTAATGTGAATTTTGTAGAGGTATTATTTTCAACTGAAGTACATACGAATGACGGACTATTTAAGGAGCTATCTGAGAAAAGGGAACACATAGCAAGTATGAATTTGCCCTATCTCTATGATGCTTGTATGGGAATGTACCACAAGAAAAAGAAAGATTATGAAAGAGATTTAGCTAGGGGAGAATGGAAGAAAGTATACAAACATGCTGCATCAAAAGTTAGAATAGTTGACTTTTTACAAAGGTATGAAAGCTTAAATTGGAATTTTTCAAAAGCATTTACATATTACAATGAAGAACCCATGAGAAATACACTATTGAAGATTAGGTCTGGGTATTTTGAAACTGAAACAGAATTAAATGTCTTTCTTGAAGGATCTGAGAAGCTTTTAGCAGCAATTAAACCTGCATATAAAGTTAAGAAAGAAGATTTAGCAACTAAAGAATGGCTTTATAACACTGTGAAGCGGAATGTTGAAGATCAAATTTATTTAGAGTTGAAATAATAATTAAATAATATGGAGTTGGAGTTATGATTAGGATTGTTGAAGGTAATATTCTGAATGCCCCTGAAAACATTATTGGTCATCAGGTAAATTGTCAGGGAGTTATGGGAGCAGGTCTTGCTAAACAGATTAGAAATAAATATCCAGAAGTCTATACAAATTATATAGAATTTATTAATGAGTGCGGTAAGAAAGCTTTGTTAGGTCGAATGCAACTTGTCACATGTGGTGAAAATAAGTGGGTAGCCAATTTATTCGGTCAATCTAGCTATGGCAGACAAAAGCTTGTGTACACTCACTATGGAGCTTTGGAGAATGCTTTTAGACATTTAAGAAGCATCGCCAAGGAGCATGATCTATCTGTCGCATTGCCTTTTGGAATTGGTTGTGGGCTGGCTGGTGGAGATTGGGAAGAAGTTTACGCAATTATTGATGAGGTGTTTAACAATTATGAAGTAGTGCTTTATAAGTTCAATTAAAACAGAAATTGTATCTGGAAAGAGGAGAGCTAAGTGTTGGAGAAAGTATATCTTAATAGACATGCAGAAATAGGTGATACTGTTGAAGCCGTATCCAATCCGTTTAATGTTGGGGATCACATTGTTGGCTATGAGTATACAGTAAAAAGATTAGGTCATGGTTATGTAGTTGTCACCAGCAATAGACTACCAAAACACAATAATGAAATAGTGATAAGTGACGATCACTATCAAGTCATTGAGTATAAAGTTGTTCCCGAACCTAAAGAAACTCATATAAAAACGTACAAATTTTTAGGTATACCATTCGGAAAAAGAACTACATATATTTATGATTAATACGATATAGGGAGGTTTTTAGATGGAAGGAGTAAAGCGGTACTTAGAAAAAATGTTTGGAAGAAGTTTAACTGAGAATGAGGCTTACATGATAAATCTAGCTTATAGTATGGGGCAGCAGAATGAGTTTGATAAGTGGGCTAAAAGTTATAATATAATAATAATTAAATAAGGGTGATATCGATGGATAGCAAAATGGAGCAAATGATGGATGAATATCTAGATAAGAAAGAACAGGAAGCTTTACTGGCTTATAGAAAGAGAGTGGGGTTAGATAGAATTAAATTACCAAAGGATATTATAGAAACCGTTGAAGGTGCTTTTCTAATTGGCTATCAAGCAGGCAGTATAGATGGTGCAGAAGAGATGAAGAATCTTTCAAAGGTTGATCCGGTTGGATTTTATAATTGGATTAGATCTGAATAAAAAGTTAGTTTTAAAGGAGTGCGGGAATGAAGAACTGGTATCACAAACAGTTGGCAAAATATTACCTTCGTAAATGGTATCGATATAATGTGAGAACCGAAGAATATAGATTAAAATCCTTAAAGTATTGGGATATGTTGCATTAAAATATAAGGTTGATTTGAAGGGGTGAAAGACATGACAATTAGAGAATTAGAAATACTCAAAGCAGCCCTAGAAGGGGATATTATTAGACAAAAGAAAAGTGAGAAAGCAGACCATCCAGAGTGGAAACAGTGGCTTCAGGACAGTGAGAAGGTGCTTAAGAAAGTGAATATTAAACTGGCAGAGGAAATGACTAAGGAAAGTTACAAGAAGCAAGCCGAACAAAAGAATGATAAAGGATTATTTTTCAAAGGATATAGACCAAATTTCTATTTTAAAACCAAGTAAAACATTTAATTGATCTTAAAAGGAGAGGTGAACATGGACGTATTATTTGATATGAAATTAACCAGTGGTGAAGTAATAACAGGAGTTTATTTTCTTCAATATCAAAGACCCGTCAAATCAGGTAGGGGAAGTATTTTAATATGGGCGAATGACTGTATAAGAGCCTTTGACAGTGCGGATAAGGAAATTAAAGGTCGAGATTTTGAAGAAGCAGAGTTGATTAAAGCTTATGATAAAGACAATGGTACGGATATAACCGACTATTTCAAGCAATTTGCTAAGGATGTTTCTAATTTTCAGGTAAGACCAATGACTGATAGAAATATATTTGCAAGAGAAGTACTAAAGGTAGACTCATAATCTACTATAAAAAATGATCCTTTTATTTGGAGGTGTGAAATGAACTTTAAACAAGAATATATTTCAGAATGGGTTCAAGATGATGCTTATGAAAAAGCTGAATTACTGTGGCTATGGTATGATTACCAAACAGAGATATATGATCGAAGTTTATGGGGTCAGCGTCCTGCTCCAGATGACGAAACAATGGTAATTCTTACAAGTCCTGAAGCAAGAGGATTGTCAAATAAGAATGCACTAAAATACAGGAGACTCTTACTACAAGTAGCGAGCTGTTTTAATATATCTGATGAGATATTACATAATACAAAAAATAACTCTTATCGAAATAAAAGTAGGATGTCTAAAAGAATTGAAGACTACCTGTACTTAGAAAAACTAGGGGAATTTGATTTTATTAAAGAAATAACTAAATAAAAAGTAGATTTTAATTGAGGAGAAATGTGTTTATGAAAATTGATTATGCATCGGATCTTCATTTTAACCATTGGATGATATGGACAGAAAACCAACTTAAATGGGAAAAACGGACTAAGCAATTGACAGAAAGGTTAATCCAAAATGGGAATGGAGAAGCACTCATACTGGCAGGCGATTTCTCAGAATTTAATTGTCAATCCATATGGATTCTTGAAGAGGCTGCCAAGAATTACGAGAGAGTGTATTTTACATTTGGCAATCATGATCTTTACCTAATATCAAAGAGTCAAAAAAAGAAATATGGAGACTCCTTAGGACGCTTAAATGAACTTATAGAAAGGGCTTCAGCAATTAATAATGTTGTTCCACTTATCAAGAATAAAGATGTCTACAGAGGCGTCAAATTTGCTGGTGATGCAATGTGGTATTTACCGGAATCATTAATGGATTGGACATTTTATAGAACAGTATCAAATGATTCCAGATTTATAAAAATCAATAGTCTGACAGCAAATAATGTAGCAAGATACCTTAATGAACTGTCATTGAACTGGTATAAAGACTTGGAGTTAGAAGAGATAGACGTATTTGTTTCTCATGTTCCGCCTATTCATCCACCTATTTCAAAGGAGAAACCTAATGCTTGCTATAGAGTGGATGTGCCATTTATTAATTCTAAGCATTGGATTTGTGGTCATGATCATTCTAAAGGAGACTTCAATAAGGCAGGTGTTCATTTTCACATGAATGCTTTAGGCTACGCAAGTAACTATATCGGATACAGAAGGAATACTGTTCCTGAAGCAACAATTGATTTTGGAGTCAGAACTTTTGAAGTTTGATTTAGAATCAAAGAACGATTTTATAAAGAATATTAGACATAAAACTAATATAAAAGGAGATGAAAAACATGAAAGAATATCAAAAATTAGACACGCCTCAATTAGTTGAACTACAAAATGAACTAGGTTTCATCATTGCAACAGAGATCGACTTGTCACTAGCAAAAAACGGAGTATTGCTTTTAAAGGGTCGTTCTTACGACTTTGAAAGCAGTGAGGTTGTACAAGGTAATTTTAAAGAAGTCCAGTATACACTTAGCGAGGATAGCAATTACGACTTGGACGAAGATGGAAAAGTTATTGATAAATACTGAACTATACGAAAAAAGACTTAATATAATAATGCTTTCACTTGATTAGGGGGAGGAAAGTATGAAGTACGAAGTTACATGGACGGAGATTGATTATGATTGGCATAAAGAAATTCAGGAGCATGTAAACACAACTGAGCAATTTACCGATATCGAATCTGCAGTGACTTTCTACAAAGAAAAAAGTAAGGATAATTTTATTGAGCATATAAAATTAAGTGTAGTTCTAGCTGAACTCTCGAATTCCTAATGACTATGTGTGTTCAATCCTCTATAATTAACCAATAAATATACCGCCAAAAATCCAGGAGGATTGTAATATATACATGGAGAGAGCTAATAGAATAACTGTACATAACGAATATATTTATATGAGAACAAAAGATTACATATTCGAAGGTGAAACTCAAAAACTTTATTTGTATGCCGGATTGGTCATTAAACAATATTCCACAACAGATACTGAAATAAATAAGAAAGTCATTCCAGTGCATAGTGATTTAATCGAGGGTGAAGTATCTGCAATGCCAACTTATGCTGAAGAAATTCCATCAGGCACGTTTAGCTTTGATCTAACTAAAAAACAGTTTCATAAATTACTAACTAAAGCGCATGAAGATCCTGCAACGTTGTTTATATTTAAATTATAAGGGAGGTTATACAGTGAATAAAGTAATCCGTCCATCAAAGATCTGTACAATTTGCTGGGAAAACGGGACTGAAGATAGTAAGTATGGTGATGTCTGCGATAAATGCTTGCCTTTGACTAAAATTTATGAAGGGAGGCAGGTAAGCAAGTGATCGTATATAAAGTCATAAAGACAGACAAAGGAAGAGTAACTGTCCAGAAGAATGAATTTGGAATAATTGAGTTGAAGGTAAGAAGGAATAATCACACAGAGAAATTAACCTTACCATACCAAAAACTTGAGGATGTTGAAAAGATTGTTGAGATGCTGTTGAATTCAAAGCATATTAAAGGGAACAAGGAGGATTGAAAATGAATGACCAGTAACTTTAACAAAGAGATATATGAGTGTCTAGATCTTCTCCATGAGGATTATAAAGGTAAGTGTGACATACATATTTTCTACAGTAAATTCGATTACATAATGTGGACTGCTAAGAATTTATTTTTCGACTTAAGGCAAATTAAAAAGATTTTCAAAGACAAAATATTGGGATGCTACTTTTCCGGCAACAAAATGATCCATATCTATGCATTTAATCATAAGTTTGAAGACAGATACCTAAAGCAATGTGTCTTACATACGTTACTACATGAGCTAAGACACTATTATCAGAATGAAAATAACACTAAGTATTGGAACATGAAACATACATACAAGGTTACAGATGAAGACTATTCCACTGCACCAATAGAAAAGGATGCGAATAAGTTTGCGAATAGAATGATGATTAAGCATAGAGATAAGTTTAGTGACTATCTGAATGTGTACCCAGATTGGGATGTTAAAGGTTAAGCGAAATAATCAAATATAGGAGGTTATAAAGTGAACATTGTAGACAAGAGCTCAATATTACGCCAAATGACAAACAGGATGGATTCACTGCAGCATATGATTGATCGAGATTTTGGCGGTAATACTCACGATATTTTGATTCAATATAGGGAATTGAAGTATTGGAAGGAAGCAATTGAGAGAAATGAATTCAAGATCAGATTGTTAGGTGATGATGAATGAATTTAGAAGAATTCACAAACGCAGAACTAAAGACCTTACTAACTTTAATCGAAGACCAAATGAAGATATCAGAGAAGATGAAAAAGGTTTCTAGTCTTCGTGAGTTTCAAGAATGGGAAAATAAAAAGATTAGGGAGTTACAATTACTGTCTGTAAAAATAAACAATCAATTAGGGGATTACGATTGAATTATGAATGGAGGAATAGGCTTGAATAAGGACGAGTTGGAAGACATTTCACCTGAAGAATTAGAGGTATTACTAAAAAGGATCAATGATGTTGAGATGGGATATAGGATTAGCCAAAAAGACATAAAGGAAGTTATTGAAGGGTTTAGGAAAAAGAATGACTAAAAATATCTGTAAGCATGAAAACATTATTAGAGTAGGTGAAGCAATATATTGTATGGATTGTAAGGAAATTTTACATTTAATAAAAAATAATTAAGCATAAATTCTTTAACTTATCGTAAATTTAGGAGGATAAATATATGGAAATCACATTATTTGCAATTGGTTACATAATTTCAGTCGTAGTAAGCTGGTTTTTGATCAGAGTAGCTATTAATTCTGACGGCAATCCTGAATCTCATCCACAGTTTATGTTAGCGATATTTACGCTAATACCATTAGTAAATGTACTTCTTGGAGTATATGGACTAATTATGTTTGGTGGATTCGACTTTAATAGAATTGACTTTTTCAAAGTTAATAAGAAATAAATTTGCCAGTCAAATTCATGTTTGATTTGGATACTGAAAAACACCACAAAGGAGAAAAATAGTGAGTAAAAAACAAGGCAGAAATGATTTAATAATTGATGAAGACCTACCAGACATTGATTTTGATTTATTAGATGACCTTGATAATTTACCCGTAATTGAAACAGGGAAAGAAAGTAAGGTTATTTATTGTTTATCTGATAAAGAATTAGAAATTGTAAAGGAATGGGCGAGTGTTGCTGATTTGGAAAGACCTATGTTAGAAGATGAAAAGCAACTATACGATAAATTGTTTGGAGAGTAAGAATGTTTCTTTATAAAAGAGGGATTTCAGTCTAAGTAATTCCAAATCTGTACATACTGAAATACATAAAATCTAACAAATTTGAGGTGATAAAGTTGATAACTCCTCAGCCATACATAAACAGATTACAATATTTCATACAAACAAAGTTAGAATGTGAATTACCAAAGGATCTGCTGCATGATATCCAGTGTGCAATGTACGAATATGGGACTAAGTGTAGTGAAATTAGTGAGAAGGAAAAAATATATTGGAGACAATTAGCATTAAAAAATAATCAAACATAAAAAGGAGGTAATACTAATTAAAACAATTGAAGCAAGAAATAAAATTTATTTAGCTGATGGAAATAAAAAGATGCTAAAGGATGTTACAGAAAGCGACAAGATAATGAGTTTTAAGGAGGGAAGTATTTTAAGCTCTATTGTCATAAGCAAAGAAACATACTCTACTAAAGTCGATGAATTATTCCAAGTTGAAGTGTTGAGCGAACTAAATTCTTCTAAACGCAGAATAATATTAACAAGGGATCAATTACTACTTACTCCCGAGGGGTGTAAAAATGTAGATTCTTTAAGGAGTGGTCAAAGTATTTATAATTATGATTACATATTGTCAGATGAACAGATACAAGTTGCTTTAGGCAGTGGCTTAGCAGACTCTAACGTATTAAAAGACAACGAGAATATTCCAACTGTTAGGTATGTATTTTCACGAGTTGCAAAGAACCCACACATAGATTTACATAATAAGATTTTAGAAACTTTTGAAGACATAGTTTCAATAAATAAAGACAGAATATCTGGATATGGGTCAAAAATAAAAGTTGCGAATACACTAAGCATAAGAACTGCACCAGAATTTATGTATGACTTGAAAAATATTCGAAAATCTTCTTACAAACTAAATCAATCTATCTTAAGTAATTTGGATGCGCTAGGTCTTACAATATTTTACTTGGATGATGGAACTAAAAGAATGTGCAGAGACGATGGTGATGATGTGCCAAATATTACACCTAGAGTAAGTTTTTCTGTATACAAGTTTCCCTACGATGAAATATTATTATTTCAGAAGTTTCTATACAGTAAATTTAATATTAAATCAGAAATCAAGAAAGATAAAATACTTAGTAATGGAAAGCAATCTTTTAGAGTGGACATTAATACCGAAGGGACTGTTAGATTCTTTGACTTAATCTCCAAATATGTTCCAATGTCAATGCGCTATAAATTAAGTAAAAAGTGGAGAGATATTCCTGAATATAAGTGGTGGGAACAAAAAGGTAAATATGGAGCTGCGCCCCACTTTATTTCTAAAGTAAATACATATAAACATCCCACAGGACACAATAAAAGAAATTCAATATCGTTAGAAATCCAAAGTAATCAACCTTATATCGTTGAAGGATTTATTATAAAATAATTACATTCGAGCCTTATATAAGGCTCTTTGTTTTGCTTTAGGAATTAATTGATAAATTTATCAACTTTAATGGTTAAATTTGCATAAAAGCACTTGAATTATAATTCATTTTGGATATAATAAGGGTATAGATAAATAGATAAAATAATCTAATGTAATTAAACTGGTTTGTTGGGAGTATAATGAGGTATACACAGAGAGAGAAATTATAAAATATGGGGCTAGTAAAGGAGCGAGGAAACATGTTGGTTGGTTTTTTTGATTATATTAGACGGAATGCGAACAACTGGAAATCATATGAATTAAGGAAAACATTAAAAGAAGTTAATCAAGCAAAGCAATTACTTGAAAGGAAAATCAGAGAGATGGAAGGAGGAGATCAGTATGTTGGCTGAAAATGTTGTTAGATTGAATAATAATCAGTTGTTTGATGATATTGAGGCATTCTTAAATGAGTTGGAAGTCCATAGTAAAGGTACTCGGATTTCTTATGAATCAGACATTAGAAAATTTTTTAGGACTTTGAAGAATAAAGAAATTGAGCATCTAACAATTGATGATCTAACATTCAAGAAAAAAGACATAATAAACTACAGGAAATACTTAATGGATAATAATTTATCTAACAATACAATTAATAATAAAATTACTTCAGTTAAAAGCATGTATGACTTCTTGAGCTCTGAGTATGAAGTTAATGCAAATGTATTTAACATTAAAACACTGAAGGTACAGTCTAATCCATATGGAAGCTTATCACAGACAGAAGCAGAGAGAATGGCAGAGGTTGCTTATGAAACAGAAAGGGAAGATGGTTATCTGAAAAAGATGCTAATATTGTTCGCCATCAGGAGTTCGTTTCGTAAAAATGAGATATTAAATGTTAAATGGAGTGACTTTGAGGAAGAAAAAGGTGTCTATAAGGTTAAAACTGTGGTTGGTAAAGGACAAAAACAGAATACTACAGCTATCTCAGCTAAACTATACAACCAGATATTAGAGCTTAAAGAGATGAATAAGGGTCGTAAGTGGAGTGGCGATCCTGAGATTGTATTTCAGATTTCACCTGCTGCAATTGATAAGTTGATGGCCAGGCTTCGTAATAAGATGGGAATATCAAAAGAAAGAAATGTGGTATTCCATTCGTTCAGAGGAATTGCTATTGATTTCAGTCTAAGCACATCAAACGGGAATATAACGGAAGCTGCAATACATGCTAATCACAGTAGTCCGGCAACTACTTTCAAACACTATGTTAATAAGACTAAGGACTATACTCAGACACCGGGAGTAAGAATGGATCAACAGTTTGATTTATCGTTCTTGGCTGATGTATCAATTGAAGACTTAAAGGATTTTATTAAGCAGAGTAGTTTGAAGGTGCAAATGGATTTGAAGGATTTTCTGGAAAAGAAATAAATTAATAAGAGGGAGGACTATATATATGGCGATATTAGAGAGGGAAGTTATTATTACACTGGGTGGAAAAAATATTAAATACTATGAAAATAAGGGATATACCCTTGAGAGATATATAAATAAATATGGAAAATCAGTGGTGTTAATAGGTAGTGAATTAATAGTTAAAGTCGAAGATCTGCCCAGTGGGAGTGAAGTCAGGCTTACAAAAATTTGTGATATATGTGGGGTGCATTGTCATAATATAACTTATTACCAAATTACAAAATCCAGAATCTCAGGAGACGGTAAGGATAGATGTTTTTCATGCGGCAAAGATAAGGCTAGAGAGAAATTACTAAACAGTATAGATTACGAAAATTCTCTTGAGAAATATGCATTAGATAAAAATAAATTATATCTTTTGAGAGAATACAGTGACAAAAATCCAAAGAGTCCAGATAAAATTTCTTATGCTTCTGGTCAACCATATCTTTGGAACTGTTCTACATGTCAAAGTGAATATAAAGCATATGCTTATAATCGTACAAATCAAGATACAGCTTGCCCTTTTTGCAAAGGTTTTCAAGTTAACCATACAAATTGTTTGTGGACACTAAAGCCGGAAATAGCAAAGTTATTAAAGGATGAAGATTTAGGGTATAAATTAACTATAGGCAGTAATAAAACCGCTATATTTGTTTGTCCCAATTGTAATTTGGAGCAATCAAAAATAATTAATGCAGTTTCTAAATTAGACTACTTTCCTTGTAGCAAGTGCTCTGATGGAATATCATATAGTGAAAAATTTATGGCAGCTTTATTAGATCAGACCTCGCAGATTTTTGAGAGAGAAAAAACTTTCAAATGGTCACAAAATAAAAGGTATGACTTTTACTTACCAAATAAGAATTGCATAATTGAAACTCACGGCATACAACACTATTCTAAAGTTAAGAGGTTTCATTTTCATAAAACCTTTGAAGAGGAAATAAGTAATGATAATTTTAAAATGTATAATGCATTAAATAATGGTATTGACCTTTATATTGTTATTGACTGCTCTTTATCTGATAAGGATTTTTTAAAGAAGTCTATTACCGAAAGCGATATGTTGAAGTTGCTTAATATAGAAAAAGTTGATTGGGATCTTTGTCATGAATTTGCCACAAATACCAACCTTTTGAAAACTATTAGCGATATTTGGACTAATAAAACTAAGAACGTAAATGAGATTGCTAAATTCGTAAAATTAGAAAGAAGCACAGTTGTAAGAAAATTAAAAAAATGCAGTGATTTGGGTCTCTGCACTTATGATCCGAAAGTAGCTCAAAGAGAGTCGGGGTTAAAGAGTGGACATTCAGGTAAAATAGAAGTGGTTCAACTAAGTATGGATGGAAAGCTTATAAAACTCTGGGAGAGTGCTATGGATGCCAGAAGAGAATTGAACATCTATAATATTGCATATGCTTGCAAAGGCAGATATATCTCAGCAGGAGGCTTTAAATGGAAGTATGCTGATGATTATTTTGTTAATGAATACCTCAATGATACCAAGAAAATAGTGGAAGTACCTTAATATGAAATAAACTGTAAAATTGTTTACATCGAATGCTAAATAAAGTATTATTTAATGTGAGACCATTGAGACAGATATTTAACATCCTATTCTAATTAATATAAGTGAGGTGTTCTTTCGATTTGCTGAAGGACAGAAGAGAATTAGAAGATAAGCTAATAAAAACTATTGTTAACTCAAAACTTAAAACTGAAAAAGACAAGGTGGAGGATATTAAACTTCACCTTAGCAAGAATTATCAGATAGGTTCTGGTAAGATTCAGAAGTTCCTAAACAACCCTAAAAAAGAAATAGAGGATCTTGACATTAGAGAGCTATATCTATTTACAGAGCAGGTATTCAGTAAGACAGGGAATATGGAAATTGACCCTGATACCTATTTTACTGACATTGATATTAGAGAATCCAGACAATTTAGTGGTTTAACAGAAGCTAAGAAATCTGAGATTGACTTTCCAATCACTGTTACTAATGCACAGGTGGTTGGTAACAGTGCTTATATGGTGACTTTAGATATTAAAGTTATCGATAAATTGTTGACATCTCAACTTCTTCATTACAACTATGATCTGCAAAGAGAAGCAAAATACACAAGGCGTAAAGATAAAGTCATCATTGAGCCAACTTTAAATATGAAAAATGTAACTGAAATCCAATCTCACTTACTCCAAGGTACATTGGTGCCAACGGTATTAGTATTTAACGCTGCGACACGAAGTGCTGAAAGTGGTACTGAATTAATTTTTGATTCTAAAAAGATGGAGTTAACAATAACTAAGGATACTAAATTGGATGTAGTTGATGGATTTCATAGGTGTCGTGCTTCACAATTAGCGTTACAGCAGAATCCAGAATTAAACTTTAACTTTGCAGTATTAATAACCAATTACTCAACTAAAAAATCTCAACAATATCAGGCACAATTGGCGAAGGCTACTCCTTTATCTAAAACAAGGATTCAAGAGCTTGAAGCAAACAGATTGAGCGATACAGTTGTTCAACAATTAAGAGAAGAATCAGAATTAAGAGGGAAAATTTCTCAAACTAACAGGATTCACTCATTAAATAAAGAATTAGTAACATACAATGTTCTAGCAGACACAATAGATGAAGAATTTAAAATGAATACTCGTGCTGATGCTGCTGATGTAGGAGACTATCTAACGGAGGTGTTCTCATTCTTAATTGGCTCTTATCCAGAAGAGTTCATTAATAACCTTGCGGAAAGTCGTAAAAATACAATCATTAATGATAATAATATGTTCGTTGGGTACCTTGTTCTTGCCAGAAGAATGATGGAAAATGGTTTAAAAGAAAGAGAAATAAGAAATCTTATTAAAAATATTGATTTCTCAAGAGACAACGATTTGTGGAAAGAATTAGGAGTTTTGGACGGTAAAGGTAATATTGCTGATACAGTAAAGGCTCGAAGAGCGATTAAGCAATATTTTGAGAAGTTGGAGATCAAATAATATATAAAAAATTTACTAATAGTAGGGATGAGTTTAGATGGCGATAAAATTATACAATGAAGAAATTAAAGAGAGATTTTTATCTACTTATGAAAATGAAGGTTCGCAGTACACTCTAAGTCATATACTTTCCAAAGCAATTTATGAAGAGTCTAGATTAGAAAAAGATCTGTATGATTTTAATCTATCTGAAATTGGAGAAGTTATTGCAAATGCAAAACCTCATTCTAAAAGTGTGGCAAAATCATACGGAAGGTTCTTAACACAGTATATTTCATGGGCTATCGAAGAAGGACTCAGAAAAAGTAACATTAATCCCTTAAAGGGCATCAACGATTCTTGGTTTGATGATTTAGTGGACAACACGAAAAAGATCCATTACTCAGAAGATGAATTTTATACATTATTAGAGCAGCTACCAAATGCGCAGGATCAAGGATTTTTGTTCTTATTATTTCACGGGATCATGGGAAAATCTTTCAGTCAAATTCAACCTTTAACTTATAACGATGTAGATTGGAATAATAATGAGATATATATTAAGGAACGAGATGAGAAAATCAAAGTAAGTGATCGTGGAATGAGATATATTGAAAATGCTTATAAAGCAGCTTCTTATCTGAATTATGATCCAGAAACAGGTGGATATAAGGAAAGACCACTATTGGAGTCAGACTATATAATTAAACAAGCAAGTAGCCCGAGATCAAAAGAAGGATCACCAGTTACAGTTACTACTTTATACAATAGATTAAATAATATAAGAACAGAGTTCGATTTAGAACATCTAACTCCAATCGCATTACGTCAGTCCGGTATGATAAGTTTGGCAGCCAAAATACTCCAAGAGAAAATAGCCAATGGAGAAGAACCTAAGCTATCCAGAGAAGATATTAAAGTGATTGGTGATAAGTATCAAGCATCCAAGATTGAAGTTGGAGAATATAGCTACTATAATAGGTCATTAATGAAGCCATTTATAAATGCAGAAAAACTCAAAGAATTGTATGACATAGACTTTATAGAATTTGGTTCAGACAACGATTGATTATAAATATTCAAAAAAATATCCCTTGAAAATAAGGGATATTAACCTACATAATATAAAATAAACTATAAAAATAAATCTAACATTTTTGCATAAAAATCAACCTACTTAGAGAAATAATCCAATTTTTTTAGGCGAAATAATTGGAATGTTGTGGGACATGAAATTCAATTTGTCAATAAAAAGATTTCATGTTCGACAAGACTTCTATTGTTTCGACAAAACAAGACAAAGACAAGACGTTAAATATGTTGTAAACTGTAAATAAGTAGTAAGAATGATACAAAAAAGTTCACGAAAACGTGAATCGTGAGGTAGGGCAAATGTTACAGCCCTTTTACCTTCTCCTAAGTTTCCATTCGTATAAGTCATCGATACAACAATCAAGTACATCAGCAATTAACTTGGCGTTATAGATGGTCATTAATCTGGTGTTCGCTATGTATTCGTTAATTTGCTGCTTAGATATACCAGTCTTTTCTGATAGATCAACTTGAGTCATGTATCGTTTGTTTAGTAGATTAAGGAGAAGGCATTTCCCGACAATATCTTTAGACATCGGAAAATCCTCCTATTACTTAAGTCATGAATCTTACTGTATCATACCAATTGCTACCAATTTACACAAGAAAATAATTGTTAAGTATAAAGTTGTAATCGAACGCTGTTCGCATTATAATAGAACTACGAACAAAAATACGAACATACATTCTATTTTAATGAAGTTTTAAAAGGGACGATTGCAACCAAAAACATTATTGCCCAAATACAGGAGGACAAAACATAATGAAGAATATTGCACAAATTGTTGCTCAATTACACATGGTCTTTGAAACATCTTTAAGTGAAGACTCTTTGCTTAATAGCTTTCATCCAGATGTCATTATAGGTGCTAAAGTTGAAATTACTCTCCCAGATGGTAGCGTACATACTACGTCTATTGCTACCATTAATGAGTTATCACATGTAAGTTACGAGAATAATAGTGATGAAGATGAATACAAATAAAAAGCCACTAAGCATGGGGATGCTCAATGGCAGACGGTTATGTACAGTTTAGTTTGGTCGCTTAACTGTTCAAAGCAATTGTAACATATAGTCAATAAGAATACAAAGAGTGAATATGTTTCTAAACAGACACAATGATCACCAATGAATCAGCAGCTAGAGAGAATGATTTATTGGTGATTGTTTTGAATAAAGATAAAATAATTTAAAGTAAAATGGTAATTTTATGTTGACTATTAAGATAAAATAAACTAATATAAAATTAAGTTAATAATATGAAAGGAGAAGATACAGTGCTTGCAGGTGATTACATAAAGAGGATTATGGAAGACAGTAAGAAAGCATATGAGCTTTATCAACAAGGAGTATTAACAGAAGCAGATATGCAGAGGGTATTAGGCTTGATGGATCTGGAGAATGATTTAGAGGCTGCTAAGATATTGCTGAGGGAAGAGTTGAAGGAGATTAGGGAAAAGTAACCAAAACATAAGAAAAGGGGTTAATGTTTAAATATGGATATAAATGAAGCACATGAAGTTGAATCAATTTTAGCAAAGTTAGAATGTCAGGGAATGGACGTAAAAAGGCTGTCGCAAATTTTAACTCCTATGATTGAAAATGAAAAAGCTAAAGAGTTTAAAGAAAAAAGAAAAATAAAATACTCATGGGGTAAGTTTGATCCTGTCAAAACAATTTCAAGAATTTCAGAGATATTTAATGCAGAGACATTGTTTGAAGAAGCTTCTTATGAAGAATCTGTATTGAACAACGAGACTAATGACATTTTGCACGTATTTGAACTACTAGATTTATCAGATGATGAACTACTTGATTATGCCAAAAAGCTAAGAGAAATCAAACAGTACAGACGTAGAGCTAAAGACTTTGTTGAAATAATTAGACCTTTAAGGGATTATGTGAATGAGAACAAACAAGTCTTGAAAAAGTTAGGTAATGTAAGGGCTGAAACGGAACGAATTGTAGCTAGATTAGAGAATAGACAATATAAGCCCAGAGTAGATACTACATTGGAACATGCCTTTAAAAAGGCTTCTGGCAAACGTGATGTAGAATTACATATGGTTCAATAAAAGATGAAATTTACCATAATACAAAGGAGATTAAACAAATGAATATATTAAAAGTACCTGTCAAATTTACTGCTGAAGACACTGTATACACAACTAAGCAAACTAATCTAGAAACTGAGTGTGAAATTTGTGAGGGTAAGGGAACAATTGACTTTAACAATAAGAATATGAGATGTCCAGAATGCCATGGTAAAGGTAAATTCACCTCTAATAAAAAGCATTATACCGTGTGTGAGGAGCCATTTATCATATCAACAACTAAAATTAATATTAGTAGTGATGGTAAAGTGAACGTCAGGTACAAAGGAAGGTGTGGACATAGTAACTATAGTAGAGGAACAGAAAACTTATTTTTCACCAAAGAGGAAGCACAGTTGAAGTGTAATGAATTGAATAAGATTAAGATCCTCACAAACTTAGAAGATATTATTGTCCCAGAGGAGTTTAAAGGAACTACTCCTTCTGTAGATAAGATTCAAGAAAGATTAAGCTACTACAAGGAAAATAATAAGTTTGAAAAGTATATTGTAGTAAATCGTGAAATGGTGCTCCAAGATGGTTATATTACATACTTGCTTTGCAAGCTGCTAAATATTGATTATACGAATGTGATTGTTGAAGATCAAAACTAAATAAAAAGATTGTTTTAAATGAAGGAGGATAATTAATTGAAGTTTAATATATCTGTAGAGTATGATATCCACAATGATTATGAGGAATTGGATGAGGTCATAAAAGAGAAAATTGCTGAACAATTGAGCTATAGGATAATGAGTGAATTGGGAGGTAAATTTAATTCTCAAATTCAGACCATTGCCAGCGATATTAAGAGGAAAATCGTAAATCAAGTTGTAGAAGATCTTAGTTCCATGATTGTAACTGAAGATATTAAGGAGAAAGTGGAAACTAAGGTAAATACAAAGTTAAATAATGATTACATAAAGGGATTGAGTAGTCGATTGATTAAGGATGTGGAACCATTGGTAACTAAGATGGTCAAAAATGAAGCAAATAAAGCTACAGAGAAACTAAGAAAAGATATCAGCAGCGTGTTTAAATTACAGTAAAGCATACATTTTATAAGAAATAATTTAATAAACGGAGGTAAAGATGAATTATCAATTTGAGAAAAATAAACTCTACGCTTATCTAGGTAAGCACTTGGTTGAGCAATTTAAAAAATATGGCGTTATCGTAGCAGGAGGAACAATTACAAGCCTCTTCAGTAATAAGGATATTAATGACATTGATGTGTATTTTAGGAGTGAAAAATCAATTCTTAATTTTGTTACTGACACTTGGGATGATCAGAACTGGGTAGTCTCTCATACAAAGAAAGCGACTCAGTTTGCTTTTCCGATAAAGGATAGGGAAGCTGTTGATGTGCAGCTGATTCATTTTCAATATTTTAATAGTCCAGAAGACATTTTCAATACTTTTGATTATACAGTGTGCATGGGAGCATTTGATTTTCAGACAGAAGAATTTGTACTTCATGAGGATTTTCTCAAACACAATTCTCAACGCTTGCTTAAGTTTAATTCAGAAACTGCATTCCCTATAGTGTCATTATTGCGTGTTCAGAAATATGAAGGCAGGGGATATAGAATCTCTAAGCCAGAATTCATCCGTATTATTCTTACTTGTATGAACCTAGAAATCAATACATATGAAGAGTTGAAAGAACAGATGGGTGGCATGTATGGAATCAATTACGATAAGTTATTTGAGGATGTTGAGGATGAAGAGTTTGATCTTCAGGAAGCCATTGATAAAATTGCTGAATTGGCATTGGATGAAGATTATTTTAAAAAGCCTACACAAGTTAAATTTGATGACCTAGAGGACATCTTAGACACAATTAGCAAAGAACCTAAGCCATATCTGAATATTAACGAAAGGCATTTTGTCATAAGTCATGATGATTTGCTCAGAGAAGTCGATTCTAAGCCTCCATATGCGGCTGAATTAGATCCAGTTAAATTCTTTAATGAAAATAAACTCTATAAATTTGTTAAGAAATTAGGCGAAAGATATTATAGTCACTATGACAATGATTTTGAATACATAATTGGTAAAGAAGTTGCTGCCAACTTTAATAAGAGTCGAAGTAGTTATAACAATGGTCACGCTGGAAAACTGCATCTCAGTGAAAAAAGAGATATCCAAAGGTCATTTGAAAATAAGAGTAACAGTGTATTGATTGAACTTGATGTTAATCCTGAATACTTCATTGGCAAAGATTACGGTCATGTGCTTGCTACAAAGGCGACTATGATTAGAGAAGTGCCTAAGTCTGAATGGGAGAAATGGTAAAATAATTAAATGAAAGGAGTTTCTTATGACCAAAGAAGAAAGTCAAATTGCATGGGGAAAGATTAAAGATGAATATGGAGTATCACGAACTGAAGATTTATTTAGTTTAAATGATCCGGTAGAATACCAATGCTCATTTATTGATGAGGTAGTAAAGAAAGTGAAAAGTATTCAGAGAGATTTGAACTATTACAGACACGATGAATTTGATGACCTTATACATAGAATGGATTCTGTAGCTTATGACGTTAGTAATTTGGATGATGAGATAAATGAAATCAGAACAGCAATTGAAGAAGTAAGGGAATGGGGCAGCCAGTGGAAGGAATTGTGTAAGAAGCTCATTCTGGAACATAAAATTAATATTGATGATATAGGTCTTTAATGAAAAATAATTATAAAAGGAGTAAACGATTATGAATACAGTGACAAAAGAATCCCTGCAATTTGTTGAGGAAGCCAAAAAGGTATTCACAAACAATGATGAACTAACTACATATAGAAATGAAGAAGAGACATTCATTGCACTTAGAGGTGGCTTTAGAGAAGATTGTATGACTGTCTATGAGCTTGGCAATCCAGTTGGGATGTTTACTGAACAACTTCCAAAGCAACATAAGGTATTAGTTGATTATGATTATCTAGAGAAATATAAGAATCTAAAAGATAAGCTTTTACCAGAAGTAGAGAAGGCTGAAGAACTTATACACTTAGGATCAGATGTAGATTTTAACAAAGGAATTGTTTCTACAGTTAAATATGTTATAAATATGATGCGTTAGAATCAAATGCGAATTGTATCCTGTTTGAGAAGAGGTGATTAAATGAAGGTTAGAATTATTAAAAGTACCAATGACACTGAATGGTTGAGCTGGTGGTATAAGAATAGGATTGGTGAAGAATTTAATGTATACCCTGATCCTGATAGAAACGAATATTATTTTACTAAATGTGAATTGTACGGAGATATGCAAGAAGTACATATATTAAAAGATGACTGTGAAGATATAATTTCATAGTAAAGGAGACTATTCATTGAAACTGTTTAAGAACTTAAAAGTTAAGCTGCTCTGCAACAATGAGAAGCACGAATGGCAGTATTATACGTGGGGCAGTGCAGTAGTTGATAACTTAGACGGTACTTGTAGTTTGTGGCAGTTACCAGTGAGGGAATGTCATACCTGTAATAAGCACCAACTCAAGGTAAAGAAGGGTTGGGAAGATTCTAAGAAGAGTTTGACAATTATGGACTTGGAATCAGAGAGTGGAGAGGAGTTGAAATAAGTGGCACTTACAAAAGATCAGATAAGAATGCTGAATTTTTCTTATCATAAGGTAGGAAAAGTAGTTCCAAATTCAGGAGTAAGTCAAGATTATATAAGTGGTTTTCAAGAGGGGATTTTAGATACATTACTGATATTGGGCATTTCCATTCCAGATACATTAGGAGTCGATGACCCAAGGGATTAAAAGCAGACTATAAAATTCCGATTTGATTAGGATTAGGAGGAGGAAAAATGGCTAAGTTTAACGTAGTAGTTGAATACGATTTCTTTGAAGAATACAACCAAGATAGTTTTGAAGAATTGGTTGCTGATAAAATAGCAGATCAAATTACAAAGGATATATCTTTTCAGTCAGCAGGAGCATACAGGACACATATCGAAAAAGTGTCTAAAGAAGCAAAGAATGAAGTTGTTAAACAAGTAGTTGCCTTAATTTCAGAAGAAGTGTTAGCCAAATTCGAGCCAAAATTAGAAGCAAAGTTAAACAGAGATTTACATAAAGACTTTGAAACAAAGATGTACGAACGTATGGCTACTAAAATCAAAAAAGAATTACTTAGTGAGATTAAGGCAGTTGCCAAAAGCGAAGTAAAAAACACCTATAGAAATCTATAATTATGCTTCAAATTTTAACGAAAACAAAGGAGGGGAAATAATGAATATCCAGTTCAAATTAGAAAATCAGCTTCAAGATATTGAGAAAAGAATGAATAATGCAGACGACTTTAAAGAATGGGCAATTCTGCAGAACGCCAAGGCAACTATACTAGCCGCTTTGCAGAAATATGAGGATTAATAAAAGTCAGTTTTCACAGGGAAATGAGGGGATGTTATGCATTATGCAGGAATCGGATCAAGAGAAACGCCTACATACGCTTTAGAATATTTCTCTAAATTAGCTGCGTATCTATCCACAAAAGGGCTAATACTCCGGTCTGGTGGTGCTCAAGGTGCTGATAAAGCATTTGAAATAGGATGCGATAGAGTGAATGGAGAGAAAGAAATTTACTTACCTTGGAAAGGATTTGAGAAATCAAGTTCGAATTTAATTGTTTGGGATACTAAGGCTTTCGAGATAGCACAGAGTTTTCATCCTAATTGGGAGAGATTATCTCAAGGAGCGAGGAAACTACAAGCAAGAAATACTCATCAAGTGTTAGGGAAGGATCTTGAAACACCGTCCAAGTTTGTTATCTGCTGGACTAAGGATGGAAAAGGTAAAGGTGGGACTGGTCAAGCAATAAGATTAGCTAACCATTATAATGTTCCAGTGTTTGATGCAGGTGAGTATGACAGCGTAGACGAGATAAAGGGAAATCTTAAGGAGTTTTTGTTGGAAAATAATATATTTAGCTTAGAGGAAATAAGTAAATAATCATGTAAAAGAGTTATTTTACAGGAAGTGTGGTGATTAATATGGAGAAACTGGTATTACTAGTTGTACTTTCATTTATTTTTATTGCTCTGTCCCTTGTTGCACTAGGCTTTGCGATAGCTAAATTTGGGTTAATAGCAATTGTCTATTTTTTAGCTGTTTTAGGGGCAGTTTTCGTACTAAAAGCAATATTTGGATAAAACAGTTCATTTACCGGGAAAGGAGGGTAATAAAAAATGAAACTTGAAGCAGCAATTGAAATTTTGAAATCAACCTTGAGTCTCCCTTTGTCAGATTCTCAGAAGGTGATACTTGTAAAAGAAGTTGTCAATAATTTGGAGTATAGAATACAAAATAAGTTGGATAACTGAAGGAAGTGATAAATTGACCAAAGAAGTGCAAGAACAGATAATCAAAGAATTGAAAAACAGGCTATCAATGGATATTAGCTTACTCAAATCATTGGGAATGAGAAATGCTAATATTGAGATTGAATTGCTGCATCATATTAAGAAGGAAATTTATTCGGATAGTCATTAATACATATTAGGCATAAACCCATTTTACGCAGCATATAACACCACATACACCACAACCACATACTATGTACTATCAAGAGCGAGAGGGAGATAGTACATGAACAGGTTCGAATCAATAATAAACAATCTAATAAATAATGAGGTTGCCGAACATAAATGTCCATATTGCTGGACTGCAGTAGTTGATAATGAAGGTGAATTGTATTGTGAAAAATGTTATGTAAAGGTGGAGAAATGCTGTGAACTTATCTAAGCAAAAGGTTAAATACATCTGTGAAGTTAATGAGGATCTGGGGATTGAAGAATATTATAAGCAAGTATACCTGACTGATTTAAATATGTGGGGAGTTAAACGAAAGATAACTAAGCAGACTTTCCTAAAGAACGAGAAGGAAGGTTATCCCGTTGCTTACTACAAGGCTACAATTGACTTAAATGAGGTTAAAAGTATGCTTGCTGATATTTACAGTTTAATTGATTTATCTCTGCAGACAGGGGATAAAGAATGGTTTACCAGTTTAATAAGAAGAAAAAACTTAATACAGCATGTTCTTGGAAACTAAACAACCACCACAACATATACTGTATCATTCCCCATTAAGGAGTGATTAGGATGAGTTTTAAGAAGATGTTGTTGGAATGGAAAGCTAACTGTCCAATAAGGAAGTATAGGAAGCAGGAGAGATTAAGTCAGGCTGAGTTTGCAGCTTTGTTAGGGGTAAGTACTTATACTGTCCAGAGATGGGAAGACGGGGCTATAAATCCTTCTGAGGAGAATGTAGTCAAGTTGGAGAAACTGATAATTGAATTTAGTGATCAATGGGAAGAGTGGAAGAGGAATAGTGTTAGTCTGTGAGGGAGTGGGAATGCTTCCTTGCAGACAAAGTGAGGAGATAATTTATGACCATATATAGAAAGAAACCGGTTGAAGTCGAAGCTTTTAAATTTTATGTAGATCCTATGCCAGATTGGTTTATGGAGGAAGTTTCTTGTAATAATATCTGGCTATTTAATTGTGACTATAACCGTTATTCTATTGAAGAAGCTTACTGTGAGATTGAAACATTAGAAGGCATCATGAGATGTAATGGTGGAGATTATGTCATTAAAGGGGTTCAGGGTGAGGTATATTCCTGTAAAAAAGATATATTTAAGCAAACATATGAGTTGGTATCTAAATAAAAACGATATTTTAAAGGAGAGATAATTATACAGGAGAATATAAAATGATGATTAAATTTTTCCTTGAGTGTTTCTTGGCTTTCGGAGGGTTGATCGCACTGTTTGGATTATATCTGATAGCCACAAATGATAAAGACAAATAATTGCTTTGAGAAAGGAGATTGATATATTGATTGAATTAAATAAAATCTATAACGAAGATTGTCTTGAAGGAATGAAAAGAGTTCCTGACAATTCAATTGACATGATACTATGTGACTTGCCTTATGGCACAACTCGTAATAAATGGGATTCAATAATTTCACTAGATAGACTATGGGAACAATACGAGCGAATTATAAAGGATAACGGTGCAATTGTCTTAACTGCTCAGACACCTTTTGACAAAGTTCTAGGTAATAGTAATCTTAAATTACTTAAATACGAATGGATATGGGAAAAAACAAATGCCACTGGTCATCTAAATGCCAAGAAAATGCCGATGAAAGCGCATGAAAATATATTAGTATTTTATAAGAAATTACCAACATACAATCCTCAAAAAACAACAGGGCATGAACGAAAAGTAAGTAAAGTGGAACATAGAAAAAATAGCAAGTTGTCTACAAACTATAATGATTACATACCTAATACATATGATAGTACCGAAAGATACCCAAGAAGTGTTCAAGTGTTTGCGATGGATAAGCAGAAGGAAGCCATTCATCCAACACAGAAGCCTGTAGCTTTATTTGAATATCTCATTAAGACATATACCAATGAAGGCGACATTGTTCTAGATAATTGTATGGGATCTGGAACAACAGCTATTGCAGCAATAAATACAAATAGAAAATACATAGGATTTGAGTTGGATAATACATATTTTAAACAGTCAACAGAAAGAATAAATAAAATAATTTAATGTAAATAAGTTTGTGAAATAACGAAGATTAAAATGCATATATAGCAACATTTAATAAGTGTATTTCACAATCTTTTTCCTATAAAAGCAGTCTTTTGTAGGAAAACTATTCCAATCCCATTACTTTAAGTTATAATTAACCTATTCTATTTAATGAGGTGCAATTATGAAAAGTGGAGATGTCTTTATCTATACAGGATCTGACCTTAAAATACATAAAGTGAAAATTACTCAGGTATTTAATGATGAAATAGATGGGTTAATAACTTATTTGGAGTATGTAAATGGAAGTGTATTCGGTGAACCGAGTCGAATGAAGACTGAAGATTTTCTTCGGGTATATAAAGCAGCTAACAGGAATACACATTGTTTTAGTTGTAGCACTGAATTAGATGATCAGAACGGAGAAATTTGCTGGATTTGTAAGGGAATTATCTGCCCAGAAGATGAAATGTGTCTTTGTCATTACAAAGGGGCTTGATGAAAAATGCTTACCAACTTTTCTTGGCTGACTTTAGGAGGATGTTATGGTAGTAATTGCTTCCCGTTGCACATATTCTTGATTATCGGTGGACTGATCTATTTATTCTTTTACACAGTCAGTCTCTTTGAAGATAAGTTGACTAAATATGTTGGTAGCAAAGTCGCCATTGTTACCGGGATTACTGTCTACATAGTAGCAATGGTTGCGGCAGTAAAAGGAATTTTATTTTTAAATAAGTTATAAATAATACTTGCAATCTAATACAAAACAATCTAATATAATTATATAAACAAATAAAGGTGGTGAGTAAATGAACAAATTGATCATAACATTCCTCATTGGATTTGCAACCATAGCCATTACATACTTCTTCACTCAGATATTTCAATCCATCTCAGACACTTCATCATTCGCAGGTATACTCGGCACAATCGCCTTACTGCTCTTCTACGGTACATTAATGGGTATGGCAGTGGTTACCATAGTTAAGAAAGCTAAATTGTAAGATACATAGTCACATAATAAAAAACAATTATACATAAAGGTGGAAAATAAATGTTCAAGAAGAAAAACTTTAAACGTAACGCAGTAACAGCATCAATAATCGCAGGAGTATTTGTTGCTGGAGGTGCTGTAGGAGCAAATACAGATTGGCAATCTACATTGAAACTTGATGCAACCAAACAGATCGGTGGAGCTGCTGCTAAGAAGAGGGATGAATTGTTATCCGGTACAGATGAGGACATTAATGAAATTATGAAGGATTCGTTGCAGGTTGAGGTAGATGCTCAGAAAGCAGAACTTGAAAGGCTTTTGGAAGAATACTATCAGATGAAACTCAATGGATTGGCTGATTCACCTGAATATAAGGCATTGGAGCAGGAAATCGAAAAAATTAAACAGAGTGTATTGACTCGATATAAGGCAGATATAGACGCAGCTTTTAACGGTAATTGATCCAGTGGAGAGGGTGACTCCTCTCCTGAAGGTTTGACACATGTAGCGTAACAGAGAGGGGATTAAAATGAACAACGAAACAAAGTGTGATTGTTATGAAAGACAGGGTTTCTATTGCTGGAAATGCGGAACGAAGAAGTGAACTATACGAAGATGTAATTCACTCTGAAAGTTGAGTTTGATTGGGAAATAAGGAGGAGAATTGATGAAGGTTTTAGGTAGGAAAACAGTAGTAGAGTATCAATACGAAAGTCAAAAAGAAGCTGAAAGACACGAAAAAGAAATGTTGAGTAAGGGATGGAATAAAGAAGCTACAGGACATATTTTCATTAAACACTTCAGAAGTTACTCACAGAGGCATAGAGAAGGGGCATATCTGTAGGTTATAAATGGTATATTTCATGTGAAATAAGGAGGAGATTTAATGAATGAGGATATTCAGTTTCTAAAAGATTTACAACAAGAGTTACTCACACAGGAAATTGATGGGCAAGCTACACCAAGATTCTGGGCAATAATGGATTATAGGACTGTGCCCGGTAATCCAGACTATGATAATGGTGACACTCAATACTTCTTCAATGATGGAGATCATGTAGAATTTAATACTTTTATAGACTTAAAAGATTTCCTTGAAGAATATTACGAAGAAGATATTGAAAACGATGATGAGTTAAAGAATTTATTGTCAAATGAAAATGGGAATCTTGATGAACTATGGGAGTATGTTGAGGACAATTTAAACGAAGATGGGTACTTCTCCAGTTGCTTTGCAAAAGAAGAAGAGTACGTAAGACAGAATACAATGTTCCTCACTAAAGCAGAAGCTAAGAGACACCTAGAGTTAAATCATTATCACTACTCACCAAAAGCACATACATATGCAATGACAGCATGGAGAGCACCAAAGGTTGAAAGGCTGTTGAAGATACTTGAATCATTTGATTGGAATAAAGTAGCCCATAAAGAGGAAACAAACTAACGAAAAGGAGGATTTATTCTGCACAAAAAATTATCTTTGGAAGAAAAAGAACAGAGAAAGAAGATTAGAAAACAAAAGAAATATAATGAAACCCATAAACTAATTTCAGGCGTTGATCACAAGGTTTGTACTGACTGTGACAAATGGTTTCCATCAAATGAGGAATACTTCTACAACAATAATAAAAATAGTATTGATGGATTAAAGCCTCAATGTAAATCTTGTAGTATTATACGTAGTCGGAATCGACAACTAAGTAATCATGAGGAATATAAAGAGTATCTGAAAGCTTGGGTTAAAGAAAACAAAGAAATTTATGAGCACCATAAGAAAGTGTGGGAGTTAGAGAATCCTGAACATGCTAAAGAATTAAGAAGGAGTTGGCGAAGGAACAATAAAGAGAAAATAAACAACTATAATTTGTATAGAAGAATGCACAAGTCACATGAGATATCTAATGAAGAAAAGAAAAAGTGTAAAGAGTATTTTAATTATTCATGTGCCTATTGTAATTTAACCGAGAAGGAGCACTATCTCATCCACGAGCAACAGTTACACATGGATCATGTTGATCCTAATGGAGCTAATGATCTAAGTAATAATGTTCCTGCATGTAAGACGTGTAATGTGAAGAAAAGGGACAGAGATGTTCACGATTTCTATCAGTTATACGATATAAAACCATCTAATCAAGAGATTGTGTCAAAATGGCTTAGTGGGGATTTTCTGCTTTGTTTGGATTCTAAATAACTAAGGAGATAACGAATGAAATTTACATACCTTAAATTTCTTCTTAAGTCCTTAATAATTGTTCTTACTCTATTCATAGTGCTAAACACAGTAAAAGGCTACACTTCACAATCAGTTCATCCAGTGAAGATTGTGCCTAAAGAAGAATTAAATGAGACTCATTACATAATTACTGAACAGATGATTCTGAGCAAGTTGCAATCGAAGTCAGAAATAGTATCTATGCAGCAGAGTATTGATCAGACTTATACGGATATTGATAAGGCTTTACTTGGTGACAGACATACTGAAATACATATTAAAGGTAAGTATAAAATGGGATTGGATTCAAGTTCAATAAAAATTAATTACATAGATAATGAGACAGGTATTGTATACATGAAGCTTGGTGAACCAAAGTTGATCAGTCTGGAGATTCCATTTGATGACATACAGTTCGATAAATCTAATGGCTTCTTCCGGTTAGCAATGAATGAACAGGAAGAGAAGCAGTTTTACAAGGCTGTAGAGAAGAATGTCAGAGATGAATTGATGAGTAATAAAGAAATATTGAAGCAAGCTGAATTGTTTAATCAGGAGCATGTTGGAGAGCTGTTGAGTATGCTACCAATGATTAAGAGTGTCGTATTTGAGTAGATGGAGGTGAAAGATTGAAAAATTTATTAATCGTCCTTGCTTTAGGAATCGGAGTATTGTTGTTAATATTATTGACTGCCTTTGTAACACTCAATATAACCTCTATTGCTGTCATTTCATTGGTTGTTAACTTTGTACCATTAATATATGTATATATTGCTTATCTACTTTACAGGAAAATAACTAAATAAAATGTAAACTTTATCTGAAAAGGAGGTTAATGAATGAGGGTACTGTATTTCAATATTAACAATGGTGAATGTGTTCCTGCATTTACTGTATTACCAGCATATAAGGCAACTATTACAGGATCTAGAATACATACAATTGAAGCGTGTTTTAGTGTTTCTAACATTGTAAGTAATAACTATGAGTGGTTTCAAAAGCGAGTTGAGAAGGAAAATAAGAGCTGGTCAGAAGAACATCCGCATCTAATGAAAAGCTTAAAGAGGTTAGCTTTAAAGGAGTCACTGAAGCATCCATTCAGGTACTCTAACTTTGAACAAGCAAATCACAGATTCCCCTATGTTCTAGTTTGGAGTAAGGATAAGAGATATACAGCAGCATACTTCAAAGGTAAAGATGAGGTGTGAAATGATCCTAGAAACTCAAAAGCTATGTAACTCTAACTATAAGATGCTTCGTGAATTAGGGAGACTTGTATATCATAGGCTTGACCAGAAGGGAGGATTAAATGAATCTGAACTTAATGAGTTATTACATATTGTATCAGTTGAAGAGGTTGAGAAATTACTTAATAAGGCTTATGAACGTGGTTTTGAAGAAGGCGTGACTGGAGAATAATTAGCTCTTAAATACTCCCGAATGCTCTTGAATGCTAGTGTTTTCAAAGGTAATTATAGAATAAAATGATGAATTTATCCGAAAAAGTAGTAGGAGAGATAGCAAACCAGTAACCCTGCGTCATATTCGTATGGCAACACCCAAGCACGAGCTATTCGGCAAGTGTTGTACGCTGTTTGGCTGTCCAAAAAATAAAGATAAAATAATTTAATAAAAAATAAACTAATACTGTTGACCTTTAATACAAAATAAGTTAATATAAATATATCGGATAACGAAAGGGGTGAGAACAGTGAAGCTTCTCAAGGCAACACAGAAGGCATTACAGCAGTACAAGGAAACAGTTAAGGGAAACAACAAGATCAGCACAGATGAGGCATTGAAGAAATTAACTCGCAATGTGCGGCTGGTGAAGGAAAGTGCACCAGAGAGAATTGCCTTAACGTGGAAAGGACTCAAATACTCATACGGAAACCTTGATATCACAGTCAGGTTCGGTAAGGTGATTGAGGTAGTAAATCATAAGGATTACCGGGAACGTCCTGATGACTGGGATTTTCCTAAGAAGAGATACATAGAGTTGAACAAGGAATTGGGCATTACAGATTGTAAATTTAGCAAGAAAAAGAAGAGTAATAGAGTATCATAAAATAAACTTAAAATAATGGAGGAATTTATAATGACTGAACAAAAGACACTAAGGGAAGCAGCAAATAACGTAGTAATTGAGGGACTGCTTCTGGAAGTACGTCACCAAGAATGGAAGAGTGGAAAGGGACTAAGCATTGAGTTGGATATTGAAGTAGCAGAAAATGAAATCCATACTGTCCACGGTATGTCCCAATACAAGAAGAAAGACGGATCAGACAATGGAATTGCTAAAGGTTACAATACAGTAATTGAGGAATATAAGTCAGTAGCATCACATGGACGAGATGAAGCTGATAAAGTCCGTATCAATCAAGGTAAAATTGGTGTGAATGAATATTATGGTGAAGATGGTATGCTTCGTTCTTTCCCTCAGCTGTCATCTAACTTCTTTAACCGTCTTTCTGCAGGAGATGCGTTTGAACCTAAAGCAGAATTTGAAGTTGAGATTTTTGTTAAATCAGTAGTCCCAGAAATGAAAGATGATGAGGAAACAGGTCGTGCAAAGATCAAAGCGATTATCCCAGTCTTTGGTGGCAGAGTAATTCCATTTGAGTTTGTTGTATCTGAAGAAGGTGCAGAGTACGTTCAAGATAATTACGAAGTGGGTTCTACAACAAAGGTATTTGGTAACATTGTAAACTTCAAAGAGAAAAAAGTAGTTCTAGAGAAAGCGGCATTTGGTAAAGACAAAGAAAAAGTTACATATAATACTGTTCGTGAGTACCTTGTTAACGGTGGAGTTGATCCATACGAAGAGGACGATGCAAAAGCTTACACAGTTGAACAGATTCAAGCAGCAATGGTCGAAAGGGAAACTTATCTTGAAGAAATGAAAAATAAAGAAAAAGAACCTAAGAAAGAAGATAAGAAAACTGGATTCGGATCTAAGGCATCTTCTGAGAAAAAAGATGCTCCTGCTAAGAAGAAGGTAGAGCTTCCTTTCTGATAGTAGACAAAACAATTACACATAATTAAACGTAATCAACTAAATTAGAGAGGGTGTAATAACCCTCTCCATAAATAATAAATTGGAGGAATTACATATATGTCATTTGATATTTTTAATCCGCAAGTATCAGTAGTAGCAAAAGGTCTTGAAGGTAAGGTTATCACTATTTACGGAAGCAACAACTTAGGTAAAACTAAGCAAGCAACTCGCATGAACAAGCCTTTTTATCTCGGGTTTGAAAAGGGGATCCGTGCAATCAGTGGTATCCCTTTCTTACCAATTAATAAGTGGAGCGACTTTAAGAAGATTAATAAACAGCTAACTGATCCTAAAAACCTAGAGAAAGCCAAAGAGCTTTATCAGACTATTATCTTTGATGAAGTTTATACTTCTGCCCTGTATTGCCAAGACTATCTCTGTAAGAAACACGGAGTTGAATCAATCGGTGATGGAAATAATGGATATGGACTTTGGAAGGAGTATGAATCAGAGTATTGGACAGAGCTGGATAAACTACTTGGCGCTGGTTATACGCTAGCATTTATCGCACACGCTGAGGAAACAAAAACAGGGAAAATTGTTCCAAAAGGGGATAAGCGTTCAATCACACCTATAATTGACAACTCTGATGTAGTTGCTTACTTGACTAGTAATGGTGTTAATGAGGAAGGTAAGGTTATTAAGTCGTCTGCGTGGTTTGCTGAAACTGAGGAATTCTTTGCTAGGACAAAATTCGATTACATGGATACACATCTTGAAGAATTTACTGCTGAAGCCTTAGAGAAGATTATTATTGAAGGCATTGAACGCCAAGAAGAAGCTGAAGGTATTACTGCGGTTACATATGATGTTCAAAAAGAATCCTATGAATCCGAGAAATTAGATTTTGATAAACTGGTTGAGGAAATTAACGACTTAGGAACAAAGATTGTTGAAGAAGATGATGAAAAACTGCAAGATGTTGTCGATGTTATTGAGAAACACTTGGGCAAAGGTAAGAAGGTTTCAGATGCTAAGAAAAGTCAAATTGAAGTACTGGCTGTAATTCTTGATGATTTAAAAGACTTAATTTAATAATTAGATAGGGGAGTAGGTTAGCTTACTCCCTTTTCTTTTAAAGAGGTGATAATGTGGCTGCACGACAAGTGAAATGCCCCTATTGCGAAACTAAGCTAAATAAAGACGATTCCTTTGAATTTAAGAAGAGATATTACCATCCGGAATGCTTTGAAACATGGAGAAGAGAAGCAGATCACAGAAATGAATTAATTACTTACATTTGTGAGTTGTATGATATTGACGCTCCCACTGGAATGATGTTTAAGCAAATTAAAGAGTTTCAAGAACAGCAGAACTATAAACTAAAGGGTATGGAATTATCACTCAAATACTTCTATGAAATCCTCGATAATAAGCCCAGAGAAGGTGACGGGATTGGAATAATTCCTTTTGTTTATGAAGAAGCGAAGAATCACTATTTAAAACAGCAACGAATAGCAAACTCAATAGAAAACTTGGAGAGTAAAGAGGTGACTGTTTACATTAATCCAAACACAGAAAGAAGAAAATCAAAGAAAATTGATATTGCTGCTATCTAACAGAGGAGGCAAAGATTGAATGTATCAAGATAAGATGGCAATTATGCAGGTATTGGGGAGTGCAATTAAAAACCCTTTGTTGCTTGCAGATTCCAGTAAGTATGAATTAACAAACGATGACTTCCCTGAGAAATTCCACAAGATCATTTACTCTGCAATTTACAATCTTAGGGAAGATGGAACAGAAGTTATTAATGAAATAACCATTGATGGCTTTCTGAAAGACTATGATATTCAATATGCTATCTTCAACAATAATGATGGAATTGAATACATCACTAGAATACAAGAAATTGCTGAAGAAGGTAACTTTGACTATTACTACAAGCGTCTTAAGAAGTTCAGCCTTATTAGGGAAATGGATGGATTAGGGTTCAATGTTAAGGACTTATACGATGATTCCATTATTGATCCTAAAGAAAAGGAAAAGATGCAGGAAGTATTTGATAAACTAAGCATTGAAGACATTCTGAGGGTTTATGAAACTAAAATTATCGAGGTTAAGGATAAGTTTAAGACTAATGGTGAAAGCCAAGGAATTCAAGCTGGAGAAGGTGTTAGTGACCTTTTAAAGCGTCTAAGGGAATCACCTGACATTGGAGTACCTTTAAACAGTGAGATGCTTACTTCTGTATTTAGAGGATCTAGGAAGAAGAAGTATTACATTAGGAGTAGTATTACTGGTGGCGGTAAAACAAGGCACATGGTAGCTGATGCTTGTCGATTAAGTGCTACACATATCTACGATTTAAAAAAGAAGGAATGGGTTGAAAATGACTTCAACGAAAAGACTACAGTTATTTCTACTGAGATGCTTTTCGAGGAGCTGCAAACCATTGCTATTGCTTACATAAGTGGTGTTAATGAAGAGAAGATTCTATACAATGACTTGACCGAAGAGGAAAGAGTGCTTGTAGAAAAGGCAGCAGAGGTATTAGAAAGCTCACCTATATGGTTTGAACAGTTACCTAACTTTAACATTAAAGATATTGAACAGACCATTGAAAAAAATGTTGTAATTAATGGTGTCGAATATATTTACTTTGATTACATACACAGTTCTGTTAAAGTGTTTGCTGAAATGGCTAAAGATAGTGGAATCAGTCTTAGAGAGGATCAGATACTCCTTTTAATGTCTATCCGGTTAAAAGACATCTGCAATAAGTACTTTGTATACCTGATGAGTGCGACCCAGTTAAACGGTGAGTGGAAAGAAGCTTGGAGTAAGGGAGCTATTATTGATTCTACATACATAAGAGGCGGTAAAAGTATCATTGATAAGGCAGATGGAGCAATGATTATCCTGCCAATAAGTAAAATGGAAAAGAAAGATATTGAGGAAATATTGAAGAATGGATTCCATAAGGAGCCAAACTTTGTAACCCACATTTTTAAAAACCGTGGAAATCGTGTAGACAAAGCTAAAGTGTTTTCACATATTGACATGGGTAACATGCGAGTCACTGACCTATTTGTGACTAATACTGACAATGAAGTTATTAATATCAAAAAACTTATTGTGAAACCAAAAGTTAAACCAGATGCAGCCAAGAAATATGATTTTTAAGGGGTGAAACCCTATTGCAATTTGATAAGGATAGGATTAAAGAAAGCCTTAGCGAAGAAGAAATACATAAGATATTAAAGGATTTAGGCAGTAAAGATCCACTTCAAGGCAATCAGTTCCAAACTGTTTGTCATGGGGGACATAAACATAAGCTCTACTATTATCACGATTCAAAGTCATTTCACTGCTATACTGATTGCTCAACTAATATGGATATATTTGAAGTTGTAATCAGAGCTAAAAAGGAACAAGGTTACACTTTATCATTCCCTCAAGCTGTTCAGTATGTTGCCACTTTAACGGGAAAGACATTTGGTTTCTCAGCAGTAGTAAGCAATTCAAAAAATGACATTGTTGACGATTGGGATATGCTGAACCGTTATAAGAAGAAAGAAAAAGCGATCCCAGAATTGCCAGAGCAGAGTTCAAAAGTAATGGATGTATTTTTACACCTTCCTCATGAAGAATGGTTAAACGAGGGTATATCATACGACACTCATGAAAAGTTTAATATCTCCTATTACATAAGAGAAGAAAGAATTGTGATTCCTCATTATGATTTAAATAATCGCTTAGTTGGAATTAGGGGAAGAGCGATGAGAGAAGAGGATATAGAGGCAGGAAAGAAGTATATGCCACTCACAATACAAAATAAACTATATAACCATCAAACGATGTTCAACCTTTATGGGTTACATAAGACAAAAGAGACTATAAAGAAACTCAAAAAGGTGGTTATATTCGAGGCAGAGAAGTCAGTTTTAAAATGTGAGGACTTTTATGGGGATGATAATTTTTCAGTGGCTACATGCTCTAGTCAAATAACTAACTTTCATCGGGATATATTACTTTCGCTAGGGATAGAAGAGGTGATTATCTGCTTGGATAAGTTTAGGAAACAGAAAGAGAATGAAAGTGATGAGAAATATGAAGCTGCTATAGAAAGTTACCAGACGAACCTTTTGAGGTTTGCTAATAAATTCACACCCTATGTAAGGACATATATAGTTTGGGATGACTTCGATGTTCTTGATTATAAAGACAGTCCTTGTGACAGGGGCAGAGAAGTTCTAGAAGAGTTGATGAAATGTAAGTATGAAATTGGCACAAATGAAGGAGTGGAGATATGAAGTATGAATTGATTGGTAAGAACAACATTTTAGAGCCAATTGAAACAGTATTGAGAAACAGAGGGATTGAAGATATTCAATCCTTTTTCAACATTAGTGAGAAGGATACTATTCATTGGAGCAAGTTGAGGAATATGGATAGAGCAGTCGATTGCTTATTGGGGCATGTTAAGAAGGGGAGCAAAGTATTTGTTCAGACCGATAGTGATCCCGATGGCTATACATCAGCAGCCACTTTGATTGACTACTTAAAAAAAGCTTACCCTACAATAAATTTAGTGTGGAGGCTTCATGAAGGCAAAGAGCACGGAATTATCCTTAAAACTATTCCAGATGATGCTGATTTGGTAATTATACCTGATGCAGGGAGTAATCAATTTAAAGAGCACAAGACACTAAAAGAAAAAGGAATAGATGTTATTGTATTAGATCATCATGACTGCGATAGAGATTCAGAGGATGCTATTGTGGTAAACAGTCAACTATCTCCCGAATATCACAACAAGCAATTCTCAGGCGTTGGCATCACCTATAAATTCTGTAAGGCATTAGATGAAAGACTTAATTTAAAAATGGCTGACAACTATTTAGATTTAGTGGCGATTGGCAATATAGCAGATTCACAAGATATGAGAATACCAGAAACGAGATATTACGTAGATAAAGGGTTAAAGAAAATAAAGAATAAACTTCTCAAAGCCCTATACGACAAACAGACATTCTCAACTAAAGGAATAGTCAATATTAAGTCTACTGAGTTTTACATTAACCCACTAATGAATGCCTGTATACGTGTTGGTACTATGGAAGAAAAGACGCAGATGATGAAAGCACTGTTAGGATCTGATGAAACTATTTATTACAAGAGGAAAGACATATATGAGCCAATTGAAGTAAACACTGCTAGGCTTTTGGGTAACATTAAGAATAGACAAGGAAAGCTAAGGGATAAGGGTGTCGAATTAATTGAAGAAAAAATTGAAGGGAAAAATTTGCTTCAAAACAAACTTCTCATAGTTGATGTTACTAATATACTAGATAAAAACCTTACTGGACTTGTTGCAAATAAACTGAAAGACAAATACAAAAGAGGTACTTTATTAGTCAGGTACAACACTGAGAAGGAAGTTGTGACAGGCTCTATAAGGGGTTATGATAAAGGGGAGCTGAAGGATCTTAAACTCTTTCTACAGAAGTTAAAACTGTTTGACTTTGTTGAAGGTCATGCAAATGCAGCAGGTTTGCAGATTAAACCAGAAAAACTGATTGAAGCAAATGAGAAGATAAATGAATTACTTAAAGATATAGAGACTGATACAAGCCTACATGATGTTGACTTTATCATTTCTTCAAAGCAGCTAAAGAAACAATTTATTAAAGATATACATAAGCATCAAGATTTATGGGGGCATCAATTGGATGAGCCACTATTAGCAATAAAAGATGTTGAAGTGAATCGGGATGAGATTTATTTAAACGGTAAAACAACTAAGACACTTAAATTTGAAAGCAAAGGTATTGAGTATATAAAATTCTTTAGTAGTGAGTCTGAATGGATTGCTTTAAAGGATCATGGAGAAAGACTGGTTCTTGATGTTGTTGGAAAATGCTCTGTGAATGAATGGAATGGGGAAACAAAGTCTCAAATTGTCATAGAGGATTATGCAGTGACCCAAGTAAAAAAGAAACAAATATTGTTTTAAAGTCTTGATTAAGACAAAATAATTTAATATAATTAATTATATAATAAAGAGAGGTGATGTTTACTTTGTGTTTTATTTCTTGTCACAATCATACCGCCAAAGGGAGCAATCTTAGACTTCTTGATTGTACTAACGATGTAAAGGAACTTATCTTAACTGCTTCCCAGAACAACTACAAGGGAATAGCTATTACTGATCATGAATCTGTCTCTAGCCACATTGAAGCAATAAAGAAAACCAGGGAGTTGAAAGAAAAAGGTAAGATTCCTAATGACTTCAAGCTAATACTAGGTAATGAAATTTATCTTGTCGATTCACTTGAAGAAACAAGAGACAATTACAAATCAGGCGTGACTAAGTTTCCACACTTCATCCTAATCAGTAAGTCTAAAAAAGGTCATGAAATGTTACGTTTCCTAAGCAGTAAAGCATGGGAAAATTCCTTTTATACCGGGATAATGGAAAGAACACCAACAGTTAAGTCAGAGTTAGCAAGAATAGCGAAAGAGAATCATAATCAATTGATTGCTACTACAGCTTGTCTTGGCTCAGAAAGTTCCATCCACTTACTTGAAATTAAGAATGCAGAAGAGCGAGGAGATATTGAAGCTGCTAATTTTCACCGACAAAAGCTGAATGAGTTTATTCTATGGTGTATTGATGTTTTCGGCAAGGATAGTTTCTTCATTGAGTTACAGCCAGCACTGTCAGAAGAGCAAGTCTATGTTAACAAAAAGCTCATTCCAATTGCTGATCATTATGGTCTTAAACGAATAATAGCTACAGATACACACTATTTAAGACCTGAAGATAGAGTTGTTCACAAAGCATTTCTTAACTCCAAGGAAGGGGAAAGAGAAGTCGATTCATTTTATGAAGCTTGTTTCCTTCAAACGGAAGATGAAATCTTTGAGCGAATGAATTATATCGACAGAGAAATTGTAAGGGAAGCACTGGAGAACACTTTATTAATTGGTGAAATGATTGAGGATTACACAATTGAACATGATCCAATTATCCCGAAGATTGATTTACCGGACTTTGATTTGAGACATATGTTTAAACCTGCCTATGACAAATACGAATACATAAAGAAAATGGCTTTCTCAGATAATGAGCAGGACAGATATATGATTAAACTTCTGGAAGATGGGTTCGATGAAAATATTCCTTACAATGCATTAACAAAGGAAAAGTTTCATCTCATACTTAATCGAATAAATATGGAGTTAGAAGAACTATGGGAGATTAGCGTTAAACTCAATCAAGCTATGACTTCCTATTACATTACTGTAAGAGAGATTATCAATATCATATGGAATGATGAATGTGGTGGTAATTCTCTAGTTGGTTCTGGAAGAGGTTCTGCAGCAGGATTCTTGATTAATTACCTTCTAGGTATTACTCAGGTTAATCCCTTGGAGTACAATATTGAACTACCTCACTGGCGGCATCTACATCGATCACGTCCAGACATTCCTGATATAGATGTAGATTCAGAGGGAAGTAAAAGACCTCAGATAATTAAAGCCCTTATTGACCACTTTGGAAGCGATAAGGTGCTTCAAGTTTGTACATTTGGTACGGAGAAAAGTAAGTCTGCACTCCAGACAGCTTGTAGGGGATTGGGGATAGATAGTGACATTTCTCTATATCTAAGTGGAATGATTCCTTTTGAACGAGGACAGAACTGGACACTTTCTGACTGCTTCTTTGGAAATGAAGAGGAAGACAGAAAACCTGTTAAGGAATTTATTCGAGAGGTTGAAAAGTATCCACATCTAAAGGAGACAGCATTAAAGATTGAAGGGTTAGTGAATAAGAGGAGTATTCATGCAAGTGGGATTATAATTTTCAATGAAGAATATTATAAATCTAATGCAATGATGAAAGCTCCCAACGGTGATCCAATAACTCAATTTAATCTAGGTGATTGCGAAGCAGTAGGGAACGTCAAATTCGATCTTTTAACGATTGAGGCTCTAGATAAAATTAGAGCAGCATTAGACATGCTAATTGAGCACAAAGAAATAGAGTGGGTTAAGAATCTAAGACAGACATTTAACCATTACTTGCATCCAGACAATATTGAAAAGACTAATAGTGAAATTTACAATATGCTAGGAAGTGGAGAAATTCTTGACTTATTCCAGTTTTCAACAGAGATAGGTATGGAGACAACGAAGAAGGTTAAGCCAAGTAATCTATTGGAAACAGCTGCTGCTAACTCTCTAATGCGATTAATGTCTGATGGTGAGGAACAGCCAATTGACACCTTCATTAAATACAAAAATGATATCTCTCTTTGGTATAAGGAAATGGATAACTATGACCTTAATCCTGCTGAGGTGAAGGTATTAGAGGAACACTTATTGAAATTAAATGGTGTTGCTGATACACAGGAATCAGTCATGTTGCTCTCAATGGATGAGAGAATTGCTGGTTTTGATGTTGAAATAGCAAATAAACTACGAAAGGCTATTGCTAAGAAATCAAAAGATGCTCTTACAGAAGTTGAGAAGAAATTTTTTGAGAACGGAAAGAAACTTGGTAATAGAGAGGAAATCCTGAACTACGTATGGAATGTTCAAATAAAGAGGCAGCTCGGATACAGTTTTAGCGTCCTTCACACTCTTGCATATAGTTTGGTTGCCATACAGGAAATCAATTTGAACTATAAATATAATCCTCTATTTTGGCAGACTGCATGTTTATCAGTGAATGCTGGAAGTACTGAGTTAGAAACCATTGAGGAAGATCATAAGAACAAGTCAACCGACTATGGAAAGATAGCTGCAGCCATTGGTAACATTCGTCAAAGGGGAGTAAAAGTATCTTTACCGGATATAAATAAAGCGAAGTTTGGTTTCATTCCCGATTTAGATAATGACCAGATTATCTTTGGGTTGAAGGGTATGAATGGTATTGGTGATGAAGTTGTACATACAATCATTGAACACCGTCCATATAGCTCCTTTGATGATTTCTTAGTTAGAATGTTTGATACAAAGATAATTAAAAATGGGCAGATGCTACAACTTATTAAAGGTGGATGTTTTGACTCATTTGGTAGCAGAAAAGAAATGATGAAGCATTTTATAAGCCATACTTTTGAACCTAAGAAACAGTTGAATATGCAGAACATGAACATGCTTATCGAGAAGGATCTGATACCAGAAGAATATAGCTTAAATGTTCGCTTCTTTAAGTATAAGAAGTATATATCACAGTATGTTTTTGAAGTCATCAAGAAACCAAAAGACAGACTGTTCATCCTTGATGATATTTCTCAGCAATTCTTTGAGCAGCATTTTACTGAGGATTGTATTGAGAAGATTGAAGATGGTAAACTAATCATCTCTGAGAAAAGATTCATCAAAGAATATGATAAGAAGCTGGAAGATTTTAAACTTTGGCTAAGTAACGAAGATACACTTTCCTATGTAAATAACCAGCTATTTGAGGAAGCATGGAATGAAGTAGGAAATGAGTCGATTAGCAAATGGGAAATGGATTCACTGTCATTCTACTACCATGATCATGAATTGGCTCACACCAATAAAGAAAAGTATGACTTAAGCAACTTCTTTGAGTTACCTGAGAAACCTGTAGTGACTAATGAATATGTGTCAAGGGGTATTCCTCGTCAGGAGTTCCAGTTGAATCGGATTGTAGGGACAGTACTGGATAAGGATAAAAATAAACATCAGGTAACACTGCTAACGACTGATGGAGTAGTCACAGTTAAGTTTTATGCTGGAGCTTTCTCGCATTATAATAAGCAGATTTCCCGACCAATCAGTAAGGAAAAGAAGGAAGTAATTGAGCCTTCATGGTTCACAAGAGGAAATAAGCTGCTTGTAACTGGATTCAGAAGGGGGAATAAATTTGTTCCACGTAAGTACAAGAATTCAATCTATCAGCATACAGTAGCATTAATACAGGAGATTGATCAAGATGGTAATCTTTATCTTCAAACGGAGAGAAAGGAAGCCTAAGAAACGTTGATATATAAGGCTTTCAAGACTCATATTTTCCTATGAAAGTAAACTTTTATTCTAAATTAAATATTTACTGAAAATAGTGGATAAAAGGGTTGTAATTCAATACAAAATAAGTTAATATAAAATAAACTAACAAAGAGAGGTGATGAGCTTATCTTCCCCGATAAGCGTACATTATGAAGAAGCAATATGTATACACAGGAGTCGTCACAGCACTATTGGCTTCTAACTTAGTAACCGGATACCAATTCAAGAAAGAGGTTGATGGATTAGATCAGCAGGTTAACCAGTTAATAAAGGTCAATGTAGCACTGAAAGATGAAGTTTTCGAGAAAAGTAGCTTGATTGAAAAGCAGCAAGGTGAAATTAATACATATGAAGAGCAAGAAGTTAAGTTAAATAATCTAATAAAAGAAAGTGAACAAAAAGTAATTAAGCTTCAAAAAGAATTGGCAGAGGCAAAAAAGAGAAGTAAGGAGAAGCCCTAGAACTCAAATGGTGAGTAGAGGTGAAGAATCCTCTGCTCGTAAGCTATACGTTGAAATGACCAGCTACACTGCTTTTTGTGATACTGGCTGTACTGGAGTCACTGCGTTAGGGGTGAATGTAAAAAACACAATCCATTATCAAGGATACCGTGTAATAGCAGTTGATCCAAAGGTAATTCCCTTGCATTCAATTGTGAGAGTAGAGACTAAGAATGAAGTGTTTTTAGCTTATGCTGCAGACACGGGTGGAGCAATAAAGGGGTCAATTATCGACTTGTTAGTTGAAAATAAAACTGTAGCAAAAAGAAATGGAAGACAATTAGTTACCTTAACAGTGATGAGAGAAGGTAAAGGAGGCAAGTAAAGTGGTCAAGGACTACACGTTTAGTATTGGTCAGGAAGTCGTGCTCGTGAGTGATGCGAAGGATTTAATTAAGGAAAGAGGGGAAAAGGCGACAATCATTCATCTCTTACCTACAGACTATTTGAATGATTACTTGATTAAACTGGAAAACGGAGAAGAAACCAAAGTCAAACAACGAGAGATTCAAGCTATCCCAGAGGAGATGTTAGATATCAGTACCGGAGATAAAGTCATCTATGTACTAGCAAATGAGGAAGTTATAATCAGCAAAACGGATTTCTTTCATGGTCAAGTTGAAATTGAGTTTAATGATGGAAGTCATGTAGTAGTTGGGATTGAAGCTATAAGGAAAATTGATAAAGGGGATGGACAGATGAGTGAAGAGAAAGTAGGCTACTTTGAGAGCAGAGCACATGAGTTAGGAAAGTTAGTGGATACAAAACAAGCAGCTTATGGAGATTCCGTGAGTAAAGCAAGTCAATTAATGAAAGTATTCTTACAAGATTATAAGAATGATAACAATACATATACCATACCGGAAGAGTTACTGGATCACATCTTGCTTCAGGTTAGAATTATCGACAAACAGAACCGCATTTTTAGCAATCCAAAGGCAGATAAAATGAACGAAAGTCCTTATTCGGACATTTCAGGCTATGGCTTACTTGGTGAACGAATGCAAAATAATTAAATGCATTAAAATAAAGTAATTGATTTAACCAAATAGGAAGGTGATACCCATATTTAAATACATAGATTACGTCTTAGACACAGTGAGTTTCAACTACTATTACCAATGGTTTTATGGGTCAGATATCAGCCTGTTTGATAATTGTAGTTGGAGTGCTTATAAGAGGAATACAGGAGGTGATTTCTCATAATCAACTTAATTAATGAACGCTCTCTTGAACAAGGACAGAAAGTTGAAGTATACCGGAATCTAAATAAAGGCAAGTTATTCTCTATTAAAGATAAGAAATCTGGATTAGTTGTCGCACATGGGGATTCATTTAAGGTAACTGATGTTGTCTGCAAAGTTAGTGAAGGTGGTAGGCAACGAGTCATTAAAGATAAGAGGAAAAATGTCCATGCCTTTTTGAGTGCTACATATGCAGGTGAATGTGAAGTGGATAAAGGAGAAATGACTGAGCTTTATTATGATCCGTATACACTGGATTCATTTATTAATAAGGTGACAGGTGAAAAAGTTGCAGAGGCTGATGTGGTTTGGTTTAAGGATGGGAAAGCGTACATAAAATAATCGAATCTAACAACTCTTTCATGCGGAGTTAATTCAAAATACGAATAAAGAAGGAGATGAACTTAATGGTTATAAAAGTAGAGTGTAGAACTTGTAGCGACAAAGTTTCAAAAGAAAAAGCGTGGACTCTATGTGGTAGAAATTATGATAACCCTTCATATTTTTGTACAGATTCTTGCAGGAGGCATTTTCCTTACAAAAAAGAAGACTAAGACACAATTCGAAAGATATATATCGTTTAAAATTTGTCTTTTATAAGAAAAAGGAGGTCGTTATTGTGGGTAAATTCCTAGATATGATTGGAATTACTGATCCTTGGGTTCAAATAGCATTCGTAGGATTAACAAAACAATTGACTATATTCTCATTACCAGCATTAGTGGTTGGATTCATGCTAGGTAGATTTCTATAATTAAAACTAAATAATTACACATAAAAGGGAGATGCGTAATGAAATCAATGCAACGTCAACAGAAGGTTAAGGAACTGATCACTCAGTTCCCCTTCCTTACTGAAAATACCAATCAGCTCGTTACATACTACTGGTCTTATATAGAAGGTGCTGCAGACTTTGTGGATGTATCAAATTGTTCGTCTGCAGAATCAATCACACGAGCATTTAGGCGATTAGTTAAAGCTGGTGAAGTCACTGTATCAGAGGAAACGAAGCAAAAGAGGCAGCAGTATCAGCAGGAGTTTAGGGAAGAATATAAGGCTGTTTAAGGAGGGAATATTTATGATTGACTTCGAGGATGATCAATTTACACAGTTAATTATGGGATACCATGATATCGGACTACAGGTAAATGAGATGAAAAAGACACAGAAAACAGTACCGATTGAATGGTATGAGAACTTACTTGATTCAGTTATTTTCATGGCTAGTGAATGGAGAAATGAGTCAGGTAGGCATGATCAGTATGTTCAGGATATGAAGAAGGCACTGGGAATGTAATTTCAAATCTAACAGGAGATTTATAGGGAAACACAAACGTAGTGGCAAGGAGGATGAAAGATGAAAGAAGATACTGGTGTAAAAGACTTAAACGGAAAACCTGTTTTGGAAGGCGATGTTTTAGCTGACAAAGTACCGTCAAAAGGAATTGTTATTTTCTCAGAAGATCAATTTGTTGTTACTTCTGACTTTGATGGTAGGGATATTAGGCAAGTGTCTCATTCTGATTTATTGAACGAAAACTTGATATTGGATAACAACATGTACGTGATAGGTAACATCCACGACAAACCAGACTTAGTGTAATGTTTTAGTTTATAGATTAAACACTATATAAAGAATATTTTAATTGAAAAGGAGAGGTTAAATGAAGGTATTTGAAACTAGAAAGATTGATAAAGATATTCCAGTCAAAGTGATTTGCAATAAGAGCGGTAGAGAAATTCAATTAGAAAATGATGACGAGTGGGTTGGTCGTAATTTAATACATAGCTTTAGTGTTAATTTTGGATATGGTTCAGATTTTGACATGGACACTTGGGAATTTGATTTATGCGAAGATGAATTATTGAACTTCTTAAGAACATTGAAAGTTAGACCTTCTGGCTTTGCTGCCGATACAAAATATCCTGATCAAGTTTTTGAAGAGTGGAAACTCACAGGAAAATACAATTGGAGAGCAGGATGGACTTATGAAGAAATTAAGGATGATGATATAACAAGAAAGGAATCTGAAAGAAGATTCAAAGAAAAATTGAATCAATTTACAAATTTTAAAAGGAGGAATACATAATGTATAGTTCGATTATTGAAGGTATAGATGAAATAATTAAGTATCATAATGGATTAAACCATAATACTCACAATATGTCTGAGAAAGAGGTACACTACTTTATTCAGGGATTAGAAGTAGCTAAACAGACTATCAGGCAGGTTGAAGAGTTTAATGCTGATGAGTTAGCACATGAGACTTTTGAAGAAGTAGTTATAGCTCTTAAAGAAACTCTGGATGAAGAAGATATGAAAGAAACTATTAACCATGTGTTTGGCAACGAAGAAGAATAAATAAAATCTGGTTTTTATACTAAGGAGGAGTTAAGTTGGAGAAGAATAATTATCATTTGGAAATCTTATATAAAAGTGGAGTAATAGAGACATACGATACAGGAGAGGCTGAAGAGGATGCTCTTAATGGAGTAGCCAATACATTTGACCAAGCATTCTCTGAGGGGCTAAATGCAGTAGTTACTATTCCATCAAGTTCTGGAGCAACCTTTATTAATGTAAGTAGTGTAGCAAGAGTTAGTTTTTTCAAAAATGAAAAAGGCAATACCTAAGTATCACCTTCCTTCTAAGGAGTTAGCCTTTACCAAGAGTAGATCCAGCCTTGCTTTTCTGCTTTGCAGTGGACTTATCTGATGCAAGAACTTTGGCAGCACTAGATAATTGCCTTTTAGTAGGTTTCTTAGCCATATCGATACCTCCTTAATAGAATAGCAGTTCGCATGGATAAGTATACCAACCTACATATTGTATGTCAATTTATTTAAATACTACTACATATTGATTTAAATTAAGATATAACTTCGATTTTATCTGATTAAAACTTTGCAGCAAATGGAGGTTTTAAATGCTACCTTTTTACATAGCTTGGATGTTAACAGGAGTATTTGTTTTCGGATTAGGATACTGGGTTGGAAAAAACTTTTCAGATTAATTACTATAAAAATTAAACCGGAAAGAAGGGAATGAAATGTTATTTGATCTAGGTGACGTTGTAACAATTAAATCATCTGGTAAAACAGGTGAGATTACACAGTATAGACATGAAATTAAAATTGTAAAAGGTGTCCGTACAGAGACTCATCAGTATTACGTTCAAACAGGTACATATATGTCCAATTTATATTCAGAAGACGAATTAAAGCTACCTGATAGCTTTGACAATCGCTTTGAAGAAGGATTAATGACTCTGCTTATTGATGTAAACTTGAAATCTAAGGGGTAAACAACTTTCTTGGGGATAAAACTTACAGTAATTAACAGATTATTAGATTCGTATAACATACAAGTTTATGAATAAATATTAAATAAATAATAATACAAGTTATTGTATAAAAATGAGGTGAAAAATAATTGGCAGGTTTCACGATAAGTTGCAATAATTGCGGAAACGAAATTGTTACTGGTGACGACTATAAAAGAAAAAATGAAAGAATATCACTTTATGCGGAACTTAATAGCTATCGAAATATGAGCGAGTGGATAGAGGTAACTCTATGGTGCGAGAGTTGTGATAACAGTACAGAATTTGAAGACTAAGGAGGTAGTAAGTGAATAATAACAATATTCTTATCCGTATTGACGAAGCTCTCGAACGTATGCGAAATGATGGTGCGGAAGACGATAACTGTCCTTATTACGAACGATTAAAGGCGAAACGTAACGCAATAGCTAACGGAGCTTCATACGCAACATACAGCATTGCTCCCTATTTAATTGCTTATGTTGGATCGCATATACCTGACGTTAATATAGGGATGGACAATAAAGTAATAAAAGGTCGTGGAGATAAAAGGAAGGCAACACTAAAAGCGATTACGGGAGTTGAGTAAATGAACGAAAAGGTGTTTCATCCTAAAAAAGGTTGGTATGCTGAATTTTATAAGTTTCCGAGATTCGGAGGGTGGTCGTTTGTTTTTGGACTAACGAAAGAATTGGTTCAACATTGCATGAATGGTTATGAAAACCCTATTACTCATTCAGGGTATAAGACAGGATTTTTTGCGACTGCATTCGGTTATCAAATAGCAGTTGGGTATAACTCAGTGAAAGAAGTTAAGTAATGGTTGAATCTGATTTTCTATCGTATGCTGTCGGGTTTATACATGGCGTTTTTATATCTTTGTTAGGTTACAAGCTACTCAAAAGGAGATGGCGATAATATGAACTTTGATAACTGGCAAGAAAGAATAGAGGAAATCAAACAATTATGGGAATGCGAATGGTCAACGGTAGGAATGTCCACTCATGTAAGACACGCCGATGTAGGTTGGTTGCTTGAATTTATCGAAGCACAAAGAAAGTTAATCGAGTCATACGGAAGAGTTACAGAAGGTATGACAGAATCCAAAGCATCATCGAAAAATGATTTTTTTAACTGCTTTTGGTGTGGAGATATAGAAAGTCATGATAACGGCTTATGCGTGGATTGTCAAATAAAGCACCCCGAGTTAATTATTGACTAACAAGTTATACCTCTAATAGCCGATAACTATAATACATGGTTATCAATAATTAAGGAGGTACAAATAGATGAACGTACTTGGTTTAGAGGAGTTTGAAGTCTTAGAAGGTTATGATAGCGAGGAGTATTACAAGTTCGTTGTAGAGGCTAAAGAGCCACCAGTATTCTGTACGCTATGTGGAGCATTCATTGAGGAAGGACAGCAATTCAAGGTACACGATAAGCGACCTCGTAGCGTTGCTGATGTAGACCTTAGAGGTAAGAAGGTTGTAATAGACATCATTCAGAAGCGTTACAAGTGTCCTAACTGTGGAGATAACTTCACTGAATACTTTAGGTCTATCGCAAGAAATGACAGAGTTACACAGCGATTATTCAAGCGTATGGGCGAGGATTCAATCAAAGGGAAGAACACCTTTAAGAGTATAGCTGAACAACATGGAGTGACTGATACAACGGTCAAACGAGCCTTTTGGGAACATGTAGACGATCTATATAGAAATCGTATCTTAATAGCTCCAAGAGTCCTTGGAATAGACGAGGTATATCTTCACGAAGAAGGTATTAAACGTAAACAGCCTTTTGCAGTGTTCACAGACTTAGAGAAGAACGAAATCATAGAGTTTGTTCCTGGTATCGAAAAGGAGCTTGTGAAGGATGTAATCAAAAGCATGAAAGGCTATGAGAACATTGAGATAGTCGCTATGGATATGAACGCAGGCTATCGTAATGCGGTATATGAGACTATACCAAATGCTTATTGTGTTGTAGACCACTTCCACGTTATTCAAAAGGCTAACATGAAGCTAAACGACATTAGAGCTAAGGTTCAAAACAAGCTACCAGAAGGCGAAAAGAAGGAACTATTTAAAGTAAGAGCCTTAATCACTTCCAACAGAGAGAATCTTGACGAGGAAGCAATATTTAAACTGGATGCTGAATTAGAGAAGTATCCAAGGCTTAATACGGCTTACTGGATTAAGGAAGGTTTACGGAATGTTTATAAGCAAACTACCAAATATGACGCTAATCAAGAGTATTACAAATGGGAGTCGTCAATCCCTAAAGATGCTAAAGAGATGAAAGTCATACAGAAGATGATTAACCGTCTTAGGAAGGAAGTGTTTGCTTACTTCGATGGAAGAGTCACCAATGCCTATACAGAGTCATTCAACAATGTAATCAAACGAATTGTAAGGCTTGGTGTTGGTTACAGCTTTGATGTATTAAGAGCAAAGGTTCTCTTTGGAACGAAAGCTACAGAGGTTAAGAAGTTAAAGGATATGAATTTCAATCGTATATTCAATGAATTAGCACGTAAGTCAGGTAAGGTTATCTGGACTGATCCTAATAGTGAATATGCAGAAAATTATTCGTATAGGGTGAATATTGATGACTTATTACAAGCAATGGAGGAAGGGGAATTATAGTCCCTTTTCTCTACAATTCCCAACGAAAGTTGAATACCCAATCTAAGAATATGGCAGCAGTAAAAGACCTGTATGATCGGAGAAAGAAATATACAGTTTAGGAGTGATTAATTGAAGCCGACTATTTCAGATGAAAAACGACAACTCCTGTTGGATCTATTGGAGAATATTGAGGAGCAGATTGGCTGTTTATCGTGCAATATAGAAGAGAACCAGAACATTAATGATGCTGAATGGCGTACATATGAAGAGGAAATAAAGAAGCTTAATTTAGTATTAGGTGAGCTAAAGTCAGAAATATACTTTTCTTAAAAATAATTAATTAAATACAGTTGACTTTTAATACGAAACAAACTAATATAATATTATAAACTTGATAGAGTGGCTGAAACAAAACGGTCACTCTTTCTCATAAAAGAGGTGATTGAGATGAGCAAGCTGATCGAACTAAGGCTGAAAAAAGAGGCGCTTAAAAAGAAACTTGAACAAGTTGAAGCAGAATTGGAATTGGTTTATCATTTGATTGATGCTGAGTTGGAAGAGCAACTAGACAACTGATATAATCATCTTGGGTGATGAAAACATGCGAGCAAACTTAAGTGATGAACTAATGGAAGCAATCAATGAGGCAATTTACCTCGACTTAGAATTACATATTATCGAGAAACGTATGATGGAAGCTGAGAAAAAGGGTAACAAAGGATTTGCTGAACACTTGAATGTATTATTCTACAAGGTAAGCAGCAAGAGGAAAGCTAATAAGCAGTACCTGAAGGATAACGGGATAACTGTTTATGATCCAGTTAAGGTTGATGAATTCTTTGTAGAATACCCTTACTCACAGAAAGTCAGTGATGGAGGATACAAGGAAGGAACTAATCGTTACTGGCGGTCTGCTATGACTTTTAATTTGAAGAAAAGAATGGGTGGATATTTTAAGGGAGGTTAATGAGTGTTTCATTTACAAATTGATGAGCATTTTAGGATTCAAAACAGTGATGGTAGAAATTTTGTTTTGGAGAAGCTGGAGAAAGTAAAAGATCGTAAGTCTGGGGAAGAAAAGGAAGAATGGAAATTCAAGGGCTTCCACGGCAATCTGAGATATGCATTAGAAAGGTATACTACAGATGAAAGCGTGCTTGATCGGTTTGACGATAAGGTATCTGAAGTGAAAGAACTAATCCAGCACATGAAGAACATGGAGCAAATCATCAAAGATACACTCAAGAAGGAAAACATAGACCTGAGCTTTGTGAAGAATGGTCGAAACGATGACTGATGAGTTTTGTCATGTATGCCTTGAGCCTAACCCTTCCATAAGACAGACAATTAGATTAAGAGATGACAAGTCTACATATGATATTACTGGTCACATTCACTGTACTGATCCTATTTATGAGTTTACGCAGCAGACAAAAGATAAGATGCCTGTAAAGAAAATGTTGCTACTATTAAAGGAAAATAATCTCATAAATAGTATTGACTAATACAAAATAAACTAATAAAATAAGTTTATCACTTGTTGGAGGTGGGTAAGATGTAGTGCTCATTAGCAACACCTTGGACAAACAAAATAAAAAAGGAGAGTAATAGAATGAGATCAAGCTACAATCAGCAAATGAAACGCACAGTGTTCAATAACATTCATGAAGCAACATTCAGCCCGGAACGAAACTACTATGGCGTTGTGGAAATTGACGGGACAAATTATCTGCTTGAGCACAAGTCAAAGTTCCGTAATGAGGCTGTATCATACTTTGAGGAAGCAGCAAGGCTTGAACGTGGTCGATTGACTACTGTTGCGGCATTTAAATAAATAAGGAGTGAATTCATGGGGGAATTATTTGTACATCCAGCCTTCGTTGGAGCTGTTTCTGTGAGTGAAGGAAAGAGAAGGTTACATTCCTCAAAGAGTGATGACGTATATGCTCAAAAAGGCGACATAGTATTTACATCACTTACTGATGAAGAAGAAGTCATTACACTTACTAAGTACAAAGAGATGATCAGTGTAGAAGAAAAGAAAAAGCCCAAATATGATCTCGATGAGATGGCAGAAGCATATACACAAACTTGGGTGGATAATACAGTTGATGAAAGTTACATAGCTATTCCACAGGAATTCAAGACAAATAAAGCACTTTAATAGAAAATAATTATATATAATTAGAAAGAAGGTCATCGAGTGACAGTTATTACTAAGGACAATGGACGAAGAGAATTACCATTTGACGAACACAGGCTTACTGCATTTATTAAAACAGCAACTAGGGATTACCCTCAACTAGACGTAAATGAGTACACAGAAGCAGTATTAGATGCAATTACATCAAAAGAGAAATACTCTGCAGAACAAATTACAGACCTCCTAATCCTTGAAGCGAAGGCACGTATTGGTTATCGAGATGAAGAAAATGAGGACTCTAATTCACCAGACTGGACTTACGTTGCATCCTACATTTATATGAGATCCCTTTATAAAAAGGCTGCAAGTAACCGTGCTTACGATTCTTCACAAAAATACGGAGACTTCTATGGGCTTCTTAAATACCTCGGACACATTGGAGTTTACTCTTCATTAATCCTAAAGAATTACACTAAAGAAGAAATCAACGAAGTTGCTAAAGTAATTGATCCAGAGAAAGATAAATTACTAACCTATATCAGTGCTTATATGCTTGCTACACGCTATCTTGCAACTGATTATAAGAAGAATGTGTACGAATTACCACAGGAAAGATATATGATAATTGCCCTACATCTTAACGTAAATGAAGACAAGGCTACAAGGCTTGAAAAAGTAAAAGACTCCTATTGGGCATTAAGTAACTTGTACATGACTGCTGCTACACCGACATTAGCACAAGCAGGAAAGAGGGATGCTCAGTTATCAAGCTGCTTCATTGATACAGTGGATGATAGCCTCCAAGGAATCTACGACAGCAACACTGATGTTGCGAATCTGTCAAAGGGAGGCGGAGGAATCGGAGTTTACATCGGTAAAATCCGAAGTAAAGGTAGCACTATCCGAGGATATGAAGGAGCTTCGTCAGGCGTTATTCCTTGGATGAAGCAATTAAATAATACTGCTGTCAGCGTAGACCAATTGGGACAGCGAAAAGGAGCGATAGCAATATACCTAGATGTTTGGCACAAAGACATCTTCCCATTTCTCGATGCCAAGCTTAACAATGGAGATGAAAGATACCGGACACATGATATTTTCACTGGGGTATGTTTACCTGATTTGTTTATGGAGCAAGTTGAAAAACGTGGAGAATGGTATTTGTTTGATCCTAAAGAAGTTAGGGACGTTATGGGATATTCCCTTGAGGATCATTATGACGAAAAAGAGGGTAGTGGATCATTCCGTGACAAATATTATGAGTGTGTAAATTCTAACGAACTAAGTAAGATTAGGGTTGAGGCAATTGATATTATGAAGCGGATCATGGTTTCGCAGCTTGAAACCGGAACGCCATTTATGTTCTATCGTGATGAGGTAAATAGAAAGAATCCAAACAAGCACTTGGGAATCATTTATTGCACAAACCTCTGCACAGAAATCGTCCAGAACCAAAGTCCTACAACTGTGAAAGAGCAGCGAGAAGATAACGGCATGATTATTATCGAAAAAACTCCGGGGGATTTTGTTGTATGTAACCTTTCTTCTATCAGTTTAGCAAGAGCAGTAAGGGACGATGTGTTAGAGAGGTTGCTTCCGATTCAAGTCAGGATGCTTGATAACGTTATTGATCTTAATAACATTCCTGTATTACAGGCTCAAATAAGCAACAGAAAATACAGAGCAATTGGATTAGGTACATTTGGCTGGCATCATCTACTTGCCCTTAGCGGGATGCGTTGGGAAAGTGATACAGCAGTTGATTACGCTGATAAGCTTTATGAGAAAATTGCATATCTAACTATCAAGGCAAGCATGGAACTAGGTCAAGAAAAAGGAGCTTATCCAGCATTTGAAGGTTCAGATTGGCACAATGGAAACTACTTCACTGACAGAGGCTATGGAGTAGAGGGAGATGACACTGATCGATTTGTATCGAACAAACAATGGAGAGAGTTGCAAAAAGATGTATCTGAGAAGGGATTAAGAAATGGTTATTTGATGGCTGTTGCTCCTAATATGTCTACAGCTTTAATTGGAGGTTCAACACCTTCTATTGACCCAATCTTTAAGAAAGCATACTCAGAGGAAAAGAAAGACTACAAAATTCCAGTTACTGTACCCGATTTGAATCAGCGTACCACTTGGTATTATAAATCAGCATACCAAATTGACCAAAACTGGAGTATTAAACAAAATGCGGCACGACAAAGACACTTGGATCAAGGTATTAGTTTTAATATTTATGTTAAAAACGATGTTAAAGCAAAAACTCTACTCGATTATCACATGAATGCATGGAAGCAGAAAATGAAAACAACTTATTATGTGCGTTCAACTTCATCTAGTATTGAAGACTGTGATAGCTGCTCATCTTGATAAAATAATTACATAATAAAGGAGAAAGCATGGAACTTAAAAAAAGAGATATTATGAATAAAAATGCTCCAAATAGAGCAACAGCAATTATTAATGGGGAGTGCTCCAACATTCTTAACTGGGATGATGTCCAATTTAATTGGGCATTTCCCAAATATAAGAGGATGTTAGCAAACTTTTGGACTCCATTTGAAATCAATATGGCTCAGGATATCAAGCAATTCCCTAATCTCAGCGACTATGAAAAAGAAGCATTCCTAAAGATAATCGGACTTCTCGCACTATTGGACAGTATTCAAACTGACTATGCAGGCAAAGTTGCTGATTATCTCACTGATTCAAGTTTATCAGCACTAATGATTATTCTTGCTCAACAAGAAGTAATTCACAATCACTCATACTCATATGTACTGTCGAGCATTGTTGATAAAAAGAAGCAGGATGAAGTATTTGAGTTTTGGAGAAGTGAACCAACTCTAATCAAGAGGAACGAGTTTGTTACAGATGGCTACCGTCACTTTGCCGAAGAACAAACAGTTGAAAACTTCCTAAAATCCATTGTCTATGATGTTATCTTAGAAGGGTTGTTCTTCTACTCAGGATTCGCATTCTTCTATAACCTTGCTCAGAATCAGAAAATGGTTGCTTCTAGTACGATGATTAATTATATCAACCGTGATGAACAAATCCATGTAGACTTATTCGTTAAGATTTTTCATGAAGTATTGGCTCAAAACCCTGAAGAAAATACTGAAGAACTTAAGAAATTTGTTAACGATACTTTCATTAAAGCTGCTGAACTTGAAATTGAGTGGGGCAGATATATCATTGGCAATAACATCGAAGGGATTACAATGAACCAGTTAGAAGCCTACATTAAATTCTATGCTAATGTTCGTGCGAACCAATTAGGATTTGATCGTCCATTTGAAGGCTTCAGAACTAATCCTTTTAAATGGATTAAGGCATATGAGGAAGTTGACTTAGGAAGGTCAGATTTCTTTGAACAGAAGCCACGCCAGTATGTAAAGGTAAACACTCAAGATAACGGTTTTGACGATCTATAAAAATAAAAACAATATTAGGAGAGATAAATATATGAAACTTATTAAATTTGAAAAGACAGATTGCAACCCTTGTGTGATGGTATCTAATTTCCTTGATGATCAAGGAGTGAATTATAAGAGAGTGGATGTAGAAGTAAATCCTGATCTTGCTATTGAGCATATGGTAATGTCTACACCAGTTATCCTATTGGTTGACGATAATGGGCATGTAATCGAGAGAAGTCGAGGTTTTAACCCTGCTGAACTTGAAAATATGATTTCTAGGCTCTAATGTCCGTATATAGTGTACAAAATAACCAAAAATGTACATACGTGGTAGAAAAACGCTAATATTTTCACATAAAATGGGGATTTTAACGAATCCCCTCTTAAACTAAATAATTACATATAAAGGGGTAATTGAATGACAAATAAGATGGATGAAATGATCATTGTAGCACCTAGAAAAGAAGTTTTCGCAAATGAGACATTAACTTTCCAAGGTACAGAAACTGACAAAGCCAAAACTCAGCAAATTGTATCTAATATTGCTCGTACATATTCTGTTATGCGAAGGGGAGATGCTGAAGAGAATCAGGACTTCAAGCAGCCTATTCCTTATGTAGCAATTAAACGAGGAAATGAAGTGTTTACTTATCAACGGCTTCAAGGTGGAGGAGAGAAGCGGCTGCATAATCAAGTGTCTCTTGGAGTAGGAGGTCATCTCAATGATGTTCCAGATACTGACTTCTATGGCGTATTAGAAGACGGTCTGCAGCGTGAATTAGAAGAAGAGTTATTCATCAACAAAGATAACCTGAAGCTTAATACAATTGGACTAATTAATGATGACGAGAATGCAGTAGGTAAAGTACATATTGGAATGTTAGTTATTGGAGAGTTACCGGAAGATGAAGAAGTGTCAGTGAGGGAAACTGATCAATTACTTGGAAAATGGATGACTGTAGAAGATTTAAAGAAACCGGAAGTATACGAATCTCTGGAATCATGGTCTAAGTTTGTTGTCGATATTTTAAATTAATCATAAATACATTAAACTAAGAGGGTGCTAGGAAGGGTTAAATCCTTTCCTAGTTTTATAAAAGGGAGAAGAAAGATGAGTCCAGAGGAATTATTTGAGCAATATAAATACTTAGCAAAGAAAACACTTTATAAAATGTATATTGATCCACGTAGCATAGCTAAAAGTAATCGAATTGAATATGATGACTTACTCCAGTATTCTTTTTGTGGGCTATGGAAAGCATGTCTAAACTATAAAGAATCAGAATCCAAGTTTACTACATTTGCGATTAATCACATTCGTTGGCATGTTACAATGCACCTTAAACGAGACTGTAACATTATGAAAGTGCACCAAAGAGAAAAATTTGAAGATGACAATAGATATGAAATTGTTGATATAGATGCTAATCCATTAGATGAAGATGTTAGCAGTTTCCATGAAATTATTCCATCGGACGCTAATACTGAAGGGGATGCATTAAGCAATTTACTTCAGCGACTTGTAGAAACAATTGCTCCTGAAAGAACGATAGAGATACTTAAACGGAAATTAAATGGTGAGTCAAACCAAAGTATTGCTAATACATACGGATTAACTAGAGAAGCTGTTAGAATGGATTTAGTTAGATTAAAGAATCAATTAAGAGAGGTACATGCAGTATGAGTAACTACGACATTCAATACAATCAAATCATACAAGAAATCATTGACGAAGGTATTTGGGATAAGGATCAGCAAGTCAGAACCAAATGGGCTGATGGTTCTTCAGCATATACTAAATCAATAATTAATAAGCAGATTAAATTGGACAATAAAGAAGTACCTATTCTAACAACTAAGCGTGTAGCATGGAAAACAGCAATAAAAGAGTTGCTGTGGATTTGGCAGCTTAAAGACAATAATGTAGACAATCTTAACAAGATGGGTGTTAAGATTTGGGATGAGTGGCGTATGGAAGATGGAACAGTAGGCAAATCATACGGTTATCAAATGGGTAAGAAGGTAAGGAGAAAAGATTTAACTATCTCGGCAGGTAATGGATTCACAAAAACATTAACATACTCTTCAAAAGTTGACCAAGTTGATTACATGTTAGAGCAATTAAAAACTAATCCATCTTCTAGAAGGCACATTACTTCCCTATGGAACGTTGATGATTTAGATGAAATGGCTTTGAACCCTTGTGTATGGAATACTCATTGGCAAGTTTTAGAAGGTAAATTACACTTAACTGTCGGGGTTCGGTCTAACGATATTGGATTAGGCAACCCATTTAATATTTTCCAATATTACGTCTTACAACGAATGATTGCACAAGTGACCGGGTATTCATTAGGCACACTTACATTTAACATTGACAACATACATGGGTACGAAAGACACCTTGAACCACTAGCAGAGCAGATTAAGCAGCCTCAATTTGAAGCACCTGAGTTATGGGTTAATCCAGAAGTAAAAGACTTCTACGACTTTACAATTGATGACTTTAAGCTGCTTAACTATCAGCATGGTAAGACAATCCCAATGGAGGTAGCAATTTGACAATTACACTTATAGCCTGTATCGACAACAACCGTGGAATCGGTAGCAATGGTAATTTACTAACTAAGCCACCAAAGGATCTAAAACGATTCAAGGAATTAACCACAGGAAACTTCTGTGTGTTTGGGAGACGTAGTTTTGAGGAAATCGGCTCTCCTCTTCCCAACCGCACAAATATCCTACTCACATCAGACACAACAACACAGTATCATCCAGAATTAAACGTTTATCCAAGTGTAGAAGACATCCTACACGATTATAATGTACATGCTGATTCAGATGTTAATTTGTTTATCTGTGGAGGAGAGAAGGTGTACGAAGCCTTTCTTCCACATGCAGATGTAATTGAATTAACAGTTGTTGATCACATTTTTCCTGAATCTGACCGATTCTTTCCTGCATTCAGTCTAAGCGACTTTAAACCAGTCGAAACAGTACATAATTGGGCTACAGATGATTATCCGTATGACTATGCATTTGCATCTTATAAGCGAAGAATATAAAGAAAAATAATTTAACAAAACTCATTGACTAATATAAAATAAACTAATATAATCATAAATAGCAAGTCACATACCAAATATTAGTTAAAGGGAGATGTTAGTCAATGTGTTTAGCTAGTAAGTATTTTGATCAGATTGAGGTTATGTTAAAAGCAATTGATGGTGATATTGAAAAACTTTGTAAAAAGCAAGCAGAATATGACCGAATGATTAACCAATATTATCACCACTTAGAAACTACTAAATTTAATGCTTGCGAAGGATACTACATAGCTAAAAATTTTCAAACAGAATTACAAAAAAGAAGACTCGTTAAGGGAGAGTTATCTAGACTGCAAACACTTAAGGAAGCTCTTCAATCTCAGGCAGTTAATAAAAGCCTTCACAAAGCAAAGAGCACGGTGAAAAAGTCTAAAGAAAAAGGTAGAAAATGGTGCAAGAATTTCAATTTTACATTCAGCGACATTGAAGAAGAAATCATGCACTAATAATACATAGGAGGATATAATGACAGCAGCAACACAGATTAAGAAACTGGATAGGAGTTATTTAGTAGATATTTTAAATCACAGATTAGGATGGTCAGAGAGTCATCTTAGGGGATTCTCAGATAAATCTCTAAACGAATTGTACGAATACGTACAGGACGGCTACCTAGTCACCAAAGCGAAAACAAGAACAGATTCATATCTAGTATATTTTAGACTTCCTAAGAAGGTAACTGAAGCACTAGACATCAGTTATGGGGATTACTTTGACTGTAAATATCATAGTGAAAAGAAATTAATTACACTACATAGGGGGAAGAACAAAATTAAAGTTAGATCCAATATGATGATTGCATTACCTTATTCACTGGTTAATTCAAATGTACTGGTGGCATCCGATGATATGTTGATGTTAGTTAAGGATGACAGAATTATATTGAAGTCGTTTAGCTATATGCAGTAGAAAATTCATATCTAAGTCCACATTTATAGTGAAAGAAGGGATACCATTGATTCAAATAGACGTACCAGAAGTAAGTAATTTAATTTCAGTAGAAGATCTACTTAAAATACCAGAAAAACTAGGAATATATTACTTTTACAGCAAAGACAAGGAGTTATTATATATTGGTAAAAGCAATAATTTACGTACTCGCATTCAAAATCACGTAAGAGGTAAGACAAATACAGCAGAGTATTCAAATGAATTTAAATACATAAGGTATTCTTTAACAGGTACTGAGTTAGATACTGACATATACGAAACATATCTTATAAGTACCATGAATCCAAAATATAATATAGGAAAAAGGTATAAAAATGAAAAAGAGAATGTAATAATCTTAGAAGATGAAAAGAATATATTTATTAACTTTGTATTAAAACTATTATCTTTGAATAAAGGTTTGTCTCTGGGAAGGTATGCCATTGAACAGATTTGTGAGAATAATAAGGTCAAATTTTTCAGTTACTATGACAAAGACATCTATCCTATTTTAATTAAGAAAGGTATAAGTATTAGCCCAATGAGTTTATTACATAAATAATTAAATGTACTGGAGTGTTTGGAATTGAGAAAATCAATGCCTTCCCATTTTCAAATTTTTGATTATTGGAAAGACAGGAAAATAGATGGTATGTATGTTTTAGAAGACTACGGAGAGCCAAGTTGTTGGTGTTGTAACAAGGCTATTATTGTAAAAGATGAGGAAAAACTACAACAAGAGGGAAACTTCAAAGAGATATGGAATGGAACTGCGGGTAAGTTAGAAAGATGTCATATTGTGCCTAAATCATTAGGGGGAAGCTACGAGCCTAGTAACCTGTTTCTCATGTGCCATAATTGTCATTTAAAAGCTCCCAATATACTAAATGGAAACATGTTTTTAAAATGGGTGAGTATCCACAGAAAGAAATGTGCTTTAGGTTTGAATTTGGTAGAATATACAGAATATACTTCAGTCTTATGTAAGGAGTTTGGAATAGACCTAAACTCATTTGTAGACTTTATGAATACATATGACAAAGATAAGCTAATGAAAAAGATATCTACACACGGAGTTCATGTCAATATGTCTACTACTCTCTTAGGCTGGATAAATGAATTCATTGAGCAAAAATTATTAATACATATTGAAGCTGTTTAATAAAAAATAAACTATTGTATCAAGGAGAACTCTAGAGTATTTTGTGTAGCTACACCTCCTGACGAGGAGGATAAAATGAGTGTTGGTATTTATCAAATAAGAAATATATACAATGATAAGGTGTATATTGGTAAAAGCTTTAACATAGAGAAAAGGTGGAGGCAGCATAGGGATTCCCTTTTAAGAGATAAGCATGTTAATAAGAAACTACAAAGAGACTTTAATATTTTTAAAAAAGACGCTTTTCAGTATAAAGTGTTAGTAAATTGTGCAGTAAGTCATCTGGATAGAAATGAAAGTCTAATATGTTATGAGTTTGATGTCTGGAATAAAGAAAAAGGATACAATATAGCAAAATTATTAGACTATAGAAAGATATCTCACCAAGATGCCATTCAACTGAAAGATGAATTCTTGAGTAAAATGTACTCTAACAATAAAGAATTGATTAAGTCAAAAGGGCAAGTTTCAATACCTATAGAGTGGATCAGTAAGAATTTGAATAAGGATCATGATGAAATAAATATAGCCTTGAAAGAAATCACCTTGGAAGATGAATTAAAATACGGTTGGAGTATCAATCTTTGCAGCAATTACGGAAATACATACTTGGACATATTCAATAGGGAAGTTATAGATGAAATTTTTGATGAATTAAATTTATTTAACACCAAATAAAACACATCTTTTAAGGTAAAAAGGAGAGCTAATAATGAAACAAATAAATGTAACTAAACCAGTTTTTGAGAGAGTTAAAGTTGGAGAAAAGGATGTTCAATTGTAGGAAACGTCTGATGGAAGGCAATTTGATAATAAAGAAGAAGCAGAGCATCATGAATTTTTCGAAGTTAGGCTAAATAGAAGAGGCATTGGTATCCAAGATTTATTAATGCGGAGATTCTCGACTTCGCTAATAAGGAAGACTTGGATCGTTATGAAGACTGGTTTCATCGTGATGGAGTTGAATACCAAGAAGAACTAACCTTTCCTTGCACTTGTGTTTTTTACACAAAAGATATTAGCGAAAAAGATGATTACTATCCAGAAGAACAAACGTATTGTATTAGCTTAGAAACATATAAGAAGATGGCAATAGAAGAAATTAAGAGTCTATAAAACATGTCATTTGTGAGGAAGTAAGGAAATTAGTTTATTAAAAAATAATCAAATATAATAGGGTTGAGGATAATCCCTAGCCCTTTACTTATAAGGAGTGATTAGTTGGTTAAAAACGCAGGAAAACTGTTTGAAGAGGATATACAGCAATCAGCGAAGGATCAAGACATTTTCTTTTATAGAATTAAAGATGTAAATCCTATGTTCCTTAAGCCGAATACACGAGTATCTAAGAATGATTATGATTCCTTCATATACAAGAAGCCTAACTTATTCCCGATTGAATTTAAATCCACCAAGGATAAGAAATTTAGCTTCAGTGAATCCATAATTAAAGCACACCAGATTAAAGCTCTACAAGATGCTGTCATTTATGAGGGTTTAATAGCAGGATTCGTATTCAATTTTAGGGAGAATGATAATCAAACTTTCTTCGTACATATAGATGACTTTACCAAATATAAATACATAGCTGAGAACCAAATTAAGGAACATGAATACATATCAAAGGTGAATAAGGCGAGTATTAGTTTAGACATATGTAAGGAAATTGGGATTGAAATTAGGAATGTGAAGAAGAAAGTCCGGTTCAGGTATTACATAGGTAAGTTGTTAGATGAGTTGATTAGTAGGTATGGAGATTCGGATGAATAAGACAAGCTGTAAATTGAATATATACATATTGAGGTGATGAGGTGCAAACAACTACAACAATGATTGACGGAGTTGAGTTTGCCATTTCTTACAACGGAGCAGTGAAAACTCTAAAAAGCTTACATAAAGATGAAGATGGATTCTACATTACACTAGAATATTCAAATGATGAAGATAAAAGAAAACAAGTTGAGGAACATTTATATGACTTTTTTGCTAGAGAAATCCTTTGATTTCTCTATTTTTATTGGTAAAATAAGTGGTATATAATTATATATCCAGAGAGGATAGATACACACAATGAAAAGAGTATGGACTTTATATCGGGTTTCTACAAAAGGACAGGTTAATCCAGAAGAAGATATCCCGATGCAACGCAACTCCTGCATGAGATTTATTGAAAGTAATCCTGATTGGAAATTAGAAAATGAGTTATATGAAAAAGGTATATCAGGATGGAAGAATAAAACTGATGAACGTGATGCCCTAGTTCAAATTAAGAAGGCTGCTGAGAACAATGAGTTTGATATTCTTTTAGTATTCATGTATGACCGTTTAGGTAGGCGAGAAGATGAGACTCCGTTAGTAGTTCAATATTTAGTTGATCATGGTGTAGAAGTATGGTCTGTAAAAGAAGGTCAGAGAAAGATTGCTGACCACACTGATTTGTTAATAAACTACATTACATTCTGGCAATCATCAGGCGAAAGTAAAAAGACTTCAATGAGGATCAAAGAAATTATCGAGCAAATGAATGAAGAAGCGAAATATACAGGTACAACTCCTCCTTATGGATATGAAACATATGATACAGGAGTTAGACACTGGAAATATGATAAGAATGTCAAGGATATGCGTATAAATGAAGAAGAGAAGAAGATAGTTGAAATTATATTTGATCTTTATATAAGTAAAGGCTTTGGAGTCTCAAGGATAGCGAACTATTTAAATTCATCTGGCTATAAGGCGAGAAATGGAAAGAATTTTAGAATTAATACCATATTCAGCATTTTGAAGAATCCTATCTATACAGGAATTAAAAGGTACAATGTCAGAGATAAAAGCAACCATGACAAAGTACTGCCTAAAGAAGAATGGAGATATTCAAAAAAGAGAGAAGACTGGGCATTTATTGATGAAGAAGTGTTTAATAAAGTACAGGAAATAATGAAGCTAAGAAAAGATAAGCAAGGCACTCTCCCCAATAAAGGAAAATTATTATTAAATGGAATCGCAATTTGTGGATACTGCGGTAGTAAATTATATAGTGATGTAACTAGGACAAGTTATAAACTTAAAGATGGAACAGAGAAAGAGCGAATCACTAGGAGGTACAGATGCTCCAATGCACGAACCTCAGATGTTCATCATGATAAGTCCTTATACGCATCAGAAAAGCATGATAAAGTTTTTTATAAATACTTTATTAAAGAAGTCAGTGAAGTATTGAAGAATAAGGAAAAGTATATCCAATCCAGACAGCAAAGCAGCAATAAACTACTGATTCAATTGGAGGATGAAATCGAGTCACTTTCAAAGCAGAAGAGTAAATTAGATAAAGATTTAACGATCCTGAACAACGAAATTACAAAAAGTTTGTTGGGAGAGAGTTCATTTTCACCTGAACAATTGAGTGGCATTATTAATACTAAGCAAACTGAAATTAAAAATCTAAATGAAAATATAGAAAATAAGAAGGAATTATTGGAGCAGAAAAAGAAATCTTCTGAAAAGGAAGATGACTATATTCTTACTCTACAGAAAATAAAGGAGACATTCGAAGGAGCTGATTTAGACTCAAGGAAGATGATGATACATGGTGTAGTGGAAAGTGTTGAGTTTAAAAAGGACGAAATAAAGATAAAGTTTAATCACTAAAATTATGTGTGTTTCTATTCTTTTGGGAAGACAGAGACGACTCCACTCACTTGATGAACTTTATTCCCGCTGTTCTGAATACGCCGCTTTTTAAGCCTGTTTTTGAAAAGCTGGACTGGTACAGTTCAAGCTCGAGGAAAATTGAAGTGAAACCTGATGGAAAAAACGAAAATGGCTTCACTTATTATGACTATGAGTGGGAAGATGAAGAAACTCATGCAAGAGTCCAATTTGAACGTTCAGGAAGGGGCATGCGCCTGATTGAGACAGATGAATTCCTGGCTGAACTTGTTTTAAACAGGCACCAGCTGATTGAGGGGCGGAAAGAGTCCATTTCCTTAAGGATTGTCAATAAATCCGGAAATCCGCTTGCGGTTGAAGCAGCCGGGAAGGACAGCGGGCGCGTGAAATGCAGCTTAACAGCGTCCCTAGTGGTCTCTGGCGAAGAGGTCATCGCAGGAGTGCTGGACATCAGAGAAGGGGAAGCGCCTGACTCCTGGAAGACACACCCATCTGCAGAAGTAGAATTGTCTATAAATGGAAGGAGCTGTTCACTGAAGCTGGGCCTCCATCCTAAAAAGCCGGCCGATGTTACTGCCTCGCTTCTTGGACATTTAAGCTACCAGGGAAAACAGGCAGAGGTTGCTTTCGAGGTTAAAAATAATCTGCCGGAAGATGTAAACGTGGAAATCCGGATTCCGGAAACAGAGAATCTCATTCCTGAATATAAAGAAATTATTCTTGATTTGAAACCGAAAGAGCGGAAAAGCATCTTCCTTCCAGCTGAGGTAAAGAAGCATGGTTTTTCTGAGCACCTGCTGCAGGTGGCTCTAACTGGTTCTAAAGGCGGCCAGTTCCAGTTTGAAAAGAAAGCCGGCATTGCACTGAAGGGTTTTGGCAGCCAATTTGGCGGCGAGACAGAGGAATACTGGCATATCTTCAATGGCAACAGCCAGGTGAATATCAGAAAGCGTGACTATACTGTGAAAGCCGGCCGAAGCGAGAAAATGGATCAGCCATTTGCGTTCTTCCAGCCGAAACTGGGGAAGCCATATACCTCAGAATTCACCAAAAAGAAGCCTGTATCTGCAGAGTGGTATAAAGATGGGGCAGCTATAACCCATAAGCTTGCATTTCTTTCGGAGAATTTGCCTGGAATCAAGCTTAGCATCTTTACATCCCTATATGCTGAAGGACTTGTAAAGAGGTGGATGGAATGTGAAAATGGCAGGGAAGAGCCTGTTGAACAGCTGTATATCTCTCAGTCGATGTACCATGAAGGCAGGGAGATGGTGTTTCCGCTGGACGGGGAAGCAGTTGCGTTTTCAGATATGAAGGAGCTTCTGTATGGAGATGTCAACTTCAGCTCTCTGTCAGGGAATTGGTATTTCGCAGGACAAAGAGGGGAACCGGTAGGGCTTGCCTGGCCGGAAAGCGCCAAGGCGGTGCCGGATAATTGGCAGCTTTCAATTGAATTCCAGACCGGTGAGATCCAGGCGAAAGAAAAGGCGGTCCTCGAACCTGTTTATCTATCAATTGGGGCCTTCCAGTCCTGGGAAGAATTCGCAGCATTTGCAACCAGCTCCCCTTTAGCTGATAAAAAAAGTACAGCCCCTGAGAAGGAGATGATCATCACTTCAGTATGCGGCCTTGATGAAAAATATGCGGCAGACCTGACTTTAATCAATCACAGGCTACAGCCAATTGAAGGGAAGCTCTCCATTTCGGCTGACGGCAGGGTCAAGGCAGCTGAAGAGATTAGGCTTGAGGGAGGAAAAGATTATAAAACCAGCGTTGCATTGGGGGAAAAAGCAGGAATCAGCATTGTGTCTGCAGTTCTTGAGGAAGGCAGCAGCTGCGAAAAAATCGATAGCATCGTTCTGATGCCTGGAGGAGAAGTGCAAATATCATGGGAAGAGAAAGCCGGATTAAAAGTGGCAAAAGCAGTAAACGGGCCAGTGGAAATCAAATCGGCTCCAGGCTTCTATCCTGGACTGTTCTCCATCTCTGTTAACGGAAGAAAATGGCTGGACCACTCTTTCCCTTCACTGCAGGCAAAAGGCTGGTGGAATCCCTGGGGCGGTGGAATGAAGACAATTCCTTCAAAACTGAATGTTTTCTCTATCCTCAAAGGCCAGACAGAGGCGGGGGCAGCTGCGGTCCGGGATAATTCAGGGGAATTGTGGCAGGGACTCAAGGTTACAACAAGGCTTGGAGAGCATCCTGTATGGCAGGGACTTACATTTGCACAATATTATCTCATGCTCCCAGGTGTACCATTGATCGGGTCATTTCTCAGAATAGAGGAAGCGGGCGGCAAGCTCCTTGCCGGTGAGTACGCTGTCACGGATGCTTTCCTGATGGGCGGAAAGCTTGAAGACCTTTCGATCAGGCCGGACGGAGCAGATGAGAATGGCTTTTATACAGCAGGAAAGGGCGAGAATGTTCTCTTTTTGGGGAATGGCTCATCCGTCTGCAGCACACATGCAGAAGAAAAGCTTTATATGGTAGCAAACAGCATGGCTGACCATAATGAGGCATATATGAACAAAGAGGCATGCCAGCTTATATCAAGGCAGCCATTCAGCTCCGGAGGGCGGGATAGCCAGACGAAACCGGTATTCATGCTGTTTGACAGAAGGGATTTATCCGGGAAGCTGCTGGATAGGCTGCAGAAAATCAGTTTCATCAATGAGGAGACAGAATGAAAATAATAGACGCACATATGCATTTTTCACAAATTAAATCTTTTCATGAAACAGCAAGGGACCTTTCGTTTGTTGATTATTCCTATAAAGGGATTTCTGCTGAGTACCGGGATGCAGGTGTCCTGCTCGGAATCGGCATGGGCCTTGAGGAAACAAACGGGATGGGTTTTCCGGACCATGATGCAAGGACGCCGATGATGCTGGACCTGGCTGAATCCCAGCCGGATATAATAGTAGCCTGCGCCGGCATAAATCCATTCAATATGGATTCTGAGGCGCTTGTAAGGCTGGAAGACGTGATTCAGCGCCCCGGGACTGTCGGATTTAAAATCTACCTGGGCTATTATCCTTTTTACGCTTATGACGAAGTATATGAACCAGTCTATAAACTTGCTGAGAAATACAGTGTGCCGGTTGTCTTTCATACTGGCGACACTTATTCAGAAAGAGGGCTGCTGAAGTACTCCCATCCTCTTGCCATCGATGAAGTGGCTGTCAGGCACCGGAATGTCAATTTCATGATGGCTCATTTCGGCGACCCCTGGACCCTGACGGGGGCTGAAATCATCTATAAGAATCCGAACGTATACGCTGATCTCTCAGGACTGATAGTGGGTACGGAAGAAGAACTGAAGAAAAGGAGCGGAGGGCGGTTCCTTGACCACCTTCGCCACGCGATTGAGTTTGCAGATTCATATGATAAATTGATCTTTGGGACCGATTGGCCCTTGATCCCTATAGCTCCATATATTGAGTTTATCAAGGATCTTATCCCTGAAGAGCATCATGAAAAGGTATTTTACTACAATGCCTTGAAACTATTTCCGAGGATCGCGGCTTTTCTGCCGGAAGAATAACAGTGTGCGGCTATCCTTTTTCCTGGGATAGCCGTTTATAAAAAAATATAGAAATACATAATTACCGCAAGGAGGAAACCTGATGGGAAAAGTGGCATGGGTTACCGACAGCACAGCATGCCTGGATGAGGAATTAGCGGCGCACCCGGATGTCTATGTTGTACCAATGACAATCATCATGGATGGCCAGGAGTATATAGAGGGGAGGACCATAAGCGCTGAAGACCTGTTCAGGCGGCTGAAGACACTTTCTTCGCCTCCAAAGACCTCACAGCCTTCTGTGGGCTCTTTTCAGGCTCTTTTTGAAGAGCTTGAAGAAAGCTATGATTCCATTGTGGCTGTCCTTGTATCTGCGAAGCTCAGCGGGACTGTTTCATCCAGCCAGCAGGCAGCACAGCTGGTGAACATACCTGTCTATACAGTCGATTCGGGAATCTTATCTTATCCATTGACGAGGCTGATAAAGGAAGGGATGCTTCTGACAGAATCAGGGATCGAGAGCAGCGAAGCAGCCCGCAGGATCGAGGAAATCGGATCCACATCGGAGACGTTAGTCCTTGTCGGGAGCCTCGAACAGCTTCATCGCAGCGGAAGGATGTCCGGGCTGCAATTCTATTTTGGCAGCCTATTGAGCATTAAGCCGATCATTGCCATTAGCGGCGGGGCACTCAGCATAAAAGAAAAGGCAAGGAGCATCAGGAAGGCCAGGGAACGGATGAAGGCCTTGCTCAAGGAAGCGTATGTACAGCATGGTTTCCGGGAGGTTTTCATTCTTTATGGCCTATATGACAGAGAGGCAAAAGAGTGGATGGCAGATCTAAGGGCCAGCTTTCAGGAAATCGAGTTCAGCGCCTTCCCTCTTGGAGCCACCATCGGGGTTCATGCCGGGGAAAATACCATTGGATTCAGCTGGTTCAACGGACTGAAATAAATCAGTAAGCGGAAAGCCTTGCACAGCAGCAAGGTTTTTTCTTTTGATGTTTTGCTCACATAAAAGGCAGATATAGCTGAGAAGAAACATCCTCCTCCTTTTCATGATAAAATAAGCATCAGCAGGAAAGAGGTGCGTGTTTAATGGAAAAAATAATCTCGCAGGCAGAGCGGTATGTCCGCGCTGTGCTTGGCCGGGATGCTTCAGGGCATGACTGGCATCACATAGATAGAGTCAGGAAAAATGCGTTATATATACAGAGGCAGGAGAAACGGGGAGATGCTTTCATTATTGAAATGGCAGCCCTTTTACATGATATACCCGATGCTAAGCTGAATGCCGATGAGGAAAAAGGATGGGACAGGCTCCGCAGCTTTTTTAGGGAGGCAGGGATTGAAACTGGACTGCAAAGGCAGCTGGAAGAGGTTATCGCCTCTGTTTCCTTCAAAGGGGGCTCCGGCATAAAGGCAGAATCTCCTGAGGCAAGGATTGTCCAGGATGCAGACAGGCTGGATGCCATTGGTGCAATCGGGATTGCCCGGGCATTTGCCTATGGCGGGATGAAAGGCCATGCCCTTTATGACCCGGCACTTTCAGCCAGGGAAGAAATGACACAGGAGGAATATAGGAATGGGCAAACCTCCTCCATCCATCATTTTTATGAAAAACTGCTGAAGCTCCGCGATCTTCTGAATACGGATACAGCTAAAGAGATGGCAAAACAGCGCCATGAATTTATGCAATTATACTTAAATGAATTTTACAGGGAATGGAATGGTCAGTCATGAAGATGATTTCAATTGAAAACTTATCAAAATCTTATGGGGAAAAGCAGCTCTTCCGGGATGTTTCTTTCACGATAGCTGAAAAAGAAAGAGTAGGACTGATCGGCGTCAACGGAACTGGAAAGTCTTCTTTGCTGAAGATCGTGGCTGGAGTGGATGTACCGGATTCAGGGGAGATTGTATGCCCGAAAGATTATAAAGTGTCTTACTCAGAACAGAAGCCTGAGCTGGATCCCCGACTGACAGTGCTTGAGCAGGTATTTGAAGGGGATGCGCCGATATTCCGCCTTTTGAGGGAATATGAACAGGTTATGGCGGGACTCGGAGCTTCGCCTGAGGATACCGGTCTCCAGGATAAGCTTTTTGCTCTTCAGAAAAGGATGGATGAGCTGGATGGCTGGGAAGCGGATGCCAGCGCGAAGGCAATCTTAAGCAGGCTCGGCATCGAGGAATACAGCAGGAAAATCGGGGAGCTTTCCGGAGGGCAGAAGAAGAGGGTTGCCCTTGCACAGGTGCTGATCCAGTCTCCGGATCTTCTAATTCTTGATGAGCCGACCAACCATCTTGATTATGAAACCGTCAAGTGGCTGGAAGAATATCTTAGCCGATTCAATGGCGCGCTCCTGCTGGTCACGCATGACCGTTATTTTCTCGACCGGGTCACAAACAGAATGTTTGAACTGGATGGAGGAAGTCTTTACAGCTATAAGGGCAATTATGCCGCTTTCCTTGAAGCGAAGGCCGTCAGGGAGGAAAACGAGGCTGCTACGATAGAAAAGCAGAAAAATCTATTCCGCAGGGAACTTGAATGGATCAGAAGAGGTGCAAAAGCCAGGACCACCAAGCAAAAAGCAAGGATTCAGCGCTTTGATCAGCTGGAGGACACCCTGTCTGCTGTCAAAGCATCAGAAAAGCTCGATATGGCTTTATCCGGAAGCAGGCTCGGAAAGCAGGTCTTTGAGCTGAAGGATGCTTTCAAAGCGCTTGGCGGCACGGTTGTGCTTGATGATTTCAGCTTACTGGTCAAGCCGGGCGACAGAATCGGGATTATCGGCAGAAACGGGACAGGAAAGTCCACGCTCCTAAATATACTAGCCGGCAAAATCCCCCTGGATTCAGGGGATCGGATCATCGGCCAGACAGTAAAAGTTGCCTATTATACGCAGGAAAGCGAGGACATGGACGAAAATAAGAGAATGATCGAGTATTTGAAGGAGACAGCCGAGGTCGTGCATACCTCTGATGGCAAAACGATTTCGGCAGCGCAGATGCTAGAGCGGTTCCTTTTCCCGTCAAGCACCCATGGAACACCGATCAGGAAGCTTTCCGGCGGGGAAAAGAGAAGGCTTTATCTTTTGAAAATCCTTTTGTCGGAGCCGAATGTCCTTTTGCTGGATGAGCCGACAAATGATCTGGATACACAGACACTGACCGTGCTTGAAGACTATCTCGACGATTTTGCAGGGGTGGTCATAACTGTTTCTCATGACCGCTATTTTCTTGATAAAGTGGCAGAGCAGCTGCTCATCCTTGAAGGAGGAGGCAGAGTCGGCTCTTACTATGGAAACTATACAGAGTATATTGAGAGCCAGCCGCAGCAGGCAAAGCCAAAGAGCGTGAAGCAGGAACCTAAACCAAAGCAGGAGGCAAAGCCGAAGAAAAAGCGCATGTCCTACAATGAGCAAAGAGAGTGGGACAGCATCGACGGAAAGATTGCCGCGGCAGAAAAGCGCCTTGAGGAAATTGCCGGTGAGATGGCAGAAACGGGCAGCGATTTTATGAAGGCAAATGAACTTCTCGAGGAAGAAGCAAGTTTAAATGAGCAGCTTGAAGAGCTTATTGAAAGATGGAGCTATCTGGCCGAGCTCGCAGAGGGCTGAGAGCAAGCAGAGGGCCGGCAATGGGCTGGTCCCATATGTTAAGATGAAACAAATTCTATCGAATCATGAGGAGGAACCATCATTGAAAATAAAATCAATTGAGCCTACACCAAGCCCGAATACGATGAAAATCATCCTTGACGAAGAATTGCCTATGGGCAAAAGCAATAATTATAAAAAGGACAAGACAGATGGAGCGCCAAAGGTTGTTTTGGATATCCTTCAGATAGAAGGAATCAAAGGGGTATATCATGTAGCAGATTTCCTCGCGGTTGAACGAAATGCAAAATTTGACTGGAAAGAGCTTCTCCCTCAAGTCCGTAAGGCATTCGGAGAGGAAGCAGAAGAATCAGGCGGCGAGGCAGCCTTGAATGAGCATTATGGCGAGGTAAAAGTCCAGGTGCAGATGTACAAAGATATCCCGATGCAGATCAAACTGACTGATGGAACTGAAGAGAAGCGCTTTGGACTGCCGGAAGCTTACGTGCAGGCAGTGCGTGAAGTTCAGCAGCCTGATGATAATGTTGTTATGAGCAGAAAGTGGAAGGAATTTGGTGTCAGGTACGGGGATATGGACCAGGTCGGGCAGGATATTCTTGAAGAATTGCTGGCAGCCTACCCTGAAAGCAGGCTGAAGAGCCTTATCGAGCAAGGCAAGCATGGCGCAGCTGCAGACAGCAGGCCTGCTAGGACAAAAAGGAAGCTGTCGCCTGAGGATCTTGACAGCAGTGATTGGCGGATACGCTATCAGCTGATGGAACAGATGGAAGATCCGGGGGTGGAGGATTATCCTGTCCTCGAAAGGGCGCTTGAAGACGAAAAGGCTTCAATCCGCAGGCTGGCAGCCGTTTATCTCGGGATGATCGAAGACAAAAGTGTTCTTCCATATCTATATAAAGCTTTGAAGGATAAAAGTGTAACTGTAAGGAGAACGGCGGGTGACTGCTTATCAGATCTTGGTTTTCCTGAAGCAGAGGAAGCAATGATGGATGCCCTCCAGGATCCGAGCAAGCTTGTCCGCTGGCGTGCAGCCATGTTCCTGTATGAAGAAGGTACTGAAAAGTCGCTCCCGGCATTAAAGGATGCTGAAGAAGATCCTGAATTTGAAGTCAGCATGCAGATCAAGATGGCCATTGAGCGGATTGAACAGGGTGAAGAGGCCAAGGGTTCTGTGTGGAAGCAAATGACCGAAGCCAGGAACCAAAACAGCTGATCTTTAAACATACTTTAATAGATAAGATGAAAGGGTCCTGGACAAAACGTTCAGGATCCTTCTTCCTTATTTCCTGAGTTGTACTGTGTTGCTTTAGTGCTAATCTGCTTTTTAGCAATAAAAAATCATTAAATTTTGTGAAAATTATTGCAATTGCTGAAAAAGTCCTCTATATTGAAAAGAAAATCTTTCAGGAGGGCTCATAATTGGGAAGAGATCTTAGAATAAAAAGCCATGTAATCAGCGAGGATGAAAGGCGCGCACCAAACCGGGCGATGCTGCGGGCAGTAGGGTTCACGGATGAAGATTTCAAAAAGCCGATGATCGGCATTGCAAGCACATGGAGCGAAGTGACTCCGTGCAATATACATATCAATGAACTTGCTTTCAAGGCGAAGGACGGTGCCAGGGAAGCCGGGGGAGCTCCGCTTGTATTCAATACGATTACTGTTTCTGACGGAATCTCCATGGGAACAGAGGGGATGAGGTATTCCCTTCCGAGCCGCGACCTGATTGCTGATTCCATTGAAACGGTCGTTGGGGGTGAAAGCCTGGACGGCTTTGTTGCCATTGGAGGCTGCGATAAAAATATGCCCGGCTGCCTGATGGCCATCGCAAGGATGAACCTGCCTGCTGTTTTTGTGTATGGGGGCACAATCAAGCCTGGCAAGCTGCAGGGACAGGATATCGATATTGTGTCAGTATTTGAAGGGGTAGGACAGTTCAATGGCGGGGCCATTGATAAAGCTGGACTCAATGAGATCGAATGCCATGCTTGTCCGGGGGCCGGCTCCTGCGGCGGAATGTACACAGCCAATACGATGGCAAGCGCTATCGAGGCGCTGGGAATGAGCCTTCCGGGCAGTTCCTCCAATCCGGCAGAAACAGATGAAAAGCGGCAGGATTGCCATGAAGCAGGAAAGGCAGTCTACCGCCTTTTGGAGCAGGATATCAGGCCAAGGGATATTCTTACGAAGGAAGCGTTTGAGAATGCAATTACTGTCGTGATGGCTTTGGGCGGTTCCACAAATGCCATCCTCCATTTGATGGCCATCGCCCATTCTGCTGAAGTGGATCTATCACTTGAGGACTTCAACCGCCTTCAGAAAACGGTCCCCCATATAGCCGATTTAAAGCCGAGCGGAAAATATGTCATGCAGAATCTCCATGAAGCAGGAGGAGTCAGTGCAGTTATGAAAATGCTGCTGAGTGAAGGGCTGCTTCACGGCGATTGTCTGACTGTGACGGGCAAGACGCTCGCTGAAAATCTGGAAGAAGCAGAAGATCTGAAAGCTGGCCAAAAGGTCATCTACCCGCTTAATGCCCCTCTTCGGGAAAACGGGCCGCTTGTAGTCCTGAAAGGCAATCTTGCCCCGGAAGGCGCCGTAGCGAAGGTATCCGGCCTGAAGGTCACCAGGCACACCGGGCCTGCCAAGGTGTTTGATGATGAGGAGTCTGCTACAGATGCTGTCCTGAAGGGTGACATTCAGGCTGGTGATGTACTGGTCATCAGGTACGAAGGGCCAAAAGGCGGGCCTGGCATGCCGGAAATGCTTTCTATTTCGGGCATCCTCGTAGGAAAAGGTCTTGGCGAAAGTGTGGCCCTGCTGACAGACGGGCGTTTCTCGGGAGGTACCCATGGCCTTGTGGTAGGACATATCGCTCCGGAAGCACAGGTCGGCGGACCGATTGCCCTAATACAGACAGGTGACAGGATTACTATTGACAGCACCGAACAGACACTTGAAGTGGATGTCTCTCCTGCTGAACTGGAAGAGAGGAAGAAATCCTGGGATCCGCCGCCGCTTTTAACCCGCGGAGCCCTGGCTAAGTATACAAGGCTCGTTTCCTCCGCTTCAAGGGGGGCTGTCACTGACCATTTTGAGGAAGAGCCTGCTGCCAGGCCGCTTAAAGTGTAGAGTGCCCTCCAATTGCAATCAGAGCTGATGTTATAGTATGCTATCATTGCAAACGTTTAAAGGAGGCAATCAAACATGTCTATGGCATATGAAGAATATATGAGGCAGATGGTAAAGCCGATGCGTGCAGAGCTTACACGCGCAGGCTTCAATGAGCTAACAACAGAAGATGAGGTTGAACAGTTTATGGAAAGTACAGAAGGGACAACGCTCGTGGTTGTTAACTCTGTCTGCGGATGTGCGGCCGGACTGGCGCGTCCTGCTGCGACCCAGGCTGTTATGCATGCTGAAAAGAAGCCTGATCACCTTGTCACTGTATTTGCCGGGCAGGATAAAGAAGCGACAGCAAAGATGCGTGAATATTTCGATGGGATTGAGCCTTCTTCACCAAGCATGGCTTTAATGAAGGGAAAGGAAGTTGTACACTTTATCCCGCGCCATGATATTGAAGGCTTCCCGATGGAGACCATCATGGAAAATCTTCTGGCTGCATTTGAGGAAAACTGCTGAACAACACAGAAAGGATGCCGTAAAAGGCATCCTTTCGCATTGTTTGCCTTTTCTCAAAAGAGAAATATCTTGGTGACAAAAAGAGATTATTACTATTCAGTCAGGAAGGTAGAAAAGATGTTTGTAACTACAGCGGGCAGGACAAGCCCTGGCATGATCCAGGCGGCAAAAGAAGCGGCAGCTGAACTTGGCGTCGCCTTTCATCCCCGAAAGAGCCATTCTGTCTCTTCACTGCAGGAGCAGTGGAAGGATGATTGCATCGTATATGGCAAAAACAGGCTCGAATTATTTTCATATGGAAAAAGCTCACCGTACTTCTTTCATCCGAATTCCGCAGCATTCAGGATAAAAAGGCTGATGAGAGGCGAGTCTGACCCTTTTTTGGAAGCAGCGAAAATCGAGCCCGGGGACACAGTGGCGGACTGCACGCTCGGCCTTGCTTCAGACAGCATCATCGCAAGCTATGCAGCCGGTCCTTCCGGTAAAGTGACCGGTGTGGAAGGTAATCCCTTCCTTGCTTATCTCGCAGAGAAGGGGCTTAAAACCTGGAAATCCGGAGTTCCGCAAATGGATGAGGCGATGGAGAGGGTCGAGGTCATCAGTGCTCTCTCCCTTGACTACTTGAAGGGCAGGCAGGACCAGTCCGCAGATATTGTATACTTTGACCCCATGTTCGAGGAAAAACTGTTGGACTCCGACGGAATCAAGGAACTGGCTAAGTTTGCTGTGTATGGGCTGTCCGGGGAGCTGATAGAAGAAGCCAAAAGGGTTTCGCGGAAGAGGGTCGTCCTGAAAGACCATTTCCGGAGCGAAAGATTCAGCACCTTCGGCTTTGAGGTTTACCGGCGGAAATCTTCCCGCTTTCACTTTGGAGTTCTGGAAAGAAAAAAATAAGCAAGCAAAATAAAAACCAAGGCGCAGGGATTCCCCTGCGCCTTGGTTTTTATTTTGCTTGCATTTTAATCCGTAATCGACAGGAATACAAAATATCCCAGCATCAGCAGGCTTACAGCAACAAAAACAATTTCCCACTCCATTATTATCCTCCTCGGACTATGTATTCATTTACCATTAGTCTTATATTATCCCCAATATTTTCTCCCTTTAATCTCATTTTTCTAGGAAACTTTCTTTTTTTTCAAAAATTTTTCTCCCCAATTTTTCATTTTTCCTAAAAAAAGAGTATAATATTTTCTAAGTAAGCATCAGGCTTTTAAGAATGCTGGAGGGTACTAGTATGAAGATATCCATGGCAGAGAGAATGGAAGCATTTGGGGAAAGTGTATTTGCAGAACTGTCACGTATGAAGAAAGCGAAGATCTCAGCAGGTGAAGATGTGATCGATCTGAGCATAGGCAGCCCTGACCTGCCCCCTCCGTTATTTATCAGGGAGGCGATCGCTGAGGGAGCGCTGGACAGCACCCAATACGGCTACTCCCTTGCGGGGACAGAAAGCTTCTGCAATGCAGTCAGCTCTTATTACCAGAATAATCACGGTGTATACATAGATCCCAAGGAACAATGCTCCCTCCTTATGGGCTCCCAGGACGGTCTCGTCCATCTGCCGCTTGCTTTGTGCAGCACGGGCGATTATATACTGATGCCCGATCCAGGATATACCGCATATGCAGCGGGTGCCGCCCTGGCAGGGGCAAAGATATATTCAATGCCTCTCATGAAAGAAAAGCAATTTCTCCCGGATTTCTCAGAAATACCGGAAGAAATAAGGAAAAAGGCGAGGATGATGATCTTGAACTTTCCCGGCAATCCTGTGCCAGGCCTTGCGAATGAAGCATTTTTCAGGGAGGCAATAGAGTTTGCCAAAAAATACGAGATTGTGATATTGCATGATTTTGCATACTCTGAGCTCTATTTTGAAGAAAAACCGGTAAGCTTTTTAGCTGTCGAAGGCGCGTTTGAAACAGGGATAGAAATGAATTCCCTTTCTAAGAGCTTCAACATGGCAGGCTGCCGGATTGCCTATGCAGCTGGGAATGAAGACATCATCCGCATGATTTCAGACCTGAAATCCCATCTGGATTACGGTGTATTCCATCCCATCCAGACCGCGGCTGCCAGGGCTCTTGAGGATCAGTCGGGTTTCCTGGCCGAATCAAGAGAGGTCTACAGGAAACGCAGGGATGCCCTAGTAGAAAGCCTTCGGGAGGCAGGCTGGGATGTCGACAGCCCGAAAGGTTCGATGTTCCTCTGGGCAGAAATTCCAAACGGCACGAGCTCCAGGGAGTTCAGCATCCGCATGCTGGAGGAAGCTGGAGTGGCTGTTACACCGGGAAGCGCGTTCGGTGCGGCCGGCGAGGGATTCGTACGGATTGCACTCGTTCAGCCTGAAGGCAGGCTCCGGCAGGCCGCTCGGAAAATAAGCTCTTCCGGCATATTAAAAAAGAAATCTACCGCATGAAAATAGCCTTTTATGAGGAGGGATAAAAATGCCTAAGTGGCTGCGCAAATCGTTTGTGGTGATGGTAACCATCCTTACCTTTGGGCTGGTTACGCCATCACAGGCATTTTTGTATGATAATGCAAACCAGGACAGGTCCCCTAAGCGCGATGTCCTGGAGGCACAGGCAGAAGGACTGGACCTTGCTGCACCTGAGGAGGATGAGGAATCGATCAGGCAAAGGTTCATCCAGGCTGCTGTCCAGGAGGCGGAGAACCAGTCTTATATTAAGTTCGGGGGAAAGATCAAACCCGTCATAGAAGATGAGTTCCGTGAAGTCATCCTGCCGAATATTGAAAAAGCAGTGGAGGAAACAGCTGCAAGGATACCAGGGAGCGACCTGGGCAATCTGGAAATTACCGAATGGCCTGGCGGGGGCAACTCGGAAAAAATCTTCCATATTGTCAACCGGCAATCCAATGAAGATGTCCTTCGTTTTCATGTCAGGAGGGACCATCCGCCCCAGGAGGGATACTGGTTCAACTTCCACTACCATACCTCTGAGGATGCCTTCCAAAAGCATAATGAGCTGGGTTCCATCTACTGGAATAAAAATACTCCGCCAAAATGGCTGAGCTGAGATTTGAAATGTAAGCAAAAATATGAAAAAATATGCTTGTAGTTTTGAAACTTTTTAAAGATTGAAACGTAAGCATACTATCACAATAATTGGAGGTAGAAAAAATGGCAGTTAGTTTATCAAAAGGACAGAAGGTAGATTTGACAAAATCCAATCCGGGCCTCACAAATGTAATCGTAGGGGTAGGCTGGGATGTAAATAAGTATGACGGAGGAGCAGACTTTGACCTTGATTCCTCGGTTTTCCTTCTTGGGGAAAACGGCAAGGTTACTTCTGAGGCGGATTTCGTTTTCTATAATAACACAACAGGCGGAAACGGCTCTGTCGTACATACCGGAGATAACCGGACAGGCGAAGGAGAAGGCGATGATGAGCAGGTAAAGGTTGAGCTCGGTGCTGTACCGGCAAATGTCCAGCGCATTACATTCACTATCACAATCCATGATGGCGAGGCGCGCAGCCAGAACTTCGGGCAGGTTTCCAATTCTTATGTCCGCATCCTTAACGGCGAAACAAATGAAGAGCTGATCCGCTATGACCTTGGAGAAGACTTCTCCATCGAGACTGCACTTGTTGTAGGCGAACTGTACAGGCACGGCGGAGAGTGGAAATTCAGCGCGATCGGGTCCGGCTATCAGGGCGGCCTTGGTGCACTTGCAACTGACTTTGGCCTGCAGATTGGATAATCCCTTTTTTATTATTGATCTTTGAGACTCGGCTCTGCCGGGTCTTTCGTTAGCACTTATATAAGGTAATGGAGGAACTTCAAGAGATGACAATTTTTCAAGGTTTTATAGATACATATGCCGCATTCTTTGACTGGCAGATGTGGGCGGAAGTTCTAAGCGACCCTGTTAGCTGGGGACTTATCGGAACACTCGTAATCCTGGAAGGACTGCTTTCAGCCGACAATGCACTTGTACTGGCTGTTATGGTAAAACACCTTCCGCCGGAGCAGCGGAAAAAGGCTCTATTCTACGGATTGCTTGGGGCATACCTCTTCCGTTTCATTGCAATTGGAATTGGGGTATTCCTGATTAAGCTGTGGTGGGTAAAGATTTTGGGAGCCGGCTACCTGGCATGGCTTGCTATTAAATATTTCATTGATAAGAAGAAAGGCGTCGGCGATGATGAGGAGCTTGAAGGCCTCAATCAAAGCGGTTTGCTGATCCGCCTGTTTGGTACCTTCTGGGGAACAGTAGCAGCGGTAGAACTTATGGATATAGCTTTCTCAGTTGACAGCGTCCTGGCGGCATTTGGAGTCAGTGATCAAATCTGGGTACTTCTTCTCGGCGGAATGCTAGGGGTCCTGATGATGCGTGGTGTAGCAGGAGTATTCCTTAAGCTGATCGATAAAGTGCCTGAGCTGGAAACAAGCGCATATGTGCTGATTTTGCTCATTGCTGTGAAGATGCTCCTTGGAGTATTCCATATCCACATTGATCATATCTATTTCTTCCTTCTGCTGATAGTAGTCTTCGGAGCGACTTTCATCGTCCACTTTATGAATAAAAAGAAGGCTGAGCAGGGCCAGAAAAGCAACTGACAGACGTATAGAAACAAGGAAAGGGAACTGACAATTGTCCGCTCCTTTTCTTTTTATCCTTTTTTGGCAGTTTGAAAGCTTCTTAGATTGGACAAATATGCTTAGGGGGATGCTTGAATAATCCTTTAAGACAAGCATTCCCCTCTTTTACTATGCATGAATAGGAGAATTAAAATGAAATTATTTGCTGATTTGGAAGACAGGGAAATTGACAGGCTCTTTTATAAAAAGCCGGGGTCCTTCTCTAAACGTTCCCCGAAAGAGCTGTTGTCCTATTGCTTAGGCGCAACGCTCTATATGCCTGCAACAAGGCCTAATATTCATCAGGATCTGCTCTCAAAGAAGCATTCTGGCCTTACTTCCATGGTGATCTGCCTGGAGGATGCCATTGGCGATTCAGAAGTGGAGCAGGCTGAAGAAAGCCTGCTGGCTGAACTTAAGCTCCTTCATCAAGAGCTGGGGAAGGGATATTTCCAGGAGGATGATCTGCCGCTTATTTTTATAAGGATCCGCAGCCATGGACAGCTGGAGCGGCTGTTTTCCAGGATGGGACAGGAAATAAGCATGCTGACAGGAGTCGTCATTCCTAAATTTGACCCTGTCGAAGGAGCAGAATCACTGGCAGAAATCAGCCGCAGGAATAGAGAAGGCCACGTTCTATATGCAATGCCGATTCTGGAAACAAAGAAAATCATCCAGAAAGAAACAAGAGTCGGAGAGCTTCTGGACATAAAAGCGCTTCTTGAACAATATAGGGATATTATTCTTAATGTCAGGATAGGGGCGACCGATTTTTCCGGTCTATACGGCATCAGGAGAAATTCGGATAACACGGTATATGATATTGCGGTCATACGGGACTGCATTGCTGATATTATAAATGTTTTTGTGCGTGCCGGCAGCCAGTTCACAGTATCAGGGCCGGTCTGGGAATATTTCTCCTCAAAAGATAGAATGCTAAAGCCCCAGCTGAGGCAGACGCCCTTCCTGGAGAAGTACGGGGAAGCAGGCATCAGGATGAGGACCGGACTGATCGATAAGCATATGGATGGCCTGATCCGTGAAATTATGATGGATATTGCCAATGGCCTGACAGGAAAGACGATCATCCACCCTACCCATATAAGGCCGGTGCAGGCTTTGAATGCCGTTACCCTTGAAGAGTACGAGGATGCCAGAAATATTGCTGCCAGTGCAGAAGGCAGCATTGGCGTCATGAAAAGCGCCTACTCTAACAAAATGAATGAAATCAAGCCGCATTTATATTGGGCGCAGAAAATTCTTTTAAAATCTGAAATATACGGGGTGCTTCATGAAGAATACTCATACATTGACCTGCTCGAAAAAGAAGTATTTGCTTCCAGTTATTGAGGGGCTGAACGTTGAACTTGACATAACTGAAAATCCATATAACATACCTGTTGATCATTTTTTTACAATGGCAGCCCGCATCAACAAGAAAAGGTCATTCCTTTTTGTGAGCAAATTGCTGGGGAAGCATCTGCCCATCCATCCGGAAAAAGGGCTGATCACGGGAGAGCTGCTGGCCGCACGTTATGCAGAATTAAAGGAAGGCTTGCCGCTGCCGGAAACCGAAGAGCTTCTGCAGGCCTTTTTGCTGGATCCGGGAGTAAGCAGGCCGTCCATTCCCTTTGTTGATAAAAAGTACAATCCGGTGATCATCGGCTTTGCAGAGACTGCAACCGCGCTTGGCCACAGCTTTTATAATGCTTTCAAGGCAGCAGGGTATTTTCATACTACAAGAGAAACACTTCCTGAAGCGGTTTCCATAATAGACTTCGAGGAAGAGCATTCTCATGCAACCTCCCATCGCTGCTACGCGGACAGGGAGCTTCTTGACAATCAGCGTGAAGTCATCCTGGTTGATGATGAAATGACCACAGGCAAAACGGCAGTCAATATCATCAGATCCATCCAGGCAGAATTCCCCCGCAGTGAATATACTGTCGCTTCCATATTGGATTGGCGTTCACAGGAAAATCAGGCAGCATTCCAGATGCTTGAAAAAGAACTCGGAATCACGATCAACAGTGTAAGCCTCTTAAAAGGGGAAATGCAGGCTGCAGGAGAACCTGTCATCCAAACGAATATAGAAGACAGAAAACGTGATGCAGGCGGCTCCAGCATATGCTTCATCAATCTTAGTGAATCGGGGCTTTCTTTTGAAAAAGCCGGGAGTCCTTCAATCACGCTTGGAGGCGGGATCTGCAATATCCCCTATCTCAAAGGAACAGGCAGATTCGGGCTCCAAAAGGGAGCAGAAGAGCCTGAAAAGGACCTGGAGGCTGCAGCCGCACTCCTGGCTAAGAGCAGAAAAGGAGATCATACACTTGTCCTGGGAACAGGAGAGTTCATGTATATCCCTATGAAAGTGGCATCGCAAATGGGGGAAGGGGTCTTTTTTCAGTCCACCACACGAAGCCCTGTCCATGTTCTGGACCGGGAAGGGTACGGGGCAAGGGAAGGATTGTCATTTCCCAATCCTGAGGATGCTGATATCAGGCAATTTGTCTATAATATCACTCCCGGAGTTTATGATGACCTCTTTATCCTCTTTGAACGGGAACCGAATCGGGAAGCGCTTGTCCCATTGCTGGAAGAATTGAAGAAAACAGGGATCAAGGATATAAAAATCGTTTATTTTAATGGAGGGAACAACAATGGCTGAAACAGCAGCAGAAACTTTTGGCTCCTACAGCACGGAAGATGTCATCTTTCTGCTGAAGGACCTCAGTGCATATGAACTGGAAGGGGCAACTGAAAACAGGGAAAAAAAGATTCAGTCAGGCCAGCATTACAGTGAAACGCTTCCGATTGAATACATCCCTCCAGCCCACTATTTAGAGCTGTTCTGGAATACACTTGAAGACTATAAGGAGAAGGTGGCGCTTTGCACTGCGGTGACATCGGAAAAGCTGCTCAGCAGAAGAGGGGACAAGATTGTCCTTGTTTCACTTGCAAGGGCCGGCACCCCGGTCGGGATCCTGATGAAGCGGTATATAAAGCAGATATACGGGACAACCCTTCCCCATTACAGCATTTCCATCGTCCGTGACAGGGGCATTGATGAGAATGCCCTGAAATACATAATAGAAAAGCATCCTGGCTGCAAGATCCAGTTTGTCGATGGGTGGACAGGCAAAGGAGCTATCTCAATTGAATTGACGAAAGCATGCAGCAGCATGAATGAAAAATATGGCTGGAATCTTGATGACACCCTTGCCGTCCTCGCAGATCCAGGCTATTGCACCAGCCTGTATGGGACAAGGGAGGACTTCCTGATTCCAAGCGCCTGCCTGAATTCAACTGTTTCCGGACTTGTCAGCAGGACGGTGCTCAATGACTTAATCGGGCCTGAAGATTTCCACGGTGCCAAATATTACCGCAGCCTTGCAGAGGCGGATGTTTCCAATGAATATATCAGCATAATAGAGGAACAATTTGATTCCGTTATGGAAGAGGCGAAAAAAATCTGTGATGGCTATTCTGCTGAAGCTGAATCCGAACCAGATTTCAGGGGGATGGAGGAAGTAATGGCAATCAAAGAAGAATATGCTATTGAAAGCACGAATTATGTTAAGCCCGGCGTTGGTGAAACAACACGTGTACTGTTAAGGAGAGTCCCCTGGAAAATTCTGATGAGGGACCCGGAAAGCCCTTATGTCAGGCATATTAAACTCTTGGCTGAAGAACGCGGTGTGGAGATCGTCCGGTACCCTGACATGAGCTATACATGCTGCGGACTGATCAAAAAGGTTGGCGGCCAGTCATGAATATGTTTGCAACAGATCTTGACAGAACAATGATTTATTCAAACAGAGCGCTTGAAGAGCTTGGCTTAGAGGAGGATCTCCAACTGTCAGCTGCCGAGATGAAGGAAGGGCAGCCTGCTGCATTCATGACTTCAAGGTCGCTTAACCTGTTAAGGGAACTTGCAGAAGAAGCCCTTGTTGTGCCTGTTACAACCAGGACATATGAACAGTATAAAAGAGTAGGGATATTTGGAAAAGATATCCCTGTCTCTTATGAGGTCACTTCAAATGGAGCCCAAATCCATTATAAGGGGAAACTTCTGGCTGAGTGGACTGAGCTGGTATATAAGCGCCTTAAGGAAGAGTGCGCGCTTCAGGAGGAAATGGCTGAGTTTGCTGAAGGATGCAGATTTCCCGGAACTTTGAAAAAAGCAGGGGATTCTTTCTTTTACTATATCCTCCAGGAGCGCATCAGCCTTCAGGAAAAGAAAAAACTGGAAGAGGATGTCCGCCGGCTCGGGTGGCGTATATCCCTGCAAGGCAGGAAGCTTTACTTTATTCCTATTCCTGTCTGCAAGGGAGAGGCGGTTAAATTCATCAGCAAAAGAGAGGGAGCAGATATTCTTGCCGGTGCGGGAGATTCCCTTCTCGATTATGATTTCCTGAAGGTATGCCATCATGCTTTTGTCCCGGATCATGGAGAGCTTTCTATGGAGATGCCTCATGGATTCAGCTGCAATTTTTCGGAGAACAGGGGAATACTTGCCGGAGAAGAAATCCTCCTGAAGGCATTCAGGCTGCTTCTTGGCCGGGAAGCTGCCCTTCAGCGGTAATCCTGCCCCCGGCCGGACTGCCCTTTTATAAAGAAATGAAGCAATAACAGGAGCAGGCTCCCAAATGCATAAAAAGCAAGAAAAACCGCAAGCGCATAAGACGGTGAGTGATGAAGCGGGTATGTCATGATGGCGAGCACGGCTGACCAGAGCAGGAGGTCAATGAATTGGTAAGCGCCGGAAGTCATGATCTGGCGGACAGCTTCCAGTTCATTCCTGCAGCTTTCATAGGAGGGCCTTTTAATCAGGAAGCGCAAGGGATCACCTTCTTTAATTATTTGTACTCAACTATATGCAGGGATAAGCCCGTTGGTGATTGTGCAGGGGAAGAGTGAATATAACTTGTTTTAATCATATTAATATTGAAACTTTTTTCAGCCTGATCCGTATATTCTAATAGAGCTAAAAGCCAGTGCTGAAGGCTATCGTTGTTAAAACATGCACCTGATATGATATGATGAAAGAAATTTACATAAGCCATTAGGGCTAAATCTTTCGCTCCTAGAGGGAAGGGATAATCATGTATCCAACTTATAATAGATTAAAGGTCAATCTGCTGCCTGTGTCTGCGGACAATTGGCTGTCTGCCATTAAAAAGCGCAGCTCAGACCGCCCGCAGTACCAGGCAGGCGACGGCATTATCCAGATCAGCCAGGTTGCTGCAAGGTTTCTGGGCATTCCTGCGGATGAAGATGAATACTATAATCAGCTTTATGATTATATACACTCACCAGATAATGGACTTATCCTTTTAAGCAGCGATACTCTTGATAAAACGATCGACAACCAGCATTTTCAGGCCATTCAAAAGGTATTGAACATCAACAGGGAGCAGAAGCTTTCAATCAACCGCTTCATCGCCTTCCTTGATGGTGAGCAGCTGCTCCTGAAGCCTGATAATCCCCTTGTCCACAGAAAGGTAAGGGAGGCATTCACTAAAGTCATTGAGATGTTTGCCGGGGGGGAAAAAGAAGGCCTTGAAAGCCCTGATTTCCGAAGGGTGCTTGTAGATCTTGTGAAATGGTCTTTTAACCATCTCTCCCAGCCTCTAAGCAGCAGCAATCCGGAAGAAAGCATGCCGAAATTTCTTTGGTATGGAGAAGCAAGCAAGAGCCAGCAATATTTCCTGTCATTCATCTTTTTTCTCGGCTGCGATCTCGCGGCTTTCAGCCCGGACGGCCAGGATGTCCTTGCGCTCGCAGATCCGGGGAAAGAAGAAACATTTGTTCAGCAGTATCCTGAACAGAAGGCAGCTGAACCTTTTCCCGTGGAGAAAAGGAGAAGGAAATCAACGGTGGCTTATAAAGCCTCAAGAGAAATCGAAACCATTCTTAACCACGAAGGCTCTGGCCTTTATAAGCCATGGCAGCTGAGGGACTACAAACCTTCTGCTGTAACGCTCAAAACAACTTATGATGAACTGTTCATCCTTGCCAAAGAAAAAGCGATGATCAGGCCGAATTTTGAAGTCAGCGGCGGAGAAGTGAAAATCCCTTCCATCTTTTCGAAAATCAACGGAGTGAGCAAAAGCCGGAAGGAATATTGGGACCGCTTGCATGCTCTTGCCGAGAATGACTGCAGCTTTCTGATCAGGCAGTTCCCTTTTTCAAACCCCCTGACAAGCGACTTCCGCTTTCATTACAGAAATGCGCTTGGAAAAGACGGGAAGCTGGATCCTGACATTGTCATGGGCTCGCACTACTGGAAATACGGCCATCTTCCTGGGGGCCTCCAGAAAGGGATTTCCCATGCAATCAGAAATCTTTGCGCAAAGCCGGAGTTAAAGCCGAGCCATAATGAGAGTCAGGAAGAAATCAGCATCTATTTATTTACACAGGCAATGCAGATGCCGGCCAGCATCCTGAAGCTTCTGCAGAAGTTTGACTACTCTCAGGATGTGCCCAAGCTGATCCTCTATAACAATGAAATGAATGGTACGATGACAAGGAGCGATGCAGCCCTCCTGCTCCTCCTGAACCAATTTGGAGTTGATATCATCGTGTATAATCCTCCGGGACACAATGACCTTGAAAACTATGTCAATGAAGATGTCTTTGATTCGCACTGGCTGGAAGAAGTGGTCTTTGACCAGGACTATAAAGAGCCTTCACTGATCAAGAAAGTGTTTCTGCAAGGGCTGCTGAAAAATTTGAAAGGAGACTGAACCATGAATGATCCGCAACAAGCTAGTGCAGGACTGGTTACCCAGGATCCCGCTGATATGCTTACAGAAACGAAGGTGCCGGAAATAAAACTGGCGCTGAGGCAGGAAGCGGAAGTGCAGAACCTCGCCAGATCGATCGATGAACGCGATCAGATTCAAATACTGGAATTCGGGAAAGAACCAGCGCAGCAGATCTCCCGTTTCTCTGACCAGATTCTCGGCAATATGAGGGCTACCAAGGTGGAAGACTCCGGTGTCCTCCTGAAGCAGCTGGGGAAGATAATGGACAGGTTCGACAAGAAGGATTTTGAACAGACTTCAGGCGGATTGTTCGGAAAGCTGTTCAAGCGCGGGGAAAAAATGATTGAAAAGCTCTTTGGGAAATATCAGACAATGGGCAAAGAGATTGACAAGGTGTATGTCGAGATCTCCAAGTATCAGAGTGAAATGGTGGACTCCACCAATATGCTTGAGCAGATGTATGATCAAAACTATCAATACTATCTCACACTTGAAAAATATGCAGTTGCAGGCGAGATGAAGGCAGAGGAGCTTAAAAGCACACAGCTTCCGCAGCTGGAGTCAAAAGCAGCATCCGGGGACCAGATTGCCTCCATGCAGGCAGATACGCTCCGCAATAGCATCGATCTGCTAGAGCAGCGTGTCTATGACCTGGAAATGGCAAAGATGGTGGCCCTGCAGACAGCTCCCCAGATCCGCCTTCTCCAAAGAGGGAACACCAAGCTGATCGGGAAAATCAATTCAGCGTTCGTTACAACCATACCGATATTTAAAAATGGCCTGATCCAGGCGGTTGCGGCAAAGCGCCAGAAGCTGGTTGCCGATTCCATGAGCGAACTTGACCGCAGAACCAATGAGATGCTCGTCCGCAATGCCCAGAATATTTCAAATCAAAGTGCAGAAATAGCCAGGCTTGCCGGAGGTCCGAGCATCAAGATTGAAACGATTGAAGAATCGTGGAACATCATCATGAAGGGGATGCAGGAAACGAAATCGATTGAAGATGAAAACAGGCGACTGAGGGAAGAAGGGACCAAGAGGCTCGAACAGCTCCAGGAAAACTTCAAAAATATGAAAAATCAAGGCTGATGGCGCTTTTTTCAGCCTGACACAGGGCTGTTAAATATAAATAATACAGAAAAGTAAATTTATGAGGTGAAATGAATGGCGATTAATTTGCAAAAAGGACAAAGAGTAGATCTGACAAAAGGAAATCCGGGATTATCGAAAATTATGGTCGGCCTCGGGTGGGATCCTGTTGAAAGCAAAGGGGGAGGCGGACTTCTCGGCTCTCTTTTCGGCGGCGGCGGAGGCGCCAATGTCGACTGTGATGCTTCAGTCATCATGCTTGGGGAGAATGATAAATTAAGGAATAACAGCGATGTCATCTATTTCGGTAACCTGAAGAGTTCAGATGGCAGCGTACAGCATACCGGCGATAATCTGACTGGAGAAGGAGATGGAGATGATGAGCAGATCAATGTGGATCTTAGCCGTGTCCCTTCCCACGTGCAGAAGCTTGTTTTTGTAGTGAATATCTATGATGCGGTTAAACGCAAGCAGCATTTCGGCATGATCCGCAATGCGTATATCCGCATTGTGAATCCAATGGGCAGGGAAGAGCTCATCCATTATAACCTTACTGACGATTACAGCGGCAAGACAAGCCTGGTAGTCGGAGAATTATACAGGCATGGAACTGATTGGAAATTTGCCGCAGTCGGAACAGGCACCAATGCACCAGGGCTGTCTGATGTGGTTCGTTCTTATACTTAATAAGCTGGATGGTTTGTTATAATAGAAAACTTTTAACAGAGGTGAAGAAAATATGAGCATCAACCTTTCTAAGGGACAGCGCATTGATTTGACTAAAAGCAATCCGGGTTTGACAAAAGTAATCATCGGGCTTGGCTGGGACACAAACCGCTATTCCGGGGGCGGCGACTTTGACCTTGATGCGTCTGCATTCCTGGCAGATGAAAACGGGAAAGTCGTCCAGGACCATGATTTTATTTTTTATAACAATCTTGTCCATCCAAGCGGCTCTGTGGAGCATACAGGGGACAACCGGACAGGGGAAGGCGAGGGCGATGATGAGCAGATCAAAATCGACTTCAGCAAGGTCCCGGCCCATGTCCACCGCATTGCCATCACTGTCACAATCCATGATGCGGAGAGCCGCAGCCAGAATTTTGGCCAGGTATCCAATTCTTTTGCCCGTGTAGTGAATGAAGACACAAACCAGGAAGTGCTCCGTTTTGATCTGGGAGAGGATTTCTCCGTTGAAACGGCCGTTGTCATCTGTGAGCTGTACAGGCATGGAGGCGAATGGAAATTCAATGCTGTCGGAAGCGGATTTTCGGGCGGGCTGGCTGCACTGTGCAAAAATTTCGGCCTTGCCGTTTAATTCTATATACCCGAAAGCCCGGCATACTGCCGGGCTTTTACTTTTGGAAAAATTGAGAAATAACGCTTGTTATGAAACTGGTTTCATGCTTTATGATTTTCTTATGAAGAAAAGGGCGCTGCTTATCATCAGCCGGCGTGACGCTTTAGGCGGCGTAACGGCATTAGTGAGCAGAAAGCTCTTTTCTCTAGAAATGAAAGAATTGCATTGACAATATAAAAGGTACTGGAATATAATTCATTTAATCATTTTTATGAATCCATTAAGCTGGGAAAAGGACATGAATCATTTCCGCTGCTTCTGACAGAGAAAAGGGCCGCCGGCTGAAAGCCCTTAGGAGAAAGAAATGAATTTACCGCCTCGGAGCTATCATGGGGAAAGGCTGGATGTCAGCTAACCATGGTCGGGAGACCGTTATCTTTTTGAGCGCCGCATGCGATGCATGAGGCGGAATTAGGGTGGAACCACAGCCGCAATTGTCCCTTGTACAGGGAGGATTGCGGCTTTTTGTGTTATAAACAAATATAATATTGCGAAGAAAAGGACATGAATCATTTCCGCTGCTTCTGACAGAGAAAAGGGCCGCCGGCTGAAAGCCCTTAGGAGAAAGAGATGAATTTACCGCCTTGGAGCAATCATGGGGAAAAGCTGTGTGTCAGCTAACCATGATCGGGAAACCGTTATCTTGTTTGAGCGCCGAATGTTATGCAGGAGGCGGAATTAGGGTGGAACCACAGCCGCAATTGTCCCTTGGTACAGGGAGAATTGCGGCTTTTTTTATTCAAAAAATTTTTGGGAGGAATTAAAATGTCAATTAAAGCAGAAGCAGAAAAGAGAAATCACAGAAAGCTGGGGGCTGAGCTAGAATTATTCATGTTCAGGGAAGAAGCACCAGGGATGCCGTTTTATCTTCCAAAGGGAATGCAGGTAAGAAATATACTGGAAGACCTTTGGAAACAAAAGCACCATAAAGCTGGCTATCATGAGGTCAAGACACCAATCATGATGAAGCAGGCATTATGGGAGCAGTCAGGGCACTGGGACCACTATCATGAGAATATGTATTTTTCAAAAGTTGATGAATATGATTATGCGATTAAGCCAATGAGCTGTCCAGGTGCTGTATTGATTTACAGCAGCAAGAGAAGGAGCTACCGTGAACTGCCGCTCCGCTATGCAGAACTTGGTCTTGTTCACCGCCATGAGCTCTCGGGATCCTTAAACGGGCTTTTGCGGGTGCGTTCCTTTACACAGGATGATGCACACCTGTTTGTAAGGGAAGATCAAATAAAAGAAGAAGCCGCAAAGGTGCTGGAGCTGGTACACGAATTTTATTCGCTGTTCGGCTTTGAATATAAGGTCGAGCTGTCTACTAGGCCGGAAGAATTCATGGGTTCGGAAGAAACTTGGAACCTGGCAGAAGCCTCTTTGGAATCGGTCCTGCAGGAAAGGGGCATTCCTTTTGAAATCAATTCCGGGGACGGAGCATTTTATGGGCCGAAAATTGACTTCCATATTACTGATTCACTGGGAAGAAGCTGGCAATGCGGCACTGTCCAGCTTGATTTTCAAATGCCGGAGCAATTCGGCTGCCAGTATATCGGCGAAGACAATCTGGCTCACAGGCCAATCATGATCCACCGTGCCATCTACGGTTCGATTGAAAGGTTCCTGGCCATTTTAATCGAGCATTATGCAGGGGATTTTCCTTTCTGGCTTTCACCGGTCCAGGCCATGGTGCTTCCGGTTTCTGAAGCACATATCGGCTATGCACTTGAAGTCAAAGCCCGACTTGAGGAGGCTGGCTGCCGGATTGACATTGACAGCAGGGCAGAGAAGCTCGGCCTCAAAATCAGGGAAGCCGAGCTTCAGAAGGTTCCTTATATGATCATCATCGGTGAGAAGGAAATAGAGCAGGGAGGAGCTGCCTTGAGGAAAAAAGGGGCAGGAAACCTGGGAGTATTACACCTGCAGGAACTGCTCGACAGGTTTAGGGATGAAGACAGACCAGGAGGTAAGTAAGAGGTAAGACGGGGTCTTCCAGGCCCCTTTTTTAAAAAGTCTCAGATGAAGTTGAGAAAAAATTAATGGCGCATTCATTCAGCTAAGCTGAAAGCCCTGAAAATACCCTTCCTGCCGCACAACTTTAAAACTTCCTGAAATTGCCCATGAATCGCGGCCTTTTTACCCGATATGATATGCTATAATATTTTCATATATACATAGATAGCAGGCAGCAAACGGGGCTGGAAGCGTCTGAGAATGGACAGAAGGTGATAGCATGAGAATCAGGCTTTTTTTTCTGCTTATTGTAGTAGCTTCCCTGGCGCTTATGGGCAATTCCCAGGCGGCAATGGGAGGTATAAAACTGAAAGATTTCCCTGGCAACTCAGAGCTTGTCAAGTCCCTGTCACTGCATTCGGGACAAGATCTGGGCAGGATTATTATTCTTCCTTTAGAGGAGTTCGATCAGAAGGAAGCTGCAAGGATGATAGAAAGACTGGATCATCTCCCCTTATCATTGCTGTCTAAAATCAGGCAGGAAGGCATCTCGCTTAAGCTTTTTACAGGGCAGCTCACAGATAATCCCACAGCAAGCCATCTGGCAGGCTTGACACCCAGGGGTTATCAGAATAAAGAAACGACCTGGGATGATGTACCCGGAATAGGCGGGGGACGGACTGTGCTTGTAAAGATTGGCTATAGCGGCAAAGGCATGGGGCATGGATCGGTCAACCTGGAGCTTCATGAGCTGGCACATTCGGTTGACCGCTTTGTCTTGAGCGAGATCCGCTTTAATAGAAAGTTCCAGGGTATATGGAAAGAGGAGAAGGCAAAGCTGTTTCCAGGCCAGCCTTACTTCCTTACATTCCCTGAAGAATATTTTGCTGAAACGTTCGCCATGTATTATATGGGAGGAGAAGAGCGCCTGCGCTTAAAAGAAAAAGCTCCGCTCACCTGGCAATTTTTCAGTACACTTAATTAATAGATTCATATGAGGAGGTCAATGGAATGGAGCAGTATTTACAGCTTTGCAGGCATGTCCTGGAAAAGGGTACAATCAAAGAAGACAGGACGGGAACCGGCACAATCAGCACTTTCGGGTATCAGATGCGATTCGATCTGAAGGAAGGCTTCCCATTGGTCACCACAAAGAAGCTGCATCTCAGGTCGATCATCCATGAGCTTCTTTGGTTTCTGAATGGAGACACCAATGTGAAATATCTTCAGGAAAACGGGGTCAGGATCTGGAATGAGTGGGCCGATGAGGAAGGGAATCTCGGACCTGTATATGGCCATCAATGGAGATCATGGACCGGTGCGGATGGTAAAACGGTTGACCAGATCAGTGAGCTGATCAGCTCAATCAAGAGTAATCCTGATTCTAGAAGGCTGATTGTCAATGCGTGGAATGTGTCTGAAATTGGCAATATGGCGCTGCCTCCCTGTCATTGCCTTTTCCAGTTCTATGTAGCGGACGGCAAGCTGTCCTGCCAGCTTTATCAGCGGTCTGCTGATGTGTTCCTGGGGGTGCCGTTTAATATAGCATCTTATGCCCTCCTGACACATATGGTCGCCCATGTGTGTGATCTGGAGCCGGGTGAATTCATCCATTCGTTCGGGGATGTCCATATTTACCGTAATCATCTGGAACAGGTGAATCTGCAGCTTTCAAGAGAGCCGTTCAAGCTGCCCCAGCTGAAGTTCGCCCGCAAGGTTGAGGATATCTTCAGCTTTAAATATGAAGATTTTATCCTGGAAGGCTATGAATCACATCCTCATATTAAAGGAGTTGTCAGTGTTTGATTTCACTGCTATGGGCCATGGACGAAAATTCGGCCATCGGGAAAAATAATGATCTGCCCTGGCGCCTGCCGGAGGACCTGAAATACTTCAAACGTGTTACGATGGGCCACTCGATTGCCATGGGAAGGAAAACCTGGGATTCGATAGGCCGCCCTTTGCCTGGCCGGGAAAACATCGTGCTGACGCGGGATCGTGGGTTCACCTGCGAGGGCTGCACCGTTTTCTATTCTTTTGATGATTTTCTTGCAGAATGCAGCCAAAAAAACGATCAGGAAATTTTCATCATTGGAGGGGCAGAAATTTTCAAAATGGCCCTTCCATCTGCCGACAGGCTTTATCTGACAATGATCCATCAAAAGTTTGAAGCTGATACTTTCTTTCCGGAAGTTGATTGGAAGGAATGGCAATTGGAGAGCCGGGAAAATGGGAAGAGCGATGAAAAGAATCCCTACGACTACGAATTTTTGGTTTACACAAGAAAAGAACAGCCATAAGGCTGTTCTTTTCTTTAGATTTCTTCCAGCTGTTCCAGCATGCTGCGGAATTGGCTTGGATCACAGAAATCCTCTTCGCGGAAATTGTTTTTCACCCATTGAAGCAAGTCTGCTCTATTATTGAAAACTTCACCGCTTGTATCGGCCTTCCTGATCATATAGCGGCCATTATCTTCATCGGCCGTTACTTCCACAGGCAGCCTGCTGTCAAAGCTGCAGAGCGAAAATTCCATTGTGTCCTCCCTCCTTTGGCTTTTTAATTCTATATTCCCTTAATCAAGAAATAATGACCAGCTCGGCAATCTTTTCAATAGTATATGCATAATAAGGACGCCGACTCTTTTTTTTGAAATATAAAAAAGGTAAATTTTTTGACTATTCTGTTGATTAATGATTCTGCCGTGGTATAATGTACAAATTATAACGGCAGAAATGAGGGTAGGATATGGAACAGAAATTAATGAAGAAAAAATGGGTGCAGCTGGAGGATATACTGATTGCATACCAGCAGCTTAAGGATATCGTTGCCCATACGCCGCTGCAGAAAAATGACCGGCTGTCAGAAAAATATAATTGCAATGTGTATTTAAAAAGGGAAGATCTCCAGCATGTAAGAAGCTTCAAACTGCGGGGTGCCTACTACAGCATGAAATCACTGGGAGAAGAGAAGCTTGCTAAAGGGGTTGTTTGTGCGAGTGCGGGCAATCACGCCCAGGGTGTCGCTTTTTCCTGCAGGCAGCTTGGGATCAAAGGGAAAATTTTTATGCCGGCTACAACTCCCCGGCAAAAGGTGAGCCAGGTTGAATTGTTTGGAAGGGGCAATGTGGAAATCATTTTGACAGGGGATACTTTTGATGACTCTTATAAAGAGGCCGTAAAATGCGCAGAGGATGAGCAGATGGCTTTCGTCCATCCCTTTGATGATGAGAAGATCATTGCCGGACAAGGCACTGCTGCTGTTGAGATACTGAATGACTGTGAAGAGCCGATCGATTTTGTTTTTGCCAGCATAGGCGGCGGCGGATTGATGGCCGGCCTCAGTACATATTTCAACAGCGTCTCGCCCCTGACAAAGATGATCGGGGTTGAGCCTGCCGGAGCAGCTTCCATGAAGGAGTCCTGCCTTTACGGCTCTGTGACCCCGCTTGCTGATATCGATAAATTTATTGACGGTGCAGCAGTTAAAAGTGTCGGGGAAAAAACCTTTGATATTTGCAGCGAGCTGGTGGAAGATATTGTATTGGTCCCTGAAGGTAAGGTCTGCACCTCGATTTTGGAGCTGTATAATGAGCATGCAATCGTAGCAGAGCCTGCAGGCGCCATGCCGATTGCCGCCCTTGATCTGTATCGTGAGGAGATAGCCGGCAAGACAGTTGTATGTGTTGTAAGCGGCGGAAATAATGATATCGGGCGGATGCAGGAGATCAAGGAAAGATCCCTTCTATATGAAGGGCTTCTGTGCTATTTTATCGTAAATTTCCCCCAGCGGGCTGGTGCACTGCGGGAATTCCTCGATGAGGTCCTCGGGCCTTCCGATGATATTACAAGATTTGAGTACACAAAGAAAAACAATAAAGAAAACGGGCCGGCACTGGTCGGCATTGAACTAAAGGATAAAGAAGACTATGCCGGCCTGATAAAAAGGATGAACAAAAAAGCCTTCGCATTTACAGAAATCAATAAAGACAGCAATCTTTTCCACCTGCTGATTTAAATGCAGACCCCGTGCACTGCGGGGTTTTTAAATTTGCAGAAACGTTCTTTATAAAGTACAATTTTGTTATCGGAAAAGTTTGGAAGTTTCTTCTTTTGGAGAATGGGAGATTATGATAATAAATCAAGAAGGATAGGAAGCGGTGAGTCCATGAGGGGTATATACATCTATTTAGGGATATTGAACGCGCTGGATGCACTGGCCACCTGCCTGGGGCTGAATGCAGGGCTGATAGAGGAAGCAAATCCGGTGATGGGGGGATTGTATGAAAAAGGGCCGCTTCTCTTCCTCCTGGTCAAAATATCATTCAGCGCGCTGCTGGGCTGCTTTGCTTATATGAAATATTTGCCTGAAACGAAATTACTGAAAAACCTGCTGCTGCTCTCTTCTTTTTTATATACCGCAGTATGCCTTCTCCACTTATATTGGATAGCAAGCCATATATGATGAGGAACCTGCTGCCCTTTTTGAAAAATATCAGGAACAGCGCATATTTAGACACACTTCGGGACCATGATGAGGTATAATATAACAAACGGGTGAAAAAGAGGATTGATATTTTGCTATTCAAAAGCCTAGAGTTCAAAAATGCTGTTGGACAGAAGGTTAAGGTCATTGAAATTCCAGTATTGGAGGAAGATAGCCCAAATTTCTTTATGATCCAATTCCGTTTAAAAACATTCATCTCGGCCGTTCACAAAGACACCAGCAGGAGAAGTGTGTACTCATTCAGGGAGTATTTGAAAAGAGTCCTGAAATGGAAGGATTATGAACACCTGTTTAATGTAGTTGAATTAAAAAATAATGCTTAATTCCTTGCGCCGGTTTTTCCGGCGTTTTTATTTTGCCCGAATCACTGCATCAAAGAAACTTCAGCTGGCATTTTAACCGCTTTCTATTTTATTTGCTGTCCAAATCCATGTATAATAACATTCATAAGTGCATTGTTGGGAAGTGATATTTTGGCAAAGGTAAAGATAGTGACAGATTCAACAGCAGACCTGCCGGCAGCACTTGCAGCCGAGCTTGGCATTGAAGTGGTGCCCCTGTCGATTACTATAGATGGCGAAACCTATCTGGACAGGATTGATATAACCCCTTCTGAATTTATGAAAAAAATGAAAACTTCTGCAGAACTGCCAAAAAGTTCGCAGCCGCCTCCGGGAAAGTTCGTTGAGCTTTATGACCGTTTTGGGGCAGAAGGCTATGAAGTATTGTCGATACATATGACAGGCGGGATGAGCGGCACTGTTCAATCAGCAGAAAGTGCTGCAAAGATGTCTTCCGCAAAGGTAACAGTAATTGATTCCCGATTCATTTCAAAAGCACTTTCTTTTCAGGTAACAGAGGCTGCAAAGATGGCCGGCGAAGGGCTTGGTCTGGAAGAAATAATAGACAAGATTGCAAAGATAAGAGAGAAAACTCATTTATATGTTGTCGTGGATACTCTTGAAAATCTTGTTAAGGGCGGGAGAATAGGCAAAGGTAAAGCGCTCATTGGCTCCCTGCTGAATATCAAACCGATCGCATCGCTGGAAGGTGGAGTTTATACACCTGTAACGAAGGTAAGAAGCTATACACAGGTAGCTAAATATCTTGTAAAGCAATTTGCTGAAGATGTTAAAGGCAGGACAATAAAAGGGGTAGGCATCTGCCATGCAGAAGGCCTTGACCTTGCAATGAAGGTCAAAGAGGGGCTCGTTGAATTGACAGGCTATGAAAATGTCGAAATAGAGGAAACGACCCCAATTATCAGCACGCATACAGGTCCGGGTGCAATTGGCTTTATGTATTATTATGACTGAAGAAAAGCTGGATATCTCCAGCTTTTTTTCTATTTTGGACAGCACTTCAGCATACTCTTTTAATAAACCCTTCAAAAAAATGCCATTATAGACAGGTGGCTGCAATATCTTAGATAGGGGGGAGATGCAATGGCCAAAAATAAAAATGTCCTGTTTTTCAGTGACTTTGGAATAGATGATTTTGTGGCAGCTATTTATGCACTGTTTTCTGAGGAAGTCAATATCGTTGGAATTGTTGCAGACTATGGCAATATCTCCAGACTTGATGCGCTGAGAAATGCAGCTTATCTGCGTGAGGTCACCGGCATTGCTGATATTCCTGTGTTCAGCGGTGCAGAGCTGCCGCTGACAGGAGAGAACCCTGTCTATTATCCTGATGTCCATGGACTGGAAGGCCTCGGCCCGATTACGCTGCCTGAATATGAAGTGAAAGGGGAATTTTTTGAGAACTTTGATGGCATTAAAGAAATAATAGCCAAGTACGAGGACGACATTATCATAGTGAATGTGGGAAGGCTTTCTTCCCTTGCTACCGCATTTATTTTATATCCCTCTTACATGTCCAGGGTGAAGGACTTCTATATTATGGGCGGCGCCTTTAATGTTCCCGGTAATGTCAGCCCGGTGGCAGAAGCCAATTTCTACGGTGATCCTTATGCAGCCAATATTGTTATCAGGCAGGCCCCTAAGCAGATTCATATATTTCCGCTTGATGTGACCATGTCAGCTATCGTGACTCCTATGCTTATAGACCGGCTGGATGAATACTACCAGGAGATAAACAGCAAGCCGGGATTGCTTGTAAAGCCGATGGTTGACTATTATTATGAATTTTATAAAAAAAGAGACCCTGAATTAAGCGGAAGCCCGCTTCATGATGTTTTTACGCTTTGGGCACTGACTGACGGCGCTGTGATAGAGTATAAGGATTTGCCTGTCATCATCCAGGTTGATCAAGGGGAAGGCCAGGGGCAGAGCATTGGAGATTTCCGCAAATATATAGAAAAAGCAGAATACCCTGTGCACAAAGTTGCCATTTCCTTTGATTATGCAAGATTCATCACCAGCTTCTACACGACGATGAAAAATCACTATAGCGATCAGCCGCAATCATAGAAATATAGCAGTTTACAAAGCCAGCCTCTATTCTATAGGGCCGGCTTTTTTTCTATTTCAGGCCCTTTTCCTGTTTGGCTGGAACAGCTTTCAATGTCATGCTGATATTTTACCTTTATTGGGAAATGCTATAAAAAAATAAAAAAGGTGTTCATTATGTTCAGAAGCAGACGAGGAAAAAACATTATAAAAGATCAGAAACAGATCCGCTCTCATTCATTGACAATCGATGAGCTGCAAAATGAACTCAGCCGGGAACTGAATGAAAGCCCTGATTTGCATGTCCGCATGCTGCGGAAGGAAGAGCAGAAAATAGCAGTGATATTTATAAAATCGCTGACAGATTCATTAATTTTAGATGAAAGGATCCTTTTGCCGCTTCAAAAAGCAAAAGGTCCTTTAGACCCTGAGGATATATCCAACCTTCTCCCGATAGGGGAGCTGAGCTCCGCAAACCTACTGAAAGAAATCTCAGCGGCTTTATTGAACGGCAATACCTATATCTATATAGAAGGCCAGCCATTTGGAAGCCTTGCTGGCACCGGCAAGACGGCAGAAAGATCAATTGAGAAGGCCGAGACAGAATCTCTTGTCTATGGCCCGAAGATCTCTTTTACGGAATCACTTGAATCGAATGTCAATATCATCAGGCGGAATCTGAATGGTGCAAATCTATGCATTGAGGATTTAAATGTGGGCGGGAGGAGCAAGCTCAAAGCAAAGCTCTTCTATATCAAGGATATAGCAGACGAAGACAATGTACGGACCTTCCGGCAGCGTATCAGTGACTTGGAGTCCGACTATGTTCCGGATACTACTGTTCTTGCCCAGTATATTGAGGATAACAGCTGGTCGGTCTTCCCCCAGATTCTGACAACGGAACTGCCTGACAGATTCTGCATTTCGCTCATCAAGGGACAGGTGGGAGTCCTTCTTGACCGGAGCCCGAGCGCCTTATATGGGCCGACCACTTTTTTCAGCTTTTTTGAAACGACCGAGGATCTTTATATGCGCTGGAATATGGGGACGTTCCTGCGCCTGCTGCGCTTTTTGTCCATCTTTCTTTCAGTCCTTTTGACACCGGCTTATGTGGCTGTATTGACTTACCATTATGAGGTCATTCCTTCGCCATTGCTTGTTTCTTTGGGACAGTCAAGGTCAAACGTACCATTTCCTCCTGTATTTGAGGCCCTGCTTCTTGAGTTTATCATTGAGCTCTTAAGGGAAGCCGGTGCTAGGCTGCCGACGAAGGTCGGCCAGACTATGGGTATCGTAGGAGGTATTGTCATCGGGCAGGCTGCGGTTGAAGCGGGTTTTACAAGCAATATATTGATTATTATCATTGCCCTAAGTGCCCTTGGATCCTTTACAGTCCCAAGTTATTCAATGGGAACAGCCATCAGGATCATCCGCTTCCCCATTATCATCATGGCCGGCTTATGGGGCGGAATCGGGATTATGATTTCTTTCTGCTTCCTGCTGATTCATCTCTTGAAATTATCGGCTATCGGCAGGCCGTATCTGGCGCCCATTTACCCGCTGAGATGGAAAGATGTCCGCTACAGCATGGTTCGCTTCCCGCTTCAGTATTTGTCAAAAAGGCCAGAGATGAATATGACTGAAGATCAATCAAGATATCCGTCGCGCAAAGCATCGAAAACAAAAGATGTGGATGAGTAGGGAGGTGTGAAGGTGAAGCCCCAGGTCAATATAAAGCCAAAAGAAAATCTCCTATTTGACGCTTTTTTTATGTTTTTCCTTATCCATACCATCCAAACAGGGGTAGGGATTGCAGGGCTTCCGAGGATTGTCTATCTTGCTGCCGGTCATGATGGCTGGATATCCATCATAATAGCCGGCCTGCTTGTCTCAGCGGTCATCTTTCTTTCTGTCATGATGCTGAAGCAGTATGAAAGCGCAGATCTGTTCGGGATACATTACGATGTATTTGGCATCTTTTTAGGAAGGCTTGTTAATATCCTCTATACCTTTTATCTTATTTCGGGCATCTATGTTATCGTCATGAATTATGTTGAAATAGTCCAGGCATGGGTTTTTCCTGATCTGTCCACCTGGTTCCTGGCGATGATTCTTTTGCTTTTGTCCATGTATGCAGTGATGGGCGGGGTCCGCATTGCTGTCGGCTTTTCCTTCATGTCATTCCTGCTCACGTTCTGGATTGTACTGATTATCATCATACCAGCGAGAGATTTCGATTATACCCACTTATTGCCCATCCTGAATAAGGGCTATGCAGAGATTTTAAAAGGGGTCTACAAAACATCTCTTTCCATAATTGGATTTGAGATGCTCCTTTTCCTGTACCCTTTTATCAAAAATAAAAAAAGGGCCCATTTATATACACAGCTTGGCGGCTTGTATACAACACTGCTATTTGTCCTTGTTACAGTCATTTCCATTGGCTTTTTTGGGGAAAAAGGGCTTGAAAAGACAATTTGGCCGGTGCTCTCCATGTTCAAAATCGTCCGTCTCCCCAATCTTGAACGTTTTGAATTCATCGCTGTTTCCTTTTGGATGCTGATCATACTTCCCAATATCTGTTTATATCTCTGGGCAGCTTCAAGAGGGATGAAAAGGGTATTTCCCGGTATGAAACAAAAAACCTTTATTGTCCTGATCGCAATCCTGGTGTGGAGCTGCAGTTTCCTTGTTAAGGCGAGATACCAGATGAATATTGTATCCGATTATATAGGCATGGCTGGATTTTATATAGGGATCTGCTATCCCGCATTACTCTCGATGCTTGTTCTGCTCAAAAAGAAACTGACAGGGAGGAGGAAGCAAAATGAAAATGGTGCGTAGTCTCCTGATAGCAGCTGCCCTCCTCCTGCCAATTGCCGGGTGCGTGAAGACAAAGCAGCTTGAAAGACTTGGGCTCATCACAGCAGTTGGCTATGACGATAAGGGGGATATTATTGAAGGGACCGTGGTGCTGCATACCTTTGAGTCCAAGGAGGAAAATGTCACGCAGATCATTTCAGCTTCCGGCAACACGAGCAAGGGCATTCGCCAGAAGCAAAATATTAAAACCTCACACAATCTTGTATCAGGACAGCTGAGGGTTGCGGTGTACAGTGAGGAAACAGCGGGAAAAGGGCTCATCCAGCTCGTGGACACATTGAATCGCGATGCCACAATCGGAAACCTGGTTTACTTGACGGTCAGCAAAGGGACAGCAAAAAACCTGCTGAAAAAGGCAGGGGAAAAAGAGAAGACCAATCTTGGCACCTATCTGTATAATTTAATCAAACAGAACATAAAAGACGAGTTAATCATCTCGCCAACGCTCCATGAATTTAATCACAGCTTTTTTGACCCGGGAAAGGACCCTGTCCTCCCTATCTTGAAGCTGGAGGAAGATAAAGTGATTATTTCAGGGATGGCTGCCTTTAAAGATGATCGGATGGCAGGAGAGATTGATATTGAAAAGTTATTCTACCTGAAGACATTAGAAGACAACTATGAGTCAGGGAATCTTGAGCTTGAGATTCCGAAGGAGAAACTAAAGGAGTATATTATTCCTTTAAGCAGCGAAACGGAAGAACAAAAAGACGACCCGCTGTTCATTACTATCGATGATATCAGATCGTCAAAGAAAATACGTCTGAAGGACATGGAAGATGTTACATTTGCCATTGATGTAAAGCTGGATTCCCGGATACTTGAGGTGTCAAGCGATATGGATCTGGGCAATCCCCAGGTAATCAAGGCGCTGGAAAAGGAAACAGCAGTTAAAATCAAGCAGGAGATGGAATCGATGCTGAAAAGGCTCCAAAACATGGAGTCCGATCCCATCGGCTTCGGAAATATTTACAGTGCCCATCTTCAACGTGAAAAGCGTATGACAAAAGGTGAATGGCGGAACCTATACAAAAAGGCAGAATTTGAAGTCAATGTGGAGAACACAATCATCAGGACCGGCGTTATCGATTGAGCAGGAGCTGCAAAATGAGTTCACTGATTTGTCAAATCTTTTTCTTTCTTCTTTCTAATTCGTCTGCTAGAATTATGGCTATCTGATGAAGAGCAGGTGATCATATATGAAAAAAAAGCGGGTGTCGATATTCACCCTCGGTCTGATGCTGCTGATCATTCTTTCAGCCTGTGGCCAGAAGGGTATCGAAAATCCTTATAATTGGACGGTTCAAGACTTTACATACACCAACCAGGCTGGGGAACAGACAGGACTTGCTGACTTGAAGGGAAAGGTATGGATTGCAGATTTTATTTTTACAAGCTGTGAGGATGTCTGCCTTCCAATGACCTTCAATATGTCGAAGCTTCAGGATAAGGCAAAGGAAGAGGGCATTGAAAATCTTCAGTTTGTTTCCTTCAGTGTCGATCCTGCCGTTGATACGCCGGAAACCTTGAAGGCATATGGGGACAATTTTGAAGCAGACTATGACAATTGGAGCTTTCTGACGGGCTATGGACAGCAGGAAATCGAGGATTTTGCGAAGGAAAGCTTTAAGACGCTTGTCGTGAAACCGGAATCGGATGACCAGGTGATCCATGGGACCGAATTTTATCTGATAAACCAGGAAGGCAAAGTCCTTAAATCTTATACAGGGCTGAAGGATATACCTTATGAGGAAATCATTAAGGATATTAAATCGATTCAATAAGCGAAGAGGCGGCCCCTGCTGCCTCTTTTTCTGTCCCGGTGAAGCTTCCAGCCCTGATTGGTTTCGATTGAAAGCAAACGTGTTATAATAATTATACTAGAAAAGGCAGGTGATTAGATGAAAAAGACATTCACCTTACTTGTTTTGGCCGCTCTCCTTCTTTCCTCCTGCAGCGGGGCAGGAAACTCATCCCCTAAAAATCTGGGAATGAAGGATATTAGCATTGTTGAAAAGGAAATGGTGCCCAATGACTTTATTCCCCGTGATATTCATGTGGTCTCAGTTGGGGATTCGCTGACAGAGGGTGTTGGCGACAGCACTGGAAGGGGAGGCTATCTGCCTTACCTCGAAGAACAGCTGGAACAGGAAAAAGGAGTCTCGCAGACTGAGTTCCTTAATTTTGGAGTTAAAGGAAACCGGACAGACCAATTGCTGAAAAAGCTCAAATCATCGGAAGTCCGATCTGCCATTTCGGAAGCAGACCTGGTCATTATCACGATCGGCGGAAATGATGTCATGAAAGTTGTAAGGCAGAATTTCTCCAATTTGAATGTCAGCGATTTTACGGGCCAGAAAGCCCAGTATGAAAAAAATCTTAAGGAAATCATCGATACAGTACGGAGTGAGAATTCCGAAACCCAGATTGCACTGATTGGACTATACAATCCATTTTATAAATGGTTTTCGGATATAACGGAAATATCTGATATTATGGACAACTGGAATGAAGCCAGCAGGGAGATTCTTTCCCGCTATGATTATACTTATTTTGTTGATATAAAGGATATATTTGAAAATAAGGCAGAGGATTTGCTGTACACAGATTATTTCCATCCGAACGACAAAGGGTATGAGCTTATTGCTGACAGAGTCTACAGGCAGATTGGCCGGGAGGCGCTCGAGGTGATTGCTGAGCAGCAGAAATATACAGTTAGGAATGAGGAGAATTGACTTGAACAAAAAAAACAAATGGAAGGTCCTGTTTTTCCTCTTATTGGGGATTGTGATTGCCTTCATAGCCCTGTTTTTCGTTATGATTAATCTACCGGCAAAAGATGAAGCGATTAATACCACAGAGGTGGATGAAGACGGGTATGTTCCATTTCACCTTCAGACTAATAAAAGAGACCTCAACAGAATCATTGCCCACTATATTGCCAAGGAGGGGCTGGACGGCCCCATTGACTATGAAGTGATTCTTGATGATGAGGTTGAGCTTTATGGGAATCTCCCGGTTTTCAGTCAAAACCTGGAAATGAAACTGACTTTCGAGCCTGAAGCACTGGACAACGGCGATGTTGTCCTTAGCCAGAAATCCATTGCTGTCGGCCAGCTGAACCTTCCGGTATCTTATGTGCTGAAATTTGTCCGCGACAGATATCAGCTGCCAGAAGGAGTTGTCATCCAGCCAGATAAAGAGCAGATATATGTCTCCCTTCAGGATATGAAACTGAAGAGTGATCTGAAAGTTAAGGTGGATGAGTTTGACTTAAAAAAGGATGATATCCGCGTTACCTTATATGTTCCTACTAAATAAAAAAACTGGCTGATTTTTCAGCCAGTTTTTTCGTTCCAATAAGAGATTGATAGCTGCAAGGCAATATAACCGTGCTGGCAATGGCCGGCAGGGTTTCAATAATGGCAGGACATGGGTTTTGGTCATCCCTCAATAATAAGGGCTTCAAGCGGCGGTTCCCCGGCTGCTGTACCCACTGCAAGGATGGTGTACACTTTATTCGGCTGCAGCTTGACACCGGGAAGGGAAAGGACTGTATTGCTGGAACCTGCAACCCTGACTTCGAGATCGACTGTCATCGGAGTCAGCCCTAAATATTGAGTCGCCTGCCTGAAAGAGATGTTCGGGAAAATGACATCTCCTTTTTTGACGGCAATATCGACAGCCGGTGCGTCCGGTGAAAGGTGAATGAATCTGGCTTTTGTTTCGCCGGCCGGTACAGAAGGCTGATCTTCGAATGCCAGCAGCTTCAATTTGGCAGCCGGTCCTGCTGCTGCCAGCGTGTAGGATTTTCCGCCTTCCACAGTGACTTTTTTACTGAGAACGGTTGAAACCATATCACCGGCAGGATAGATATCTATCTGGTATTTTCCGGCCGGAAGGGATAAATAGCCGCTGACATCTTTGTAAGGGAAATCCTTCAATATCCTGTTGCCATTTACATAAATATCGACGTTGGGTGCATCAGGGGAAGCATGCACAACCCGGACCATAGCTGGCTGCCGCATGCTTCCATAAGACTGGGAGGCTTCCATTCGCATGCTTTGTACGGCCCTTCTAATATATTTCAGATGCTGATAATAATAGGCAACATGCAAAGCAGGATCACTGTACTTATAATACTTGGCAAGAAGATCGTATTTACTTGCCTTGGCAAAATCATCATGATGATCTCTGTTAAAAGACATACCTTTCCGCTCCTATCCTCAAATATTCTCAGAGTATGATATGCCTCCAAGGATAGGTGTGTGCCTAGCGGAATTTTCAGAAAGGTGTTTACAGCCGATGATAAAAAGAATATAATGGTAACAAATACAAGCGAAAGCGGGTGAAGTGCTATGGGAAAATTATTATTTGCAAGAAATGAGATTGTATTTTCAATGAGCACGGCCCGGAGAGTAGCTGTATAAACCTGAGAATAGTTCTATTCTTTTTTTATGCTGACTAAAACCATGGGCTGTGTGCCAATGGTTTTTTATTATGTCAAAAAACAAATAAAACGGTCAGCATGGAGGAAATAATGAATACAAACTTAAAACAAATCGGCTTTGATGCACATTTTGAAACAGAGTTTCATAATCTCGCAACGGAAGGGCTTATTCCCGGCAGGGTGGCTCTTGAGCATAAAAGGATGTATCGTGTATGGACTGAAGAAGGAGAGCTGCTTTGCGAGGTTTCAGGCAAATATGCCTTTGCTGCAGGCAGCAGGGAAGATTACCCCGCAGTCGGTGATTGGGTGGCTGTGAAGCCAAGAATAGGAGAGCAAAAAGGGACCATACAGGCCCTATTGCCGCGGATAGGCAAGTTTTCCCGTAAAATGGCTGGAAATACAACTGAAGAGCAAATTGTGGCAGCCAATGTTTCAACCATCTTTCTTGTCAATTCGCTGAATGACGACCTGAACCTCCGGAGGATCGAACGTTATTTGCTTCTGGCATGGGAGTCAGGTGCAAATCCCGTCATCATCCTAACCAAAGCAGATCTGTGTCAAGATGCGGATGAGAAAAAGTCGCTCGTTGAATCAGTCAGCATGGGAGTGCCTGTGATTCCGGTCAGTGTTATGTCTGAATCGGGGATTGCAGAGCTCCGTCCCTATATCGGCCATGGATCAACAGTTGCCCTGCTTGGCTCTTCTGGTGTAGGCAAATCAACACTTACCAACTATCTCATGGGAAAAGAAGTGCAAAAGGTGCAGGAGATACGCATGGATGATGATAAAGGAAAACATACGACAACACATAGGGAGCTGTTCCTTCTTCCTGACGGAGGTGTACTTATCGATACACCGGGCATGAGGGAGCTTCAGCTCTGGAATAGTGAAAATGGGCTGTCCGAAAGTTTTACTGATATTGAAGCACTCGCGGATTCCTGCCGGTTCAGGGACTGTTCACATGAGGATGAGCCAGGCTGCGCTGTCCTGGGCAGCATACAGGATGGAGCATTGGAAGAAAGCAGGCTGGCCAGCTATAAAAAGCTTCAGCGTGAGCTGGCATACCTCGACAGAAGGATGGATAAAAAAGCCCAGTCGGATGAAAAGAAAAAATGGAAGAGCATCCATAAGCAAGTAAAGCATAGAACCAGGCATTAACTTAGAATGGCCGATGCTATTCCGGTCAGCTGCATATACCCTATATTGAAAGCCTCCTGAGTTCAGGTGGCTTTTTCCAATTGCGGCTTAATGTTTAAATTAGAGCAAAACAGCTGCCTGTCGCCAGATCAGTGCAAAGCGCTTGCACTCACCCGGCATAATCGGATAATCTAGGGAGGATAGCTTTAAAACCCTGTTTTAAAGGGAATAAGAGTAAGGTGAATGTAACGCTGGAAAGAGGTGTCTTCAAGTGAATGAGAAGAAATTCGAAAAGGCTGTTTTTGCCGGAGGCTGTTTCTGGTGCATGGTCAAACCATTTGACCAGGAGCCCGGAATTGAAAAAGTAGTTTCCGGATATACAGGAGGTACGGTGGAAAACCCAACCTACAGGGAAGTTTGCTCCGAAACGACAGGGCACTATGAAGCTGTTGAAATCACTTACGATCCTGAGGTCTACTCTTACAGCAGACTGCTTGATGTCTACTGGCAGCAGATTGATCCAACCGACCCTGGCGGCCAGTTCTTTGACAGAGGCCAGTCCTACCAGACTGCCATCTTCTATTATAATGATGAACAGAAGGAGCTTGCAGAGGAATCAAAGAAGCAGCTTCAGGAGAGCGGCCGGTTCAATAAGCCGATTGCGACAAAGATACTGCCCGGCAAGGAATTCTACCCTGCTGAGGACTATCATCAGGACTATTATAAGAAGAACCCGGACAGATACGAATCATATCGCGTCGGCTCGGGACGAGATGCGTTCATCCGCAACAACTGGAGGGACATAAAATGAAGAATAAACAAAACCTTGAAAAGAATCTGACTCCGATGCAGTATGAAGTGACGCAGAACAATGGCACAGAACCGCCGTTCCGGAATGAATACTGGAACGAATTTAATGACGGTATCTATGTGGACATCGTTTCCGGCAAGCCGCTGTTCAGCTCAAGAGATAAATATGATGCAGGGTGCGGCTGGCCGAGCTTCACCAAACCGATTCAGGATGAAGAAATCATTGAAAAAGCGGATATGAGCCATTTCATGGTCCGGACGGAAGTGCGGAGCAAGGAAGCTGATTCCCATCTTGGCCATGTGTTTGATGACGGCCCCGGGCCAAATGGGCTCCGCTATTGCATCAATTCTGCTGCGATGCGGTTCATCCCGAAGGAAAAGCTCGCAGAAGAAGGATATAAAGAGTATGAAAAGCTTTTTGGCGAGGACGAGAAAAAATAATTGGCGGTGTTTGAATGTTCAAGAAATTATTTGGCAAAAAAGAAGAAATTACCGAGGTAGTGCTGAAGGCGCCATTGACAGGGAAGGCGGTTGATTTGGCCGAAGTGCCGGATCCTGTATTCTCAGAAAAAATGATGGGAGACGGACTGGCAATTGAACCTTCTGAAGGCATTGTCGTTTCACCTGTGGATGGGGAGGTTGTACAAGTGTTCCCGACAAAGCATGCGATCGGTTTAAGAGCTGAAAATGGAGCGGAAATTCTGATCCATATCGGTCTTGAAACGGTATCAATGAAAGGGGAAGGCTTTGAAACCCACATTTCCGAAGGCTCAAAAGTGAAAACCGGGGACAAGCTAGTAAGCTTTGATATTGATCTGGTTAAAGAAAAGGCTAAAAGCACGGTCACTCCTGTAATCATTACCAATGGAGATGCTCTTTCTTCCATTGAAAAGAAATCTTTAGGAGCCGTAAATCGCGGGGAGACTCCTGTTATCACTGTTATTAAATAATGAAAAAGAAGCCGTTGGAAGACGGCTTTTTTCTATTCAGAAGCATTTCCCTTATGGGTGGCCATGCCTCCGGATAAGATGAATTTCATCGCATCCTCCGGCTTTACATCAATGATCTCTACCTTGTCCTTTGGAATCAGGAATGTGAAGCCTGCCACCTGAAAAGTCTGCGGGATATAGACAGCAATATCATTTTTCAAAGGCTCATAGAAATGTTCCAGATTTTCTGCTGTTATGAAACCGATGCTTTTCATGCCGGTGCCTGGTATGGTGACAATAGCCACTTTGGAAAAGGCACGCTTTTCACCTAGAAAAGAATTGATTGTATCTTTAATGACAGAGTAGATGGTCTTAACCAGCGGAATCCGATCCAGTATCCTGTCAATGAACCTGATCACGCTGCCGGTAATGAATTTGGTTGACAGCCAGCCCAATATCGTAATGGCTGCAGCTGTAGCCAGCAGTCCCACACCGGGAATATAATCTTCCTTCAAATAGGGCTTCAGGGTGCTGCCCAGAAGATTATCCAGGAACATGAATAATTTGTATATGACGAATATCACCAGAATGATTGGTACAATTGTCAGAATACCATTAATAAAATTTTTCAGAAGGCTTTTCATTTTATTTTCTCCTTTACAATTGTTTCCTCCGCCAAAAAAAACTGCCGCATGGCAGCCCAGTGCTCTTTATTGTTTTTCCGGCACGATTATCGAGGATATGCTGACAGACGAGTAGGTCAATAGACTCTGGAGGCTCTGTTCGCCCTTCACGACAAATCTAATGGTATGCGGTCCGTCAGGCAGCCCGCTTGCTGCATATAGCGCCCTTTTTCTCTCAAATGGCCACCAGGTGGAAAGGGTGGTATAATACTGGCCGTCTATAAAGACATCCAGCATGCCGCCTTCGTTACTCCTCAATACATTTACACCCACAAAGGTGCCTTTAAATTCATATTCCAGGAAACTGCCCTTTGCTGAGCTTTTCAGAAATCCGTTTTGATACCGGAAATCCCCTTCCATCTTTCGGGCATAGCTTTTTCTGTCCATGGAAAAATCGGCAGCATCGTGGATGGGTGATACCAGTGAAGCAATAGCAGGGTTGGCTTCTGTAAGTGAGCTGATGACAGTAAAAAGCTCTTCAGCATAAAATTTATAGCCTATTCCATTTGGATGGATCAGATCTTTGGTCAATTGTTCATCTGCGAGACCTGACTTTTTAAATACATCTCTCATATTCACATTTTTTGCGTGATAATGGTCCGATATTCTCTCGATTTCATTCGTAAAAAGTTCGTTGTCCAGCGGGCTTTCCGTAATGGTAATTATTTCACTTGCGGGATAATTCGTTTTCGCTTTTCTGAGAAGCATTTCATAAAAATAGGAAAAATCCTGTTCTGTCATATACTTGCGGTCATTTTCCCCGAATACAAGAAAAATCAGGTCGATGCTTCCCTGATGTTCTGTATGCTGCAGCTTGTATATACCTTCAAAAGCAGTTGCACCGCTTTGGACGACTGAAACTCTTTTATAATCATTGTGGAACTTTGCCTTTAGCAGCTCCTCAAGCTGGGCAAACCAGGTAAGCTCCTTCTTTTCGGCTCCTGAGCCCCTGCCGATGCTGTCTCCGATGATCATATAACGGATATCTTCATTTTGTGCCAATTTTTCATAGACTGTCGCCTCTGCTTCGTCCGCCCTTGAGAAAATCTGCAGACTCCAAAGAGAGACTGCCGCCAAAATCAGTGAGATAACAGCCATTAATCTTCTTTTCTTCTTCATCGGTGTCTCAAGTTCCCCCTGATGGTCGATTTTACTTTTTCATACTATCCTGCTCCGGCTGGCCCCGTGTGTCCTATGCTTATACGTGAGCAAGCGCCCTCCACTTTTCTTTTTGTCCAGTTCCGGCTCCTAGGTGCTCGAGTCATAAGCCACAAAAGAATTAAAGGCAAAGAACGCCTTTTATTCTTTTGCGTCTTATGCTTTTCGCACCTGAACAGTCGCCTCCACTTTTCTTTTTATAATAACTCAATGAATGTTTTCTTAAAAGAGGTTTTTAAGCAGGTTTGGGCATGGAGAGTTAGTTTTATGAATAATATGGGCGAATGCACATACGGGTCAAGTACCTAATACATATGGTGTATGGAAAGAGAAACAGAGAAAACGAGGAGTGATTCGAAATGAATTATGGGTACTCAGGCTACGGGTGCGATCCATGCTATAGCGGAGGATATGGATATCCGGCATATCCGGTTGCAGGCGCGCAAGGCGGCTATGCAGGGTTTGCGTTAATAGTTGTTCTGTTCATTCTGTTGATTATCATCGGCGCAAGCTGCTACGGTAAATGGTAAAAAGGAAAGGATTGCCTCTGCGGCAATCCTTTTCTTTTCGCATATTCAGATTTTGAATTTTGAGACCAAAGCCCTCAGCTGCTCTGCCTGCCTTGACAGCTGTTCCGAGGAGCCGGCTATCTGGGACATTGCAGCAGAACCTTCCTCAGCTGCAGCAGCGGAAGAGTCAGTGCTGGCTGCTGTTTCCCTGGCAATCGCTGAAACTGAATCAAATGCGGCTGTGACTTCTTCTGCCAGGCTTCGGGAAGCAGTTATCTCAGAAGCCATCTTTTCAATATGTCCGGCTGTTTCCTCAGCCTTGACCCTGATTTTCTTAAGCGAAGTATTCGTTGACTCGGAAATGATGACGCCCTGTTTTACTTCCTCTGCACCTTGCTGATTTCCGGCAATGATCTTTGCGATTTCCTCCTGGATGGAGCCGACGATAAGCGTCACTTGCTTGCCCGCCTGCTGGGACTGCTCGGCCAGCTTCCTGACTTCATCGGCTACCACAGCAAATCCTTTGCCTGATTCTCCGGCCCGGGCAGCTTCAATGGCTGCATTAAGTGAAAGGAGGCCTGTCTGATCGGCGATACCTGAAATTGTGCTGATAATGGAATTGATATCAGCCGATTTTCTTCCAAGTGCTTCGATCAGCACTGTATTCTGCTGCATCCTCTTTTCAATCAATCTGATTTTGTCAGAAGCGAGCTGGACATTCTGCTGCCCCTCGTCTGCAGCCATCTGCATGGATTGAGAAGCTGAGCTGACCGAATCCGCACTCTCCTGGAGGGATGCTGATGCCTGATTGAGCTTTTCCATTGCGATAAGGGAAGCAGACATTTTACTATTGGTTTCTTCTGAACCGCTGGCTATCTGGCCTGCACTGGCAGCGATCTGTGAAATTGTTTTGGATGTTTCCTCGCTGGAAGCATACAGCTCCTGGCTGCTGGATGAAACATTGTCGGCCAGGGAGGATACTTCCCTTACCAGCCCCGCAATTCCTTCTATCAGCATATTGGCATCAGAAGCCAGCTTTGCCAGCTCATCTTTGGACTTTACCTCGATCCTTTTCGTCAGATCTCCGCCAGCCTGGGCGATCTCAATCATGGATAAGCTGATTGCACTTGAGCTCCGTTTAATATTTCTGGATAAAGTAAATCCAAACAGTGCCGAAAGCAGAAGTGCCGCAACGGCAAGTACCATGGTGCCAGTCTGTGCAGCTGACACCTGGCTGTTAAGATGAGCAATCCTTTCTTCAGAAGCCTTCAGCTCATCTTCCTCAAAAGACTGAATCTGGCTCTTCAGCTTATCCATTGTTTCTTTGCCCTTTGCTGATTCAACAAGCTGGGAAGCCTCTTCTTTTGAAAAATCCCTGCGTGTTTCAATCACAGTATCAATCCAGACGAGCCATTCTTTGTATGTATTTTCAATTTCAGTGATCTTTTTCATTCTTGCTTTGCTGCCGGCACTCAATTCCTTGAGCGTCTTCAGATTGTTATCAACCATATTTTTGCCATTTCCATATGAAGCAAGAAACGACTCCGAGCCTGTGATAACAAAACCGCGTTCCCCTGTTTCAATATCTGAGTAGGCTTTGGACATTTGCTGGAGCTGTTTGTGGAATTCCATATCATGCCCGATGATATAATTCGTTTCTTTTTTCAGATTGTGAATGCTCAAAATAGACCCTGCAGATAGCGCAGCAATGACGACCAGCAATATTCCAAAGGATAGATTGATCTTCCCTCTGATCGTTTTAAAATATGAAATCACTTTTTTCATGATGAACGCTCCCCTCTAGGTAAAAAGACCTTTTCAGGCTCATAGATCAAAAGACTGCCAATATAGAAAATTATAGCAGGTTTTAGAGGGGGACTCTGCAAAAATTAGCGAAATTCAGAAAAAAATCTGCAGCAGGTTTTTTTCTCTTATTTCATAGTGAGCTGAAGTCTTTCTTGTTTGCCATCCAGATTGATCAGAACGGTAAAATTCTCTTCAATGTCAGCAGGGAATTTGACGTGTTCAAAAACATGTTCTACAGATGATTCTTCTTTGCTTGAAAAATCGGTTTGATAGGCTGCTTTAGAATGGCCGGGAAGTGAAACCCAAAAGACAAGCTCTTTTTCTTCCTGGATTTCTTTACCGTCATACATCAGTTTAAGAGTGATTGTGGCCTCGCTGATTGTTTCATCTGCCTTTATTTCCATCTCGCCGTCCCAGTTCTTGCTTTTCCCCTCATATGTGTAATAGGAAGGTGTTCCGCATCCCGCAATCAAGAATAGAAATAAACTGGCTGCAATCATGACTTTTTCCAGGCCCATTTCAATTCCTCCTTTGTATCTGAACACTGTAATCTTTTTCTATTCTTACCCCCGATGGAGAATTTAAATGACATGTCCATCCTGAAATTAAAAATAAATAAAGAAGCCATGCACTTAACATGGCTTCCTGTTTACATCTCAATCGGGCATGATTGTCACAATCTGTGCAATTCTGATAAAGAAGATTTCATCTCCAGACTTAACAGCTATATGATCCGGCTTTACATCCATCAGTCTTCCCCGCAATGTATCTTTCACCGTTTCGACAACGAGATTCCTGCCCAATACACTTTGAAGCGTCTGATAAACATAAGGGTCAAAATGAAAAACGGGGGCGGGCGACTGCATTTGCTGAGTGCCCATCATATTTACATCTGCAGGAATGTTTCTATGATACTGCATTTTTACATCTCCTCCTGTTCAGTTAACAATATGCACTGGCCAGGCATCCGGTGCCCGGAATGATGCATGAGAGTGGTGATCGGGGAATTTATTCAGAAAGATTCCCGGTGGACATTCATATAATGAAGCGAGCGGGGCAGCACACGCGAGACCAGTGAGTGAATGGGGGAAGCGACATTGAATCAGCCGTCGTTTTTGATAAAACCTATGCTGGATGCCGATTATCCAACGATTGAACGGGGCAGAGGCATCTACTTATATGACAATGAAGGCAAGAAATATCTGGATGCCTGTTCAGGAGCCGTGACAGCGAACATCGGTCACGGAAACGAAGAAGTGATCCAGGCAATGATGGAACAGGCTAAAAAGGTTTCATTTGTATACAGATCCCAATTCACCAGCGAAGCAGCTGAGAACCTTGCCGGGAAAATAGCAGAAACTTTGCCGGGTGATCTGAATTGGTCATTTTTTGTGAACAGCGGCTCAGAAGCCACAGAAACTGCGATGAAAATAGCCATCCAATACTGGCAGGAAAAAGGGATAAGAACAAAGACAAAAATTTTATCCCGATGGGTCAGCTATCACGGCATCACATTAGGAGCGCTTTCCATGTCAGGCCATCCGGGGAGGAGGGCAAGATTTGTCCCTCTCCTGGAGGATTTTCCTTCCGTTCATCCGCCATACTGCTACCGCTGTCCATATGGACTGGAGGCGCCTCAATGCGGACATCTGTGCGCAGCAGAACTCGAAACGGCGATTAAACGCATTGGAGCCGATCAGATTGCAGCTTTCATTGCAGAGCCGGTCATCGGGGCAGCGGGAGGAGCAATTTCCCCTCCAGACGGCTACTATAAAGTCATAAAAGAAATCTGCGAGAAACATGATGTTTTATTCATAGCCGATGAAGTGATGACAGGATTTGGACGGACCGGTACGATGCTCGCCTGTGAGAGCTGGGGGATCCAGCCTGATATAGCGGCTTTTGGCAAAGGCATGGGAGCAGGCTATGCACCGATAGCAGCTGCTGTAGTCTCCGACAAAATAATGGAGCCTATTATGGCAGGAACAAAGTCAATCATGAGCGGACATACATTGAGCGCCAATCCGCAATCTTGCGCTGTTTCTCTGGCAGTGCTTGAATATCTGGAAAAAGAGCAAATCATCCCAGAGGTGGTCAGGAAGGGTAAGTACCTGAGTGACCATCTCCGAAGACTGGAGAAGAAGTACAGCTTCATTGGCGACATCAGGGGGAAGGGACTGCTTCTTGGTGTAGAACTGGTTAAGGACAAAGTGTCAAAGGATCCATTCAGCCGGTCCCTGATGGCAGGACAAAAGCTGGTCAGTGCTGCCCAGGAGCAGGGCATCCTGCTGTACCCCGCCGGTTCAGGGATAGATGGCATACATGGGGATGCGGTCATCATTGCACCTCCTTTGAACATCACCATGGAGGAGCTGGACGAATTGGCAGCACTCCTAGACAGGGCTTTGTCTGAATTCCACAGAATCATTGAACAGGAAAGCCTGAAGGGAGGAGGCTCATGAACAGCTCCTTTAATAAAATTGTGACTGCAGCAAAGGCAATGAATGATTTTCATGATGGCCTGTCCATAATCGCAGGAGGATTCGGAGGAATTGGCACGCCGCCGACCCTTATAGAGGAATTGATAGAAAAAGGGACAAAAAATATCACCCTTATCTGCAATGATGCCGGATTTCCCCACATAGGCGCAGGAAGGCTTGTTACATTGGGGAGGGTCAAAAAATTGATTGCCTCGCATATAGGCTCCAACCCGGAGGCTGGCCGCCTGATGAATGAAGGCAAGCTCGAAGTGGAGTTCTCACCCCAGGGAACGCTTGCTGAAAGGATCAGGGCTGGAGGTGCCGGCATTGCCGGAATATTGACAGATATCGGCATATCAAATGAGATGGTTTCAGCAGGGAAGGCAACTCATACTATCAGCGGGACAGAATATCTAATTGAAACGGCAATCACAGCTGACGTCTCAATTGTGTATGCAAAAAAGGCGGATCCGTTCGGCAATCTTATATATGACAAAAGTGCACGGAATACAAACCCCCTGGCAGCCATGGCAGGGAATAAGACGATTGCCGAGGTGGAGGAAATCGTCCCTTTAGGCGCTATTGATCCGGATGAGGTCATGACGCCAGGAGTATTTGTGGATTATATTGTTCCTTCAAAGGGAGTGAACTGGAAATGGGCATGGGAATAGATAAACGCAAAAAAATGGCCAGGAGGGCAGCGGAAGAAATCAGAGACGGAATGATTGTCAATTTAGGAATCGGCATTCCTTCCCTTGTGCCTGATTTTCTGCCGGAATCCATAAGTGTTATGTTTCATGCAGAAAACGGCATAACAGGGATGGGCCCAAGCCCTGTTAAGGGTCAGGAAGATCCCCATCTCTGCAATGCGGGCGGCTTTCCGGTGACCAGCGTTAAGGGGGCTTCATATTGCGACAGTACCATAGCTTTTGGGATGATCAGGCGCGGGAGGGTTGATTTGACTTTTCTCGGCTCACTGCAGGTCAGCGGGAAGGGAGATCTGGCCAACTGGATCGTTCCCGGCAGGAAAGTACCTGGGATGGGAGGGGCGATGGAGCTTGCACAGAAAGCGAAGAGAGTCATTGTTGTCATGAATCAGACGGATAAAAATGGCATGCCGAAAATCCTTGAGCATTGTACACTCCCGCTGACATCGCCTTCCTGTGCATCGCTCGTCATAACTGAAATGGCCGTGTTTGAAATTAAGGGAACAGGAATGGTCCTGAAGGAGCTGTTTGCTCCCTATTCAATAGAGGAAGTGAAGAGCAAGACAGGCTGCAGGCTGCAGGTGGCAGAGGATTTGAGAATAATAGTTTAGCAGGCGGGGGAGGCGGTTTTATTGAGTGAGAGTGATGGAAGCGTAAAAGAGTGGCTGAGCAAAAACAGGTCCAAAGGAATCAGGCTTCTCCAAAGGCTTGTCCAGGAACCAAGTACTAGGGGAAATGAGGCCGGTGCCCAGGCTGTGATCATTGAGAAGTGCCGGGAAATGGGGCTCGAGCTGGATATATGGGAAATCGGCAAAGATGAGCTGCCCGCACATCCCCTATTCTGTTCTGACAGAAAGGACTTCAGCGGCAACCCGAATGTAGTGGGAGTCTGGAAGGGGACCGGTGGAGGCAGGAGCATCATTTTGAATGGCCATATCGATGTGGTTCCTGAGGGCAGCAGGGATGATTGGAAATATGACCCCTACAGCGGACAAATAAAGGATGGGAGGCTTTATGGCAGGGGGGCGACCGACATGAAGGGCGGAACAGTATCCCTGCTGCTGGCGCTTGAGTACTTGATAGCGGCGGGGAAGGAATTGAAGGGAGATGTCATTTTTCAGAGTGTTATAGAAGAAGAAAGCGGAGGGGCCGGGACGCTTGCCGCTGTGATCAGGGGTTATAAAGCAGATGGAGCGATCATCCCTGAACCGACAAATATGAAGCTTTTTCCAAAGCAGCAGGGCTCTATGTGGTTCAGGATTACAGTCAAGGGCCGTGCTGCACATGGCGGCACCCGCTATGAGGGTATCAGTGCGATTGAAAAGGCCATAGCAGTGATAGCTTCTCTCCAGGAACTCGAGAAAACGAGAAATGAGCGGGTTGCAGATCCTTTATACAAGGGAATACCTATCCCGATTCCGATCAATATCGGAAAAATCACGAGCGGGGAGTGGCCATCCTCTGTACCGGATACCGCCGTCATTGAGGGAAGGATAGGGGTTGCTCCTGAAGAAGATATGAAGATGGCAGAAAAAGAGCTGGAAACGGTATTAAACTCCTTATCTGAAAAAGATGGCTGGTTCATTGAAAATCCCTGCAAGGTCGAGTGGTTTGGAGGAAGATGGCAGCCTGGGAATCTGGACATTGGCCATCCCCTGATGAGCGTGCTGTCAGCCAGTTTTGAAAAAGTGGCAGGGGAGAAGCCCAAAATAGAAGCATCTCCATGGGGTACAGACGGCGGGATCCTTTCCGGGGCCGGCGGGACGCCTGTTATCGTATTCGGTCCGGGAACTACAGAGGCAGCCCATGATGCGGATGAATCCATCTCCCTGGATGATATGTTCAATGCTGCGGAGATCATTGCCGAGTGCATCATGGAGTGGTGCAGCTGACATTTGTCTACAGAGGAAGCCGATTGATGGGATTTTTCAGCTCAAGAATTTATACTTAAGCTACATTGTCTTTAGGAGGTAATGATATGAAGCAGGATTTATGGATCAATGGCAGTTTTGAACCGGGAAGTGAATACAGGGAGCTTAGAAGCCCTTATAATCAGGAGAAGCTGGCAGATGTGGCGGCGGCTGGAAGCGAAGAAATAGAGGCAGCCATTGCTTCTGCAGAGAAAGCATCAAAATTGATGGCCGCAATGCCTGCGCATAAAAGGGCTGAAATTCTTGAGAATGCAGTCCAAATACTCAAGGATGAAAAAGAAGAGTGTGCAAGGATTATTTCGCGGGAGGCCGCGAAGCCGATAAAAGCAGCACGGACAGAGGTGGAAAGGACTATCACAACATATGCATTTGCAGCACAGGAAGCCAGAAGGCTGTACGGTGAAACCATCCCGATGGATGCGGCGCCTGGAGGTGAGGGGAGGCTCGCCTACACGGTAAAAGAGCCGCTGGGGGTCATTGGTGCGATTACACCCTTCAATTTCCCGATGAATCTTGTTGCCCATAAAGTCGGACCGGCGATTGCGGCTGGCAACACAGTTGTCCTGAAGCCGGCGAGCCAGACGCCTTTAAGCGCGTATAAGATTGCTGATATTTTCCATCGTGCAGGGCTGCCTGCAGGTGCACTGAATGTAATTTCCGGCAGCGGAAAAACGATCGGCGACAGCTTCCTCTCAGACAAGAGGATCAAGATGATCACTTTTACGGGAAGCCCTGAAGTAGGCACTTATATCAGGGAAAACGCCGGGCTGAAAAAGGTGACCCTCGAGCTGGGTTCAAATTCAGCCGTCATTGTGGATAAAGATACCGACCTTGATAAGGCAGTCCCGCGAATTGTATCAGGAGCGTATGCCTTTCAGGGCCAGGTCTGCATTTCTGTGCAGCGGATCTATGTCCATGAGGCCATTTTTGAAGAATTTACTGAAAGGTTTGTCCATGAAGCAGGCAGACTCCAGGCAGGGGACCCGCTTGATGAGACGACCGATGTATCTGCCATGATCTCCCTCGATGATGCAGAACGGGCAGAATCGTGGGTGAAAACCGCTGTGGACGGGGGAGCAAAGCTAGCTCTCGGCGGAAGCGGGGAAGGTTCTGTTTTCCAGCCGACAGTTCTGCTGGACGTTGATAAAGAACAGAAAATCTCCTGTGAAGAGGCATTTGCCCCTGTTGTCCATATTAACCGCTTCTCAGGTATAGATGAAGCGATCGGTTATGTGAATGATTCCCAGTATGGGCTCCAGGCAGGCATTTTCACAAAGGATATCAATGCAGCGCTGAAGGCCGCACGCGAGCTTGAAGTCGGCGGCGTGATGATCAATGATTTTCCAACCTTCCGTGTGGATCATATGCCATACGGCGGCGTCAAACTGAGCGGTACCGGCCGGGAAGGAATTAAATATGCAGTCGAAGAAATGACAGAGCTTAAGCTTGTCAGCATTAAATATGAATAACCGTCAAACATGGACGGCTGTTAAGAAAAGGGGCGCTCGGTCAGAGGGTCCCCTTTCTGTAAAGGAGGAGGAATATGGAGCAGTCATCAGTAAGAATTATCAGGCAGGACAACTTTTCTCTCGAGGTTTTCATTGACCCGTATAATAAGAGAATCAGAGTGGATGACTGCCTTGGAAACCGTAAAAGTGCGCTTTCGTTCGCATACGGTTTAAGAGAGGAGATCCAGGCAGAAAAAATGATAATTAAAGCCAGGGCAGAGGAGACAGATTTTTATCTGGAGAACGGCTTCCAGGCCGAAGGCAAGATCGACGGCTATTTTTTAGGCTCTGACGCTTTTTTCATGTCCAAGTATTATAAGAGCAGCAGGAGAAACAATCCGCACTGGGCTGATGAGGATGAGGTCGCAGAGAAAGTGCGCAGCCTCGAAAGAACCGGGAATGATTCCAGTCTTCAGCCTCCATGCCGGCTTGTACGCTTCAAGCCGGCAGATGCCCGTGAACTGGCTGAGCTGTATAAGGCGGTATTTCAAATTTACCCCGTTCCCATGGATGACCCCCGGTATATCGAAAAGTCGATGGAAAACGGCACAATGTTCATGGGAGTGAAACACGAGGGGAAAATCGTGAGCGCTGCCTCAGCAGAAATCAATTCTTTCTACCGAAATGCAGAATTGACAGACTGTGCCACATTGCCTGAATTCCGAAAGCATGGATTGATGAAAATACTGATTGGCAAACTTGAGGAAGAGCTGGCCTGCCAGGGAATCTTTTGCGCTTATTCCATCGCCAGAAGCCTTTCATATGGAATGAATGCAGCTCTTCATCAGCTTGGGTACAGCTACAGGGGCAGGCTGGCCAATAATTGCTTTATCTTTGATAAGCTTGAGGATATGAATATCTGGGTGAAAAATCTTGCCATGATGCCAAAAATCCGGCACTAGACTGACAATTTTCCGGCACCTTTTCATATAGATGAATAAGGGGGTTGGACGTATGAAAGAACAAGTGCTTACAGCGATTTTGAAGGGGATTGACGAAGGCATTCATGCTGTGGATATAAACGGGATTACTATTTTTTATAATGAAGTTGCTGCTTTGCATGATGGCATGGGTATGGATGAGGTGCTTGGAAAGCCGCTGCTTGAAAGCTTTCCATCTCTGAGCTTGAAGTCAAGCACCCTGCTCCAGGTAATGAAAACAAAACAGCCGATATACGATCAGTCCCAAAGCTATATCAACCTCCATGGCAAGAGGATTGAAACACTGAACACCACGCTTCCCATTTTTGTGGAAGGAGAGCTAGTAGGGGCTGTAGAAATTGCTAAAGATTATTCCCGGCTGAAGATATTGTCCGAAAGGCTCCTGGATCTTCAGAAAGCAAGCGTGCCAAGTGAAAAAAACCTGCGGCCGGCAGGAAGCACAGTATATACCCTGGATGATCTGCTGACTGGAAATGGGCTCTTCAAAGAGCTGAAAATGGAAGCCTTAAAGCTTGCTGCCTCTTCTTCTCCCATCCTCGTATTTGGGGAAAGCGGATGCGGCAAGGAGCTGTTTGTCCAGGGAATCCACCATGCATCAGCCAGAAGGGAGAAACCATTCATAGCACAGAATTGTGCTGCTATCCCTGAGACGCTCCTTGAAGGAATCCTTTTCGGTACAGCGAAAGGGAGTTATACGGGAGCCGTAGAAAGACCCGGGCTGTTTGAACTGGCAGATGGGGGGACGCTGTTCCTCGATGAACTCCATACAATGCCGGCGCTGCTGCAGGCAAAGCTTTTGAGGGTGCTTGAGGACGGTGCTGTCCGGCGTGTCGGCGGATCCAGAAACATAGCCACTGATGTCCGAATCATCGCGGCCATGAATATACACCCGCATGAGGCTATGGAGCAGGGGATCCTCCGGCATGACCTTTACTACAGGCTCAATGTGTTTACATTCGAACTGATCCCTCTGCGAAAGAGGCCTGAAGATATCGGGCTTTTGGCGTCCCATTTCCTTGATTCCTTTAACCGTAAGCTCGGGAAAAATGTAAAAGTGATCGGCAGTACAGCAGCAAAGTTCTTCAGCAGCTACCACTGGCCGGGAAATGTAAGAGAATTAAAGCATACGATTGAGTATATGGTCAATGTTTCTGAGGGAAGCGAGCTTACTGAAGAGGATCTGCCGGCCATGCTGAAACAGATGAGGAGCAAAAGCGGAAGCAGGACAGTGGCGTTATCCTTAAAAGAGCGTGTGCAGGCAGCAGAAAAAGAGATCATTGAGGCTGCAATAGCCGGGACAGGAGGGAATATCCTGCAGGCTGCCAGGCTCCTGAATATCCCGAGGCAGACGCTTCAATATAAGCTTCATAAGCATCAACTGGGAAATGCCGAATAACCGGCATTTCTTTTTATTGTTCTCCCGCTCGTGCTGCTGTGCATAAGGATTAACAATTGGCATGGAAATTGCATGTAATACAGTATAAGGAAGCTGCAAACTTTACCATTAGCTGGGAGGAATTGAAAATGAAGCTGGACTTATATAAAGCAGAACGCCATTGGAAGGATATAGAGCTTTGGAAGGATGTAACAGAAGAGCAATGGAATGACTGGCTTTGGCAGCTGACCAACACGATAAGAAACCTGGAGGATTTGAAAAAAGTCATCAATCTGACGCCCGAGGAAGAAGAGGGCGTAAAGATTTCCACTAAAACAATCCCATTGAATATTACACCATATTATGCATCCCTGATGAATCCGGATGATCCCCGCTGTCCTGTCAGGATGCAGTCTGTCCCGATTTCTCAGGAAATCCATAAAACAAAATATGACCTGGAAGACCCCCTCCATGAAGACGAAGATTCACCTGTGCCCGGATTGACGCACCGCTATCCTGACCGGGTGCTGTTCCTTGTCACCAATCAATGCTCCATGTACTGCCGCTATTGTACAAGGCGAAGGTTTTCCGGCCAGATCGGCATGGGTGTTCCTAAAAAGCAGCTGGACGATGCGATAGCTTATATCAGGAACACACCTGAAGTCCGAGATGTGCTCATCTCAGGAGGAGATGGACTGTTAATCAATGATAAAATCCTGGAATATATATTGAAAAACCTGAGGGAAATCGATCATGTGGAAATCATCAGGATCGGTACCAGGGCTCCGGTCGTTTTTCCCCAAAGAATAACAGAGAATCTGTGCAATATCTTAAAGAAATACCATCCGATCTGGCTGAACACTCACTTCAATACGAGCATTGAAATTACCGAAGAAGCTAAAAAGGCCTGCGAAATGCTCGCCGATGCGGGAGTGCCTGTCGGCAACCAGGCAGTCATTCTGGCGGGCATCAATGACAGTGTCCCGATCATGAAAAAACTGATGCACGACCTTGTTAAGATCAGGGTGCGTCCTTACTATATCTATCAGTGCGATTTATCAGAAGGCATCGGCCATTTCAGGGCGCCTGTTTCAAAAGGACTGGAGATTATAGAAGGACTGAGGGGGCATACATCTGGCTATGCTGTACCTACTTTTGTGGTCGATGCACCTGGGGGCGGCGGGAAGATTGCACTGCAGCCGAATTATTTGATATCCCAAAGCGCTGAAAAGACAGTGCTCCGCAATTTTGAGGGAGTCATAACCACTTATCCTGAGCCCGAGAATTATGTCCCGGGCAGAGCAGAGGACTATTTTAAAAGAATTTATCCTGATATGGACCAGAAGAATAGCCATACAGGAATATCGGCACTCATGAATGATTCACAGTTCAATCTTGTTCCTGAAGGCCTGAGGAGGCTGGACCGCAGGGAAGAGTACCAGCAGGATCCGGGGCACCATTCCCTCAAGGATAAACGGGAAAAGCGCGATGAATTAAAAGATAAGAAATTTGAAGCGCAGATGAAGAAGTGGGGACAGCAGGAGAAGGGAGAGGAACCATCATGAATTGTGATTGGTGCTCATCTGATGAAACGGCAAGGCAGACAACTTCGGTCTTTTGGGAACTGCCTGATGGAACAAAAGGGATTGAGATAAGAGAAACACCCTGCATTGTCTGCAGTGGGTGCGGAATGGTATATCACGAAGAAAAAATCATAGAGGAGATCGAGGACCAGCTCTTTTTAATAGATACTAAAAAGCTTGAAAAATCGCTTACTTTTGAAGAATTGATGGCTAAACCGAGGTTTCTTAAAAGAAATTATTTCAAATTTGATTAAGAAGAGAGGAAAAGGCCCGGGATGACCGGGCCTTTTGGACTTTAGAATTGCTTTTGTTAAAGCAGCGAAACGGTGGCCTTTGCTGTTATTGAAATGCCTGCAGCTTTTTATTGCTTTTCTTCAAGCATTTTGTACATGATCCCGTCCCTGACCGTTTTATCGCAATAAACGAAATGGGGAGACCGGACAGTTTCCATCATCTGGCTTACAATCCCAATGGCTGGGAGAATGATATCTCTTCTTTTTTTGGACAACCCCTTTACTTTTGAACGCTCATCTACATTCAAGGAGGAAAGCTCAGAGAAGATGCTGCTGATTTCATGGAGCTTCAATTCAGCACCTCCAAATTTCGCGTTATGTATTCTGGACAGGTTTTTTGCGCTTCCGCCGATTCCGATAATGGGGAGGCCGGCGTTTTTCAGCCAGGGAAGGGTCTGGATGCTGTCCAAAATATAGCGGCGCAATTGAGTTAATTGATTCTCAGTCACTCTTTTTCCCTTAGTATAGGCTTCATGAAGATTGACAGCACCAAACTGAAAACTGTGATAATGAACCATTTCCCTGTTTCTGAAAAGGGTAATTTCCGTGCTTCCGCCGCCGATATCAAGAGTGATCCCCTCAACCGCATTCATTGAATTAACCACACCTAGATAGCCGTAGCGGGCTTCTTCATATCCGCTTATCACAGAAATGGCAATGTCCGTCCGGGCAGCGATTTCAGCCAGAATCTCTTCTTGATTAAGTGAATTGCGGATAACAGCAGTAGCATAGCCGGTGATGCGGCCTGTCCCGTATTTTTCAGCGGTCTTCTGGAATTCCTTAAAGATGGTGATGATAAGCTGGATGCCTTCCTCTGTCAAAAAGCCCTGCTCATTTAAATGATTGATAAGCCTTGCTGCGACCTTGACCCGCTCTACTTCATGAAAAATCCGAAGATCCTCATTGACATTGTAAATGGCCATTTGAATGGAATTGGACCCTAAATCGATCAGGGCTATTGTCTGGTTGTTCAAAAAAAGGACACTCCTTTGATGACTTTTATACATTCAATTTTATATGAAAACACTTAAGTCGAATGTAAAGCTATTGTAAATATACAGTACTGCAGTAGCTTAAACAGCAAAAGGCAGAGTGTAGTCTTTAAAACCAGGATATTTAAGACGCAGCCTATCTTGAGACATTAAATGTGAAAGCATGAATGTATAATTTACAAAACTTAACACTATCACTCTAGTTATTTACATCCTTATTTGCTAATTTTATCCTTGTCGAAGATTGCAGAAGGGGATGTAGAACCATGTACATAAACCATGAGAAACCTGATATTTCTAATTTGGATAATCCTTCCTATTACAATAATCGCGAGCTGAGCTGGCTGGATTTTAATAATAGAGTGCTGGAAGAAGCAGAAGATAATCAAAATGCGTTATTGGAACGATATAAATTCCTTTCTATATTCAGCTCAAATCTGGATGAGTTTTTCATGGTCAGGGTAGCTGGTCTGCTGGATCAGGTAAAAGCCGGTTTCAATAAACCCGAAAACAAAGCTGGGCTGACCCCAAAAGAACAGCTGAGCGCCATTTCTGAAAAAACACATACCCTTGTTAAAAAGCAAGATGAAATATATTGTAATGAGCTTACTCCCCTTTTAACAAAAGAACAGATAGAAATATCCAGAATTAAAGATGTCCCATCAAAGGACTTGGCTTTTCTTGAAAACTTCTTTGAGGCATATGTTTATCCTGTTCTGACTCCCATGGCGATAGATGCTTACCGCCCTTTCCCGATGCTGTTAAACAAATCATTGAATTTAGCTGTGATCATTGAAGAAAAATCGCCGGATAAAAAGAAGCATCTGAGCCTGGATGGAAATCTGGTCATCGTACAGGTACCGTCTGTAATCGACCGCCTGGTGGAGCTGCCTCAGAAAGGGCAGGCCAGGAAGTTTGTGCTCTTGGAAGAGGTTATTATTTATTGCATCCACAAACTGTTTACGGGATATAAAGTGCGCTCTGCCACTCCATTCAGAATTACCCGCAATGCCGATCTCGCCATTCATGAAGACGAAGCGGAAGACCTGCTGCAGGAAATTGAAGAAGAGCTTAAGAAACGGAAAAGAGGTGCAGCGGTCCGGCTGGAATATCAGCAGGCTGAAAACAGCAGTCAGGTCATTGAATTCCTAAGGAAAGAGCTGGAAATACACGGGAAGGATATCTATCCTGTCGAAGCCCCCCTGGATCTGACTTTTCTTTTTTCATTTTGTAAAAAAATCCAGGCAAGCCATGAGCATTTGGCGGCGCAGTCCTTTATTCCCCAGCCTCCGCAGGATTTAGAGGGTGAGGGTGGAATATTTGAGAAAATCCGGAAAAGGGATGCTCTGCTGCATCATCCTTATGAATCTTTTGAACCTGTGGTAGATTTCATGAGGGAAGCCGCAGATGATAAAGATGTACTGGCAATTAAGCAGACTCTTTATCGTGTCAGCGGAGATTCACCGATCATTGAAAGCCTGAAGCGTGCGGCCGAAAATGGGAAGCAGGTGACGGTGCTTGTGGAGCTGAAGGCCCGCTTTGACGAAGAAAATAATGTCCAGTGGGCAAAGGAGCTGGAACAGGCAGGCTGTCATGTCATTTATGGCATGACACTTCTGAAAACGCACAGCAAAATTACATTGGTAATCCGAAGGGAAAAAGGAAATATCCAGAGATATGTCCATTTGGGGACAGGAAACTATAATGATGCGACCGCAAGGATTTATACAGACATGGGGCTGCTTACTTGCAATCATCAGCTTGGAGAAGATGCTATTAACTTTTTCAATTATCTGAGCGGCTATATGGAGAGGCCATCCTATCAACAGTTATCTGTTTCACCTTTCGGCATCAGAGATACTTTCATCAGGCTCATTGATCAGGAGATAGAATTTCACAGGAACTATCAGAATGGAAGAATCATAGCAAAAATGAATTCTCTGACTGACAAGAAAATCATTAAAAAATTGTATGAAGCCTCGATAGCCGGGGTTAAGATAGATCTTATCATCAGGGGGGTCTGCTGCTTAAGGCCCGGCATTGCGGGTGTCAGTGAAAACATCAAGGTCCTTAGCATTGTGGGTACATTCCTTGAACACACCAGAATCTTTTATTTCAATCATCAGCAAGCTAAAAGGGTTTACCTTTCTTCGGCAGACTGGATGACCCGTAATATGGAAAACCGTGTTGAGATTCTTTTTCCCATTCTGGAGGAGCGGCTTAAAGCAAGGATTTATAGTGTACTTGAGGTTATGCTGAAAGATAATTGCAAAGCAAGGGAACAGGACCATGATGGCCGTTATCGCTATGTGGACCGGAAAAGCGGCGAAAACCGTATAAACAGCCAGCAGCTGTTATGTGAAGAAGCTGTCCAGTTTAAGCTTTCGTCGAAGACTGCAGACAGCTATCCACCTGCACATCGTCCACGACCGGCTTCACTTGCAGAATCTTACTTACTGAAGCTGAAGGAGTTTATTCCATTGCTTAACAGATAGAAAAGATTCACCATTATACATGAATAAGGCAGTCGTTTCCCCCTCAGGGTCCTATAATAAAGATGGAAAAAACTTTCAGCGGGGGGATTTTTATGCGTTATGCTTTGCTGATTATGCTTGTGTCTTCCATGTCTGTCCTTTTCATTTGCGGTTATTTCACAGCAGTCATAAAAGTGAAGTACGGGAAAAGCTGGCTTCATGCCGTACCTGCAGCAGTGGCTGTCCTGATGTTCAATATCATTTTTGCACTGGTTGAAATGGCAAAGGCGGGCAGATGGGAGTGAATAGCGAGATTGTCTTACGGGGGCCCGGCCTTTTTGGCACTTGGGCAACATCTATCCTGTAAGCAAGTCTGTCTTTGTGGACGAACCGGCAGGCATCCTTTATAGTAGACGGTATAAATGTTGAAATTGCGTGCGGCTGTTCAGCCGGCGCTTATTATACCAGAGAAGAAAGGGAGTACCATGTCGAAATCCTTTTATCATTTCCTGATGAAATACCGTCATCCTGAGCCAAAGGACAGCATCAGCTCTTTTGCCAATTCCGCGTTTGAAGACCATAGCTTCCCAAAGACATCATTTGATTATGATGAACTCAGCAGCTATCTGGAAATGAATGGCCACTATCTGGACAGCATGGCCATCTTTGATGAAGCCTGGGAGCTTTATCTGGTGTCCGAAACAAAGAGATAAGTTTATTCTTACTGCAAGGGGCTGCTTGATAAGCGGCTCCTTTTCTTATTTTTGAACTTGGCGGCATATGGGCAATTTTGGGACCGAATATCTTCTTCCTGCATATGATATCGTAATTAATACTCACGACGATCATTGAGAGGATGGAGGATATGGAAAAGAAGAAAAAGCCAAGATTTAATATCGGTGATACAGTCGTGATCACGATGTATGGAACAGTCGGCAAAATAACAGATGTTAAATGGCTGGACGGAATGCATGTATATGAAGTGAATAAAAGCGAGGGCCTGTTTATGGAATCCAGCCTTCAGATGCTTTCTGAGTATGAAGGAAATATAATGGAGAAAGAGCATATAGATATTGAATATAAATTTTTGTTCGGCGATCTGGTGCAGGTGAAAGGCTATGGTTCAGACCTGTTTAAGGTGGTGGGGTTCCGGACTGAAATCTGGCGCTATAAGGAGGATGCCTGGGAGGATGTCATTTATGAGCTTTCCAGGATCAATGACGGCGAATGGCTGGAGGCCGGGGAAGAAGAGCTGACCCTGCTTGCGGATGCAGAAAGCGCCGACACTTTCATCCAGAAGCTTGGGCTCCTTTATCTAATCAACAAGCAGCAGAAGCCTGTTAATCTGAAGAAGCAGCAGGGTTCTGTGAAACAGATGGAAAAAGAGTTCCTGGAAAGCCGCAAAGAGAAAAAGCAAATGATTGATGGCCTGCTTGATATATACAATGATTACCGGATCCTCTTCCAGCTGTTCGGCGACGATGAATACAGGCATATCATGCAGGTGATCTTGCGGAAGCTTAAGCATCTGACCGGTGCTGACGGAAAAAAGCATGCCTAGCACTACAAGCCGGAAGCGAGGTATAAATAAGCAAGATAGGGAAGCCCTCCTGCCAGAAGGATCAGGAACATAGATGAGAGTATTTTTTCAAAGAGATTTACAATCATGCTGTTTTCCTGGTTAACATCTTCTTTTACATCATCCACAAACGTTCTGAGCCTATTCATGCCATCCGCCTCCCGACTTTCTGATATAACATTGTATGGCTTGTCCCTGGGAGATATGCTCACAGGTGATAGAATAAAAGTTTTTCTCATATTGTGCATGAAAGTAGGAAAAGCATCATACATTCTGAAAAAGGGGGCGTTGCTGTGAGAGAAATCGAAGTTTTTATAGATACGGAGGAAATAGCAGAGTTTTTCTTTCATGAGCTTGTTAAAAGGGGATACGTTCCTGAGGAGATGGAGCTTGAGGATCTGGCGGATATAACCTTCGAGTATTTGCTGGATAAGTGCATCATTGATGAGGAAATTGAAGAATAATAGATGACGATAAGAGTGGAAGCTGGCGCCGGATAGAGCGCCAGTTTTCTTTATTATGCAGCGATATCCAGAGGTGTTAAGGGATTACTTGATGGGCAATCAAGTCTGCAGCTGAAAGTAAGGCATGCTGCTTTAGAAGCTTCCGCGTTAAATCATAGTCCTTGGTTTCCGGCAAGGCATCCAAATGATAGAGGCAGCTTTCCTGCTCTTTTATAAACCAGTCTGTTTTCCTGGTGAAATAATGCTTCTTGTCCTTCCATGCCTGATCCAGGGCAGGACTGTATAGCATTCCGGATTCTTTACTGGCAGAATATCTGCTGCTCCAATAGTCGGACCGTGAAGCAGTATGGGGAGTTCCCAGGGCGAATTCTTTTATCTTTCTGTGGTGTTTTTTATGGAAAAGGATCTGGTATAGAGATTTGCCTGTGGTTATGCGGGCATCAGCAGATCTGAAATCCACTACAGAGACCCCGAGCAATGCAGAGGTATTTGCCTTCTTCAGCGGGAATACAACTGTTGTGAAACCGAGTTTTTCCTGAAGAAGGAAAGGCAGATCATCCAGTATGCTGGAACCTGAAGTCCTGATGACCCTGTCTTCCAGCATTTTTTGTTCGTTCACGATCATCGCTGCTGTAATCACAGCAGAAGAGCCATGCTCATAAAAATGATCCCAAAAAGGCTTCATCCAGCCTGATACATGAAATTTGGGGAGCAGGTGAAACAGAGGGATTCCCATTCTCCTGCTGTATTCTAAAAGCAGCAGCTGCGGGTACGCATCCTGGAAAATATAAGCATTGCAGCGCTCAAGAAAAAGAAAGTAACGCTCCCGGTCTTCTTCCGTGAGAAAACTGTCCAGATAAGAGCTCTTTATGTCTGTCATATAAAAGCCGCCGTTCCTTGATACCATATGGGCAAGGAATGCCCAGTGGAGATCGGGGTTTCGCCTGTAAAACAAAAGATAGGCTTGTGTTCTCGTAATATTATTGCGGTTATATTTTTCCGTTTCTCTAGAAATAGCCGCTGCAACCTTCTTTTCTTTTTCTGTCAAAATATAAATCGGCGTATCTGTTTTGGCCTGGCGGATTAGTGCCTGTTCAATGCTGGCCATCTCCCGTCCGCTAAGCAAAGTTTTCTCAGGAATGGCAGGCCCGCTGCGGCGATTCAACATATTTCTCAGCCATGCAGGATAAAATTCAGCAAATATTTTCATTTTGCCTCCCCGGATATGAAACTTTATCATCAGCCATACGTATTAAAAAATCATCAGGCTGAAATGAACGCATATCGTTATATTAAATGTATTAAAGTACTTTCGGCTTCATGTATGCTGCTTCAGCAGTCTAATTGAAATAGGGGGAAATAAGATGTCATTCTTTAACAAAGTGCTGGCAAGTGTAGGTGTAGGTTCTGCTTCTGTTGATACGAAATTGGAGCGGGACTCCTTTTATCCGGGTGAAGTGGCCAAGGGTGTCATTGAAATCAGGGGAGGGAAGACAGAGCAGAAAATCGACCAGATTTACCTGGCTCTGAATACAACTTATATTAGAGAGTCAGATGATAAGAAATATACAGCTGCAGGTGTGATCGATAAATACAGGATTGCTGAGACACTGGTGATCCAGCCGAATGAAACGCGGGAAATTCCTTTCTCTATTCAAATCCCTGAGGATTCACCTCTGACATTGGGAAGAACGAAGGTATGGATTTCAACTGGCCTGGACATTAAAAATGCGGTAGATCCCGGCGACAAAGATTATATTTCCATTAAGCCGAACAGGCTCATGGACGGTGTGTTCCAGGCAGTTTCCGATCTTGGCTTCAGGCTCCGGGAAGCAGAATGTGAAGAAGCGCCACGCAGGCTGCGCGGCAGGCTTCCATTCATACAGGAATTTGAGTTCGTTCCGGTTTCAGGGCCCTTCAGGGGCAAGCTTGATGAGCTTGAACTGGTATTCCGTCCTGCCGGCGGCGGCCAGATGGAGCTGATGCTGCAGGTTGACAGGAAAGCAAGGGGGCTCGGAGGTTTCCTTTCAGAAGCATTGGAAATGGATGAAACCAATGTGAGGCTGAGAGTTTCAGATTATGATCTCGCTGGCATCAGACAGCAATTGGAAAGTACCATTGTACGGTATTGCTGAAGAAGAGCTGAGAGGGATCAGAGCTGATATCCCGTATTGAAGGGAACAATGAGTCACCAGAATTTTTGACGTCATACCGTTAAAAAAAGATTGAAAAGGTATTAGAAATGAAATTAGTCCTTTTGTACACCTAAAGTTTAAAAACCAGTTGATTGGAGAGCACGGCACGCAGAATCTTCATAAAATACATGTGCATTTTCTTCGTTCGATGTTCAATTCGGAGAAGAGGATTCAACTTCCCGCGGGAAGCAGCCGCAGGGCTGAGAACCCTCATGAGCGAAGCGAAGAGAGGCTCAGCGCCGCCCCGCGGAAAGCGAAGTGCCTGGAACGGAAATCAACAGCCCCATTAACATCAAAAAACGATGGCAACTTAAACAATATTCCTGCAGTATTTGACGATGACGATGGAAAACCATCGTCTTTTTTATGCAGGAAAACCTTCATTTCTGCTCATGGGTCTACAAAAGAAAAGAGCCGTTCAAAAGTGCTGGCGTATTGTAAGGAACTGTCTGGATAAAGGTCAGAAATGATGCCGTTGACCTTCAGGCGCTGCATGGCTGCAAATTGCTGCTCCTGAGTGACCGTCCACGAATTGACTTTGTACCCAAATGATTTTGCCTGTGTGACAAAGGATTTAGATAAGAATGCATGATGGACAGACAAGAAATCGGCGAAACTTCTGTATGAAGCAAGCTGGAACATATCGAGCGGCTTGCTGACCAGTATTCCTGCCTTAACTTTCGGGGAAAGGGTGCTGAATGTCCGGATATCAGCAATATTGAAAGACTGCACCATTAAGAGATCAGGATCGACGCCTTCCTCAAGTGTTTGGTTCAGCAAGACAGCAACCTCTTTTGCCAGGTTTGCTTCACTTCCTGCCCCCTTCATTTCGATAAGAAGACCGATCTTCCCTCCGAAACGCTGTACCACTTCTTTCAGCAGAGGGATTTTTTCACCTTTATACTGATCGCTGAACCAGGAACCTGCGTCAAGCTCCTTCAGCTGGCTGGCAGACAGCTGTGTTACGAGTCCTTCTCCTCCTGTTGTCCTGCCGACATCTCCATCATGGATGACCACTGGCTGATGGTCGCTGCTAAGCCATACATCCAGCTCAATAAAATCAAAACCTAGTTCATAGGCTTTTTCAAAGGCTGCCATCGTATTTTCAGGAGCAATTTGGACAGCGCCCCGGTGGGCAATGGACTGAAAAGGGGCAAGCGGCTGGAATGCAAAGCTCAGGAAGGATACAAGGATGCCGAGAAGCAGGGATCCTGCAAGTGTGTTTTTTTTACGAAAAGGATAGAAGCATAACTCTTTGCGGTAAAGCCGTTCAAAGGCACTTGATGCCGGCAGATGAAAGAAAATAATGAATAAAAAGTTCCAGAATCGGGAGAAGCAGAAGCAGATTCTTCCTGGAAGGGCAGTTTTCATTGCAATATGGCCCCTCATATCATTTCCCCCTTCGGCAGGCTGGTTTATATATAATATGCGGAAGCAAGCTTGTACGGAAATGGTTTGCGACAGAATTTTCTGAAAAACGATAAAAAAAGAAAATGTTCTTTGAAGGAATCGACAGGACGAAAATGTAATAACAGAAGTAGAAAATATAGAGCTGCTGACGAAAAGGATAGGTCTGGCATAGGGAATTAATAAAGGAGGCTTGCTTCATGCTGAAGGAATTAACGTTGCCGATGTTAAAGCAGAAGGATTATGATGTGACGATTTTCCAGACACCGGAGTTCCGGCAAAAGAAAGGGTATAAGCAGGTGTACAGGCTGCCTATAAAGGGTGCGTCACATGAGGAGTGTCTTGATCACGCTTTCAGGAGTTTCAATGTTCCCGATCGCATGCCGGCTGACTTCAGCGGACGATTTCTGTCAACAGGGGATATTGTCTTTATTGATGAGGGCAGAAGGGGTCAGTTCTACTACCAGCTCAAACCCGGCGGCTGGGCGCAGGTGAACCGGGTGCATATCAGATAGAAAAAAGGATGAGCAGCAGGAGAAAGTCCCCTGCTGCTTTTCCTTTTTATTTTTTTCGTCTTTCGGCAGAATTCTCTTTGCCATGGGCCTCATGTTCAGCCACGATAGCTTCAGGCGGGATATGATTGTTTTTCTTTGGTGAATTGATGCGGCTGCGGTGTTTTTTTCCCACTGGTGCTTCTCCTCCTCTGATATCACATGAACTATTGTTTATGCTTCCTCCGGACTGTTTTGGAGGTATGCGGTTCAGTATTCGAACGTGAAGATGGATTGGTTTCATTCGCGTGCTGGACAGCCTGTCTCAGCTTTTTGCTCATCGGTTCTTGCGGCATGTTTATCCCTCCTTAGGAAAGACTAATATTAGGTTGCCCGGGGCAGAAAAAAACATGCTGGCATCACTTGGTTTTCCAGCATCAGCGGAAATGTGGTATAGTGTGATGTGAAAGCAGTTTCAAACCATGCTTCAGAAAAACATTGGAGGTACAAAACATGAGTGTACATATCGGTGCAGAAGAAAATCAGATTGCAGAGACGGTTCTGCTGCCAGGAGACCCTTTGCGTGCAAAATATATAGCGGAAACATTCCTTGAAGATGCTGAATGCTACAATGAAGTCCGGAACATGTTTGGATATACCGGAACTTATAAAGGAAAAAGGATTTCTGTCCAGGGAACCGGAATGGGGGTTCCTTCCATATCCATTTATATTAATGAACTGATGAACAGCTATAATGTCCAAAACCTGATCAGGGTAGGTACATGCGGCGCCATCCAGAAGGATGTAAAAGTAAGGGATGTTATCCTGGCTATGAGCGCTTCAACTGATTCACAGATGAACCGCCTTACCTTTGGAGGCGTGGATTATGCTCCAACCGCTGATTTTGACCTTTTAAAAAGAGCCTATGATGCAGGTGAGAAAAAAGGCCTGAACCTTAAGGTTGGCAATGTTTTCACAGCAGATATGTTCTATAACGACAATTCAGAGCTGGAAAAATGGGCGAAATACCAAATTCTTGCAATAGAGATGGAGACAGCTGCCCTCTATACCCTTGCAGCAAAATTTGACAGAAAGGCATTGTCAGTCCTTACAGTCAGTGATCATATCCTTACTGGTGAAGAAACTACTTCACAGGAAAGACAGACAACTTTCAACGAAATGATCGAGGTTGCACTGGAAGCTGCGATTAAATAATGGTTAAATACGATGCCCCATGCCGGGCATCTTCTTTTTTTGCTGATATCAATACTATCTATGCTTTCGGATGCAGTGCAAAAAGTGTTAAGATAAACATATTGTGAAATACTAACATTGGTACAACAATAGGACAGGTGAAAGAAATGAAGAAAATAGTGATCATCGCAGCAGCTGTTTTTATCCTCGGGGGATGCAGCAGAATGGAGCCTTTTGTCAGCAAGATTCCCTTTTGGCCTGAAGGCGGGCAGGCTGCGGACAGCCCTTCTGATAAAAACAAAGAGACCAGTGAGGCAGCACCGTCAACGGATGATGGACAGGCTGCAGCTGAGGAGGAAGAAAAGTCTGTCCCGGACGGCCCTGTTCTGGAAGCAGCCTTTTTCAATCAGATAACCGAAACAGAAGGTAAAAAAGTGATTCAAAATCCTGCCAATATCATGGCGCTTGTAAATAAAGAGTTTATGCTGCCCGGCAGCTATATTCCGGAAGATCTTGTCCGTCCAAAAGTTCCATTTTCTTTCGGGGAACAGGATATTGAAAAGAGCTATATCCGCAAGGATGCTGCAGCTCATATGGAAAAGATGTTTGCTGCAGCAAAGCAATCCGGGATTGAATTGTTTGCCGTTTCCGGCTACCGTTCATATGAAAGGCAGGCAGTGATATTGGATGCTGAAATCCAGCGGGCCGGGGAAGAAAAGGCTGTCCAGGCTGTAGCCATGCCCGGCAGCAGCGAACACCAATCCGGCCTGGCGATGGATATATCCAGCAGAAGCGCAAAATTGGAGCTCTCTGAAGCGTTCGGCAACACTGCAGAAGGAAAGTGGCTTGCTGAAAACGCCCATAAATTCGGATTTATCCTGCGTTATCCGAAAGGAAAGGAAAGTATAACAGGCTATCAGTACGAGCCTTGGCATTTCCGCTATGTCGGTCCGGCAGCGGAGGAGATTTATGAGAAAAACCTCACTCTCGAAGAGTATTTCAGCATTGTAAAGAAAATATGATCATCACTCCCTGTTTTTACTTGCCCTGATTGGGGAATAGAATGACTGCAGTACTGACAGAGGGAGGAAGAAAATAATGAATAGAACAACGATGACTGTACCTGAAATGACATGCGATCATTGTGAAGAATCCATAAAGAACGCCCTCCTTTCACTTGACGGAGTTGCCGGGGTGTCAATAGCACTTCAGGGAAAAACAGTAGAGGTCGACTATAATCCTGAGCAGACATCGGAATCTTTAATCAAGGAAGCAATTGAAAATGAAGGGTATGGAATTGCCTGATTGGTTTTTGGGGATGGCATGGAAGCAGGCCATCCCCTTTTAATTGGCCTGTTCAAAAAAGCCATCTTTTATTCATAAATTTTTCCGTTTTTGTACATATTTCTTTGTTAATTTACTTTATAAAATGTTATTCTAATTTTTAAGGGTCTAAGGACTTCCTTATGGAGACGAAAGTGGTGAACAGCTTGGATAATAATCATTTAGACCAGGAAAATTCAGACAAGCAGCCTGAGTCCGGATACATCCGGATGAAGAAGTTTCACTTTGTCATGCTGCTGTTTTTCATAGTGTTCCTGGCAGCGGGGATTACAACCTTCGCGCTGGCATTCGGAGATGAAAAAGCTGTCAGCATCGGCAATGAACGAAACGAATTTGATAAGCTGTATTCTGCTTATGATACATTGAAAGGCAGCTACTACAAAGATGTGGAGCAGAATACGCTCATAAACGGGGCTATTAACGGGATGGTTGAGTCCCTGGAAGATCCCTATTCAGACTATATGAATGAAGAAGAAGCAGCAAGCTTCCACCAGAGCATCTCTTCTTCATTTGAAGGCATAGGTGCAGAGATTCAGGAGCAAAACGGGCAGATCATCATTGTTTCCCCGCTCAAAGGCTCCCCGGCAGAAAAGGCTGGCTTGAAGCCCAATGACAAAGTCCTTTCTGTAGATGGGAAAAGCCTCCAGGGCAAGAGCTCAACAGAAGCAGTAACACTGATACGCGGCAAGAAAGGTACCAAAGTGGAGCTTGAAATCCAGCGCGCAGGTGCTGATGAAGCTACGAAAATAAGCATCACCAGGGATACTATCCCGCTTGAGACCGTTTATGGGGAAATGATGGAGGATGGTATTGCAAAAGTCCAGATCACCACTTTCTCTGAGAACACATCCAAAGAACTCATTGATGTATTGAACGATCTTCAGAAGCAGGGAATGAAAGGCCTTGTCCTTGATTTAAGGCAGAATCCGGGCGGATTGCTGAACCAGGCGATCAGTATTTCCAGCCTGTTTGTGCCGGAAGGAGAAATATTATTCCAGATCGAAGACAGGGAAGGCAATCGGGAAGTGGTAAAATCCAATTCTGAAGGCAGCCCTGACATCCCGCTTGTGGTGGTAATCGACAAAGGCAGTGCGAGTGCTTCGGAAATACTGGCAGCGGCTGTGCACGAGTCTGCAGGTGTCCCTCTTGTTGGTGAGAAGTCATTCGGAAAAGGCACAGTACAGCGTGCAGAAGATTTCACGGATGGATCCAATATGAAATTCACAACGGAGAAATGGCTGACGCCGGAAGCGAACTGGATCCACGAAAAAGGAATCGAGCCTGATTATAAAGCAGAGCTTCCTTCTTATGCATCGCTTCCGTTTATCAATCCTGAAAGCGAACTGAAGGTGTCTTCTTCTTCCGCTGAAGTGAAGGCTGCACAGGAAATGCTCAAGGCACTTGGCTTTGAACCGGGCAGGACAGACGGATTCTTTGATGAAAAAACAAAGCAGGCAGTCATCCAGCTTCAAAAAGCCCATAAACTTGAGCAGACGGGTGTCATTACAGGAGATACCACCGTAAAGATGATGGATCTCTTAAGAGAAAAGCTTCTTAAAAACGATACGCAGATTCAAAAAGCAGTAGAAGTGCTTAAGAAAGAACTGCAGTAAAATATTAAATGGAAAGGACCGGCCTGCTGGCCGGTCCTTTTCATGCTCCCTTAGACGAGCCGGAATTTTACAAATATTAACCAGGAGGTATAGGGCTGCCCTCCGATGCCCGAGAATGAAAGTAAACGAATAATGGAGGCAGGCCAGTGATGAAAAAACTATTGCTTATCATATGCGTCACCATCCAATTGACTGCATGCTCCTTGCCCTTTGACAATGGAGCCGACAAGGCAGCCCCCGGCATACCGGGGACAAGCGGAAAAGAAGATACAGTATACGGACAAGGTGCAACAGACACTACATTCCTCCTGATAGGAATAGACAGCAGGGGAGAAGCACACTCAAGGTCTGATGCAATCATAGCGGCAAGATATATGCCTAAAGAGAAGGAGATCAAGCTGATTTCTTTAATGAGGGACAGCTATGTGGAAATACCGGGCACCGGAAGGCGCACCAAACTTAATCATGCCTATTATGAAGGCGGGAAAGAATTGCTTAAAGAGACAGTTGAGGCGAATTTCGGGCTGGAAATCGACTATACTGCCATCATAGATTTCAAGGGCTTCATTGCTGCAGCAGATCTGATTGCTCCTGAAGGGCTGGAGCTTGAGGTTTCAAAGGAAATGGCAGAGGATATGAAGCTGGATATGCAGCCGGGGAAGCAAACCCTTCATGGAGAAGAAATTTTGTCATATGTCCGCTTCAGACATGACGGAGAAAGTGATTTCGGCCGGGTTGAGCGGCAGCAGGAGGTCTTAGCTGCCCTTAAAAATAAGCTAACTGAAAGATTCAGCAGTATAGAGGGAGTCCTTGATTTCCCGGCGGTCGTTCTTGAGGCAGCCCAGTATATAGAAACGGATATGGATGCCGATGAGGCAGTCCCCTTGGCCGTATCCTATCTGCTCAATTCCGCTGAGAATGTTCAGACATTGAGGATTCCAGTCAGTGACAGCTTTGAAAATAAACTTGTCGATGAAGCAGGAGCAGTGCTTGAAATGGATTTTGAAGAAAATAAACAGGCAATCCAGCAGTTTATTGGAGAAAAACAATAAAGGGCAAGATAATAGACGAGCCATGCCCTTTATACATATCCTGGGTAATCTGCAAGCTAAAATAAGCCTTAACAGCTTTTTTGCTTTCAAACAGGGCAAAGTTTAGGTAACATATGATTGGAGCGTTAACCAATTTTGTCAGGAAGTGAACATGCTGAAATGGTAAATAAAACAGAAGTATATATATTATCGGGATTCCTTGGCAGCGGAAAGACCACTTTATTGAAGAGGCTGCTGCTGCAGGAAAAAAAGGATGGCCGGAAGACAGCTGTTATGATGAATGAGCTTGGAAAGGTATCCATTGATTCGGAAGCTGTTGACGGGGAGGTCCCGTTGAAAGAACTGCTTGGCGGATGCATCTGCTGCAGCATCCAGGATAAACTGGAATCCCAGCTGCAGTCGCTGCTTTTGGATGAGAAACCTGAAGTGATTTATATTGAAACGACCGGCGCTGCCCATCCTGTGGAAGTGCTTGATGCTGTGCTGTCGCCGCTGTTCGCAGATAAACTGCAGGTTAAAGGCATCATGACTGCGATTGACGGGATGAGATGGCTTGCCCGGAAGTCGCTGAGCCCGCAAGTTCAGCAGCTGCTCATAGAGCAGGTGCGGCATGCCGACCTGATTCTGGTGAATAAATCAGATGAAATGAGCAGTTCAGAACAAGCCTCTGCAGTCATGGATATCCAGTCTTTCAACCAGCATGCGGTGCCTATTCTCACCACCTATTCCAAGGTCTCCGCCGAAGCGGTACGGGGGCTTAAGACGAATCGGAAGACCGGGGCTGAAAAAGCCTCCCTCAAGGATCTGAACCTTGGATCCTATGTTCACACCTTCAAGGGCCCGGTCAGCCAGGAAGCATTCGATTCTTTTTTGAGAGAGCTGCCTGATTCGGTCTTTAGAATAAAGGGATATATTAAGTTTTCGGCTGAGGGCTATCCTTTCCTGTTCCAATTTTCTTATGGAATGCCTTTATATATGAAGGAATATATGAATATGCCCCTAAACATGGTATTTATCGGCGAAAATATAGACTGGGAGCAGATCAGCCGGAAATTAAAGGATATGGAGTAAATGATATAATATCACTGAAAGATCATTTAGCCCATATAGGGAAAGGACGATTTTCTTTGAAACAAGCAGCAGAACTGGAAAGAGCATTCCGGACTGTTTTTCGGACTTTAAGGCAGGAAGTGAATAAGCTGATGGGCGATGAAGTCACCAGCAATGAATTCACTGTGCTGAAACTAATAGCAGACGGACCTAAGATGGCTTCTGCCATTTCTAAAGAGCTGAATGTATCGGCAAGCCACATTACGAGCGTAACTGATTCTCTTGTCAGGAAAGGCTATATGACCAGAAGCCGTTCCGAAAACGACCGGAGAGTGGTGGAATTGGTGCTTACAGGAACCGGCCAGGAACTTGTTGAAAAACTGGAGGAAAAAAAATCTGCCTATTTGCAGGCAAAGTTCCGCTCTTTTACTGAAGAAGAGCTGGATCAGCTGGTAAAGCTGTTTCAAAAACTTATGTAATGATTTATATGAGCCCTGCGCGCGCCCGCCAGGCTCTTTTTTTGTTTCATTTTAAACTGTCAGGATGCGGCGCCGCGCATAAAAGAAGGCTTGTGTGGGACACTTTTCATTGAGGGCCGCATGACCCATCCTACAAAGAGAGAAATCGAGTGATGATGATGAAGTTCTTAAAACAGCCGGCAGTCCTTATTCTCGCCAGCTTTCTTCTTCAGGGATCCATTTTTTATGCTGATGCATCCGGCAGGCCAGCTCCACTGGATTGGTCAGAAGTCAATGAGCTGCTTCCAAGATTCAGCACATTTACTGTTGAGGATGTTGAAACGGGAAAGAATTTTAAAGTGCAGCGAAGGGCAGGAAGCCGCCACGCAGATGTCCAGCCCTTGACGGCGAAGGATACAGCCGTGATGAAGGAAATTTATGATGGAAAGTGGAGCTGGAGGCGGAGAGCCATCATTGTAAAATCCGGAAAATTGAGAATAGCGGCTTCAATGCATGGGATGCCCCATGGAGCCGGGGCACTTGCCAATAATTTTCCCGGCCACTTCTGCATTCATTTTAACGGAAGCACCACTCATCGAAGAGATGAGATGGACTTATCTCATAAATTGATGATTTTGAAGTCTGCAGGCGAACTGGAGGCATACACCGGAAATGCAGGACCGGAAGAAGCAGCTTCAGCATTCATTGCAGGTCTGAAGCAGCAGGACGAAGATATTGCGGGCATGCTTTCTCTGCAAAAGCTGCCATGGAAAAAAATCCTCCCGGCTATTGAAAATGTTCAGCTGGAAAGTGCTTCCGGCGGCTTCAGCATGGAAGAAAAGCAGAACCAGCTTGTGGATGTTTCCGTTGAAGTTGTCTGGTATATAAAAAATGAAGGAAAAAGGCATTACAAAGGAAAAATCGAAATGATAAAAATGTCAGCTTTCGACGGCTGGAAAGTAAACGCGCAAAAATTCCTGGAAGAAAACCGCCTATTCGAAAGATAAGCGGTTTTCTCTTTCCGCAGCAATAAAAGCAAAAAGGGATGCTATGGCATCCCCCATTCTTATTTCATCTCTCCAAACTTCGCAAATGTCTTCTCATCCTCTACCAGCCCGCAGGCTGCGCACTGCACCCTGACTTCAGGCCCTTTATAAGCCATATGGAAAGGGCTCAGCTGTTCTTCAGCGTATTCTTCCAAGACAATGCCCGAGCCGGGATCAAGCTTTACTGGCTGTGCTACCTGCCTGATGATATTGAATCTGCTTCTATTGGTTTTGCAGTTCGGGCAGCGGTAAGGTGTCCCCATGAACATCCTCCTTTCATTCTTCCTGCAGATTTGCCGGTGAACGTATTTTTTGCCATTGCAGTCTTCTTTATGCATATATAGTAGGGGTATACTAGAAACGATGGTAAGACACAGGCAAGGAGAGATAGAAGATGAATAATGATTATGCTTATTTGCTTGGCCAGTACAGGCAGCTTTGGAACAACCGCAGGCTTGAAGGTACCGGCTCAGCGGAGGATATCTTAAAGGACGCAATCCGGAGAGAGCTGAAAGATGAAAATGCCCATCCGCGTGCCAGAAAGCGGGTGGCGGAAAAGTTCTACCTGGCAGTTAAGAGGCTAACTGACTCTGATATGCCCAATGAAGATAAACTTTTTCTGATAGACATGCATTGTCAGGTGTATGAACAGATCAGATCTTAAGTTTTTTAGCGGCATATGCCCTGCTGTCGAGAATGATCTAAAAATATGATCAATAACTTTTCACAAATATTTCACAGTACAAGGATATAATCTTCTTATACATAGCAGAAAAGGGGAACAATCATGAGGGCAATTGCACTTACGCTGGGATATGCGTGCATGCTGCTGATGCTGGCAGCCTGCAGCTCTGAACAATATCCGCCAATTGCAAAGGACAAAATGGTGGCGGCAACCGTCAACATCAAAGATATGTCTTTGACCTTCATTGATTTGGATATATTGGATGAAGCGGCGACATGGGATTTACAGAAGCCTTATACAGGCGGCTTAATCCTCCCTGATGGAGATTCCTTGTTATTGTACGGCAAACAGCTGGATACCGTTGATTTATATTCATTAGAAAAAGGGGAAAAGATCGGTGAATGGCCGGCAGGTACCGGAATAGTCAATGGCAGGCTCCTTGCAGGCAGGCAGGAAATTGCTTTTGCAGACCAGGAAAAAGATCAAGTCAGGTTCTATGATTTGAATGGTAAGGAAACAGGAGCTGTTAAGACAGAAGCCGATCCCTTGACCATCCTCGAAGAAAAGGAAAAAGGGAGACTATTTGTCTCAAGCTTCAAGCAGGAAATCATGACTGTCATAGATATAAATCAAGGCAGAAAGATATCATCTTTCAAAATCCATCCTTCTGCAGCAGGAGCCCTGATCAGGGAAGAAGAGGGAGAACTTTGGATAGGCGGCCATGGAGAAGGGGCAGAAGCTGAGAAAGACATCCATGTTTACAGTCTGGAAACAGGCAGGCTGGCAAAAACGATTCCTGCCCCAACGATGCCGATAGGCTTTGCAGAGCTGAAAGGATCTATTTTTGCTCTCAGCCACGGCTCCAGTACACTTTATAAGGTGGACGGCGGCGGTAAAGAGGCAGGCAGCATCCAGGTCGGAGCCAATCCTTTTGAAATGCTTCCTTTCGGAGAGTATCTGATTATTGCGGGCTATGACAGCAATGATGTCCATCTGATTGATCCGGGACCGCTTCAGGTCATAAAGACGATCAAAACAGGAGAAGGGCCATTCCAGATCATACTCCGGGGGGATGTTGGAAATGAATGATTTAGAAATATTGATTGTGGATGATGAAGAAGATATGCGTCACCTGATCGGGATGTATTTGGAAAATGCCGGCTTCAGCTGCCGTTATGCTGCAGGAGGAAAAGAAACGCTGGAAGAAATACAAAAAAATCTTCCTGACCTCATTCTTTTGGATATCATGATGCCAGGTGAAGATGGATTCTCAGTGTGTGAGAGGGTGCGTGCCCAATATGAAGTACCTGTCATTTTTTTATCTGCAAAAGGGGAAGAGTGGGATAAGGTCAAAGGACTGCAGATCGGGGGAGATGATTATATCGTCAAGCCTTTCAGCCCTGGGGAACTGACTGCCCGCATACATGCAGTCCTGAGGAGGAGCGGCAGCATCAGCGGCGCAGATTCAAATATAACCTCCGCCGGAAAAATAACGATAGACAAAAAGGCGCGGAGCGTGAAGGTGGAAGGCAGCTATATCATGCTCACACTCAAAGAATATGAACTGCTGATGTTCTTTATCGGCCACCAGTCCCATGCGCTGAGCAGGGAACAGCTTTTAGAGCAGATATGGGGAATGGATTATCTGGGGAGCTTAAGGACGGTGGATACCCACATTAAAACACTAAGAATGAAGCTTGGTGCAGGAGATTATATAAAGACGGTCTGGGGAATCGGCTATAAGTTTGAGGTGCCCCTCGAATGAAATACTTCTCAGGCAGCCTGGCAAGGAAAATCTGGCTGGCGATCATGGCCGCTATTGTCATCACCATCGTTTACTCATATTTTTTGTCCTATTTGTTTTATGAAAACCTTTATGTCTCACATATTGAGGAAGAGCTGCTGCAAGAGGGCGGGCGCCTGGCCTCGCAGTACAGTTCAGGCCCGATTACCGAACAATATAAAGAAAAAGTGGAATGGTATAACCAGGTATCTGATGCGGAAGTCTTTGCTGTCAGCAATCCGAGGGAGCTGAGCGCCTGCCTCCCATTTGATATTGATTATGACACGCTGATCGGCCCTGAAGAAAGAGAACGGCTTCTTAAAGGAGACCATATCCTTAAAACCGGGTATGAGGAGCGGTTCGGCAGAAGAATCATGGGAGTTATTATTCCCTTGCTTGACGAAAACAGACTTGAAGGTATTTTATACTTATATATCCCGGTGGAAAATATCTCAGAAGTCACAAAGGATTTTGCCTACTGGTGGGTAGCGGCTGCTTTGCTGTTTCTTGGAGCTGCCTTCATCTTCGGGACAAAAATAATCAGTAAGCTGACACACCCGCTTGCAGATATAAAAAAGGCAGCGGAAAGAGTGTCTTCAGGAGATTATTCAAGCAGGGTCCAGATTCAATCCGAAGACGAAATAGGGCGCCTTGCCAGGGCATTCAATCAGATGTCATCCTCCATCCAGAAGGAAGATGAAAGAAAGAAGGAGTTTCTGGCTGATATTTCTCATGAGCTCAGGACACCTATCAGCTATATTAAGGGCTATAGTGATGCAATATTAAAAGGGATTGCGGATAAAGATGATAAGTATCTTCATCTTATCAATAGAGAATCGGTCAGGATGGAAAGGCTTGTCGGAGACCTGCTTGATTTATCGAGGCTGGACACCGATGAGTACCAGCTGGTCAGAATGCCTCTTCCCCTTGCTCAGGTCATTGAAGATAGCCTGGTGCGGTATACCCCAGCTTTGAGGGAAAAGAAAGTAGAGCTGCGGACAATGCTTGATCCGGACATCATTATAATGGGTGATGAAGGAAGAATCGGGCAGATCGTGCAGAATATCATGGACAATAGCATCCGATATACAGGTAAAGGCTACATTGAAATTACCCTGAAAGCTTCCAATAGGGACTGCATTCTTACAATAATTGATACAGGAAGCGGAATCCCGCCGGAAGATCTTGAAAGTATCAAGCAGAGGTTCTACCGGGTCAATAAAGCCCGAACCCGGGATGATGGCGGCACTGGACTCGGCCTTGCCATTGCAGAAAAGCTCATCCAGCTGCATCATGGATCCATATCAATAGCGAGCAGTCCAGGAGAAGGGACAACGGTAACCATAACATTGCCAATGCTAAAGGATTAAATTGGAAACCCGGGATATTTCCGGGTTTTTTCAATTTAAATCATACGAATTTCTTTTCACATTTGTCATTCCCGTGTAATAAAAGTAAACAAAGGATGACCCCTGAAAATGTGTCAATAAGACTTCTTTATCATATGTTTGGAAAAAAGACATGTTCACTTCCACTTTACCAATTATTATCCATACAATAATATTCCAGCCATTAAACCTAAGATATCTTGATATAACAGGCTTTTCCTGCTTAATTAGTCCCAAAGTCAGTATGTGCAGCCTATGGATGCACTTACAAACTGCTAATATGTAAAATCCTCCCTCTAATATTACAAAAATCGTATGCTATGATATTACTGCAAGCAAGAGAGCAACAAAAAACAAACTACGATTATCAGGGAGGATTTCATACATGAATAAAAAAGTGATCTTTTCAGTAGCAGCGGCAGCAGCATTGCTTGTATCACCAGGATTGAATAAAGCAGATGCAGCATCTAATTGCCCGACTCCACAGCAAGTGAAAGTAAATTACTCTGGAAACCTGAATAACGAGCAGATTAACAGCCTGCTTCAAAAATATATGAAACAATACAATATTAACTGGGAAAGCGTACAGGTAAACAAGCAGCCGGCCAAAGCAGAACAGCCGAAACAGGAAGCACCTGCACCAGCCAAAACAGAACAGCCGAAACAGGAAGCACCTGCACCAGCCAAAACAGAACAGCCAAAACAGGAAACTCCTGCACCGGCAAAAGCAGAACAGCCTAAGCAGGAAGCACCTGCACCTGCACCAGCTAAACAGCCTGCACAAGCAGAACAGCCTAAAGCTGCACCATCAGCATCACAAGTAAGTGCGTTTGAGCAAAAGGTAGTCGAACTGACTAACCAGGAACGCGCAAAAAATGGTGTGCCTGCCCTTAAGCTTGATACAGAGCTCAGCAAGGTTGCACGCGAGAAGTCTAATGACATGAAAACAAAAGGCTATTTTGACCATAACAGCCCAACTTACGGTTCTCCGTTTGATATGATGAAGAAATTCGGCATCTCTTACAGAACAGCCGGTGAGAACATTGCAATGGGCCAGCGTTCACCTGAAGAAGTAGTAAAAGCATGGATGAACAGTGAAGGCCACCGCAAGAACATCATGAACGCCAACTTCACACACATCGGTGTAGGCCATGTGGCAGAAGGCAACTATTGGACTCAAATGTTCATTGGAAAATAATATAGCATTCAAAAAAAGGAGACAGCACCTGCTGTCTCTTTTTTTTGAACAGTTTTAGACTTTCCTAGGGAATGACTGTCTTATACGTCTTACTCTCACTCATGCTGCGGCCCGAAAGGTTTAACAGTAAATGCGGGTGCTTTTCCTTCATGATTTTTCCGAAAAAGGATACAATACAACCTAGAGTTAATATAGATAGGGGATTTCTATGGATATCAGAAAAGCAGAACCAAAAGATATAAGCAAAATAATGGGAATCGTAAAGAAAACAGTAGAAATTATGAGGCAGGAAAATAATGATCAATGGACAGATGAATATCCTGCAGAAACTGATTTCCTTAATGATATCAAGAACGGAACAATGTTTACAGCAGTGATGGATGGAGAACCCGCCGGTGCTATAACATGCGATCAGGTCCAGGCAGAGCAATACCGCCAGGTTTCCTGGCAAAAGGCCGATGGTGAATGCTATGTGTTCCACCGCCTCGTTGTAGATCCTGAAATCAGGGGAGCCGGGATTGCCAGCCGTCTCATTTCATTTGCTGAACAGCATGCTGTTCAGCAGAATGTGCCATATATGAGAACTGATACATATTCACTTAACAAGAAGGCCCAAAGACTGTTTGAGAAAAACGGATACAAAAAAGCCGGTGAAATCTATATGGACAGGGAGCATCCGTTCTTTTGCTACGACAAACTTCTTTAAGCATGCCGGAAGTTCAAGTATCCATCTGGAAAGGAATATCTACAGCTTCCTCATCTTCATGTATGGGTATGATAATGACAAGAAGACCTTCTTCAAAAGAGGTTTTGATCTCTTGCCGTATGACCTGATATGGAATGGATAATTTCTTCTCAAACTTCAGGCTGGGGCGCTCTTTTATCAAATATTCCCGGTTGGGGAGAAGAGTCATATATTTACCTTGAATAATGATTTCCCCCTTAGCCAGTTGAACCTTGAAATTCTCCCTTTCAATGCCTGGAAGTTCTGCTTCAACAATGATGGTGTTTCCGGATTTGTAGACATCACATCGGGGCACGGATCCCTGCTGGCCGAAAAATGCTGAGCCGGGATTGGATGGCATAATCTGCCCCTCCGGATTCTTTTTGCTCAGACTGCCCAACAGCGGATCATTCTGGACCTGGGTGCTCCATTCCAGAAGATGCCTGAATTGTTCCAAAGACATAGCTTGTAACCTCCTTTAATGAATGGGAGCTCAGAGCTAAAAGGAAAAGGTTAAAGGATTTCAGTTACTTCAATCTCAGAAAACTGCATATCAATATTCTTGGGTATCCTGACTTCCAGCATGCTGTCTTTGAAGCTCGCAGAAGAGCCTTTCCTTTTTACAATGGCAGGAAGGGTAATCGTATGCTTATTTTCAAACTCAGGAATATGCTCCAGGATGATCTGGTTTGAAGTATGATAAAGCTTCAGCTGTTTGAGCCAGGATTCATCTTTTATTCCGATCCTGACAAAAACATAATCATGTGTTTCGTAGACAGAGGTATCGAGTTTGGAAGAGCCGGGAGGAGAGGGATCAGGGTTCCCCTGCTGAAATGGGCTGAATCCCTGCATCATATTCTGTGGCCCTCCCATTCCCTGCGTCGATTGGGGAAAAAGCTGGCCCATCATATTCTGAACATATTTGTCAATCTCGTCAGGCTTGAGCTGCTGCATCGTTTTTTTCATGTCTTTGTTAAACGGGAAAAGGTTCCAGGGAAACATATGATACATCCTTTCCTAGTGAGGCGTATATGCCCCATGTTCGGTATATGTTGATGTATTATATGCAGGCAGCAGCCTAATCGTTAATTTTCACGCATACAGCAAACCAGCTGCCAGTCCAATTGCATATATTTTCTGCCAGCCTCTTTTTATTTGCATATCTCAAGGGTTCTTCATAGTATAGTGATTAAGAGAGCAGAAAAAAATATTGCGGGGTATGTATCTTGGTGAATGTAAAGACGGCTTTAATAACCGGCGGAGCGGCCGGCATCGGAAAAAGGACAGCCATTGAACTGGCAGCTAATGGGGTTTCGCTTGCAATCAATTACCGCAGCAGCCGGGAAAAAGCTGAGCTGCTCGCAGAAGAATTGACTGAAAAATATGGGACGCAAAATATTGTTGTCCAGGGTGATATCGCTTCTGCAGAAGACTGCCTGCGCATTGCTGAGAAGGCACTGGATTATTTCGGCTCAATCGATATCCTTGTCCATAATGCCGGGCCATACATACATGAACGAAAAAGAATGGCTGATTATTCCCTTGAAGATTGGAGCTATCTGATGAATGGAAATGTAAACGCAGTCTTTTGGCTGACAAAGCTCCTTCTGCCGGCGATGAGAGAAAAAGGCTGGGGAAGAGTCATTACCATTGGATTTGATAGAGTCGAAACGGCGCCAGGGTGGATTTACAGATCAGCTTTTGCTGCAGCAAAAACAGCGGCGGCATCCCTCACAAGGACTCTTGCCCTGGAAGAGTCTGAGAACGGGATTACAGCCAATATGGTCTGCCCAGGTGATATCGTAGGTGAATGGAAAGAGAAGGAAATCATTCAGGCAAGAGAATTGATCGGAGATTTGCCCGAAAATGAAAGAGATGCAACCGGAGAGGATATTGCACGGGTCATTTCGTTTTTAAGTGATGATAATTCCGCCTTTATAAATGGGAGCATTATTCCTGTCACAGGCGGAAAGGATATACTGGGAAAAGCATACAGGCTTGATGGCTAAGAAGGGCACATTGCTGAAGGCAATGTGCTTTTTGCTGCAATATTTGTGCCAATAAAAGAGAAAGTTTGAGAAAACCTGCTGCAGAAACGAGTACATATAGTTTTGAAGGTGGAAGGATGATAAAATAGTAGGAAATAACTATAAATTTGATGCAGGTGCTGTGGCATATGGACATATATAACAGGTTTCTTAAAAAACTTCTAATCAATTACATATTCGGCTCTTTGATTGCAGTGCTGGCAATCGGTGCAACCTTTATCTTTACAACCATTGATGCCAGGGGATATGACAAAGCCCTAATATGGCTGATTCTGGCAGGGTCAATGGTCATCATGTTTTTTACGGAGGGCTTTTTCTTCAGGCAGCATATCAGGCCCATTCGAGCTGTGTTTCTTTCAGATGGAATGGATGCGGAGTCTGTAAGAAAAGCTATCCTGAGGCTGAAGCAGTTTCCAGTCCTAACGGTCAAGCGGATTATGCTGCCGCATCTGCTTGGACTGACGATACCGGCAGCATCTGCTTCACTTTATCTGATCTCAGCCGGAGAGCTCAAGCTCTCCTATTATATGGTGCTTTATGCCGCCATTGCCGCTTTTCTTGTTGCCAGCATGCACGCCCTAGTAGAATTCTACTTGACGCTTCGGGCGATCAAGCCGGTGCTGGCCCATTTCAAGGCGGCCAATAAAAGCGGGTGGCTTGTTCAAGAAACTCCGTCCACCATTCCTATCAAAAAGAAATTCCGTTTAACAGTCCTTGTGATCGGTGTCCTTCCTGTCCTGATTTTCATGGTAGCTGCCCAAATCAAGCTGGAAGGAATGGGGATGGAAACGGCCGTTTTTTGGCAGTGGGCGGCTGTTGTGATCTTCATTACAGTTTGCTATGCCATGCTGACCGCGAAGTATATGGCGGAGGATATTGAAGAGCCGATTTCACGCCTTCAAACGCTGATGTCCGAGGCGGAAAATCAGAACTTTGCCTACTTGAAGGATAATGTGTATACAGACGAATTCTCTGAGGTATTCACAGGTTTCAATATTATGATAGCGGCCCTGAAGCAAAGGGAAGAGACGAACCGGCAGCTGCTTGAAAGCTTCATGACTGTCCTGTCTGCAGCACTTGATGCGAGGGATCCATATACTTCCGGCCACTCAATGAGGGTGGCTTCATTCTCCCGCGACATAGGGAAGAGACTTGGTCTTCATGATGAAGAACTGAAGCAGCTTTATCAGACTGCTCTTCTCCATGATATTGGAAAAATCGGTGTCCCGGATGGTGTTCTGCAAAAAGAAGGCAAGCTGACTGACGAAGAATTCGAGTACATAAAGGCCCATCCGGTTATAGGTGAAACGATTTTAAAGCAGGTACAGCCGGCAGGCGAGGTGGCTTCATTGCTCCCCGGGATCCGTTCCCATCATGAAAGAATCGATGGAAAAGGCTATCCTGATGGACTTCAGGGGGAAGAGATACCTTATTTTGGCCGGATCATCGCCGTAGCAGATTCTTATGATGCCATGACTTCTGACAGACCTTACCGCAAAGGGATGCCGCCGGAAAAAGCATTGCATATACTTGAAAGTGGAAAAGGCACACAGTGGGATCCACAGGTGGCAGACGCCTTTATTGAGCTGGCCAGAAAGATGGTGCAGACTGAGGCATCCTGATCTTTCAGGTTCTCTATGGGCTATATAAATAACCCTTAAGGTCCTTTATACATGACAAAGGCCGCACCAGATTGGTGCGGCTTTATTGATGCACGCATATTCTTCCCGCATAATGAAAGAATTTATGATGAACGCAGCAATGCCTTCTCTTCCTGAATAATTCCGCTTCCGGACTGTACCCCCTCTGATTGGACCACCAGAGTCCGTGTAGGGAAAGCCATGCTGACTCCTTCCTCTTCCAGAATTAGCAAGATCCTGAAATTAACGTCTTCTTTGATGGAAAGATAATCTGCAAAAGACGTCACATTCGTGAAAAAGTACAGGTAAAGATCAAGGCTGGAATCATTGAAGCGGTCAAAGCGAACTATGATTGTATCGTTATGGATTTCCTCATGCTCAATGAGCATCAGCTCAATCCGCCTTGCGATTGCCTGGAGCTTTTCTCTTGAAGTGGAATACGTAACTCCCAGATGAAAGGCAATCTGCCTTTTTCCCATTTTAGACCAGTTAATGATCGGCTCGTTGGCAAGGGTCGAATTGGGAACCGTCACAAGAGCCTGGGCAAAAGTACGTATCTTCGTGCTTCTAAAGGTAATGTCCTCTACTGTTCCCTCGACGCTGGGAGTCTTAATCCAATCGCCTATTGTGAATGGCTTCTCGGTTACGATTACTATCCCTCCAAAAAGGTTGGAAACTGTTTCTTTCGCAGCCAGGGCAAAAGCCAGGCCTCCAAGACCCAACCCGGCAATGAAGCCGTTGATATTGAAACCCCATTCTTCAGCAATCATACTTCCGCCAAGAACAATGACAAGAGTCTTAGCCATCTTAGAAACAAAAGGGACGACCAGCTTATCGACATTAATGTCGAGTTTGCTCATCAGTTTAGGGAAGAGCACCGTAGTCATGCTGCTTAAATTGAAAAGGCCCCAGGCCGCAAGCACAACGAAAACTGACCGAAACAGCTTTTTTTCTGCTGTATCGCTAATCAGGTCATATGGGAAAAACTGCAAAGCCAGCTGAAGCCCGATAACGACAAACAGCCATCTGACAGGCTTTTGGAACGAATTTAGGATGGAAGAGGCTGTGGTGATGCCTTTTTTATCAGTATAATCAATAATCAGCTTGAAGATATATCTTGTAAACACTTTTCGGAGCAGCAAAAATAAAATCAGGATTCCGGCAGAAAGGGCAAACTTTGCCCAAAAATCATCGGTTAACAGGTAAGTCATCATTTTCCTCCTTGATGTAAAACTAAGCAGTGATAAACATTAGAACACTTTACCACTAACTGCGGAAAAATTTAATAGGTTGAAAGACGTAACTTTTAATAAGGCTCTTTACGCATTGATTGTTGCTTTATTGCCATTCTTATAAGAGGTGAAAAATTACTTTTACAGGAAGCAAATGCTGCTGGTGCTTGCCAGAATTTAAAGTCATTTAACGTCAATTTTATACGTGAGGTATAAAAACCGCTATTTCTGGATCATTCAAGAAAATCTATTTAGGAACAATCCCGACCAGCCATAAAGAGCGGACCTTACAGGACCTGAATGAGGGAATCGGGGACAGGCTGAAAAATAAGCGGAGAAATTCCCCCTGATTTCAAAGAAACTCTAAAAACAGCTGCAATAGACGGAGAAATTCCGGCGATCGATTCAAAAAACAAATAAATGGGCAACTTTGCTCCACTTAACCGGAAATTTTCCGCTTATTTAATGCCCTCATGCCAGATTCAGCAGTTAAAACGGAAATTCTCCGCTTATTTTAAGGCTTGCTGGCCCCTCAAATGAGGATAAGACTTCCTGGTTTTTTTTATCCTTTCCTGCCCTGTTAGCTGAATAAACCTCTCCTGAAAAGGGGGGAAAAGAGGGTCTCTTCACTCAATTTTGTAAAAGCCTGTCTGCCATATATACCTATGCGGAGATCAAAGGCGAAAGTACAGGAATGGACAGACCGTTTTTTTCAGAGTCTGGAATATAGCATGGCTGTTCCTGGCTTTCGGTTTGCAAATGCATTTTCAACCCGCAGATTTAAGCTCTAAAGAATAAGGATGCTGGCTGAGCCGCTGAATTTTTGCCGTGAAGGTCTTCAGCTGCTTCTTTCAGCATATAGTATACGGACAAGCGATTTGGAGAGGAGAATGAAGGGTGGCATATCAGGGGTCGAAAGGCTGGTATATTCAGAAGCTGAAGGAAATGGGGATCAATAAACATCCGATAGACCGCAGGAAAATAGAATTATACAAAACCTATATTGTCAGAAAGCTATACATCGAAGAATTAAAGAAAAATCCGGGAAAATAAACATATGGGGAGGCTGCATAGAAAGCAGTCTCTTTGTTTTGCCAAACGGTGTGGCAGTCTATGCCCGGCACCTGAGCATGCGTTTTTCATAATGGCATGTTGGAAAGCGGCGAAGCATATGATGAGGGAGAAAGGGGGCAGAGGATAGTGAGATCTCTTATTGCAAACAAGCTGGCCACCATTTGGATGGAAATCGGGGAAAGCAGCTTTGACTGCCCGCTGAAATCCGTAAGCGGGGGGAACACAGTCTGGCAGCAGATATATCTGCTCGGGCACTATCCTGTCCTGCTCCATGAATATTATTTGATGTCCAGACTGATTCTCGATAGCAAATGGATTTTGCCTCCATGGAAACTGTTCTCTTTTAAGTGCGGAAGTGCAATTGAATATGATGCCTTCTATGCCGCCGCATGCGAGAAGGAAATCGGCAGCTTTACATACACCGGCATTGACGAAGAAGTCTGGAGTGGCCTGAGTGAAGTCCCCCCCAATAAACTTAAGCTGATTCGATCACCTCCATCAGGCTTGCAGGTAGGGGAATTGGATGAGATCAGCTTAATAATGTTCCCTAAATCATTAAAGAGCTTTACCGGCAGGGATTTTGAAGCTATAAGCCAGCAGCTGCAAAGGGCTGTTATGAAAAGGAAAAGAATCTGCATGGCTTTCTCGGCATCCGACCCTGAAAAACCTGATTATGAGCTGAACCGGTTTCATTCACTCCTTGAACAGGCTGCGAGATGGCAGAAGTACAGAATCTGCCAAGAGCAAACGATTCATATTCAAGCCGAAACAGCCATCCGATATGCTGATAACCGTTTCGAATATCCTCCAAAAATTCTGATGAAGATGAGGGATAGGGAGGGCTTAGCCTCAGTTTGTCCTGTGGAGAGGCTGGAACAGGCATTTATGAGGGCAGTTTTTCTGGAGGCAAGGTGAGTTTTTATATATGAAAAAAAGCCAGTCGGGAATGACTGGCTTTTGGTTAAATCTCGTGTATGTGCACCCTTAAGCCTCCATTAGCTGGGTGACATCCTGAACCGGCTGGACTCCGCTCCGCATTACATGAAGTGTATATAAGTCCTTTGGGATTTCATAAAGATTGTAGATAAGCTCCTGCTTGTTCAGCTGTTCAAATATATGTTTCCTTGTTTCATTGGCCTGGATAATATACGGAAGCTTTTCAGCAGCTTTTTGAGAACGGATATTGACATTTCTGATCCTCATAAAGATCGTTTCGATTCCGGCTTCATAAAAAAGCTCATCAAAAAAAGCATCCTTGGCTGTCTTATTATAGCCTTTCCCATGATAGGGCTTGCCGAGCCAGGTGCCGAGGAACCCGGCCTGATCCTGAATATCGAACAGATTGATGGTCCCGATCGGAGCACCCCATTCATCGAGGATAGTGCGGGAAATAAGCTCACCGCGTTCCTCTGCTTCAATCGTCTGCTTGGTCATAAATAAAAATTCATCATAGGAATAGGCTTTTTGGCGCACAAAAGGGAAGACTTCCGGGTGCGTCATCAATTCGTACAAAGCATGGCAATCCTGAAGATCGCGTTTCTTGAGCATGTATGTTCCCTCCAGCCCGAGGTAGTCCTGCTCCATGCCAAATAGAGCTCTGGTCCCACCCTCGAAATTTTTTGTAATGTTGCTAAAAAATTTCGGGGTGGGAATCGAACCCACTAGAACCATCCTTGGATTGGATGGTGGCGCACCATTTGCCTTCCCTATATCTATTGCATTCCATTATGTGTTTATTCAAAGGCAGAAATTCAGCAGAATCTTTGCCACTTAAGGTATCATACTAAAAAAAAATAAAAAAAGAAATAGGTAAATTGTTAATATTTCTTGAAAAATTTACAGCAAAATTCGGCAGCGGATTTTGACAAATTCCATCACTCAGAATAGACGAATTCCCCGTCAATCATCGTCCAGGACGGCTTGGACAAAAAATGGAAAGGGTGGAGGCTCCAAAGGGCCAAATCTGCATCCTTGCCAGGCTCAATTGAGCCGAGCCTGTCTTCTGCTCTCAAGTTCCTGGCCGGAATGAGCGTGATTCCCTCGAGTGCTTTCTGTTCAGCAAGACCTTCCCTCATGGCTATGGCAGCACAGACATTCAAATATTGTATCGGTGTATAAGGATGGTCTGTCGTTATCGAGACTTCAATTCCCATTTTCGTCAGTTCGCTGTATGTCCTCCATGTTTTATTTTTCAATTCTACCTTCGATCTTCGGGTCAATGTCGGGCCCACAGACACCTTTAAACTCCTTCCAGACAGCTCGTCGGCTACCAGGTGACCCTCTGTGCAATGCTCAATCCTCAAATCCAGATTGAATTCATCTGCCAATCTTACCGCAGAAATGATATCATCCGCCCTGTGTGCGTGGATCCGTACAGGAATGGAACGATTAAGGGCGAGCAGCAGCGGTGCGGTGCGGAGATCTTCCGGTGATGCCGAGTTTTTTGCGGCATAAAAAGCCTCCCGGAGCATTCCCATGATGCCCATCCTGGTAATCGACTCTTTATTGCCGTGGCTGTGAATCCGCTTGGGGTTTTCCCCGAATGCGATTTTGAGGCCTGCCGTTTTCTGGATCGTCATCTTTTCAATATTTTTGCCGGCGGTTTTGATGACAGAAGTGGTTCCGCCGATGATATTGGCGCTGCCAGGCATGATATGGACCGCCGTGATACCATGCCGCACAGCATCAGAAAATGCAGGGTCGAGCGGGTATACGCCATCCATGGCCCTGATATGCGGGCTGAGCGGCTCTATGGTTTCATTGGCATCATTACCAGCCCATCCGGTCCCTTCATCATAAAGTCCCATATGTGTATGCACATCGATAAAGCCTGGGAGCAGATGCCTTCCGCCGCAGTCAATGATCCTGACGGCGGAATCCACCTTAATTGAAGGGCTTGCCCTCTCTATCTTGCCATCTGAAACAAGGACGTCACCCCTGAAGGGTGCTGAAACAATCGGGTAGACAAGCGCATTTTTCAACAGCATCCTTGGCATGATCACGCCTCCTTTTTTACGCATCAATCTTTTTTGCGTTGCTTGACAGCAATATATCCGGCAAGAAGGACAGCAGCGGTGACGATGATCGGTGCCAGATATGGTTTTGCATAATCCTTTACTTCATTCCAATGGTCGCCAAGCTCCATTCCCAGCAGGAGAAAAAGCACTGTCCAGGGGATAATGGCCGCCACAGTATACAGAAAAAAGGTTCTGAGAGGCATCTTTGCTATTCCTGCCGGTATGGAAATGGCATGCCGTACGACAGGTATGAACCTGGCAGTGAAGATGACGCCGGTTCCATAGCGGTTAAACCAGTCCTCGGCAGCATCCAGATGACTGCCTTTAATCAGCAGAAATTTGCCGTATCTCTCAAGGACGGGCCTGCCCCCAAAATAACCGAGCCAATAAAGAAAAAGCTGGGCAGCGGTGCCGCCGGCAACCCCGGCGAGCAAAGCTCCTGCAAAATGGATCTCTCCGCTTGCAACCAGGTATCCTCCATAGCTCAGGACAATTTCACTGGGGATCACTTCTGCCATCAATCCAAGGGCTATGCCCAGATAACCGAGGCTTGAAAGGAACTCAAATAACTGAATGATCACTTCCTTCACTGATACATCACTCCCTTAAAAAAAACCTGTCATTTGAAGGGCGAGGACAGCAAAGCCCAAAATCCATACATAAACAGCAAAAATCTTCAGGGATTTTCTTTTTAAAAATGAAATCATCCAGACTACAGCCGCATAGCCGAACAGCGCTGAGGAGAGTGTGGCGATCAATAGGCTCCCAAAAGGGATGGCCTCGGTATGGCCGGCATACATTTCTCCTGCCTGCATCACAATCCCCCCGGCTATCGCTGGAATGGAAAGAAGAAAAGAAAAATAGGCAGCCGTTTCTCTATCCAGTTTCCTGATGAGGCCTGCGGCAATCGTCAATCCGGAGCGGGAGAGGGCGGGGAAGATGGCTGCTGCCTGGAAGGTGCCAATGAAAATGGCATCCCCCATACTGATATCGTCCATCTTTTTCCTGCCTTTTTTTATTCCATCGGCAGTCCAGAGGATAAAGCCGGTAAGCAAAAATTCCCACCCGATGGTTACGCCGGACTTTGACAATGAATCGAGAAGATCCCCGAGAAGGAGACCTGCAATCACGGCAGGAACTGTTCCGGCTGCAAGGAGCAGGGAAAGCCGCCCGAAAGGTTTCCTGGCGATTTGGAGGAGCTCATCTTTGTAAACGACAAGGACTGCCAGCAAGGTTCCGACATGCAGCATGGTATCAAGGAACAGGCCAGCCTCATCAAGCCCGAACAGGTGCCTTCCGAGATATAAATGCCCGGTACTCGAAATCGGGAGAAATTCAGTCAGGCCCTGGATCATGCCGAGAATTAGCGCTTCTATCTTAGAAAGCATCTGATCACCCTTTACATCTTTTTGGAGTATTGAGGAAGGCTCCTTTATTGTTGTATTTGCCGATATATGCCCTCACTAATTAGTATTCAAGTTGTCCCAAACAAGAACAGGGAAAGAAAAAGATGCGGTTAAAGAATAATTTAAGCGGAAGAATGAAACCTTTTTAGATGTGGGGCGTAGTAATAGTTATAAGAAATCATTTTTAATATTGGAGGAATTATGAGTGGAATACCAAAAAAACTCCAGCAGTGATGAAAGGCTGATGGCATCCCTGATTTATATATCCAGCCTGTTTACGACCTTTCTCGGGCCGCTGATCATCTGGCTTTTGAAGAAGGATGACTCGGAGCTTGTGAATTATCATGGAAAAGAGTATTTTAACTTTCTTATTTCTTATGGTGTGTACAGCATCATCAGTACCGTCCTGATGATTGTCCTTATCGGCTTCATCACCATCTGGATCGTCGGCGCTCTGGCCCTGGTCTTTACCATTGTGGCGGCAGTAAAAGCCTATGAAGGCAATGAATACAGAATACCGCTGGTTTTTCGTCTGATAAAATAAGACAGCATAGCTGCTGATTCCTTTTAATGGGATCAGCAGCTTTTTTTGTGCCGCAGTCAGGCGGAGCCTGTGACAAATGCGGATTTTTTTTGTTAGAATATATCCATTATCAAGCAATAATAGGCAAAAAAAAGAGAGGAGTCTTTGTCATGCTCAATGAAACCGGCCTGGTGCTCGAAGGCGGCGGGATGAGGGGCGTCTATACGGCAGGCGTGCTGGAATACTTTATGGAGCAGGATCTGTATTTTCCCTACATAATAGGAGTTTCAGCGGGAGCCTGCAATGCTGCTTCCTATATCTCAGGGCAGAAAGGACGGAATAAAACCGTCAATGTGGATCTTGTCAGTGATCCCCGCTATATATCATGGCGCAATTATTTCAGGAACCGGCAATTCTTTGGAATGGATTTCATTTTTGATGAGGTCCCGAACAAGCTTGTCCCCTATGATTATGATAAGTTCCATAACAGCCAGTCGGAGTTCGTCATTGGCACAACCGACTGCCATACAGGAGAACCTGTTTATTTTAACAGGGAAGGCTACGGGCAGGATGTGCTGCAGGTGCTGAAAGCTTCGAGTTCACTGCCTTTCATTGCTCCGGAGATAGACTACAACAGCAGAAAGCTGCTGGATGGGGGAATCAGCGACCCGATTCCGCTGAAAAAAGCCCAGCAGGACGGATTCCAAAAAAATATAGTCATACTCACAAGAAATAAAGGCTATCAGAAAAAACCTTCAAAGTTCCATTTCCTTGTCAGAAGAAAATATCCAGCCTATACAGGCCTCCAAAAGGCCATGGAAAACCGCTACCGGCAGTACAACCAGACACTCGGCTACCTGGCAGAGGAAGAACAAAAGGGCACCACCCTTGTCATCCAGCCATCAGAGCCGCTCGAAGTGGGAAGGATGGAAAGAAACCCAGCCAAGCTCGAACACCTCTACAACCAGGGCTACAGCGATGCCAAGAAGCAATTTGGGCGGATTCAGTCTTTTATTGGGTGACAGGCACCTGTACCAGTTGTAGACCAGTTTATTAACCCCAGCCAAATGTTGGCTGGGGTTTTACCTTCGACAAGAGTACAGAGATTTTTAGATTAGAAGGATGCCCGCTCTGAGAACAATGTGGCATTGAATAGCATGAGTGAAATAGAGGGAGCCAGTGCCGCCGGCTAAGACCCTCTGAACTCGTTTAACCAACCCAGAGGGTATTAGTGCCGTTGACTAAGACCTTCTAAGTCTGTTAAAACCAACCCAGAGGGTGTTAGTGCCGCCGACTAAGACCCTCTAAATCTGTATAAACCAACCCAGAGGGTGTTAGTGCCGCCGACTAAGGCCCTCTAAATCCGTTAAAACCAACCCAGAGGGTGTTAGTGCCGCCGGCTAAGGCCCTCTAAATCGTTAAAACCAAAACAAAGAATGCTAGTGCTGCCAACTGAGACCTTCTAAACCATCTAAAACCAAAAGAGGTCTGCAGCGACGTCATCTATTTCCTCAGACTCACAAACTTGGCCTCAAAGGCTTTTCCTCATTGAAAATATGGCTGCTCCAACCTAAAAAAACTTGTAGATATCCCCGCTCATTCCCTAGCATGATTTCCCGCAGAGTTTAATAGAATTAAAGAGCAGTAGTAATTTGAAGCAGAACCGCAACCAAATTCTTCACGGGAGACTTGCTGATGAATATCCAAAAGCATTACAGCCGATTAGCAGATCTATCTCTTAACAGCAGCCTGGCAGCACTAGTGCCTCTATTTTTCATCCTTCCGGCCTGCCTGGTTATGCTGCCGGGCAGGGAGCTGGTGCTGGCAGCTGTGCCTTTTCTTTTGTACAGCTTTGGCTGCTATCAGATGAGTGTGCTCCATCAGGCAAGGTCAAGAGCGGTGGACAGGCTGGACAGCTGCCAATATCACGGGAAGCTATTGGAAGAAAATCATCTGCTGGTTTCCCATCTTCCTTCTGCTTCTTTAAGAATGGTCTTATTTACCCCTGACGGCCAGCTCGCTGGAGAACTGAGAGATTCGTACGTGACCTTACTAGGGAAACTTTGCCCCTCTTTTCTTTCCAGGTCATTTCAGCGGGAATACGGATTATACAATCGATCAGGCAACCTGATGATCCTTTTTCTGTCGAGGAAGAATAAAGTGGATATTTTCAGGGCTGACCGCCGCTATATTGGGACGATGCAATTTATTCATAAACCAGGAGGATCGGCTGTCATACGATTCCGCCAGAAGACGCTTTCCGTTCGAAGGGAAAAGTTTTTCCTGGATTGCAGGATTGGATGGGATGGCGGGAAAGAATTGATGAGCTACAAAAAGGGTCTGATGCCTGTAAGCTGGGCTGAGAAATTTCAAAATCCTAATATGGAGGTTATGGCATTTAATGACAATGCCGGACCGAAAGAGAGGATTTTGGCATTGGCAGCAATCGCTAAGCTGTTTGCTGACGGATGATGATCGCAAGCAGTCAGGTTTTGAAGTGCTTATATATGGGAATCTATCACTAAGATCGTATACTGCAAAAGAGCGGAGGATAAAGTGATGGATAACAGCTATGAAAATTGCATCAAAGCGTGTCTGGATTGCCTGGAAGCATGCGAGGTTTCCTTTAAGAAAACCCTGGAAGAAGCAGATGCCGGGAAAAAGTCTGAGGCAATCAGGCTGTACAGAGACAGTGCCGATATTTGCGCGCTGACAATCAAGGCGCTTGAGTCAGATAGCGATTTTATAAAAAAATATACTCTGCTCTGTTCAAGGATAGTTGATCAATGTGCAGAACAATGCAAGCAGTTTGAACAAGCTCATTGCATGAACTCTGCAGAAAAATGCTATATTTGTGCAGAAGAATGCAGAAAGCTTGCTGCTTGAAGGGACACGAAATAGACAAACACAATCCGGCCGGCGTGCCGGTTTTTTTATTGCCGCCTGTTTACTTAGATCACATAGCATATTAAAATGGTGTTCTAGCACGAATATTCAAGCCTATGCAGCTTAGGCCTGCTAAGGACATATAAGAATGCTAATAATAGCCCGAGGTGTAGAATGAAAAAGTTTCTTCTTGTTGCAGGGATCATTTTGCTGGCTTTATTCGTTATTGATAAGACGTTCTTAAAGGATAAAGGGGTCGTAAACAAGGTGCTGCCGGCTGAAAAATATGAAAGGCTGGAGAATCCGGAGGAAATAGCGGTGGGGATTGAACCGGGCAATAAAGCACCGGACTTTACTCTGACTGATTTAGAGGGAAAAACAGTGAGCCTCAGTGATTATAAAGGCAAGAGGGTTTTTCTTAATTTTTGGGCAAGCTGGTGCCCGCCCTGTAAGGCCGAAATGCCTGATATGCAGGAGCTTTACGAAGAAAAAGCAATCGGGGATTTTGAAATCTTGGCTGTCAACATGACATTTATTGAAAAGAACAAAGGCGATGAAATGGACTTTGTAAAGGACCACGGTCTTACCTTTCCCATTCCGCTTGATGTGAAGGGACAGGTCATGGGGGAGTATGAGATTATGGCTTATCCGACCAGCTTTTTTATAGATTCTGACGGAATTATCAGAAGCAGGGTTATGGGCGCTGTGGATAAGGATTTTATAGAGAAAGAAAGCAAAAGGCTTCCATGATGTTCATGGAAGCCTTTCTTCTGTATCTGTCGGCAAAATATCAGATGATGCTGCCTGCAGGCGTTCCTTGATCTTCCTCTTTCTGTAAAGCATCATGCCCGCTTCCCCGATATCCCCGACTGCTGAGCGGTTGATGAATGCACCGAAGACAAGCCCTGCAATCGGCACCATCTGAAAAAGCTTCTTCCAGCCAAACTGATCACGATAAGCAAAGACAACTTCACGCCATCCCTGGATCTCAGATGCGATTTCCCGCTGTACATCCTCTTCCGGCGAATCGATGTCGGAAAGCTGCCTGAGAATAGCCTGCTTGCCAACGATGTCAGCAGATACAAATTGCAGCGCCTTGACGATGAACAGTCGTTCTTTCTTGCTTTTCGGATCATAGCCATAGCAGATGGCAATATCCTGAAGGGTCTTCAGCTGCATCCCGAGAAGAACTGGAATATCAAGGCTTAAAGTAAACAATCCTCCAAACCCTGTCCCTGCCCCCTGAATGGCTGCAAGCTTCTTCCTGGAGCCTGTCAGCTTTTCTGCTGCTCCGTCCATCTCCTTGATTGAAAGTACAGCAGTATCTTCAAGAGTATTTACATTCCGCCCCGGATAATAAGATTTAATGGAATTAGAGGTGCTTAAATAGCTGCCGCCCGTCTGTATATAGCTGCCGAGCTCATCAAGCATAACACCCATCTTTTTTTGAATGATGGCCGGGGTCAGCTTGTCCAGCACCTTAAATGGGAGCCTGCCGATTTTTTCCCAAAACCATAGGCCGCTTTGATCAGCTTCCCATTCCTGGCATTTCTGCAGCTCAGACTGCAGCTCTTGTTTGGTCTCCTGCATTGTTGTAATATTCCTTTCTGATTGTAATAGTCATAATACGTTTGTCCCCATCCAAAGGTTTCAGTGCAAAAGCACTATTTTAATTAATTTTAGCGGCTCATAAGTTCTCTGAATTGTCGTAAGAGATAATTCATGATAAGATGCCTTTAATATTATAAATATAATATTCCTTCGGGGTCGGGTGAAAGTCCCAACCGGCGGTGATGAGGCATGCCTCTTAGTCCGTGACCCGGCTTTACGCTTAGTGAAGACGGTGGATTTGGTGAAATTCCAAAGCCGACAGTTATAGTCTGGATGGGAGAAGGAATGGATGTATGAACCGCGTTTTTAACATTGTGTTTTGAACGCTTATTTCGTCATGTCTAATTTGGCCCCGTACTAATTCTGTACGGGGCCTGCTGTTTTTTCTGGAGAGAAAAAATTGAACGATAGGAAAAGAGGGTGTACATATGACAGATGAAGATTATATGGATCTGGCCCTGTCCCTGGCCAGGAAAACAATCGGGCAGACCAGTCCCAATCCATGTGTCGGCGCCGTTGTGGTAAAAGATGGGCAGATTGCAGGGATGGGGGCTCATTTAAAGGCTGGCACCCAGCATGCTGAAGTCCATGCCATCCGGATGGCGGATGGACTTGCCAGGGGAGCAGAGATCTACGTAACACTCGAACCATGCAGCCATCATGGAAAGACTCCTCCCTGTGCAGACCTGATCATCGAATCGGGGATCAAGAGGGTGGTCATTGCCTCAATAGATCCCAACCCGATTGTCGCCGGCCGCGGGATTGCCAAGCTTGAAGCAGCAGGGATAGAAGTGGAAGTTGGAATCAGGCGGGAAGAAGCGGAAGAAATAAATAGCGCATTCTTTCATTTCATGAGGACCAGCAGGCCATATGTAACGATAAAGGCCGCCGCATCATTCGACGGCAAAACAGCAGCGAACACTGGTGACAGCCAATGGATTACCTCTCCAGAATCCAGGGAAGATGTACACCGGTTAAGACATGAACATGACGCAATATTGACGGGCGTAAACACAGTCATCCATGACAACCCCCAGCTTACCGCCAGACTGCCCCGAGGCGGAAAAAACCCTATTAGAGTAATACTGGATTCCACATTAAGGATCCCCGGTGATGCAGCTATCCTGCATGATCAAAAAGCGCCGGTCATCATTTTTACCGGCAGCAATTATGACAACAGCAAGGCGGAGCAAATCAAAGCTCTGGGCACGGAGCTTGTACATTTTCCTGAGGAAGAGGTGCCAGCAGGCAAGGTGCTTGAGGAATTAGGAACAAGGCAGATTCTTTCTGTCTTTGTTGAAGGCGGTTCTGAAATCCATGCTTCTTTCATTAAGGAAGGGCTATTTCAGCAGATCATTCTGTATGCAGCCCCCAAAATCATAGGGGGAAGAAAAGCTGTCCCATTCATCGGGGGAGAAGGGATCTCTTCAATGGATCAATCCACTCCTTTGGCATTTAAATCGGCCGAACGCATCGGTCCGGACCTGAAAATTATTGCGGTGCCGCAGCCGGAGGAGGGCCATCATGTTCACAGGATTAATTGAGGAAGTCGGCAGGGTTGAACAGATTGTCCACCAGGGTAAAACTTTAAAGCTCAGCATATCCGCCGGCAGGATACTTGAAGATGCGGGGATTGGCGACAGCATTGCCGTAAATGGCGTTTGCCTGACAATCACTGATTTTACCGAGAGAAAATTCAGCGCTGATGTTATGCCTGAAACATACCATTCTACCAGCCTTGCCGAATTGAAGCGCAATAGCCCTGTAAATCTTGAAAGAGCCATGAAAGCTGGCGGCCGATTTGGGGGGCATTTGGTATCAGGGCATATAGATGCCAGAGGCAGGATCATTAGAAAAAGGCATGAAGAAAATGCCATCTATTATGAAATCGAAGTGCCGGAGGAATGGTCCCATTTGCCAGTGGACAAAGGTTCCATAGCTGTAGATGGTGTTTCGCTGACCATTTTTGAAGCGGGAGCTTCTTCCCTGACAGTCTCGCTTATTCCCCATACCGCAGGTCATACGATCCTGGGAGGGAAGGAAGCAGGGGAAACTGTGAATCTTGAGTTTGATATGCTTGGGAAATATATTTACAGCTTTATGAATAAGGCTGCCGCCAAGCCGGAAAAGAAAACTGTTTCAGAGGCGCTTCTGAGGGAAAACGGCTTTTTGTGACAGCGTGATAACTAGCTTAAGCAATAAAAGAAGGCATGTCTTTCACCCAGGAATGAATGGGGAAAAATCTGACCTTAACCAAAGGAGAGCTGTAACCATGTTCAATACAATCGAAGACGCTATTGCAGAACTAAAGAAAGGCCGGCCTGTGATTGTAAGTGATGATGAAGACCGGGAAAACGAAGGCGATCTGGTTGCTCTTGCTGAGTTTGCCGGGCCGGAAACCATTAACTTCATGGCAAAGGAGGGGAGGGGTCTGATTTGCATGCCAGTAACAGAGGAGCTTGCAGTCAGGCTCGGCCTCCATCCCATGGTTGATGTTAATACAGACAGCCATGGTACAGCTTTCACAGTCAGTGTTGATTATAAGGAGACGAAGACAGGCATCAGCGCATTTGAAAGGGCACAGACCATCGAAAAACTTCTCGATGAAAGCTCGGTTCCTGAAGATTTTGCCCGTCCTGGACATGTATTTCCTTTGATTTCCAAAGAAGGCGGTGTCCTAAGGAGGGCAGGCCATACAGAGGCGGCAGTTGACCTGGCTCGTCTGGCCGGGGCAAAGCCAGCAGGAGTCATCTGTGAAATCATGAAGGACGATGGCTCCATGGCATTAGTGGATGACCTGAAAGAAATGGCCGAGAAATTCAATCTAAAGATGATTACTATCAAAGACCTGATAGAGTACCGTCTTGAACATGATTCTCTCGTTAAAAGAGAGGCGGAGATATCGCTTCCTACTGAGTATGGACAATTCAAAGCGGTTGGCTATACAAATAAACTGGATGGCAAAGAGCATATTGCCCTTGTAAAGGGAGAAATTTCAGAAGAGGAGCCTGTGCTTCTGAGGGTGCATTCAGAATGCCTGACCGGAGATGTGTTTGGTTCGAACCGCTGTGACTGCGGCCCTCAGCTTGAAGCAGCCCTCAAGCAAATAGAAGAAGCCGGGTCAGGTATTCTCCTGTATATGCGCCAGGAGGGAAGGGGCATTGGCCTTATCAATAAAATGAAGGCTTACAAGCTGCAGGAGGAAGGCTATGACACAGTGGAGGCCAACCACATGCTCGGATTCAAGGATGATCTCCGTGATTACGGGATAGGTGCACAGATACTCCGGGACCTGGGCGTAAGGAAGATGCGCCTCCTGACGAATAACCCCAGAAAAATCGCCGGCCTTGAAGGGTATGGGCTGGAAGTATCAGAAAGGGTACAGCTTCAGCTTCCGTCTAAAAAAGATAATGAAAACTATATGAAAACCAAAAAAACAAAATTAGGTCATATGCTGACTTTTTAATGGAGGAAAATACGATGAAAAAAGTGATTGAAGGAAATCTGGTAGGTACTGGGCTTAAAATAGCTATTGTTGTTTCAAGGTTCAATGAATTTATAACCGGGAAGCTTCTGTCTGGAGCAGAGGATAGCTTGAAAAGGCACGGTGTTGCAGAGGAAGATGTAACGGTCGTGTGGGTGCCGGGAGCCTTTGAAATCCCTCTTGCGGCTAAGAAAATGGCCGATTCCGGAAAGTATGACAGCGTCATAACGCTAGGGACTGTCATCAGGGGAGCTACACCGCATTTCGACTATGTAAGCAGCGAAGTATCAAAAGGAGTGGCTTCAATCAGCATGTCAAGCGGAATCCCTGTCATCTTCGGTGTCCTGACTGTCGATACGATTGAACAGGCGATTGAACGTGCCGGAACGAAAGCTGGAAACAAAGGCTGGGAGGCTGCCGCAGGAGCGATAGAAATGGGGAATCTCTACAGGGAAATGGCCAATTAAGGAGTCTCCTATTGGCAGAGAACTCAATGTCTGCTAAAATATATCCTTGTGGCTCACCTGTTTATCAGGGAGAGCGGGTAGGGAGAGGGCTATACAACAGAATAGGTAATACTAATGAAAATGCTAAATCAATTATTCCAGCTTGATGCCAATGAAACAAGCTTCAAGAAGGAAGTGATGGCGGGTGCTATCGGCTTTTTTACCATTGTGTATATCATAGCCGTCAATTCGCTCATCCTTTCGGAAGCCGGAATACCTTTGGAAGCTGCCATCATGGCAACCATCATCACGTCAGTTGTCGGCTGCTTCCTGATGGGATTCTGGGCGAATGTACCGATCCTTCTTGTGCCTGGAATGGGAATCAATGCCCTGTTTTCTTACACACTCGTGCAGTCTATGGGGCTTTCATGGCAGGAAGCGCTGGCGGTTGTATTTGTTTCCGGAATGGTATTTGCATTCGTTGCTTTTTCGCGTTTTGCAGGAAGCCTGAGTGCAGCCATTCCGCAGTCGCTTAAGGAAGCTATCACTGTAGGCCTTGGGTTATTCCTGATGCTGATTGGGCTTGAAAAGGGCGGCATTGTGGAAAAAGGCACCAACTCGCTCATTGCTTTAGGCAATCTGGGAGATCCGCAGGTGCTGGCGACGATCATTACATTCCTGCTGGCAATAGTTCTGTTTATGCGGAATGTCCCGGGAAATTTTCTGATCACTGTTGCTGCGGGGACGCTCATTGCCTTGCTGTTCGGAAATATTGATGTATCGCAGGCAAAAGAATCTTCTTTTTCTTTTGGCGATTATCTGGATGTTTTCGGGGCAATGTCCTTTGAAAGCTTCTTTTCCATAACGTTCTGGGTGGCAGTATTCTCGCTGACCATGGTCCTGGTGTTTGAAAATATCGGCCTGGTTCACGGCCATGTTTCGTTCATCGGCAAGCCGGAACGTTTCAAGCGGGCTTTTCAGGCAAATTCCGTATCTGCACTGCTTTCCGGCCTTTTCGGAACAAGTCCGACGGTTTCGACCGTCGAAAGTGCAGCCAGCATGGCTGCAGGAGGCAGGACTGGGCTTACGACAGTGGCTACAGGGCTTCTGTTCATGCTTTCAGCTTTCTTCATTCCGGTAATCAAGCTGATTCCTAACAGTGCGATTGCCCCTATCCTCATCATCATCGGCGGATTGATGCTCCAAAATATCCGCAATCTTGATATGAAGGATATGAGTGAAAGCTTTCCTGCGTTCTTCATCATAGCGATGATTCCTTTTACCTACAGCATCGCAGACGGAATAGCCGTCGGGTTCATCCTGTATCCGATCCTCAAGATCGCGATCGGAAGGGCGAAGGAAGTCTCCGTCGCACTGTATGTAATCGCAGGACTATTCCTGGCAAACTTCGTTTTTCATGTCATCAGCTGATTTCTAAAAAAAGCGCCATTATCATTGGCGTTCACTATGTAAAAAAAAGGGTACGGAATTAACACATTCCGTACCCTTTTTTTGCCTATATTGAGATATTTAGAGTAAGAATGACAATCTGGCAATTTAAAAGAAGATCATAATCTCACTGCTTAAAGATTTTTGTTTTGCCTGCCATCTTGTTACAGGTATAAATAAAACTTTGAAAACCCTGTTGTTTGCAGTGGAAGGCACGTAGACTCCTGCGGGATTTTAGCGGCAGAGCTGAGACCCCGCTGCGCGAAGCGTGAGGAGGCTCAGCGCCGCCCCGCGGAAAGCGAAGTGCCTGGAACGGAAAACAACAGCCCGATTAAAAGGTAAAACATTTCTAGTTTTAATATTTGGCATCTAATAGGGTGTCTTTTTTAACGAATAAATATACCATTCTACAAACTTCGACAGACATACTGGCAAAAATTGTTTTAAAATAAAGACAACCTAACATTTGGAATAACAGCGGAGGTTATAGAATGGAAGTCTTTGTTGCGAGGCAGCCGATTTTTAACACTAAGGAAGAAGTATTCGCTTATGAATTGCTGTACAGAAGCAGCCAGGTGAACGAATTCCCCCTTATTAACGGCGACCAGGCGACCGCCGACGTCATTATAAATAGTTTCTTGAATATAGGAATCGACAGGCTGTCCGAAGGCAAACCCTGTTTTATTAATTTTACAGAAAATCTGCTCAAACTCCGGCTCCCGACCTATTTCAGGCCAAGGGAAATTGTTGTGGAAATACTGGAAACGGTAGAGCCCAGCAGCCATCTGATTGATATCTGCCGGGAACTGAAAAGCCTGGGGTATCAGATTGCGCTTGATGATTACGCCTTCAAGGAAAACAATCCTTTTTCAAAGCAGCTGCTAGAGTATGCAGATATTATTAAAGTGGATTTTCTCGCTTCTTCAGCCGGCATGAGGGAGAGGATTGAGCGGGAAGCCAAAAAGCTCAAGCTTAAAATGGTTGCGGAAAAAGTCGAAACAAGAGCTGAGTTTGAGGATGCGAGAAGAAGGGGCTATGATTATTTTCAAGGCTACTTCTTTGAAAAGCCTGAAATTGTATCAACTTATGATGTTCCGACCTATTTTCATTCTTATTACGAAATGATTCATAATCTCTCAACTGCTGATCCAAGCATAGATTTGATATCAAATCTGATTGAAAGAGATTTATCGCTTTCTTATAAGCTGCTTAGGCTGATCAACTCACCGGCTTTCAGGCCAAAGCACAAGATAAACAGTATCAGGCAGGCAACGGTTCTGCTGGGGCTGAATGAAATCCAAAAGTGGATATATGTGCTTGCTGTCAGGGAGTCTACCTTGGAAAAGAAGGCAGTCCAGAAGGAAACAATCAGGATTTGCCTAATAAGGGCGAAGATGGCTGAATCTGTTGCCGTTCTAAGGAAAAAGGGGGCTTTGAATGCGCAGTATTTTTTGACAGGAATGTTTTCAATGATGGACAGCATCCTGGGGGCATCAATGGAAGATATATTGACTGATCTGCCGCTGCAGGACGAAATAGGGGATGCGCTTAGGGGCATCAAAAATCCTCTTAAAGATGTGCTGGATCTTGCGGTCGCTGTTGAGAAGGCTGACTGGAAGCTGATCAGTGAAAAAAGCAGATGCCTTGATATAGAAGAGAATGCTCTTTTTCGGATATATGCCGATTCTATAGCATGGACCAATAGTCTGCTTTCAGAGGAATCTCTTTACATATAATTGCAGCATACTTCAAAAGCGCCGGTTTGCGGCGCTTTCTTCGTTAGAGCCACCGTCTTTGCGGTTTAACATATCTCTTTGCTTCTGCGGCCAAAAGCTGCCTTAAAGATTTCTGGGATACAGCAGCCATGATGTCCGCAGGGTTGGGAAATGTACCATGATCATTGAAGCGTACCCGGATAGAGCCTTTGTATATTTCCTGTTCACCGTAAAGGATCCTCGTATCAACAAAAGCTGTTTTTTCTGTTATCCCATTTGCTGATTCGAGCTCTTCAACCCTGCTGATGAAAAATTTGAACTTATAATCCTGCATCGCTTTGACTCACCTCCGGCCTTCACATAGGGTTAATACCCGCCATATTGTATTCTAACTCATAATGTCCATAAGAGGATTATTGAACTTCAGAGGAATTTATGGCAATCTATTATTATGATGATTTAGCAGGTTAAAGGGAAAGCGGGGGTTTTGAAATGGAAATAGAAATTCTAAAATGCCATGGGTCGGGCAACGACTTTTTGCTGATAGATGAAATATCTAAGGATTATGGGTTTACGGAAGAGCAGCGGCGGGAGCTTGCCATTGCTCTTTGCCGACGGGATTCTGAACTGGGGGCAGACGGGATTCTTTTTACAATGAAGAGTGATAAAGCCGATGCCCGGATGAGGGTTTTCAATGCCGACGGCTCAGAAGCTTCAATGTGCGGCAATGGTCTGCGCTGTGTCGCCCGCTATGTATGTGAATTATTTGGTTTAAAGGAAGCCATCATTGAAACAATGAAAGCGGATTTGAAGGTGGAAAAACGGCCGGATATCTTCCCGGAGATTCCAACCTATCTTGTTGAAATATCACCAGTCTCCTTCCAGATTCGTGATTTGCCGCTAATCCTGAATCAGGAGACATTGAAGAATGAAAAAATAAACTCGCTGTCAGATTCACTTCATTTCACAGCTTTGGCTGTGCCTAATCCGCATCTGATTGCGGTTTGCAGTAAAGATGATATCCAATCAGATCTTCAGAAAAATATCAGTGAACATGTCAATGGCCCGAATGAGCTGTTCCCTGATGGAGTAAATGTAAGCTTCATCAAGCCTCTTAAAGAGGAAAGCATTTACGTGAGGACTTTTGAGCGCGGAGTGGGCTTCACGAATGCCTGCGGAACTGCAATGTCAGCTTCGACCCTGGTATCCTGCCTTCAAGGGATGAATAAGCTTGAAAGGCCGGTGGATGTGTATAATAATGGCGGGAAGGTCCAGTGTATCGCACATGAATCAAATGGCGGTTATACAATCGACCTGATCGGGAACGCCACGTATATGTACCGTGTAAATGCCTATATGGATTCTGCTCAGCCTAAGGCTTTTACATTGGGTGAAAAGGAATATTTTGAGTCAGAAGAAGAACAGTATAGGAAGCTGCAGGAACATGCCAGTGAAATAATAAAAGAATATCTATGATAAGAGAAAAGAATGCTGCGGCCGCAGCATTCTTTTTTTGAAGAAATATACTGCAGGCCTTCAGGTCTTTTTTTCTGCATTCAAAAATTCAAGCACCGGTGAAAAAGCCTGCAGATCTTTTGCGGCAAAATAGCCTTGCAGCGGGTCTCCCAGTTTGTTGACCCGTTTTACCACATTATCTACCCGGAACTCTTCCATCCTGAGCCGGTCATTGACTTCTTCCCAAAACAGCGGTGCCGCGATACCGGCATACTGGTTGCCTCTGGCTGAATATGGTGCCACGATCGTCTTTCCCTCTGCATGCTGAATATAATCAACATAAAGTCTGCCGCCCCGGTTTTTCTTCATTCTTTCAGTTGTGAAAAGGTCCGGTTCTTTGGATATCAGATAGTCAGCAATGAAAGAAGTGAACAGGCGTGTATCATCATATGTGTAGGCATTGTCAGGAAGCGGGATATAAACCTGAATCCCTTTATTCCCGGATGTTTTTACAAATGATGTGAGGTTAAGATGATCGAGCACTTCTTTTATCATAATGGCGGCCTTAATCGCAAGGGTGAACGCGTCCCGGGACGGCGGATCCAGATCGAAGACGATTTCGGACGGTCCTTTGCTTTTGATGGTCTGAAATGGTATATGAAATTCAAAGGCAAGCTGATTGCCGAGCCAGAGAAATGTCTTAAGGTTATTGCAGACAATATAATTAATTCCATCTGACATTTTTGTTTCAACAAACTCAGGTGTATAGTCCGGTGCGTTTTTTTGGTAAAATGGTTCCCCGAAAATACCGTGCGGATACCTGATGACTGTAAGAAGTCGATCTTTTAAAAATGGAAGCATATATGGGGAAATTTCCCGCAGATAATGGATGAAGTCTATCTTCTTAAGGGCGGGTGTTTCCCAGATGGGCTTGTCAGGATGTGTGATGTCTACATCATCAGGCAGATTCTTCTGCTGTTCGGCAAACTGGCTGTAGGTGCACTGTTCAGGCTTCAGGTCAAAGCGGAATTGGTGGAAATGGGGCTCGCGCATCTGTCCGTCATATATCTCCAGGTACTTTAGTTCTGTACAAATGCCTGGATTTACATAAACAAATCTGTCATCTTCTTCCCTTTTGTTGTTTTTGATTGTGTCCATAAGGGCCTTTTTTTCATCAGGCTTTAGCCCGAATATAAATTGGCCGATCGGGTGGATCCTTCCGCCATCATACACGCCTGCATAGAAATAACCATTGGATTTTTCATAGGCTGTGATAAAACACGAAACATATTTCCAGTTTTTATACTTTTGCCACAGAGTTGAGCGTTTGCCTTCCTCCCATTTGCTTTTCTCCTGTTTCGCCACAATTCCTTCGCCATCATGAAGGATTACTTGTTCCCACAGATTTTTGAAATCATCATTTCCAGGTATCATTTGGAGAAGCTTTGTGCTTTTTTCGTCAGGTTCAAGCGGGAGCTTTGCTGAAGTGAAGAAATTCTCCAATGCTGCCTTTCTCTCCCTGTAGCCCAGTGCTGATAAGCTCTTCCCTTTAAGCTTTAATGCATCAAAAATCAATAAGCGGCATGGGGATTGCCTGGCTTTTTCCAGAATCCTCATTTCTGAACGCATTCTCCCCCTTACTTGGATAGAACCAAAATGGGCTTTATGTTTATTTTCTAAATAAACAAGCTCTCCATCCAATTGAAGAGGCAGGAAAGGATGAAACAGCTGAAGGTTATCTTCAAGGAACGATCTGATTTCGGGAAAAAGTTCAAGCAGCGGTTTGCCATTTCTGCTTGTCAGAGAAAGCCCCTTTTCATTCCACTCAAGGATGGCCCGGAATCCATCGTATTTGACTTCATAAAACCATCCTTTGGCATCCGGCGCATCAAAGGTAAGGCTCGGAAGCATCGGTTTCATTGTGACACTCCTTTCCTCGGCAGGATTCGAAATTCACGGCCATTTAAACGGCTCATCCTCCATTATTCCATTCTGGGGGGAATCCTACTCCAATGGCAGAAGTTATCTTGCATTTCACAGGATGAATCATCGCACATTAAAGGTAAAGACTATAGAATGGAGAATCAGGATGCATACAATCTGGAAAGGCAGCATCAGCTTCGGGCTTGTAAATATACCGATTAAGCTTCATGCAGCAATTGAGGACAAGGACATTAAGCTGAGGACTCTACACAAGGAGTGTCATTCTCCAATTAAATATGAAAAAATCTGCCCGGTCTGTGAAACAGAAGTCAAGCCAGAAGATATTGTGAAGGCTTATGAATATACAAAGGGAAAATTTGTTGTACTAGAAGACGAGGATTTAAAGAAATTGAAGCAGGCTAACGAAGATAAAGCAGTTGAAATCATCGATTTTGTTAAAATGGCTGAAATCGATCCCATCTATTATGACCGCAGCTATTATATGTCTCCAGGGGATGGGGGAGGAAAGGCTTATTCACTCTTAAGAAAAGCACTGGAAGATTCGGAAAAAGTTGGGCTCGCCAAAATCATCATCCGGTCAAAAGAGCAGCTGGCCGTTGTCAGGGTATTTGAAAATACTCTGATTATGGAAACGATACACTTTCCAGATGAAGTGAGGAAAGCCGGCGATGTCCCGAATGTTCCTTCTGAGGATAAAGTGACAAATAAAGAACTGGAAACTGCCATCATGCTCATCGACCAGCTGACAACGGCATTTGAGCCTGATAAGTATACAGATGAATACAGGTCTGCCCTTCTGGATCTGATCGAAGCAAAGCGGACAGGCAAAGAAGTTGTCACTCCTGCAGAAAAAGAAACAAAATCAAATGTAACAGATCTGATGGCCGCATTGCAGGCTTCAATCGACAATACGAAGCCCGAAAAGCCAAAAAAGCCGGCCGCGCGCAAGAAAAGGGCTGCTGCACGGCCGAAGGAAAAGAAAGAAGCATAAGAAAAACCGCCTCCGTGCGGTTTTTCTTATTGATTTGCTGGATTTATGTTCACAAGCTGTCTGAATAGGCAATATAGAAGGTATTGGACAAAAACAAGAGAAGGAAGTCATATATGAAAAAACTGACAGGAATCAAACTTTTGTATATTCTTTCTGCTGCAGCTCTTCTTGGGGTTTTTACATTTCTTTTTGCCGAAATCGCAGATGAGCTGAAAGAAAACGAACTGGAGGCTTTTGATCATACAATCATTAATTTTGTACAATCTTTTATCAATGACCAGCTGACTGCATTGATGTTTTCGGTTACATTCCTGGGCTCTGTTAAGTGGCTTGTATTTCTGGCCGCAGCAGGCGGAGTTATTCTCATGATTTATAAAAAGCGGGCATTAGGTGTATTTCTGCTGGCAGGTTCAGGCGGCGGTGCGCTGTTCAATTGGCTTCTTAAGTGGATTTTTAAAAGAGAACGCCCTGATATTCTCCCGCTTCTGACTGAATCAGGATTCAGCTTCCCGAGCGGCCATTCCATGGGTTCTTTTATATTTTACGGTGCTTCCGCCTATATACTGGTCCATTTGTTTTCTAAAATGAGCTTAAAGGTCTTGGCTGTCCTCGCAAATGTCATGATAATCCTATTGATCGGCTTAAGCAGAATTTATCTTGGGGTGCATTATCCTAGTGATGTAATAGGCGGCTTCCTGGCCGGCGGAGCCTGGCTGGCAGCCTGTATCATTATTTTCAGGTTGTACGAATATCGGAGGAATCTGTAAAAAGGTTCTGCTGCAATAATGTAAATGCGGTTTGGGACAATGGAATGGGGGCCAATAAAAAGAGCAATAAAGCTTTTATATGGGCTTTTTTGCTTGCCTTCAACTTCATGATGTTTAAAGAGAGTTTTCCCTGCATAAAGTATGAGCAATAGGGAAAGGGAGGGAATCATGATGATCAATATACTTCTGTTTGTAGATTCTGGAATCGATGACTCACTTGCTTTGATGTACGCTGTTCAAAATCCGGAATTGAATATAGTCGGGGTAGTAAGCGGGTATGGAAATATCACCAAGGAAGAATCCCTCAGAAATACAGCCTATCTCCTTAAACTGGGCGGCCGTGAGGATATTCCGATCATTGCCGGTGTTTCTGGGCCTCTCTCAGGCAAGCCTGCCACATTTTATCCGGAGATACATGGAGAAGAGGGACTCGGACCCATTCAGCCTCCTGAAGATTTTACCGGGCTGAAGGTTTATGATATTAATAAGATCATTGACATTATAGATCAGTACAAAAATGATATTGTCCTTGTCGGTTTAGGCAGGCAGACAGACTTAGCTCTCCCGCTTATTATTTATGGAGAGGATGCCTATAAAGATGTTAATGCAATCTATATGATGGGCGGTGCTTTTCTGGTTCCCGGCAATGTGTCAGCTGAAGCGGAGGCTAATTTTTATTCTGACCCCCTTGCTGCTGACATCGTTCTTGAAAAAGGGAGGAATGTTTACCTTTTTCCGCTCAATGTCACCAACAAAGCTGTTGTAACGCCTGAAATGATTGATTACATTTCCGCCAATACTGAGTCGGCTTATAAAGATCTTATAAAGCCGGCCTTTGAGTACTATTTTCAGGCTTATAAAGAAAACGTGCCCGGCATAGGAGGCGCACCCATTCATGATGCTGTCCCGCTGATTATACTGACAAATCCGGACTTAGCGAAATTCATTAAACGGAGAGTCAGGGTTGAGCAGTTTGGCGGAGCGCAAGGTAAAACGAATGCCGATTTCAGGCCTAAGCCTGAGGATCAGCCTGAGGATACTTTGGACTATATTGCAATGGAGATTGATACAGCTAAGCTTCTTGAAACGTTTATGTTGAACTTCACAGCCGTTTAACATGACCAGTCAGGTGACGGAGAGGAATTCGGCTGCTGATTTCCAATTAGTTGACAGCTTTTACTTTTATGATATACTAGTAAAGCACGTATTTGAGGATATCTGCGGGCAGAATGGAGCGGAACGCCATTTTGCAGATCATGCTCTTTAGATTTTTACTGCTAAGCAACAATAGGTTTATACCTTTAAGAATTAATTTGTGGACAGCTTGATGATCAGGTGCGGCTGCTGTACAGCAGAATGCCCCCTGAATGGTATGATTTCTTCTTAATGCACATCTTCTATAAACCCGAAACATTTCTTCGCATGGATTGCTTCAATTCAATAATGCGGTCTTTAAATGACTGAATCTTAAAGAGCTGCTATCTTATCCCGATTGTTTACCTGATTCCCGCTGGCGCGGTCTCGGAGCCGCAAGGATGGAAGAGAGGCAGGGCTTTCATTGTTTTAGGTTGAAATTAAATTTAATATACTTTATATATAGCCTCAAATATGACAAAAAGGACAGCTTGCTTGCATGCTGTCCTTTTTCAATTCTGTGCCTAACAGTATATTCTATATTCATACTGCCTATATTACTATAAATACGAACATTTGCATATGAATCTATTCATAACATCTGTGTTTTGTGATATGATTGACTAGGAATAACATTTATAAAGGCGCAGTGACTGACGACGATAGTGGAAGAAACCACAGTGGAGCTGCGTGCATATATAGCCGGTCGTCTGGGCAGCCAGCAGTCTGCTTTAACCTTTTTGGTAAAGCGGCCTGAATCTTATACCTGGAGGTTGTTTGCTATGAATGAAAAATTGATTCTTGATGGTAAGCGGGTGGCAGCTGATATTAAAGAAGGACTGATGCCAAGGGTGGAAAACCTTACGCAAAAAGGGATCACTCCCTGCCTTGCCACCATCCTGGTCGGAGATGACCCATCTTCCGAGACCTATGTCCGAATGAAAGGAAATGCCTGTGCCCGGCTTGGCATCCGGTCTGAACGAATTCATATGCCGAAAGAAACCACAACAGAAGAACTGGTAAAAACGATTGAGGAACTGAACGAAAATAAAGAAGTTCATGGCATCCTGCTTCAGCATCCTGTTCCAGGACATATAGATGAGCGGAAGGCATTTGAAACCATCAGCATAGATAAGGATGTTGACGGCGTGACAAGCCACGGCTACGGGCAGACTGCCCTGGGATTTGGTACATATCCATCATGCACTCCTGCTGCAATTATGGCAATCATCGATTATTATCATCTTCCTGTAGAAGGAAAGCATGCTGTAGTGGTAGGGAGAAGTCCGATACTCGGAAAACCTGTTTCCGCTTTGCTTTTAAACAGGAATGCGACAGTAACAACATGCCATTCCTATACCGAAAATCTCTCCCGGTATGTAGGCCAGGCTGACCTGGTCATTGCAGCAGTCGGAAAGCCGGAATTTATAAAAGGAGAATGGATCAAGCCTGGGGCTGTTATTCTGGATGCAGGGTATAATAAGGGGAATGTCGGAGATGCAGAATATGACAACTGCCTCGAAAAGGCATCAGCCATAACACCTGTACCAGGGGGAGTAGGCCCGGTCACGATTTCAATGCTGCTGAAGCATACGGTTGAAGCAGCAGAAAAGACGCTTGGGAATAACGCCTGAAGAAGAAAAGGTTGACTTGTTCTTTTTAATGAAGTAATATTAACTTAACACTTTAAGATTCGTTTTATATTTGGATAAGTAGTCGTAGCTGCGCAGGTTGTAGTCGATTTTATCTTCTTCAACACGTGCAGGCTGCGGTTTTTTTGTTTTTATATTATACCGCAAACTTATAGTGAAACACTTTTTGGAGGTTTTTATACATGAACACAGGTAAAGTAAAATGGTTTAATGCAGAAAAAGGCTTTGGATTTATCGAAACATCTGAAGGCCAGGACGTTTTCGTTCACTTTTCAGCTATCCAATCTGAAGGCTTCAAGTCTTTAGAAGAAGGCGAAGCAGTAACTTTTGAAATCGTTGAAGGCAACCGTGGACCACAAGCTTCTAACGTAGTTAAAGGCTAATAGCATGAATGATGAGGTGATGCATGGCAAAGCATGCATCGCCTTTTTGTGTATTGAATCGGACGGCAACTTATGAAAAGAAGAAGCAGGCTCCTGAATAACGCTTTTCTTTCCTTCATTTACTCCATTTCGTATCCTTCCACCATTCCCCTAGAGAACCGCCCGTGAGGCGGACTTTGATTGTGCTGTAAATATAATCACTTGGGCGGGGTTTAAACTTATTTGAATCGGAAATGTAAAAAAGAGATAGAAAGTGGTTAGCCTAGAAATATACCTGCTGTACCCTATATACATTTTGATAAGAAACAATTGGTTAGAAATTAAGGAGGATTTAAACTTTGACAACTTTTTCGGATTTTAATTTAAGCAAAGAGCTTGAAAAAGCAGTTTCTAATATGGGCTTTGAAGAGCCGACCCCTATCCAGGCGCAGGCGATCCCGATCGGACTGAGCGGAAAGGATATGATTGGCCAGGCGCAGACCGGGACAGGGAAAACCACAGCTTTTGGCATTCCGCTTCTTGAAAAGATAGACATAAATGAAGGGATTCAAGGCCTTGTGCTGGCGCCCACCCGCGAGCTTGCCGTGCAGGTGGCTGAAGAACTGAACCGGATTGGACAGGTGAAAGGCGTCAGGACTCTGCCGATCTACGGTGGACAGGACATTTCCAGACAGATCCGCGCCTTGAAGAAGGATCGTGGACCGCATATCATTGCAGCTACTCCGGGAAGGCTGATTGATCATATCGAAAGAAAGACAATCCGCCTGAATAAGATTAAATTGGCCGTGCTTGACGAAGCTGATGAAATGCTGAATATGGGCTTTATCGAAGATATTGAGCGCATCCTCAGCGAAGTTCCTGAACAGCGCCAGACCCTGCTGTTTTCAGCAACAATGCCAAGGCGCATTCAATCTTTGGCTGAGAGATTCATGACAGAGCCGGAAATGGTTCAGATTAAAGCTAAAGAACTTACTGTGAAAAATATTGAACAGCATTATATGGAAGTGCATGAAAAGCAGAAGTTTGATGTGCTCTGCAGCCTGCTCGACATCCAGTCCCCGGAACTTGCTATCGTGTTCGGCCGCACCAAAAAGCGTGTGGACGAAGTGGTGGAAGGGCTTATTAAACGCGGCTATTCTGCTGAAGGCATCCATGGCGATGTTCCGCAGAATAAGCGTGATCAGGTTATCCGCCGCTTTAAAGAACAGACAATCGATATTATGGTAGCGACAGATGTAGCTGCAAGGGGACTTGATATCAGCGGAGTTTCCCATGTTTACAACTTTGATATCCCGCAGGATCCTGAAAGCTATGTACACCGCATCGGGCGGACTGGCCGCGCCGGGAAGAAGGGGCTTGCTGTAACATTTGTTTCCCCTCGTGAAATCGATCATCTAAAGCTCATTGAGCGGGTAACAAAAACAAAAATGGCGAAGATGCCGATTCCTACCTTCAGGGATGTTATCGCAGGCAGCCAGCAGGCAACCATCAATAAAATGATGAAGGTCATCGAAAACGAAGAATTCAACGAATATAAAAGATCGGCAGAAAACCTTCTTGAGGAAACAGATTCAGTCACCCTGCTTGCTGCTGCACTCAAGCTGCTGACAAAAGAGCCGGATATAACACCTGTTAAGCTTACTGCTGTGGAGCCGATCCGCTCAAGAAAGCCGAAGCCGAAGTTTGACCGCGACAGAAGCCGCCGCACCGACAGAAGCAGGAGCGGTGGAGGCGGACGAGACCGCAGAAGAGGCAGAAGCGGAAAATCAGGTTTTACTCCTAATTCAAAGGGGTAATAAATAATTAAGGAAGTTTATGGGTTTTATAAGAGGATGAATATCTTTCCTGAAAAAATTTAAAAAAATGATTATAAAATCTGTAAAACTTACCCATATTAATACAGCGGGGCATCGCCCCAAAGATTTTGTTGAAATTTAGGAGGAAATGTAAATGGCTACAGGTAAAGTAAAATGGTTCAATGCAGAAAAAGGTTTCGGATTCATCGAAGTTGAAGGTGGAGAAGACGTATTCGTCCATTTCTCTGCAATTCAGTCTGAAGGCTTCAAAAGCCTTGATGAAGGTCAAGAAGTTGAATTTGACATTGAAGAAGGCCAGCGTGGACCGCAGGCTGTTAATGTGACGAAACTATAATATTCACTTCATATGATGAAGAGTCTCCTAGCGGGGCTCTTCTTTGCTTTATAAAGGAGGAATGAGGTTTGCTTATTACTGCCATTTCAGATACCCATATGCCAAAAAAAGGAAGGAATCTGCCCGAGCTTCTCGTTGAATATCTGGAAATTTCTGATATCATCGTTCATGCCGGTGACTGGCAGGACTTGTCTGTTTATAAAGAACTCTCATCCTTTGGGAGGCTCGAAGGGGTATTTGGCAATACGGATAGCGGCGAGCTTAAGGAAATGCTGAAGGATAAGCTCATCCTGAATTTAAATGGGTTTAAATTAGGTATCGTGCACGGGCATGGAAAAGGGAAGACAACGGAAAAAAGGGCGCTGGCTTCTTTTGCAGACGACAAGGTGGACTGTCTGATCTACGGCCATTCCCATATACCCGTCCTGAAAAAGGAAAACGGGACGCTCATTATAAACCCGGGTTCCCCTGTTGATAAAAGGAGGCAGCCGCGTTTTTCTTTTGCGGTAATAAGGGTGGAAGAAGAGCTCTCAGCAGAGATTGTTTATTTTGATAAAGAATCTTAAGAGGGAAAAGCAGGCGCATCTGTGCGTCCTGCTAATTGAGTTTCAGCTGATAATAATCCTGGGATTCAAGCGGGACGAATCCGCAAGACGTATAAAGATTTAGGGCATTATTGTTTTCTGCAGCCACTTCCAGGAAAATATCCCTCCCTCGATTCCTTTCCTGCCTGATGATCCTGCTTAGAACACTTCTTCCAATCCCCCGCCTCTGAAACTCAGGAAGGATGGCAAATCCATAAATCCAGCTCTCATTGCCGTCTGTCTGTATCCTCACCTTGCCCGCGGGGACTCCCCTGTATTCAATTATGAATAAAGTCTGTGCCTGTTCGGCTGCCGTTTGCCCGTAAAACAGAGTGGCATCTTCTTCGGAAAGGCTGAAACAAACAATATCCAGCTGGATGCAAAGACCGGCATCTCCGGCAGAGGCTGATCTTATTTCTACCCCTTCTTTTTCAGAAAGAGTATCTGAATGAAAGTACTTCATCTGGTGCTCAGTGAAAGAGTATCTGCAAGGAAGCGATTGGAAAAGCTGTTTGGCAGCATAGGATTCAGCTGGCGCATTTAAAAGGACTTCCGAAGCGCTTGCCAATTGTTTTTCAGCCTGTTTTAAGAGGGCTGTAAAGAGTCCCTTCTTCCTATACTCAGGATGAACCATCCCGCATACCTCCACTTTAGCTCCAAAAGGATACAAAGCCAAAAATCCAGTTAATCTTCCGTCCTGATAAGTGAAGAAGTCTGTTTTTGTTTCATTATTTCTGGATTTCAGCATATCCCAATTCAGTTTTAACCTGAAATCTTCATGATTTTCACAAATATCCTGAAGCTCCTTGATTTCTTTCAGCTGTCTTACTGTAAGCATCGCTGTTCCTCCCCAATCTCGTATATATCTATATTAGCTTGATGAATGGAGAAGGGGAATACAAAATTGCAAACCATCAGAATTATGCAATAAGCGGCATTTAATTGTGTAGTTAAGCTGGAATGGTTATTATAAGTAGAGCAATGATTCAGGAGGTGTTGGATAGTGAAAAGTTTTACAGTAGAATTTCACAAAGAAGATCAAGTAGAAGCAATGAAGGTTAGTAAGCTCAATGAAGAGGATTTCAATATTGCCACTGAAGGCGGGACCAGGCATCTTTTTGAGCTTGATACTAACGTCGGCTTCTTTATTTACTTTGATGCCATCAGCAATGATGGGACCGAGTCGTATTTAGTTCTGCATTATGAAGAAGAGAATGAAGAGCCAAGTGCCTGTTATTCATTTGAATTGAAGGATTTCTACCAATTCGCCGCACTTCAGTTGAACGATCTTGAATTCAGTGAAGAAGCAGGGGAAGAAGGGGAAGACGAAGAGGAAGTGTACGGGCCTATCCATCATCTTGCACATCTTATGTATCATATCATTGAAGAAGGCCAAAAAATCGAGGAATAGAAAAAAGAGCAGCGCGCTGCTCTTTTTTTCTTTAATGATTCCTGCCAGGACAGCTGTTATGCAGGAAGATTCATCCGGCAGTAGCTTTCCACCATTTTTTCCTCTTCTTCATCCAGTGCAAAATCGAGAGCCTTTTCGTCTGAAAAAAAGAAGTGATAATTGAGGATCTTTGAGCCTTTCTCATCTTTGTAAAAAAGTACACGCAGACTCAGCCCATCCTCGGAGTAAAGTTCGTCATCCTCCGGAACTTCTATGTCTAACAGGAACTCATACCTCTGTCCTTCCAGTATCCCTGTAGGATCAATGATTTCTTCAATCAAATGACCTGTAATTTCCATCTATATCATCCTCTCTGGATAGTTTCAGTTTATCGACACTCGTATTATACACTTTTATGAAAGCATGCGTAATCTTTTGTTCTTATCCTTCTTCAAATCCAGGAATTCCATCCTTCAAGGGGTACAGATTTATGCTGACAAACTTTGATTTGATACATTGACAAAAACAGGGAAATGCTGTATACTTATAAAGTATTTATTTAAGGGAATAACATCTAATTTCAGATTCACTTGTTATAAAGGATCCAGTCCATTTATTTTATAACGGGTGGATTTTTATTTTTCGGGGGCTTCGGCTCTTTGAGGAGGTGCCTTTTATGGCAATGGGATTCGGGAGAAAAAATACCGAAGAAGTAAAAACGGAAGAAGTGAAAGTCTGGGAATGTATTTCTGACAGCTGTAATGGATGGCTGCGTGATAATTTTAAAAGCAGTGATCAGCCGGCTTGCCCGCTTTGCAACAGTGAGATGAAGGAATCGACTAAGCTGCTTCAAGTTGTTGTTAATAATAGCATCTACTCAAAATAAGGAAACCAAATGGCCTCGCCATTTGGTTTTTTTTATGTTTTTGGCTTTGTAAGTGTAAAAAGTTGATATTGGCGTTTTTTGTGAGCAGTTATGTTTCATTTGTCTGTACTTGAAAGCGGGAGAATGAAACAGGAGGCTGCGGGCATACTAAAGGAAAAACCTTTAGTTATGATGGAAGTGAAGAAACTGTGAACGGCATGCACCTTTTTATAGCATTAGTATTTTTCAGCATCATATTGATAATTATTTCCTTCAGGAAAGAAATCAGGGTATCATTGCCGCTCTATTTCTTTGTAATGGGGTTGTCTTTTATATTGGAATACATAGTATTTATTCTGGGAAAAGCATACACATACAGACCGACTGTATTTGAAGAAAAATGGTTTGATGAGGTATTTGGGGCAAGCATTTCACAGGCACTTTTCATTCCCGCAGTACTTACAGCGGTCTCCATTTACCGGATCGGCTATCTGTGGAGGCTTGCAGTGATAGCGGGTATTTTTTTGGTAGAGAGCTTTTTCTTGAAAGAGGGCGTATATGAACAGCATTGGTGGAGGTCGTGGTACACGAGCGCAATACTTTTTGCTGCTATGTTTGTTACAGACATATGGAGGGATTCATTAAGGAAACCTTCGCCTTTTGTAAGGTTTGTGACGATATATATGGCAATTACCACAATCATTCAGGCAGCTGTTTTTTATACGGTGATCTTCTTTCGGATTCATACCTACAACGCCGGTTTTTTTGAGTCGCATGACCGTGATCAGCTGGCTTTCAGCACGCTTATTTGGCTGATATACAGCCTGATTTTAGCTGTCATAGTCATCTATGAATTCAGGAAGACGGTATTTGCAGGATTATTTGCGGGAGCCTGGCTTTTTGAAAAACTTTTAATCCAGGCGGGTGTTCTGACTATTTCCCATTTGTGGAGTTCAGTATATTCAGCTGCGCTTATTACATTATTCTGCTTTCTGATCGGCAAGCTGGCCGTATATTTCTTTCCTGATATTAAAGGTGAATCTGTATAATGTCCTTTCAGGCGAATTGCATTATAATAAAAGAAATAATGCACTCTTTAAGGAGTAAGTTTTAATGGATGAAGTTCAACGGCTTAAACAGGAAAATGCTGAATTAAGGAAAGAAATATTGCAGCTGAAAAACAGGGCAGAAGAAAATCAGGCTTACTGGCCCGGCTTGGATAAAGGGGATGATGGCGTATCTTTTGAACAACTGGAGAGCTTCCTGAATCCTATACTTGATCTGGTTCCTCATCATATTGTTTTTATAGATGGGAATGGACTTATAACTTTGTGCAATCTCCAGGCTGCAAGGGACCTTCATGCTGACAGAAGGGTCATAGTGGGCCGCCATATCAGGGAGCTGCTGAGGATACCTGATGACCAGATTAATCTGCTAGAATCCCTCAGGACGAAGAAGCCGATCGTTAATAGGGAAGTGCTTGACAAAAATTACGGAATCAATAACACAAGGATAATACTAGACGAAAACGGAAACGTGAAAAGGGTTTTGGGAGCTTTTCAGTTCCTCAATGGAGTAAAGGAAGCAGAAAAGCAGGCTCTGGCCGGGAGGATTGCAGCAGGCATAGCCCATGAAATCAGAAACCCGCTCACCACGGTAAGGGGCTACCTCCAGCTTCTTCAAAGCAAAACGGATCAAGAGGTGTCTGAGCTTTTTTCTTCCTTGCTGATCCCGGAAATTGACAGGGCCAATAAAATCATCACAGATTTTCTCCGGATTGCTAAACCGGGGGAAACGACCAGCGAACTGCTGAATGCAAAGGAGTTTATCCTGGGCTATACCGGAAAATTCCTAAATAGTGAAGCGCTGCTGTATAATGCCGAAATTGAATATCAACTTACAGAAATTACAGATAATACGTTCTTTAGAGGTGATCGTGACGAATTGCTGCAGGTGTTCATTAACCTTTTCAGAAATGCGTTCCAGGCTAAAGGAAGCGAACCGCTTAAAATAATCATTGCTGCCAAAAGAGTTGACTCCTTTCTCAGAATTGAATTCCGGGATAATGGAAGAGGAATTCCTTCTTCTATTCTGCCCCATATCTTTGACCCATTCTTTACTACGAAGGATGAAGGAACAGGGCTTGGGCTCTCAGTTTCCAAAAAGGTTATTGAGAATCACGGCGGCATGATGAATGTAAAGAGTGATGGGCAGGGAACACAGTTTATCATTGACATTCCTGCCGAAGACCGCTTTTGCTGTGAATAATTTTTATCGTACAATCAACAGAAATGCCCCTGAATGAATATGAATAATTAAATTCGTAATCACGAGGGGGATTAGATTGGATGTCAAAAAAAGTCCGCTGAACTATACAGCAGTTGGCGATTCGATTACTGCCGGTGTGGGTGCTTCGTTCTTTTCTCCTGGGTTTGTGCCGCGATTTGCAAGACTCGCCGAGGAATCCCTTGGCCGCAGAGTCGTCCACAAAATTTTTGCCAGGCCCGGAGCGCTTTCGGGTGAAATCCTGGAAGCTGTCAGGTCTCCTTTAGTATCCAGTGCTTTAGCTGAATCAGAACTTATTACGATCACAGCAGGAGGCAACGATCTTATTCAGGGGTTAAGGTCATATCAGCTGACGAAAAATGAAAAGGATATTTCTTCGCGCCTGCATATATCTGCAGAAAAGCTAAGCGGCATCGTTGATCATATTACTGAAATAAAATCAGACTCTGCCGGGCCTTATATGGTTTATCTTCTAAACCTTTACAGTCCCGTTCCCAAAGAAGAAACAGCGGACCGATGGATCAGAAAGTTCAATAAGCAGATGCAGCAGCTGTGCGACCGCCATCACTTTCGAACGGTAAATATATATCAGGCATTTAAAGGGAATGAGAATGATCTAGTGGCGATGGACAGAGTGCATCCCAATGACAGCGGCTATAATCGCATCGCTGAAAAAATAAAAAATACCGGATATGGACTGCTGATCTGCCAATAGACAGGTACCGTCTCAAGCAAGAGAGGGCGCCTGTCTTGTTTTGGCAAAACCAATAATTCCCACCTGGTTTCCTGTTGACCATCTTCTCAAGTGCTGTTATTATAAATGAACAGCAATCGACATTAACTGCTGGCATAATTTCTGCTTATTAATCTATGAATTCATCATAAATCGTTTCTACGAAATTATGTTGACAAGAGATTGATTGGGTGGTATTATGATATAGTTGCTCTAAAAGAGCGCTATTGAAAGATTGTTCTTTGAAAACTGAACGAACAAAAACGTCAACGTTAATCTTAATTTTTTTATCAGAGCTAAATCTTACTCTTATATGGAGAGTTTGAT
>NZ_PKLA01000021.1:0-303 GCF_002858875.1 Bacillus sp. UMB0728 | reverse complement strand
AATGCCCTTGAGGTCAGATATAGCAAGGGATGGACGTGTTTACTAGTTTCGGCAAACTTTATTATAATTTAACACGTTTGTCTAAGGAGGCTCCTTTCTGGATGCCTCCTTTTTGCATAGTTGGAGAAAAGTAATTGATCAAATGTTTAATCAAGGGCAGCAATTATATGCTGCCACCGTATACAAGATTTTAATTAAACGTTTGATTAAGGAAAGCAAATGGACGGCTTGTTATAGCAAAATGACGTACGTCCCAAGTCAAATAAATTATTCCCTTGGGTGAATGAGTTGTTCCCTAAAACG
>NZ_PKLA01000020.1:0-467 GCF_002858875.1 Bacillus sp. UMB0728 | reverse complement strand
CCATTACCTTGAAACAAAAACGAGCCAACCCCATTACAAGCAGACCACTCACAATATCCCGTTATTAGTTTTAATTGAGCATTTGTTTCTACTTTGAGAGTCATCCATTCACTTTTTTTATTTATTTGACATTCAATATTAAGCAGTTTCATTTGTCCTATTTCCTCATCATCTATGAACATCATTGGTAAAACCAAGTATAAAGGAAATTTAAGTGTAGCTTTTATGAAATTGTTAGTAAAACCTTCAAAATCTCTTAACATAACTCCAATACTTAACACTGTGAAATCTTTCTTATTAAACTTAATCGAGTTAATCAAGCTTATATGACTATTTTGAATGAAGACTGACATTTATAATCACTTCCTATCGTTAACATCTTTCATAATATAACTGTTAGTATTCAATAATCCTGCCCCGTTAGTCATATAAGAATAGCTGCCTGGTTTAGCAGCTGTTTTGGAACA
>NZ_PKLA01000002.1:488175-1037478 GCF_002858875.1 Bacillus sp. UMB0728 | reverse complement strand
TCCGCTCGACTTGCATGTATTAGGCACGCCGCCAGCGTTCGTCCTGAGCCAGGATCAAACTCTCCATATAAGAGTAAGATTTAGCTCTGATAAAAAAATTAAGATTAACGTTGACGTTTTTGTTCGTTCAGTTTTCAAAGGACAATCTCCGTCGCTCAGAAGCGACTTTATCAATATAACATCTTCGACCGAAGAAGTCAACATCTTTTTTTGTTTATCAAAACTTGAATTGGATGTTTTCGTTTCTTCCTCGTGAGGACAAGTAATAATATATCATGGTGAAATTACAATTGCAATATAATTTTTTAATTTAATTTCATTTTTTGTCCGTTAATTTTTTCAGATTAAGGAATGGTTGAAACACTGCTCTGATGTGTCCCCCTATCTCAATCAGGCTGGGCTTCTCAAAAAAGCCCCAGCTGTCGCCCCGTATTCCTGCAATCAACACGAAAAAAAAGAAACTTATATGAATGGGTCATACATTCAAAGCCAGTCCATATAATATATTAACATATTCGAAAGGTGAGATTTATGCTTCAAACCGCCGCACTCTACTTATCATTTATCATGGCTGTATTCTTGTTGGCATTTTCCTATTTCGAAGGAATTAAAATTGCAGACTCGGAAGAAAAAGTCTACGGAGGCACTTTTATTTTCACCACGGTATCCGGTTTTATTTTCTCCGGGCTTACTTTTGCTTTTATTTAATACCAATTAAAAGTGGCCATCCTGCTGAGGATGGCCACTTTTCAGCTTTGCATGAATTCCCCTTACCTTTGCTCTAAAAAGCAAGAAGGGGCGTACGAGCAGAATGAACGGAGGATAAAGGCATCACAGCCTGTATCTGCTTCTCCTCATTCTTTAAGTTTTATTTCTCAAATCTGTCTCTAGTGTACTCCTCCTGCAGCAGCGCAGAAATGACAGCATCTTTGTATATTCCTCTGTGAACAAACCGCTTCCTTAGTATTCCTTCTATTTTGAAACCCTTTTTTTCAAGAAGCTTTTTTGAAGCAGCGTTCTCCGGAAGGTAGACCGCCTCTATCCTGTTCAGGTCCATGCAGATGAAGCCATAGCGGATAATCGCATCCAAGGCTTCTGACATAACGCCTTTGCCCCAGGTGTCCGGGTGGAGCTCATAACCGATTTCCGCCTTATTATGAAGCTTTTCAACTGAATGGAATCCGCAGGTTCCCTGGAGGGTTTTGTCTTCTTTCCAGCAGATAGCCCACCTGATCTGCATCTCCATACTGTATCTCCACAAAAGACTTTCGAGAAGATCTTCTGCTTCACTGACGGACCTAAAGGGCTCTACATCATAAAACCTGGTTGCTCCAGGATCAGAAAATATGCTGTACAGCTTGGGAATATCATCCGCCTCAGGCTTCCTGAGCAGAAGCCTTTCAGTCTCTATAATGGGGAATTCTGAAGCAAAGGCCGCATCAATCCCTGCCATACCAATCACCCTCCTCTCAATAACACTCAGCATATACAATAAAAGCTTCATTACCTAATGGCTTGGGTGATTTCCGCTTGCTTCTGCCTTCTTTGCTTTCCTCTTCATCATTCTGCCATCTGCAAGGAACAGCATGATCCCCCCGATGACAATCATTCCTCCAGCAGCCTGATACCAGGCCACTAACTCCCCGAGCAAAAAATATGCCAGGACAGCAGCACCCACCGGCTCAAAGAGGATAGCCATAGAAATCGTGGAGGTGCTGAGCCATTTCAGGGACCAATTGAAAAGCGTATGGCCGAGCAGGGTGGGAATAACCGCAAGGAGAATAAAGTAGACCCAGTCGCTTGCGGGGTAAGGCCCAAGAGGCTCACCAACAGCGATTACGTAGATCAAAAGGGTTAAGGCACTTATACTGTACACGGTGAATGTATAAGTAATAAGAGACAGCCTTTTTCGCACTGTCTGCCCAAACATCAGGTAAGCTGTAACCAGTGCACAGGCAGCAAGGGCCAAAAGATCTCCAAACAATGCAGTTCCGCTGACCCTGAAGTCCCCCCAGCTGATAAGTACACTTCCTCCAATAGCGATCACTCCGCTCAATATTGCTTTCACAGTAAACCTTTCTTTGAAAAATAAGTAGGTCCCGGCAAAAGCGAACAGCGGCTGCAAGGTAACAAGGACAGTTGAGCTTGCCACTGAAGTATAGCGGAGAGATTCAAACCAGAGGATAAAATGAAAGGCAAGGAATATCCCGGCTATGGCCGAATACATCCAATCCCGCCGGCCAATCTGTTTGAGCTCTGGCCCATATTTAAATAATACGAGAGGCAGCATCAGCAAAACAGAAAAGAATAAACGATAAAAAGCTATCACTCCTGATGGTGCAGCTGAGAACTTAACCAGAATGGCAGATGTGGAAACAGACACCACACCAATTGCTAATGCTGCATAAGGGTTCATCTTGGGCAAGTCATTGCATCTCCTTCTAAGAAAACTCCAGTTTAGCTATAATATTACACTTACCGGTTTTTACATGGCCATCTTTTTTCGCTTGCAAGTTTCAAATCTAAATAATAAAGCGCCCAGCCCAAGATGGGGCAGGCACTTCTTTGTTCTATTCCCCGCTCTCAACCTCTGCAGCAATCACACCTATCAACGATTTCATCGTATAGTAAACATCGGTCGTATACATGCTCCTCGTTGTAGTTATCACACAATTGATCAATATATCATCTGCTTCCTCTTTGACACGGACCCGCTTGATTCCTAATTTCTTGCTTTTTATTTCCTTCATCAGGGTTGTCAGGTCCGTACATTTCTCAATATACAGCTTTACCCTGATTTCCTTTTCCTTCAGTTTTTTTGGTCCTATCCGTTCAAATAAAGCAGGAATGATTTTAACTCCAATAATGATAAAAATGACTCCCAGCAGCGCTTCTATATAGAACCCTGCACCAATGGTAATGCCAATTCCCGCTGAAGCCAGCACAAGAGCGGCTGTTGTCAGCCCGGAAATAGCTTCGTTGCCCCTGCGCAGAATCACGCCCGCTCCAAGGAATCCTATTCCGCTTATTACATAAGAAGGAATCCGCCCCGGGTCCATCGGCCTTGAATATTCCTTTGAATACAGGAAAGCTGATTCGTAAGACACGATGGTCAGCAGGCATGCCATCACCGAAACAATCAGGCAGGTCTTAAGCCCAAGCGGCTTCCCTTTCAGCTCCCTCTCTAAACCGATGACAAGACCCGCTAAGGCTGCGAACCCCAGCTTCATAATGACATCATTCTTTATCACCAAATAGAACATTTCTTCCATATGTATCCCCTCTTCAATTACTATCTATATAAATATTCCAATATAGATAGTTGAATAAACTAATTTTTGAATAAAAATAGCGGTACGCATACTTTTCTTTTCCTACTTTATGCGGCCTTGCTCTCTAATATTATGGTATACTTTTAGGTTCACTGGCAGAAAACTTAAGATTTTATTTTTAAAAAGAAAAATTAGAATTTCCTCTTGCATATTTGATCAAATACGGATATAATTTTTCTTGTACCGAACACGGGGCATTAGCTCAGCTGGGAGAGCGCTACGCTGGCAGCGTAGAGGTCAGCGGTTCGAGCCCGCTATGCTCCATACATTCAAAAACCAAAATCCAAGAGGATTTTGGTTTTTTTGTTTTATCAGCATAATAAATATAGTTTTTGAAATACTAATTTTCATTCCATTATGTTATGCAGGCAAAATATACCATGACCATTAACGTGTTTAAGGCACCGCAAAACGGGAATAATGCCCATAACACAATAAAAATGATGGGAGAGATTAGCATGATCTCAACGATTGCTATTTTGGCAGCAGCCTTTACTGCCGCAGCAGGCTTGAATTACTTTGCAGTGAAAGAGGCGGATTTTACAGAGGAAGATTTACTAAAGGACAAATGAGGATGGCCGAATATTTAAATACAGCAGATAAAACATGACCCTTGACCAATTGCAGCAATTGGCCAAGGGTCTTTATTTTTGTACAAATCCTCAGGTTCTATGGAAAGAGCCCAGAACTTCGGTCGTTTCTGTAATATTGACAAAGGCCTGCGGATCAACCTCATCAATCATGCTCTTGACCTCAGTCAGCTGATAGCGGGTTATGACTGTCATGAGGATCTTCCTGCCTTCCCCTGTATAGCCGCCCTCTCCATTGATAACCGTAATTCCCCTGTAGATGCTTGAGAGAAGCTTTGCTTTCATTTCTTCGCCTTTGGCTGTTACGATCATCACTGTCAGCTTAATATGCTTCGTATGAATAGTATCAACCACCTTGCCTGTGGCATAGATGGCTACCATTGTATTCAATGCAGCATCCCAGCTGAAGATGAAGCCTGAAGCCAAAACCACGATTGCATTCATCAATGAAAGAATGGCGCCAAGCGGGAAATCTTTTTTCCTCGTCAAAAGCATAGCAATGATATCAAATCCCCCTGAGGAGCCTGAAGCCTTGAACACAAGCCCGATTCCCGCACCCGTCAATACCCCGCCGAACACGGATGACAATATAGGCTCAGAAGAGATTGCGTTGACTGGTATTAAGTAAAGACTGACGGAAAGCGTCAGCACAGAAACGATTGTATAGAAAATAAACCGTTTCCCAAGCTTAATGACACCAAGGATCAGCAAAGGCAGATTCAACAGAAAGTTGAGGAGGCCAGTATTGAAGGGTGTAATGATGCCGAGCATGATTGCCACCCCGCTCAGACCGCTGCTCAGGATTTCATGGGGGATCAGGAATAGATTATAAGCAAAGCCTACAATCGCAGAACCCAGAATAATGATCAGTAAATTTTTCATATGGCATCCCCCTTTATTTCCACAACAATAATAATTTAATTTATTATAGTAGAGAAATAAAGGAATCCCTAAAAAATAGTGTTTTCAGAATAAATAACTATAACTGGAAATCAGTTTTCTGGTAAAAGAAATTTGGCGTTTTGATTTCATTTTTATAGCTGCTGTGAAAAATATGTGTAGCTGCCGGAGAAATGGGCGGAATCAGCCAGGTCCATTCACCAGTTACCGGCCTGCCGCATGCTGATTCTTTTTCTTCAAACAGCCTGAACTGCTGTGCGGCTGTATGGTGGTCAACAATGCTGACCCCCTTCTTTTTATAGGAATGAAGAACAGCTGTATTCAGCTCAACCAGCGCACGGTCCTTCCACAAGGAGGCGTTTCTCTTAGTATCAAGCCCCATCCTGTCCGCTATTTCCGGGACCAGATTATACCTGAAATCGTCTGCAAGATTCCGGGCGCCGATTTCTGTCCCCATATACCAGCCATTAAAGGGTGCAGCCGTATACCGGATTCCGCCGATTTCAAGGCACATATCCGATATGAACGGAACAGCATACCACTTTAATTGCAGATCGCTGAACCACTCAAACTCAGGATGCTCAAGCGGCACTTCAAGAATATCTTCAGCAGATACATCAAATAGCGCCGGCTTCCGCCCATCTATCTGGACAAGAAGAGGCAGTGGGTCAAACTGCCCGTATTTCCCTTCCCATCCCAATTCACGGCACAAGTTCGTCAGTTTGACGGAGGCTGGGTCGCCTATAATCTTATCACCGGTATCATAGCCGGCATACCTGATCAGCTGGTGGTTAAGAATCCTTACTCTTTTGTTTTTTTCCTCCTGACGGAATACAGTGATGGCGGACCTTACCTTGCCGCCGTTCGTAGCATAGCTGATATGCCTCATCAAAGCTTGGCCAATTTCGTCTTCAGTCTCAAGCTCCCTTTCATCGAACACTTTAAGGCTGTCCCAAAAGAGCCTGCCGATGCATCGGTTGCTGTTCCTCCAGGCCGTTTTTGCACCATACTCAAGCTCTTCATAGGTGTGATGATAACTGCCTGTACGATCTATCTCCTCAAGGATTTCAATGAGGCGCTGTTCTGTTTCGCTGCTGCTTTTATTCAGCTCTCTATGGCATAAAGCAATAAAGTTCTCTGCTTCCTTCCTCAGTTCCTTTGCCAAAAATTTGCCCCCCTGTATCGTATAGTGATCCTGATGCAATGGCCATTTCCATTCAGTTCTTGTCTGCAGGGTAGACGATGCCAAGCTGGCTTCTCACAGAATCAAGAATTTCTATGACAGCAAGGGAGTTGGACAATGTGTTCGTTGCCGATTCCAGCTTTCCGCTTTTGACAAGCCCGACGAATTCTTCTGCTTCATAGTACATCGAGGCTTCCTTCTGCTCTCTTGTAATTGATTCTGAACTGCCGCCGCGATAGCGGATTTCAGCCTTTTCCGGCGTATGGATTTTATCTATTACAATATTTCCGTTCTCTCCCTGAATTTCTGCAGGAAGCTGGGAGTCAGTGATTTTTGAATACATGATGACAGCATCCATTTCTTTATACTTCAATACCATGCTTCCTTCCCCATCAACTCCTGAATCAAGCATAATACCCTGCGCCTTCACCTCATCCGGCTTGCCGAATAGGACCACCAGCGGATAGATGCAGTAAATGCCTATATCCATCAATGCACCGTTGGAAAACTCAGGTTTGAAGGCATTCAGGATCCTCCCTTCCTTGTATGCGTCATATCGCGAGGAATATTGGCAATATGATGCAAAATACCTTCTGACCGGTCCGATTTTTCCCAAATTCTCCCGGACGGCTTTAAAGTTCGGCATCAAAGTGGATTTCAGCGCCTCCATCAGTACCACCTTATTCCTCTGTGACGCTTCAATCATGAGCTTTAATTCAGCCGCATTGCTGGCTGCAGGTTTTTCGCAGAGCACATGCTTTCCATGTTCCATCATCAGAATTGATTGTTCCGCATGAAGTGAATTGGGGCTGGCAATGTAGACAGCGTCAATCTCACTGCTTGCCGCCATTTCCTCTAAGGACGTATATGTATGTTTCACACCATATTTATCTGCAAATTCCCTTGCTTTTTCTTCTGTCCGTGAATAAACAGCCGTAAGCGCAAAATCCTGCACTTTATCTGCTGCATCAAGGAACCTCTCTGTTATCCAATTTGTTCCAACTACACCGAAACGAACCATTACGGCACCTCCATGAATGCTTTTTATTCTCTCCAACAAGGATACATTTTTTCTGCTTATTTCGCCAGCAGCTGCAATTTGTGGTTTCTTATCCAGCAGACTGGGGGAAAATGACTGGAAAAAGGAGGTCATGTACGGATGGGCCGATCAGCGCTGAATGGGAAGGTCGCTTTAATCACCGGGGCAAGCTCTGGAATCGGAAAGGCTGCCAGCATCAGGCTTGCTGAAGAAGGGGCTAAAATTGCTCTTGTCGATGTTAAGGAAGAGTTTGCAAAAGAAGTCAAAGATCAAATAGAGTCAGCAGGCGGAGAAGCCATGATCATTGAAACAGATGTTTCTGTTCCATTGCAGGTGGAGGAGGCTTTTCAGAAGGTATCCAGTAAATGGGGACGCCTTGATATAGTTTTTGCGAATGCAGGAATAAATGGTGTTGTTGCCCCTATTGAAGATCTGACTCCTGAAGAATGGGATACGACCATTTCAACAAACCTGAAAGGAACCTTCCTGACAGTGAAATATGCGGTGCCCCTTCTCAAGGAAGAGGGCGGGAGCATCATCATCACCAGCTCTATCAACGGCAACAGAACCTTCCGCAATTTTGGGATGTCAGCATACAGCACCTCCAAAGGGGGGCAGGTCAGCTTTGGAAAAATGGCTGCCCTTGAATTGGCAGGATACCGCATACGCGTCAACTTGATTTGCCCGGGAGCCATCAGGACGAATATAGGCGAAAATACTTTTCCAGAAGAAGAAAATCTGAAAAAAGTAAAAATACCAGTTGAATTTCCGGAGGGAAGCATGCCCCTCGAGGACCATCCCGGATCTGCCGAACAGGTTGCCGACCTGGTTCATTTCCTTGCATCCGATTTGTCCAGCCATATTACCGGCACGGAGGTATATATTGACGGAGCCGAATCACTCCTGTGACAATGTGCTTAATGAAATAAAAGCCCGGCTGCTGCCGGGCTCTCTTCTGCTATATGTAATATGACTTCTTTTTTTCAACCTCTTTCCGGGATATCTCCTGTAAAAAGATTTTTTCTTTTAAAGTAAGCTCCCTTTTAAGGTTTGTGCGAAAATAAAGCATAAGCTCCGCATATCTGATATGTATAATCCTCCATTTCCCCTTTCCCTGAGAATCCCAGCACCCTATTTATTTCTCCATTTCTTCTGTAATTCCTTGCCCGCAATAAAATATTTTTCTATATGCATGTGGGTTTATAACAGAGAGAATCATTGGTAAATACAATTGAGAGTATAAGTTCTATTCCTTTTATTATGTTTTGGAAAAAGGGACTTTGTTCATACTGGTAGGTGTCTGCATTTAGAAGGAGTGAACAGCATGCCGCATTTCATTTATTCCAGCTTCATAAGGCTCCCGCTCGCTATACGGATACTTCTCATTGCACTAATGGTGATTCTGACTTTCGGGTTTATCATTTCCATCCTGGAGCCGCATAATTTTCCTACGGTGTTTGACGGGGTATGGTGGGCAGTCATCACAGCTTCCACAGTGGGTTATGGGGATTATGTGCCGCATACCATACCAGGGAAAGTAACTGGCATTATTTTAATTCTTACCGGAGCAGGCTTTTTATCAACCTATTTTGTAACTCTGGCTGCAGCTGCTGTAACAAGACAAAATGATTATTTGGAGGGCAAAGTGAATTTTAAAGGAGAACAACATCTAATCATTATCGGCTGGAATGAACGTTCAAGAGAACTTATCACGGCATTGGCGGAGGAGCATAAAGGGGTTTCTATTGCACTTATTGATGAGACGCTCCGATCCAATCCATCCCCGGGGGAAGTTCATTTCATACAGGGACGGTCAAATCAGGATCAGGTGCTCCTGAAAGCAAATATCCGGAAAGCAAACAAAGTAATCATTACAGCCGACCAGAACAGGGATGAACTTCAGGCCGATATGAATTCAATTCTGTCGCTCCTTGCCGTAAAAGGATTGAATCCCGGCGTTCCATGCATTGTCGAAATCCTCACATCTGAACAGGTTGCGAACGCAAGAAGGGCAGGAGCGGATGAAATCATCCAGACGAATATCCTGACCAGCTCCGTTATGATCCACAGCATTTCAGCACAGGAAATGGTCACTTCTTTCCTGGATCTGCTTGGTCACCTGAACGGCAGAAGACTGAGGCTCATGCCGGCCAAGGAATTTGAATACGAAGTGACCTTTACTGATTTAAGTGCGCTGCTGCTGAAGGATGGCATGCTTCTTTTTGGTATAAAAAGAGGAGAGGAAACTTTTGTGAATCCTCCCCACCCTTTCAGCATTGATTCAGATGACGAGCTGATCGTCATTGCCTGATTTAGTTCAGCCGTCCAGCAAAAGCGACTCCAGCTCCTGGACAAGCGAGCGGCCGATATCCACGTATTTGTCCGGGAAACTGGCGTCTTTGTCCACCGGCTCTGAGAATTGGTTAAAAGAAGCGGTATGGTTCCATGTATAAGCATGATCATCCAGCCCGCGCTGATATTTATGGGAGAGAAGGAATGGCCGCTCAATTTCCACAGTGCATCCTCTTGAATCAAGCTGGCCATCAATTGATCTGAAAGGTACGCGCAGGAATTGATAGCCCACTTCATCGTCTATTTTATAATCAAAAGCACCATGGTCATACTCCCAGCCGCCTCCAACCGTATAGCCAGCCGGCTTAAGCAGCTGCTCAAGCTTATACAGATCAAAGTGTTTCCCTTCCACCCGGGATGGTAATTCAATCATTTTCCAGCACCTCTTTTCTTTTTTTTAGTATCCCCGGTCTGGTTTTATCTATCATATTTTCTCGCAGGAAGGGCTTATTGAGGAAGTCAGCCAGTGAATAAAATAAAAAAGAGTGCTGAACATTTTCAGCACTCTCGTTTTTGTCTCTATTTAAGCCTTTTTTCAAGCTCTGCTTTTTTCTCCTCGAAGCCCGGCTTTCCAAGCAGCGCGAACATATTGACTTTATAAGCCTCTACTCCAGGCTGGTCAAAAGGATTGACCCCCAGAAGGTAACCGCTCATAGCGCACGCCTTTTCAAAGAAGTAAGCGAGATATCCGAATGTATAGGCATCCATTTCAGGAATGGTAACGATCAGGTTGGGAACCCCGCCATCTGTGTGAGCAAGCATTGTTCCTTCAAAGGCTTTGTTGTTAACAAAGTCTACGGTCTTGCCGGCAAGGTAGTTCAGGCCGTCCAGATCGCTGTCAGCTTCTTCAATTGTCAGCTCGTGGCGCGGTTTTTCCACCTTGATGATCGTTTCAAAGATATCTCTGCGCCCTTCCTGCACGTACTGTCCAAGGGAATGCAGATCTGTAGAGAAGTTAGCTGATGCCGGGAAGATCCCTTTCTGGTCTTTCCCTTCACTCTCGCCAAACAGCTGCTTCCACCATTCCGCAAAATACTGAAGCCCCGGCTCATAGTTAATCAGCATTTCAATAGTCTTTCCTTTATTGTAAAGCGCATTGCGGACAGCTGCATACTGGTAGGCAGCATTCTCTTCGACTTCAGAGTTGCTGTATTCCTCACGGGCCTTTGCAGCGCCTTCCATCATAGCCTGGATATCCGCCCCGCTTGCCGCAATCGGCAGAAGGCCGACTGCTGTCAGTACTGAATAGCGGCCGCCGACATCATCAGGGATGATGAAGGATTCATAGCCTTCTTCGTTAGCCAATGTTTTGAGTGCGCCTCTCGCTTTATCTGTTGTAGCATAGATGCGTTTGCGCGCTTCTTCTTTTCCATACTTTTCTTCAAGCAGACTGCGGAAAATACGGAAGGCAATCGCCGGCTCTGTCGTCGTTCCTGACTTGGAAATAACATTGACTGAAAAGTCTTTTCCATCGAGCAGGTCCATAACGTCCTTCATGTAAGTTGAACTGATATTATTTCCAACGAAGAGCACCTGCGGAGTGGTCCGCTTTTCCTTTGGAAGTTCATTATAAAAGCTGTGCTGCAGCATTTCTATGGCTGCACGGGCACCCAGATATGAGCCTCCGATGCCTATGACGAGCAGCACATCAGAGTCGCTCTTGATTTTTTCAGCCGCTTTCTGGATGCGGGCAAATTCTTCTTTATCATAGTCAGCAGGCAGATCGATCCAGCCAAGATAGTCGCTCCCTGCCCCGGTTTTTTCATGCAGGGAATGGTGGGCAACCTTAACGGCATCCCTTAAATATGTAATCTCGTGTTCACCAAAGAAACTTAGTGCTTTTGAGTAATCAAAACGAACATGTGTCATGAATGATCCTCCAATTATTTTTATTCTCTTTCACTTTAACGAAAGGTGTGACAGTAATCAAGAAACTAGTCATAATGTAAGCGTGTCCAATTTCGGTTTTTTTTTACACAGGAACCAACTGGAAAAAGTGGAGCAGGAACTGATGTTTTTCAGCTAAAATAAAACCCGGTGCCAGGCACCAGGTTTGAATTTTATAAAGAGGCTTTATAGATACTCACGACATCTTCTCGGTTCAGTTTTTTGAAGTTTCCGAACTCGCCGTTGGCCATAGCTTTGTCAGCCATCGTTTCAACGCCGCTTTCATCTATATCATAATCTGCCAGGCGTGATGGAGCACCGATGCTGTTCCAGAATTCCCTCAGCTTTTCAATGCCTTCAAGTCCTGCTTCTTCATCTGTCTTTCCTTCAGGATCTACACCGAAGACACGGACTGCCAGCTGCTTGAATCTGGAAGGCTTCACGCTCAAGTTATGCTTCATCCAGTTCGGGAACAAGATGGCAAGGCCTCCGCCATGCGGGATATCATAAACAGCTGAAACCGCGTGCTCTATATTATGGGTTGCCCAGTCTCCCCGGTAGCCCATTGACAGCATGCCATTGAGAGCCATTGTTCCGTTGTAGAGGATGGTTGCTCTGTGTTCATAATTCTCGAGATCTTCGAGGAGCTTAGGCGCTGTTTCCATTACTGTCAGCAGGAGTCCTTCACACATGCGGTCCTGCAGCAATGTGTTTTCTTCCAGATGAAAATAATGCTCAAACACATGTGACATCATGTCCACAATGCCGTAAATCGTCTGGTCTCTTGGAACTGTGAATGTGTTGACCGGATCCAGAATAGAGAACTTAGGAAAAGTGACGGGGCTTCCCCATCCATATTTTTCATTTGTTTCCCAGTTAGTGATTACAGAACCAGCGTTCATTTCTGAACCGGTTGCCGCAAGGGTCAGTACAGTCCCAAAAGGAAGCGCCTCACTTGCGAAGGCCTTTTTAGTGACAAGATCCCAGGCATCTCCATCATATTTGGCCCCTGCCGCGATTGCCTTTGTGCAGTCGATCACACTTCCGCCGCCGACAGCAAGGATGAAATCAATGCCTTTTTCCTTGCAGATTTCCACTCCTTTATGGACCGTTGAAAGCCTTGGATTCGGTTCAACTCCCGAAAGCTCGGACACTTCTGCACCGATATCCTTCAGCTCAGCCAATACTTTATCATAAAGGCCGCTTCGTTTAATGCTTCCTCCCCCATATACCAGCAGTACGTTCTTTCCATATTGGGGAATCTCATTTTGCAGCTCCTTCAGCGTATCTTTGCCGAAGATCAATTTTGTCGGATTTGAAAATGTAAAGTTTTGCATGAAAGCATCCTCCTTTTCTTCGTTATTATTATCTGTTATTTGCCCTAGTAATGCAAAAAGTACGTTTTTTGATATAGAGCTTGGGAACACTAAAAACAAAGTCATTAGAGCATGAATAATTACTGGATGACTGTATCACATTAGTAAAGAAAGAATAACAAAAGGAGGAAACAACATGAGTGCCATTCAACGCATTGCACTGGTTTTAACGATCATTGGTGCTATCAACTGGGGTTTAGTCGGCTTCTTCCAATTTGATCTTGTTGCAGCAATTTTCGGCGGACAAGACTCTGCTCTTGCCCGCATTGTGTATGGACTAGTAGGTATCGCAGGTCTTATCAACCTCGGCCTTTTATTCAAGCCAAGCGAAGAAGTAGAACGTGCTCCTGAAACAAATCGTTCATAATTCGGCTGGCGCCGGATACATTGAGGATTCTAATGGAAAAACTCCCCCGGCTGCCGGGGGAGTTTTTGTGTTTTTAGCTCAATACTTTTTTGATTTTTTCAATTGCCCAATCAAGATCTTCTTCACTGATTACCAGCGGCGGCGCAAAACGGATGACCGTATCATGTGTCTCTTTGCAGAGCAGCCCCTCTTCTTTCAAGGCTTCGCAATATTTGCGTGCAGGCTCCGTCAGCTCTACACCGATAAACAGGCCCCTGCCCCTCACTTCTTTAATGACCGGGTTCTCGATTTCTTTAAGCTTGGACATAAAATAATCCCCGAGCTTCCGGGATCTTTCCGCCAGATTTTCATCTACCAGAACATCCAGCGCGGCTACTGACACTGCACAGGCCATCGGATTGCCTCCAAAGGTTGAACCATGCGAGCCAGGATTGAACACGCCAAGAACATCCTCATCGGCAGCCACACATGAAATCGGGAATACACCGCCTCCAAGCGCCTTGCCGAGAATATACATGTCCGGCTCAACACCCTCCCATTCACAGGCGAACATTTTACCTGAACGGGCCAGGCCAGCCTGGATTTCATCCGCGATGAACAGAACATTGTTTGCGCGGCACAGATCGGAAGCCTGCTTCAGGAAACCGTCTTCAGGGATGACGATCCCGGCTTCCCCTTGGATGGGTTCAATCAGGAAGGCTGCTGTCCGTTCAGTGATAGCATTCTTCAATGCTTCCAGATCCCCATATGGAATAAGCTTGATGCCAGGCAGCATCGGACCAAAGCCCCTCTTATACTCTTCTTCAGAAGATAGAGAGACGGCTGTCATCGTCCTGCCGTGGAAGTTCCCGATACAGGCAATGATTTCTGCCTGGTCCCCGGCCACCCCTTTACGGTCATATGCCCAGCGGCGCGCCGCCTTCACAGCTGTTTCGACCGCTTCGGCGCCGGTGTTCATCGGCAGTACCATTTCCTTGCCTGTCAGCCTGCTGACCTTTTCATACCATGGACCCAGCTGATCGTTATGGAAAGCGCGGGAAGTCAGGGTGACCCTGTCGGCCTGATCCTTCAAAGCCTGTATGATCTTAGGGTGGCGGTGACCCTGATTGACTGCCGAGTAGGCGCTGAGCATATCCATATACCGCTCACCTTCAGGATTTTTCACCCAGACTCCCTCAGCTTCTGAGATGACGATCGGAAGAGGATGATAATTATTTGCCCCAAACTTTTCTGTCTGCTGAATTAACTGGCTGCTGTTTGCCATATAATGTTTCCTCCATTCACACTTAGAAATTGTCTTTTTCATTGTAACGTTAATAGCCCGCCCTTTAAAGAAAAGATGCCTGATTCTTCTGAAAAAATCCATCTGAAATCACTTATTGTATATGCAAGTTATATGCCAGCTTCCAATAAAGGATAGATCCTGGCCTTCCTATCTCAAAAGCAAAATTCCTTTGCTCTGTAATCCAATTGAAAGTAAATAACGCAAAAATTATTTGCTCCATAAGACAGGAAAGCCTTACAATAAAAAAAGACAATACAAGGGAGCTGCAAACAATATGAAGAATGAACAGCACCATTTAACAGAAATCATCCTTGAGCAGATCCTTGAACATGTGGATGCCGGAATCCATGCCATTGACCATGAAGGCAGGACCATCATCTATAACCGCAAGATGGCTGAAATAGAAGGAATGGATCCGGAATCAGTGATCGGACGAAGCCTTCTTGAGGTGTTCCCCTTCAGCCGCCGGGAAGACAGCACACTTTTGCTGGCGCTGCAGAACGGGAAAGGGACACAGCCCGCCAAACAGACTTATTTTAACAGCAAAGGAAAAGAGATAACCGCCATTAATCATGCCATTCCCATCCTGGCAGCCGGCAAGTCATTAGGAGCCATCGAAATCGCAAAGGATGTCAGCCGGATCGAGAGGCTGGTAAAAGAAAACCTATCCAGGAAAAATAGTGACCGCTATACATTTGAAAGCATCATAGGAAGCAGCAAAGCAATCCTTGAAGTCGTGGAAGCGGCAAAAAGGGCGGTCAGGACCACCTCTCCTATCCTGATTGCCGGAGAGACAGGAACAGGGAAGGAATTATTCGCCCAGAGTATACACAGCGGAAGTCTGCGCTCACCAGGTCCGTTTGTTGCCCAAAACTGCGCAGCCCTCCCGGAAAATCTGGTTGAAAGCATCCTTTTTGGCACAAAAAAAGGCGCCTTCACAGGAGCGGTGGATCGTCCGGGACTTTTTGAACAGGCAGAAGGAGGGACATTGCTTCTGGATGAAATCAATTCGATGCCCGCTCCCCTGCAGGCAAAGCTTCTGCGCGTACTGCAGGAGAAAAAAGTCAGAAGGATCGGGGACACGAAAGATCGGGAGATAGATGTAAGGGTTGTGGCCGCCATTAATGAAGACCCTGTCGATGCCATTGCAGAAGGGCGCCTCCGGAAGGATTTGTATTACAGGCTCAGCGCAGTCTCCCTCTTTATCCCCCCGCTTAGGGAGCGGAAAGAGGATATTCTGCTGCTTTCCTCCTTTTTCATCCAGAAATATAACGACTGGTTCGGCATGGAAGTCCCTGGGCTGGATGAAGAGACAGAAGAGCAGTTTCTCCGGTACGATTGGCCGGGTAATATCCGCGAGCTTGAGCATGTGATTGAAGGGGCCATGAACATGGCTGAGGATGATGCCAGGATAACATCGGAAATCCTGCCCCATCATTTCAGGCAAAAAGCCGAGACCTCTCATTCTTCCCCAGGAAGAAACTTGGGAGAACCGGCCGGGCCGCAGCCCAGTCTATCTGACTATGTGGCTTCTGCTGAAAAAGCTTATATAAACAAGGTGTGGCGCGAACAGGACGGCAATATCACCAGGACCGCAAAAATTCTTGGCATGAGCAGGCAGAACCTGCAATACCGGATTAAAAAACACGGCCTAGTCCATCCCGGAAATCATGCTTGATTATACGAGAGAAGGCCGGGCATAAATGCCCGGCCTTCTCTCGTATAACAGATTAGCGCTGTGACTGGTCAATCCACTCTTGAAGCTTATCCTTGAGCGTGTTGAAACCCTGGGAAGAATCAGAATCATTGTACTGAATCGCTGCAGCCTGGCGTGGTTTGCGAGGCTTTCTTGCTTTTGCATCAGCAGCTTCAGCTGGTGCTTCTTCAGTTGCCCGGATAGATAAACCGATCTTTCCTGCAGCTTCATCCACTGAAAGAACCTTTACGTTTACTTCATCTCCAACCTTCAGGTGCTCGTTAACATCCTTTACATACCCGTGAGTAATTTCAGAAATGTGAACCAAACCTTGTGTATTTTCATCAAGAGCAACGAATGCGCCGTAAGGCTGGATTCCAGTAACCTTTCCTGTTAATACGCTGCCTACTTCGATTTTCTCTGACATATGAACACTCCTAATACCTATTTATTTTCGTCGATTATACGCAATTAAAAATTATATCATACATCATCCTTTTTATCAAAGCAATCCTTTTGGAGAAAATGACCATTGTATATGCCATCAGGTACTGGCACTTCAGGAGTTATCAGAAGTCTGGCTTAAGAGCACTCAATTACGGTTGCTCCCTCTTGAGTGGCGCATCTCCTTTTCTTAAAGCTGTTATTAATAACATTTATCGAACTGTAACAAAAAATACAAGGATCTCAAATTTCATCTATCTGATTCCGCAGTAAAATAAGTGTGTAAGATCATTCTGTGAAAGGGTGGGTGCAAATGTCCGCAATCGGTCTTGCTATTAAGCAGAATAGAGAAAGGTTGAATCTGACTCAGCAGGAATTGGCTGTAAAGCTTAGAATAGGCACAAGCACTATCGAAAAATACGAAAACGGCTGCCAGCAGCCTGACACCCAGACCATCTTAAAAATCTCAACGATCCTGGACGTGCCGGCATCCGAGCTGTTGGAGCATGGTTTCACAGCTTGCCAGACAGGACTGGATCCTGAACTGGAGCAGCTCCTTTTAGAAACAGGCATACACGATGCAAAAATGATTTTAAAAAATGCGAAGAAAATGGGAAAAGAAAATTTTTTGAGGATGATGGATGCGATCCAGGCAGCGAGATAAACTTAATTGAGATCTTAATTAAAATATTTTCTGAGTTTCTATGTATACAAAAGGGGGAATCCGGAAAAGCTTAAAACATAAGCTTTCTAGTATTCCCCCCCTTTTTGAAGTGGATATCCTGATGGGTATCCCTTTTTTTATTTTCTGTTTTCAAGGAATCGGCCGATTCTTTTTACGGCTTCCTGCAGCTGTTCCATGGATGATGCATAAGAACAGCGGATATGCCCTTCCCCGCTCTCCCCAAAGACATTCCCTGGAACGACGGCTACCTTTTCCTCCAGCAGAAGCTGTTCCGCAAACTGCTCAGAAGTTAATCCTGTTCCTTCAATGGAAGGAAAGGCATAGAAAGCACCGCCGGGAATATGGCACGGCAGCCCGACATCCTCGAGGGACTGAACAAAATAATTGCGGCGGCGCCGGTAGCTTTTTTGCATGCTTTCCACATCGCCCCTGCCTGTCCTCAGCGCTTCCAGAGCGGCAAACTGCGCCATGGTCGGAGCACACATCATACTGTACTGGTGAATTTTCAGCATAGCCTGGGATATCTCCTTCGGCGCACAAATAAACCCAAGCCTCCAGCCCGTCATGGCAAAGCCTTTCGAAAATCCTGAAATCAATAAAGTCCTTTCCTTCATCCCGCTGATGCTGGCAAAGCTTGTATATTCCTCATCATAGACGAGCTCTGCATAGATTTCATCTGACAGGACGAGCAGATCATGCTTTTCAGCAACAGCCGCTATGGCCTCCAGTTCTTTGCCCGACAGCATCGTTCCGGTAGGATTATTGGGAGAGCATAGAAGAATCGCTTTTGTCCGCTGCGTTATCGCCTGTTCCAGCTGGGAAGGGAGGATTTTGAAATCGTCCTCCTTTCTTGTCTGGACAGAAACAGGAGTCCCGCCCGCCAGGCTTACAAGCGGAGCATAAGATACGAAGCAAGGCTCGATCACAATTACTTCGTCCCCTTGATCCAAGATGGCTCTTAAAGCGATATCGATTGCCTGGCTTGCCCCTACTGTGACGATGATTTCAGATTCTGGTTCATATTGGACGCCGAAGCTTTTCCCCATGTAAGAGGCAATTTCCTGCCTTAGTTCAAGCAGGCCGGCATTCGCAGTGTAGGAGGTATACCCCTGCTCCAGCGACAGGATCGCTGCCTCCCTGACTGACCAGGGGGTCACGAAATCCGGCTCGCCTACACCAAGGGAAATGACGCCTTCCATACCTGCCGCCAGATCGAAGAAACGCCTGATGCCTGAAGGCTTAAGCTGATCGACCTTAGCGGATATATAAGTTTTCGTTTTCATCACGGCGATACCACAATTCTTTTATCTTCGTCTGCCTGGTCAAAAATTGTTCCATCATGCTTATACTTTTTCAGAATAAAATGAGTGGTGGTTGACAGCACTGAATCCAGGGTCGAAAGCTTCTCTGATACAAACCGGGCAACCTCATTCATGGAACGCCCTTCCACAATGACAGACAGGTCGTAGGCCCCGGACATCAGGTAAACTGAGCTTACCTCCTTATACCGGTATATCCGCTGTGCGACCTCGTTAAAGCCGACTCCCCTTTTGGGGGTCACCTTTACATCAATCATAGCGGTTACGCCCTCATGGCCGTCAATCCTGGCCCAGTCCACTGCAGAGGTATATCGGACAATCACCCGGGACTGCTCCAGTTTTTCCAGCAGCGCTGCCGCCTCATCAACAGAGATCGCGGCCATTTTCGCCACATCCTCAAGCGGGGTCCGTGCGTCTTTTTCCAGTATTTCAACAATTTCAAGCTCTTTCTCACTCAGTCTCATGGACCTTCCTCCCATTCCCGTTTAAAATATTTACATTATAGCAAAATCAGCGGAATAATAAATCTCACTTTTCTATTATTTTTCTAAAATAATTTTTCCAGTGATGTGTGAAGGGCAATGAAAGGGGAATGATATAACAGTAAAGCGCGAGCGCCTTGCTTCAAAAGGAACGCAGACTATGAACGCCCTGTCCTGTGCCAGCGTCTGCATGACCAGCTTCTTCTGGCCTCGAGGGTGCAGATGCAGCAGCTGGACAGATGAAGCTGAAAATATATTTACTTTCTTATCTTTGAATAAAGCCTTCCAGGCAATACCATCTTTCATAGGAGTGAGGGTAATATGCAAGCCTTTAAGACAGATGAAATTGAAGTGAACGGGAATACAATTTATTATGAACAATACGGACAGGCCCCCTCAAAGGAGACCATCGTCCTCCTGCACGGCTTTCTTTCCTCCTCCTTCAGCTTCAGGAGGCTGATTCCTTTTCTGCAGGAAGATTTTCATGTAATCTCCATTGATCTGCCCCCGTTCGGAAAAAGCGGAAAATCGGATCAGTATAATTATTCCTACAAAAATACCGCCCAGACAGTCATGCAATTTCTTGAAAAGCTGGGTCTCGGACAAGTCACAATTGCAGGCCATTCAATGGGAGGGCAGATATCGCTCAATGTGGCCCGCCAATATCCCGATCTCATAAAAAAAGCCATCCTTCTCTGCAGCTCAAGCTATTTGCCTAAATCAAAGATGCCGCTGATCCTGTCGAGCTACCTCCCCTACTTCCATTTGTATGTAAAGCTGTATCTGCAGCGCTCTGGCGTGCGCCAGAATTTAAGGCAGGTTGTCCATGACCATAGCATGATCACTGATGAAATGATGTACGGCTATTTGGCTCCTTTTATGGAGGATGATATCTTCAAGGCTTTGACCCGGATGATCAGGCACAGAGAAGGCGACTTGGATCAAAAGGCATTGAAAGAGATCGACACTCCCTGCCTCCTTATATGGGGCGAGCATGACAGGGTTGTTCCGCTCACCATCGGAAAAAGGCTGGACAGCGACCTGCCAAACTCAAGGCTCATCGTCCTCAAAGACACCGGCCATCTTGTACCGGAAGAACGGCCGGAAGAAGTATACAGCCATATGAAGGCATTTATTTGCGCCAAATCATAATAAAGCCTTTGTCACCTTTAAGGAACCCAGGCCAATGAACGCCACGTGTTGTGGCAGCGTCTGCATGACCAGCTTCCCCTGGGCTTCAAGACAAACCTTCCGTAAACGTGTTCTTTGCCTTGTTTGGCTTGTGACCTTGTGGGGCAAGTCACAGCTGCTGGACAGTAATCGGAGTAAAAATACACCCTTTTATAATTTGATTAAAAGATATATAAAACAGGAAGTCTTATCCATACTGTAGTGACCAGCAAGCCTTAAAATAAGCGGAGATTCTCCGGTTAAGCTGTTGAATATGGCAGGAGTAAGGATAAATAAGCGGAAATTTTCCGCTTAAGCAGAGCGAGGTTGCCCATTTTTCTGTTTTTTGGGTTGATAGCCGGAATTTCTCCGTCTATTTGAGCTGTTTTTAGCGTTTTTTCGAAAATAGGGGGAATTTCTCCGCTTATTTTTCATCCTGCCATTCATTCAGGTCCGGGAAGGTCCGCTCAATTTTAACAGAGCCATAAAAACAGGCCGGACACCCTTCAGGTGCCGGCCATTCTTCAACTTATATGGTTTATATAGTGCAGCTCCCGCTGTTTTTAATAACAAGGAGTGTTTCAGCCATCTTTTTGCACTGCTCCAAAGGGATGATGCTTTCGAAGGAAAATTCGTATATGCCCTGGATTTTACGTGCGAGTTTATCGGGGCTGTCCAAATCATGGACGGCGTGGATTGCGTCTGCTATCTCAGTATCATAATTCCCTTCTCCGCAGCCGAAAGGATCCCATTGATCCAGAGCCTGGTACATCATCATGTGCATAACCTGGACTTCCATTTAAAACCACCTTTTTGATTTAATTTTGCCTGACCATATCTTATCATAAGAGTATCAGGACAGAGAACTGCAATCCAGGAGGTTATCATGAGAAAATATGACTTTCATAAAGCAATCAACAGATATGAAACAGCTTCTGTAAAGTGGGAGCTGACTAAAGATGTATTTGGTTCTTCGGATGTGCTTCCTATGTGGGTGGCAGATATGGACTTCGAACCTCCTGAAGAAGTACAGAATGCAATAAGCAAACGGGCCAGCCACGAGGTCTTCGGCTACACATTTGTCCCCCCTTCTGCATCTGAAGCCGTCCAGCTGTGGCAGAAGAGTCAATCCGGCTGGGAAATAGGCAGGTCATGGGTGTTATACAGCCCAGGAGTGGTCCCATCCATCAGCATTGCCATCCAGGCAGTCACAAGTCCGGGAGATAAAATCATGCTCCAGTCTCCTGTTTACACGCCTTTCTTTGAGATGATTGAAAAAAATGGGCGCATGGTCGTCAACTCTCCGCTTGAACTAGTGGAACAGCGCTATGAAATCGACTTCCAACGATTCGAGGAAGAGCTGAAAAAGGGCATTAAGCTTTTCTTGCTCTGCAATCCCCATAACCCCGGCGGCCGGGTTTGGACAAAAGATGAGCTATTGAAAATCGGGGAATTATGCGCAAAATACGGGTGCCTGATTCTCTCAGATGAAATCCATTCAGATCTGGTGTTTTCGCCGCACATTCATATTCCGATTGCATCTCTTTCCACAGAATTCCGGGATATTTCCATTACATGCATTGCACCGAGCAAGACTTTCAATATTGCCGGGCTGCAATCGTCAGCCGTCATCATACCCAATGAGCAGCTTCGCGAGAAATTCAAGGCTGTCCAGGCACAGCAGGGCTTTTTCACTTTGAACATTTTTGGCATCACCGCCCTGGAGGCTGCTTATCGGCATGGACGTGACTGGCTGGATCAGCTCTTATCATATCTGCAGGAAAATTACGAAATCGCCCGGAGCTTCATAGAAAGGGAGCTTCCTTCAGTCAAGGTTATGGATCTTGAAGCGACATACCTGATGTGGCTTGACTGCCGGAATCTCTCACTGCCGGATAAAGAGCTTAATGCCCTTCTCATTGAAAAAGGCAGGATTGCGCTTGAGCCTGGCACGAAATACGGACCAGGCGGCGAAGGATTTGTCCGGATGAATATTGCCTGCCCGCGTGAAACTCTCGAGGAAGGACTGAAGCGGCTGAAACTAGCTTTTTCAAATTAAATGGCACAAAAAAGAACAGCTCAGGTCAGCTGTTCTTTTTTTGCAGGCTATCCTGCTTCATGATTTGATTTTCCAGCTCTTTAGCCTTTTTTTCCTCGCGTTTTGAAGCCCTGATGATCAGGCGCATGGCGATGATGGCTCCAATCAGGAATATTGTAAACGTTATGGATGCCGGAATATACTCCGATTTATCTTCCGGGAAATATAGGAACAAAGACAAAATATAAGCCTGGATCATTGTTTTCTTCCTTTCTGCCAAAAGCAGTGGTCAGCCTTATTATATCAGCTGGGCCTGTCCTGTCCAAGCGGCTACTTAATGACCTTTATCTCCTTGATTTTTATGTCTTCAACCGGCCTGTCAGATTCATCTGTTTCGGCAGCTGCAATTTCATCGACGATTTCCATTCCCTCGATCACCTGGCCAAAGACAGTGTGGCGGGAATCCAGCCAAGGGGTCCCTCCCTTATCGTAAGCTGCAACGATTTCTTCTGGATATCCTGCTTTTTCCATCTGTTCCTTCATGCCCGCTTCTGATGTAGTCTTTTGGACGATGAAAAATTGGCTGCCGTTCGTGTTTGCGCCGCTGTTCGCCATGGACAAAGCACCGCGGAGGTTATACAGCTTATCTGAGAACTCATCCTCAAATGGCTGCCCGTAGATGCTTTCTCCGCCCATGCCTGTCCCGTCCGGATCTCCTCCCTGGATCATAAAGTCATTGATGACCCTGTGGAAGATAAGTCCGTCATAATAGCCCTCTTCACTATGGGTGATGAAATTCTCTACAGCCTTTGGAGCATGATCAGGGAAAAGCTTGATCTTAATAGTCCCCATTGATGTCTCCATTTCCACGAGGCGTTCATTTTCCCCAACTTCCGCTGTAAGCTGCGGATAGCCTCCCTCAGCACTCTTCTCCTCTGCGGCCTGTTCGGTCTGTTCACCTTGGGTTCCTTCTGATGCCCCTCCACCTTCCTTGCCGGCACCGCTGTTTTGATCAGTGCTTGTTCCGCACGCAGCCAAAAGCATCATCACTGCTGCAAGGAAAAGGTATATGAAATTCTTTTTCATGATTCAGTCCTCCTCTATTATTGCTGATAGGCATGGGGCCCCCGCTTTTCCTCTGTCCATCTGCAGGAGCTGGCCCCTTCCGCTTTTCTTATAGATTACTGGATTTCCTCTTGCTTTGCACTTTGTTTTTCAAAAAAATTCGGGCATAATGGGAACAAAAGCTATAAAGGAGGGGACAGCTTTGAGTGAATTCCAGGTGGGAGCTCAGGTGACAGCTATATATAAAACAGGGAAATATATTGGGGAAATTACGGATATACGGCCTCAGCATTATCTTGTCAGGGTGCTTGCTGTCGAAAAGCATCCGATGCAGGGGGATCTTCATAATCCTAAGCAGACAGATGTCATGATGTTTCATGAGCGGAGGGCGCTTGCATACAGAGAGCAGACAAATGTTCCGAAGCAGATGGTCAGGACATATGAAGGAATCATCCCGGACTATGAAGCTTCTCTTAAGCTTGCATTGGATAAAATGAAAAGCGGGCTCTTAGAGGAAGATTCTGATTGGGCGAAGCTCTCCCTCGAGAATGCGGAGCGGCTGGAAGCCGATTATTTCAAATAAAATCAGCAAAAGCCAAATCCAACTGCGGGTTTGGCTTTTATGCAAAGCGGTTTAAAAGTTTGGAAAGGTCAATCCTGTCACCAATGGTCGTGGGCTCGTGGTTTTGGAGATATTTTTTATCTTTTTCTACAAGCTGATAGATTTTATAGGTTGTCAGGGCATCATCCAGTGCCCGGTGGTGCCTGCCTGTTCCTTCCTTTCCATATTCCTTCACCGCTTTCCATAGGCCGGTTTGGTTTTGATCGCCAAAAAAACGTTTATACTCCATCGACAAATCAACTTCCTTCCCCTTAAACGGAAAAGCGGTCCCGGCCTGGCTGCAGTTCTGGCGGAGCACCTTCATATCCATATTGCCCCAGGTTACAATTTCATCAGCATTATTGCCGCCCATCTGCTCAAGTCTGCAGATCAGGTCCGCAAATGAAATCCCCTTATCCACCTGCTCCTGGCTGATATGTAAAAAAGACTTGCATCTTTCAGACAGTTCCGGAAAATGGATGGGAGCCACAAAAGAGGAGAACTGCTCCAGTATGGCCCCATTTAGTACAGAAACGGCGCCTGCCTCGATGATCTCCGGAGAAAATCCTTTGAACTTTTCGTTTCTTTCAGGCATGGTGAATTCAAAATCAATAAATAAGCAGTGATTGCCGTCTTTCATCACCATCCCTCCTCCCTGATTTATATTACATCATTTACCATTTATTATATCATTAAAGAAAAGTATTTTAACTATTCCGCAAATAACTTTCTTGCTTTTATATTTTATCATTCTCACAAAAAAATGAATGATGCCGATAATACCTATATCACCATTTATGAAACTGGCATGAATAGCATATCTTACATAAGAAACGGAGAAGCCGGCATGAAAACACTGACGGGATATCTGACAATCGCCTTCATCCTGCCTTTCTTTGTGCTGTCTGTGTATAAAGCGGCCGATGAGGCCAGCCGCCTGGAAAGCCTTCCCCGCTTTTTGGACAGCAGGATTGAAGTGACTAATGCAGCATCATTTCCACAGACCAGCCTGATGACTGATCAGGATGGCCGTGTGATTTCTGAAATCTTTACTCCCTATAACCGCATTCCGCTTGCTGCTGAAGATATTCCCGAATTTTTGAAGAAGCTGATGATTGCTTCGGAAGATGAGCGGTTTTATGAGCATAAAGGATTCGATCTGGCTGCGATTGGCAGAGCCTTGGCTGCAAATGCAGATAACGGCACAATTGAGGAAGGCGGGAGCACGATTACACAGCAGCTGGCCAGGAACCTGTACCTGACCCATGAGCAGACATATAACCGCAAGCTGACAGAGCTGCTGTATGCCTACCAAATGGAGAGGACGTATTCCAAAGAAGAAATATTATCCTATTATTTAAACAGCATCTATTTCCAAAATGGGGCATACGGAATCGAGGCAGCTTCACAGGTTTATTTTCAAACGTCCGCCGTGAATCTTACCAATGCCCAGCTGGCTTTTTTGGCTGCCATCCCGAACAATCCTGCCTTGTATAACCCGTCCAAACACTTTGACAGGACGAAGAAAAGGCAGGAGCTGCTGATTGATGTTCTTGCTGAGAAAGAAGAGATATCCCCCGAAGAGGCAAAGGCTCTTAAAGGCGAAAGGATTGCCTTCACACTTTCAGACCGGGTCGATCTTTTTCCGGATTACACAACCTATGCCGAGGCTGAACTGAAAGAATTGATCAGGATCAGTGAAGGCATCCCCTCTGATTCAGAGGAAGAGCTGGATAGCAAAGTGGAGCAGGTCCTCCAATCCGGGGTGATCATTCACACTTCACTGGATCCTTCCCTGCAGCAAAAAGCTGTGGATGCAGCTGCTGCCCATCTGCCTGATCAGGAGGCAGAAGCAGCTGCCGCAGTCGTCAAAAGCAGCACCCGAGGGCTGGCTGCCCTTACAGGCGGGCGGGATTACAGGAAATATGACTTCAACAGAGGGTACCAGGCCTTCAGGCAGCCAGGCTCTGCCATCAAGCCTCTGCTTGTGTATGCCCCTTATCTGGAAAGGACACACACAGCAGTAAATTCCAAGGTGGATGCCGGCCCACTCTGCATCAGCGGCTATTGCCCCCATAATTACAGCGGTAAAAATTATGGAAAGGTGAGCCTGGAACAAGCCTTTATCCACTCCTATAATACTCCTGCGGTCAGGTTGCTGAGCATGATAGGAATAGATGAAGGCTTCAAGGATCTGGATAAATTCGGATTCAGTGAAGTAGGGGAAGCAGACCAGTCCCTTGCTGCTGCAATCGGCGGATTCAGCAGGGGGGTGTCCCCCCTTGAACTCGCAGGGGCGTATACCGTTTTTGCCAATGAGGGCTTTTATCAGCCGCCAAGAGCCATCCAAAAGATCACAGATAAAAACGGCAAACTGCTGTATGCATGGGAAGAGCAGCCAGTGAGAATCTGGAGCAAAGAAACTATAGATAAGATGAGACTGCTGCTGCAGGAAACAATCTCATCTGGGACCGGCAGGAAAGCCTATTTTCCAGGAGGTTATACAGGAGGCAAGACAGGAACCACCAATGATTATAAAGATTATTGGTTTGCGGGGCTCACTGATGAATATACGGCAGCAGTTTGGGTAGGCAAAGATCAGCCGGAAAGCATGGAATCATACGAAAAGCTCGCTCCGCACTTATTAATCTGGAAGGCTATCTTAAAATAAAGCAGCAGAGATGCATTAAGCACTCTGCTGCTTTTGCTGTGTACTCTATACAGGAAGGCTAGCCATCACGCTGTTATATAGCTTCAATGTTATAAACAAAAGGATGGAAAGCAGAGAAGCCCAGGATATGACCTGGAAGAAGATGATCCCGATCAGTCCAGCCAGAGAGATGGAACTGCCTGAAATATAGACAAAGTAAATGAAATAAATGACAGTCGCTGCAAGAAAAATTCCCGCCATAGTGTAAAAGCTGAAAAAGCTAAAAAGCGACAGCGCACCGCCGGCCAGATATATAACTGATCCGCTCCGGCTTTTCGCGATTGCTTCTCCGCTTTCATCTTTCGAAAAGAAAAGCAGGGAAAGGCCGTTGATGGTGTCTGCAATCAGCTTCAAGGCAGCAAAAATCATAAAGCAGCAGGCCATACAGATGATGAGCAATGCAAGCTTTATGCCAGCCTCCGGAAAGAACTCTTTCATGCCTTCATATACACCAATTCCCGAAAGCCAGCCCAGCAGTTCCTTCTCCGCTATGGCCGAAAAAGACAAACTGAATAACAAAATCGCCATTAAAGGGAAATAGCTGGTCAAATACTTATTTTTCATATGAAGCCCCCTTAGTCACAGATTCCCTAATAACATTATCGGCTGGTCTGGCCGGATGTACAGGCCGCACAAAGGGAACCGGCAAAAAAGCTGCTCTAAAAGCTGCAGTCATTTAATAAGATAATAAAAAATGAAAGCGCTAACATTAAGGGGGATTTAAAATGAAAAGAATGAGAATCTGCCTGCCCGCGTCTTTGCTGACAGCCTGCCTCCTGTTTGCCTGGAATTGGCCGGCAGCGTCCACACCAAAAGAGATGCAGGAATTCAAAGGGGCATTGGAAGATCACATGCAAAGTACAGTCCACTATTATCATGAAGATTCAGCAGAAATCAAGGACTTTATCACAATGAATGGAGACGTGGTAAAGATCATCCAGACAGATGACACTGCCACACCGGAAAATGAGGAAAAGATTGAGGAATATTCCACAAAGATCGCTGTCGCTTTTACTGAATTCGAATTAAAGCGCGATTCCATTTTCTTTTTTAAGAAAAGAGAAATGTATTATTATGATCTTGAAAAGAAGGAATTCCTGTCTTCTGTACATGTGATGGGGAATTCCGGGGTGGAACAGTTTTTCAAAGAATATATGCATGATTTCACGAAAGTGCTGACACCTGCCTCGCTTGCACTGCTTCTGCTGCTGCTATCCGCCATTATCATAGTACCGGTCCTGATCATGATTTTTCATAATAAAAGCAGGTCAGTCTCCGGGACAGCCGGCCAGGCTTAAGAGAGGATGAACTATTCATCCTCTCTTTATTTATGGGGCAAAACATCCACTCCTGCTTCCACCCTTACATATTCCCTTGATTCAAATGCTTTTATCTTTCTCTTATCAGGGCCCTGGCCAGACTCAGCCGGCATAACCTCTACCATTTCTTCTTCTGTATCAGAGTAAAAAAATTCTCTTTTATCCTTTGCTTCCAGCACCCATGCACCGGCAAACAAAAACCCAAAGAGGATTATGGATGCGAGTATTTTTTTATGCATCATAACCACCACCTACCCGTAGTTTGCATGCATTTTATTAAGTTTATACAGATTTTTTTCGAAATTTTTTCCGGTTTCAAACCTGTTTCTACCTATTTAATAAAGTTGGGAGAATCCTTGCGGCATAAGGTTTCCTCAAATGCACGACCGTGCCATTTAGGTTATAATTTGTTCAGAGGCAGTCTCCGGGAGGAATTTTTTTCCCCTGGCATAACTTAGAGCAGATAAAGTGCGGAGCATCTTATAACAAAGATTGGAGATAATTGTATACATACGCGTCTCTGCTTACAGCTTTTCTTCACAAGCCTGGAATACTTTCAGCCGCAAATGGGAAAAGGCCTTTGATATGTATCAATTTCTTCCTGACAAGGACTCACATGCACCAATTCTGTGCGCTTACAATTAAAAAGGAGGTCATATTGTTGTCTTTGCTGCATTTGGCGATTGTGTCGCCATTATTGTTTGCCATATTTATACCATTCTTCTATAAATATTTCAGGCAAATACATACCGGGTGGTTCCTATTGCCCCTGCCCATCCTGCTTTTCAGCTATTTCATCAGCTATCTGCCGGAAACAAAAGCGAATGGGGCAGTAAGCAGGACCCTGTCCTGGATTCCATCCTTCGGGATCGATTTTACAGCCAGGGTCGATGGCCTCGGGCTGCTTTTCGCCCTTTTAATCACAGGCATCGGAGCATTAGTGGTGCTGTATTCCATTTATTATCTTTCTAAGGAAAAAGAAAAGCTCAACACCTTTTATGTTTATCTGCTCCTGTTCATGGGGGCTATGCTGGGAGTTGTCCTATCCGATAACCTGATAGTCATGTATGCTTTCTGGGAGCTGACCAGCTTTTCTTCTTTCCTGCTGATCGGCTATTGGTACCACAGGGAAAAGTCCCGCTACGGCGCCCAGAAATCGATGATGATCACGGTACTTGGCGGACTGGCTATGCTGGGCGGGATCATCCTGCTTTATCTGATGACAGGAACTTTCTCTATTTCCGAAATCGTCCCGATGGCCTCTGAAATCATGGAAAAGCCGTACTTTGTCCCTGCTCTGCTTTGTTTCCTGCTGGGCGCTTTTACAAAATCGGCACAATTCCCGTTTCATATCTGGCTTCCTGACGCAATGGAGGCGCCGACGCCTGTCAGTGCATACCTCCATTCTGCGACAATGGTAAAAGCAGGCATCTATTTAGTAGCCAGGATGAGCCCGGTCTTTGCAGAGTCCGGCATCTGGCTGTGGCTTGTGGCATCCTTCGGGATCGTTACGCTGTTCTGGGGTTCCTTTTCTGCCGTCAAGCAGACAGACCTCAAAGGGATCCTTGCTTTTTCAACCATCAGCCAGCTCGGACTGATCATGTCCCTCCTCGGAGTTGGTGCAGCTGCCCTGCATTACGATACCGTGGAAGACAGCCTATATACGATAGCTACAACTGCGGCAGTGTTTCATTTGATCAACCATGCCACCTTTAAAGGAAGCCTCTTTATGGTGGTCGGCATCGTTGACCATGAAACCGGGACCAGGGATATCCGCAAGCTCGGCGGACTAATGAGCTTTATGCCGATTACCTTTACCCTTGCAATGATTGGAGCCTTTTCAATGGCCGGCCTGCCTCCATTTAATGGGTTCCTCAGCAAGGAAATGTTCTTTACCGGAATGGTCAACATTCTTGAGGTGGATATCTTCAATCTGGATACATGGGGTATTTTATTCCCAGTGCTTGCCTGGATTGCAAGCGTGTTTACGTTCATTTACAGCATGGTGCTTGTATTTAAGACATTCACAGGAAAGTTCCAGCCTGAAAAGCTCGATAAAAAACCGCATGAAGCTCCTTTCGGCATGCTTATTTCGCCGATCATCCTGGCTTCACTGGTCGTTATCATCGGATTCTTCCCGAATATCCTGTCAAGCACTATTATCGCTCCAGCCCTTGGAGTGATCATGCCTGGCCTTGTGTTTGACGTGCATATTTCATTCTGGCACGGCTTCACTCCAGAGCTTTTCATGACGCTTGGGGTCATTGCTTTCGGAGTACTGCTTTATACTACACTGGACAAATGGCGCCAGATTTATGATCTGTTCCCGGAGAAGCTTGCACTCAACCGCTTTTATGATGGCGGAATAGAAGGCATGCAGACCTTCTCATCAAACCTGACAAGAACCTATATGAACGGGTTTATCCGGACATATCTTGTGTACATCTTTACATTCTTTATTCTGCTGCTTGGCACGACGCTTGTCTGGAAGAATGCCTTTAAGCTGAGCACAAATGATCTGTCTTCAATCGGCTTCTATGAAGTGCTGCTGGCGCTGATCATTGCCGCTGCATCCATATCTATCCTGTTTGCCAAGTCAAGGCTGACATCGATCATCCTGCTCGGTGCAGTCGGATATACAGTAGCTCTGTTCTTTGTGTTATTCAGGGCGCCAGACCTTGCTTTGACGCAGCTTGTCATTGAAACTGTGTCTGTCTCGCTATTCCTGCTTTGCTTCTATCACCTGCCGAAGCTGAAGCGGAATGAAGAGAGAATCCGCTTTAAAGCAGTCAATCTTGCAGTATCGATCGGGGTTGGCGCCATCGTCACGCTGATCGCCCTATCTGCACACAGCAATAAGCTTGTTGACTCTATTGCAGGCTATTATATCGAAAACACTTATAAAGAAGCAGCAGGAAAAAATATGGTCAACGTGATACTGGTTGACTTCAGGGGCTTTGATACCATGTTTGAAATATGCGTTCTCGGGATTGCCGCCCTCGGCATCTTCGCGATGATCAAGCTCCGCCTGGCAAGGAGGAATGAAGGGTGAAAACGAACGATATCATACTGCAGACAGTGACGAAGGTCGCCCTGTTCATCATCATCCTGTTTTCAATCCATCTGTTCTTTGCCGGCCACTATTATCCGGGCGGCGGGTTTGTCGGCGGGTTGATGACATCCGGTGCCATCGTGCTGCTCCTGCTCGCTTTTGACATGAAGACAGTCGCAAATATTCTGCCGATCGACTATAAAAATATGATTGCCACCGGTCTTTTATTTGCCGTAGGTACCGGGGCTGGGGCACTGCTGTTCAATGTCCCGTTCCTGACCCACAAATTTACGGATGTCTATCTGCCCCTGCTCGGGAAAACTTCCCTGCACACGGCAGTACTGTTCGATACCGGTGTATTCCTTGTCGTTGTCGGAGTTACAATGACCATTATTCAAACAATAGGGGAGGATGAATAATGGAGATATTAATGTCCGTTCTCATTGGCATTCTGTTTATGTCTGCCACTTATCTGATGCTTTCAAAAAGCTTGCTCAGAATCATTATTGGAACAGGCCTTTTAAGCCATGGCGCCCATCTTCTATTGATTACCATGGGGGGCTTGAAGAGGGGAAATCCGCCATTATTGGGGGAGCATGCTAAAAATTATGCTGATCCCATTCCCCAGGCCCTGATCCTTACTGCCATCGTTATCAGCTTTGGCGTTACAGCCTTCTTCCTGGTTATGGCCTACCGCGCCTACCAGGAACTTGGCACAGATAATATGGAAAGATTGAGAGGAAAAGAAGGAAATGACTAACTTATTAATGCTTCCCATTCTCATCCCGCTGGCAACAGCGATCCTTTTAATCTTTCTCGCTAAAAATGTCCCTGCACAGCGCTGGGTTTCCGGGATATCTGCCGGAGTTACGGCTGCTGCTGCCTTCGTGCTTGTGCAGAAGGTGCACAATGACGGCATTCAGACAGTCGATCTGGGCAGCTGGGAGGCGCCCTACGGAATCACGCTGGTATCTGATATGGCTTCTGCCCTGCTTGTTTTGACAACAAGCCTGATATCCCTGGCCTGCCTGATTTATTCTTTCAGATCCATTGGCATTGACCGCGAGAAATTTTATTATTACCCTGTATTCCAGTTTCTGATCGTCGGCGTCAACGGGGCATTCACTACAGGGGATATTTTCAATCTGTTTGTTTTCTTCGAAGTGATGCTCATGGCATCATATGTCCTGATCGTTCTCGGCGGGACGAAGATCCAGCTTCGGGAATCCATCAAGTATATTCTTGTGAACGTCATATCATCAGCCTTGTTCGTCATTGCAGTAGGCTATTTATATTCTATTGTAGGATCCCTGAACATGGCCGATATTTCCGTGAAAATCGCAGCATTCGGGCAGCCTGGCATTTTGACGGTGGTCGCAGTTCTGTTCCTTATCGTGTTCGGACTGAAGGGCGCCATATTCCCGCTTTACTTTTGGCTTCCGGGCTCTTACTATGCACCGCCCATCCCGGTCATGGCCGTCTTCGGCGCCCTGCTGACCAAGGTAGGAGTCTACTCCATCATGCGGACGTATACTCTCTTCTTTTATCATGACCAGGGGTATACTCATGAAATTCTCAGTATACTCGCAGTGCTGACCATCATCCTCGGGGTGATAGGGGCAGTTGCATACTGGGACGTCAAAAGAATCATCATTTACAATATTGTTGTGGCCGTGGGGGTCATCGTATTCGGGATTGCGGCAATGACTCCGGATTCACTGGCCGGGTCGCTCTTTTATATCATTCACGATATGATCATTAAAGCAGCGCTCTTCCTGCTTGTCGGAATCATCATCAGCATTACGGGGACAAGCAACCTCCGCCATATCAGCGGGCTGATCAAAAGGTACCCCGGGCTTGCCTGGACCTATTTCATTGCGGCACTTGCCCTTGCGGGGATTCCTCCGCTCAGCGGCTTCATTGGAAAGCTCCTGATCGTCCAGGGAGGATTTGAAGCCGGCCGCTATTGGGGTGCAGGAATCGTCCTTCTATCAAGCCTCCTGGTACTGTTCTCAGTCATGAAAATCTTCATCAATGGATTCTGGGGAAATCCCCGCTCCTACAAAAATGAAGATAAAGCTCCTGTAAGGACATTGCTCATTGCTCCGGTAATGCTCACTGCCCTGTCTGTATTTATGGGAGTCGGGACAGAAGTGATCTATCCTTATATCTCGCAGGCTGCTGAAACTCTTTCGGACCCAAATATCTATATCAATGCAGTCTTAAAGGAGTAATGATATGGCATTTCAAATTTTATTGAATTTCTTTTTAGCATTTGTATGGATGTTCCTTAAGGTCTCTTATGACCCGGTAACATTCCTTGTCGGCTATTTCTTCGGGCTGCTGATCATCTTTGCATTCAGGCGGTTCTTCGATTCACGCTTTTATCTGCTCCGGGTCGCGGCTGTCCTGAATCTGCTGCTGATCTTTATGAGGGAGCTGATATTATCCAATATCGCCATACTGAAGGTAATCCTGAAGCCAAAGCTTGATATCAGGCCCGGCATCTTTGCTCTTGAAACAGAGCTGACCGAGGACTGGGAAATCACGGTCCTTTCGGGACTGATCACTTTAACGCCGGGAACGCTGGTCATCGATGTTTCCGATGATAATAGAATCCTTTATATCCACGCCATGGATATAGGGGATGTCCATGAATCGGTCAGCAGCATCAAGAATTCTTTTGAAAAAGCAATCATGGAGGTGAGCAAGTGATGCTGGAAGTGATTGTACAAATTTCGCTGCTCTGCATTTCCGTTAGCATGGTCGGCCTTATCTACCGTGTAATCAAGGGGCCAACCATCCCTGACAGAATCGTGGCACTCGATGCCATCGGGATCAATCTCGTAGCTGTCATTGCACTCATTTCCATCTTGCTGAAAACCAATGCTTTCCTGGAGATCATCCTGCTGATCGGTATCCTTGCATTCATCGGCACGGTAGCCTTCTCGAAATATCTGGAAAAGGGGGTTATTATTGAACGTGATCGAAATCATTAGAATCATCATCATAGTCCTGATCCTGATAGGGGCCTTTCTCAGCCTTGTAGCGGCTTTTGGAGTAATCAGGCTGCCTGATGTATACACACGTAACCACGCCGCCTCCAAAGCCGCTACATTGGGTGTCATGTCCGTTCTGCTTGGGACCTTCCTTTATTTTTATGCAGAAGAAGGGCATTTCAACTCAAGGCTTATCCTGGGAATCGTATTTATCTTTATGACATCCCCTGTTGCCGGCCACCTGATCAGCCGTGCAGCATATAACGCAGGTGTCCCATTGGCGGATGTAAGCGTCCAGGATGATTTAAAAACAAAGAAAAATTCACAGGTAAGCGTCAAACAAGAAAAGCCATGAGGGAATCCCTCATGGCTTTTCTTGTTATTCTCATGCCCAGATGCTGCTATTTCCTTTGAATGACCGCCATTGTGCATCTTGAAACACACACAAGCTTCCCTTCTTCATCAGTGATTTTGATATCCCAGACCATTGTTGATTTTCCCTGATGAAGAACAGTGGCAGCTGCAGTGACGACTCCGTCTTTTTTTGCCCTGATATGGTTGGCGTTGATCTCAAGGCCGACCACAGCTTGTTTTTCCTGGTCCACTAATTCAAATGCACCGATGCTGGCCACCGTTTCAGCCAAAGCCACCGAGGCGCCGCCATGCAAAAGCCCGAAAGGCTGCCTGGTCCTCTCATCGACCGGCATGGTCGCTGTCACATGCCCTTTCCCAAGCTCAGTCACTTCTATTCCTAAGGCATGTATCAGCGTATTCTCCAATTTCATCATTCCAGTTCCCCCTCCATGTTTTTAACCATGGTGCATGACTATGTATGTACTTTTACTATAACTTCAATCCTTGTGACAGACAACCTGGCAAAGTATCCTTGCTCTTCATTCCCTGCCCCAAAGGCCGGGAGCAGTGTGTTGCTTCGGAGTCAGTGAACGCCAATTTAATACAAAATAACTGCTTAAATAAAAGGCTGCGTTAGTGTACCTTGTTGATTTTGGGCTGCATTTCAGCACAGCTGAAATGCAGCCCAAAATCAACAATAATGTTTAACAAAGCTAAATAAAAAAAGCCTGCTGCGGCAAACTAAAGATGTCCATCAAGTTCCGCAAAAACATGGACGAAACCATAGACAGGGGTGTTCATTTATGGATCATATCCGTGAAGGTTTAATTCCAGCAGTTCTTGGTACAGCTGTAACAGCAACAGGCTACGCGCTGAAGCAATCCAGAAAAGTAGACAGCACGCTGTCCGACACCATCGTCGGCTTCGGACTTGCCCATATCGTTCTGGGAGCCATTGACCTGGTTGAACACCGCCATCACTATTAGCACACAAAAAGGCAGCTTTTGCACGCTGCCTTTTCTTTTTTTAGCTCCCTCACGCCAGCTCCCTTTGCTTTTCTTTTTTTCTTCTGCTGCGTGTCTTGATCACGAGGATGATAAGCGCAAAGACGGCACCGGCCAAGAGCGCCTCTTTTCCATAAAGGATGATGGCATCTATATGATCGCCGAACAGATATCCTAAAGTGAAAGCAACCGCAAGCCAGAGCAGTGCCCCGCTGAAGGCAAACAATGCGAAGGTTTTGAATGGAAGCCTGCTGAAGCCATAGAGGAATGGGACAAAATTGCGCAGCCCCGGTATGAAATAGCTGAGTGAAAGGGAAAAGGCATGATGCTTATCCATCAGCCTCAAAGAGTCATCAATTATTTTTGCAAACCGTTTTCTTTTATGGAAATATTTGATCAGCGGCCGGCCGATAAACCGGCCAAGTGTATAGCAGGTCGTCAGCGCGGCAGTCATGCCGGCATAGGTCACTAGAAAAGCCCCAAGAGGATGAAGCACACTCATCGAGGAGACCATCCCGACTGTCATGGCAATGACTTCATTTGGGACGGGGATGCCGAAGACGCCGAACCAGAGCCACAGGAATAGGCCGACATAGCCATTTTCTTCAATCAGCAGCAAAATATAATCCAGCTCCATCTTCAGCACCTCCCCCGCTCTCCATCTATTTAAGAATTCTCCATTACCCTTGTTTACCCCTCTTTTATCTTTATGAATCCATACTAATACGCTCATGCTACTTAAATGTATATTCCTTCCTGCAAAGCACATAACCGATTAAGATGGCTGACAGTTTTTTTTTCACTGGCAATCGTAAGAAAGGGGGCCGCCGCATATAGATGGAATGAATGGGTGCACCTGGATTATGTTCCATGAAAGGAGCCAAATAAATGTTTCCGCATTATTATTACGGAAGAAGAAACAGCATCAGCCGCTACCCGCAGCCTGTATGCCATTTTCCTCCGCCTCCCCGCCAGCTCTATTATACAGCCAGCGTGAGGCAGTTTCCTTCTGTCAATCCTGCCACCTTTATGAGCTCGGCCAAGCATATGCAGGATCTAATGAGTGATGCCAGGTCACTGCTTGACAGGATGGCTACTTCCAAGCAGTTTTCCAATGATCTGATGTCAGCTGCCCAGCAATCCCAGACAAAAAAAGCAGAAGAGATGATCAAGGCAACCGGAATTAAGTCGCAGCCCCGTGTCACATATACACCGGACGGGCTCACCCTGGTATTTGAAGCAAAAGATGACCATGCTCAGTGCTGCAGCCTGACCTTAAAGCTCAGATGGATGTAAGTGCAAGTGCAGGCTGCAGCACTGATGCAGGAATTTCAGCACAACAGAAAAAAGCTCTCCTGACCAGAGAGCCTTAAAAGAAAGAGTCTATTGTTAAATGGCACTTCATACCTTCATCAATCAGTAATACGGATATCCTCCGCCGTATGGCGGGCCGTAAAATGGCGGCGGGTAAAAGTATGGCCTTGGCCGCGGAAAAAACAGTGCACTGCCGACAAGCCCTCCAAGCAATCCGCCTACAAACGGCGCCCCAAAGAAAAATCTTGAACCGCCTCCAGCATAATATGGCGCTCTATATGGATGCATAAAAGGTCTACCTCCTTATTTTCTTCCCTACACTACTACATATGCAGGCGAATGCCTTTTGGACTGGGCATTTGTCCGCTTTCCGGGGCATTCACCGCCGGGCTGTTCTTCATCGGCAAAAAAAAACACAGGAGAAGCTCCCCTGTGTTTTTCAGCATTATTTTTGTTCCAATATATCTGCCGTTTGTCCGCACGCCTGCAGTGCCTGTTCGACCGCCTGGAGGGATTCCTCGATGCGCTCACGGTTTGAACCCTGTTCTACCGTTGATAATGCCTGCTGCAGGGAATCTTTCGCCTGATTCAGGGATCCATATGAGTCCTGTACATATCCTCTTGCATTTTTCTGCATGATAGCACCTCTTCTTTGCTTCTTATTTTTCACTGCCAATAACCAATGGGAAGGCAATTCCGTTCATCTGCAGAGCTGACCAGCCGGAGCTGGAACAGAAATTGGTCGAAGAGGATCGGCTCACCATCATCGAAAGAGCATGCTTCCAAAAGGAGCTCCAGCGGATTATCTCCTGCCCCGGAATGCTCCATCACGCCTGAAAGCCAAAGCTTGAAGCTCAATGACTGCCCAAGTGCACTATATCCCGCTTCATCGAATATTTCCCTTATCTGCTTTTCATCCATCCGGCCGCCTCCCTGCATACCAGAAATCTTCCATTTTTGATTTTTCCCAAACAGGCTGTTTTTATACTTTCCCCAGGCAAGAAAAGGCGCTGGGAGAACAACCATTTTCTGCACTTTTGCATGATGGCTCGTCTATAATATAGCGAAGCATAAATCGGCAGCCTGCAGGGTATTCCAGAATTCATCATATGTAGCCTTACAGCTGTTCCAATAAGGAGGGATATCATAAATGGATACTAAAGAACTTTTCGATTTGTCCAATAAAACGGCCATCGTCACCGGCGGCGGGCGGGGGCTCGGCGAGCAGATGGCCTATGCACTTGCAGAGGCAGGAGCAAATATAGTCGTCTGTTCCAGGAATCTTGAGGCGTGCCAGACTGTCAGCAAGAAACTGGCATCCATGGGAGCCCAGTCATTGGCATTGGAATGCGACGTGACCAATGAAAACAATATCAGCTTTGTCATCGCGGAAACGATCAGCCATTTCGGCCGGCTTGACATCCTGATCAATAACAGCGGAACTTCCTGGGTCGCTCCGCTCCTGGACTACCCGGAAGACAAATGGGACAAAGTGATGGATGTAAATGTGAAGGGCGCATTCCTGTTTACCCAGGCAGCTGCCAGAGCCATGAAGGATCAGGGCAGCGGAAAAATCATCAATATCGCATCTGTCACAGGATTCAGGGGGGCTCCATCCGGCTTCCTGGATACACCGGCATACAACACCAGTAAAGGGGCGCTGATGGTGCTGACAAAGGATCTGGCTGTGAAGCTCGCTCCTTATAACATCCAGGTCAACAGTATTGCCCCGGGCCTGTTTCCGACAAAAATGACGGCATCCATGGAAAAAACCAATAAAATATTGCTGAAAAAAATACCTGCCGGAAGGTTTGGCAAGAATGAGGATTTAAAGGGAACAGCGTTGTTTCTGGCTTCCAGTGCTTCTGATTATGTGACAGGCCATACGCTTGTAGTAGATGGCGGCTTGACGGCAACCATCTAGAAAAACAGCGGAAAGGAGCAGGCGAAATGTCAAATGAACAAGCGCAGGAATTATTCAGTTCATTAAAAAAAATGGGAATGAAGCTTGAATTTGAACTAAATGAGCTGATAAAAAAGCAGCTGAATAAAGAAGAACTTCTGCTTTCAGCCAGCTCGAATTCAGCTGTAATCGCGAGTATGATCAGCCAATGCAGGAATATGGTTGAGTTGCTTTCCATACCTTTAAACTTCCCTACAAAGAACGATGTTGCCCGGGTGGCAAAACTGGCCATTCAGGTTGAAGAAAAAGTCGATCAGCTTGACGAACAAATGATGGCACTGTCCAGTACACTTGCCGATATAAAAAGTTCGGTCGAAATGCTTGGGGCAGGAGGCTTAACAGAAAAGCCGGACAGCCCGGCTATGGACCTTCCTAAATCCGGTCAGAACCCGCAATTGAAAGCACCTTCCTCCAAACCAGAATCTGTTAATGATTCAGGAACTGCGGCTTCCAGGAAAAAACCAGAAGACAGTCCGGCTGAGAAGAGACGGAAAGCACGGTCCAGGGCACTCAGCATCCTTCTGGATAATATCCAGAAAAATGCTGAAATCCAATCCGGATTGCCTTTGAAAGGATCGAAAAGTAATGGGAGATAATAGCAGCAGCTCCAATGGATTCTGGTCCGAGAAGGAACAGGAGAGATGGAGAGGATTTTTCCGGACTCTCTCGGCAGCACAGCCCGATCAGGGATGCACATACAGAAGGGCAGTCTGGAAAAAGAACAAAGCGGTCTTATGGCATTACCCCCCGGCGGAAAGAAAGTACAGCACTCCCATGTTCCTGATTTATTCACTCATCAACCAGCCTTATATCCTGGACCTTGCACCAAATGAAAGCATGATCGAGGTACTTGTCAATAAAGGCTATGATGTGTACCTTATTGATTTTGGCGCCCCGGGATATGAAGATAAAGACCTGACGATCACCGACTATATCAGGGATTATATTGCGAAAGCCGCCGCAAGAGCGCTCAGGCACTCAGGGGCATCAGAGCTGACAGTTATGGGCTTTTGCCTTGGCGGGACCATTGCAGCCATCTATGCAAGCATCTCAGAGGAGCCGATCAAGAACCTGGTTCTATTTGTTACACCAATTGATTTCAGCATCCTGCCCGCCTATGATGAGTGGATTGAAGCCGTTTCAACAGGCAGGGCCGATTTTGACGCTGTCATTGATGCACTAGGAATCATCCCGGCCCCCTTAATGGAAGCCGGCATGCGGCTGCTTACTTCACCTATCTACTTATCTCACTACCTCTCTCTTTTAAACCGCTCATATGATGAGAAATACACAGAAAAGTGGCAGAGGTTCAACACCTGGACATCGGGCCATATCCCTTTTTCCGGAGCAGCCTTAAAACAAATTTTCCATGAGCTCGGGAGAAGGAACTCCCTGATGGACGGCTCTCTCATCATCGACGGAAAAAAAGCCGACCTGGCTAATATCCAGGCAAACCTGCTTGCTGTAGCAACAGCAGGAGACAGGCTGGTTCCCAGAGAACAGGTTGAGCCTGTGATCGGCCTCGTTTCGAGCAGAGACAGAACTTTTCACTTGCAGCATGGAGGGCACGCCAATCTTGCAACGGGCGGACAGCTTCCTCCCTACCTGACCGATTGGCTCCATGAACACTCAGAGCCTTCCGGCAGTTAAAATCTGGACAATGGAGGGATACGATGTTTTATACCTTGAACTATGAGAAGCTTTTTGGACCAACAGCTCACTGCAGCTATTACGGGTTTGCCTCAATTGTGTTTGCAGATTACTTCAAGAGATGCTGCAGCTAATAGTGGGGCTTATCTTTTATAAAAAACCTCATCTTCATTGGGATGAGGTTTTTTCCATGGCCAGGTCAATCAAAGCTGAACCTTTCTTCTTTGAAAGGATCCCCATAATTATGGTAGCCATTTCTTTCCCAGAATCCAGGCTTATCCACAGCAGAAAACTCGATGCCGCGGAGCCATTTGGCGCTTTTCCAGAAGTAAAGGTGCGGAATGACGGCGCGGAGCGGATATCCGTGTTCCGGGGTAAGAGTCTCGCCATTATGGGAGTGTGCCAGGAGGCTCGTTTCCTTCAGGAAGTCTGCAAGCGGCAGGTTGGACGTCCATCCTTCCTCTGCATGCAGAATGACAAATGATGTTTCAGCTCTAAGCTTTACCAGCCTGACAATCTCACTTGCAGCTACACCTCTCCACACATTATCCAGCTTTGACCAGCCAGTGACACAATGGATATCATTTCCGGACTCTGTCTGCGGCAGCTTTTGAAGATCACTGTAGCTGATTACCTTTTCCTTTTCCACTGTCCCGAAGATCCGCAGCGACCAGTTATCCAGATTCGAGTAATAAGGAACATTGCCATGGTGCAGGACCGGAAAAGATGCGGTCACATTCTGGTTCGGCGGTACACGCCCCCCGTCCCCTTTCCTTACTTTTCCGAAATACATGCAAAATCACCCCATTCACTTCTGTATGTAAGGATATATTATCCTATATTTCTGTTCATACACAGGAATATGCAAAAAGAGGGGCTCCATCATTACAGGAGCCCCTCTGCTTGATTATAGAACCATTGCTGCAATCCAGCCAAAGGCAATCAGCGGAATATTATAGTGCACAAAGGTTGGCACACATGTATCCCAAATGTGATTATGCTGTCCATCAGCATTAAGCCCGGCCGTCGGCCCGAGCGTACTGTCTGAAGCCGGCGACCCTGCGTCACCAAGAGCAGCAGCTGTTCCGACCAAAGCGATGGTCGCCATTGGACTGAAGCCAAGCTCCATGGCAAGCGGGACAAAGATCGTCGCAATAATCGGGATGGTCGAGAAGGATGATCCGATGCCCATTGTCACGAGCAGGCCGACAAGGAGCATAAGGAAAGCTGCAAGAGGCTTGCTGCCGCCGATAATTCCCGCTGCCTGCTCAACAAGCCTCTCAACATCGCCCGTTTCTTTCAGCACATCAGCAAACCCAAAGGCCGCCAGCATGACAAAGCCGATGAAAGCCATCATTTTCATTCCCTCGGTCAACAGGGCATCTGCTTCCCTCCAGCGGATTGCTCCGCTGATATAAATGACCAGGATGCCGCTCAGCGCCCCGAATATCATAGAATCCAGGATAATCTGAACTGTAAGTGCCGCGATAATGGCGAGGATGGAAAACAGGATTGCCATTTTTGAATAGCTTCCTTTTTCCGGAGCAGCGATTTCGATAGTCTCATAGCTTCTTGATTTACGGTATGAGAAGAACACTGCGATGATAAGGCCTGCTGCAAGACCGGCAGTCGGAATCAGCATCGCTTTTGGGATATCTCCCATTTCAATGACAAGGCCGCTGTCAGCCATATTGCTGGCCAAAATTTCGTGGAAAATCTTCCCGAAGCCTGCAGGCAGCAGGATATAAGGTGCAGTCAGCCCGAATGTCAGGACTGAAGCAATCAGGCGCCGGTCGATGTTCAATTCATTCATAACATGAAGAAGCGGCGGTATTAAGATTGGAATAAAGGCAATGTGAATGGGAATCAGGTTCTGGGAAAAACAGGCCATCAATAGAATCGCGAACACGATCAATGCCTTTGAATAGGCCTTTCCCTTGGATCCGCCGTTTTTGCCGACAACCCCAAGCACCCAGTCCACCATTAAGTTGGGAAGCCCGGTTTTGGAAATGGCAACGGCAAACCCGCCAAGAAGCGCATAGCTGAGGGCCACCTCGGCACTCCCTCCAAGCCCGTTTGTAAATACTTCAATTACTTTATCTACAGACAGCCCGCCAGTCAAACCGCCAACCAATGCCCCTGCAATCAGTGCAAACACAACATTCACACGCAAAAGGCTCAGCGCCAGCATCACAAGCACAGCTGCAATTACTGCATTCATGTTAAATCCCCTCTCTTGATGTAAAAACGTATAAGTATATGGAATGAATAGTTCAGCGTGTTTTAGCAGGTTGAGAAGTGTAAGCTTCTCCTTGATTGCTTTACTCTGATAAATTGGTAAAGAACTAAAACACAAATATTAAAATACCATACAGGGGCAGGCCTGTCAATGATCCCGGGGGACTTCCAGGGATTGGAGGACGGTGCAGGGGTGATATTGAAAAATGAAAAAAGCCCGACCCCTTGAGGGCCAGGCCAAATTAGTTCTTATTCAAATGGCTCAAATCGTTCTACCATAAGTGCAAGTGTTCTGGCCATCACTCCGGTGGCACCGGAAGGACCGAGATCATGCGCCTTGTCAACAGTAGCAGTGCCGGCAATATCCAAATGCACCCAAGGAGTCCCTTCGGCAAATTCCCCGACAAAGCCCCCGCCCATGATGGCATGGCCTGCACGTCCAGGAGAGTTGTTCAGATCGGCAATCTTGCTGCTCCTGATGCGTGCCTTGTCTTTTTCAAATAATGGAAGCCTCCAGATCGGTTCTCCGGCTTCAAATGAAGCTTCGAGCACCTGCTCATAGAGAGCCTCATTATTCGCCAATGCGCCGGTTGTATCATTGCCAAGCGCGACGATCACACCGCCTGTCAAAGTCGCTACATCTACCAGATAGCCTGCTCCATGATGCTTCGCATAGGTGACAGCATCAGCAAGAGCAAGGCGCCCTTCTGCATCTGTATTCAGTACTTCAATCGTTTTTCCGCTCATGGAAGTGATAACGTCATCCGGCTTGAATGCAGTACCGCTCACCATATTGTCTGTAGACGGAATGACGGCAACAACATTCTGTGCCGGCTTCAGTTCACCAATGATTTCCATGGCGCCAAGCACAGCGGCAGCTCCGCCCATATCGGTCTTCATGCCGACAATGCCGTCTTTCGGCTTGAGTGAATAGCCGCCTGTATCAAAAGTGATGCCTTTTCCGACCAGACCGACCACATCGGTCCACTCATCCCTGCCCTGGTATTTCAGGACAATCATTTTCGGAGGCTCAGAAGATCCCTGATTGACGGCAAGAAGTGCGCCCATGCCGAGCTTCAGCATATCTTCTTTTTCAAGAATTTCCGCTTCGAAGTGATGTCTGCCTGCGAGCTCAAGCGCGTAGTTCGCCAAATCTGTTGCTGTCAGCATATTACCTGGAAGGTTTACAAGCGTCCTCGCGGAGTTTGTCCCTTTTCCGTGGGCAGTCCCGACTTCAAGTGAAGCCTTAACCTCAGCTTCATCTGCAGTACTGTACACGGTCAGGCTTTCGACTTTCCTTTCAGGCTCATTAGACTTTTGCTTATAGCCCTGGAATTCATATGCTGAAAGCTCGAAAGCTTCTGCTGCAGCATGCGCCGCATCATTTGCGTCTGCATCCTCCGCTGTAAATGAGTCAAGATAAAGCGCAGCCTCCTGCAGCCTGTCTTCTTTTAAACGCTTAAAGACCTTTCCGAAAGCTTCCCTCAGCACTTCAAAATCCAGTTCCTTTTCTTTTCCAAGCCCTACAAAATAAATCCTTTTGACTCCTGTTTTGCCAAATGTATGTATTTTGGAGACTGCTTTTTTCTTAGCTGAAATGTCTCCGCTTTTCATCAGTTCTGTCAGATTTCCTTCAAAAATGTCATCCGCCTTTGCCAGATTGCCTTCAAGCTTGGCAGGCTTATCAAATAATCCGATGACAAGGGCCTCATGGCCGGCATCGAAGTCCAAATCCTGTTTGATTGTATACATTCTGATCACCTCCAGTATTAATACCTATATTATATCGGATAAAGTGATTTATTTCGAGAATCTAATCATCTTCCAAAAATAAATAGATATGAGGCAGGACGGGAAGGGTTTTTACCTCCTCATAAGGAATTGTATCTATAGTCTCTGGTATAATGGAGAGGCATGCAGAAATGAATCCGTACACCTTTTCAAGGTCCAGCCCCCAATGCTTCGGCCTGTAGGATTGAAGATAAGAATGGGCAGCCCGCATCATGAGCCTGGCGCCTTTTACATTGCCGTACTCGTAATGGTAGATGGCCACACTCATTTGCAGCAGCCCTTTGAAGAACAGATTGGCTTTATCTTCCATCCACATTTCCTCCAAAAGGTCATGGCAAGTGTAATAGTCGCCTTCATTGAAACAGATGAAGAACTCATAATATTCTTTGGGATAAAGCATGCAATCACCCCTGCACAGAATGTATTCATACTCCTGGTTATCCATATCATATCAGATGTACATAAATTACAGTATTCAACTTCCGCCCCGGCGGGTATAAAAAACAAAAGGGCACTCCGCCCTGCAGCTGAGGCATAATGGAAGTTCCAGCTCCACTTGCTTCCTGTCAGCCCAGGCAGCTGCAAAACAGCCAAAAAATGAAAAGGTGGTTTCCCGATGGATTTATTGCTCAACTTCCCTTTATGGTCTGCACTGGCCGCAATCTTTTTTGCACAGTTTGTAAAGGTGCCCATTCAGTATATTGCGACGAGGAGACTGGACTGGTCACTCTTGACAAGCACGGGAGGCATGCCCAGCTCCCACTCGGCCGCCGTCACTGCCCTTTCCACGGGAGTCGCCCTGGAAACCGGGATGGATTCTGCTGTATTCGCGGTGGCGGCTGTATTTGCCATCATCACGATGTTTGATGCAACCGGTGTAAGAAGGCAGGCAGGTGAACAGGCCATTGTCCTGAATCAGCTTGTGAACGATTTTAATAAATTCGTCGAAGAAGCGAAAGTATGGCAGAAAAAGGCCGAAAAAGAAAAACAGAAAGAACTGAAGGAGCTCCTCGGCCACAAACCGATTGAAGTGTTTTTCGGGGGGCTGACAGGGATTGCTTTGACCCTTGTTCTCGATATGCTAGTTAATCTATAAGGAGACTTTTATGAGAATAGTATCTATCTGTCCCAGCAACACAGAAATTATCGCTTACCTCGGGCTGACACATCTTCTGGTCGGAATCGATGACTATTCTGACTGGCCGGAGGAAGTGCTTCATCTGCCAAGGCTCGGACCTGATTTATCAATTGATATGGATAAGGTTGAAGCGCTGAAGCCTGATCTCGTACTGGCATCCTTGAGCGTGCCGGGGATGGAGAAAAATATCGGGGAATTAAGGAATAGGAACCTGCCTTTCATTACCCTTAATCCCCAAAGCCTTGAGGATATTGCACGGGACCTGAGTACAGCAGCCGAGGCTGCCGGATATCCCGGATTGGGTGAAATGGCAGCCGGCGAATTCAGGACGAAAATTAAAAGCCTGCAGGAAAAATCGGCAGGCGCCGGGTACAAACCCTCCCTCTACTGGGAATGGTGGCCAAAGCCGGTTTTCACCCCTGGAAGCATCAACTGGCTCACTGAAATCAGCGAGCTTGCCGGCGCCGTCAATCTGTTCAGGGATGTGGAACTCGCCAGCGTCCAGACAGATTGGGATGACGTCCTCCGCCGCCAGCCTGATTATATCTGTCTTGCATGGGTAGGCGTCCGCAAAGAAAAGGTAAAGCCGGAGATTGTCGTGAAAAGGCCAGGATGGAAGGAACTTGAGGCAGTCAAACATGAAAGAATCCTCGTACTGGAGGAAGAACTGTATTGCCGCCCTTCCCCCCGCCTGATTGAAGGCGCTGAAAGGCTCGCCCGTATACTGCATCCGGAATGCTTTTAGCGATAAAAAGAGGGAGGCCGTTTGATCAGGCCTCCCTCTTTCTTAGTTTTATTTTCTTTTTTGGCTTTTATTTGCGACTTTCCGGATTTATTTGCGACTGCCTCAAATTCGGACTTTCAATTCCTCGTTCCTCTACTGAACAAGGCTTATCAGCTTTGCTTGATCCAGCTCCGGCGTCTAGGGCCCGAGTCATAAGCCACTTTAGGATTGAAGGCAAAGACCGCCTTCTATCCTAAAGTGGCTTATGCTTGTCTGCCTCGGGCAAGCCGCCTCCGCTTTTCCTATTCCTCCACAGCCCTGTACTGGTGGCGGAATACCTGCATGGATTCGTTCTCGTTAAGGGCGCTTAGTTCCTCTTCAGTCAGGCTTCCGTCTCCCTCTTCAATCACATAAACATCAAGCGTTTTTTTGCCCCAGCTGCTGTAGACGTCTTCGACGGTTTCATAATATAGATCAAGTTTATTACCTTTGATGGCGCCGCCTTTGTCAGCTACGACCCCGTATCCATAACCCGGTATGAACAGGATGGTGCCGATCGGGAAAACGTTCAGGTCTGCTGCTACTGTAGAGTACAGATCTCGTTTTACCTTGACCCCAGAGTATGTAATGCCAAAGGACGGGTGCCCCGGATTCTTTCCTGTTGATTCATAATAGGCCGTATAGCCGGTCGCCACTACAGATTTGGCGGGATATTCTGACCAATTGAATGCTTCTTCCAAGGACTGTGGCTCGGCAGTAACCGCCTCCGCTGAGGAAATCAGCTCATTCGCTTCCAGCCTCGGAAGATATTTGTAGGCAAGTCCCATTGTTTTATATGTATGGTCTGAGAAAGCATAATCTTCCATTTCAGCTGCTGCCCCGCCGCCTTCGTACTGATAGGACTCAAGGGTTTTCGCGCCTACTCCGGATATGGATTGAAAGGTGGTAAGCAGTGCCCCTAAAAATAAAACTGACATGATGATGCGCTTTGTCCATTTTTTTAGTCTATTCATATAATAATTCACTCCTCCCAAGTTAATCATTTCCCAACTTTAGAAAAAGTATTCCTGGGAGGATTGGAATTAAGGCAATACCGCGGCTTCTGTATTAGAAGTAAAATTCATATAAAGCCTGCTGTATCAAGGTTTTAGTACAGGAAGGGTATTTCCTAAAAAAAAATTATAAAATTTATGATTCTGAAGTTTTTTAGTCGCCTATCTCAGCCTTTTGTTATATTTTTTAATAGTAGGGTCTGTTGGTATTCTGTATTGATTTTAGACTCATTCATATGAAAAGGTGTGTTTCACAGAGAAAAAAAAACACTCCCAATAGGGGAATGCTTTTACATTAAAACATTCTGTAGCCTTTGCTTCTCAGCAGTTTAATAGTTATACCGGCTGCAACTGCACCAGCCATCCCGCTGCTTAAAATCAGGACATCAGCCATGGCGAGCTCTGACAAAAGCCTTCCCAGCTCAGGAAATGCTTCACCGCTGTTGGTGAAATATTCTATGAAACGGACCTGGTCAACAATCAGGATAGCGATGATTGGATAAATAATGGCCATGATCCAGGACATTCTAAGCAGCATATTCAATATAAAACCGATTCCAAAAAATAAAACGAAAAATAGCAGCATTGAAATTGGCAACACAAAAATAGTCATCTGCACAGGCAGTACCCCCTTAAAACATCACTTTTAAGTGTACTGAATGGCCGAAAGGTAGTCAATTTTAATTTTGTGAACACTTTTTAACAACTATAACTGTTCAGGCCTTGCCGAAGGAAAATCCAGCCACGGAAAAACCCTGCAGTCAGCAGGGTTTTATTTTATCCTTTCTTTTTGCCGGAACCGTTGCAGCAGGTGCATGTTTCAGAGCCGCCTAATAAAAGCTGGAAATAGCCCTTCCCTGAACAATAGTCGCATTCTTTGGTTTCATAAGTCATTGCTGCCATCCTGCTCATCCCCTTTACACACTGAATTTTCTGATAATATATCAAGGATTGAGGAAAATGGAAAGCTTCATATTAGCCGGAAAAGCCCTTCTGTAAACGCATACATGTTAGATTATCTTACAATATCTAATGAATTCTAATAATTTCTGAAAATTATAAAAATAGTTTATATGCGGAGTATCCGAAGTGGTCGCCAGGGTTTACGCCGTCTATCAGCTGTTTGGCAGCCCCTTCATTAAGTTCTGTCAAATACTTGAGGAGGATCGAGGCATCTTCATGGACCGCTGCTTCTCCAGGATCCATAAACTGCACATCCATCAGCTCGCTTTCCTGGACAGTGATGCTTTGGCCTTTTTCAGGCGCCATAAGAAAAAGGATCATATTGTCGCTGACCTCGCCGCGGATCACACCAGTCCTCAGCCCTATCATGCCGACCGGCCTGCTTGCAATGCCCGTTTCTTCCTTTACTTCCCTTACAGCTGCTTCATCGGCAGTCTCCCCTGGATTAACAAAGCCTGCAGGCAGCGACCATTTGCCCTTCAGCCCGCCGTATTTTTTCTTAACTAAAAGCCACTTTCCCTCCGGTGAAATAACCAGGCCTGAAACAGCAAGCCACACTTTGCCACGTTTGCTCTCCATTACGTTTATGACCTCCATGCATAATGATCTTTCTATTGTAGCAGAGCTCTGCTTCTAATTGGTTTTTGGACACAAAAATACCGGGGAAATGATCCCCGGCAGTTTTTATTAAAAGATATTGAATTTGCCTTTTTTCAGGACAAGTCCAGGTCCGCCAATCATGAAGAGGGCACGGTTGTCGATCATCTTCTTCATGAAGGAAGCCTTTGATCCTACCAATTTCTTGCCGAAAGCCACACCAATGGCATCGTCTTCGCCCAATGAACATACTGTACCTTTGATATCAGGAGTGAAGGTCTCAAGCTCACCCTTGTTGCGGATCAGTGCAACGATATTGCGCGCGCATACCTCTCCCTGCTGCATGGCGATTTGGGCAGTAGGAGGATAAGGACGGTTGATTTCTTCATTGATGATCAATGAGCAGTCGCCGATGATGAATAGATCTTCATGGCCAGGAACCCTTAGGTCAGGCTGAACCTTTACACGTCCGCGCATCGCTTCAATGCCGGAATTTTCGATGATGGAGTTGCCGCGAACACCTGCAGCCCAGACGACAGTGCCTGCTTTGATGTGCTCAACTTCTTCGTCGCCTTTTCCGACCGTGATTCCATCTTCATTGCATTCTTTGATGGCAGTGCCAATCAGGAATTGAACACCCTTTTTCTCCAGGTGGGAGACTGCATAGTTGACAAGCTCAGGGTCAAAGCCAGGAAGGACCGTAGGAGCAGCTTCAACACAGATGATCTTAACCTTGCTGTAGTCCACATCATATTCCTTGCACAGCTCAGGCACTCTGTTTGCCAGCTCGCCAAGGAATTCAATGCCTGTGAAGCCGGCGCCTCCGACTACAATTGTCAGCCTTTCATCCTTTTTCTCTTCTTCAGTATTGTAAGTGGCAAATTGATATTCAATATGCTCGCGGATCTGTCTTGCAGCATTCACATTTATAATAGAGAAAGCATGTACATCCAGGCCTTTGATGCCGAATGTTTCCGGCTCAGCACCAAGTGAAACGACCAAGTAGTCATAGGTTACTTCGCCTTCCTCGAGGATGACCTTCTTTTCTTCAGTTTTAATTTCAACAGCAGTACCCTGGACAAATTCGATTTTGTTTCGGTCAATGACATTTTTAACATCATAGCGAACTCGATCGTGATGAAGAGTACCTGCAGAAGCTTCGTGCAGCCAAGTCGTTTCATAGTGATAGTCATTCTTGTTCACTAATACGATTTCTGCTTCATTCACTCCAACCTGCTTTTGCAAACGTGTTGCCACCATCAATCCGCCGTAGCCGGCACCTAGAATTACTATTTTTGGCTTTTTCAAAGCGTATCACTTCCACCTTTATTAGTATTTTCGAAAACTCTTCTGCTTTTTCTTATCTTCCACTGCTTTATGAGTTTTTATTTTATAAGTACAAGAAAAAGTTTGTGATATTCTTCACGAAGCAGAGCAAAAAAATGTCCGAAATTTGTCACAAAGTTTATGTCTATAATACATAATATTCTTTTTTCCGCGGTTTTTCAAGGTTAAAAGCAGAATATATCCTATTGAGAAAATTAAGATTTTTACGCAATTTTTCTCATTATTCCAACAACTTTCAGTTCTGCTATGTGAGGTTTTTCATTATTTATGATATGATGAAGGCTAGAAATGTTACTACATATGTTGAGGTGATTAGTGTGAAGGAAGATCAGACAATCTATGATATAACGATTATCGGCGGAGGGCCTGTCGGGCTGTTCACTGCTTTTTACGGCGGCATGAGGCAGGCCTCTGTTAAAATAATTGAAAGCCTTCCCCAGCTTGGCGGGCAGCTGTCAGCTCTTTATCCGGAGAAATACATATATGATGTAGCCGGTTTCCCGAAAGTGCGGGCACAGGAGCTCGTCGATAATTTAAAAGAGCAGATGAAGAAATTCGAACCTACGGTATCGCTTGAGCAGTCGGTTGAAAAGCTCGAAAAACAGCCGGACGGCATTTTCAAGCTAACCACCAACAGCGAAATCCACTATACAAAGACGGTCATCATCACGGCCGGAAATGGCGCATTCCAGCCGCGCCGCCTTGAGCTTGACTCGGCTCCGCAATATGAAGGCAAGAACCTGCACTACTTCATTGATGACCTGAATCATTTCTCCGGGAAGAAAGTGGTTGTATTCGGAGGAGGCGATTCAGCAGTAGACTGGGCCTTGATGCTTGAGCCTATCGCAGAGAACGTAAAGATCATCCACCGCCGCGACAAGTTCCGCGCCCACGAGCACAGTGTAGAAAACCTTCACAATTCCAAGGTTGAAATCAAGACTCCGTTTGTTCCTGCCGAACTGATCGGCAATGAGGAGGGCATTTCCCAGGTGATCATCCAGGATGCCAAAGGGGAAGAAAAAGAAGCCATCGATGTTGATGCCGTCATCGTCAACTACGGCTTTGTTTCATCGCTTGGCCCGATCAAAGAGTGGGGCCTGGAAATTGAAAAAAATAATATTGTCGTCAACAGCAAAATGGAGACAAATATCCCGGGCATTTACGCAGCCGGCGATATTTGCACCTATGACGGCAAAGTGAAGCTGATTGCTTCCGGTTTCGGAGAAGCGCCGACTGCAGTGAACAATGCTAAGGCCCTTATTGATCCTAAAGCACGGGTGCAGCCTCTGCACAGCACGTCCATGTTTGATAAATAATCAATAAAATGGCCCCGCCGGAGAGAAACTCCGGCGGGGCCGCTTTTATTTCTTACCAATAGTGTCTGCGTTTTCTGCGGCGGTCTGTTTCTGCCCCGGCTACGTCATCAGCCAGGCAGCGCCTTACAGCCCTGCAAAATTCCTCACTGTCAATAAAGGCCTCAACCCTTACCTTAAAGTCATCATCGCGTTTCTTGTGATGACAGTCAGATGCACCAGCCACATCATCCTGCTTCCAGTGCCTGTTGCCCGATAAGCCTGCTACATTGTCATTATACCAGCAGCCCATAGATTCACCCCCTCTGCAGCAAGATATGTTTCATCTTATGCATGAGGGAGACAAGCCGGCAGTGCGAACATCCTTTTTCTGAAAAAATGGATGCTGCCCGGCAGCCCAATTTAGTACAATCCTGACCCTTCGAGGATTTCCCCTCCTGTTCTATCTACAGCAAACCATGCGGAAGCATCCCCATCTTCCTTCGGGCGGCTCCACGCTGCCACAAAATGGACCTGGCAAAGTTCACCCTTTCTTATTTCCGGGATTGGAACTGCAATCGCATTTGGCAAATACCTGACGATTTGGATTTGTGAAATTTCATCTTCAGCATAGAATGAGTCCGGCATCATATCCTTTATTCTTGACCTTTGAACTAAGGCAGCCCCATCCTCTGTGCCAAGAGTGAGCTTCCATTCCCCATACTCCCAGGTCATCGCCTCGAGCCTTTCTCCGCTGTCCGGCCACCCGGCGCTTCCTATTGGTTCCATCTCTGCTTGAAATATACAGTCCCTTAAATTATGACAAGCTCTCAGCCTCCAGACGGCAGCAGCTGCTTTTTCTATTTTCATATGTGATGGAATCCTGGTGTCAGGTTCGCAGAGGAGAAGCTCGGCTATGTAATCCTTATGTGAATATCTCAGCAAGAGTTCTCCATTTTCCAGCCTATAGCAGGAAGGTTTGCTATGGCACCTGGATGGGACTTGGCCATTGATTCGGAGGTCAAATGCAATGGCTCCTGCCGGCGTCTGGATAATCGGGCTGCACCCAAACTCGCTCTCAGACTCCTGCGTATTTTGAAAAAGCTTCATTTTTTAACCCCCCCTTCTCTTTTTCCATGTAAAAAACGCTTCCTGATATGCTCGATTGAGGTCAGGAAGCGTTCTGTAAGGTATATGATGACAATTAAGGAATCAGCAATTTTCAGGTGTCCCTGCATTCTTGGCCGTTCTAAACGAAGAACCGCAGCCGCAGGAAGCGATGGCATTAGGGTTGTCGATCGTGAATCCGCCGCCCATCATGGATTGCTTATAGTCGATCTTTGTGCCGTTAAGGATGGCAGCATCTTCCTTGCTTACAAGGATTTGCAGGCCATGGAGCTCGAACTGGGCATCGTTTTCTTCAACTTCATGCGCAAAGCCCATGCCGTATGACAACCCGCTGCAGCCCCCTCCTTTTACTGCAACACGCAGGAATGCATTTTCCTCTTCATTTTGCTTCATCATATCTTTAATTTGAAAAGCCGCAGCTTCAGTAATTTCAACAATTTGGTTTTCCATTTTAAATCCTCCTTAATCTTGAGGTTTTTACTCTTATATATAGTATATACAGACTTTGAGCGGGACTCAACTGAGCAGGCTTCAATTTTAGGGCCCTTTTATCAAATCCGCTCCTGAATTAGAACTTATTACCTAAAACACCCTGTTGTTTATGGTATAATAAACCCACTATTTTATAATGGAAGGTGAGAAAATTGGCCATACTGGAGCCATTGTATGAAAAAAGCTACAGCTGCCCTGTATGCAAGAACAACTTTACAAGCCAGAAGGTCCGTTCCCGCTTCGTAAAAATCAAAGGCTATGACACTGATTTTCTTCCTTTTTATGACTCAGATGCAAGCAATCCGATATTCTATTATATACAAGTATGTCCTCAATGCGGCTTTTCGTTTTCCGAGGAATTCAGCCCATATTTCCCCCCGGGTTCAAAGGAACAGATTGATGAAAAGATCACGAGCCAATGGAAGCCCAGGGACTTCGGCAGGAAGAGGAGCAGGAATGAAGCAATCCAGACATACAAGCTGGCTGTCTACTCAGCACTTTTGAAGAAGGAAAAGCATGTGTCCATCGCGGGATTGTATATGCGGCTTGCCTGGCTGTACAGAAATGGCGGCGATGAGACACAGGAACAGCGCTTTATGAAATTGGCTGCCCATGAATATGTGGAATCCTATTCAAGCGGTGATTACCAGGGCACGCAGATCTCTGAAACCAGACTTCTATACCTCATTGCAGAACTTTCAAGGAAAATAGGCAGCGATGGCCAGGCAATCAAGTTTTTCTCCAAGGTAATCGAACAGCAAAGCCGTTCGCTTGAGCCGGGGATCATTGATATGGCAAGAGAACGCTGGCATGAAATGAGGGAAAGCAGAAGGCAGACCTGCTGATGTCTGCTCCTTCAAGAACAAAAGCGCAAGCGCCTTGATCACCCCCGACAAGCATAAGACGAACCTCCCGGAAAGGCATTCTTTGCCTTTTTGGGAGGTTTGGCTTATGACCACGAGGGGGTAGGCGGTGGAGCTGGACGTGGATCAAGCATTGAAAAGTATCCACAAGTCTTCCAATTTATAAATTCCTTAACTATAAGAAAAAGGCCGCATCGATATGCGGCCTTTTATATTAAAACATCGGATTTTCATCCAGGAATTGATATATGTTTTCCACCAGTTCCTCCGGCGTCTCTCCTGTTACAACCTCACCGTTCACCAGGGCATATAAAGAGCTTGCACATTTTCCGCAGTACCCAAGGCAGCCATACTCAATCACATCCAGATCCGGGTCCTTTTCAAGGATTTCCAGGGCCTTCTGCGCACCGCTTGCCAGGTTGCTGATGCAAAATTCTATGATTGGCTGAATCACATCTATTCACCTCTCTACTAATTGTTAATGTACTTGGTTTCAGGCAAAAACGCAAGCAAAGGCATACTGTCACATACACAGTAAGCGCTGGATTATCATTATTGGATGATTGAAGGGCGTATAATGTCGACTTTTGCCTGGATTATTCAGATATGTGTTGTGATTTAGCTATAATTTCGTTATACTTTTTATGTTGTTTCATGAATATTCTTGTGAATTAATATTCTAATTATTTTGCTAATATAATAATGTAAACGTTTAATTCTTATTCTGTCATTGTGTTCTATTATTTTAATATATTACTATAGCTGCTTACATACTGGACAAAAGGGGAAATTTGGTTATGAAAAATCTTGTCATACTTGGCGGAGGATATGGCGGCATGAGAGCTCTTGCCCGTCTGCTGCCAAACTCATTGCCGGAAGATACAAGCATTACACTGATTGACCGGGTACCTTACCACTGCCTTAAAACTGAATATTATGCACTAGCAGCAGGAACGATCTCTGATCAGCATGTCCGGGTTGCTTTCCCTGAGCATCCGCGCCTTAAGATTAAATATGGAGAAATCTCGGGGATCGACCTTGAAAAACAGCAGGTAAACCTGGCAAATGAAACTCCTGTTTCCTATGATGACCTTATCATTGGACTTGGGTGCGAGGATAAGTACCATAATGTCCCTGGGGCAGATGTACACACCTACAGCATCCAGACAATCGAAAAATCACGCCGCACTTATGAAACATTGAACAATCTGTCGCCGGGGTCTGTCGTTGCCATCGTTGGGGCAGGACTGAGCGGCGTTGAACTGGCATCCGAGCTGAATGAAAGCCGGCCGGATCTGAAAGTGAAGCTGTTTGACAGGGGAAATCATATTCTTTCCGCTTTCCCTGAAAGATTAAGCACTTATGTAGAAAATTGGTTTGACAATCACGGAGTGGAAATCATCAACAATTCCAACATTACCCGTGTAGAAGAAAACATCCTTTATAACCATGACGAGCCCCTTCAGTGCGATGCCATTGTATGGACAGCAGGCATTCAGCCAAGCAAGGTTGTCCGTGACCTGCCGGTGGAAAAAGATGCACAGGGCCGTGTCGTGCTTACCAAGCACCATAACATTCCCGGCAATGAGCATGTGTATGTTGTAGGAGACTGCGCAAGCCTGCCGCATGCACCAAGTGCACAGCTTGCCGAAGGCCAGGCAGAACAAATTGTCCAGATCCTCCTGAAGCGCTGGAAAGGCGAAGAGCTGCCAGAATCCCTGCCGGTCATCAAGCTGAAAGGCGTCCTTGGCTCACTCGGCAAAAAGCATGGCTTCGGCCTTGTCGCCGAAAGACCGATCACAGGCCGCGTCGCCAGACTGCTTAAATCCGGAATTTTATGGATGTACAAATATCATAATGGCTGATCAAGCAAACCAAAGGAGTACGGATGGAAGATCCGTACTCCTTTTTAATTTTAATGTGAATGTATAACTGACCTTATTTATAGATCTGAAAAATGCCACAGAGAGCAGAATCTCTGTCATTCAATTCAAAGCCGATTGAATGAAGTGTGCCTGGAACGGAATCACCAGTCTCATTTAACAATTTATAACGAAGAGACGTTAAGATAAGCGACCTTCCTTTTTTATTTGAATGACCTAATTAGGAAAGGGGAATTGCCCAATTAATTTTCAGAACCTGGTGATTGGAGTGCAAGGCACGCAGACTCCTGCGGGATTGAAGCGGCAGAGCTGAGACCCCGCAGGAGCTTACTCTGAGGAGGCTCAGCGCCGCCCCGCGGAAAGCGAAGTGCCTGGAATGGAAATCACCGCCCCCATTCAAAAAGATACTCCGTATTTCAACAAAAAAGCGACCCTGATACACACAGGCCCGCTTTTCCCCATTCATCAGGCTGGCGTATAACCGTAAGCCTCCATCTTGGCAAAAATCGTTTTCAGCTTCGGATTGCCCTCACCGACCACTTCATCGCCGATCAAAACGACCGGATAAAACATATCCTCCTCAATCACCCGCATCGCAAAGTCCCTCCTTGCCTCATCATCAGGAGGATTATGTATATCCACATAACTGATGGAAAAAGGCTGATCAGCAAACTTCCGGCTGACCGCAGCCTCCAGCCATTCATACGTCTCTTTAGATGATGGCAGATTCACACAGCTTGGGCATAACTGCTCTGCCCCGTATACAACGATTTCAACTGACCTTCTGTCCATTTTTTCCACCCCTTTATGTCTATTTTAACTGATGGAAGTTTAATATTCATATAGAAAAAAAATTAACGATTATTGGATTTGGGGATTGGGGAATAGATTTTTGGCTCGACAGTGATTATAATAAGAGTAGGAAAGGAGTCGATTTTAATGGAACAAGATATCATTTCAGATGTTCAGGAAGTATTAGATAAATTGCGTCCGTTTCTTCTTCGCGATGGAGGAGACTGTGAATTGGTTGATGTAGAAGATGGCATTGTTAAGCTTCGTTTACTTGGAGCTTGCGGCAGCTGCCCTAGTTCAACCATTACTTTAAAAGCAGGGATTGAACGTGCTCTTTTAGAAGAAGTTCCTGGAGTTGTCGAAGTAGAACAGGTATTCTAAGAAATTCCAATAATAAAGCGATCACGCCTCGGGCGGATCGCTTTTTTTTATGGGAATCTCAGCTCTTACATATTAACGGCCTGAAACTGCATGCCGGGATACTGTACTGCCCTTTTGATCAATGGATAAGCGCAGCACATCCATCTGCGGCAGTATCCTGCTGAGAGCATCTGCAGCTTGATCTCCCTTTTCAGGGGCAATGAAGCAAACCACTGCAGGCCCCGCTCCGCTCAAGGCGGTTCCGAAGACGCCAAGAGCTGCTGCTTTCTCTTCAATCATGTCAAGATGGGGAACAAGCTTCCTCCTGTAGGGCTGGTGATACAAATCTTTCTGCATCATCTTCCCAGCCAGCTCATAATTGCCCTGAAGAAGAGCAGCAATGAGTAGATTGGCCGCAGCGCCGGCCTGAACCGACTCCTGGTGGGTCAAGCTTGCCGGAAGAGCCCCCCTCGATTCTTTTGTCAGCAGCTCCTCCTGGGGAACGACTGCCAGCACCTCAATGCCAAGATGTTGGAAAGCGGCTGCCAGCACCTCTTCCCCTGTCTGATAACCAATCACCAGCCCGCCAAAGAGAGAGGCCCCCACATTGTCCGGATGCCCCTCCATCCGCCCTGCGATGCACAGCTTTTCATGCCGGGAAAGCCCTAAGCCGCATAACGAGTCAGCCAGTTCAATACCGGCGACAATGGCTGCTCCGCTTGAACCAAGCCCCCTGGCCAGGGGAATGTCGCTTTTCACCCTTAAAATACAGGGCGGGAGATCCGCTGAATAATGTTCGGCTGCCTTCTTTGCAGCCTGGACAATCAGATGCCGGCTGTCCCTTGGGAAGCCCTCCAGGCAGCTGCTTTCCGGCACCACCTCCCATTGGCCGGCACGCTCTGCTTCAACCGTCAAATATAGACTCAGGGCAAGGCCGACAGAATCAAAGCCAGGCCCAAGATTGGCCGTACTTGCCGGCACCCTGATGGTAAGCATCTCTCCCTCCATCATGAATGCACGGCTCCCCTGATATGGCCCGCAACCGCTTCAAGCTCGTTTGGAAGAAGGATCGGCTTCACAAGGCTTGTATCGATTGCGGTGTTCGGATCTTTCAGCCCGTTCCCTGTAAGAACTGCAACAACTCTGCTGCCATGCGGTATTTCCCCTTGGCGCAGCTTTTTATAGATGCCGGCCAGCGATGCACAGGAAGCCGGCTCTGCAAAAATGCCCTCTGAAGCTGCAAGCTTGCGGTATGCCCCAAGGATTTCCGTATCGCTGACTTCATCGATTTTCCCTTCTGACTCGTCCCTCGCATCCACGGCCAGCTGCCAGCTCGCCGGGTTTCCGATCCTGATGGCGGTAGCGATTGTTTCGGGCTCTGCAAAGATTCTGTCATGGACAATGGCCGCCGCCCCTTCCGCCTCAAAGCCAAACATCCTTGGAAGGCCGGTCTGTTTTGCGCGGTTGTACTCTTTAAAGCCTTTCCAGTAGGCACTGATATTTCCGGCATTGCCTACAGGGATTGCGAGAATATCAGGGGCACTCCCAAGCTGGTCGCAAATCTCGAAGGCAGCCGTTTTCTGCCCTTCCAGCCTGTATGGATTGACAGAATTCACAAGAGTGACAGGCTCCGTTTCGCTGATGCTGCGGACCATGGCAAGAGCCTCGTCAAAATTGCCTTCAATTGATATAATTTCCGCTCCGTACATGATTGCCTGTGCAAGCTTACCCATGGCAATCTTGCCTTCAGGAATGACAACTATGCATCTCATCCCGGCCCTTGCCGCATATGCTGCCGCTGCGGCAGATGTATTCCCTGTTGATGCACAAATGACCGTACTGCTGCCGGCTTCCTTTGCTTTGGCAACAGCCATGACCATGCCGCGGTCCTTGAATGAGCCGGTCGGATTGCTGCCCTCCGTTTTCACATACAGTTCGATGCCCCATTCCTGGGATATCCGGTTCAGCTTGATCAGCGGTGTATTGCCTTCATTTAGGGAGAGCATCGGTGTTTCATCATTCACCGGCAGATATTCCTTGTAGGCAGACAAAAGTCCTTCCCATCGCATCAGCTTCCACTCCCCTCTACTCTGTATGAGCTCTCAATCGTTTTTACAGCAGGCAGGTCCTCTAAGCTGGACAGGATGTCCTCATAATCCTTCAAAGAAGATTGATGGGTGACGAGGACGATTTCGGCCAGCCCCTTTTCTTCCACAGGCAGCTGCAGGATTTTTTCAAGACTGACGGAATGCTTGGAAAAAATAGATGTCAATTCGCCAAAGACACCCACTTCATCTTTAACATGGAGCCGCAGGAAGTATTTAGAGTATATTTCGGACGGGTCTTTAAGCTTCTTCGGATACTGCGGGCTGACAGCGCTCTTCCCGTTCACGCCCAGCCTCAGATTTTTCATGACACCGACAAGGTCCGAGACAACTGCTGTAGCAGTCGGCAGGCTCCCTGCACCAGGGCCGTAAAACATCGTTTCTCCAACCGCTTCCCCGTATACATAGACTGCATTATACTCATTATTCACCCCGGCAAGCGGATGGGATTCTGCCAAAAGCGCCGGCTGCACGCTGACCTCAACCTTCTCCCCTTCGCGGTGGGCAATGCCGATCAGCTTCATAGTATAGCCGAGCTGCTTTCCGTACTGCAGATCTTCTTCCGTTACCCCTGTGATTCCTTTTACTTTCACATCATCCAGATCAACTTTCATCGAGAAGCCGAGTGTGGCCAGGATCGCCATTTTCCTTGCAGCATCCAGCCCCTCCACATCTGAGGTCGGGTCGCTTTCGGCGTATCCGAGCTCCTGGGCTTCCTTCAGCACATCTTCATAGGCGCTGCCATCCTGGCTCATCTTCGTTAAAATATAATTGGTTGTCCCATTAACGATGCCCATCATTTTAGTTATCCGGTCAGAGGCCAATCCATCTGCAAGCCCTCTTAAAATAGGGATTCCCCCGGCAACACTGGCTTCATAAAACAAATCGCAGCCATTTTCTGAAGCAGCAGTCAAAAGCTCTGAACCGTACAATGCCATTAAATCTTTATTGGCTGTTACAATATGCTTTTTATTCGCAAGCGCTTTAAGGAGATGCTTCCTTGTATCCTCAATCCCCCCCATGACCTCAATGATAATATCGATATCCGGATCATCAATAATTTCCTCCGGGCTTCCTGTGAGCAGGGAGGCTTCAATATCCACTTCGCGCTGCTTATTCAAATCCTGCACCAGCACTTTTTTAACCTCAACCGGACAGCCTACCTGATGCATCAGCTTATCCTGGTGGTTTTTAATGATTTTCACAACACCTGATCCGACAGTTCCCAATCCTAACAACCCAACTGAAATAGCTTCCACTCTATATCCCCCTCACCGTTGTTCTTTTTAGGTGTACATTTGTATTTGTATAGTAGACATTATAGAATTCGGAAGATAATTTTACAATAGGAAATATTCAGAATTATATTTGTGGAATCGCTTACTGTGCTGAGACTGTAGGTGTTTGGCGATTTGAGATTTTTTCTTTAGACGAAGGCTGTGTAGTGGATTATAGCTTACATGGATGAGAAATCTATGGCATGTTGCCCCCTGTCCATGACACTAGGATTTTCGCTCTGTCATGTAAGGGACTTTTTCGGTATACATGTCATGTGCTTTTTTCGCTCGGTCATGTATCTAGTGACTCCTCCCGGATACATGACACCTCCATTTTTTACTTGGTCATGTATCCAGTAGCTTTTTCGGGGTACATGACATTTGTTTTTTTCGCTCGACCATGTATCCAGTGACTCCTCCCGGATACATGACACCTCCATCTTTTACTCCGTCATGTATCCAGTAGCTTTTTCGGGGTACATGACACCCGTTTTTTTCGCTCGGTCATGTATCCAGTGACTCCTCCCGGATACATGACACCTCCACTTTTTACTTGGTCATGTATCCAGTAGCTTTTTCGGGGTACATGACACCCGTTTTTTTCGCTCGATCATGTATCCAGTGACTCCTCCCGGATACATGACACCTCCATTTTTTACTCGATCATGTATCCAGTAGCTTTTTTGGGATACATGACATCCGCTTTTTTCGCTCGGTCATGTGTCCACTGGCTCCTCCCGGATACATGACATTGAAATTCATGATCTGACTTACCCCTGACAACCCTATGGAAACACCAGCCTGTATCTCCGCCAATAGCAATATCCCCCTCCACAGCCCGGCCACTCCTCCACTAAACCAAAAGCCCGGCAAAAAGCCGGGCCTCCTTCAATCATTAAATATGTACCGGCGTTTTTGCCTGCTTGCCTGATAAAACAAGATTGATGTTTTCAGCGCAAAGCCTGGCCATCTCCATTCTGGTTTCCGTGCTGGAGCTGCCGATATGCGGAAGGGCGACAACATTGGACAGACTGAGGAGAGGATGGTCCTTTCCAATTGGTTCTTTTACAAAGACGTCAAGCCCGGCTCCGCTGATTTCCCCATCAAGAAGAGCACGGTAAAGTGCGTCTTCATCCACAATGGCGCCGCGGCCTGCATTAATGAAGATGGCGGAGTTCTTCATTCTTCGGAAGGCCTCTTCGGTGAAAAGATTTTTCGTCGACTCATTCAGCGGTGCAAGGCATACAACATAATCCGACTGCTCGCACAGCTCCTCGAATGAAGCGTAGACAGCTCCGAGCTTTTCTTCCGCCTCAGGCCTTCTTGATCTGTTATGATAAAGGATGTTCATGTCAAAGCCTTTTGCCCGCTTTGCCACAGCCTGGCCGATATTCCCCATTCCAACAATCCCGATGGTCTTATGATGGATATCCTGGCCGGCAAGAAGGAGCGGACTCCAGCTCTTCCATTTCCCCTCTTTCACATATTCTGCGCTTTCCGTGATCCTCCGGGCTGCCGCCATTAATAAAGCAAAGGTCAGATCAGCTGTAGTATCAGTAAGCACATCAGGGGTATTCGCCACAGTGATCCCTTTTTCCGCTGCAGCCTTCACATCAATATTGTCATAACCGACTGCAAGGTTGGCTACAACCTTCAATCGGTGCGCTTCCGCCAGCAAATCACCATCTATGGAATCTGAAAGCATCGTAAGCAGCGCCGATGCCTCTTTAGCCTTTTCCCTGAGAACCTCTGCCGGAACAGGTATGTCTTCCTTATCCCACATCTCCACATGATAATGCTCTTTTAAGCCGGAAATCGTTTCTTCCGGCAGCTTTCTTGTAATATACACTCTATCCTTCATCAATCATATGCCTCCCAGCAGTTTGCCGTAAAAGTTCAGTACCTCCCCATTATAAAAGGAAGAAATGGCAATTCAAAGGAAAAGCCCTTTCACAGCCCTGCTGAGTCCGCTATCATTTCAGCCAGTCTACAGGAGGGAGTTTCATTTTGGCAGCAGGGACTTCTGCCATCTCAAAAAACTTTCCCAGAAACTCTTCATGGTCGCCTGTATGCTGCAGGAAACGGCCCAGCTGCTCTTCTGAAAGATGCCTTTGATGCTCTGTCGGATTCCCATAATAATTCTCAATGCACTCAAAATAGTGAAGCGGGAACAGAAGGCGTGCATACAGCAGCCGCCACGAAAAAGAGGTCAGCGGCTCAACTGTCTGGTACTCCTTCAGATACTGTGATAGCCCTGGCTGATAAGTTTTGATGTTCCGGAAGTACCTTTCCCTGGACCATTCTGCCAGATCGCGGCTTGCATGATCAAAGACCCAGTCAAACGGGCTTTTGATCAGATAATCATCACTTCCCCATGTGGAGGAAACAAAACGCTCATGGCAGACAGTCCCGCTGTCCGCAGGCCCTGGCTCATCATCCAGCTCTGCATCAGCCAGATATTGGATGGAGTTCTCGGCCAGGCCCATATAGTAGGGGAATGTTTCCAGAAACATCCGGTCCAGTTCATGCTCCGGCTGCTGAAAAAGCATGCTATTCCAAACCTTCTCCATCTGATCCAGCCTCTTTTCCCAGAGCTGCTTCCACTGCCCGATCCTGCTTGTCCGGGTGATCGGTGAGGAAATAAGCCTGCCGCGATAATGGAACTTGGCAAGCTTCCTGCCAGACTGATAGCCTTTGCGCGGCTGGGCATTCGGGCACTTCAATACACAATAGCTCTTTTGCTCCCACACGCTTGAGTGTTTACCTTCAGTTGTCTGCAGGAAAGTGCTTACAGTCTTATCGCCGGTTTGCTGCAGATGGCTGGCAATCAGGCTAAGCTCCGCCAGATCCTCTTCCTCCAGGCCAACCTCCATCGGTATATAAAGCTGGTTATCCTTTTTGAACGCTTCATGCAGCCCGATTCTCAATTCTTCCTCCGCCTGTATGCCAAAATGTTGCTTAAGCATTTGCCTGAGCATAGAAACACCTCTTCATTCGCTAATCGCTTATATCTCATTATATGTGCCCGCCGCAAAAACTTGTTTGTTTCTTGCATAACCCATGCCTTCAGGGAAAAAATGAAGTAGACAGGCCACGGGAGCCGCATGTCCTGTTTAGGTATATTTGCGGCTGTGCCGGTATATACATTAGAAAAAAACAAGAAAAGGTGAGGCAAATGTCTGAAGAACAAAAAGAAGTTGTTGACCTGACAGAACAGACAGCCCGCAGATGGCTGCTTGAAAGAGGGGTAACCGTACAGGATATCGCAGATTTAGTTTTCTTTCTTCAGGAAAAGTACCACCCTAATCTTGAAATGAAGGACTGCCTTCACAACGTTGAGCGCGTCCTGTCCAAAAGGGAAGTCCAAAACGCCATCCTGACCGGGATCCAGCTTGATATGCTCGGTGAAAAAGGAATGCTTGACCAGCCTCTCCAAAAAATCATAGAAACCGATGAAAGTCTCTATGGCGTCGACGAAGTACTCGCTTTCTCCATCGTCAATGTCTATGGCAGCATCGGTTTTACCAACTACGGATATATCGATAAACTGAAGCCCGGCATCCTGAAAGACCTAAACGATAAATCCTCCGGCAAATGCCACACCTTCCTGGACGACATCGTAGGCGCCATCGCAGCAGCCGCCTCAAGCCGCCTGGCCCATGGCGCTGCTAAAGTCGAATAGAAGAATAAACAGCCTTCTGTTGGTAAGGTTTCGGTTTTGAAGTGCCAAGTGCGGATTGGCAGTGCATTTCGCAGACTTTTTAGCAATAATATTTACACACAAAAAAGCTCGGAGCCATTATGCTCTGAGCCTTTTTATAAAAATAGCATGCTGTTGAAGGTAAGCACCCTCATTGTTTAATAACCAATTCATTATGAGTCAAGAATACCTTTTAAAAGAGCAATTTTTCCCCATACCCCCCCCCCTGACCAAAAGAGCCGACTCCAGGAACAGGATGAGGTTCAGCGCGGGTTGACAATAAGCGGAGAAATTCCCGCTAATTTAAATAGAGCTCTAAAATCAGCTTAAATAGAAGGAGAAATTCCGCCTATCGACCCAAAAAAAAGGATAATCGACCATTTTGCTTCGCTTAACCGGAAAATCTCCGCTTATATAGACCCATTCATGGCATATTAACAATTTAACAGGAAAATCTCCGCTTATTAATAGCCCGAGGAAATTTAGCTTTCCCCCACGGAAAGCAAAGTGCCTGCAACGCCCCTTTAAAAACAAAAACTCATCAAAAAAACGTCCCGTTTTCCTAAAGAGAAATCACCCAAAAAATTATAAAAACCCTGTTGACTGGAGTGGAAGGCACGCAGACTCCTGTGGGAAATAGCGGCAGAACTGAGACCCAGCAAGAGCTCGCTCCAAGGAGGCTCAACTTCGCCCCACGGAAAGCGAAGTGCCTGCAACGCAAATCAACAGCTCCCTTTCAGGCAGTATTTTTACAATCCTGGAAAAATTGTACACAATAAAAATTCCATGCTAAGATTTCAGAGATAACAAGAAACGGGAGGAACGGAAAATGGATATCAACCACCTGAAGCAAGCAATCGAAAAAGGGCTCCAAAACGACCGGTTCATCCTCGGAATAGATGGACTCAGCCGCTCAGGAAAAACCACACTCGTCAATAGGCTCAAACAATGGCTGCAGGCAGAAGGTCACCCCGCAATCATCTTTCATCTCGATGATTATATAGAAGACCGCAATAAAAGATACAACACAGGAAACGAAGAATGGTACGAATACTACTCCCTTCAATGGGATGCAGAACACTTAAAGCAGGAGCTGTTTTCAAAAGTACATACCGGAAAAGAACTTACCTTAAGGCTCTATGTCGAACAAAATGACAGCCATTTTCTTAAAAATACCACCATTCCCCGGAAATGCCTCATCATCATCGAAGGCGTCTTTCTGCAGCGTCCTGAATGGAGAAACTATCTTGATTATATCGTTTACCTGGACTGTCCGAGAGAGACAAGATTCAAACGCGAAAAAGAAGCCACCAGACAAAAAGTGGACAAGTTTGAAAACAGATACTGGAAGGCGGAAGATCATTACTTAGAAACTGTCCGGCCGCTGGAAGGGGCAGACTTGGTCGTCAGCCAGCCGGTGCAGCCTGTTTAAACTTACACGCAAAAGCCTGATAGACTGTCTATCAGGCTTTGTCCAACATGATTTCTCTAATTAAATCGGGAGCCACTTCCCCATATTGGAACCTAAGCTCTTTCGTTTTGCTAATTGTCTATTATCCAGGAATAAGAGGGAAGGCTGCTCCAAATCTTAGGCATTCCTATTTTTCTCGATTTTATATTCTTCCTTTTTCTCTTCAAGCCAGTTATAGTACTCAGTCTGCATCCTTTCGTCAAAAAGTGCCTTTTTCGCTGCTTCTTTGCTGTCTTCGTACACAGCTTCTTTTGCTTCCTTTTTATCTTCCACTTTAATGATATGGTAGCCGTAATCGGTTTTGACTGGCCCGCTTATTTCATTAGCTTTCAACGCAAAGGCAGCTTCCTCAAACGCGGCTTCCATTTCTCCCTTTCCGAAATAGCCGAGCTCGCCGCCTGATTCGGCATTGGAAGCATCGGTGGAGTATTCTTTTGCCAGATCGGCAAATTCTTCTCCTTTGTCCAGCTTGGATTTGACTTCTTTTGCTGTCGCTTCATCTTCAACTAGGATATGGCTTGCCTTTACCTGCTCCTGCTGGGCATACTGATCTTTATTTTCTTCAAAATAAGCTTTGATTTCATCTTCTTTTAAATCAATTCGCGGCTCGAGGAGCTTTTCTGTTTTTAAGTATTTTTCAATATCCTCTGCTATTCCGGCTTCTGTAACACCACTCTGTTCAAGTGCAGCTTTGAAGCCCTCCTCCCCGCCATATGATTCTTTCAGATTTTTCAGCTCTTCTTCTTTTTCCTTGTCGCTTATTGTTACTTTTTCCTTCTTTGCCTCCATTTCAATGATCTTGTCCGTTACAAGCGCGTCCAGAGCCTCATCTCCATATTGCTTGACCAGCAGGCTGTAGAGCTCTTCTTTTTTTATACTTTCGCTGCCCACACTTGCTACAGCCGGCTCCTTTGAAAGAAAGAAGGCAGCAGTACCTGCAGCTGCCAAAATAAGCACCAATATCCCTAATCCGATTTTCTTTGTTAAAAACCCCATCATAACTTCCTTTCCAGTCTATTATTTAAAATGTCGGCATACAGTCCGGCGGCGGACTTTTAATCTGTAATTGTTTTTGTCCCCAATTCCATAGTGATATTCATTTTTTCACCATTTCGGTAAAGTGACAGCTCCGCTTTATCGCCTGTTTTCAGCTTGGTATACAGATACTTCCTAAAGTCATCCGGACTGCCAATCTCTGTATCATTAATGGCAATAATCACGTCTCCCGTTTTCAGGCCTGCCTTGGCTGCAGCAGATTCAGGATCAATATTGGCAATGAATGCTCCTTTGGTTACATTCTGCGGCAGGTTTTGCAGATACCCTTGAGGGACTTCCTGAAGACCGGCAAGACCGACCCCTGCATAAGGACGCTCTACCTTGCCATTTGCCATGATTTCCTCCACGATCGGCTGAAGATCATTGGAAGGGATGGCAAAACCAAGGCCTTCTACCCCGCTTTCGGAAATTTTCAGACTGTTGATGCCGATTACTTCCCCTGCAGTATTTATCAATGCCCCGCCGCTGTTCCCCGGATTGATTGCTGCATCTGTCTGGATGACATTCATATCCCAGCTGCCGGCAGAAGTATCAACAGAGATTGAGCGGTCCACCGCACTGACAATCCCCTGTGTGACTGTTCTTGAAAGGTCAAGACCGAGCGGGTTTCCTATCGCGAGCACCTGGTCTCCAGGCCTCAGCTTGGATGAATCACCAAAGCCCAGCAGAGTATCGGCATACTTTTCATCCATCCTCAACACTGCCAAATCTGTCAGTGCATCTGCTCCGACTAGCTCTGCAGTTGTTTTCTGGCCGTCATGAAGGGAAATATCAATCTTGCTGGCCCCCTCGACAACATGGTTGTTTGTCAGGATATAGGCGCTTCCATTCTCTTTTTTAAATATCACACCTGAGCCTGAACCGCTTTCCACCGTTTGGCTGGTGTTTGAAAATTGATTGGCTCGATTCTCCGATTTCACGATTCCCACAATCGCTTTTGATGCACCTTCGACTATATCAGCAAGAGAGCCTTCTGTATGAGCACTAGTCTGCTCAGGAATGATGCCCGTTTTATTGGCATCAGCGGCGCTGGATGCCTGTCCTCCTGAAACATCCTGGCTTGCGGCTGCCTGAGGGAATTGGTCCCTAATATAATCAGTGTAAGGTGCCGCATACAATGTCAGAGCAGAACCGACCACCCCGGCTGCAACAACTGACAGTATGCCTTTGCCCTTCCTTAGCTTTGATTTAGTTTCTTCCTGGTTATATTTGTCATTGGAATCCATCATTCTGAATCCTCCTAATAGATTATTTAATACTTTGCTTGATTTTTATATTACCGGGCAAATATGACCAAACTGTTACCAAATTGGGAAGGGATGCAGAAGAATATGGGAAGAAATCATACAAAAAAAAAGACCGCAGAATTTCTGCAGCCATTCTTTCGTGCCTTTATTAAAACTTCCATTGGTCGAGCGAATCCATGACATATGTCGGCTTCTTTTCATAACCTTCGAGCAGTTCCTTTGTTGTCACGCCGGTATGGACAAGAAGGGTATCCATTCCCGCATTCATCCCTGCCAGAATGTCGGTATCATAGTTGTCGCCTACCATCAATGTCTCGTCCTTGCTGGTGCCGATTACCTTTAATGCCTGCTCCATGATGATTGACTCCGGCTTGCCGATGAACAGCGGTTCGGTTTGAGTTGAAACAGTGATTACAGAGGTGATGGATCCATTGCCCGGAAGAAAGCCCCTTTCAGTCGGCAGCGCGATATCTCCATTTGTGGAAATGAATTTTGCGCCCCTGCGCACGGCCAGACAGCCGATGGCAAGCTTTTCATAGTTGATTGAACGGTCGATTCCCACAACAACATAATCTGCATCTTCATTTGCAAATGAAAGGCCTTCATCTTCAATCGCCGTGCGGATCCCTTCTTCTCCAATGACATATACAGAGGCATCCTTCTTTTCTTCCGCAATAAAGCTTGCTGTTGCCATGCTTGTCGTAAAGACCTGCTCTTCTTCAGCAGGTATATCAAAATCCCTCAGCTTCGCAGCAACCTGCTGGGGAGTGCGTGAAGAGTTATTGGTCACGAACAAATAAGGAATGCCTCTCTCTTTGAGCTTTTTGACGAAATCAGCGGCTTCCTGGATCAATTCTGTTCCACGGTACATAGTCCCATCCAAATCAATTAAATAGCCTTTATAATCCTTCAAAATATCCAACTCCTGCCTGTAATTGCCTCATTCTATTTTGTTTTGCCCCTGTTTAAAATTAAAATGCAAAAAAAGCTCTTTTCCAAGAGCCTTTTTTGACTAGCGTCTTATTCTGCCAAGGCCAAAACCATAAGGTCATGGCTTTAGTATAAAGGAAAAGGCTTTTCCCTCCAAAGGATTCAGCTTTCTCCGGTCAGTTCTTGAATGCCGATACCGGTCCAAGTTCATTGAGGATATATGACCTTACAGCGGGTGCGAATCTTTTAATATCATCCAGATGATCAGCAAAAGCTTTCTGCAGCTCCGTGTGGCTGATGCTTGTATAGTTTTGGACCAGTTCCTTGCGGTATTGGATGATCGCTTTATAGCTGCCTGCCATATCACTTGAGATCACTTTTTCATCTTCAAGGATATCCACGATATCTTCATAGCTGCCCGGGTCCCTCATAATAAAGCCGTCTATTATGCTGTTGCCGACATCAAGGATCGCTTCGATCAGCAGATGGGAAACTCGTTCCAGTGCTGCCCTTTCAATCTCACTGTCCCAATTGTCCTTTCCCTCGAAAAGGGCAGTTTGCTTTTCAAAAAATACGAGTATCTCTTCAATCTTTTCCCTGTCCACAAAATACATAAAGGTTCATCCTTTCAATTGACCCCTATGATGACAACAGGCCTTTTTGAAGCAGATCAGGCCGGGCATAAAAATAACCCTGTGCCAGGTCCACTTTATTGCGGAAGAGGACAATCGCCTCCTCTTCGCTTTCAATACCTTCTGCCACCACCAGGGAGCCGGTTTCTTTTGCCACCAGGAGCAGGCCTTTAAGCATGGATTCCTTTACCGTATTTTTGTCGATATTCTGAATGACGGAACGGTCGATCTTGATGATGTCCGGCATGATTTCCGTAATAGAGTTCAAGCTGGCATATCCTGCTCCTGTATCATCGATGGCAATCCGGAATCCTAAAGTCCTGAGTACCTTTATATTGTAAATAAAATACTCCATTCCTTCAATTGAATCCCTTTCAGTCACCTCGATTGTCATCTGGCGAGGGCTGATCCCTTTATGCCTGGCAAGCAACTTTTTAATGTCCCTGACAAAAAGCTGGTTGCCCAGGGTGATCGGTGTGAAGTTAATGAAAATATCCTGCTGGCAGCCGGTCGTTTCAATCTGTTCGAGTATCTTTTCCATCACGATCATTTCAAGGTCATAAAGCATGCCTGTCTGCCTTGCGACTGAAAAGAGCTGAAGCGGATTTTCAAGCGGGGTCCCCTCCGGACCGCGGGTCAGCATCTCCCATGCCTTCACTTCCTTTGTAGCCACATCAAGAATAGGCTGGGCGAGAAGGCGGATCTCTTTCTTTGCGACGATTTTGCTCATGCTGTACAGCATTTCATTGAAATCGGACTGCACCCTTTTTTCCGCCATGGCAAGTGCCTGCTGATGGGCCTTCAGTACGGCTTCTTCTATAGAATAATGCTTTTTCTCAATAAACATGTATCCGGTTTCAATCTGAGGATTGACTGCCGGATGGCTCAGCAGGAGATTCCGTTCTGATTCCCTGAGGATTTTCTTCATAATTCCCTCAATCTCCGAGATGCAATAGCGTTCATGCCCTACCTCAATGAAAAGAGTAAGCCCGTCGCTGTAATGATCATGAAGGAGAATAACCTCCTCTTCCTTCAATTCACCCTGGATTGTATGGCAGAACTCCCTTTTAATGCTGGATATGTAAGCAAAATAGCCGGTTTGGCCAAGCTGGTCTGAAATCTCTCTCAGATTCTTGATAGTAAAGACCGCGACAGCTACCTCAGATCCTTTACGGAATGCCCGTTTGACACCCTGGATGATCGGGTCCCTAAGGATGAACTGGGGAGGATAATAACGGATGCTGGATAGCGGGAATACAATCTTTCCCCAGTTGAAAAAATTGCGGAGCTTTTGTCTGCTTTTATGGACCATTTGTCTCATTCCTCTCAGGAGTCGGCATTTTTCATGAATCTATTGTACCATAATTTTCAAGAATCCGTTTTTTTCATTACGGTAAATAGAATAAAATCACAGTGCTTCAAGTGGGCAGCTTCTGATAAGATAAGGATAATAAGAAGCTCAAGGAGGAATCGGCAGGATGTCCGAAAGATTTTTTTTATATGATGATTTAGAAGAAACGAAAACAAGATTCGTCAGTTTTATGGGTGAAAACCAGCGCTTCGACCTCGCCATTATCCAGTCGTCCCGCTATTATGGAAAGCAGCTTGTCCTTGATATCCAGGGCAGCCGGTTTGCCATCATCGGTCCCGATGACCTGAAAGAAGAAGGATACCTTGAATTTGCCTTTAAGCTGTCTGAAGAAGATGCGGAAGAGCTGCGGTCATTCTTATATGAAATGATTTAATGCCTTTTTGCGCCATCTTGCCCCTTATATCTTGTGAAGGAATGCAGATACTAGGCAGGAGGTGATAGAATGAGCGATGATAAAGAAAAAGAAACTTATACTGACTTTTCAAACGTGGAGACCCAGCGCAATTTCCTTGTACCTGAAACGCTTCCGGAAGGTCCTTATGGCTCTCCGAGAGGGAAGGATCAGCCTGTCGAGAATAAAAGTACCCCTTGACGGGAGGGCCAGCGCTATTACAGCGCCTTTAATTATGAGTTCAAATCCCTCCATCAAAACCTCCCGAGGCAGATGGAGGGGGCCCACCCGACCCATGATGATCCAGATAAGAATGAAGAGCCGCCATATACCTCAAAATAAGACAAAACAAGAGCCGTTCATCGGCTCTTGTCAGGCTTTTATCTTTTTTACAACAAAGTATGGGCACCCAAAATTGCAATACTCATAAAGATATTCAGTCAGCGTGCTTATCTTCGTATCAAAAGTGGCTTTCTGGTTCTGGTCGTCAAAAAAGCCCCTGAGCCTCAGCTGCCCATAGCCCCAGTCCCCCACAATATAATCATACTTTGTCAGGATCTCGCTGTACCTTCCTCGGAAGGCCTCTTCATTAAACCCATCTGTTCTCTCTTCAATCAGCTCATAACAGATATTATTGATGCAAACCATGTCTATCACCTCTCATGTCTCTTTGCCTTTTCCCTTCCTGCTACTTAAATTATAACTGATTCCCCATCAATTACTAAGAAAAAAAAGTATACACATGGTCATGATAGTAATGAGGGGGTGTTTCAATTGAAGAAGTCCATCATCATAATAGGTATTTGCAGCCTTTCAGCTCTTGCTGCCTGCCAGAACTTTTCCTCCAAGGATGAAATGTATGAGGAAAGCGGCAATACGATCAACGTGAATGATCAGCGTCCTGAATTGTACAACCAGAATTACAGGCGCGGCAATAATATGAGCGAAAGCTATGGTTATGTCCGCCACCAAAGAAGCCCGATCCCGGGAGACAACTCTTCCAATGACCATTATGCTGCCATCAACCGGGAGCAGGTTGCCGATATCATCGCCAAATATTGCACAGATGTCCCTAATGTCGATGATGTATCAGCTCTTGTAACGGATGAAGAGGTCCTGCTTGTATATGATACAGATTCAAAGGACCGTGCTGAAACAGCAGACCAGGTGAAAAAAATGGCCATGTCAGTCATACCGCGCTGGTACCATGTATACGTTTCCGACAACACCAACTTACGCAAAAATGTGGAAAATTATGCGACCATGGATTCAGACAGCCGCAACATGGAATATGCCATCAATGAAACGATTAAAGAAATGCTTCAGTCACCGCAGGGCAGAAAAATGTCCTCAGGCGAAAATGAAAACGGTGAAGCACAGGGTGAAATGAATGACGATACTGATCATGACGATATTAGCGAAGCTTTGGACAAAACGAAAGCAAAAAAGGGCAGCAGCCCTCAAATGAAATAATGATATGACTGAAAAAGAGTTCAGCAAGCGCTGAACTCTTTTACTATCTTTACCCATTTTCCGCTTTAAGCCTGCTGGACGCTTTGCTCCTCGCCCATCAGCTGCTTTTGCTTCGCTGCAGCGTTGACCTGCTCATCGGCATGGTAGGAAGAGCGCACCAGAGGGCCTGCCTCGCAATGGCTGAAACCTTTGCTCATGGCAATTTCCTTCAGCTCCTGGAATTCATCCGGATGGTAGTATTTCTGGACCTTTATGTGCTTCTTGGTAGGCTGCAGATACTGGCCGATTGTCATGATATCTACATCATGGGCGCGAAGGTCATCCATCGTTGCGATGATTTCTTCTTTTGTTTCGCCAAGGCCGATCATCAGGCTGGATTTTGTAGGGATATCAGGCTGCATTTCTTTTGCGCGCTTCAGGAATTCCAATGAGCGCTTATATGTAGCACGTGCACGGACTCTTGGAGTCAGCCTTTCAACCGTTTCAATATTATGGTTCAGGATATCAGGGCGGGCATCCATCAGCATTTTAAGGTTTTCATAAACACCGCCCATATCTGAAGGCAGCACCTCAATGCTTGTGAATGGGCTCTTGCGGCGGATCGCCCTTACGGTTTCAGCAAATACAGCTGCGCCTCCGTCCTTAAGGTCATCCCTTGCTACAGCTGTAACAACTGCATGCTTAAGGTTCATCAGGGCAACAGAGTCTGCCACTCTTTCCGGCTCCTGTAAGTCCAGCTCATTTGGAAGGCCTGTTTTAACCGCACAAAAACGGCATGCACGTGTGCATACGCCACCCAGGATCATGAAAGTTGCCGTTCTTCTGACTGCCCAGCATTCATGAATATTCGGACACTTTGCTTCCTCACAGACGGTATGAAGGTTTTTTTCCCTCATCATTTTTTTGAGGCCATTGTAATTTTCATTCGTATTTAATTTTATTTTCAGCCATTCAGGCTTGCGGATATATTCTTCTTTTTGGCTCACTATTCCCACTCCATCCATTCAATCTTGTCCCCAGAAAACCGGACTGATTTAGACTTCATGATGTCACTTTAACATAATGAAGAAGGCAGAACAAGCCATTCCTCTCATCATTACCATTAATTGATATAGATGAAAAGGCGCGCTCTTTCACAAACTAAACTGCAAACAAGACCGAAAGGAAGGTTTCCATGCGCATACTTTTGACCCTTCTGCTGCTGTTCTCCCTTTATCCGGCCAGGACAGATGCGGCTGAGAGCACGGATCTGGCGGAGATTTACAGCAAAAGAATGCAATTATACAAGAATACTGAGGCCATCACCAATATACCCTGGTATTATTTGGCGGCTGTCGACCAGTATGAGCGCAGCATCCGCAAGGCGCGCCGGGACCTCCCGAAAGCAGAGGGACTGACAGGAATTTATTTTAAGCCGGAAGAATGGGCCGGCCTGTTAAACCCTGATCTGGAGGACGATAATCCTGCTTCCATCCAATTTTTCGGAGGCATGGGAGTCGATGGCAATGGTGATGGCAAAGCTTCATTGAAGGATGACCAGGATGTCATTTATGCTTTTGCCCACTTTCTTCTTTCTTATGGAGTTGACCATGATAATATAAAAATTGGGTTATGGGATTATTATAAACGGGATAAAACCGTCGGGATCATCATAGGGCATGCTGAGATCTATAAACACTTCGGCCGGCTGGACCTTGACGGCCATGCCTTTCCCGTTCCCTTCAGAAGCAATCACAGCTACAAAAATACCTGGGGGGATGCAAGGGGCTGGGGAGGCAGGAGGATTCATGAAGGAACAGATATTTTTGCCGACTACGGCGTCCCCGTGAGGGCCACCAGCTACGGCATTATAGAAATGAAAGGCTGGAACAAGTATGGCGGCTGGAGAATCGGCATCCGGGATATCAATAATAACTATCATTATTTTGCGCATTTGAGCGGCTTTTCTAAGGATTTGAAAGCAGGGCAGATTGTTGAACCGGGCATGCTGATCGGGGGTGTAGGCAGCTCCGGCTATGGCCCGCCGGGAACATCCGGGAAGTTCCCGCCTCATCTTCACTACGGAATGTACAAAGACAATGGGTATACGGAATGGTCCTATGATCCTTATCCGCACCTAAGGCTGTGGGAGAGGCAGGATAAGATTCAGTCCCGGAAAAAGAAATAAGGGCCGGAACCATTGTCCCCGGATAATAAATAAAGGCTGCCGAAAAGATTCGGCAGCCTTTGCTTTCATGACTTTTTTGCTTTTGAAACTGCAAAGGAAATGCTTGCAGCAAGTCCTCCCCAAATGATAAGCATCCCAACGATCATCATTGTTATTGCACTAGCAGACATTATTGAGAAACCCCCTTCTTATCCGGGACAGAAATGGTGCCTTTATCCCACTTGAATGCCATGAAGATGAATCCGAGTACAATGGCGCCGACCGCGACTGCCCATCCTGAATAGATGATAAAGCCTGTCGGGTAGCCCTCGTAATTGTCCTTGATATTAGTGTAGATGTTCTGGATCATCATATAGCCAAGGATCAGCGGTGTAATAACAGTCAGACAGATCCTCCACCACGCGCCTAGAAGGATATCTGAGACGCTGTCCGCATGCGACTGGATGCTTTTCAGCTCCCTCAGCACCCATGCAATCACGACAACCTCTACAAGGCCTGCAAGAGCTACACCGAACTGGTTGATGAAGTAATCAGCTGCATCAAGGAAATAGAGACCGCTGTCTGTCGCAAACAATACGGAAATGATGGCAGAAGCCCCGCCTCCAAATAATACTGCTTTTGTACGGGACACTTTGAACTTATCCTGTACACCGGCAACAAAAGTTTCCACGATTGAGATGAGTGATGTAAGACCTGCAAGGACCAGGCATAGGAAGAAGAAGAAGCCAAACAGTCCGTTTAAAGCAGGGAATTCACTAATGATCTGCGGGAATACCACGAAAGCAAGGCCCACACCTGAACTAACAACCTCATTGATTGGCACGCCTTGCTGTGCAGCCATGAAGCCCAGTGCAGCAAAGACGCCGATCCCGGCGAGAAGCTCAAACCCGGAATTTGCAAATCCAGTGATGAATGCACTGTTTGTCAGATCCGTCTTCTTTGGAAGATAGCTGGAGTACGTGATCATGATCGCAAATCCGATTGATAAGCTGAAGAAGATCTGGCCATATGCGGCCACCCATACTCCAGGATCTGCAATCTTGCTCCAATCCGGCTTGAAGAAGGCATCAAGCCCCTGGACAGCTCCATCAAGTGTCAGCGCGCGAACAACAATGATTAAAAATAAGATAACAAGGGCTGGAATAAAGATTTTGTTCGCTACTTCTATCCCTTTTTTCACGCCTTTAAACAATACGCCAAGAGTAATGAGCCATACAAGGATCAATGGGAAGAATACGCCTGGGACGATCGTGCTGATTGATCCCGGTGCATCTGAAAGCTTAAGATATTCTCCGAAAAAGAAACCGTTCGGGTCATCTCCCCAATTCTGGTTAAAGGAAAACCCTGCAAATGACATGGCCCACGCAATGATGACCGCATAATATGTGGAGATGACAAAGGAAACAGCTACCTGCCACCAGCCGAGCCATTCAAATTTTTTGTTCAGCCTTGCATACGTAAGCGGAGCGGAGCCGCGGTACTTATGGCCCAGTGTAAATTCAAGGATGAGAATTGGGATCCCTGCTGTCAGAAGTGCAAACAGATAAGGAAAGAAGAAAGCTCCTCCTCCATTATCATACGCCACGGCAGGGAATCTCCATATATTCCCCAGCCCGATCGCTGATCCGACAGCTGCCATAATGAAACCTGCTCTCGTTCCCCATTGAGGACGATTATCCATAATTCAATTTACCCCCATTTCATTTCCAGTTCTTTTGAAATGCACGTCTCAAGAGTTGGAAACTTTTATATTTTCTGATTTTTTAGTATAATCTAAACATAGTATAGCCACATTTCCCTACGGTGTCAAAGCTTTATTTTTTGAAAATTATTATTTTTAAATAATAACTCCCAAGCCCCTTAATGCCCATCCACCTCCTTAATATACTAATATTCCCCCGCCGGATAGACTATCCATGAAATTCTGGCATTTTCATATAAATCGTTTTTCAGAATGCACTTTCCAATGGCAATTAAAAAAGAGGCACCCTATGCGGGATGCCTCTCAATATCAATCTGTAAATTCAGCAGATGTTCCCTGCCCGCGCCCCGCAATGAAGGCAAAGGCAGCTAAAAGGACTGCCACTGAAATTAAAGCAAAAATGGTGCTGCCGGTAAATCCGATCACCAGGTATCCCACAGCTGCGATCAGCGCTGATATGAGTGCATACGGCAGCTGAGTCAGCACATGGTCGATATGGTTGCACCCGGCCCCTGTGGATGAAAGGATGGTTGTATCTGAAATAGGAGAACAGTGGTCTCCAAATACCGCTCCAGCCAAAACGGCTGCCATTGCAGGCAGAAGAAGCGAAATATCGGTCGCTGCTACAACGTCGCCGGCAATAGGAAGCAGGATGCCAAAGGAGCCCCATGATGTTCCTGTACTGAATGCCATGATCCCTGCAATTACAAACAATATGATTGGCAGCAGTGAAAGGCTTATATTGCTGTTTTCCACGACACCTGCAAGATAGGTCCCGGTTTCCAGCTGGCCGATCAGATCAACAATCGCCCAGGCAAAGATCAAAATATAGACCGCAGGGAGCATGGATTTAACTCCTTCCCAGATCCCTTTTCCGAAAACGCCTGCACTTACTCCCTTCAATACGACAGCCTGGCGAAGGAACAGCAGCAGTGTGAGAGCAAGCCCGATCAGGCTTCCGATGATCAGGGATTTCGCTACATCGGTATTTTCGAAGATCTTCAGGATCGTTGCGCTTCCCTCTGTTGCTGTGTATCCAGTCCAGACCATGCTGCCGACTGTTCCGAGAATCAACGCAATGATCGGCCAGACAAGATCTCCGACTGACCCGGTTGTGCTTGTTGGAAGATCATCCTTCAGCTCTCCAGGAGCAGGCTTATCAGGATCCAGAACCAGTCCTTCTTTTACAGCCCGCTCTTCATGGGCTTTCATCGGCCCGATTTGGATATTCCTGAATGCCACAATGAATACCATGGCAAGAGCAGTCCATACATAAAGGTTCATCGGCACCATCTGCATGAAAGCTGAGAATGCCGAGTATTCTGTCACCCCATGACCGGCTAGGATCGTCCCGATTAGGGCAATAATATAGGCGCCCCAGCTCGAAACAGGGGAAACGACACATACCGGAGCAGATGTAGAATCAATCAGATACGCAAGCTTTGCCCTTGAAACTTTATGCCGGTCCGTTATCGGCCGTGAGATCTGGCCGACCGCCAGTGCATTGAAATAATCATCTATGAAAATAATGATGCCAAGCACTGCACCGACAAGCTGGGCTCCAGCCCGGGTTTTCACCCGTTTCATCGCCCATTCCCCGAATGCGCGGCTTCCTCCGGAAATGTTGATAAAAGCGGTAATGATGCCAAGAACCAGCAAAAATAAAATAATATATACATTCCAGGTATTCAGGGCTCCATCAGCCACAAAAATGCCTTTGACGGCCTCCCAGATGATGCTCAGGGTTTTCCCGATGCCAAAGTCGGCAAGCAGGAAGGCAGCGGTTATAATCCCGACACCTAAAGATAACAATACTCTTCTTGTCAGAACGACCATTAAAATGGCCACAAGCGGCGGCAAAAGTGAAAATATCGTGTTTGCCAATTTCTCTCCTCCTCCTTGTATGATGACAGGGGGGAACTTCCAGACGAAGATGCAGTTTCAGCTGCTGTGCAGCTGCAGATAATAAAAAAGAGCAATGATAGAAAATCCATCATTACTCTTTCTAAGTAATAGGTTTCTCCATCACGATCTGTAGCTCCCCATTATAAGGCTTTTCTAAGCATATACCTGCTTTGCCTTTATAATGACAGTGCTGCCCTTCTTCAAAGCAGCCCCAGCAATGGAATGCGGACACATGTCAATTGCTTCGGCAAAAATTCCCTTTCTGATGCGGTCAACGTTGTCATCCTCGCACATCTTACTCTTGAATTTTGCACCTCTACCCCACCGGATATGATAAGGTCATATTAATTTCTATAATACTATAACAGGCACCCTTCTTTTTAGCAAATCCATTAATTAGCAGGCAGCTCAATGGAAGGGGCAGAATCACCGCCGCCACCGTTATAGAATTGGGGCACATCTCCCGGGATGACTCCCATGGCCACCGGCACATCCTCCTGCACATGTATAACTTTTGTAGCAAATGGTATGATGATCTGGACCTGGACATCCAGGCGGACAAACACTTCCACCAGTACATTATTGATTCCATGGTCTTCACTTTTTCTGATCACATTTGATGTAACAGATCCCACGGAATTGAATTTCACCGGTATCCGGGGTCCGAGATTCCCTAAAAGGGCGTTGTTAGTTGCCTGGCCCAATGGCACATAGTAGATGATCCCATCCTGCTTTTTGGAGCCTTCTGTTTCAATTTCTATTTCTGTGAATGATTCCAGGGCTGATAGATCGCCCTGTTCAGCTTTTTTGATATTATCCTGGACCATCTCCGTAACCTCTGCCTTCACACGGTTTAGCTTCTCGGTATTGATGGTGATGACAGAACCATCGCCGCTTTTAACAAACATCTCCTCAAGGTCCATTACATTCGTGATTTTTTTGTTGATGGCATTGTTAATGACCAGCGATGCGATTTTCCTCGTCTGAGAGTCAGCATAGCTCATCAGGGTAGGCTCAAGCCCCTTATTGATGATCCATATTCCGGCTGCGGTCGAGAACATAAAAAACACAAAAGTCAGCAGAAAAACATACCGGAAAGGAAGCGGGCCTTTCCTTGGGAGCCGGCCGCCGAATTTAGCCAAAGCAAATCCCCCCTTTACAAGCTATATGTATGCTGCAAAGGGGGGAACTAGCAGAAAAACTTAGATTTTATTTGCTGTTTCCGGCATCCGCATTTCACAGCCGGTGACAATCACGGTAAGCTCTTCTGACAAGTCGAGATCGAATGGTTCAACCGGAAGGCCCTCTTTTTCAAGGATGCGGACCACGGGCCTGTCAGACACTCCTTTATTCTGGCGGACCACCACTCCTGACCTGCCATCATTCAAATGGACCATCATCCCGGAAGGATAGACAGCAACAGACCGCCGAAAAGCTTCTACCACAGCCGTATCAAATTGTTTCCCTGAGCCTGCATACAATATCTCGAGCCCCTCATGCGGCAGCATGGCCCCCCTGTATACACGGTTGGAGGTAACGGCATCGAATACATCAGCGACGGCAATGATTTTGGCAAACAGATGGATTTCATCTTCCACCAGCCTCCTTGGGTAGCCGCTGCCGTTCAGCCGTTCATGATGCTGAAAGGCGCAATGGGCAGCAAGGAGAGGCAATGTATGTACCCTGCGCAAAATTTCAAAGCCTGCTTCTGCATGCTTTTGGATTTCTGCAAATTCATCTTCTGTCAGCTTTCCCGTCTTAAAGAGAATTTCAGAGGGCACCTTCATTTTGCCGACATCATGGAGAATAGCCCCGATCCCCAGCATATCCAGCTCCTGCGGCTTCAGCTTCAGCTCTATGCCGATCGCCAGGGAATAGAGCGTCACATTCAGCGAATGGGAGAAAATATAACTGTCATATGTACACACGTCCGCCAATATGCCAAACAGATCTTTATTATCATTAATCTGCTGCACCAGATCCCTGATGATCTGTTTAAAGCTTTTCGATGATTTTTCAATAATGATCGAGTCTGACAGCTTGTTCCCTTTCTTTATCTGGGTAAAAGTTTCCTCAATGGAAGATACCGCTTTCCTTTTCATCGCCGAATCGATCGAGCTGCCGGATTCTATATCATCTGTCCTCGGGTCTTTTATATATATATAGGTGACGCCAAGATCCCCGAGCCTTGCAAGCAGCTTCTCCGAAAGCTCCACTCCGTCGCTGACAAGCACAACACCCTTATCGCTTAAAACCGCTTTTGCAAGAATGGCCCCCGGATGTACTGATGAGGTAGCTACTAATCTCATATAAAAGCTCCAATCATTTCTGTCTCAATTTACGTCCTTCATCCTATCCACATTATAGTAGAAAATTCTACAAAATACGACTGATAATGGTAATCTTTGCATAAGTAAGTATCTTCGGCTTCTATTTGGAGTGGAATGCTCCGTTAAAGAAAAAAAAAGAGCCGCCTGCTGCGGCTGGCTCTCTACAGCATTTTCAGCAGGGCGTCCTTGCCGATCATGCCTTTATGGATTCCAAGTTCTTCAGCCTCAAAGGTCACCGATTCCAGCGGTGCCTCCAGGAGCTGCTCGATCGTGCGGACACCAACAGCCCTTCCAGCAATCACTTTCCGGTCCTTCAGCTTTTCATTGAGCAGGGCGATGTCCAGCGCTCCGCACATAATATAGCCCTTTTCGCTCGAGACAGCGAGCAGGGTCGTTTTCGGCAGCTGAACGGATACGCTTAAAAAGGTATGGCCGTCGATGATGACAGGTGACAGTTCCATCATAAGTATCCACTCCTTTCGCTTCATAACAGATTATGTCAGCAAAAGAAAAAGGGTGCCGGCATATTACTGAAGCTGCTGCAGTTTCCATTCCAGCAGATGCCGCAGGAAATCGGGAAAGAAATATTCCTTTTCGGCAGCCCTGCGGATTTCAGGGAAAAAGGGACCAAATGTAAACATGTCCGGGATGGCAAGGGAATAGCTTTTTTCATTGTCGAGCACATGACCGCCAATCTGCATATTTCCCGAAGTATCCATTTCTGCACCGGTACTGATCATTCTTCCCATGAGGGTACCGCGGAAACCAAGTCCCTTGACCTGTAACTGCTCCCACTCATCACTTTGTGCATGCCGGAGCACTTCCTTCAGCTCAGCCCCTGTCAGCACAACTTTGCTTGGATTGATCGGATGCGGACAGATTCTATGGAGGTCATACAGAGTTGCCTCATTCTTTTCCAGCCCCTCAAGGATCAAGCCTTCATTAAGAAGGGCTGCATCCGCCCCGCACTTCTCCTGGAGTGCTTTACACAAAAGAATGGCAAGCTGCTTTTTGCTCATGCCGCCGTTTGGCAGAGGTGCTGCCGGTACATCAAGGAGGCTTTTTCCCTTCCGATAAAGATTTTCAATGATATGCTCTTCATCATCAGCAGATGGCAGCTCATTTGTATCATACAGCTGCGCCTTTTTGCCGATGACTGTTTTCGTTTCCGTGTCTATTTCGAGCATAACATGCCCGGCATAAAACCCGTGCTTGCCGGCGGCTGCCAGCAGGCAGCCTTCCGCCATTTTCCCTTCATGCAGAATATGATGGGTATGGCCGCCAAGAATCACATCGGCTTCCGGAAATTCCGCCGCCAGCCTTTCATCATCATGAATGCCCAGATGTGACAGGATGACGATAATATCGGCCTGTCCCCTTACCTCTGCAAGTACCTTTCGAAGCTCTTCAAAGGGGTCTGTCAGCTTCCAGCCGAGCAAATCATAGAAATGTTCATAGTTTGCTGTTGCACCGGCAGCAGCCACCTTAAGTCCGCTTACAGTCTCATAAATTGCATAAGGTTTAGCCCAGTCCGGCCGCCTTCCATCTTTGTAAAAAAGGTTGGCGGTGATAACATCAAAACCCGCTTTCTCATAGAGAGTGTCAAGAGAGTCAAAAGGAAGGGTAATTCCTTCATTATTGCCGATGGCAGCAGCAGTGCAGCCTGCCTGATTGAGCAGGTCTGTGTTGCACTTCCCCGCAGTAGCCTCTGTCAGCGGATGCCAGCGGTCCACATGGTCGCCGATATCGAAAAAGAAGACATCTTCTCCTGCCTCTTCATGCCATTTGCGTCTTTCTGTTAAAAGGCTGTGAATCCTCGGCCAGCGGCTAAAATGGCTGTGCAAATCATTTGTATGGTATATATGGATAACTTCTTTCAAAGATGAAACCTTCTTTCCTTTTCCCATCAGGCCAATGCAGGCCGAACATCACGGAGGTGCAAGCCTCTCCTCATTTTAGAACAAATCAAGCTGCCGGGGAGCCAGGCCTGTATACTCAATCCCCATCATATCGACCAGCTGGAGTGCATTGTCTGCCGCATCCCCGCCTGAATTATTATTAAAGACAGCATATACCTTCTTTGTGCTTTTTTCCAGTTCCCTGAGGGCCGGGGCCCAGCCGGAAAGCTCCTCCTCATTATAGCGGTAGAGATATCTCACTTCCCTCCAGTTCTCCGCATTCTTTTTCTGCCAGCCGTGCACATTCCTTCCATGGAAGCGGACCAGCACCTTTCCCGGATGGGTACTCTCCATGACTGTCGGGACAGACCCCTCGCCGGACTGTGGTTCATCGCAGATACTGTGAATCCATTCTTCCTGCTCCATGAACCTTAAGGTCTTGTCCTTCATTTCCGGATAGAACCAAGTCTGATTGCGGAATTCCAGGGCACAAGGGATATCATCCATCTGATCCTTGCACCAGCGCAGATAATCAACATTTTCCCTGCGGCAGTCAAACCATGGAGGAAATTGAAACAGCGCCATGCCGAGCTTATCCTTGGCGATATAAGGCTGCAAGGACTCCTTAAAAGCTGTAAACATCTCTTCCTTGCTGTCAAAGGGGATTTCTCCGCGCTGATGCCCAGTCATACCCTGATAGGCTTTAACGATGAATTCAAAGCCGTCGGGCGTTTCTTCCGTCCATTTATGTGCATTCCTCAGAGGCTGGACAGCATAAAAAGAAGCATCCACCTCTACAATGGGGAAATATGCTGCATATTCCTTCAGCTTATCACGCGGGGAAATGCCCTTCTTATAAAGACTGTCATGATCCCCCCAGCCTGTGAGTCCAATATTAATCATGCTGCCGCCTCCTTTCTGTTCTCTATGTAACGTTCTATTTTCCCTCTTTCACGTCTGGAAAAACCACGAAGCACTCCTGCCTTCATTATACAAGAACAACCGCCAGGCCGCTTTTAAGGTGCCTTTAAAAGAGCAAAAAACCCATCCGGCAATAACCGGATGGGACCAAGCTTGATCAGCCGATGGAACCTTCCATCTCGAACTTGATCAGGCGGTTCATTTCAACTGCATATTCCATTGGAAGCTCTTTTGTAAATGGCTCGATGAAGCCCATTACGATCATTTCAGTTGCTTCTTCTTCGGAGATGCCGCGGCTCATCAGATAGAACAGCTGCTCTTCCGAAACCTTTGATACCTTCGCTTCGTGTTCAAGCGAGATGTTATCATTCAGGATTTCATTGTAAGGGATTGTATCAGAAGTAGACTGATTATCCATGATCAACGTATCGCACTCAATGTTTGCACGAGCGCCTTCCGCTTTGCGGCCGAAGTGCACGATCCCGCGGTATGTTACTTTACCGCCCTGCTTGGAGATTGATTTTGATACGATTGTAGAAGAAGTATTTGGAGCAAGGTGGATCATTTTTGCCCCGGCATCCTGGTGCTGGCCTTTCCCTGCAAGTGCAATGGAAAGGGTCATTCCGCGGGCGCCTTCTCCTTTAAGGATAACTGCCGGATATTTCATTGTCAGCTTGGAGCCGATATTTCCGTCAATCCATTCCATTGTAGCATTGGCTTCACATACAGCCCTTTTTGTTACAAGGTTGTATACGTTGTTTGCCCAGTTCTGGATTGTCGTATAGCGGCAGTACGCATCCTTTTTGATGATGATTTCTACAACGGCACTATGAAGAGAGTTCGTTGTGTAGACTGGAGCTGTACATCCTTCAACATAGTGGACATGGGCGCCTTCATCCACGATGATGAGCGTGCGCTCGAACTGCCCCATATTTTCTGAGTTGATGCGGAAGTAAGCCTGAAGCGGAGTGTCTACCTTTACGCCTTTTGGCACGTAGATGAAAGAACCGCCTGACCATACCGCAGAGTTCAGAGCCGCAAACTTATTGTCGGTCGGAGGGATTACCTTCGCCCAGTGCTCGCGGAAAAGATCTTCGTTTTCCCTCAAAGCAGAATCTGTATCCTTGAATACGATTCCTTTTGCTTCAAGGTCTTCCTGCATATTATGGTAAACAACCTCTGACTCGTACTGCGCAGAAACACCTGCAAGGTATTTTTGCTCTGCTTCCGGGATGCCAAGCTTGTCAAACGTCTGCTTGATCTCTTCAGGCACTTCGTCCCATGAGCGTTCTGTCTTTTCAGAAGGCTTTACATAATAAGTGATTTCATCAAAGTTTAATGACGCTAGATCTCCGCCCCATTGAGGCATTGGCATGTTGTAGAAATGTTCAAGAGATTTTAAACGGAAGTCAAGCATCCACTGAGGCTCTTCTTTCAGCTTTGAAATTTCCTCTACGATTTCCTTCGTCAAACCACGTTTTGAGCGGAAAATGGAAACGTCTTTATCGGCAAATCCGTATTTATAATCACCGATTTCAGGCATCTTTTTTGCCATCGTCGTTTTCCTCCATTCAGGGCAGACAGGGCCTTGGACCCTGTATTGCCGTTTATTGTTGTTCTTCTTCCTTCAGGCCCTTTTCCATGGCCTTCCATGAAAGAGTCGCACATTTGATGCGTGCCGGAAACTTTGAAACGCCCTGCAGTGCTTCAATATCACCCAAATCCAAATCTTCATCATACTCTTTGCCCTGCATCATATCTGAAAAGATCTTTGAGAGCTTTAAGGCATCTTCCACTTTCTGGCCCTTGATTGCCTGGGTCATCATCGATGCCGAAGACATGGAGATGGAGCAGCCTTCACCGTCAAATCTGGCGTCCGCCACCTTTCCATCCTCGACCTTAAGTGTCAGCTGGATCCTGTCTCCGCAAGTTGGATTGTTCATATTGATCGTCAAGCTGTTATCTTCTTCAAGAACCCCTTTATTGCGGGGGTTTTTATAATGATCCATGATGACTTGCCTGTACAGGGTATCTAAATTATTAAAAGACATCGCTGAAATACTCCTTTGTTTTAACAAGTCCTTCAACAAGCTTATCAATATCTTCTTCCGTGTTGTACAGGTAAAAACTGGCCCGTGCCGTTGCGGAAGCCTTCAGCCATTTCATCAGCGGCTGTGCACAGTGATGGCCTGCCCTTACCGCAATTCCTTCAGCATCAAGGACAGTCGCCACATCATGCGGATGGACATCATCAAGATTGAAGGTTACAAGTCCGGCTCTCTTGCCGGCATTCTTCGGTCCATAGATGGTCATGCCTTCTACTGAAGACATTTTTTCCATTGCGTATGCGGCAAGCTTATGCTCATGGGCTTCAATGTTTTCAAGGCCGACTTCCTGAAGAAAATCGATTGCTGCACCAAGGCCGATGGCTCCTGCAATAATCGGGGTTCCGGCCTCGAACTTCCAGGGAAGCTCTTTCCAGGTAGAGTCATAGAGATCAACGAAGTCGATCATTTCTCCTCCGAAAAGGACAGGCTCCATGTTTTCAAGAAGCTGCTTTCTGCCGTACAAGACACCGATCCCGGTCGGGCCGCACATCTTATGTCCTGAAAAAGCAAGGAAGTCGCAGTCTAGATCCTGGACATCCACCTTCATATGAGGCGCAGCCTGTGCACCGTCCACTACCATGATCGCGCCATTCTCATGGGCAATCCTTGCGATGTCCTTGATCGGGTTCATAACGCCAAGGACATTGGACACCATCATGATGCTGACAATTTTTGTATTGCTTGTAACCGTCTTGCGGACATCCTCCAGTGAAATAGTGCCGTCCTCCTGAAGAGGGACATATTTCAGCACCGCTCCGGCCCTTTTGGCTGCCTGCTGCCACGGAATGATATTACTATGGTGCTCCATATAGGAGATGACAATTTCATCCCCTTCGGAAAGATTGTCTCCTCCATAGCTTGAAGCAACCATATTCAATGCGCTTGTTGTCCCGCTCGTGAAGATCACTTCCTCAATCGAACGGGCATTAATGAATTTCCTGGCCTTTTCCCTTGCACCTTCATACGCATCCGTCGCTTTTGTACCGAGGGTATGCACCCCGCGGTGAACATTGGAGTTATACCCGCGGTAATACTCGTTCAATGCCTCGATGACCTGTACGGGCTTCTGGGAAGTTGCGGCGCTGTCAAGGTAAACCAAAGGCCTTCCGTTGACTTCCTGGTTCAGAATAGGGAAATGTTCACGGATATTCTTGAAATCCATTACTTAACTTTCCTTTCAATCACATCAACAAGCTGCTTTTTGACTCCTTCGATCGGAAGCTCTTTCACGACCGGAGCAAGGAATCCGTGGATGACAAGGCGCTCTGCCTCTGTCTGCGGAATTCCCCGGCTCATCAGGTAGTACAGCTGGGTCGGATCCACACGGCCGACAGATGCTGCGTGTCCTGCCGTTACATCATCCTCATCGATGAGAAGGATCGGGTTTGCGTCTCCGCGTGCCTTTTCGCTCAGCATCAGAACGCGGGACTCCTGCTCTGCATTCGACTTCGTTGCACCGTGTTCGATTTTGCCGATGCCATTGAAGATAGAGGAGGCACTTTCTTTCATAACGCCATGCTTCAGGATATAGCCTTCTGTATTTTTACCGAAATGGACAACACTTGTCGTGAAGTTCTGCTTCTGCTCACCGCGTCCGACGACAACAGTCTTCGTATCGCCGACAGAACCGTCGCCAATCAGGTTCGTTACGTTTTCGGAAATCGTGTTTCCATCATTCATGAGCCCGAGAGCCCATTCAATGCGGGAATCCCGTTCCGCCCTGCCGCGGCGGTTAACATACGTAGTGATTCCTTTTGCAAGGTTATCAACTGTTCCGTACTGCACCCTGCTGTTAGTGCCTGCAAGCACTTCAGTGACGATATTGAAAACACCTTCTGCTGAATCGATCGTTGAAAGGTATGTTTCAACATAAGTAACACTGCTGTTATCTTCAGTTACAATCAGTACGTGGTTGAAGACATTCGCTTCTTTGTCATCATGCAGATAGATCGCCTGGATCGGCTCAGACACCTCAACATTGCGCGGCACATATAAGAATGCCCCGCCGTTCAGGAGTGCTGCATGAAGTGCTGTCAGGCGGTGTTCATCCACCTTAACGCCATCCTTCATGAAATACTTCTGCAAAAGGTCGCCGTATTCGCGGGCAGCTGTGAAGATATCCGCAAAAATGACTCCCTGGTCCTGCAGTTCTTTCGAAAGGGAAAGATGTGTCGGACGGTTATTTCTCTGGATATAAAGGTTCTTGCTTTCTTTATCCAGGTCAATCAAAGATTTGGCTTCTTCCGGAAGGTTGTCAAGTGAGCCAAAATCTTCGCTTTCCACTATATGCTTTTCAAACTGTGTAAAGTTCCATTTATCGATCTTTGTTTTATCAGGCCGCGGCATTGGCAGCGTCTCAGCGTCAGCAAGAGCTTTCACACGCAGTTCTGTCAGCCAGGCCGGTTCACCCATTTCTTTTGAAAAAGAGCTGATATACTCTTTGTCAAACGGCAATTTCGTTTCAATAGTCATCGTGATCCCCCTAACGCTTACGCTTCTTGCCCTACAGTTTCGTCTTCAATGCCAAGTTCTTTCTTGATCCAGTCATAACCTTCAGCCTCAAGGCGCTGTGCCAGCTCAGGCCCGCCAGATTTAACGATGCGGCCCTGCATCATGACATGCACATGGTCAGGAGTGATGTAGTTAAGAAGGCGCTGATAGTGAGTGATGATCAGGCAGCCGAAGTCTTCTCCGCGCATTTCATTGATCCCTTTGGAAACAACCTTCAGGGCATCGATATCCAATCCGGAGTCGATCTCATCAAGAATGGCGATTTTAGGTTCGATCATCATCAGCTGAAGGATTTCGTTCCGCTTTTTCTCGCCTCCGGAGAAGCCTTCGTTCAGATAGCGCTGTGCCATATCCTGGTCCATTTCAAGGAAGTCCATCTTGCTGTCCATCTTGCGGATGAATTTCATCAATGAAATTTCATTGCCTTCTTCCATGCGGCTGTTGATTGCAGAACGCAGGAAGTCCGCATTTGTAACTCCGCTGATTTCACTTGGATACTGCATGGCAAGAAACAGGCCTGCACGCGCACGCTCATCCACTTCCATCTCAAGTACATCTTCGTTATCCAATTCAATGCTTCCTGAGGTTACCTCATATTTAGGATGTCCCATGATTGCAGAAGAAAGGGTTGATTTACCAGTTCCGTTAGGACCCATAATCGCATGGATTTCTCCGCCTTTCACTTCAAGGTTGACCCCTTTAAGAATTTCTTTGTCCTCAATAGAAACATGAAGATCATTAATTTTAAGTGTAGATCCAGCCATCATTATACCTCCGTCAATAAAAAAGATTTGTATATACCGGCAAGAGCCGCAAATCTCTATTCTCATTTTATTCTCATTACAATCTTATAACAAATAGAAAGTGTTAGCAACTCTTTAACAACACGCAGATAGTATTAATTATCTGGTAAGAACTTTTATTGGCTAAACCCTTTCCGCTTCCCTGGATCCAAAACTGGAAATCCAGGCATGTCCAAACTATTTTTCCCTGCAGAGCAGCTTTCAATGTACGTGAATTCAGTTGCAGCCCCTTCAGTTTAACATAAGTATGGACCGGGCTCCTACTGTTCAGGAAAAAACGGGCTATATTGTTACTGCTTTATACTAAAAGAAAAACCAGTGCGGCATCACACTGGTTTCAACTGTTTTTCTTCCTTATTATATATAATTCTTAAGAATGTACTTTTCTTTCCAGATCCGCTACCATACGCTGGCTTTTCAGATAGTCCTGCTCGCGCCGTTTTTCTACGCTCATCCTTACATCATGTTTCCGGCTGTATACCTCATAGCCGACACCGTGGGCACTGTGCATCGCTTTTTCCATTTCACTTGTGTAATTCAAGTCCAGCTGACTGATAGTAAATCAATCCTTTCAATTTTGTCGCTTCCGCGATTTATTTTACTCATGGAATATCGTAACACTCCTTCTATACCACGCTCAAACAGGAAAAAACCTCATTTTGTATAATTCATTAAGGTATCCCCTCTTGAAGGGACCTCATCTCCGCCATCCTTACAATTCCGGCTGAATTCTTCCAAATAAAGGTTGTCTCTCCCCCAAGAGTCCATAACGCATGCAAAAAAGGAAACAGCCCTGCTTCAGACAGGGCTGCTTTATCATATAGATTGGCTTTTACTGCTTCATCTGCCCCTGATTCAATTCATCCATTGCTTCCTGCACAAGGGTGACTGCCTGGCTCATCGCTGCGCCGCCGCCAAAAGCCGCTGTGACGCCGACTGCTTCGAGCACCTCTTCCTCACTAGCCCCCTGGTCAAGACAGCCTTTCACATGATAAATAATGCAGTATTCATCCTGTGAATACAGGCTGATTCCAAGGGCAATCAGCTGCTTTTGCTTTTGGGAGAGGCTGCCTTCTTTAAAGCATGCCTCAGTGAATGCATTATAATGCTGGGCAAGGTCCGGCATTTTTTGTGTAAATGTGCCAAGGCCCATTTTATAGTCATGAAGAGCTGCTTCGATTGAATTTGACGGTTCGTATGAATGCTCCATTCGTGTCCACTCCATTCCTGAAATCTTTAACATCATTAGTATGTTTTATTTTCAGAAATGCTATGCGGGCTCGACATGGCTGTTTTTTGGCATAGGAAAAGGCAGCCTGCATTCTCAGCGGCTGCCTTTTTCTATTATTACTCAGATACAGGAACGACTGCACCTTCGTATTTTTCAAGGATGAAATCCTGGATTTCTTTAGAGTGGAGCACTTCGACAAGTGCCTTAACCGCTTCTTTATCTTCGTCACCGCTCTTAACAGCGATGACGTTCACATATGGAGATTCCTTGTCTTCGATTGCAATTGAATCTTCAATTGGGTTTAAGCCTGCATCAATAGCATAGTTAGAGTTGATCAGAACTGCATCGCCTTCATCGTTGTTGTAGATCTGCGGAAGGAGGGAAGCTTCATATTCTGTATCAAACTCAAGGTTTTTCTCGTTCGTTTCAATATCGTCAATTGTTGCCTTGATTTTATCTACGCCTTCTTTAAGTGTGATAAGGCCTTCTTTTTCAAGCATAGTCAGGATACGGCCGTGATCAGCAACTGAATTGCTCATCAGGACTTTCGCACCGTCTGGAAGTTCATCAAGGCTCTTGTATTTCTTTGAATACACACCGATCGGCTCAATGTGGATTCCGCCTGCATTGACGAAATCATAGTCATTTTCTTCAATTTGCGCTTCAAGGTACGGGATATGCTGGAAATAGTTTGCATCAAGCTCTCCGGAATTCAATGCTTGGTTAGGCAGGATATAGTCCTGGAATGTTACGACTTCAAGTTCAATGCCCTTTTCTTCCAAAAGCGGCTTAGCTTCTTCAAGAATTTCAGCGTGCGGGACATTGGAAGCTCCCACAACCAGTTTGGATGTTTCTTCTTTCCCGCTGTCCGCATTTCCGCCGTCAGCATTATCTTCAGATGTTCCGCATGCTGAAATGACGAGCGCTACGGCAAGTGCCAATACAAGTGATAACCATTTTTTCATTAGTTAAGTCTCCTTTTATCGTTTGTCTAGTTTAGAAGTTATGATATCTCCAATTACTTGGAGGATAAACACAATCAGCAGGATGACGATGGTCGCCATCAAGGTTACATCAAAGCGGTTTCGCTGGAAGCCTTCCAGATAAGCAAGGTTCCCAAGTCCTCCTGCACCGATGACTCCTGCCATTGCGGTAAAGCCCACAAGCGAGATGGCTGTAACAGTAATGCCCGATACAAGAGCCGGCATGGATTCAGGGAGGAGCACCTTAAAGATGATTGTGCTCGTTCTTGCACCCATTGACTTGGCTGCTTCAATGACGCCTTTATCAATTTCCCGCAAAGCAATTTCAACCATACGGGCATAAAATGGTGCCGCACCGATGATCAGTGCAGGCAAGGCGGCATTTTCTCCGATCATGCTGCCCACAAGGAATTTCGTGAACGGGATCAGCAATACGATTAAAATGATGAACGGGATGGACCTGAATACATTGACAAACGCCGCTATAATTTTATTGATGAGTGCATTTTGCCAGATGTTCCCCCTGGAAGTAAGGAAAAGCAGCAGGCCGAGCACAATCCCCAATACGAATGTAACCAGTACAGAAATGCCAGTCATATAAAGCGTTTCATTCGTTGCTTCCCACATCTTATCCCAGTTAACATTTGGGAAAAATTCATTAAGCATTCGAAATCACCTCCACGCCAACCTGCTGTGCATGGATATATTCAATCGCTTTGGCAATTTCGTCAGCCTGCCCATCTAGATGGATGAACAATGTTCCATAAGAGCCGTTTTGAGTCTGCGAGATTTTCCCTTGAAGGATATTAACTGTCAACTCAAAGGAACGGATCAGATTCGTGATGAGCGGCTGTTCAGCCGATTCCCCGACGAAGGACAGCTGTACGACTTTTCCATGCGGATACAATCCAAGCAAGGCCTCTGCTGTCTCTTTTGTTTCCTCAGGTTCTGTGACCTGCTGGACGAATCTCTTTGTGATCTGCTCGCGCGGATTTTTAAACACTTCCAGGACAGGGCCGATTTCCACGGCCTTTCCGCCTTCCATGACAGCTACCCGATGGCAGATCTTCCTGATTACATGCATTTCATGGGTAATAAGTACAATGGTCAGTCCCAGGCGGCTGTTGATGTCCACTAGCAGATCCAGAATGGAATCCGTTGTCTGCGGGTCAAGCGCCGAGGTTGCCTCATCGCACAGAAGCACCTTCGGGTTATTTGCAAGCGCCCTGGCAATCCCGACGCGCTGCTTCTGCCCGCCGCTCAGCTGGGAAGGGTAAGCATCCTCACGGCCGTCAAGGCCGACAAGGTTGATGAGCTCATTTACTCTTTTTTCTCTTTCCTGGCGAGCAACCCCCGCAATTTCCAGCGGGAATGCAATATTGTCTCTTACGGTCCTTGACCAGAGAAGGTTAAAGTGCTGGAAAATCATGCTGATTTCCTGGCGCGCTTTGCGCAGCTCCGCACCCCTGATTTTTGAGATCTCCCTGCCGGCTACCGTAACCGTTCCCTCTGAGGGAAGCTCAAGCCCGTTCAGCATCCGTATCAAGGTGCTTTTCCCTGCACCGCTGTAGCCGATCACTCCGAAGATTTCACCTTCCTTGATTTCAAGGTTGACATCATCAACTGCTTTGACCGGGCCTTTTTTTGACGAATATATCTTTTTAACATCTTTTATTGAAATCAATTGCCGTATTCACCTCTTTTATATCCAATTAGACAAATGGCTTTACAGAGATATATCATCCTGCCAATCCCCATAAGAGTAGTTTCCTGAAACCAGGGCAAGATTATTCCATGGCTTCAAGACAGGAGACTTTTCTGTAAAAATAAAAATGCCTTTCTGCATGTGAGCAGAAAGGCATGATGGAAAAACCTTTCTCTCATCTGCCAAAGCTAAAAGCTTTGTGTGAATTGGCACCATTTCAATAAACATTGACGGTTGCCGGGCTTCATCGGGCACATCCCTCCACCTCTCTTGATAAGAGCTATCATATATGAAGTTCATTTTCATTCATTAGCCATTTTTGAATTACGAGTGCTATCGTATCATGGATGAAAAAGGGTGTCAACAACAAAGTTTAATTCTAAAAATTAGCGGCTGATTCCTGAAGTTCATACCTTCCCTGCCAGTGAATGGCTTCCGGTTGCGGCTTCAATTGCCTGCTCCAGGTCCTCGATCAGATCTTCGGCATTTTCTATGCCAACAGAAATGCGGATTAGATCCTCCGGCACCCCTGCTGACTTCAGGCCTTCTGAATCAAGCTGCTGGTGAGTGGTGCTGGCAGGATGGATGATGAGGCTTTTGGCATCGCCGACATTGGCTACATGCGCCCACAGTTCCAGGCTGTTGATCAGCTTGGCACCGGCCTCCCTGCCTCCCTCAATGCCAAATACAGCCACAGCTCCGGCTCCTTTAGGCAAATACTTATCAGCAAGTGCCTTATCAGGATGGCCTTCATCCCCCGGATAAAGCACCCAGGTCACAGCAGGGTGATTCTTTAGATACTCTGTCACTTTCTTTGTATTGCGGATATGCTCCTTCATCCTCACATGCAGTGTTTCAAGACCGAGAGTGAACTGGAATGCGTTCTGCGGGCTGAGTGCCGGCCCCAGGTCCCTCAGCAGCTGGACTCTGGCTTTGACGATAAAAGCTGCCGCGCCGATTGCTTCACTGTACACCAGGTTATTGTAGCTTGGGTCCGGATTGGTGAAGCCAGGGAATTTGACTGAATTCCAGTCAAAACGACCTGCGTCTACTATGACGCCCCCCATTGTCGTCCCATTTCCCAGCAGCCATTTTGTCGCTGAATGGATCACGATGTCTGCCCCAAAATCAATCGGCCTGCAGAGATATGGAGTGGCAAAGGTATTATCAACTATCAGCGGAATACCTGCTTCATGGGCAATTTCCGCCACTTTCTCAATATCGAGGACCTTTAAGCTTGGATTGCCGATTGTTTCAGCGAATACAGCTTTTGTTTTTTCATTGATGGCCTCCCTGAAATTTTCCGGGTCCTCGGGATTGACCAGCTTTACATTGATCCCGTATTTAGGAAGAGTGACGGCAAATAAATTATATGTCCCTCCATAAAGATTTGAAGCTGCTACAATTTCATCTCCGGCCTGGGCAATGTTCAGGATGGCAAGAGTGATGGCAGCCTGGCCGCTTGCAACAGCAAGTGCCCCTACGCCGCCTTCAAGCAGTGAGACCCTTTCCTCAAATACAGTAACTGTCGGATTATGGATTCTTGTATAGATATAGCCCGGCTCCTTTAAGCCGAACAGATTGGCGGCGTGCTCTGTATTCTGGAACTGATAAGCATTATTCTGATAGATTGGCACTGCCCTTGCCCCTGTTGCAGGGTCAGGCTGCAGTCCTCCATGTACACCAAGTGTTTCAAATCGATAGTTCTTTTGCTTCTCTGCCATTGTTATCTCTCCTTCGGGTTATCAGATATTTTCATTATGCCGGATCACTGCTGGTAACAATAAAAGCCCCTCTGCAGAAGAGGGGCTTTTTCGCTCAACTTATCTGCCAGAGATCATGCTCTGCTGGAATTAGCACCGTTCTATTGCCGGTTGCCGGGTTTCATCGGGCCAGTCCCTCCACCTCTCTTGATAAGAAATATGAAATTTTTAGCGTGCTTGAAGTTAAAATGATAGTATCATAACCAGCAAAAAAGAGTCAACTGATTTTTTAGAAAGTTCAGTTTTATATTTCTATGAATGTTCGACAAATAGAAAGGCTTATGACAATTTCCCGAGAAATATCCGCTTATCATACAATCTTTGCTGTATTTGTTCTTCCAGAAGGCTCTGAAAGCCTTCTGAATACGACAAAAAAGTATGTAGAGCCTATTAAATATAAGACTGCAGTTATGGTGAAGACAATAGAATATCCCCAATAGTCTCCGTATTTGATGACAAGGCCTGTAGAGACAGGGCCCATCACTGCCCAGCCCAGATTGAACACCATCTGATTCACCGAGCTGGCCAGGCCTCTTTTGGAATCATCCACCTTCGACATCATCAAAGACATCTGGATCGGATTTCCCGCATTCATTAAAGCCTGCCTGAATAGAAAGCCAATGGCGGCCAGCCATAAATTCTCTGTGTAAGCAGTCAGTAGAAGGAAAGGCAGGGAGGAAAGCTGCAGGAAAACGACTGCCTTTACCTCCCCGATCCTCCTTACCACCTGGGGACCAATGATCATGGCCGCGGCCGTAGCTGCCTGACCGAGGGAAATAATCAGCCCGATTGCAGAATTCGACGCATGGAAACGGTCTGCAAAATATAGATTCAGGTAAGGTATGACAAGCCCTGCCCCAAATCCGATAAACAGCTGTGCTGCAGCGAACAGGATGATGATCTTGAAACCATCATCCTTCAGAGAAAACCGTGTGCTTCCTTTAGCTCCGCCGATTTGCGGGATTTTATCGCTTCGGTTTTCCTGAAAGCGGAGTATCGGAAATATTCCCGCCAGATAGATGGCTCCTCCCAGCAGTAAAGTAAACCGTATGCTCGCCAGCTCCGAGAAATAAAAAGCAAACAAGTCAGTCAGCAGTCCGCCGCTTAAATTGCCGATGACATTGGCTCCTGTCATAACAGCGAAATGGATGCTGAACAAATGAACCCTCTGCTCTGGCTTGGAATTCTCTGTCAGCCAGGGAATGGAGGATACCTGAATGAAGGCCGTCCCCAGCCCTGTGCCAAAGGCAAACACGATAAGCAGGCTCTGCATGTCAACCATGCTCCTGGCAAGCAGAATCACACCGGTTGCAGCAGCCCCGAACTGCATAGCCTTCTTCCGGCCGATCCTGTCGCTCATAATGCCTGCGGGGATCAGCACAAGGGCTGTCGCCAATGCAGTCATCGCTATGATCTGGCCATTCACCTGCTCTGAATAGCCAAGCTCCCGTATATAAAAATTATAAATGACCATAAAAATGCCCATTCCGATCTGCATGAAAATATTGGCTGCAAAAGCCCGGCGTATATTACTGTTATATCCGCGGATCTGTTCAGCCCATTCCTGATAAAAAGCCATTTTATATGCCCCTCGCATTTATTTCGTTTCCCTAAATAATCATAATATCGTTTAGAGAAAAAATCCATCCTTTTCCTTTGAATCTTCTGGTTTTTCTGCTAAATAATCCGGAACATTTTATCCATTGACCATGATAATCCCTGGACACTGGCCGCGGACAGATGCGCAAACAGTAAAAAGCCTGTACCAGCCGGGTGTCCTACCCTCTAGTACAGGCTTTATTATTTACAGCAGATATTCTTTTGTTTTTTCCAGCAGGTATGGAACAGAGTGGAATGCGTATATTTTTTCTGCCAGCTGTCCCTCCCGGAAAAATAGCAGGCAGGGGACACTTTCTACTGACCACTTGCCGGCCAGGTCAGGAAAATAGTTCAAGTTTGCCTTTCTGCATTCAATTCCCGGGAGTACCTCAAGGGTCACTTCCAGCATCCGTCCAGCCATCTGGCATGTTCCGCACATCGGTGTGTAAAGATAGAGCATCCATGTCTCCCTGTCTTTTTCATACCGTTCCAAATCCCCAAGCATCAGTTCTTGCAACCCCATCATCCTCTATCTAAAAACTCAGCATAAACGTCTATATTGGCGCCAAGCAGAACCGTTGCAAGATGCTGCTCCGGTGCAGTGGCCACTTCCCGGTACATTTTATCAATATAAAGATGTGCTGCTTCCGGGAATTCCCGTTTGAACTGCTTTCTCAGCTTTTCGCCGGATTCATCTGCATCCACCAGAATATAAACATCACGGTCAAATAATTCGTCAATCAATTCATCCAGGCGGGTTATGCTGATTGTCCCGTTCGTACAAATGATTTCAACAGGCTCCTTAATAATATTCTTAACCTTGCGCTTATCAGAAGTGCCTTCGACAATAATTACCTTTTCTATGTTTTCTGCATGCATATTCATCACCTGACGGGAGTTGATATTTTTACTTTACCTTATTCTATGTTCGGCAAAATGGTGTTGAACTCCTGCCTTGCTTTCGGAAAACGGGCAGGCGGTCACTTGCTGAAAAACGCCATCCCCGCATTCCGCCTGATCAAAATCCGCCCATAAAAGAGCCGGCAGATCCTTATTTACCCTTTTTTCTGCAAAAAAAACAGCGGCAATGCCCGCTGCTTTCTTTAGCACCAGCCGCCTTCATCGCAGTCCGTATAACGGGCTTCCGGCTGCTCTGTTGAAGTAATATGCTGGTAGATTTTCTGTTCATTCTGCTCAAAGTGATGATCAAGGGTAAATGAAGCACCTTCAGGCATCGGCGCTTCCCCGATCATCTCATTTCCAAGATAAAGCTCCAGCTTACCGTCCTTCAGCCTTCCTGTGACCCGATCGGTAATATCGATCTTTTGCTGTTTCAGTGTCATTAGGATCCCACCTTTTTTACTTTCTTAACAATAGAATGCCCTTCTAATGGAAAGAAACTATGGGAAATTAATTACATTGAGTGAAGTAAGAAAATAACGGAAAGAGAAAGCATAAAAAGCGCCTGCAGCAGGCGCTTATCTCTTTTAATCTTCGTTGGTCATCTCTTCATATTGTTCAGCAGTCATCAGCTTGTCCACTTCGCTGCTGTCTGCAGGCTCAACAACAACCATCCAGGCCTTTTCATAAGGAGATTCATTTACAAATTCAGGGCTGTCATTCAGCTCTTCGTTGATTTCAACCACCTTGCCGCTGATTGGAGCATATAATTCAGATACAGTCTTTACAGACTCAACGCTTCCAAAAGGCTCATTTACCGTGATGCTGTCCCCGACTTCAGGAAGCTCAACGAAAACGATGTCCCCGAGCTCTGATTGAGCAAAATCGGTAATGCCGACCCGTACTTTTTCTCCTTCAACTTTTACCCATTCATGTTCTTCTGAGTAACGCAATTCCTTAGGTATGCTGCTCACAATAATCCCTCCAAGATTCTAGTTCTTTACCGGGCTTAAGCCTTCGCTATAAAGGAAATAGCAGATGATGCCTTAAAGCCATGTTTTAGCAAAATCCTCTTCTTTGAAACCGACTGTCGCTTTTTGGCCGTCGAATGCCAAAGGCCGCTTTATCAGCATTCCGTCAGATGCAAGCAAGTCCAGCAGCTCTGTGTCGGACATGGTTTTCACCTTGTCCTTCAAACCTAGCTCCCTGTACTTCTGGCCGCTCGTATTAAAGAATTTTTTAATATCGAGGCCGCTTTTTCTATAAGCATCTTCAAGCTCAGTGCGTGAAGGAGGATTTTCGACAATATGTACTTCATGGTAAGGAACGCCGTTTTCTTCAAGCCATTTTTTGGCCTTGCGGCATGTCCCGCATTTCGGATACCAGTAAAAATTCAGCAGCAAATTCTGCACCACCCAATCGTTTCTATCCAAACTCACAGGCTGATCACCCATTTAATTGCATACTATCATATTTTCGGCAAAATTCATAACCTTGAGTTTTAAAAATTTCGTCAGATTGAAGTGTCCAAAAACAGCAATTGCCCCTCCGGATAGAGGAGCAATGCGTCTTTGCATTTTCAGTTAAGGATAACTCCTATTTATTTCTGATTACAGTACATAACGCTCAGCGTCGATCAGCTTCTCTGAAGCCTCGCGCTTTTTGGCGATCAGATTGATCGGTGTGTGGCGGGTAAATTTACGGAGAGCGGAAAGCATCATGCGCAGTGCGTCCCCATCCTCTGCAGCAACCAAAGTCTCTTTCGCATCCTGTTCGATCTTATTGAATGCCTCCTGGCAGAAAATCTGTGTGTAGAGAAGCTTTTGCTTGCTCTTTTCAGCGCCGTCCTTGCTGATAGCCTTTTCTGTACGGAGAACCGCTGATTCCATTGCATAGGCATTGGAAACGATGTCTGCAATATTGACCAGGATTTCCTGCTCTTTTTCAATCGCTTTGCCAAACTTCTGTGCTGCAAGCCCTGCTGCAAGCAAGCCGATTTTCTTGGCATTCTTCACCAAATATTTTTCCTGTGCCAAAGGCTCATCTCCAGGCTCCTCAGGCATCAGCATCATCAGCTCTTCCTGGAGCGCCTGAGCTTTCTGGAATAATGGCAGCTCTCCTTTGAAAGCCTTGCGCAGGTAAGTGCCAGGCACAAGAAGGCGGTTGATTTCGTTTGTACCTTCAAAAATCCTGTTGATGCGGGAATCGCGGTAGATCCTTTCAATTTCATATTCAGCCATGAAACCATAGCCGCCATGCAGCTGCACGCCTTCATCGGCAATATAGTCAAGGACTTCTGTGGCAAAAAACTTGTTCAGGGAGCATTCGATTGCGTACTCTGCAATCGAGTTGGCAACTTCCTTGCCGTTCTTTACTTCTTCCTCTGTAAGCCTGCTCATCCGGTCCTCGAACAAACCGACTGTACGGTAGACAGAGCTCTCAGCCGCATACAGCTTTGCAGCCATATTGGCAAGCTTCTCTTTCGTAAGGTTGAATTGGGAAATCGGCGTTTTGAACTGCTGGCGCTGATTTGTATATTGTACAGTAACCTCGTACGCGCGCTTGGAAGCTCCTACTGCTCCTACTCCAAGCTTGTAGCGGCCGATATTCAGGATATTGAAAGCGATGATATGCCCCTTGCCAAGTTCACCCAGCAGATTTTCCTTCGGCACTTGTGCATCTTCCAGGATCAGCGTCCTTGTGGAAGAGCTCTTGATGCCCATTTTCTTTTCCTCAGGGCCCGTGGAAACGCCAGGGTACTCCCTCTCAACGATGAAGGCGGAGAAATGCTCTCCGTCCACTTTCGCATAGACGACAAACACATCGGCAAAGCCGGCATTGGTAATCCATTGCTTCTCACCGTTCAGGACATAGTGAGTGCCTTCAGCATTTAATTTTGCAGTTGTTTTTGCCCCGAGTGCATCGGAACCTGAACCCGGCTCAGTGAGTGCATAGGCAGCGATCTTTTCGCCTGTCGCCAAAAGAGGCAGATATTTTTGCTTTTGTTCTTCATCTCCGAACAGCACGATTGGAAGCGACCCGATTCCCACATGGGCACCATGGGTGATTGAGAATCCGCCTGCACGGGACATTTTTTCAGCGATAAGAGCTGAGCTTACCTTATCAAGGCCAAGCCCGCCGTACTCTTCCGGCACATCTGCACCAAGGAGCCCAAGGTCCCCTGCCTGCTTCAGCAGCTTAACAGAGCGGTCGAACTCGTGGTTCTCCAGGTGTTCAACCTGCGGGACCACTTCATTTACCACATAATCTTCAGTTGTCTTGGCAATCATTTTCTGCTCATCAGTATAATCCTCCGGTGTAAACACACGGTCATAAGATACATCTTCAATCAGGAAGCTTCCGCCTTTGATTACGTTTTCTGTCTGGTTAGACATCTTTATTCCTCCATTCAATTGAAGGAGCGCTGGCTCCGGTTTTTTATTGAATACCATATTTTTTACTATAATTGCTGTCTTTTAGAGAAGCTCGAATACGCCCGCTGCACCCATGCCGCCGCCGATGCACATTGTGACAACCCCGAACTGCTGATTGCGGCGCTTCATTTCGTGCAGAAGCGTTAGCGTCAATTTTGCACCTGTACAGCCAAGCGGGTGACCAAGTGCAATTGCTCCGCCGTTTACATTCACCTTATCCTCATCAAGGCCAAGCTCCCTGATGATCTGGATGGATTGAGATGCAAATGCCTCATTCAGTTCGAACAGGCCGATATCAGACAGCTCCAGGCCGGCAAGCTTCAGTGCTTTAGGAATGGCCACAATCGGCCCGATTCCCATTACTTCTGGAGGCACACCGCCAACGGCAAAGCTTCTGAACTTGGCCATCGGCTTCAGGCTGAGGGAATCTGCTTTCTCGCGGTCCATCACCATGACCGCGGCAGCGCCGTCGCTTGTCTGTGATGAGTTTCCTGCTGTAACTGAACCTGTGACAGAAAAAGCTGGACGGAGCTTGCCGAGCGTATCGACCGTTGAATCAGGGCGCACTCCCTCATCTGTAGTGAATTGAACGTTTTTCTCAACAAGCTTATTGTCCTTTCCGACTGAACGGAAGGTCACATCCACCGGCACAATTTCATCCTGGAACTTGCCTTCCTGGATCGCTTTTGCCGCTCGCTGATGGCTCCGGACCGCGAAAGCATCCTGGTCTTCACGGCTGATGCCGTATTTTTTGGCCACTTCTTCTGCCGTATGCCCCATGCCCATATAATATTCAGGTGCACTTTCCGCGAGCTTTGCATTCGGACGGACAACATGGCCCATCATCGGCACAAGGCTCATTGATTCAGCCCCGCCTGCGATGACAGTGTCCGCACTGCCTACCATGATTTTTTCTGCAGCATAAGCAATGGTCTGCAGGCCGGAAGAACAATAACGGTTTACGGTTACTGCCGGCACTGTATGTGGCAGCCCGGCAAGCGCCCCGATATTGCGGGCCATATTCAGCCCCTGCTCAGCCTCCGGCATGGCACAGCCGATAATCAAGTCATCAATGTTGCCTTCATAGCCTCCGGCACGCCTTAAGGTTTCTTTTACAGCCAGTGCCCCCAAATCATCTGGACGGACATGGGCGAGCGTTCCTTTTTTCGCTTTGCCGACGGGCGTCCTGGCACCAGCAACAATAACTGCTTCTCTCATCGTTCATTCCCTCTCTTTCTATGGATGTTCGAGATTTAATCTATCAATCTGTTAATATGTCAGTTGCGCAATGGCTTTCCTTTTACAAGCATATGCTGCATGCGCTGCTGGGATTTCGGCTGCGCTACCAGGCTGAGGAAAGCTTCTCTTTCCAGATCCAGAAGATACTGTTCATCAACTTCCGTCCCGTATGGCACCTTGCCGCCGGCAATGACATACGCCAGTTTTTGGGCAATTTTTAAATCATGTTCAGAAATAAAGCCGGAATACAGCATCGCCTGTGCTCCAAGGAGAAGCGTCGCATATCCCGTTTCACCGACTACAGGAATCTTCTTCCTTACCGGCGGCGTATAGCCTTGTTCATGGAGAGCAAGTACAGCCTGCTTTGCATCATACAGCTGATGGTCTCCATTCACGCTGATTCCGTCTGCAGCTCCCAGGAAGTTATTTTCCCTTGCTTCCTCCCCTGAAGTTGATACCTTGGCCATAGCAATGCTTTCAAATACTTTGTTGGCCACTTTTTGCAGGTCAAACTCCACTCCGTTTGGCATGCCTTCAAGATGCTTGATATACAGCTCCTTGTTGCCGCCTCCGCCAGGGATGAGGCCAACCCCGGCTTCCACAAGGCCCATATACGTTTCCATCGAAGCCTGGATGTGTGCTGCCGGCAGGCATATTTCCGCACCTCCGCCAAGTGTCATGGCAAATGGCGCAGCCACTACCGGCTTGGTGCTGTACTTGATTTTCATCATCGCCTGCTGGAAATGACGGACAACCATATCCAGTTCAAAAACATTATCATCCTGCGCCTCCATCAGAATCATGGCCAGATTGGCGCCGACGGAGAAGTTTTTGCCCTGGTTGCCGATGACAAGACCCTTGTAGTTCTTTTCAACCTCATCAACCGCAAAATTGATCATCTGGATGATATCGAGTCCGATCGCATTGCTTTGTGAATGGAATTCAAGAAGGGCAACCCCGTCTCCAAGGTCCAACAGGCTCGCGCCTGTATTTTTCTTGATGACTCCCTTTTGTTTTTTAAGCTTCTTTAAATTAATATTCTTTGGATTTTCTTCTTCCGGCACATACTCGCCGTTTTTATAGAAGGAGATATCTCCGTTTTCTTCCTTATAGAAGGATGTATGCCCATTGGAGAGCATTTCCTTAATCCATGCAGGGACTTCCTTGCCCTCTGCCTCCATTTTGCCGACTGATTTCTCGAGGCCGATGCTATCCCAAGTTTCGAACGGGCCCATTTGCCAGCCAAAGCCCCATTTCATCGCTTTATCAATACTTATGACATCATCTGCAATTTCGCCAAGCAGCTCAGCAGAGTACAGCAGCGCCGGGCTGAGGATATTCCAGAGAAGCTGGCCAGCTTTGTCATCTGCGTATACAAGCGCTTTCAATTTATTAGCCAATCCTTTTTCCTGCTTGCTCATTTCAACCGAAGCAGCTTTCAGCTTTTGGCGCGGCCCGTACTCAAGTGTGTCCGGATTGAGTTCAAGAATTTCTTTTCCTTCCTTCTTAAAGAACCCTTGCCCGGATTTGCTGCCAAGCCATCCATTCTCAAGCATCTGCTTCATGAATGCCGGCACTTCAAAGGCCTCTTTTTCCTTGCCGTCCACCTGTTCATATACGTTGTTCGCCACATGGATGAACGTATCAAGCCCAACCACATCCAGAGTCCGGAATGTAGCGCTTTTCGGCCTGCCGATCAGGGGACCTGTCACAGAGTCTACCTCTCCTACACTATAGCCGCCCTTGAGCATTTCCTGGACTGTGATCAGAAGGCCGTATGTCCCGATGCGGTTTCCGATGAAATTCGGTGTATCCTTTGCTTCAACCACGCCTTTGCCCAGTACATCTTCACCAAACTTCTTCATAAAAGAAAGGACTTCAGGTGCTGTCGTTTTTGCAGGAATTACTTCCAGCAGTTTTAGATAGCGCGGCGGATTGAAGAAGTGGGTGCCGATAAAGTGCTTCTGGAAATCATCAGATCTTCCTTCAGCCATGCTGTTGACGGATATTCCGGAAGTGTTGGAGCTGACAATGCTGCCAGGCTTCCTGAACTGGTCAACTTTCGCAAATACCTGCTTTTTTATATCCAGATTTTCGACGACTACTTCGATAATCCAGTCGACATCTTTTAAACGTTCCATATCATCTTCAAAATTGCCGGCTTCAAGCAGCGCAAGGCTTTTTTTGGATGTGAGTGGAGCCGGCTTCTGCTTAAGAAGCTTTTGCAGCGCTCCCTGGCTGATCCTGTTTCTGACAGCTTTATCCTCCAAAGTCAGGCCTTTCTTCTGCTCTGCCTCATTTAATTCACGAGGCACGATATCCAGCAGCAATGTCGGGATGCCAATGTTCGCCAAGTGTGCAGCAATGCCCGAACCCATTACGCCGGAACCTAATACTGCTGCCTTCTTAATTTGTTGGATCAATTTTGTTTCCCCCTTTGACACTTTTGAATGAACACTCATTCATTTTCCTGATAAAAAAAATGGCAGAGAATGAGTTCTGTTAGTTAATACTATAAGATATTTCTGAAATTTTCGCAATATTTAGCAGTGAAATTTATTAAAATTTACAATCTCTGGCTTATAGTGAATTATCTCTGAATGGACAACCTAGTATGGAAGCTCACCCAATAAGGATCGGCGCTGATATCTGGCAAATGCCGTTCTTCGGGCGGGCATTCCCCGATAGCCGAGATTGGCAGGCAGGAGGTGAACAGGATGAAGCATAAGAAAAACCCTTCAAAAGCAGGCGTGAGCGCCGCCAGCGTAAAAGGTGACGCAGGCCCGACAGTTGAACGTGACGGCGGAGGAAAAAGAAACAGCCAGAACAATCAGTATAAGAAGTAAGAATTGCTGCAGGGGAGCGGGAGGCCGCTCTCTTTTTTTATGATTTATGAGGGGTGGCGAGGTGGATGAGATGGAAATTAAAGGGGAGATTTGGGTGATCAGGGGGTTTGTGGAGGGTTGGCGGGAGCTTTAGTGGGTTGTATTTGAGGATATTAGCAACTTTTGGGATTTATTAGCAACTTTTTTGTTTTATTAGCAACTTCTGGATTTTATTAGCAACTTTCAGCTTTTATTAGCAACTGGCCGCTTTCCGCCACTATCACTAAACGCCTGCCGGTTTTTAGGGACTCTCTCCTTGCACAAGGGTAGCCAACCGACGCATCCGGCCTCCTTTATTTTCGAGATTTCCGATTTATTTGCGTGTTTCAGCTTTTATTTGCCCTTTCTCCATTTTATTTGCGACTCCCCCGTCCACACCACCAGCCAGCTCCACATCAAAACATCAAAAAAGCCCAGCAGATCCCCGCTGGGCCTTACATACCTATTTCTTAACCATACCCTTCAACACGAATGCCACATTGGCCGGGCGTTCTGCGAGCCTGCGCATGAAATAGCCGTACCAGTCTGTTCCATAAGGGACGTATACCCTCATTTTATAGCCTTCATTGGCCAGCTCCAGCTGCCGCTCATTGCGGATGCCGTAGAGCATTTGGAATTCAAATTGGCTGTTCGGGATGTTATGATCCCTGACCAGCTGCTTTGTATAGTCGATAATTGCATCATCATGGGTGGCAACGGCTGTGTAGTTGCCGTTCAGAAGATGCATTTTGATGATTTTCTTGAAGTTTTCATCCACGTCTTTCTTTTCCGGGAATGCAACCTCCGGGGATTCTTTATAAGCACCCTTTACAAGCCTCAGATTGGGCGAATATTGGTTTAGGTCGTCCATGTCGCCCTCTGTCCTGTACAAATAGGCCTGGATGACTGTCCCGATATTATCGTATTCCGATTTAAGCTGCTTGAAGATATCAAGTGTCTTCTGGCAGCGTGAATAGTCTTCCATATCGATCGTGACAAACACGCCGTTTTTCTTGGCTGCCTCCAGGATGCGCCTCATATTCCCCATTACCACATCATCGGAAATATCAAGGCCCATGCTCGTCATTTTGAGCGACAGCTGTGAATTGATTCCTTCACGGCCGATTGCTTCGATTGCCAAAATTGAGTTATCCGCCATTTCCCTTGCTTCTGCCTCATTGTCCACGAATTCGCCCAAATAATCAATGGTCACCACAAGACCCTTGCTGTTAAGATCTTTAATTACGTTGACTGCCTGGCTGATCATTTCCCCCGCAACGAAGCGGCTGGCCCCAAAACGAAGGCCGTACTTCTTCGCAAGCTTTGTCAGCGATTTATTTTTGGATAAAAAGAGAAAAAAGTCCCTCATTACTTGTTCCATAATGGCTCCCCCTTGAAAACGCATACATTTTGGATAATTAAGCCCTGTCTTTCAGCGAAATCCGGGCAGTGGCAAAGGATCATGATTCATGGATCACATTCAATTTTGTATATGGTCAATTTTCTGAAATGTGCCTTTGATAACCATAATTCTATCATCTTTCTCTTTATTTGAATATAATTTTCCGAGAAATTTAGCGAGATTTGTCGGCTGATGGCCAAACTCTTCTATTTACTGTAATCTCGCTTATTCCGGCCTCTATTAAATGCTGCTCCCTGCCTTTCATTCTGCTCTTCCAGCTTTTTCTTGTATAGCAAAGCTGCATAATAAAAGGACCTTCCGCCCTGGAAGATCCTTCATTAGTCGCTTCTGTTATTCTCTTCATTACGCTTTGCTTCATTAAGCTCCTTGATTTCCATGATCAGCTTCTTGACCGAATCCTTCGACTCCGGGCAGGATCCATTCCAATGGCGGGCAAGTGCTGGCATGGACTTCGCGATATGATTATAAAGAATCCATACCTTCACCTTTTCAGTCATTTCCTCATTAGCTTCGCCGACAAGAAGTTCTGTATATTTACTATAAAGGCCTTCTATTTCTTCTTTGAATTTTTGATCCATATTAAACTCCCCTTTCACTCAGCCCCCATGACTTTGGGCAGGTGGTGCACCGCATTGAGTCATTTATGAGATTTGAAAGGCAGCATGTCTTCCTCATCTTTGCTTCCTTCTCAGGCGAATGGTACTTTTTTAAAGGATTGTCCTTTATGCCGAATAGTTTTCCGGGCAATCCCAGGAGACAGGCAAAATCATCCGCACCTCTTGCTTTCACCTCATCATGTTCACCAGCGAGGACTGATTCGTAGAGCCAATAGATGTAAACGGCTATGTTTTCCCACAAAATGTATCTGGAGACTCCAGCGGCTTTAGATACTCTTTCCAGCAGAATTTGCATATGTTCTGAAAATAAAGCTTCAAAACATTCTTCCCTCCGCTCTTCACGGGGTTCAGACTCTGTTTGAACGGAACTTGTATCCTTCAAATAAAAGCCTGGGAGCCACATTCCATTTTTATAGCCTGATACCACAGTGATATTGGAAAATGATACATCAAGCCTGCAATTTCCGGCTGTGAAGCTATATAAATAGATTGCTGCCAGAAAGCTGTATCTTTTCATAAAAAGTGAACCTGCGGCTGGGAGGGGTGCATCAAGCTCTTTCGCAAGCCTGTTCAGATATATTTCCATTTCCCCTGGCTGCAGAAGATGCCCTGTGTTAACAGAGAGAGGGTCATCGTTTTCCTCCCGGACAAGACGGAAATCTTCAAGCCTGTGTAAAGCCGGGGCCGGTTCAGACACTGGCAGCCTCAGGCTTCTTCAGAATGCATCTGCCTTTTCCGTACGGGATGCACAATGGCGTACCGAAAAGCGGATCCATCGTCACTTCGCATTCCATTCCGAATACATTGCGGACAAGGCTGCAATTGATGACGAACTCGGGCTTGCCCTGGGCAAAAATCTCTTTGTCCTTGATTGCTACTATATTATGGGCATAGCGGCAGGCAAGATTTAAGTCATGCAGCACCATCAGGATTGTCCTGTTCTCCCTCTCGTTAAGTTCAAACAGAAGGTCAAGGATTTCAATCTGATGGGTCATATCCAGGTAAGTCGTGGGCTCATCCAGAAGGATGATATCGGTATCCTGCGCAAGTGTCATGGCAATCCATGCCCTCTGCCTCTGGCCGCCGGACAGGGAATCGACTGTCCGGTCCTTCAGGTGCTCGATCCCGGTTGCAGCAAGCGCATCATTCACCTTTGCTTCATCATCTTCGGTCCATTGCTTCAGCCATGTCTGATGCGGATATCTCCCCTGTTTCACAAGCTGCAGGACAGTCAGCCCTTCTGGTGCAGATGGCGATTGCGGCAGTATGGCCATCCTTCTTGCTACATCCTTTGTGGACAGCTTGGAGATGGCTTTTCCTTCAAGCAGGACTGAACCTGATTTCGGCTTCAAAAGCCTTGCAATCGAACGCAGCAGGGTTGATTTCCCGCAGCCGTTCCCTCCGATGAATACTGTGATTTCCCCCTTTGGGATTTCCAGCTCCAGTTCATTTATGATAATGGTGTCCCCATATGAAAGTGTCAGCTCTTTTGTTGAAATAGCCTGCCCGGCGGTCATAGCGCTCTCTCCTTTTTTTATCTTTTCATCCAATGGCTGATATTCTTATATGCTATCCATTTCGGGTTTTAAATAATAAGTAAATAAAATACGGCGCCCCGATGCTGGCAGTAAACACACCTGCCGGAATTTCAAGGGGCGAGAACAGTGTCCTGCCTATCAGATCGGCTGCCATTACAAGTATGCCGCCAATCAGGCCGGCAGTCGGCAGCAGGGCACCGAATGATGATCCGACGAGCCTCCTTGCGATATGGGGAGCCATGAGCCCGACAAATCCAATCCCTCCGGCGAATGCTACAGATCCGCCGATCAGGCCTGTGCTGAGCATCAGCATGATGAATCTGTGGCGCTGCACTGCTCCGCCGATCCCGGTGGCCACATCATCCCCAAGCTCCTGGATGTTCAGGTTGCGGGCAAATATCATAGCCAGTGCCGATAATAGGATGATCCATGGGACAATAATTTTAACATTATCCCAATTCGATCCGTGGACAGTACCCGTGATCCATATATTGGCCTGTGAAGCCTGGTGGATGGGGCCAAGGATCATCATCAGATTAGTAAGCGCCTGGGTGAGGGTGGATATCCCTATTCCGATCAGCACAAGCCTGATTGGTGATGATCCATTTTTCCATGCCAGAAGATAGACAAGGAAAGCAATGGCTGCAGCGCCTGCGAAAGCGGCAACAGGCATCCATTCTATACTTACGGTCAAGGCATTATTATCATCACTGAATATCGCCAGGAAAGCCACAACGGCGACAGATGCGCCTCCGGTGATCCCGATGATGTCAGGTGAAGCAAGCGGGTTCCTGATCATCCCCTGAAGAATGCCCCCGGCAACGGCAAGCCCTATTCCCACCATAAGGGCAACAATAATTCTTGGCAGGCGGAAGTTCTTGATGACCAGCTGCTCCATATTCGTCCCTCCGCCAAAAAGGACCTGCAGCACTTTGAGCGGATTTATTTTCATCTCCCCCGTGCCTGTGCTGAAAAGAAAGACAAGGAAAGCAGCGGCAGCGAGAATGATTATGGTAAAAAGTGATTTACGGTCAGCCAGGAAGGAAATCCTGCCTTTGAATATCCTGAAATTCATATACTTGGACATCAGCTGCCAAACCCCCTTCTGGCGATATAAACAAAGAACGGGGTGCCGATGATGGCGGTCATGACACCGACAGGGACTTCCTGCGGCATGATGATATATCTGGCAGAAATATCAGCCGCAACAAGGAGGATTCCCCCCATAACGGCGGAAAATGGGATCACCCATCTATGGTCGATCCCCACCACTGCTCTTGCCAGGTGAGGGATCACAATGCCGACAAAAACAATCGGGCCCGCTACAGCAACAGCGCCGCCAGCCAAAAGGATGATCGCGGCACCGGCGAATAGCTTCGTCCAGCCTGTGCGAAGGCCCAGTCCTTTGGCAACATCTTCTCCCATTGATATGACATTCAGCTTTTTCGCAAGGAGCAGGGATCCAATCCAGCCTGCAGCAAAGTATGGCAGTACAGCTGTGAGAGACTCCAGCTTCCTTCCTGACACTGAACCCGCAAGCCAAAAGAGCACCTGTTCCAGCGCCGCTTCGTTGACCACAAGCAAACCTTGTGTGAAAGCTGAAAACATGGCGCTCATTGCAGCGCCTGCCAGCGTCAGCTTCATAGGGGTGAGCCCCTCACGCCCGACAGAACCGATTCCATACACAGCTGCAGCGGCTGCGGCTGCGCCTGCAAAAGAGATCCAGGTGTACGCCTGGAGGCTGGAAACGGAGAACACAGATACGGCCAGCACAACTGCAAAGCCGGCGCCTGCATTTACTCCAAATACGCTCGGCGATGCGAGCGGATTCTTTGTCAGCGTCTGCATGAGCGCCCCGGCAATCGCCAGGCTTGCTCCTGTAGCAGCACCAATCAGCGCCCGTGGAAGGCGGACTGATTGGAGGATAATATGTTCATTAGATCCATCGAATGCCGAAAAAGCTTCGAAGGCCATTTTCCAGGTAGTATCTGTATAGCCATACACTATGCTGGCACACATTAGTAATAGAAGTATCAGTATTGAAATAAACAGCCCGAGCCATTTATGCCCTGTTTTTTTTAATAGCATCCTGCGTAAACCTTTCTGCACTCTTTTATAAACAAATAACAGTTTTTCTCTATTAATAAGTCTAGGGGAATCGGCATACTCTGTCAATGAGTTTGAGAATCATTTTCATTAACCTGTTGACAGTTTGAACGCTTTCATTTTATGATAAGAAAGTCATTGAAAATGATTATCAATTAATCACATATAGGAGGATACATATATGAAGCTGAGCAAAATTTATCTTGGGCTGTTTTCACTTATAGCCATCCTGATGCTGGCTGCCTGCGGAGGCGCTGCCGAGGATGAAGCGGCAGACAGCAAAGATTCATCATCCGGAAGCGGCGAAGATACAAGCTACACAGTAGAACATGCAATGGGAACTGAAACTTTAGAAAAAGCACCTGAAAAAATTGTCATTCTGACAAACGAAGGAACTGAGGCACTTCTTGCTATGGGCGTCACTCCGGTTGGGGCTGTCCAGTCCTGGACTGGTGATCCCTGGTATGACCATATTTCAGACCAGATGAAAGATGTCCAGGTTGTCGGACTAGAGAGTGAAGTGAATGTGGAAGCCATCGCAGCTCTTGAGCCGGACTTGATCATCGGAAACAAGATGCGCCAGGAAAAGATTTACGATCAGCTGAAGTCAATTGCCCCGACCGTTTTTGCGGAAACATTGCGCGGCAATTGGAAGGAAAACTTCGAGCTTTACGCCAAAGCCATCAATAAAGAGGAAGAAGGCAAGCAGGTCATTGCCGATTATGATCAGCGCATCGCTGATATAAAGGAAAAACTCGGCGATGATGTGAACAAGGAAATCTCCATGGTCCGCTTCATGGCCGGAGATGTCCGCATCTATCATAAAGATTCTTTCTCGGGTGTCATTCTTGATCAGATCGGTTTTGCCCGCCCTGAAAGCCAGGATGTAGATGATTTTGCCGAGAAGAATGCCACTAAAGAACGAATTCCGGCCATGGACGGAGACGCTCTCTTCTACTTCACCTATGAAGAAGGGGACGGCGAAGCAACAGATGTGGAAAAAGAATGGATTGAAGACCCGCTCTTCAAAAATCTTGAAGTCGCTAAGGCAGGAAATGTATACAAAGTGGATGATACCATCTGGAATACAGCAGGCGGTGTCCTTGCAGCCAATCTCATGCTTGATGATATTGAAAAATTCATGATTAAATAAGGAATTTCTGCTTAACAGAAGCCCCCTCTTCTATATAGCAGCCAAAAGGATCCGGAAACGGATCCTTTTTTTATTAGCATTCGTTCATAACTATTCCAACTTTGGCAACAATATCGGTAACGCTAAAAAGATGCGGTGATATGAGTGAAAAAGAAAAGCTGGATGAAAAAGCCACGCATCCAAAAGGATGTCGAGTATAAAGACTGGGAAGAGTCACTTGTTAAATCTGAGGACTATAAAAAGACTTTCTATTATAACCAGAAAACGGGACTGAGATTCGGCTTTTCCTTTATGTCTACACTTGTGGATGAGAGCATCCTCCAAGAAGGGGTCCTTCCTTATCTTCAGGGAGAGGAATTTACCCGGATCGAGGATGTCAAAAAGATTATTCCTATTCCAGATGTAAGTGTCTCCGAGGACCCTTCAGATATTGAACAGAAGCTATTCAATGGCTATGTAATGGTGACGATTGAAACAGAAGTAAAGCATTTTGCATTTGTTGCAGCCCAGAAGGAAGTTGTCAGAAGCCTGACCCAGCCTGAGGTGGAGTTCAGTGTCATCGGCCCGAAGGAGGCCTTTGTAGAAGCTATTGACCAGAACTTGAACCTGATCCGGAAAAGACTGTCCATTAAAGAACTGATCATCGAGCAGTATACAATCGGAAAGCTGTCTAAAACGAAGGTCGCCGTCCTGTATATCGAAGGAATTGCCGACAATGAGAATGTTAACACGGTGCGGCAGCGCCTGAAGGATATTGAGATTGACCATATCATGGACAGTTCTTATATTGTCGAAATCATAGCCGACAATCAGAATACAATATTTCCGCAAATCCTGGATTCGGAAAGGCCGGACCGGGTTTCCGGCATCCTTGCAGAAGGAAAGATCGCCATTGTGGTGGACGGCTCCCCGCAAGTGCTGATATGCCCGACGACGCTTGTGGAATATTTCAGTTCTTTTGAAGATTATTATCTGAATTGGTATTTATCTTCCTTTTTCAGGCTTGTCCGCCTGTTTGCGGTTGCCTTTTCCATTTTAATCACACCCATATATGTTGCTACACTGTCTTATCATTATGAACTGATACCAAAGGATCTGATGAGCACGCTGATCACTTCCAGGAGAGAGATTCCGCTGCCGCCAATCCTGGAGGCACTATTCCTTGAATTGACTATAGAATTGCTGCGTGAGGCCGGTGCACGGCTTCCTACCAAGGTAGGCCAGACAATCGGTATCGTAGGAGGAATCGTTATCGGGACAGCTTCTGTTGAAGCCGGCCTGACGAGCAACGTCCTTCTCATCATCGTAGCTCTCTCTGCCCTGGCGTCTTTTACTACACCAGTCTACCGGATGGGCAACACGATCCGCCTTTTGCGGTTCCCCTTCCTTTTCCTGGCTGAGTTATGGGGGCTCCTCGGGATTGTATTTTGCTTCTGCATCCTTATGACGCATCTGATCAGGCTGACATCGCTGGGCCGGCCATTCCTTGAGCCGATCTATCCCCTCAGAGTACCTGATTTAAAGGATGCGCTCATCCGCCTGCCATTTTCAAAGCAGTCAAAAAGGCCGGTATATGTCCGGCCAGAGCAGCCAAGGCGTTTTTCAAAAAAGAAGGCTCAGCAAAAGAAAGACATTGATGAGTAAAACGGAGGGTTATGGCTATGAAGCAGTCCTTGCCTGAAAATGTGAAAATATCTCCCTTCCTGATATTTTATATTATAGTATCCATACAGATAGGCATCGGCGTTCTTGGGTATCAGCGGATCATTGCCAAAACAGCCGGCTATGATGCATGGATGTCAGTCATTGCGGCCGGCGCCTCTATCCATATCATTCTCTGGATGATGTATAAGACAGCCGAAAACGCAGGAGGAGATTTAATATCCATCAACTCATACGTCTTTGGAAAGAAAATCGGAAAAATAGTCAGCCTTGCTTTTTCTGCCTATTATATCCTGCTGACTACTACAATTATAAGAACATATATCGAAGTCATCCAAGTCTGGCTGTTCCCGGAATTGAGCACCTTCTGGTTTTCTTTCGGCTTCTTGGCCCTGGCAGCATATGTAGTCAGCGGGGGCCTGCGTACAGTCACAGGCGTCGCCTTTCTTGGCGCCATTCTTCCCAGCTATCTGATGCTTACCTTCGCCTTTGCAATTCCATTCAGCGATTATCGCAATCTTTTTCCTGTATTGGACCATTCCATTAAGGATATTGCACTTGCAGCAAGAGATATGTCGCTGACGTATCTTGGCTATGAAATCTTATTGCTTGTCTATCCATTTTTAAAGGATCCGGGCAAATCAAAAAAATGGGCACACCTGGCCATTTTCACCACAACCTCACTATATGTCATCCTGACAATCATTACCTTCGGCTATTTTTCTGAAAAGCAGCTGCAGAAAACTGTCTGGGCAACATTGACGATGTGGAAAATTGTTGAAATGCCTTTTGTTGAGCGGTTTGAATATATCGGGATTGCCAACTGGAATTTAATCATTCTCCCAAATGCCTGCCTGGCGATTTGGGGGGCAAGCAGGATCGTCAAACGGGTCGCGGGCATCCAGCAGCGCAAGAACGTCATTGGCATCGTCCTTATTTGCCTTGCTGTTGCCAATATATTTGAGACCAGGGAGCAGATTGATCTCCTCAATAATATCTCTTCCCAATTTGGCTTCTATTTTAATTACGGCTATGTTCCTTTGTTGTTTGCCGGCAGCCTCGTTGCAAAGAAGGTGAGGAAAAAATGAAATTATCCAGTTATTTATCCCTCCTTGCGGTCTGTATACTGCTGACCGGGTGCCTGGAAAAAGAAATTATTGATGATTTAAATATTGAGAGCGGGATTGCTTATGATTGGGAGGATGATAAATTGAAGGGCACTGCCCTTATCCCTGTCTACCTGCCCGACCAGCCTGTAAAAAATGTCACGTTTACCAGCACCTCCACATTGAGCAGGGATCTGCTGCTGGAAATGCAGCGCCAGTCGTCCGAGCCTCTGGTGACTGGAAGCTTGGAGGTAGGCGTGTTCGGCAAGGAACTCACCCAAAGGGGTATCATTGATGTCCTTGACTCATTCCAGAGGGATGCAAGCATCGGTGCCAGGGTATTTCTCGCTGTTGCAGATAATAAGGCAGGCGATATCATGAAAGGCGAGTATGGGACAAGGGGCAATGCCATTTATATCTCCAATTTGCTCAAGCACAATATGGAACAGCGCGATGTCCCCAAAAGCAATCTCCAAATTTTCCTGGCATCTTTCTATCAGCAGGGCAAGACAGCTTATTTGCCTAAGCTGAAAGATATGGGCAAGGACAAAGTAGAGATTTCAGGAATGTCCTTATTTAAATTTGATAAAGTGGTAGACGAAATTGATGCAGAGAAAATGTTCTTTTTTAAACTGCTGGTAGACAAGTACAGCGAGGGTTCCTATAAGATAAATATCGGGAACGATCAGGCAGCCATCAAGAGCATTAAATCCAAGCATAAAATTAAAATCATCAAAAGCGAGCCTTATGAATTTAAAGTCGAAATAAGCATAAAAGGAATTATCCGGGAATACTCCGGAGAACAGCTGACCATAAAAGAAATCAAGGGTGTGGAGAAGAACTTCGAGAATCTTATAGACAAGGAAACGGAAGCGCTCATTACCCGCTTTCAAAAAGAGGGCATTGATCCGGTAGGATTTGGCGCTTTTGTGAAAAGCAAAACAAGGGGCTTTGATTTTAAGAAATGGGAAGACGAATACAAGCGCATGAGCGTAAAGGTTACAAGCAATGTAGAGATACTTGAATCAGGGGTAATAGAATGAAAAAAGGACAGGGGCTTCCCTGTCCTTAGTCACTATTGGAGAACATATACTTTTTATAATGGTAGCGGATGGAGAAGATCAGGCTGATGGCAAGCATGCTGCCCATGAGCGAGCTTCCTCCATAGCTGACAAATGGAAGCGGGATACCAGTGATCGGCAGGAGCCCGATTGTCATGCCGATATTCTGGAATACATGGAATGTGATCATGCTGATGACACCGACACAAATATAGGTGTAAAAGTCGTTCTTAGTTTCCATGCCAACTTTCGTAATATGGTAAATCAGCAGGAAAAACAGGCTGATTAAAACACTCGCTCCAATGAACCCGAACTCTTCCCCAACAATGCTGAAAATAAAATCAGTATGGCTTTCAGGTAGATAGACTTCCCTTGTGCCATAGCCCTTTCCGCTTGTTTCCCCAGAACCGATGGCAAGCAGGGAGCGTGTCAGCTGGAATCCGGTCGTCCCCTGATAATTATAGGGATCGATCCAGGAATAGATGCGGCCGAACTGGTACTGTTTGACGCCCAGATATTTTTCCAGCAGATCGGGGTGCCAGAGCACGAGGTAGAAAATGCCTGCGATTAAGGTGATTCCGCCGCCGAATATTGGGAGCAGAAGCTTCCATGTGATTCCTGAGATGAAGATCATGCCAATCATGATTGCTATGAATACAAGGCTTGTGCCGAGGTCAGGCTGCTGCATCACAAGCATGAGCGGCAGGAACGTCACTGCACCGATTTTCACCAGCAGCCAGAGATCGGTTTGGATCGTCTTGATCCGATACTTCGGATGATGGTCTGTTATCACCCTTGCCAGAGCGAGGATGATAAAAACTTTAACAACCTCAGAAGGCTGAAGGGACCCTACCGCAGGGAAGGTATACCAGCTCTTTGCCCCATTTATGACAGGTGCAATCCCCGAAGGAGCCACGATCAAAAACCCAAGCAGCGCAATACCCAGCCCATAGGCATACCAGGAAATCTTCTTCAGCTGATCAGAATCAAGCGTCATAACCGTTCCAACAATGCCGGCCCCGACCACCCACCAGACAATCTGCTTCAGAAGGAAATTATCTTTATACTGGCCCGTAGTCTGCGCGCTGTAAATCGATATGCAGCTAACCAGGCACAGCAGCATCAAAATCAATATCAACCCAAAATCTATACGATAACTAGAATTATTTTTAGAAGTCATAATCGTCTCCTTTTATAGAAAAGCGGAGGCGGCTTGTTCAGAGCCGACAAGCATAAGACGCACAAGAATAAAAGGCGTTCTTTGCCTTTAATTCTTGTGTGGCTAATGACTCGAGGCTCTAGCCGCCGGAGCTGGACAAATAGAAAAGCGGAGGCGGCTTGTTCAGAGCCGACAAGCATAAGACGCACAAGAATAAAAGGCGTTCTTTGCCTTTAATTCTTGTGTGGCTTATGACTCGAGGCTCTAGCCGCCGGAGCTGGACAAATAGAAAAGCGGAGGCGGCTTGTTCAGGTGCGACAAGCATAAGACAAGCAGGACTGAAGGTTGTTCTTTAACCTTCTGGCCTGATTGGCTTATGACTCGAGCACCTAGCCGCCGGAGCTGGACAAATAGAAGAGCGGAGGGCGCTTGCTTTAAGATGCGCAGGCTGCCCAAACAAAAATTCTACTACAATTCTTCATTATATTTTTTTAAGAGACAAATCACAACTTGTTTCATGCTGTTGGATATTATTTCATTTTTCACTTTTCTTTTTCAGTTGCCGGATCAGTCTTCGGCAGGGAAGCTGTCAAAGTAGTTTGCACGGATGTCCTCTTTCATCCATTCCAGATTATTGGGGACCTGCGGGATCGAATAGCCGATGTAAATAGGCGTTGTTACGAACCGCGGGACTATTTTGGCATAGATGTCCTCTCCGAGTTTATAGAAAAATAAATTATAGCTGGAGCATTTGAACGGAAAGCTGTGAAGGATATAGCGGACAGCTGCCTGAATATAAGCAGCAAAGGCACCGATTTCCTCCATGTCTCCAAGCTTTGCATTAAATTCATAGAAGCCGATTTTCGGGGCTGTTGAAATATTGAGCAGTGATCTGCCTTTTTGGCTGATGGCCAGTCCCTCAAATTCTTCTTCCCTGATATTTTCTGTGTAATCCACTTCATTAAGCCCGACAATCTGCATATGGGGATGCGCAATGGTCCCCCCTGAGAGCGGCCCGTGGTTTTTAAAAAACAGGACAGATGTGAAGCGTCCGCTGTTTTCCATTTCAATCCAATGCTTCAATCCGAAACTTAGCAGCTTTTCCAGATGCTCTAAAGAATAGGTTGAGATATCCCCGCTGCATTCGTCTGATTCAATCAAAACAGTCTGCAGGGTATTTTCAAGGACAGGGAATTTATTTTTCAGCAAAATGATATTGTCCTCGACTGCAAGGATATCGGTCAGCTTTTCTCTCTCACAGAAAGGGCAGCCCTGCTCTTTGTCACGGATACTGTTTGGCTTTTTCACTCCGATTGAAGTGTTGAAGTTCAAATGTGTTTTTGTCATATTTCCACCATCCTGCAGGTTTTTCTCCTATAAATCATATCACTTACCTCCTGAACCTGGCGCCTTTTTGACCTTGCGCAGGAAAAAACGGCAGCCCCGGAGCTGCCGTTTCTCTTTCCTATTCGCTGACTGTCAGAGGAAAATCCGAGTGTTCATGCAGCCCTTCCGAGTTTTCCACATGAACAGTCACTGTATAGCTGCCCGCCTCTGCAAAGCTATGTTCTGCAGAATATTTTCCTTCGCCGGACTCTGTCAGGTTCACCCACTCAGGGGTGTCCTTGCCTTCTTTCATGATTTCAAGCTTAACAAGCGCTTTTTCCAGGGGAGCCCCATCTTTCTTGTCCACCTGGACCTCAAGGCCCGCCGCCTGTTTCATATGGATATGATCCGGCTTGATGAAACTGATTGCAGCCTCACCATGATGGTGGGATGATTCTTCTCCGCCTGACTCATGGTCATGGCCTTCATCTTCCCCATGCTCATGAGCGGCTTCTCCGTCCGCACTATTGCCAGCGTCTCCGCCCTCACCGGCTTGTACCTCAGCTTTTGGCATTGTATGCATATCCCTCGCTGTCACATGGACCTGGACTATATAATCGCCATCCTTGCCGAAGGTCTTGGCAGCCTGGTAAATTCCTTTGCCTGTATGTTCTGCAGGAAGCATCTCACTCTCCTCTTGATTTCCTTCCTGCCAGATTTCAAACTTTACTTCATCTGCATCCTCGACAGCTTCTTCCCCCTGCACTACTTCGACAGAAAGGGGTATTTCTTCATTCAGCTCCACTTTTTCAGGAACATCAAGCTTGGCTTCAAGGATTTCCGGCACTTGTCCCCCGTTCCCCTGGCCGCTGTCATCAGAACCCTTTCCGCAAGCTGCAAGAACCATCACGGCGAGGATTAAAACATATAGATATTTCTTCATTCTTTGTCCCTCTTTCATACAGATTCCCTTTATAAAGGATACTATATCTCTTAATTGTGAAATAAGTAAGAAATTACATCAAACATTTGATAACGGAAGCTGTGCCTTTATGTACATTATAGCTTTCCTTCCCCCCGGGTCCAAATTCTATAAAAAAAGCGGCACAAGGAGGTTCCTTATGCCGCATATTTATTATATGAAAGGAGGTAGGGTTGGATAAGTCTGCGTTTTTTAAGACTGCCTATTACAGGATTTCCAGTTCAATAACCAGTGCAAGAAGTACCTGGATCAGCAGGTTAAGTGTCAGCGCTACTTGAGTATCTTCAAGGTTTACAGTACAGTCTTTCGCATTTTCAATATAAACGCTCTGGCGGTTAGATTGGTTGATTTGTGTGAATTGAAGCAAATCTTCAGTGATCCTTTCAGCTTGGCCTCCGTCAGCAATTGAGATATTGATGACAATGACGATTGCTACAACGAGGGCTGCCTGCAATGAAGCGGCAACTTGGGTTTCACTTGAGTTTACTTCAACATTGAGACAGTTTTTAAGGACAATGGACTCTTTAGAATATTGGCCCATATTCGTGCCTTGCACAACATCTTTTACATCTCTGTCGCTGCTGTCAAAAATGCTCATAGGATGGCTTGATGAAGGATCAAGGGCATTCCATCCGCTGTGGTGGCATGATGAACCGGCAGCATTGCTTTCACAATAAACATCTTCTACCTTTGGACGATAGTTTCCACTTAACAATGTAATCTCTCCCTTTAATTTTTTGCCTTATCGGCTTTTTTTCCTAAACGTGCGTTTGGCTTCTTTCTTAGGCTCTTCTTCGGCAGAATCATTTTTCTTTTTTTGTGCTTCAACAAAATCTTTAACCTGCTGTTCCAGATCTTTCACAAGATTGCGGATACGCGTTTTTTCCTCATCTGACAGGTTTTTCGTTTTCAATCCGCTTTCGTCGCTTTGATTCCGCTTTAAAAGGTCTCTGACTTTAAGGCTTACAAGCTGATTCGATAGCTCAGCCATCTTGTTATTTAGTTCATCCAACACAGTTCACCCCCTCCGAGCGCTTATACTATTTAATATGATTTTTAAGCCGGCAAGTGAGGGCTAATCCCTATCCCGGCTTAAAAGGGCGTTTGTATCGGCTGATGGTGCGCCACTCAAGGCGCTTGGCCCTTATACTACTTGTATATGGGATTTCATCCATTTAGTTCGGGCTCATCCCCCAAAAGCAAAAAAAGGGCCCTATGCAGGGGCCCTTTTACAGCATAAAGAAGCAGGCGGCACTATTTGCCGCCCGCTGCATCTTGTACTCGGATTTTTAATGCTTCAACACTCTTCAGTCCTTTTCCACTGCTTCTGCTGCAGCGGTCCCATTATGGATCTTAATGACTTTTTGATTTTGTCCATCCCCTTTTACAAAAAAGCCATTGGAGAAATCGGTGGACAATTCCCTGAAAAAGGTGCCAAGAGTTCCTTCTTTCCCGTTATCATCAAACGAGATTTTATAGCCGCCTTCTTCTTTTACCAAAGAAGCTTCTATCCCCTTATCCCATTCTCCTGCCGGATCGTATACATCGCGGTTCACTTCAACAAGATGGAGGTCAACGCCTTCAAGAAGCTCGAACAGATGATTGACGAGGGAATGCTTGACGACCATTTCCCATTTGCTCTGAACGGCGTGGGCCATGACGATTTGAGTGGCGGACTTCTCCCGGACTGTTTCGGCGATTAAATCAGAAACCTTCTGTCCGTTCTTATACTTTTGGATGGCTGGAAGGCCGTATTTTTCAGCCAATGATTCGAACAGCATTTTCGTCTGGATCTGGTTGAACTCAAGATCCTTTTCCTGCCCCGGGAGCACTGACAATACATAGCACTTCCCCTTAAATGCATCAGCAAGGAGCTTCCCCCTTTGAATGAGCGTTTCAGCATGCTGAGGGCTGCTTACACATACCAGTATCGTTTCCAGCAAATCATTCACCTCGTTTAGAATTTTGCCTACATTATAGCATAGCCAGTCAGAGCACCCCAGCCAAAAGCGGGTGTTCCAGCCATCCTTTCAGCCGCTGCATATAAAAGATTCCTTGATGGGAAGATAATGATGTACTTAGGATAAGGAGGGGAAAAGCGATGACAAAAAAGTATAATAAAGGCAGCAGCAACCAAAACTCCCCGCGCGCTGGCCTGTCCGACCCAATAAGCGGCGACAACAGCAAAGGGAATAAACACAACAAAGACCAAAAAAGCAAAACTGACGCGGATTAATCGAAATGCGGAGGGCGCTTGTTCAGCCCCGACAAGCATAAGACGCTTCAGGATAGAAGGCGTTCTTTGCCTTCAATCCTGAAGTGGCTTATGACTCGAGGGGCTAGCGCCCGGAGCTGGACAAATCGAAATGCGGAGGCGGCTTGTTCAGAATCAAGGAACGCAGGCTAAAACCGCCACGTCCTGTGGCAACGCCTGCATGACCCGCATCCTGCGGGCCCAGCATAAGACGAGCAGGACGGAAGGTTGTCCTTTAACCTTCTGGCCTGATTGGCTTATGACTCGAGGGGCTAGCCGCCGGAGCTGGACAAATCGAAATGCGGAGGCGGCTTGCTCAGAATCAAGGAACGCAGGCTAAAACCGCCACGTCCTGTGGCAACGCCTGCATGACCCGCATCCTGCGGGCCCAGCATAAGACGAGCAGGACGGAAGGTTGTCCTTTAACCTTCTGGCCTGATTGGCTTATGACTCGAGGGGCTAGCGCCCGGAGCTGGACAAATCGAAATGCGGAGGGCGCTTGTTCAGCCCCGACAAGCATAAGACGCTTCAGGATAGAAGGCGTTCTTTGCCTTCAATCCTGAAGTGGCTTATGACTCGAGGGGCTAGCGCCCGGAGCTGGACAATCCGAAATGCGGAGGCGGCTTGCTCAGCCCCGACAAGAAGCCAGCCTGTACAAGGCTGGCTTCCTTTCATGCAATGGAAGCATCCAGCCTTGGACGGGCTGAGTCGGCCTGCAGATAATCAGACAGACTCCCTTTGTATACAAGATGGAGCGAAAAGACTTTCTCCAGTTCATGCGGCTTTAGCAGTGAAACAGGCTTTTCCACCCGGCATCCGTTGGTTTCCTTGAGGATGGTCCCGACGAATTCAGAGCAGAAGAAGGCATTGGATCTGTTATATTCCCAGTTGAACAGCACGGCGAACAAGCCGAGCAGATTATATTTATAATGATGCCTGTTTTCTTCAAAAAATGCCGCCTGCTCCTGCATCCTGCCATATTCCTGCTCGCTCACCGTACAGGCATAAACCGCACAGCGGGCATTTGCAAACAAATTCGCGCGCACATCTTCTTTCACGAATCCCCCGGAAAACGGATTGGCAGGATTAATCCTCCCGAAGCTGTACACATCCAGCAGCCCTTCATCAAATGAGATGGATGCATGATTGAGTTCTTTTCCAGTAAAAATCCGGATCAGCTTTGTGAATAAAGTTCCCGTGTCGGTCAGCAGTACAAATACCTGGCGATGGCCCATTTCTTTTCCCTCCTGAAAAAAATGAAGGGAAATGCGCAGTGGCGACCGTGCTGCCCTTCTCCATAATCATACAGCCACAATGCTCCCTTAAAGAACGAACTCGGGTATTATTTGCTTCTAAGACCCTGGGCCTAGATGATGGGGATTAATGATGGAAAACATCAGCAGATCATCAAACTTTCCGCAGGTATATTCATAATTCCTCAGCAATCCTTCACGGATAAACCCGCATTTTCCGAAAAGGCGCTGGGACTGGAGGTTTGCCGGTTCAATCAGTGCCTGGATTCTCATCAGATTCAAATCCTCGAAGCCATACTGGATGATAGCCGTGATTGCCTCGGTGCCGATTCCCTGATTCCAACAGGCAGGATCCAGTTCAAGACCTATATCTGCCCGGAAATGGGTGGAATTCATATTCAAAAATCCGCAGCTTCCAATCAGCCCTTGTCCGTCCTTTAACGAAATTCCCCAGCGGATACCCGTTCCTTCCTCAAGAATGCGTTCATACCAGCCAATTTCGGAGCGTGCATCATCCAAGTCAGCAAATGGCTCGATTCCATAGTATTTCGTTACTTCGGCATCAGAAAGATATCCGAGGATATCCTCTGCATCCTCCATTATCACTTTCCTAAGCAGAAGGCGGGCCGTTTTGATTTCCGGAAACGATCCCTTCAATTTTTCATTTATATTATTCATTGGACATACTTCCGTTTCTCATTTTTAGTATTTATTCTCCAGCTGCGGACCCAGCCAATTCAAAGACGGGATTAGCTTCCCACTCTTCACGCAAAATGCCCATCCTGATTGAATCATAATGGACGCCTTTGTAAATCCGGCATTTCCGCAGCCTGGCTTCCATCGTCATCCCCAGCTTTTCGCCGACCTTGACCATCCGCTCATTTCCTGACCAGGTGGTGTAGCCGGTCCGGGCAATCGGCTTTGTTTGGAAAAGGTGGCTGATCCAGAGTTTCAATGCCCTGGTCCCATAGCCGCCATTCCAATATTCCGGCGAATAAATGACGATTCCCATTTCCAGCCACAGAGATGGCTCATGCTCCCAGTAATAGCTGACCGTCCCTTCTATCTTGCCGTTGATTTCGATGGCCAGCATATCCTCCTGGTTGACTACCTGCTCCTTCCGCAACTCATATTCAGCAAACGTCAGTGATTTATGCTCAAAATAGGGAGCGTCCCACTTTTTCCACGCCGGATGCTCTTCCTTAAAAGCCAGCTCCCATAACCGGGGCAGATCTTCTTCGGTGATGGTCCGCAGAATAACTTCAGCGTCTTTCAGTAACATAGCTCTACCTCTTTGTGTTTATTTTTGTAATATTTCCATTATAACAATAAAACCTCTCTCAAAAAATGGAAACTTCATTATTTCCTCATAATAAAAAACCGCCTTATGGCGGTTTCGTTAAATAGATTAATTGAAGGGCGGATCAATGCTGCTGCCGGCGCTCCACGAATAGGTTTTCCCCGGTTTTTTCGCAGGCTGGTATTTTCTCATCGGCCCTTTTTCAAGCACCTCTTTTAAAAACAGGCCACCGTCCGGGTTCTGCTGCTTCATGAGCTCCATCAGATATGTAATATCGTCCATCGCCCTGTGAGTTTGATGGTCTGTAATATTGTGGGCGGAAAGAAGGGTCGCCAGTTTGCTGTTGGCAAAGCCATACTTTTTCCATTGTACTCCCTTCATGGTGCAATACCATTTAAGGTCATTCACTTCAGGATACATCTGATACATGAAGCTTCTATCAAATGATGCATTATGGGCAAATACAGAATCGGCTTTATTAAGGAAGGACTGGACTGACTCATCATGGAAAACCTGTCCCCTTACCATTTCAAACGGAATACCATGAATCCTGTAGGCACTGCTGTAATTTCTAAGGGCCCTGCTTGAAAGCGGCTCCCTAAGGAAAGACTCCTTTTCCTCAACCTGGAGGATTTCACCTGTAGCTCCATCATAAGAAAACAGAATAAATGCCAGTTCGATGATTTCGTCCCCGCCAGGAGCCAGGCCTGTTGTTTCTACATCGACCAGCAGTCCTTTTTTGTTTATATTCATTTTGATCACCTTTATATTTTTTTGCCTTCAAAAAGAAAGCTGGAATTTTTAACATTCTTATAGCTATTTCCTATTCTAGTATTTTCGCGGGAAAAATGACAGTTAAACCCCCTTTCTGGATGAAAAAGGAAATTAATAAATACAAAAAGGTACGGCAGAGACCGCACCTTTAATAGGGCTATAATGAAGCAACCCTTTCATATACATCTTTCAGGGTCATACAACCCTTATCCCGGACCTTGCTTATATAACAGCACCATAGCTCGGCAGCCAGCCGGGCATCCTCCAAAGCATGGTGCCGCTCCATGACCGGAATGCCGTTGTGGCTGCACAGGTCCTCCAGCCTCTGCAGGTTAAGCTCCGGCTCGGCAATGCGGTACAGGAAAGAGGTATCTATAATTCTGTGCTTAAGAGGAGCCTTAAAATGCTTCCAGCTCGCATTCTGCAGGAAGCTCTTCTCATGCCGGGCATGATGCGCTATGATGGGCCGCGCTTCGCAGAATTTGAAGAAATCTATCAGCACTTCAGGCAGCGGGGGCGCCTCCTTAAGCTGGGAGCCCCTTAGGCCTGTAAGCTGTTCAATCTGAGGTGAGAGTGTTTTTTCATATCTGATCAGGGAATAAAACTTCTTATCCTCATTTATGGTTCCATTCTCTATCTTGACCGCCCCTATAGAAATAATCTCATCTCCCTGATCAGGAAAAAAACCAGTTGTTTCAATATCCATGACGATAGCTTCCATCCTGTCAAGCGGCACTGACAGCGCTTCCTCTGCCCGTATCTCTTTATGCAGTCTGCGCAGGAAGGCCTGCTGCTGGGAATTCTGCCCGCCCTGCATCCCCCCGAATACACCGGAATTCAGTTTCCCCGGCAGCCCTTTCATCATTTGAAACATGCTTTCAAAGCCCATTATTGGACACCCTTTTCAATCTTGGCCTGTACAAATTGGTGCAGCTTTTTTCCGCCCTTCAGGATATTGCGGAGCTCCGCCCGTTCTTCCCTTGGAAGGTTTCTTACATTCAAATAGTGTGAAGCCTCATAAGAGCGGGCACTGGAGAAAATGGATTCCCTGCAGGCCAGCAGAAGGCGGAAATTGCGCTCTGCCTTTTCCAGCGCATCCTTATACTCTGCCTTTTCCGCAAGCCTGCTGATTCTTTCAAGGGTGGAGGTTTCAAAAAGCCCTTCCTTCATCGCCAAAAGACGGATGCTGTTAACATAGGGAAGGAAAGCAGTCTGCTTCAAGTCTATGAAGCCCTCAAATTTTCCTTTTTCCTCAACAAGGATCTGGCCCAGGGGACCAACAGCCGGTTTTATATGCATGCTATTCTCTGCAAGCCTTTTTAAAAGTCTGGGACCTGCCATCATCTTAGTGTGCACATAAGATTTAAGCTCACTGATATACACTCCGCTTCCTTCCAGGGCCCTCGCATCATAAAAAATCTGCAGATACCGGATCGACTCCCAGCTCTCCTCCTCAATCCATCGCTCCAGCTGCCCTTTCCAGGCTTCCGCTGTTCTCCGCCATAAAGGGTTGCTGCTCATCACCTTGCCTTCACAATAGGGATATCCCGTTTCATTCAGGCCATATGACAGCTCTTGCCCCAGTTCCTGAAAGTACGCTGCCTCCTCTTCCCCCCCGGTAAAAACAATGCCGTGATCCTGGTCACTGATGACACCCTGCTCCAGCCTGCCTCCGCTGCCGGTCACAAACCAGACAAAATCCGATTCATCCGGCCCTTTTCTAACCTTTTGCACAGACTGCCTGAACACGTATTTCATCGCTTCATCATGGATTTCATTTATTTTGGATGTACTGGCGGCAGCCATGAAGATCCGGCTGTCCTTCCATTCCCTGATTTCTGCATATGACTGAAAATCCTGCAAATAAACGCACTCCCTTTATATGAAGAAAACATAAGGCCCCATGAAGAGGCCTTATGCTCATGAAGATAATTTATTATCTTTCGAAAGGAAAACCTCCGGGTATCCATAGCTGCCATGCTCACTGACATCAAGGCCCATAATTTCTTCTTCCTCAGATACACGCAAGCCATTCATAACCTTCTTTGCTATAAGCAGTATGACAAATGATACGGCAAAAGCATAGAGGGCAGATACAGCAACGCCCATGAATTGGACTCCCAGCTGTGTGAAGCCTCCTCCGTAGAATAATCCAGGCTGGCCGACTGTTGCCAATTCCGGAGTGGCAAAGAATCCGGTTGACAATGTGCCCCATACCCCTGCCGCTCCATGGACAGAAAGGGCATATATCGGATCATCAATTCTCAGTTTCTCGAAGAATCGGACACTATAGAAAACGAGTATTCCCGCAACAAATCCAATGAGTACAGCTGCCCATGTGTCAACGAAGGCACAGGATGCTGTTATGGCAACAAGGCCGGCCAGGGCGCCATTCAGCATTGTCGTAATATCCGATTTGCCGAGAACCACCCATGAGATCAGGAGCGCTGCGACCGCCCCTGCTCCTGCAGCAAGATTGGTATTCAGGGCAACAAATCCAAAGAAGGCTCCGTCAACAGAAACGGTGCTTCCTGCATTGAATCCGAACCAGCCAATCCAAAGGATTAAGACCCCAAGGGCAGTGAATACCTGGTTATGTCCGTAAATATTATTGGCAGAGCCATCTTTATTATATTTGCCGATTCTTGGTTTAAGAAGGAGGGTCGCTGCCAATGCCGCCATCGCCCCTGTCAGGTGAACGACAGTTGAGCCGGCAAAATCCTGCTTCCCATGTTCAGCCAGCCATCCCCCGCCCCAGATCCAATGGGCAACCACCGGATAGACAAGTGCTGAAAACAGAATCGTAAATATCAGATAGATTGAAAGTTTTGCCCTTTCTGCGAAGCCGCCGAGGGCAATCGTGATGGAGATTCCTGCAAAAGCAAGCTGGAAGAGGAAAAATACTGATGAGGAAAGACTCATTCCTTCAATTTCATATCCTGAATAAAAAAAGTGCGATAAACCTGTAAAGAAATTGCCGTTGTCGCCAAAAATAAATCCAAAGCCGACAGCCCAAAAAACGAGTGAGGCAAGCCCGAATGTAAAAATGGTCTTCCCCGCGATATGGCCGGCATTTTTCATTCGTGTAGACCCGGCCTCCAGCATAATGAATCCGCCAAGCATGAAGATGACCAGGACTGCACTAACCATGACCCATAAACTGTTCATCAAAAAAGTTGTATCCACTTTCTCTCCCCCTCAAATAATGTATGCTTATCATCTAACAAATTCATGTTATATAATATAACATTAAGTTTCTTACCCTTATTTTATCTCTTTTCAAACAGGTGTCAATGAGTATTTTAAAGTTTCTGATAACTATATGTTAATTAAACTAACATGAAACCGCTATCTTCCTTGATATATATGGTTTTACTTTTTTGAGGAAAAAGTTAAAAGGGATTTACGGAAGGGGACCAGATTTAATGGCTGAACTGAATTTCGCATAAAAAAAGAAGAGGGCAACTGCCCCCTCCTGATCATCACTCTTCTTGCTTCCTCTGCTCTTCGATTTGTTCCTGCGGAAGCTGGGTATTCCGCTCCAGCTCCTTCGTTTCCTGTCCCATCCCTTTCAGGAAGGTCAGCAGCAGGGTGACGGCCCTGTTGACTTCAGGATCCTTGAGAGATCTGGCCAGATCAAAAAAGCTTGTTTTTTCCTGAGTATCTCCTGCTTCCGCCACCCTGGCAATGCCTGAGTCGATTTTAAGCAGAAACGGCTCCAGCTGTTTGACATTGATCATGCCCAGTGTACCGCCCATCAGGAGCAAATTCTTCAATGTGTTCGAGGTTTCCGGCTTGTCAGCCGCCCTGACAAGGATGTCGAGGACTTTGTCTCCCTGGCCAAACAGTCCGCTGAGTAGGGAAAGCACCCCCCGGTCATGCATATTCCTCATGACCTTGAGCGACTCCAGGATGGCTTCTTTATTATCAATCAGGGCATCTTCCACTTCCATCAGATCTTTTTTACGCTTTTCTTCCTCGCTTAATGTCTTGCGCTGGATGTGCGTGATCGCTTTAGCCATGTTCTCGCTCCTTTTTCACAAGATCTCCCGGGAAAATATAATCCTTCCGTGCCCACTTTTTCTGGACCTGTACACCAATCTGCGGCTGCGGGTTTCCGTAGCGGTGGTTGATTCTAGGAAGCGGATCTTCGCCTTTGGCCTTCAGGATCTCCATTTTTGCCCGGATTTCTTTATAAGCCGGCGTATCTGTATCTTTATCTGCGTAGCTGCTTGTCAGCAGATTGATGGCAGCCTCTCCCCTGTCATTCATCGGAAGGTACACTTCCTTCCCTTTTACCCTGTCGGTGATATGGCATTGCACCTTCACATTCCCATAAGGAGATGAAAGCCTTACAAGCGTGCCGCTTTCCAGTCCGCGCTCTTCTGCAAGCTCCGGAGATACCTCCAGGAACACGCTTGGTGTCTTCTCGCTGATTCCTTTGGAACGGTACGTCATATTGCCTTCATGGAAATGCTCAAGAAGGCGCCCATTATTGATATGGAGATCATACTCTTCCGCAAACTCCAGCGGCTTCGTCCAATCGACCGGCACGAGCCTTGCCCTGCCATCTTCAAACGGGAACCTTTCTGTATATAAAAGCGGGGTATCCTGCCCATCCTCCGCCACCGGCCATTGCAGACTGTTATATCCTTCAAGCCTTTCATACGTCACACCGGAATATAAAGGCATCAGCCTGGAGGCTTCTTCCATGATTTCAGATGGATGCGTGTAGTTCCAGCCTGCTCCAAGGCGGTTGGCAATTTCCATGATGATCTGCCAGTCAGGCTTTGAGTCCCCAAGCGGTTCAAGAGCCTGGTAAAGTCTTTGGATCCTGCGCTCGGTATTGGTGAATGTCCCTTCCTTTTCAAGGCTCGGACTTGCAGGAAGGACAACATCGGCGAACTCCGCCGTCTTGCTGAGGAAAATATCCTGGACCACGAAGAAATCAAGCTTCTCAAACGCAGCATGCACATGATTGATATTTGAATCAACGAGTCCCATATCTTCACCCTTCAGGTACATGGCCTTAAGGGTGCCGGCGTGAATGCCTTCCACCATTTCGTGGTTATTGAGCCCTGGCTCGCCCGGAAGCTCTGTTCCCCATGCCAGCTCATACTTCTTCCTGATCTCAGGATCGGCGACTTCCTGGTATCCCGGGAACATATTCGGCATGCTGCCGAAATCGCTCGCCCCCTGGACATTGTTATGTCCTCTAAGCGGGTAAGCCCCTGCACCCGGCTTTGCATAGTTGCCAGTGACAAGCAGAAGATTAGAGATGGCTGTACTGGCATCACTGCCGCCCATATGCTGGGTGATGCCCATCGCCCAGAGTGCGCAGACAGATTTTGCCCTGCCGATCATTTCTGCCATATCAATCAGCTGTTCCAGCGCAATGCCCGTCACTTCAGCCGCATACTCCATCGTGTACTTTTCCAGATTCTTCGTGAATTCATCCAGTCCGTTTACTTTTTCAGCAAGGAACTCTTCATCTGCCATGCCATTGTCAATAATATATTTGGCCACAGCTGACAGCCAGACAATATCAGTGCCTGCCTTAGGCTGCACGAACAGATCGGCCCTGTCGGCCATTTCATGCTTCCGCAGGTCTGCCACAATCAGTTTCTGGCCGCCAAGTTTATGCGACCTCTTCACCCTGGTGGAGAGGACAGGATGGGATTCTGCTGTATTGGAACCTATAATAAGGACAAGATCTGACATTTGGATATCCCGGATGCTGCCTGCATCCCCGCCATAGCCGACCGTCCTGAACAGCCCGACGGTGGCAGGAGTCTGGCAGTATCTGGAGCAGTTATCGATGTTATTTGTTCCAATTACTGCACGGCCAAGCTTCTGCATCAGAAAAGACTCCTCATTTGTACATTTAGAGGAAGAAATGAAGCTCATGGCCTGTGCCCCATGTTCATTTTTAATTTCGGTGAAACGGCGGGCAATCAGGCTGATGGCTTCATCCCATTCCGCCTCCCTGAAGAATTCTCCTTCCCGGATCAACGGCTTTGTCAGGCGCTCTTTACTATTGACAAAATCCCAGCCGAACTTCCCTTTCACACACGTGGAAATTCCATTTGCCGGGGCTTCCGGCTGCGGATCCACCTTCAGGATTTCACGGCCCTTTGTCCAGACATCAAAGCTGCAGCCCACTCCGCAGTACGTGCAGACCGTTTTCGTTTTTTTAATCCGCTCATCGCGCATCGCGGCTTCCATATCTGAGATGGCAAGAATTGATCCGTAGCCTGTCTCGACATTTTTAGTGATTTCGATCATCGGCCGGAGCGTCTGCTTGGCAATACCGGTTAAATAGCCGGCTTCCCCTTCCATGCCTTTTTCCAGCATGGCATTGCACGGACAGACGGTTGAACAGTGTCCGCATGAAACACAAGAAGACTCATTGATTGGGACATCATTATCCCAGATGACCCTTGGTTTTTCACGTTCCCAGTCGATTGTCAGCGTCTCTGTCACCTGCACATCCTGGCATGCTTCGACACAGCGTCCGCAAAGGATGCACTGATCCGGATCATACCGGTAGAAAGGATGGGAATTATCTGCAGGATACGGTTTCTGTGCAAAAGGGACACTCTGATGGTTGATTTTCATTTCTTTGACTGTGTTATGTACTTCGCATCCGCCGTTATTATAGTCGCATACCGTGCAGTAAAGCTCATGATTAGTCAGGATGCGGTCCATCCCGATAACCTGTGCTTCCTTTACATCCGCCGATACCGTATCAATAATATCCCCGTCGTTCAGCCTGGTTGAGCATGACCTGACAAGCTCCCCATTCACACTGACGATGCAGGTATCACATGTTTCAATCGGCCCAAGGCTTGGATGGTAGCAGACATTCGGCACCTCCACCGATGAATTCTGCAAAAGCTGAAGGATGGTTGTTGCATCACCTGCCGCCACCTTTACTTCAGCACCATTTAGTTTTACTTGGTATGTATCAGGCAAATCACTCATCCTTTCTCTCTTAATCATTTTCCTGCTAACAATCCCTCTACCCTCCTTTTTCCAAAATAAACATCCGAGGAAAAGCGGTATCACTTGTATGTCTAAGGTCTTAGAAGAAAATCATGCGGAGGTGCATTAAAGGAGATTGGATCTTCCGGTAGAATACAAACAAGGACCATTTAATGCTAAATATAATATAGAAAGAGGTTCCCATATGAAAAAAATCATTCTGTTATTCCTGGTTATCACCGGTCTTTACCTGGCCTTTACAAGCTTCAGCCATTTCAGCTGGCTGGGCCTGGGCGCAAACGGAAAGGAAAAAGCTTCAGCCGAGCGGGTAAGCCGGATTGAAGTAAATGTGTCAGGAGTAGAGACAACTATCATCCAGGAAGAAAGAGATACCGTTGAAGCCGTTCTGGATGGCAAGGGTGAAGTGAACGTGAAGAAAAACGGCAGGACAATAAAGGTCGATTATAAACGAAAATGGCCTCACTGGTTCGGCGGCTTTGAAAAGACAGAGCTCAGCATTTATATCCCTCAAGACTATGACAAAGATCTGGACATCAATCTCGGCTCCGGGGATTTTGATTTTGCCGGCAATGAACCGATAAAGCTGCGGGACGTCTCTCTGGATATGAGCTCAGGAGATGTTATGCTCGGAGACCTTCAAGTCCGGGAATTTGAGCTTAACGGCGCATCTGGAGAACTATTCATCTCTTCATTGAAAGCAGAAGAAGCAGACCTTGAAATCAGTTCAGGCAGCACCACCATTGACAGCTTAGAAGGAAAACTTGAGGCCGGCATCGCATCAGGAGAGCTCGGCATCAAAATGAAAAAGCTTGCGGCACCTATCGACCTCGAAGTCAGCTCAGGCGATGTACAGCTCGATTTGCCTGATAGTGCCAGCTTTACACTTGATGCCCATTACAGCAGCGGTGACATTCATGCAGATGTCCCCATGGACCAAAAAGAAGTGAAAGACAACCGCATAAGCGGCTTCAATAAGGAAGGCAAACATGAAATCAAAGTTGATGTTTCCAGCGGTGATGTCAGCATTTATTAATCTGGAAAGGGCCCCTCATTATGAAGGTAGGCCCTTCTTTTCTTTCAGGATGGACGAAGATAAATGATCCATCAGCTGAAGCGCATCCGTGATCATATCTAGTTCCGGTGCTTCCGGAGGTGTATTCCCCTTTCGGACAAGCAGAGCCAATTCAATCACTGAATGCCATTTATCCGGCATATTCATGAGCCCATATTTCCCTGCCCCTGCTTTGGAGGTGATCCCGTTCTCCCGAATGGTATAAAACTGCCGCAGCAGGCCCAGTATGCTCCACTCCAGCTCTTCATAAATCATCTCTGCCGGAAGCGCCATCATTCTTTTCGGGTCAGCTTTCATTGCCTCCGTTCTTTTCCGCCAGTACGACTGGCTGTTCTCCCTGATATATTCAGCCAGGTCCTCCTCCCGAACAGGGATAGAAAGATCTGAAATGTCTGGGCCCCTTAATCTGACTCCATGATCTTTTAAGATTCTCCACATGACCGGGTTAAAGGGCGCGCCCTCTTTAAATTCTCCGCCATTATAGATATAGCGGGATTCCGCTGCAAGACTGCCAAGGTCGTCCCATATGATATAGCAGCCATCCAGTTCTGGAGATTGATGCTTAACAGCAAGCTCTCCATGGACCCTGATAAGCCGATCTGCTTCCTCCTGACTTAAGACACCTTTTGTTACCGCAATAAAGTCAATATCGCTTTTGCCCGGCAGATAAGCTCCGAGCGCGGCAGAGCCATGGATATACAGGCCTTCCAGCCTGCCTGGCAGATAACGGTCGGCCAGTTCCATATACTCTTCCATTATCAGATAAAATCCATTTCCCAATCTGCTGCCTCCCCCCTGAGATTTTCTTATCACCTTCTACTATTCGAGCCGGAAAATAAAAAACCTTCTGTAAAAGAGAAATTACCTGCCAGTCCTTCACTAAGGCCCCGGCATGCTGCTTCAGGTTAATTCATCGGTAAAAAGGGAAAGGACAATAAAAACGCTAAAGGAGAGAAATTCTTTGAAAAAAGCAATGATAGCTGCAGTTATTGTGCTTGCCGGCTGTTCTGACAGCAGCGGTGCCGAAGAAGAAGCTGTCTCCAGGCCAGCAGAGGAGCAGACAGCCGAGCAGATGATGATCGATGCCCCGCATATTTCCCAGAAGCCTGAGCTGATGAGGGGCTGCGAAGTGACAACTCTTGCCATGCTGCTCCAGGATGCTGGTGTCTCTGTTGACAAAATGACCCTATCCGAGGAAATCAAGCGGGTGCCTTTCGAGGAAAACGGTGTCCGCGGCAACATCCATGAAGGATTCGTCGGCAATATGAAGACAATGGATGAGCCTGGCCTTGGCGTTTATCATGAACCGGTCGCCGAACTGGCAGAAAACTATCTGCCGGGGAAAATAAAAGACATGACAGGTGAAAGCTTTGACTCTGTACTGGCGCAGGTCGAAGATGGCCGCCCTGTCTGGGTCATCGTCACCAGCACCTTCGATAAACTTCCTGAAAGCGAATGGGAAACATGGGAGACCGAAAGCGGACCTGTCAAAGTCACCTACAGCATGCATTCAGTCCTTGTCACAGGATTTGATGAACAAAACCTCTATGTTAACGACCCTCTCGACAAAAAAAACCGCAAGCTCCCGCGGGAAGAGTTCATAGCCGGCTGGGAGCAGATTGGAAAGCAGGCCATTACTTATGAGAAAGCGGCAGATTAACAAACGAATCATTGGCATTCCAGCTTTATGATAACAGAAGGCAGAATTTGCTCTGCCTCTTTTTCCCATTCCTCCATGAGAGATGCCGCTGTATTCAGGAACCTTTCATGGGCACTATCTCTAGCCATCTGTCCCCCTGCAGGTTTTTCTTCCGGGCCATAAAGGGAATCTGCAAACAGCCGCTTATTTTTCTACTTCTGCTGCTAAAATCCAGCCGGCAGGACAACTTAATAAAGTGAAAAACAAAAAAGACTGCTTCGCATGAAGCAATCTTTTTTCGTCATTTTGCAGTCTGATCGGGATCCTGGCCAGAGTTTATGACGGTCTCCATATAATTTTTCCCCCAGCTGTACATGCTGTCCAGGATTGGCATGAGCGTCCTGCCCTGTTCAGTAAGGGAATATTCGACCTTTGGCGGCACGACAGGATAAACTTCGCGGTGGACGATGGCGTCCTCCTCCAGCTCGCGCAGCTGGTTGACGAGCATGCGCTGGGTGATGCCCGGTATAAGGGCTTTGAGTTCGCCAAATCGTTTGGTGCCTTCTTTGCCCAGGTGCCATAAAATAATCATTTTCCACTTTCCGCCAATTACGGAAAGAGTCAGTTCTTTTTCACAGTTAAAGGTTTTATCCAGCATGCGGGACATCCCAACCACCTCCGAAGCCTATTATAACTCATTAGTATACTTTTAGGCACTATGTAAAAATAAAGTGCGTACTTACAATCGAGAGTCGTTATCTCTATAATGACATTCATACTGTGATATTCAATAACACAGTTCATCCCAGACAATTTTGAAGGAGTGAAAGAAATGGAATTACAATTAGCATTAGACCTGGTAAACATTCCTGAAGCAATCGAGTTGGTGAAAGAAGTAGAGGAGCATATCGATGTCGTTGAAATCGGCACTCCTGTTGTTATAAATGAAGGCCTCAAAGCCGTCAAAGAAGTAAAAGAGGCATTCCCTAACCTGAAAGTGCTTGCCGACCTGAAGATCATGGATGCAGCAGGATATGAAGTCATGAAGGCATCTGAAGCTGGCGCAGACATCATCACGATCCTCGGCGCTGCTGAAGACGAGTCCATCAAAGGGGCCGTAGAAGAGGCGAAAAAGCAAGGCAAAAAAATCCTTGTTGATATGATTGCCGTCAAGGACCTCGAAGGGCGCGCAAAAGAACTGGACGAGCTTGGCGTTGACTATATTTGCGTACACACCGGCTATGACCTGCAAGCTGTGGGCCAGAACTCTTTTGAAGATCTAAAAACAATTAAAAGCGTTGTAAAGAATGCCAAAACAGCCATTGCAGGCGGAATCAAGCTTGAGACCCTTCCGGAAGTGGTCAAGGCTCAGCCGGATCTGGTCATCGTCGGCGGAGGCATCACCAGCCAGGACGATAAAAAAGCAGCTGCAAGCAAAATGCAGGAAATCATCAAGCAAGGGTAAGATGATGGATACTGCAGAATACGTGAAAAAGATTCTTAGCGAGCTGGAGCATGCAGCTGAAGCAATTGACCCAGGGCAGGCGGAAGCACTCGCAAGCCAGATACTCGAATCCGGAAAAGTGTTCACAGCAGGCGCCGGCAGGTCAGGCTTCATGGCAAAATCCTTTGCCATGAGGCTCATGCATATGGGGGTCGACGCCTATGTCATCGGCGAAACCGTCACGCCGGGCTTCGAGGAGAATGATCTGCTGATCATCGGGTCGGGCTCCGGAGAGACAAAGAGCCTCGTTTCCATGGCTGAAAAAGCCAGGTCGATCGGCGGCAAAATAGCAGCCGCTACGATAGTCCCTGACTCATCCATCGCCAGCCTTGCTGACATCATTGTCAAAATGCCTGGCGCGACAAAGGATCAGAACGAAGGCGGGCTTTCCACCATCCAGCCGATGGGATCACTGTTCGAGCAGTCCCTGCTCCTGCTTTATGATGCCATCATCCTTCGCGTGATGGAGAAAAAAGGCCTTGATTCAGCCAAAATGTTTGGCAGGCATGCCAATTTGGAGTAGTATCATATCATTAAAAGGAGTGATCTTATGCAAAGCCTAAAAGGAAAAACAGCTTTAATCACAGGCGCCGGCCGCGGCATCGGCCGTGCAGCGGCTATTGCTTTCGCTAAGGAAGGCATTTCTGTCGGCCTGCTTGGAAGAACTCTTTCCAATCTTGAAAAAGCAGCCGAAGAGCTGAAAGAGTACGACGTAAAAGTATCCTATGCTGCTGCCGATGTCCAGAACAGCGATTCCGTCAACAAAGCCGTTGAAAAGATAACGTCTGAGCTTGGCCAGATCGATATCCTGATCAATAATGCAGGCATCGCTAAATTTGGCGGCTTCCTGGAGCTTTCCCCGCAGGAGTGGGAAGACATCATTCAGGTAAACCTGATGGGCGTCTACCATGTCACACGTGCGGTCCTGCCTGGAATGATCGAAAGAAAATCCGGCGATATCATCAATATCTCATCAACTGCCGGCCAAAAAGGTGCTCCTGTGACAAGCGCCTACAGTGCTTCCAAGTTTGCCGTCCTCGGCCTGACAGAATCACTGATGCTTGAGGTCAGAAAGCATAATATCCGGGTCAGTGCCCTGACGCCAAGCACTGTGGCGACAGATCTTGCAATTGAAACAAACCTGACTGACGGAAATCCTGAAAAAGTCATGCAGCCTGAAGATTTGGCAGAATACATGGTGGCCCAGCTGAAGCTGAACCCGCGCATTTTTATTAAAAATGCCGGAATGTGGTCGACCAATCCATAAGAATCTTAAGAAGCAGACCGCACTGGTCTGCTTCTTTTCTATCTCTCCTTAGTCAGCTCAACCCTTCCGACTGTAAAATAAAATGGGGACGGGAATGGCGGGCGCCTCTTCTTTTTTAAACAGTCCAGGGCGATGTTCATCCAGTTTCTTTCCCTGTGCAGCCCTGTAAAAAATACATAGAGGGTATTCCGGTCAGCTTCCGACTCCCCATAGTGGCCTGAGGGGCTGCCAATGCCATGCTTGTACCAGTCCTCCCCCTCCTCTGCATCCAGGATACAATAAGGATCAGATGACCAGCCGCTGCGCTTTCCGTCCGGCTCAGTTCCCTGCAAAAGCCACAGGCCCTGTTTGGGAAACGGCTTTCGCCCATATAAATTGGTGCTGCGGCATACCAGCATTTCAAACCCTTCCGGTGCTGAAGGGTGAACTGATGCATCATAATAGTTTTCATCCTCTCCAAACAAAGGGAAAGGGCTGCTCCAGCCTGTCAATCCATTGTCACTTTCTGTGTACATGATTGTATAATGCGGATAGCCCTTTTTCCCTGTCTCCCGTCTTGTGGTTACATACCACATCCTCCACTTTCCATCAATGAATCCTGCCTTAGGCTCGAGCACATTCGGGCTGCTGCTCGTCCCCATGATTACCGGGAAGGGTATCCTCCTCCAGCCGCCGGCTGTCCTTTCAATAGCCCCGATAGAGTATGGAGCATCATTGTCGAGGACCTTTTTGGAGGCTCTTCCTGTATAATAAATCAATTCTTTTGTTTCACCATTTTTTCCTTTTCCCTTCACATAGCAGGGAGTATGAAAGCCGAAGTAATCCCAGCTCCCTTTCTCGGAATTCTCAATAAGAGGCTTTGCCTTTTTCGGGTTCTGATTATCCATGGAAAGCTTCCAATTATTGCTGCTGAGCGGTTCCCCATGCGGGAGCGAGGCGGTGAATAGGTTGTTTTTGAAATTTGTCTGAAAGCCGCCGATAAACATCTGCCACCGGCCATCCACTTTTTCTACATGCGGATCCCCAAATCCAAGAACATTGGTGATTTCGCCATACCTCTCAATCTGGTCAAATAGCTTGACCGGCTTTTTCACAATATATTTCATATAGAAGTCACCCCGCCTTTCATCTATGCTATCGTTAATTTATGCTATATATCTTTTCACATACAAAAAAACCGCCCCTCTTGAGGGGCAGCATCCTGTTATAAAATATCCATCCAGGTCTTAATAGCTGTAGCGAAGATCAGGACAGCCAGGATCACTTGCAGCAATTTCGTATTGGCTTTTTTCCCTGCATTCGCCCCAAGAGGAGAGGCCAGCAGGCTTGCCGCAACCATGATCAGGGCTGGAAGATACTCCACCTGTCCGGTCGAAATCTTAGCCGCTGTTGCACCAATGGAAGAAATAAATGTAATGGCGAGGGAAGATGCTATCGTCATCCTTGTTGGTATTTTCAGGACAGCAAGCATAATCGGAACAAGCAGGAAGGCTCCGCCGGCGCCGACGATTCCCGCACCGATGCCGACGATGAAGGCAAGTGAAGCAGCAAGCCATTTATTAAAAACGACCTCATCGAGCGGAACATCATCAATCCTCTTCTTCGGAATGAACATCATGACCGCCGCAATCAAGGCAAGTATGCCGTACACAAGGCTGATGCCTGCTTCTGGCAGGAATTTCGAACCGAATCCGCCGATCATGCTTCCGGCAAGGATGCTGATGCCCATATAAAGGATCAGGGACTTATTTAAAAACCCTCCTTTACGATAGGCCCATACACCGCCGATTGTCGCAAATAGCACCTGGACCGCACTGATGCCGGTAACTTCATGCGCAGTGAATGAGGCCAAACCCAAAAGAGCCGGTATATACAGCAGCATAGGAAAATTGATGATCGCACCGCCTATGCCGAGCAGCCCGGAAATAAACGATCCAGCAAAGCCAAGCAGGAAAATGACGATGATTAATTCAATGCTCATGGTTCTCATCCTCCCTTTTCAGGAAAAAGCCTGCCGGCTGTGAAAATTCAAACGGCAGGCTTTTTCCTAATAAAAAAACGGCAATTTTCACTTAGATTACTGTCTAGCAGCTGCGCCCCCTCGAGGTCACAAGTCAATCCTCCCAAAAAGGCAAAGAACGCCTTTCTGGAGGATCGCCTTGAGGCCCCCAGGATGGGGGTCATGCAGACGTTGCCACAGGACGTGGCGTTCTTAGTCTGCGTTCCTTTAGTAGCAAGGCGCTTGCGCTTTTCTAATTACCTGACAGCACAGCGGTTTGGACCTATTTCCATTTCACGCTGCTCTTCTTCATCAGGAGTGATTCTGCCCATATTGGTTTTGCGGATTTCCTGATAGGCATTCGGCTGCGGCGGGAGGTTTTCGGTGACCAGCCTGCGGAATTCTGCCTCATCGCTGATGTTCAGGCCATGGTTTTCTGCAAATAAGGTGCCCAGCTTCTTAGAAACAGAACCATCATCATTCAATTCATCAATGATCATGAAATGGGCCGGCAGAACGAGCAGCTCTTCAGACAGATCGCGGTATCGCTTATACAGTGTCTCACGCAGATCCCCTACCCAGTCGTCTGCCAGGCCGGCAAGATCAGGACGGCCAATGCTGTCGATGAATAAAATATCGCCAGAAAGCAAGTATCGTCCATCAATCACGAAAGATGTTGATCCAATCGTATGGCCAGGAGAGTACAATGCATGGATATCAATAGCAGTTGTGCCGATTTTCACTGTTCTTCCATCTTCAAGGCTGCTGTAATCGAAAGTGACTTCGCCGGCATCCTTTGGCGGCAGCCAGTAGCTAGCGCCAGTTTGCTCAGCAAGCATTCTTCCTCCGGAAATATGGTCGGCATGAAGATGTGTGTCAAACACATGCTTGATCGCTGCGCCTTTTTCGTCAGCAAACCCTCTGTATGCTTCCGTCATCCGGGCTGCATCAATAATGGCCGCTTCCCCGCCGGAAATCGCCATATAAGAAAGACAGCCTTTCCCCAGGCGCACAAATTGGTACAGCTCTCCGCCGTCCTTCAGGTCCCCAACTTTGACCGGTTCAAGATGCTCGCTCCATGCCTTCATTCCGCCCTGCAGATAAGATACATCCAGCCCTTCATCGGAAAGCATCTCAGCTACCATTACAGATGAACCTTCCTTGGCACAGACAACCAGGATATCTTTATCTGCCGGCAGCTTTTCCATAATCTCCCCGACGCCGTCCAAAAGATCGAAATAAGGAATATTCAAATACTGAAAGTGGTCTCCTTCCATTTTCCAATCCGCGAATGCATCATGATTTCGGACATCAAGAATGAACATTTCTTCTTTTTGAATTACTTTTTGCGCAGCTTCTTCAGCAGTCATTGCTTTTACAGTCAACCCAATTACCCCCTACCGTATATTTTAATGTAAAATTTTTTATTGATTCATACTGGCTGATGGTCCGTTCCACTGGCTCATGCCAGGGATCACATTTTTAACATCCTTGAAGCCTTTGGCATCAAGCATCCTTGCAGCAAGATCGCTTCTGCTGCCTGTCCGGCAGACTACATAAACCGGCGCTTCAACGTCCAATTCTCCAGCGCGCTCCTCCAGCTCTCCTAATGGGATGGAGACAGCGCCCGGAATGTGGTGGAAAGCAAATTCTGCAGATTCCCGTACATCCAGCACAATGATATCGCCGTCTTCTCCCACAAGCTTCTCAAGATCTTCATTGCTGACAACATGAGGATGCTTTTTCTCCTGCACCTCTTCGCCGCTTGCTTTGCGCAGATAATGCTTAAGCACGCCTTCCTCTTCAACAGTTCCAAGATACTGATGGCCGGCACTTTCAGCCCAAGCCTTCAAATCTGCTTTTGAACCTTTATCAGTAGCCAGCACCTCCAGTACTTCGCCTGCATTCATGCCCGTAATCATTTTTTTCGTTTTGACAATTGGCATAGGGCATGCAAGCCCTTTTGCGTCAAGAGTGGAATCTGTTTTAATCTGTGTCATCTTTAAACCTCCCAGGGTATATGATTTCCTAAAAAAATTACTCCGTGCGCCCTTCCCAGGCAAGCATTCCGCCTTCCATATTAACAACCTTGAAGCCATGGGATTCAAGCAGCTGGCACGCCCTTCCGCTGCGGCCTCCTGACCGGCATACAAGGACATATTCTTTATTTTTATCAAGCTCATGCATCCTGAATTCAAGGAGTCCAAGCGGGATATTCACACTATCAGGAATACGGCCCTCTTTTACCTCATCCACTTCCCGGACATCCACAATATTAAGCATCCCTTTTTCCAGCTTGCTTTCTACTTCTTTAGCTGACCATTTCTCCATTGTGTTGCCCTCCTATATAAACAGATTTACATTGCCGTCTTCGGCATCACCAAGATAAGCTGCAACACCAGCATATTCAATATTGTCAAGCAGCTCCTCCTGCTGCAGTCCGAGCAAATCCATCGTCATCGTACAGGCAACCAGTTTTACATCCTGTTCCTGAGCCATCTCGATCAGCTGCGGCAGCGGGAGTGCATTATGCTTTTTCATTACGCCTTTGATCATCTTAGGGCCAAGGCCAGCGAAGTGCATCTTTGAAAGCCCCATTTTATCGGCTCCCCTTGGCATCATCCTGCCGAACATCTTTTCCATGAATCCTTTTTTAACCATAGTATTCTCATCTTTCCGAAGAGCATTCAATCCCCAGAAGGTATGGAAAATGGTAACTTCGTGATCATACGCTGCAGCACCGTTCGCAATGATATAGGCTGCCATTGCTTTATCATAATCTCCGCTAAAAAGGACAATCGTTGTTCTTTTCTTTTCTGACATTCTAATCCCCCTCATCTAATATACTGTACTGGGTATATAACCCTGCAAAAAAATCAGCCTTTTTTAATGTAAAAAGTAAATACGCCTGCTTCTTCCTTCATATCGATCAGTTCATGGCCTGTTGATGAAGCCCATGCTGTCAGATCGCTCTTCGCTCCCTTGTCAGTTGCCAGGACCTCTAATATCTGTCCTGATTCAAGCTCACCGATTGCCTTCTTTGTTTTAACGATCGGCATTGGGCAAGCCAAACCTTTTGCATCTAATACTTTATTGCTGTTCATGAAAAATTCCTCCTTGGATAACTGTTTTATTTCAATACCTAGTGGGGTATATAATGTTTCAAAATAAAAAGGATGTCAACCCTATCTGCTTCTCACAAGCAGATTGACTGCTTCCTTTATCATCTCTTCCGGCTCCAAAGTGCCATCTTCATCGGCATCTTTCATGCATTCCACAAGATTTGTGCTCACGATTACGCCGATTGCCCGGTCAATTGCCGACCTTGCAGCAGACAGCTGGGTAATGACATCCTTGCAATCTGCATCTTCTTCAATCATGCGCATAACACCGCGCATCTGCCCTTCGACCCGCTTGATCCGGTTCTTCGTTCCATTATTATATTCCAAAGGATGCCCCCTCCATTCTTTTGTGAACGCCGCTTTGTTCGGCGGCTATGAACCAATAATATACCCTACTAGGTATTTTGTCAACACTCCAAATCTGAATTTCTGTAATACTGCATAGCAGGCGCTTTAATACCGGTGATAAGGCTTAAGATTGGACGGGAAGTCTGTAATCCTGCCAGCCTTTTCTTTGCGCTGCAGACTCCCCTGCCTTTTTTTTATCAGCACTGGCATTCATCCTTCCAGCCCGGCTGATCCTGATACCCCCTCGGCTATAAGTTTCTACCTGCTGGCAAAAGGGTAATTTTTCTATAAAATGCGAAAGGGGGAAAGAGCATGGAGCCGATAAAAATAATACTGCTGCTTTTGGCGGGCTATATTGTTTTGACCATTGATAAAAAGAAAAAGCTGTTCCCAGGTCCGCCTGTATTGGTGCTGATAGGGATCGGCCTGTCTTTTATAGGCTATTTTGCATCGCTTCATATCGGAAAGGAAATTTTGTACGATATTTTCCTGCCTTCATTATTATTCATTTCAGCATATCGCTTTCCTCCAGCTGCCCTGAAGAAAAATGCAGGCATGATTGGTTTCCTGAGTACAGCAGGCCTTTTGTTCACTGCTCTGCTCCTTGGGGCTGCCATTTATTATTTTGCCAATCTTTTCGTTAGCATCAGCTTCCTGGGAAGCCTGATGATTGCGGCCATTCTTACACCGACCGATCCGGTTTCCGTCATATCCATCCTAAAGGAGGCATCCTCCGACCCGAGGGTAAGCGAAATCGTGGAAGGTGAGTCCATGATCAATGATGGGACAAGCTTTGTACTGTTCACTGTACTGACAGGGATGTTTGCCAGAGGAGAATCCTTTTCGGTTCTTTCGTTTGCAAAAGACTTTCTCTTTGTATCCCTCGGGGGTATTTTTCTTGGACTAATATGCGGCTGGATCGTCAGCAAGGCCGTCCATGTGACCGAGCGGAAAGATTATCAGGTGATGCTCAGCATCATTCTTTCGTACGGAATCTTCTATGCAGCCGAGCTTGCAGGCGTTTCGGGTGTCCTGGCAACAGTTTCTGCCGGCATCATGCTGTCATGGGAGTTCACTCACACAAATAAGGAAGACCATTACCTGGAGTCGCTCGACAGCTTCTGGGGAATAATCGAGCCAACCATCATATCCCTCGTCTTTCTTATGATCGGAATTGAAGCAACCAGCCATCTGGCCATTGATCAATGGGGCATTGCCTTTGTCATTTTTGCTATGAGCATTCTGATCCGCTTTGCTGTCATCCATGGAACCGTCCTGGCCCTGCCAAAAGAAAGGAAGCTGTTCGGCTGGCGGGAATCGTCCATCATATCATGGGCCGGCATCAAAGGGACCATGTCGGTCGTTCTGCTGCTGATCCTCGATGCAGCACAAACCACCAGGGCGGATATGATCATCTCGCTGACCTTTACAGCGGTCATTTTAAGCTTGATTATCCAAAGCTCAACCATTTATCCCCTTTCCAAAGTGCTTATAAAAAAATGAAAAAGCTGCATGATGCAGCTTTTTCCCTTGATGAGCATATTTCTTCAGGATGAAAGCTTCTTTTCCCTGCTCCTGCCCTCCAGATCCTTCACCGTTTTGCTTGTTTCCACTTCCTTCTCATCCTTTAACGTCCCAAACAGAGCATCGACAAAAGGGGTTGAGACACCGTACCAATAGTTTTCATTTTTAAAATGGTGAAGGATATGCGTCTTTTTCAGCCATATTCCAAATTTGGATTTCGGTTTGATCGGGCGGTGTGCTACATAATGCTTCCATTCATAGATCAGCAGCATGAGCACGAGGCCGAGGCTGAATGATACCGTATCAGGAAGCGAACCAGTAAGGAAGAAAAAGATGAGGGCAAGGACCGATAAGTTCGGCAGGCTGTACCAGACCGGCAGAAACAGCAGCTTTAAATCATTGGGATATTTGTGGTGGTCATAGTGAATGCGCTTTAAAAATGTCAGAAACAAAGCATTCTTTGGCGGATTAAGATGGAACAGGAAGCGGTGTGTGAGATATTCACTGAACATAAATGTGAGCATTCCCCCTGCTGTAAAAGCAAGGAGCTGCCAGCTAGCACCGAGTACTGCTATATACCAAATGAGCCCGGCTGCAAAGAGGCCTGACATGATGATGATATCAGGATGGAAAAAGAAATCCTTATAAATGCCTTTGCTTTTCAATTGCTTCACACTCCTGTCTAATATGTCCAATATATTCTTGGAGATATTATATGTCAATATTTTCTGAATATTTATCAGGCAATGATAAAAGCCTGGATAGAGTCTATCCAGGCTTTCGCTTTTTAATCCGCTTTACTCAGCCACTTCCACATTTCCTGCGGAGTGGCATTTTTGCCGTGCATTAAAATGCCAACCTTAAATATCTTCCCGGCCGCCTTCATCAGTAAAGCAATACTGGCCAGGAGGATGATTGCTGAAAGAAGGATCTCTCCCCATGGCCATTCCTCCATGACGGAAAGCCTCATGATCCATACCCCCGGGGCTGTGAAGGGGATAAAAGAGCCCGCGATTGCAATCACTCCTTCAGGATCGGAAAAGACCGGCTTGATTAATAAAAGCGGTGCAAAAGGAAGCATCAGTATAAAGCCCTGAAAATTGCTGGCAGAGTTTACATCTTCCACGGTTGCACCCATCCCTGCAAAAACTGCGGCAAACAGCAGATAGCCAAGGATCGCAAACAGCATAAGGACCAACGTTTCCGGGGCTGCGAGATACTGGATCAGCGGGACATCGAGCCTCCATGATGCGGCCGGGATGACGAACAGAAGCCAGACGGCCACCTGAATGATGCCAAGAGTAAAATAACCGATGATTTTCCCCTGCATCAGTTCACCGGATGTCAGAGAAGACAGCATAATTTCAGCTATTTTATCTTTCTTTTCCTGTGACGCACTCTGGAAGATCATCATTCCCGAGATTACAACCGAAAACAGGACAACACCCGCAGTGATTCCCGGGATCAGCTGACCATACATATCCTCTCCAGCGCCCGTCTCCTTCGCATCAACCGCTGCAAAACTGATATCCTGTGAGACTGCTGCCATCTCCTCTTCATCAAGTGCCAGCTGGCTCAGCTGAAAGGCGCGCAAGGGCTGCTCCAGCAGCATCGCCTGCTGCAGAACATCATCCGGTACTCCTTTACTCTTATAGATTGGGAAACGTCCAGCATCAAGTCCGTTCTTTGTCAGTGGAATAAAGATCGTATTCTCAGCCGCTTCAAGCTTATTTAAAATTTCACTTTCAGAGGCATCTGTCAGTTTGACTTCCCAATCAAGCCCTGCCATGATTCCTTCAGTGCCATTCCAGATACCCAGTTCGTCCTTTATAATTACATTAACCGGCTCGGGCTCGCTTTGAAAACGGTCCATCATGGCTGGCAATATGGCAAAAAACAGGAAGCTTAACGGAGTCAGCAAAAGCGAAATGACAAAGGATTTATTTTTCATATTCCGTTTTATCTCCCATTTGGCTACCTTTAAGCTATTGCGCAATTCTATGACCTTCTTTCTGTACAGGATGCTTTTCCGATGCAATGTCTATGAATATTTCATGCAGGGAAACACGGTCGATGGACAGCTCCTGGACTGCCAGCTCCTCAGGCAGCTGCTTCAGCCACCTGGCTGGATGAACAAGGCTGTCGAGATAAAGGACTGACATATCGCCTTTTTGCTCCACCCTCTGCACATGGGGGATTTTCTCCAGCATTGCCGCTCCATTTGCCCCGCGGATTGTGCATTTATAGTTCGCATACTCTTTTTTCACTTCTTCCACCGTTCCAGCAAGGACCTTGTGCCCTTTATGGATCATAAATAACCGGTCGCACATTTCCTCCACCATATTCATCTGATGCGAGGAAAGCAGAATCGCCGTCCCTTTATCCGCAAGCTCCCTGATTTCCTTTTTGAAGACCTCCTGGCTGACTGGATCAAGCCCGGAAAAAGGCTCATCAAGGATGAGAAGGCGGGGCTCATGAAGGACAGAGGCGATAAACTGGATTTTCTGCCCCATCCCTTTGGATAATTCCTCCAGCTTGGCCTTCTCCTTACCTTCCATATTGAACTTAGCCAAATACTCAAGAATCCGCTCTTTTGCCTTTTTCAATGGGTAGTCCTTTAACTCCGCAAGATAGAGCAGCATATCCATCACCTTGACATTTTTATAAAGGCCCCTTTCTTCAGGCAGGTAGCCGATCAGGTGGCGGGGAATGCTTTTTCCTGAAGAATGTCCGTGAAACGTGATATCTCCTTCATCCGGCAGAATGATGCCCATGATGCTGCGGATCGAGGTGGATTTGCCGGCGCCATTCGGTCCAAGGATAGCCATGATCTCACCCTCATGCACCGAAAAAGAAATATCCTTCAGCACCTGCTTTTCTTTATATGATTTGCCGATTCCTTCAACAGAAAGTACCTTCCCGGTCACTCTCTCCACCCCTTTTCCTGTTTTGGCTGCTGAAGCATGATGGCCAGCGCTTCCTCAAGCTCCGGCACCTCTTCCTCCAAAATCGAAATGCCAGCTTTTTTAAAATAACGTTCTGCTTCCAAGGCTGCCGAGGTTATGACCATCCGATCCCCCTGGCGTGATACTTCCCCCGGTATGCTTGAATCCGGCAGCTGGCCCACCCAATACTTTTTAAACTTGAGGGCCAATTCATCTTTTTCAAAATGGCCAGTGATTTCTCCATCCTTCATAAAAAGGATATAATCGGCCAGTTTGCGGATATCCTCTGCCTGATGGGTCGCAATGATCATCGTCTTATCTCCCCGCTCCATCCACTTAGCAAGCATTTCCATTAAAAGATGCTTTGCAGGTATATCCATGGAGGCAGACGGTTCATCCAGAAGAAGAATCTCTGTATCCCTGGGCAGGGTCAATGCAAGATTAAGCTTCTGCTGGACGCCTTGGGAAAGCTTTCCGTACGGCTTATCAAGGGGAACCGAAAATAGGTTTACAATCTCGTCGAACAGCTGCTTATCCCAGGAAGGATACCATCGCGAAACAAGTGAATACAGCTCATATCCGGTAAGCGTGCTGACGCCGTTCAGTGTCTGGGGCTGATAAGCGATGGTCTGCTTCCATGACTCCCTCTCTGAAATCGATTGTCCGTTTATCAGGATATCTCCCTTGTCTCTCTTGGCAAGATTCATCATTAATTTTAATAGGGTGCTTTTTCCTGATGAGTTATTGCCGATCAATGCTGTGATGGTCCCTGGCTCAAAGCTTGCATTCAAAGGGCCCAGTTTGAAGCCGTCTATATTTTTTTCAAGTCCGGTGATTTCTATTGGCAGCATGCTCATTCCTCCCCGTTCTTAATTTTTTCTACCACTTTATGAAAAATCTCTTCTATTTCTTCAAGTGTGCAGTCATAGCTCATGGCCGTCCGGATGCCATTTTCGAGTGCCTGGTAGACTGAACTGTGCTTAACATCCGCCTTTTCCGATTCAGCCACCTCGGCTACAAAGGTTCCCTTTCCCTGGATCGTGGTGATGAAGCCTTTATATTCAAGATCCTGATAAGCCCTTCTCGTTGTGATGACACTCACCTCAAGATCCTTAGAGAGGGAGCGGATGGACGGTAGCGGCGATCCTGCCGGGAGCACCCCGCTCGCAATCAAAGCTTTTATCTGGCCCTCAATCTGGTGGTAGATGGGAACGCGGGATTCCTTGGATAATCTGATAGGAAGCTCCAAGCGGTTTCCTCCTTTCTATGACAGATAGTCGATTGTAGACATTTTCTTCAGCATGTATTTTTTATAGAAGAGCGTGCAAGCCACTGCCGCTGCTATCGCCAGCAGGGAAGTAAATAATGGCCATCTCCCCGCGGCCATAATCGTCCAGCCGACAAGGCCGCTGCTGTAGGTATTGAAAAGGATGACAGCTGCAATTCCTCCGCCATACAGCATAATGCTGTAAATGACCATGCGGGTGCGGTTGATCATATCGCCAGCTTCCATTACCGGGAAAGACAGTCCAAAGAAAATGCTGAAAGCAAGCCACATAAGAGTAAAGGCAGCAAATCCGCCTATTCCCAGCTCATGGTTCAGACTTGGACTAAAGCTGTACAGCAGAATCATGAAAATCAGCTGTGCTGGGATAACGGTCATAAAATAAGTCAAAAAACGGCTTTTCACCAAAATCCCTTTCCTGATCGGCAGCTGGCTCAGCGTCATGAAATAAGGGGAGGCCCATACATCTCTTTGCACCTTTTGAGATTGGAAGTCTTTTGTCCTCGACCAAGCCCCCGAGAATCCGAATAAAATCATAAACATAAAATCCACAATGGCAGTTTTGCCAATACCGAGCGAAAAAGCTAAAACGGTTACCCCAAGAAACAGGACAGTATTGAGTATGAGCTGTATAAAACCTCTTGCTGATTTGCCCAGTTCAAACTTAACGAGCCACATTGCTTCTTTCCATTCATTCAATTTTGATTCCTCCCACTGTTATACTGTTTATATCTATATACACAGTATATGATATTTAGTATTTTATTTCCAATGTTTTTTAAAGGTTTTAAACACCAAAAACAGTTGTTCCTTTTCTACTCACCACTTATTAAAAAATCCGGATAGGATATCCTCTGATAAGCTTAAGTCAAAATTTCCGATACCCTAAACACTTAAAGTTATTTGACGATAATAAATTGGTGAATCAGACCAATTAAAAGAAAGAGGAGTTTGCATAATGAAATTATCAATCAAGCAGAAATTAATAGGAAGCTTCCTAATTGTGTCCTTCATATTTGGGATTGCATCCTTTATTTCATACAAAAATATGAAAGACTCAAATGAATCTTATGATTATGTAGTTGAAACTGTTGCTGAAGTAAGGGCACTGACACAATCCATCCAGACAGACGCTGCTCTGCAGACAGGCTATTACCGTGCTTTCCTGTTATATGATGAAGACAGTGAAAGTTTCAGAGATATGATGAATCAGGCAAATGAAAGAATCAATGCTTCTATAGCCAAAGGAAGAGAGCTGGCTACCCTGCAGGAAACACAGGATCGATTTAACTCTATCCAGGAAGCAAATAAGAACTTCAAGGAATTGGCTAACCAAATCATGGATGACAGCAGCATAGATAAGGAGAAAGCAATTGCTGACGGCTTAAAATTAATTGTCCCTATCAGCAATAATCTGACAGAGAGCACGCTTTCTATGCATGATTGGCTGAAAGAAGACATTCTTGATGTTAAATTTAAAGAAACACAGGAACAATCCAGCAAAGCACGAATGTTATTGCTTTCTCTAAGCATAGCCGCTGCATTAATTGCTTTGGCCAGCGGGATTATTATCTCCGTGTTAATCACCAGGCCGATTGCGAAACTGGGCAGTCTGGCCAAGCAGGTAGCTGGCGGAAATTTAAACGTGGATACATTGAATTTAAAAAATAAAGATGAGATTTTTGATTTAAATCAATCTTTCGAGGAAATGAAAAATAATCTCAGAGACATGATCAGCTCCATCTCTTCTAACTCTGATTTAGTGGCTGCATCTGCTGAGCAGCTGAATGCGAGTGCAGAACAGTCAACCATAGCCAGCGAAACAGTTTCATCTGCCATACAGGAAATTGCCGGTGGAGCCGAAACCACGACAATAAATCTGGAGAATAATTCAAAAGCCTTAAATGAAGTGCTTCAGGGCATTTTACATATCTCAGAAAGGTCAGCTAATGTGGCCGAGCTCTCAAGAAAGACAACTCAGGAGGCTGAAGAGGGGGAGAAACAGGTTACAGACAGCCTAGAGCAAATGAAGTTTATTCACCATTCCATCAAGCGATCAAACCGAGTGATATCTTCTTTATCCAGCCGTTCAAAAGAAATAGGTTCAATCTCTGATGTGATCAGCGGGATTGCTGATCAAACAAACCTGCTGGCTTTAAATGCGGCAATTGAAGCGGCAAGAGCCGGAGAGCATGGGAAAGGATTTGCAGTGGTAGCTGATGAAGTGCGCAAATTAGCAGAGCAGTCTCAAGCATCAACAAAGAGTATCGCTGACCTGATTGCACTAATACAGCAGGATACAGAAGAATCAGTTAAAATCATGGATGAAGCTGTAATAAATGCAGAAGAAGGCGTAAAAGTTTCAGAACAAACATCTGAAAAATTTGCCGGGATATTAAATAGCACTAGAAACATTACCCCGCTGATTGAACAGGTTACTGCCACTGTCCAGGAGATTACTGCCAGTATAGATGAAGCGACTAATGCAGCAATGGATATCTCGATGATGGCCCAGGAAAACGCATCAACTTCGGAAGAAGCTGCTGCATCAACAGAGGAACAGCTGGCATCAATGGAGGAAATCCATTCATCTGCCCAAGCATTGGCACAAATGGCTGAAGAATTGAAGCAGGTGGTAGATAAATTTAAAATCTAAGCAGTGCTAGTAGAGCCACTCATATTTTATGGGTGGTTTTTTATATTTCTATGAGCCTGCTACAGACGGAATAAGTAAGCAGGTCATAAAGGTGAGCTTATAAAGAAACACCGCCCTGCCTAGCAGGACGGTGCTCAAGAAGCTAACAGCTTTTATTCATTTGTTCCCCTTTTAAATGGCCACCAGTTTGCCTGGCCGAAGTTTTTCACCATCACCGGGATAAACAGAGGGAGGATGATGAACGCATACAACAGGAGTCCGACCAGGATGATCGAGGCAATCTGCAGCAATGACAGCATGCCGGATGGCATCATCGCCGCGAATGTACCGCCAAGGATGACAACTGCCGAGATGATGACAGTTCCCATCTTCTTCATCGCCATCAGCATCGCATCTGCTACAGAAAGGTCTTTATATTCATTGAAGCGGTCCATGAGGAAGATGCTGTAATCCACCCCAAGCGCAACAAGAATGACGAACCCGAAGAACGGCACGGCCCAGCTGATGCCTGTATAGCCGAGAATATCCACGAAGATCACTTCGTTCATCGCCATGGACGTGTAATAAGTCAGGATCAGTGATCCAATAATATAGACTGGCATAATAATAGAACGGAACAGGAATACAAGAATGATAGAAATGCCGACGAGCATCAGCACGACTGTGCGGGAATAATCCTTGCCTGACATCTCATCAAGATCTGCGTTCGTACTTGTAATTCCGCCCAATGCCAATTTAGCATTTTCAAGCTTTGTATCCTTCGTCGCCCTCTCCACGGCATCCTTAATTTCCGGAACCTGATTGATGGCTTCATTTGAATACGGATTTGCTTCAAAAATAACATCCAGTGTCATGACTTTGCGGTCTTTTGACATATAAGCATCTACCGCCTGGTCGAAATCATCGCTTTCCAGGACTTCTTCCGGCAGATAGAATGCATTCAGGGAATCTGACTGCGACAGTCCGGACAGATAGTCCTGTGCAGAACCCAGTCCGTCTGATACCTGATTCAGCCCATCCACACTCTGATTAAGGCCGTCAGTCAGCTCACCCAGCTGGCCGCCGAGGCTGCCGAAGCCATCCAGCAGCTGCTTTTGGCCATCATTAACGCCTGCAAGTCCGTTTGACAGCTGCGGGAATCCATTGACAATCTGGCCCTGCCCGTCTGCCAGCTGTTCGAGGCCGGCCTGCTGCTGTTCGAGGCCGTTGATGATTTTCTGAAGTCCGCCGGCCAAATTCTGCTGGCCGCTGATCGCCTTGCCGAAGTTATCATTTGCCTTATTAAGTCCATTCTCTACGCCTGCCAGCCCGCCATTCAGCTGTGTCAAGCCTTCTGCCAGAGGTGTAATATTTGCCTGTACATTCTGCACAGTTCCTTTAATTTTTTTGTAAGAATCATTTTCAGCTATTCCTTGATAATTGTCTTCCAATATAGCAAAATCATCTGCTGTAATGCCTGCAAGAGCTTCTGAAAGACCGTTTAAACCTTCACCGATACCCTTATATTTAGCTTGCAGCCCACTTACTCCTTCGGCAGCTTCCTGATATCCTCCGAGTAATTTATTGTAATTTACAAGCAGCTCTTCCGCCCCAGCCTTTGTCTCCTCCAGCCCTTTTTTCAGCTCAGTGGATCCGGCTGTGCCCTGGCGGAGGCCGTCTTCAATTTTGGCCAGATTGGTTTGAATTTCAGAAAGGCCATTCTGAATTTCGCCTGTTCCTGATATCAATGTACCGATGCCTGAAACAGCCTGATCCAGCTCCGGCTCTGATTTAGACAGTTCGCTTCCTGCTTCCTGTAGCCCGTCGCTGATCTGTTCAAGTCCGTCTTTTCCTTCGCCCAGGCCATCTTCAAGGCTTTCGGCCTGCTTGGAGACGAAGAAATCTTCAATCGGCTCACCTGTCGGCCTTGTTACAGACCGGACAGTATCGACCAGGTCCACTTTTTCCAGCTCCTGGCTGATTTTTTCTGCGAGAGCGATGTATTCAGCTGAATCCATCCGCTCATCGTTCTGGAGCACAATTTGCGTCGGCATTGATTCACCAGGGCCAAAGCTGCCGCTGATGGCATCAAATGCCTTGATGGACGGTACATCCCCGCTGATTTCCTCCAGGGAGTTATAGGAAAGATCTCCGTCATACACCACAAGGAACGGCACACAAACCGCCGCAACTATGAACAGGGCAATGAATGGGCGTGCAAGCGAGAAGCGCCCGACAGTACCCCAAAGCTTGCTTTCACCATGTTCTGCCGTGCTTTTTGAAGGCCAGAAGATCTTTTGGCCGAGCACAGCCATAAAGAATGGCACTACCGTGAACAGGGCGATCAGCAGCAGCGCTACCCCTACGGCAACAGCTGAGGCTGACTGATACAGCTTAAACTGGGAGAACCCGATGGCCGCAAAGCCGATCATAACCGCCAATCCGCTGAAAAATACGGTGCGGCCGGCATTCTTATACGTCGCAACAATCGCATCTGCCGTTGATTCACTGTGAGCCAATTCTTCTTTAAACCGGCTCAGCAGCAGGATACAGTAATCAGTCCCGATACCGAAAAGGACGGCCACCAGGAAGATCTGCGTATAGTTGGAAATCGGGAAATCCACTTTATCCACCAGGATCGATACAATCGATTGTGAAGCCAGATATGAAAATCCAACCGTCAGCAGCGGAATGACCGGCGCCACGATAGAGCGGAATACCAGGAACAAGACAACGAGGATGAACACAACGGTAATCCCCTCTGTTTTCTTCAGGCCTTCCTCAGAGCTGGTGGTCAGATCTTCATTGATCATCCAGTTGCTCGTATAATAATGGTCAACATCCGCATCTTCAATGGTTTCATACAGAGCATCGCTCAGTTCGCCTGCTTCGCGGCCGTTCCAGCTGATGCTCAATGATGCGAGAATTGACTTCCCGTCATCGGAAACAAGCTGGTCTTTCAGGTTTTCTTCTGTAAAATGGGAGAGGATCTGCGTGATCCCAAGCTCCTCTTTATTTGCTTCCAGATCATTGATGGCTTTCTCAGCTTCTTGGATCTGATCTGCCGACAGCTTTTTATCATCATGGAAAACAAGGGCCACCGAGGTTTCATCGCCTCCGCCTTCCTGCTTCTGCACTTCGTCCATAATCTGGCCGGCCAGCTTGGAGGAGTATTCCTCCGGCACATCCACCTGCCCTTTTTCACGGACAAGATCAGCCATATTAGGGGCCAGGAAAAACAATCCGGCAATAACTGCGATCCACGCAATAAGGACAAACCATTTTCTCTTGATTATTGTATACACGCCTATTCCTCCACCTGTTGATCTTTAATTTCAAGCAGAATACTGCCCAGTTTCTCATAGGTTGTGATAAACTGCTCTATCTCCTGCTGGTCAAATTTTTTGATAAAAGATTCAACCAGCTTGTTGATGCGTTCTTCCGTTTCCGAAAAAAGCTCCCTGCCTTTTTCAGAAAGCGTCAAGTACACGACCCTGCGGTCTTTTTCATCACGGGTCCGTTCGATCAGGCCCTTCTCAAACAGTCTGTTAATGATGGCCGTGATCGCACTTTTTTTGACATCGAACACCTCAGCCAATTCTGTTGACGTGCAGTTCTCTGAATGGTGGATGTATCTGAGCGTGTAATGCTGGTCATTCGTCAGTTCATCCCCTAGCTGGCACTTTACCAGGTTTTCGCCCGTCTTGTTTACTGAGAAGGAAACGGATATGTACCGGTCCACTAAGTCTTTTATATTCTCATGCGGCATGCATTATTCACCTCTCCCGCTATAAAGTTCTACCCTTTAATAATTCAACACTTTAACTAATTTATCTTAATTGTATTTTTCTGTCAAGGGGGAGTTTTTGAGTAAAAATTGAACTCAAATGGATTTCCTATAATTAGACTATTTCTGTAAAAAAAGAGGTTTTTCAGGTATCTGCTTGTTATGGGTGTTGATTTCCGTTCCAGGCACTTCGCTTTCCGCGGGGCGGAGTTGAGCCTCCTCACGCTGCGCGCTGCGGGGTCTCAACATTTCCGCTGCAATCCCGCTGGAGTCTTCGTGCCTTCCACTGCAATCACCAAGTTTTTTGAAACTCGTTTAGCTATGTAACCAAGGCTATTGAACAATCACTAAACAAAAAAAAGAGGCACGGAATGAGATTATTCCGTACCCCTGCTGTCTTTTATTTGCTTAGTCGATTAAGTTTTTCTGTTTCAGGAAGTCGATTGCTACTTCGCGCGGGTTTTCTTTGTCGAGGTCGACTCTGGCATTCATTTCAGCCATTTCTTCCTCGGAAATCTGGTTGCCGAGCCTGTTGATGACTTCTTCAAGCTCTGGATATTTTGCCAGTGTTTCCTGGCGGATGATTGGTGCTGCATAGTATGGCGGGAAGAATTGCCTGTCATCTTCAAGCACCTTCAGGCCGAAGCGGACAATCCGCCCGTCTGTGGTAAAGGCAGGGATGGCATCTACTTCCCCTTCCTGTACAGCGGAGTACATCAGGTTTGCATCCAATGTCCGCTTTTCGCTGAAATCGAGATTATATGCCTCAGTGAAAGCGGTAAATCCATCCTCACGCTCGTAAAAATCTGCAGGACCCCCAAATTGGAGCTCCGAGGACACAGAAGAAAGGTCGGAAATTTTTTCAGCACCATACTCACTGTCGGTTTCCTGATTGACTGCAAGGGCGTATGTGTTCTGGAATCCTAAAGGCTCCATCCACTCCAGCTGGTATTCTTCGCTGTAGCCTTCCTTTACCTTGTTATAAATATCCTCTGGGCTGTCCTCCGGGTTATAAGATTCCTTCATGATCGTCAGGAGACCAGTCCCCGTATAATCCACATACATATCAATATCGCCTTTTCGAAGGGCCTGGGTCAGGATCGGGGTATCTCCGAGCCCTTCCTGCACCCTTACATTATAATCTGTCTGATCTTGAATATATTCTGACAGGATATGAGGGAGGATATACTGCTCTGTCCATCTTTTCCCGCCAAGGACGATGGTATCTTCCTCATTGCCTCCCCTGAGTCCAAAGAACAATGCCAGCGCAGCAATAGGAATGAGGACTAAGGAAATCTTTTTCCAGTTCACCTTCCTGCCTCTGCGCGGGTCGGTGGCAATTTCAATCCTTTTTAGGATCAAATCAATGACAATCGCAAGGACCGCTGCAGGGATCGCACCTGCAAGCACGAGCTCATTGCGGGCTGTGGACAGGCCCCTGTATATCAGGTCCCCAAGGCCGCCTGCCCCTATGAATGCGGCCAGGGTCGCCACCCCGATTGTCAGAACGGCCGCTGTCCGCAGTCCTGCCATGATGATCGGCAATGCAAGAGGAAGCTCAATCATCCTGAGGATCTGGTTGCTTGTCATCCCCATGCCGCGTCCTGCCTCAACGGCAGACTGGTCTACACCATTGATGCCTGTATATGTATTTCTTAAAAGAGGCAGCAAAGCATACACAGTCAAGGCGATGATCGCCGTTACATTTCCTATCCCGAACAGGGGAAGCAAGAATCCGAACAGCGCAAGGCTCGGAATCGTCTGGAAGATGGATGTAATGCCAATGATCGGCTCAGCCAGCTTCTTCCTCCGCGAAATAAAGATGCCCAAAGGCAGGGATATGGCTGCTGCTATCACAATGGAAACAACCGACAAAAATAAATGCTGCTGAAGGGCTTCCAGAATTTCAGGCCATCTATTTTTAAAAATATCAACAACGAGTACAAAGAAATTATCATTCATTTATAGTGCCCCCTTCAGCCGGTGATGAAATTTTCATCCCCGCCAGGCCTCTCATCATCGTGGACCTTGTGATAAGCCCGGCAAGCTTTCCGCCCTCAAGGACGGGAATGTAAAGGGACCCTTTGGCAAACAGCTCAGCAACCTCATTATAAGGTGCATCAACGAGTACTGACTGATAGTCCGCGCTCATAATATCGCCAAGCGTTTTTTCTTCCTCGGCGTAATTTTTTTAGACATCATCAATGGTTGCAATGCCGAGAAGCTCATTCTCGCCATTCACTACAAAAAGTGAGTCAACCTTATATGTTTTCATCGTTTTCAACGCCTGTGCCAGACCCCTGCCTGGACGCGCTGTAATAACCTTCCTGAGCATCAGGTCAGCAGCAGCAGGCTGTCCGTTCTCAGCGTCATTCAGGCGGTCTTCGCCTATGAAGCCTTTGACAAACTCATTCTTTGGATAACGGAGAATTCTTTCCGGCGTATCGAACTGGATGATCTCTCCGTCTTTTAAAATGGCAATCCGGTCGGCGATTTTAATGGCCTCATCCATATCGTGGGTGACAAACACAATGGTCTTTTTGATGGTTTCCTGCAGCTTGACCAGCTCATCCTGCAGCTGCTCACGGCTGATCGGATCCAGTGCGCTGAAAGGCTCGTCCATAAGGATGATGGGCGGTTCTGCCGCCAGGGCGCGGATAACGCCTACACGCTGCTGCTGTCCGCCCGACAGCTCGCCGGGGAACCGGGTCCGGTATTCTTTCGGATCCAGGCCGACAAGCTGCAGTAATTCGTCCACTTTATCGGAGTACTGCTCCTTTTCCCAGCCTTTAAGCCTCGGAACAAGTGTAATATTATCTTCAATGGTCATATGGGGAAGCAGGCCGATCTGCTGGATCACATAGCCGATATCCCTGCGCAGCTTCACAGGATCCTTTTTGGATATGTCTTCTCCATTGATAAAAATCTGGCCGCTGGACGGCTCAATAAGCCGGTTGATCATTTTCATGGTTGTCGTCTTTCCGCAGCCGCTCGGCCCGATCAGGGCAACCAGTTCCCCTTCTTCTATATGGAAATCAATATCCTTGAGGGCAACAAAGCCATCCGGATATTTCTTTCCTACATGCTTAAACGTAATCAATAATCAACGCCTCTTTCATTATGTAGTGCTGCTAGGTTTAACATGCCCAAAACAGGCAGCTTGAATGAATGCACAGAAAAAACAGGCTGTAGCTTCATAAGCAGCCAGGTGTATACTATTGGATTTGCAAAATGGTATTAGACAAGAGTTCTGCGATTAGCAGATGCAGATAAATGCGGGAATTTCAAAGACAGGTAGATCCTGAAAGATTGATTTGCCTTATATGGCGCTGAGGATTTTGGCCATAAAATCGCGGATTCAGCAAATCAATGTATTGAGCAGGCGTTCGCCGTTCCCAAATACTCAGCAGCATGATGCGGTGGAGACCGCCAGAGCTGCCTGCCCTAAACAGGGCTGATGCAAAAAAATGAAATCCCAATAGCAATAATTCTTTGTAGCCTTCCCTCCTTTATATAGTCCAACTTTTTACCCATCTCTATTTAATTGTAAACATAAATGACACAGTTTTTCAAATTTATTTGAAATAACGACTGTTTTAACTTGATCCTGAATTCAATTTTCAGTGGTTTCTTAGTGAATTAAGCTGCGATTTAAAAACACAGCACAATATCTGCCAGCTTATATATTGTTTTTTAATCAAACGGACATGGATTCTACCAAATCCGACTTTAATTTCACCAATTGAGCATATATTCTACCAAATTGGGCAAGGATTCTACCGAATCGGCCAAATATTCTGCCGATTGAATATCTCCCCTGCTAAACAGACTCTTTTTCACCAGCCATTACCTCATCTGCACGCCACGCCATTTATTTGCCAATTAATCACCATCAGCCAGCTCTTCCTTGTTGGAATCCAGCACGTTTACCGCAATTTCAGTCCCGGCTTAATAAACCAAAAAAGGCCGCCATGAAGGCAGCCAGGCTAGGATACGGAAACAGGTGATTCGCAGCATGTAACTCTGTTTCTGCCTCCATTTTTTGATTGATATAAAGCAGTGTCTGAATTGTGAAGCAGCCGTTCGAGCGTCATTCCCGGTGCTGCTTCTGCCGCTCCAAAACTCGCGGTCAATGAAATCATTCCCGTTTCAGAAGGCAGAAAAACCTCTTCGATTCCGGCCCTGATTTTTTCTGCCTGATCAGCCGCTGATTCTAGATCGGCACCAGGAAGGCAGATGACAAATTCCTCTCCTCCGTAGCGTGCAAAAATTGAACCTCCCCCCAGCAGGCTTCCGCTGACCCGCGCTATATGCCGAAGCGCTTCATCGCCCTGCAGATGCCCATACTGATCATTGATATTCTTAAAATAATCGATATCAAACAAAATGACTGACATGGTTCCCCCGGCAGCTTCCGCTTCCTTAAGAAGCCTGCCGCTCTGCTCAATGAAATAGGTCCGGTTATAAATGCCTGTCAGCCCATCTTTAAAAGCAAGCTCCTCCAGTTTCTGCCTTAGCAGTACTTCCTGGGTGATATCGCTGAGGATCACCGTAGTACCGGCCAACTCCCCGCTGCTTTTTTTTATCGGGAAAGAATGAATCTGGATATATGTTTCTGCCTCGCTCTCAAATTTATGAATGCCGGAATAGCTGCCGCCATCAGCCCCGGTCCCTGAATATGCTGCAGCCGGCTGGAGAACCGCCTTCATATTTTTACCGATTGAGCTGGAATCCAGCCCTGGCAGCATTTCCTTTGCGGCCGGGTTATAGTCCACAAGTCCATCATCCTGGGCAAATACGAGAACACCATCCCTCATGCTTTCAAAGACCCTTTCCTTTGCGATCGGCGCGGCTGTCAGCCTGTCCATAAAAAAGGCACGCAAATATAAAAAGGATGTCAGGCACATCACCATCGGAACAGGATCCATGCCGTAAGGGGAATATCCCATTAAATAAAGGAAAGAGGCTGTCATGGGGATCGTCAGTCCCGCAAACATGGTCATCAGCTGCCTTCTGTAGGCGAATCCTGCCCTCTTCCAATACCATACAACCATGCAAGCCCCTGCAAAAAGGCTGCCGAAGGTAAAGCTGCCATGAATCACATACCAAAAGCCAACATCCATATCTACAAGCAGGTATGCCCCCTCCTGGTGCAGATGATATCCGGTGTAAAAAAGAGCATGCCAATCATTTGTCAGCACCATAACCATGCTGATGAAAGGAATGGTGTAAAAAAGAATAAGATTGAGGGTGGTCAAATATCTGTCCAAACCTGTGAATCTCATGACCATGACTAATGTGATAGGGGAAATAAAGGGCAGGCCCGCATATTGAAAGGCGATCCAGAACTTGATTTCTGCCAGCGAATCAGCTGTCAGCTCAAAAGCATGCCCGAATATGTAGATGGCCGAGGTAACCGCTATCCAGACAAAGGTTTTGCCGGCAGAAAAGGTTTTTCTTTTAGCAAAGGCATACATGCCCAAAATGCTTGTCAGGACTCCGGATACAGAGATCAGAACCATATAGCTGAAAATATCTGAGTTCATTATATTCACCAGGTTAATTTTTTGCTTTAATGGTACCATAACCCGGATAGAAAAAGAATATAAACCGGAAAGATGGAATTTTGTTTAGTTGTAATCAGAAAAAACCTGCCTGGACTTTTGTCCGGCAGGCCGTTATGTAGCGGCAGCCTTCATCCAAGGCTGCCATAGTGCTTATTGAGGCTCAAAAGTTTTACAGTCGGTTTCTTCATTGGTGCTCGCTTTCTTTCCGGTGATCGCCCCGACAAAAATCTCATCCGCCCCGCATTTCCTGCCGTTGCGGTTAAACTTGCAATTGACTACTTCACATAATACATCCTGTGCCACTCTAACCACCTCCTGTGAGATTTGTAAAGTGAGACTAGTGTTTCTGATTAAGTAGCACTTAATAGTCTATTCCCGTATAGAGGCATTTTAAACGCTTTTAAATGGAACCCGCGGGGCTGCCGGTCACCTGATTCAGTATGCCCTCTACTCTATAAGCCCTTCATTTTTCAGGAATTCCCTGGCTGTATCTTCAGCACTCATTCCATCAACATTGACTTTATAGTTCATTTCCCGCATCTGGTCATCTGTGATTTTTCCTGCCAGCTTGTTCAAAGCATCCGCGATTTCCGGATGATCATCAAGCGTCTCTTTCTTTAAAAGGGGAGCTCCCTGATAAGGCGGAAACAGATTTTTATCATCTTCAAGCACCTTCAGATTGTAGGCTTCCAGCTCACTGTCCGTCGAATAGGCATCCACCATATTGATATCGCCGGTTTCAACGGCACTATAGCGAAGCTTAGGCTCCATTGTTTTCACATTAGGAAACTCTATGCCATACAGCTTTTGAATCCCCCGGTAGCCATCTTCCCTGTCGGAAAACTCCAGCGTAAAGCCCGGGTTGATATTCTGCTGAACCGCTTTTACATCTGAGATCGTTTCAAGTCCATATTGTGCAGCCAGCTCTTCCGGCACAGCCAGTGCATATGTATTGTTATAGTCCATCGGCTCCAGCATCTCCAGTTCAAACTCTTCTGACATGCCGTCCCTTGCCTGCTCATATACTTCCTGCCGGTCTGTGCTCACTGCCGTTTCTTTTAAAAATTCCGAAATGGCTGTTCCTGTGAACTCAGGGTAGATATCAATATCACCTGAACGGAGTGCATTGAACACAAAAGAAGTCTTGCCAAGCCCTGGCTGCAATTCAACGCTCATATCCGTTTCCTCTTCAATGAGGAGTTTGTACATATTGATCAGGATCTCCGGTTCAGAGCCAAGCTTTCCGGCAATCACGAGATCTTTTTCTCCCTTGCCTGAAACAAACGGCAGAACCATGATGACAATGGCTGCAAGGGCAATCGCCCCGAGCGGGATCAGTGATTTTTTGAATGAAATCTTTTCGAACCTTTTCAGCAGCAGGTCAAATAATATGGCCAGCAGCGCTGCCGGGATTGCTCCCAGTACAATGAGGGATGTATTGTTCCGGTCAATCCCGAGAAGGATGATATCCCCAAGGCCTCCTGCACCGATCAAAGCTGCAAGCGTTGCTGTCCCGACGATCAGGACCATTGCCGTCCTGATCCCTGCCATGATCACTGGCATGGATAGAGGCAATTCTACTTTAATAAGCCGTTTCCAGCTGTTCATCCCCATGGCCCTTGCCGCTTCAATAAGCGAAGGCTCCACTTCTTTTATGCCTGTGTACGTATTCCTCAGGATCGGCAGAAGTGCATAGACGATCAGCGCGATGCTTGCAGGCACTTTCCCGATCCCGAACAGCGGGATAAGGAGCCCTAGCAAGGCGAGGGAAGGAATGGTCTGCAGCACCGCTGTAACGCCGATGACTGCCTCAGCTGCTCTTTTATGCCGCGTCAGATAAATTCCGAGCGGGATTGAAATCAGGACAGCGAAGAAAAGCGCAATAAATGAGATTTGTATATGTTCAATGAGTGCACTGAAAAGCTCTGATTGCCTCTCTTTAAAAACACCGGCCAAATCATTCATTTAGAGCCCCCCTTTCTCCTAAGCTTCCCGCCACATGCCTGATGGCTTCCCTGCGGCTGATTGAACCGACGATGGTCCCGTCTTTTTCAACAGGTATCTCTTCCCTGTCAGTCAGCAGTTCCAGCACTTCCTTTAAACTGGCCGAAGCTGCGACCGCTTCAGCAGACACACTTTCGGCATATCCGGCTTTCATCATTTTTTCAGCTGTAATCTCGCGGCCGGCTCCAGCCTGCGCACCGACAAATTCACGCACAAATTCATCTGCCGGATTTGCAATGATTTCCTCAGGCGCAGCCAGCTGCACAATCTTCCCTTCCTTCATGACGCAAATTCTGTCTCCCAGTTTAAGAGCTTCCTGCATATCATGCGTCACAAACACGATCGTCTTCTTAATATTGCGCTGCAGATCCAGAAGATCATCCTGCAGCTTTTCCCTGCTTAAAGGGTCAAGTGCACTGAAAGGCTCGTCCATCAGAATGATTTCAGGGTCGGCTGCGAGGGCACGGATAACACCGATCCGCTGCTGCTGCCCGCCGGAAAGCTCGCTCGGCTTCCTCGTCAAATATACATCCGGCTCCAGCCCGACCATAGTCAGCAGCTCTGCCGCCCGCTTGCGGATCTTTTCCCGCTCCCATTTTTTCAATTCCGGGACTATAGCGATATTTTCTTCGATCGTCATATGCGGAAAGAGCGCGATTGACTGCAGCACATAGCCGATGCTCCATCGTAATTCATGGATATCATACTCACTGATCCTTTTCCCCTCTATCCTGATCGTTCCCTTCGTGAGATCGATCAGCCGGTTGATCATCTTGAGCGTCGTTGTCTTCCCGCACCCGCTTGGCCCGATCAGCACGAAGAATTCCCCTTTCTTTATCGTAAAATCCAGGGACTCTACCGCCTTCGTTCCGCCGGGGTACTCTTTTGTCACACCCTCAAACTCTATCATGGCTTCTCTCCTTTTCATCGTCCTGCTTACTCTTTATGTATAAACACCATTTTTATTATTGCCTTTTTTGAGCTGTCTGCGGCTCCTGTACCCAGGAAAATTTAACCACCTCACTCCATTAACTCTATTACCTACCCTGTTGCCCATTTTTCCAAACATAGCATTTTTCACTGCCAGCTTCAATTCTCAGTTCTCTTACAAAAAGTAAAAAAGCCGGGAGCATTCTCCCGGCCTTTATTTGTTTATTTGCTATAATACTCGCCAAGGTATTCTGATACCTGTTCCGGTGTCTTCGCATTTGCGCTGTGAAGATGCCCAAGGTTTTCATCGTTCTTGAATACCAGCAGACTCGGAATGCCCATCACATTATATTCGGCAGCCAAATCAGGCAGTTCGTCTTTGTTCAGCTCATATAGAGGAAACTCCTGAAATTCCTCCAGCACGCTCGGCATGAACATATCCATCCGTTTGCAGTCCGGGCACCAGCCCGCAAAAAACTTTACAGTCACTGTTTCCCCGCTGCCGATTATTTCCCTGAATTCTTTTTCTGTTTTGATCAAATTTGCCATTCTCATCAACCTCCTGCCCTCATTATATACAAAACGTTTCTGCTTATCCTCAAACTTGCTTCCCTTCGAAAATAGGGTATTTCCGTGTTACACTTAAGCATAAAAGAACACAAGTGAGGAGCATGTAACGATGAAAACTTTATGCTTGCTGGGAAGCACCCGCAAAAATGGCAACTCAGAATATTTGGCAGGAAAAATTCTTGAAGGAACAGACCATACTGTTGTTCACCTGGCTGATAAGCATATTGAAGCCATCCACGACCAGCGCCATGCTGAAGGCGGCTTTGATCCGGTCCACGATGACTATGACGAATTGATTGAGCTGATTTTCAGCCATGATGTCATCCTGTTTGCTACTCCCCTGTACTGGTATGGTATGAGCGGCCCAATGAAGAATTTTTTTGACAGATGGTCACAGTATCTTCGCGACGAGCGCTTTAATTTAAAAGAAGAGCTTGCCAGAAAAAAAGCTTATGTAGCCGTAACAGGCGGCACAAGCGCAAAAATCAAGGGACTGCCGCTCATCCAGCAATTTGAATACATATTTGAATTTGTCGGCATGGAATTTGCAGACTATATCATCGGCGCAGGCGTCAAGCCCGGCGAGGTGAAGGAAGACCAGATTGCGCTGGCCAAGGCAGAGGTTTGGAACAGGGGGTTGCGCTCTTGATAAGGAAAGGACCTGCGGGGCGGCAGGTCTTTTTTTCAGGTTTTCAAGAGTTCTTGGCTAACTCTTTTATATTCTCGATCTTGCCTTCAATGAACGAAACGAATCTATCATCCTTCTGCGCTTTAAAAATGCTAATCGTTATATCATAGTGCTCAATCGCCTGATTGTATTTTTTTAAGCCTTCATAGCTTATGCTCAGATAATAATAGAGCTCCCCTAAATAGTCCAGCAGATTTGCCTTCACGCACCAGTCGATGCCTTTATAGCAGCAATCTATTGCCTCTTTATATTGTTGAAGGGCCCATAAGCTTCTTGCTTGATTATACAGTACTTTAGTTTTCAGATCCTTATTCTGCAGCTGCGGCAGCTCTTTAATAACCTGAGACGCTTTTTTCAGCAAATCATAGCACTGCTGGAATTCTTTTATATCATAGTGGAAAATACCCATGCTGATATAAATCTCGAGCTCGGATTCCGTCCAGATCGAAGCATTTTTATGGGTAAGATCAATTGCTTCCTGCAATATTGAAATACTTCTCTCAAAATCTTTTTCCAAGTAAAAGGTGTAGATTCCTTTATTCCAGAGAAGCACCTGGTGGTATTCGGGATTTTCCAGCACCTGGGGATTCTTTTCTTCCACAGCCACAATTCTCCGGAGCTCATCATAATTGAGCTCCTTCCTGGCAGCATAAAGCTGTTCCATCACATCTTCAACATACTCATTGCTGGCAATCCCGTTCATCCCGAAGAAATAGGAAATATCCACACCAAGTCTTCTGGCAATGAGGTAAAGTGTAGAAGAAAGCGGAATGATATCCCCCCGCTCAATTTTGCTGATCTGCGCCTGTGTGCAGATGCCTTCTGACAGTTCACTCTGCTTGAGGCCCCTTGAAACTCTTAGATCCTTTATCTTTTTTCCAAGGTTATTCCCAAAGTTATTCAATCCATCACGTCCATTTTGCCTTTTTATAGTAGAATAGCAGTAAACTCGATAAAATAAAATTAAAATGATGCCTGAAGTATTTTTCCCAAGATAAAGGAAATGCAAAAAGCCGTTCTGTTTGCAAGAACGGCTTTCTTCACTGCTTATTCCTCACAGCCAATCAGGTAATCTGATAAATTTTAGCTTCATATGGCCTGAGTTTCTCATCATGATCCGCTGTTTCCTTCGGGTAATTGCCGATGATCAGCTTTTTCTCCGGATCCTGATATCCGGCTGGCAATTTAAAGGAACGCTGCTGGTCAGAATGGTTTAATAGTATTAGCCATGTAATCCCATTATATGACCTCGTGTACACGTATAAATGCTCATCATGAGGAAATAGATCTTGATAGTCCCCGTATACCATTACATCGTTTTCCTTGCGGAGGGCGATAAGTTCCTTATAAAAATAGAAAACAGAATCAGGGTTTTTCAATGCAGCTTCAACATTTATTTCTTTAAAATTAGGATTTATTTTAATCCACGGCTGCCCGCTTGTGAATCCTGCGTTCGTTTCATCGCTCCATTGCATCGGAGTTCTTGAATTGTCGCGGCTCAGCATCAGCAGGCTTTCAAAAACTTCCTGGCTGTCCCGTCCTTTTGCCACTTCTTCATAGTATTTATTTTTCATGGCAATATCATCATAGTCATCTATCGTTTCAAACCTGACCCCTGTCATCCCGATCTCTTCCCCCTGATAAACATACGGGGTCCCTGGCAATGTATGAATCATGGTTGCCAGCATTTTAGCAGATTGTTCCCGATATTCTTTATCATTGCCATATCTGGTTACTTGTCGGGTATGATCATGATTATTTAAGAACTGTGAATTCCATCCCTTTTGCTTGAGGCCTCTATACCAGCTTGACTGAATTTCCTTAAAACGGAGCATGTCCCAGGCGGGCATATCATCTGCCACCTGGAAATGGAAGAGCGTGTCCAGTTCATTCCTGCTCTCATCCACGTAAAGCAGCCCCTCCTCCGGGGAAACAAACGGGATTTCGCCGACTGTCATAATATCATAATGCTGAAGCACTTCCCGGTTCATTTCCTGCAGATAGTCGTGAATTCCGGGATTATTGGCCAGATAGCTAATATGATAAGGGTTTTCTGCATCAGCAAAATCTGCTTTTTTGGCAAGCAGATTAATGACGTCCATGCGGTAGCCATCAACCCCCTTATCAAGCCAGAATCTCATCATTCTGTAGATTTCCTGCCGTAGTTCAGGATTTTTCCAATTTAAGTCCGGCTGTTCTACCGCAAAAGAATGGTAGTAATACTGACCTGTTGCTGGATCGAGTTCCCAGCAGGAAGGAGCAAAATAAGAGCGCCAGTTGTTCGGCTCTGCCCCGTCCTTAGGATCTTCCCATATATACCAGTCTCTTTTGGGATTATCCTTGGAAGAGCGCGACTCCACGAACCATGGGTGCTGATCTGATGTGTGGTTAACGACCAGATCCATGATCACTTTCATCCCCCGGCTATGGATGGCCTCGACCAAAGTTTCAAAGTCAGCCATATCTCCCGCTTTTTCCATCACCTTGTAATAATCCGAAATATCATAGCCATTGTCCCGATCAGGAGATTGATAAAAAGGATTAAGCCAGATCACATCAATTCCAAGGCTCTTAATATAATCGAGCTTACCAAGCACTCCTTTTAAATCTCCATAGCCATCCCCGTCCGAGTCATTAAAGCTCCGCCAGTAGACCTGGTAGACGACCGCTTCTTTCCACCACTGCTTATTCAAAAGTAACACCTCAAATTCGATATTTTTAAAAGCTATACAGCAAGCCTCAGGGCATGGGAAATTCCCTTTATAAAAAAGGGCCTGCAGCAGGCCCTTTCATTAATTGGCTAAACGGTATACTCTCGCTTCATAAGGCTTCAATACCAGCCTGTCAATTGAATCAGCTTCATCCACAGGCAGATTGGAGATCAGCAGTTCTGCTGAAGAATACCGGACATTTTCAGGCATTGTAAAGACGGGCTCCTGATCACTGAAGTTGCAGATAACTAATAATTGCTCATCGCCAAGCGTCCTTGTGTAAGCAAAGATCTGCTCGTCTTCCTCCATGACCGGGTTATAGGTTCCGTATACAATTACTTCATTCTGCTTCCTGAGCTGGATCAGCTTTTTATAATAATAGAAGATAGAATCTTCATCTTTTAAAGCTGCCTCAGCATTTACCTCAGTATAGTTTGGATTTACATCAATCCATGGTGTCCCGCTGGTAAAGCCTGCATGGCTGCTGCTGTTCCATTGTACAGGTGTCCTGGCATTGTCACGGCTGCGCTCATGGATTCCTTTAAAGATTTCTTCATGTGTCAGTGAATCAGGGGTTAGGTCCCGGTAAGCATTTAATGTCTCGATATCACGGTAGTTATTAATATCCTGGAAAGAGACATTCGTCATCCCAATTTCTTCACCTTGATAGATATATGGCGTCCCTTGCATCATATGGAGGCAGGTAGCGATCATCTTGCCGGATAAAACTCTGTATTCATCTGAATCATTGCCCCAGCGGGAAATAGCACGCGGCTGGTCATGATTGCTCCAGTACAGGCTGTTCCAGCCATCTTTCTCCAAACCTTTTTGCCACTTTGTAAAAATCTCTTTCAGCTCGGTCAGTTTCCAATCGCGCGGATCCCATTTACCATATTGGCCATCGCCCAATCCGACATGTTCGAAATGAAATACCATATTCAGTTCATTTCTGTCTGTACCAGTATAAAGCTTCCCTTGTTCAACCGATACCCCCGGCATTTCTCCTACAGTAATCGTATTGTATGGACTGAGGGCTTTTTGATTCATTTCCTGGAGGAATTCATGGATGCGGGGGCCGTTCATAAAATACTTGCCGCCATCTCCATATTTATGCCCTTTGCGGATCTCGCCCTGCGGATAGCTTGTATCCTTCGAAATGAAATTGATGACATCCATCCTGAATCCATCAATGCCCTTATCCAGCCAAAAACGCATCATCTCATAAATTTCATTTCTTAATACAGGATTTTCCCAATTAAGATCAGGCTGCTTCTTGCTGAACAGGTGCAGATAATATTCCCCGGTTTGTTCATCCAGCTCCCAGACGCTTCCGCCAAAGGCAGCCCCCCAGTTTGTCGGAGGCTCTCCATTGTCTGTCTTTTTCCAAATATAATAATCCCGGTACGGATTATCCTTCGATTGCTTTGATTCCTGGAACCAGGCATGTTCATCGCTTGAATGATTCACAACCAGATCCATCATGATTTTTATGCCATATTTATGCGCCTCTGCCAGCATATTATCGAAGTCCTGCATGGTTCCAAACTCATCCATAATATTTCTGTAATCCGAAATATCATAGCCGTTATCATCATTAGGCGATTTATACACAGGAGAGAGCCAGATTACATTAATCCCCAGCTCATGCAGGTAAGAGATTTTTTCTGTTATACCATTAATGTCGCCAATGCCATCCCCATTAGAATCATTGAAGCTTCTAGGGTATATCTGATATATAACGCTTTCTTTCCACCAAGTCTTATTCACAGTAAAACACTCCGATCACATTGAAAATCATTTTATTCTTTATTTAATGGAACCTTTCATTACACCGCTGATAATCCACTTCTGAGCAAAGATATACACAATAATCATTGGAGCAAGAGCCAGCAGATAAGAGGCAAATGCCAGATTATAGTCTGTGCTGAATTGGGACTGGAAGATATATTGAACGAGCGGCAGTGTTGCCATTTCCCTGTCGCTGAGCAGGACGAGCGGAAGCATGAAGTCATTCCAGGCCCCGAGGCATGTGATGATGGCAACTGTCGCGTTCATAGGTGCCAAAAGCGGGAATATGACCTTCCAGAAGACTCCCCACGTGCTCGCACCATCCATGATAGCTGCTTCTTCCAGCTCAACAGGTATAGAACGAATATACCCGATATAGATAAATACGTTAAATGATAAGTTAAATACTATATACAGGATGATCAATCCGACCAGATTGTCCATGCCCCATGCACTTGTCTGCTTTACAAGCGGAAGCATGATAATCGGGAATGGGATGAACATGGCACTTAAAAAATAGAAATACAAAAATTTATAAAACTTCTTATGCAGGTTCCTTGCTATTGCATAAGAAACCAGTGAATTTGTCAAAACAGTAAATATGACAACAAACACTGTTACAAAAGCACTGTTCTTGAATGCGCTGAAAAAGTTGGTCATCTCAATAGCTTGTGTAAAATTATCAAACGACCAGGTTTTAGGCAGCGCCAATAGATTTCCTGCCATCTCAGAAGGTGTCTTGAACGCAATTGTAATGGTTAAATATAGTGGAAAAAGGATCAATAATGAACCTGCAATTAAGAGAGAAGTGATGAGCCAGCTGTTTTTCTTGCGATTCATTAGTTTTCCACCTCTCTTTTATTTAAAAATTTCAGCTGAATGACGGAAAATACAACAATAACAATAAAGTAGATAACTGCATTGGCCGACTGATAAGCAAATTCCCCGCCTTCAAAACCGCCGCGGTAGATCAGGAGTGAAATGGATTCTGTCGATTTTCCCGGTCCTCCCCCAGTCAAAGCCACAATCTGGTCAAACACCATCAAAAAGCTCTTCAAGGACAATACCATATTAATAGTAAAGAACGGTGCAATCAGCGGGAAGGTAATCTTCCAGAACTTTGTCCAAACGCCGGCACCATCGATGCTCGCAGCTTCATATAAATCCTCAGAAATCGTAACAAGGCCGGCAAGATACAGAATCGTGTTGAAAGAAACAGCCTGCCAAACAGCGACAATGACGATGCCCAGCCAGGCAAGATCCGGATTACCCAGGATGTTTTTGCTCAGTAACTCCCACCCAAGTGCATCACCGAACTGCGGAAGAAAATGAGCAAAAATAAAGTTGAAAATAAAGCCGACAATTAAAATGCTCAAAATATAAGGCAAGAAGTAAATAGCCCGCAGAGTTTTATGGAATTTAATCTTTGAATTCAGTCCCATTGCAACGGCAAGGCTGATGATATTAACAAGAATGGTCGACACAATGGCAAATTTAAACGTAAAGAGGTAAGCATCCCCCGCACGTCCATCTTTAAACACATTAAGGTAATTTTTTAAACCAACAAAATTCCAGTCACCATAGCCCTTCCAGTCCGTGAAGCTGTAGAAGATTCCCTGCAGCGCAGGATAACTGTGGAAGATAAAAAATAAAACAAAGGCAGGTATGGCAATGACAAGGAAAATATGATTTTTCTTTTTCATTTTGGCAACTCCTTTTTAGAAAGCCAGGGTTCGTGAGGACGCCCTGGCTTCAGTGTGGATTAGCGGTTTTGTACTTTTTCCCACTCGCTGTCCATTTTCTTCAGGAATTTTTTCTTATCATTTTTAATGAGGAATTCCTGTACTAAGTTTTCTGCTCCCATACCTGCCGGGTAATAGTGATCCGGGAAGCTTGTAATCGCTCCAGTTTCAAAGTTGCCTTTGATTCCTTCAAACACAGGATTCTCCTGGTACACACCTTCGATGGCAGAGAACGCCTTTTGCTCATCAATATATTTTTTAGCTGTTTCTTTTTCCATCATGAACTCAACAAACTTCTCAGCTTCTTCTTTGTGCTTTGTATCATTGTTAATGGTCAGCAATACGTCTACACCAGATACAAGTTTGTTTTGGGCTGGATCGTTTGTAACAGGCATTGGGAATACACCAAGCTGCATATCCGGATTAGCTTTAAGGATTTCAGGAATCGCCCAGTTTCCTTGAAGATAGAATACTGACTTCCCGTTGGCAAAAGCATTATTTCCATCACCGTAAGCAACGCCCATATTATCTTTGTGGCCGTATTTTACCAGCTCTTCCATTTTGTCAGCCACTTCATCGTAGCTTTCCACAAAAGAAGTTTCCCCATTGTTTTTCTTTTCAGCAAAGTCTTCCCCGGCCACATTTGCACCAAGAGAGTTCCATGCGATCATGCCTGTCCATGCATCTTTCAGAGTAAAGTAGATTGGCGTTTCACCTGCAGCTTTTACTTTTTCAAGAGTGGCTATAAATTCATCCCAGGTAGTTGGAACCTGCAGTCCAAGCTCATCAAACTTTTCTTTGTTATAGATGACTGCATTGGCATTTGTCGCATAAGGAATACCGAATGTACCTTCTTTATCAGGTCCTACCAATCGATTGATCATATCAATGTAGGAAGGCTGGACTTCTTTTACAAGCTCCGTTCCCGAAAAGTCTTGCAATACACCTGCACGGCCTAATTCGCCATAAGTTGCGTTGCCGGCAATGGACATTAAGTCTGGAAGATCATTTTTAGTCAAACGTGTTTTCAGGACTGTTTCTGCTTCAGGAGGCGCATCCAGCTTGATTTTAATATCTGGATTTTCCTTTTCGAACTCTTTTATCAGACCTTTGTAGGTTTCAATACTTTCTGATTTATTAGAGAAAAGCTCCAGTGTAACCTTGCCATCTTCTGCACTATCCGATGAGCATCCCGCTAGCAGTGAAGCTCCCATTGCAACCGCCATTACACCTGCTGTCATTTTTTTAAACATTTGAACTCCTCCTAAATTTTCGATTAACGTAAACGTTTACTCAAATGTCCTAAGAAAAAGAGAGCCATCTATCTTCTCTCTTTCACACTCAGTCTTTCGATTACTTTGTGGGGCACGATGCGGCTTTCCGGTGTTTCTCCTGTTTTTAAGATATCAAACAGCATCTGTGCTGACATCTCTCCCATTTTAACCAGCGGCTGGCCAATGGTGGTAAGCGGAGGAATCGTCATTTCCGCAAGACTTAAATTGTCATAGCCGATGACAGAAAGCTCTTCAGGCACTTTAATCCCCAGCTCGAAGGCTGCAGATAAGATGCCCATCGCAATTTCATCACTGGCGGCAAAAATAGCTGTCGCTTCAGGGAACTGAGCAAGCATCTTCCTCAGTCCAACAAGCCCATCTTGGAAACCAAAAGCCCGGCTATTCACAATATTTTTATCGCCGCATGGGATGCCATGGTCGATCAGCGCCCTTTGGAACCCGTCTATCCTTGGCTTGCCTGCTACGATATCTGCTTTGTTTCCGCTGATCATTCCTATTAGGGAATGGCCTTTATCTATTAAGTATTTAGCAGCAGAATAGGCAGCAGAAAAATCATTTACCTTCACATATGGTACTGGAAAAATATAAGATTCCGTTGAAAGAAGAACAATGGGCATCTTTGCTTTTTTTACATACTGGTAATACTCATCTTTTAGTATCTCACTGGCAAAGATGATTCCATCCACCCTTTTTTCAATCAGCAGCTGCAGGTAATTCATCGTTTTTTCGCCATTTGACTCTGTATGGCAGACAATTACGCTGGAACCGTTTTCATTTGCAGCCTTTTCAATCCCATCCAGCAGATCTGTTGCGAGGGTACTTGAAAGCTTGGGAAAAAGCACACCAATTGTGTGGGTCCTTTTATTTATAAGCCCTCTGGCAACAGCATTAGGCTGGTATCCAAGCTGTTCAATGACTTGCATTACTTTAATCTTTGTTTTTTCTGAATAACCAGGCTGGTCATTCAGAATTCTTGATACTGTTGCTATTGAGACATTCGCCTTTTTGGCAACATCTTTAATGGTATAGGACATATCCCACCTGCTTTAAAACTAATATTACGAAAACGTTTACGTTATGATTCTATCACCTAATGGAAACCCTTTCAATACATTTTTATAAAATAATTAGGAAGGAAAATCAGAATCTTTTTGCTGCCTTTCCTTGATAATCAATCACTGTCAATATGAGGCTCTTAAAGCAGCTGATCAAAACAGGAGCTCTAAACGAAGCAACTTAGCAGCTGAAAGAAAATAAAGGACCTCATTGAGATCCTCCTAGTTACTTTAAAATGGCTTCAGCACCATAAGAACAATCAGCACAACTGCTGCTAAGTGTGTATATAAGGTGAATGGCTGCTGTTCTTTATTTATGCGGTGGTAAGAGTCAGGCAGGGATTCGTCCTTGCCTTCATGATTAGCAAGAAGCTCCTGCTGTGCTTTGACTTTCTTCGGCAGTACTGCTGCTACAATCGGCTGAACAGATATAAAGATTATGATGGAAATGATATACCAGACCTGTTTGAATAAATCAGGATTCAAAGCTCCAAAAATCAAACCGGTGATCAATAGTATAATACTCCCGTATTTTGCGAGCTTCTCTACTCTCTCATTGATTGAAATACAAAGCCTAGCCTGTGAAACCGTTTTTGGAGCCTTTGAAATGATGGGCTGCGCAAAAGCAGCGCCAAGGCCGCACACTGCGGCAATGATATGCACTGTAAGCAGGATGGAATAAAAAGTCAAAGATAAGTTCCCCTTTCAAACTAAATTTTTTATATCTCTCTTGTATAATAATACAGATTTGTTAAAATATGAGTATTTCTTACCAATTTAATGGGTAATTTTTCTATTTTATTGAGTCATATACATGAACGACCATTATCATGAGGGCGTTTATAAGGAAATTGGCATGTGTTTTCTTATGCGAAGAAGGTATATATGGAGGTTTTTTAAGCAAATAAAAAAGCCTGAATCCTCCATCAGGAAAATCCAGGCTTTATAATTTAAGATTTAATCCACCAAAGTATGTATGGTGGAGACGGTGGGAGTCGAACCCACGTCCAGAAACATCGCCACTTAAGCTTCTACGAGTGTAGTCAGCATATTTGCGTTTCGCTGCATCTTATGCCTGCTGACAGGCGTCCGTGCAGCTAGTCTGGTTGTTCTCTTCCTTCATCCTCAGACGGTGGAATCCGGCGTAGTCCACTTAGAGTGAGTCCCTTACCCTACCACATGGACGATGGAGGGAGGAACCGCTTAGCGCTATTAGGCAGCTAGAGCGAAGTTGTTTTGTTGTTTGCCAGTTATAGGCTTTGACGTTTTAACGAGGCCGATCCCCTCGACTCGCAACCTAAGCTCGAACTATCCCTGTCGAATCCGTAACGTCCCCATATTGGGCAATGTGCATAACGCATCATTTCCGCTGAGAGCCGGTGCGAATCTTATTCTGCCACTCGGTTTGACGCCAGGAGCGCTCGAAATAGAAGAGCGTAAGTCAGATAGCATCACTGCTACAATACTTATTATATCATATACAGCACGGATATCAATTGTTAAGTCTTGGATTTACATTTTCTGCCGTTCGCGGAATGCCCGCTCAATATCCCGGCCTGCTTCTTTCTTTTTCAAGGTTTCGCGTTTATCATAATTCTTTTTACCCTTGGCCAGGCCGATTAAAACTTTCGCAAAACCATTTTTCAAATACATTTTCAGCGGTACGATAGAATAGCCGGCTTCCTTTGTTTCGCCGATCAGCTTGCTGATTTCTTTATTATGAAGCAGCAGTTTCCTGGTTCTGAGCGGATCATGGTTGTACCGGTTCCCCTGCTCATAAGGGCTGACATGCATGTTGATCAGAAATACCTCCCCGCTGATGATCCTTGCATAAGAATCCTTCAGCTGCACCCTTCCTGCCCGGATAGCCTTAATCTCTGTACCTTGCAGGACGATTCCCGCTTCATAGGTGTCTTCTATAAAATAATCATGATACGCTTTTTTATTTTGGGCGATAACCTTGCCCGTTCCCTTTGGCATATGAATTTCCCCCTCAATCTCTTACACTGATTTTAACAAAAATCTCTCCCAGCAACAATCATGACCCTATATCGGAAAGGAGAGCCACTTGGATGGCTCTCCGGGTTCCAGCTTTTTAGCGTTTCTTTTTCTTACGCTTGGCTTTTGGCGCATTTTCAAAGTGCTTTTTCTCTTTCCGGGCAGGTCCGCCGCTTTTGCCTTTCGAGCTGCCGTTGCGTCCTTTTGGGCCTTCGCCTGCTTTGCCTCTGCGCGGCTTCTTTTCTGTGCTGCCCGTCTTGAACACTCGCGGCGCATCCCGATCATCACGCTTCCGGGGGCCTTTCATGCCGACGATTTCAAAATCTATGGAGCGCTCATCTTTGTTGACATTAATGACGCGTACTGTAATTTCGTCGCCAATCCGGAACACATTGCCGGTTTTCTCGCCGATCATCGCGAAATGGCGTTCATCATAGCGGTAATAATCGTCCGTCATATAGCTGACATGGATCAGACCTTCAATCGTGTTCGGCAATTCGACGAACATGCCGAAGTTTGTAACTGAGCTGATGATGCCATCATATTCTTCGCCAATTTTATCAGCCATATATTCTGCTTTCTTCAGCTCATCTGTTTCCCTTTCAGCTTCGACCGCGCGGCGCTCCATATTGGAGGAATGCTCGGCAATATCAGGAAGCCTTGAATTCATCCGCTCTCTTGTTGCCTGGCTTAAATCGCCTTCAATCAGATAGGTGCGGATGAGCCTGTGGACAACCAAGTCCGGATACCGGCGGATCGGTGATGTGAAATGAGTATAGAACTCAGTCGACAGCCCAAAGTGGCCGAGGCTCTCAGGATCATATTTCGCCTGCTGCATCGAACGCAGCATGACGGTCGAAATTACCATTTCCTCAGGTGTACCCTGCACCTCTTCAATGATTTCCTGGAGGGCGCGCGGATGCACAGAGTTTGCCGTGCCTTTTACAATGTAACCGAAGTTTGTAATAAACTCGAAGAATCTTCTCAGCTTATCTTCCTTCGGATCTTCGTGAATACGGTAGATGAACGGCACATCCATCCAATGGAAATGCTCGGCGACCGTTTCATTGGCTGCAAGCATGAATTCCTCGATGAGGCGCTCTGCCACGGAACGTTCGCGGAGTACGACATCACTTGGCCTTCCTTCTTCATCAACAAGAACCTTTGACTCTTTAAAATCAAAGTCGATGGCGCCGCGGCCCATCCGTTTCTTGCGGAGCACCGCTGCCAGCTCTTCCATAAGCTGAAACATCGGGACAAGCGGCTCATAGCGCTTCATCAGCTCTTCGTCTTTATCGGTCAAGATCTTGTTGACGTCATGATAAGTCATACGCTCTGTTGTTTTAATGACACTCTGGAAGATTTCATGATTAACCACTTCACCGGAGCTGTCCATTTCCATTTCACAGGAAAGGGTCAGGCGGTCAACCTGCGGATTAAGGGAACAGATGCCATTGGATAATCTGTGCGGGATCATCGGGATGACCCGGTCCACCAAGTAAACACTTGTCGCCCGTTCTTCCGCTTCCTGATCGATCGGTGTATTCTCGCGCACATAATACGTCACATCGGCAATATGTACTCCGAGCTTATAGTTTCCGTTTTCAAGCTTTGTAACAGTTACCGCATCATCCAGGTCCTTCGCATCAGCGCCGTCAATCGTGACGATTGTCTGGTCGCGGAGATCGCGCCGGTTCTTGATTTCACTTTCATCAATGCTGTCAGGTGTATCATTCGCCTGCTCCAGTACTTCTTTCGGGAATTCCATCGGCAGCCCATGTTTGTGGATGACAGACAGGATATCCACGCCTGGATCATTTTTATGGCCAAGGATCTCAAGGACTTCCCCTTCAGCACTCTTGCGCCCCTCCGGATACGTCGTCAGCTTGACAACGACCTTATGTCCTTCTATTGCCCCTTTAGAAGCTGATTTCGGGATAAAAATATCGCTGGTGAACTTTTTGTCGTCCGGGAGCACAAAGCCGAAATTTTTACTTTCAACATATGTCCCGACAATCTGCTGGACACCTCGTTCGAGAATGCGCACGACCGTCCCTTCACGCCTCTGGCCGGAAGATTCAGAAGAAACCCTTGCAAGGACAATATCGCCATGCATAGCATTATTCGTCTCATTCGGCGGTATAAAGATATCATCAAGGCCAGGCTCTTCAGGAATGACAAAAGCAAAGCCTTTTGCATGGCCGGACAGCTTACCTTTGATCAGATTCATCCTGTCCGGCAGGCCGTAGCGGTTGCTCCGTGTCCGGACAACAAGCCCTTTCTGCTCCATGACCACAAGGGCCTTCACAAAGTCTTTAAAATCGGAAGAATCCTCGATTCCGAATGCCTCTTCCATCTCCTGGACGGTCAGTGGCTTATATGCTTCATCTTTCATAAAGTGGAGAAGCTTATCCACGATTTGCTTAATATTATTTTCCATCTATGCTATCCCTCCTAAATAAAGGATTTAAACAGTCCAATCCAGCGATTCCAGGAACTGATATACATCCTCATGCAGCTGATCCTTTTCCTTGTCCAATGTGATGACGTGGCCGGACTCTTCATACCATTTCAGCTTTTTATTATCATTCTCCACTTCGCTGAAGATGATGTTCGCGCTGTCGGTATTGATCATGGCATCATGACGGGCCTGAGCCACAAAGGTTGGGGAATAGATCATATCCACATGATTCCTCACATCGGCGATCAGCTCCTGCAGCGCTTTAAGTGTCTCCATCGGAGTTTTCCTGAATTCAGCCATTTCCTGTTCAATCTGCTCAGGGGATTTGCCTTCAAGCCTCTTATACTCGCTGGCATAGTGAAGGATGCCCTGATACATGACTTCCTCGCTCTTAATATACATTGGTGCACACATTGGAACGATACCCTTTATAGGAACAGTGTAACCTAATTTCAAGGAAAATACCCCGCCAAGCGAAAGCCCGGCAACTGCAATCTCTTCATAGCCCTGTCCCTTCAGCAGCTCATAGCCTTCCATAACATCCTTCCACCAGTCCTCAGGCCCGGTATGGACCAGCTCTTCAGGCGGCACCCCGTGTCCCTTATACTGTGGCGCATGGCAGGTATACCCCTTGGTCTGCAAAAACCGTCCAAGCATCCTGACATCCGCAGTATTGCCTGTAAAGCCGTGCAAAAGCAGGACAGCCCTTTTTCCGCCTTCAAAGGTAAATGGTTTCGGTGCAACAATCTTCATTTTGAAAACTCCTTTTGCTATGTAAATGATTTCTTTGATAAGTTCAGCTTCCTTATTTTTAGCAAAGCCGCGCCCAACAATCCACTAAAACGGCTTATCTGCAGCTGCAGGAAAAATATTCCGTTCAGCGGCAAATAAAAAACCTGACCTTCTGGGCCAGGCAGCAGCTTTATTATTTTACAAAATAAGCGACAGCAATTGTTAAAACAAAAAACAGTACAGATAAAACAATCGTCACACGGTGGAGTATAAGATCAAGCCCGCGCGCCTTTTGCTTGCCGAAAAGCTGCTCGGCACCACCTGAAATCGCGCCGGAAAGACCCGCACTTTTCCCTGATTGAAGAAGTACAACAACTATAAGAGCAACTGAAACAATAATCAACAGCGTAATTAATAATGTGTACATGAAGTCCACCTCCTGAAACGTACAATCACATTATTCTTAATTTATCATATTTTGGCGGATTGGACAATAGCAATGTTGGTTGAGGTTGGCGATGGGGGATTTAGTTAGCAGCTCAAGAAGGAGGACAGGACATGGGGGACGAAATAATTAAATAATACATTTATAAGGAGGAAGATATGATTGTTAAAGAATTAACAGTACCAAAGCGGATATTAGCCCTGGAAGCTCTGCTGCGCCGGCTGGAGGAAGGGAGTCCTGACTGGCACCGTGTTAAGGAAAATCTTGCGAAACGCTGGTCCGGCTACTATGGTGAGTTATCCTTAGATTATTATTTGCAGATGCTGCCGGAAAGAGAGTATCTGGTACTGCATGATTTGCGGCTCGGCCTGTCCGGCAGCTTTTTTCAAATTGATCTACTTGTGCTGCATGCTCATTTTGCATTAATCCTGGAGGTTAAAAACATACTTGGCACCCTTGTATTCGATAAGCAATTTAGCCAGATGATCCGCACCCAGTATGAAAAAGAAGAAGGCTTCCCCGATCCGATCGCTCAGGCAGAACATCATAAAAAACAGCTGGCCCGCTGGTTTGCGGAACGCAGCATCCCTCTCCCCGTCGAAGCCCTCGTTGTTATCAGCAAACCATCCACTGTCCTAAAAGCAAACTCCCCAGCCATCAGCAGAACGGTCATCCACAGCCATCGCCTCCTTGGGAAGATAGAAGACTCGAGCGGCCGCTATCCACAAGCGCTCCTGGATGCGAGAGAGCTGAGAAAAACCTCTAGATTGTTGATCAAACACCATACACCTGAAAAAATTGATATTTTGTCCAGGATGAGAGTCAGCCCGGAGAATGTGAGGATGGGTGTCCATTGCAGCAGCTGCGGCCATATTCCGGTTATAAGGATATATGGTACTTGGCTTTGCCCGAAATGCGGGTTGAAGGACAAGTCAGCGCATATCGCAGCTTTGAAGGACTACTTCCTTTTGTTTGGGAAGGAGATTACGAATGGGGGATTTCGGGAGTTTGCGGGGGTGGAATCCGTCCATACAGCTTCAAATATACTAGCAAGCTCAAATTTAGTGGTCTCAGGCAGAGGAAAAGGGCGCAAATACAGCGCACCAGCAGATTGGTGGAATGGGTAAAAAGTGTTTATTAGCAACTTTTTCCGTATTTTAGCAACTTTTCAAATTTATTAGCAACTTTTTTGTTTTATTAGCAACTTTCAGGATATATTAGCAACTTTTGGATTTTATTAGCAACTAGCCCTGAGCGCGGCCACTAAACTCCAACCAGGTACCATACATCAGCTCGAAAAACCAAAACCCAAAAAAACACCAGCCCCAAAAGGCTGGTGTCTCCCCTCAAAAAAGAATTACTTCTTCAGGTTATAAAAAGATTTCAGTCCATCATATACAGCCAGATCGCCAAGCTCGTCTTCGATGCGAAGAAGCTGGTTGTATTTCGCGATGCGGTCAGTACGGCTCATAGAACCAGTTTTGATTTGGCCTGCGTTTGTTGCAACAGCGATGTCAGCGATTGTGGCATCTTCTGTTTCACCTGAACGGTGGGATACAACTGCAGTGTAGCCTGCGCGCTTAGCCATTTCGATTGCTTCGAAGGTTTCAGTCAGTGTACCGATCTGGTTCACTTTGATCAGGATGGAGTTGCCAACGCCCTGCTCGATACCTTGTGCAAGCTTCTTAGTGTTTGTTACGAAAAGGTCATCTCCGACAAGCTGAACTTTTCCGCCGATGCGGTCAGTCAGAAGCTTGTGGCCTTCCCAGTCGTTTTCATCCAGTCCGTCTTCGATTGAAAGGATTGGGAATTCGTTTACCAGCTCTTCGTAGAAGTTAACCATATCTTCTGAAGATAAGCCAGTGCGGCCTTCGCCTGCAAGATCGTATTTGCCTGTTTCTTTGTTGTAGAACTCAGAAGAAGCAACGTCCATGCCAAGAAGGATGTCTTTGCCTGGCTCATAGCCGGCACTCTTGATTGCTTCGATGATGACTTCAAGTGCTTCGCGGTTAGAACCAAGGTTTGGAGCGAATCCGCCTTCGTCGCCGACTGCTGTGTTAAGGCCTTTGCCTGAAAGAACTTTCTTAAGCGCGTGGAATACTTCAGCACCCATGCGGATTGCTTCCTTGAAAGTAGGAGCTCCTACAGGAAGGATCATGAATTCCTGGAAGTCAACGTTGTTGTCAGCATGTGATCCGCCGTTGATGATGTTCATCATTGGAGTTGGAAGCTGCTTCGCGTTGAATCCGCCAAGGTAACGGTATAATGGCAGGCCTACAGATTCAGCTGCAGCGTGCGCACAAGCCATGGATACGCCAAGGATTGCGTTAGCGCCCAATTTGCCTTTGTTTTCAGTACCGTCAAGCTCGATCATTGTGCGGTCGATTCCGACTTGGTCAGTTACATCCATGCCGATGATCGCTTCTGAGATCAGGTTGTTTACGTTGTCCACTGCGTTTTGAACACCTTTTCCAAGGTAGCGGGACTTGTCGCCGTCGCGAAGCTCAACTGCTTCGTGCTCGCCTGTTGATGCTCCTGAAGGAACGATCGCTCTTCCGAAGAATCCTGATTCTGTTAATACTTCTACTTCAACTGTTGGGTTACCGCGGGAATCTAATACTTCGCGGGCATATACGTGCTGGATAAATGGCATAGTAAAATCTCTCCTTAAAATGGGATTATTTTTTTAAAATCGTTGTACCGGTCATTTCAACCGGCTTTTCAACTCCGAGCAGGTCAAGCATGGTTGGGGCAAGATCAGCAAGGATTCCGTCCTCGCGCAGCTCATCCCCTTCTTTTGTTACGATGACAGGCACCGGATTCGTGGTGTGTGCTGTCATTGGATTGCCTTCAAGGGTGACAACTTCGTCTGCATTTCCGTGGTCAGCTGTGATGATGGCATGACCGCCTTTTTGAATGATCAGGTCAACAATGCGGCCAAGGCATTCATCCACAGTTTCGATTGCTTTCACTGTCGGCTCGAGCATTCCGGAGTGCCCGACCATATCAGGATTAGCAAAGTTCAGGATGATAGCATCAAAGTTATCTGCTTCTATTTCTTTAACGAGGGCATCGGTTACTTCATATGCACTCATTTCAGGCTGAAGATCATAGGTTGCCACTTTTGGCGAATTGATGAGGATCCGTTCTTCGCCTGGGAATTTCTCTTCACGCCCGCCGCTCATAAAGAATGTTACGTGCGGGTATTTCTCAGTTTCAGCGATGCGCAGCTGTTTAAGATTGTTCTGGGCCAAAACCTCGCCGACCGTGTTGTCCAGGTTGTTTGGCTTGAATGCTACATAGCCGTCAACGGTTTCGCTGAAGTGGGTGAAGCAGACAAAGTGCAGATTCTGCGGGTGCCCTGGGCCCCTGTCAAAGGATCTGAAATCTTTGTTTGTGAATGTATTGGAAATCTGGATCGCACGGTCAGGGCGGAAGTTGTAGAAAATGACTGAGTCATTGTCTTCAATCGTTGCCACCGGCTCACCGTTTTCCCTTGTAATCACGGATGGAATGACGAACTCGTCAAAAATTCCGTTTTTGTAGTTGTCTTCGACAAGATCAAGCGGATCGGAATAAGATGGTCCATCTCCGTACACCATCGCACGGTAGGATTTCTCCACACGGTCCCAGCGCTTGTCGCGGTCCATGGAATAGTAGCGCCCTGAGATGGTTGCAAATTCGCCTACTCCATATTCCTTGATTTTTTCCTGTGCTTCTTTGATATATTTCTCGGCTGTTTTCGGACCGACGTCTCGGCCGTCAAGGAAACCGTGGATATATACCTTTTTCAGTCCCTCATCAGCAGCAAGCTTCAGCAGGGCGTACAGGTGGTGGATATGGCTGTGGACACCGCCGTCGGATAAAAGGCCAAACAGATGGAGAGCTTTATCGTTCTCCTTCGCATGGTTAATTGCGTCTAAAAAGGTTTGATTCTTTTCAAACTCGCCTTCACGGATGGCCACATTCACCCTTGTCAGGCTCTGGTAGACGATCCTTCCGGCACCGATATTCAGGTGCCCTACTTCCGAGTTCCCCATCTGCCCTTCAGGAAGGCCGACTGCTTCTCCGCTTGCCTGCAGGGTAGAGTGGGGATATTTGTTCCAATAACGCTCAAAGTTCGGTTTGTTCGCTTGAGCAACTGCGTTTCCCATCCGTTCACCGCGCAGGGCGAATCCGTCCAGGATAATCAGTGCTACTGGGGATTTACTCATTCTTGCCTGCCTCCAGTAATTGAAGGAATGAGTTCGGCTCAAGGCTCGCCCCTCCGACCAGTGCACCATCGATATCAGGCTGGGCCATGTATTCTTTGATGTTTTCCGGCTTAACGCTTCCGCCGTACTGGATGCGGACTGCCTCAGCTGCCGCAGTTGAGAACTCCTCGCCTACCACCTGGCGGATATGGGCGCAAACTTCGTTTGCATCCGCAGAAGTGGAAGATTTGCCTGTCCCGATTGCCCAGATAGGCTCATAAGCGATAACAGTCTGCTTCACCTGGTCTTCTGTCAGGCCGGCAAGGGCTTTTTTCACCTGGCTGCCGACGATTTCAGTTGTTTCGCCGTTTTCGCGCTGTTCGAGCGATTCGCCGACACAAACAATCGGTGTCAGGTTGTAGTTGAACGCAGCCAAAGTCTTTTTGTTAACAGCTTCGTCTGTTTCGTTGAACATTTCACGGCGCTCTGAGTGACCAAGCACTACATAAGATACACCAATGTCCTGAAGGGCTTTCGGGCTGATTTCGCCTGTGAAAGCACCGCTTTCTTCAAAGTGCATATTTTGGGCGCCGATTGCGACGTCATGGCCTTCTGCACTTTCAACAAGTCGCTCTAAGAATAAAGCTGGAGCACAAACGACTGTATCAACATCTTCCTTTGAAGGTACAAGGCCGTTGATTTCCTCTAAGAAGCTTTTCGCTTCAGGCAGGGTTTTATGCATTTTCCAGTTGCCTGCAATAATTGATTTACGCATTCCGGCACATCCTTTCAACTCTTTTGCTTATTTATCATTTAAAGCCGTTACACCAGGAAGCTCTTTTCCTTCGATGAATTCGAGGGAAGCGCCGCCGCCTGTTGAGATATGGCTCATTTTATCAGCAAGATCAAACTTTTCGACTGCAGCCGCAGAGTCTCCGCCGCCGATTACCGAATATGTATCCTGGGATTCAGCAAGGGCTTCGGCTACTGCTTTCGTTCCGCCTGCAAATGCATTCAGTTCAAACACACCCATAGGGCCGTTCCAGATGACAAGCTTGCTTGATTTGATGACATCCTGATAGATGGCACGTGTCTTCGGACCGATATCAAGCGCTTCCCAGTCTGAAGGGATTTCTTCAATGGAAACTTCTTTAATATTGGCATCCTCGGAGAAATCATCCGCAACAAGCACATCGACAGGCATATAGAATTTAACGCCTTTTTCCTCTGCCTTTTTCATGAACGAATTGGCAAGATCGATTTTGTCTTCTTCAAGAAGGGATTTCCCGATTTCATGGCCTTGTGCTTTAACGAACGTATAAGCAAGACCTCCGCCGATAATCAGATTATCTACCTTATCAAGCAGGTTTTCGATAACACCGATTTTGTCCTTTACCTTCGCTCCGCCGACAATTGCCGTAAACGGGCGCTCCGGATTGGACATCGCTTTTCCAAGAACGTCCAGTTCCTTTTCCATCAGCAGGCCGGAAACAGCCGGAAGATGGTGTGCAATGCCTTCAGTTGAAGCATGGGCACGGTGGGCAGCGCCGAATGCGTCATTTACATACACATCCGCAAGTTCTGCAAACGCCTTTGCCAGCTCAGGATCATTCTTTTCCTCACCAGGGTAGAAGCGGACGTTTTCAAGAAGGAGAACATCGCCCTCAGCCATTTCGGAAACCAACCCTTGTACAGCTTCACCGTAGGCTTCGTCTGCTTTCTTTACATCCTTGCCCAACAGCTCTGATAAGCGCTTGGCAACTGGTGTAAGGCGCAGTTCTTCTACTGCCTGGCCTTTTGGACGGCCAAGGTGGCTTGCAAGGATGACTTTAGCTCCCTGTTCAGTCAAGTACTGAATGGTAGGAAGAGCTGCTGTGATGCGAGTTTCGTCCGTAATAGAGCCATCTTTCATCGGCACGTTAAAGTCCACACGGCAAAAAACGCGTTTACCTTTTAAATCAATGTCTTTTACGCTTTTTTTGTTCACGGCAAAGGACCTCCCAGTTTCTGATAGTGTTCAAAAGAAAAGGGAGAGGGAATTGTTTCCCGCTCCCCTTTTCCCCATCATTATAGATGTTCGCTATTTTTTTATCCAATAAAACAGGGTTTCAAAGGAAAGCTTCGGTTCCCGGAGTTCATACAGGACCAAACAATAGCTTATTTATTGTTTTAAATCGTGCCTATTAAAGGCCTTGCTTTGCAATGTAGTCTACAAGGTCTACAACGCGGTTAGAGTAGCCTGACTCGTTGTCATACCAAGAGATTACTTTTACCATGCTGCCTTCCATAACCATTGTTGACAATGCATCAATAGTAGAAGAAGCAGGGCTTCCGTTGTAGTCGCTTGATACAAGCGGCTCTTCGCTGTAAGCAAGGATTCCTTTAAGGTCGCCTTCTGAAGCTGCTTTGAATGCTGCGTTGATTTCTTCAGCTGTTACGTCTTTGTCAAGCTCAGCAACAAGGTCAACAAGAGAAACGTTTGGAGTTGGAACACGCATAGCTCCGCCGTTCAGCTTGCCTTTCAGTTCAGGCAATACAAGGGAAACTGCTTTTGCAGCACCAGTTGTAGTTGGGATGATGTTTTCAGCAGCTGCACGCGCACGACGGTAGTCTTTGTGCGGAAGGTCAAGGATCTGCTGATCATTTGTGTAGGAGTGAACAGTAGTCATCATACCGCGCTTGATGCCGAACTTGTCGTTCAATACTTTAGCGAATGGCGCTAAGCAGTTTGTTGTACAAGATGCATTTGAGATAACGTGGTGGCTTCCTGCATCATATTTGTCATGGTTAACACCCATAACGATTGTGATATCTTCGTCAGAAGCTGGAGCTGAGATGATAACCTTCTTCGCGCCTGCTTCTAAGTGTTTAGCTGCATCGTCGCGCTTTGTGAAGCGTCCAGTAGATTCTACTACTACTTCAACGCCAAGGTCTCCCCATCCAAGCTGAGCAGGATCGCGCTCTGCAAGAACCTTCACTCTTTGGCCGCCTACTACCAGGAAATCTCCGTCTACAGAAACTTCTTCGTTAAGTGTGCCGTGAACTGTGTCATATTTTAAAAGGTGTGCAAGCATGTTTGCATCTGTAAGGTCGTTTACCGCTACAACTTCTACTTCTGAGTTCTTAAGTGCTGCGCGGAATACGTTGCGCCCGATTCTTCCAAATCCATTAATACCAACTTTAACTGCCATGTTAATATTTCCTCCTTTAGATAGTAGGGATATTTGTTAGTTTTATATTAAAGGGGATTACCCTTTTAACAACTGTTTTGCTGCGCCTTCATCCGTGATCAGGATCGTTGAGGACGGCGCCTGTTTCATATAGGCCCTTATTGCCTTTGCCTTCGAAGACCCTCCGGCAACTGCAATAACATGTTCGATATCTGCCAGGTCTTTGAGCTGAAGCCCTATGGTCTGCACTTTATGGACCACTTCGCCCGCTTCATCGAAATAATAGCCGAATGCTTCTCCTACTGCTTTCCGCTCCTGAATCTTCAATAAGTCCTCCGGTGTCGTTTTACGGCGCTCCGCCATTGTTATAGCGTCTCCAATTCCATGTAAAACCATTCCAGCGGATTGTATCAGATTCAATACTTCATTAATAACGGGTTCCTTCATGATTGTCTCGTACATCGTCTTGCTTACCTGATCCGGGACATGAAGGAATTTGTGGCGGGAGGCTGTGTGCTCCGCCATCATGGCGCAGATGGTATTCGCCTGGTTTTTGACCTCCTCGCCGATGCCGCCCCGTGCAGGGACGAACAGCAATTCGTCGTCAAAGAGATTGGGCGTCAGCATCTCCGCCACGGCCGCCATGGTCGATCCGCCCGTTACAGCAACGGTATTCTTCCCTTTAAGCCGCTGTTTCATACTGGCCGCACAGGCCCTGCCAAGCTCGCTTTTCACCCATGGTGATTCATCGCTGTTGCCGGCAACCACAATCACCTGCCGGACGCCAAGGACTTCTTTCAGCCTTGCTTCCAGTATGTCTATACCCGTTATGTCTCTCATTATGCTTTCAAGTCTTTCCAGTAAATCCTTGCCTTCGGCTGTCAGGTTCATACCTGAACTTGCTACAGAGATAAGATTTTGATTCTTTAGGAAATCAACCTCGCTTCTAAGCACTCTTTCCGTTGATCCAAGGCTCACTGCCAGACTTCTTCGGCCCACCGGCTGCATAAAACCTATGTACTGAAGAATTTGGTAGCGTTTTTGCATAACAGTAAGTAAATCAGGCAATAATCTTTTTTGTATATCGATCAATGAGTCCATCGCATGCCCCTTTTTTAGAAGTATTCCACATAGGAACGCTCTAACGTGGTCAATTTCTGTCCCGCATAGACATATTATGTCCCGCTTGAACCAAAAAAAATCACCCCTGTTACAATTACATTCTAGCAGGAGTGATTTGCGAATTCAACTGATTAGAACCGGTTTTTTGCTGTAAGCGCTTCATATAGCGTAAATTGATCAATCCGCCCAAACTGGACCTCTTCCCCATCCAGTTCCACGACCGGAATCATAAGCCCGTACCGTTCAGTCAGATCATCGCTGGCGCTGATATCCACTTCCTCAAGCTCAAATTCATGCTCTGCTTGAAGATCCAGGATTAATTTTTTTGCATTATCGCACAAATGGCAGCCTTCTCTTGTATATAATCGCATCTGTCGATCTTTCACTATACTTCCTTCTTTCTTCATTCATATCTTTTGCGTTTCGCTGAAGAGGGGATGCCCAGCTGGTCCCTGTATTTGGCGACCGTCCGCCTGGAAATGACGATAGCATCCCCCTTCTCCAGTATGCTCATGATCTCCGAGTCAGAAAGAGGCTTCAGTTTATCCTCAGCTTCTACCATGGCAGCAATCTTCTTCTTCACACTTGCTGACGAAGCACCATCAGCTCCGGTAGTCTTTACCGCGCTTGTAAAAAAGGTCTTCAGCTCAAATGTGCCAAAAGGAGTCTGGACATACTTTTCGCGGACCGTCCGGCTTACTGTCGACTCATGGATTTCCAATTCATCCGCGATTTCTTTCATTGTCATCGGTCTCAGCTTTGCAGGCCCTTCAATGAAAAAATCCTGCTGTTTTTCTACCAGCTTCATTGTAACCTTTTTAATCGTATCTTTCCTTTGTTCCAAACTGCGGACAATCCAATTATAGTCCTGCGACCGGTCCTGGAGGTATTTCCTGACCTCTTTGTCGCCAGTGCTTTTAAAGCTTTCATAATACTGGCTGTTAAAGCTGACTTTTGGGAGCAGCTCATCCTGGACGGTTATCAGGAAAGAGCTGCCGTCCCAGCTGACAGCCACATCAGGAACAATATAGCCTGCACTTTCTTTTGAAAAAGCCGCTGCAGGCCTTGGATTGAGCGTTCTGACTAAATCGGAGACACGCTGGATATCCTTCAGCTCCACACCAAGGAGCGAAGCCAGCTGCTTCCACTTTTTATCGGCGAACCATTCGAAATGCTCTTCCATGATCACTTCAGCGAGATCATCCGGGCGCAAAAGCCGCTGCACCTGCAAAAGGAGGCATTCCTGCAGTGTCCGCGCCCCAATGCCCGCCGGCTCCAGAAGCTGAAGCTCTGCGAGTGCTTCAGCTGAATCGCCTTCACTGACGCAGAGCTCATCCGCAATTTCTGTGACACTTTCACGCAAGTAACCGTTTTCATCTATACTTTTAATAATCCTTCTGATGATCTTGTCCATCAGAGGAGATATATATTTAATTTCAAGCTGTGAGATCAAATAATCCTCAAGCAGATTGTCTTTTGCCCTGATCTGCTCGATCCACGATCTGTCATCCTTTTTCAGCTTGCTGCTTGCACCTCTGACTCTGTCGCGGCGCGGATCCATCGCCCTTACATTTTCTGTCTCTATCTGCATAAGGGGATTTTCAAGCGCCCTGCTCTCCAAAATGGCCGTAAGCTCAAGCGCAGAATATTGAAGGAGCGCAATCGCCTGGGACAATTCCTGTGTCATCGCCAATTTAAGCGACTGCTGCTGAAATAAACCTGCATTCATGTTCATTGCACATTCCCCCTTCTTCTATTTTACATGATGGGAGGGGAATGGTGAATGGGAATATAGATAAAGAAAGCAGAAGCTTTTCGCATTCCGGACTATGGCAGGTGATTCCATGATGTTCATCCCGCGAAGCTGTAAAGCATCTTTCAAACGAAAAAAAGCCTCAAGCCCTATAACAGGCAGGAGGCTTTCGGTACGCCCTCGGCAGGAATCGAACCCACATCTCAAGAACCGGAATCTTACGTGCTATCCGTTGCACCACGGTTGGTTCTAAAAGACTTTGGGCGTTGTTATATCAATGGTTTATGCTTGTTTGAGTGTTTTTCATTACGTGTTATTCCTAAAAATGATGATACTAAACCAAACTGTTTTTTGCAAACAAAACATAACTTTTACCCATAACAACTTGGGAGAATGCCCGCTGACCTTTACATAATTTCCGCCTGCCCTTTTAGCACTTCTTTCAACAATTCAATGGCATTTTCTTCCCTTGGCTCATTTGTACCAAGTTCACCTTGGATGGCTTTAGAAAGGATTGATTTTTTTATACTTTCTAATTTACTGAATGTATTATCGATTAATTTTTGTTCTACCTCTAATTTACTTAAAAGATTGTCTACTTTTTTCACAATTCGTTCTTGTTCATTTAGAGGTGGAAGCGGAACTAGTTGTTGTTTAACAGTTGTTAAATTTAATTCAACTTGATTTGTACTCCCACTCCAACTATTATTTAGTTTGTTTTGGACATAAGGGCCTGATAACCATCTATATAATAGATTACTATTTACAAGATTATTATTTGGTCTGACTATAGTTACATGTGAATCAGCTACTACCATATCTTCTAAGTCATCTTTTATAATTGCTACTCTTCCTATAGTTCCTGTCCCAGTAGAGTTCCAAAGTAAATCATTTTTTTGAAGAAAACGTTCTTGTTTATAATTCTTAAGCGTTTCTTCATCAATGTGCCTAGCTTGGGAAATATCAAACCCACTCCATTGTACACATTTTTGCGATACCACTCTAACATTTGATGAGTCAACATACTTAGGTGATTTTCCCCTTTGTATATAATCACTGATATTCTCTAATGTAACCCAAATCCAATTTTCAGGGATCTGGTATGGTTCATCAATATTTTGTTTACCTTCCTTATTGTCTAAAACAGTAATCATACTTTGTTCATTACTATTATTTGTCCCTAATATCCCACGAAATGCATTATCTAAAATAGCTGCTCGACGAAGCTTATACGTTTCATGTGCTTCCGCAATCAACTGCTTTGCTTCTTCTATTTTATTTAAAAGACCCTCAACTTTCTCAGCAATTCGCTTTTGTTCATTTAGAGGTGGAAGTGGGATAACATATTGTTTTAATTCAGCTAGTGGAGGCAAGTTTTTTATTGCAGTACCTTTAGCATTATCTTTTGCTAATTCCTTTATATAGTAATCAAAAGCATATAAAAAATAAGTTTTATCTAATACTTTTGAAGTGCTTACTCTCATTAAGGCTTGGTTAATAACTCCTTTTTCATAATTAGAAGGAATTACATAAGTTTCACCGATTGTACCAGCACAACTTACTATTATATCTCCTGCATTTACTTCAAAACCTTTTAGTGTTTCAAAATCCTCTTTGGAGATATAATATTCTCCGTATTCTATTGTTTTTCTAATTGCATTACCTTGTTCATAAACTTTATAAGTGTCTTTATCCTTAGGCACAAACATGCTTTTTTTTATAGCAGAACCAAACGGTCCTCTTTTAAATTTACACACGCCCCCTAGTCTAACCCATAACCAATTTTCATGAACTTTCTTATATTCGTCTTCCTTTAGCATTATATTGTCAAGTAATTCCTGAATATTTTTTATCTTTTTACTCACGCCTTAACCACCTCAGCATTTTCTACTGCTCGAAGTTCTTCCACAACTTCACTTAATATATCAATAGCTTGTTGAAGTTTTTCAATTGCTTCTTCAGCTGTTTCAATCGGGTCAGGTAAATTTTCATATGAGGATATTGATTCATCTGCAATTAATCCAATGTCTAAGCTATCTTCCTTCTTTGCAATTTCTTCACGAGTAAAAACATTCCAACGCTTGTCTTCCACTTTTGAACGATCTTCAGCTACATACGCTTTCATAAAGTCTTCAAAGTGTGCCATGGTCAATTGATTCCGTTTACCGAATGAAGACATATTTGTTCGAAGATCATAAACCCAGACCTCTTTTGTGTTCCCTTGATCAGTTTTCCCCTTTGTAAAAAACAACACATTTGTTTTAACGCCCTGAGCATAGAAGATCCCAGTTGGTAGTCGTAGGATGGTGTGTAAGTCGCATTTATTCAACAAATCTCGGCGAATGTGCGTTCCGATTCCGCCTTCAAATAGAACGTTATCAGGCAATACTACAGCTGCACGTGCATTCCCGTCATCTTTTAATGCGTTGTAAATTAACTGCAAGAAGTTTAACTGCTTGTTAGATGTTTCAAACGTTAAATCATCACGGGAAACACGCTCCCCACCTTTTTTTGTACCGAACGGTGGATTTGTTAAAATCACATCAAAATCCTTCATCCATTTTCCATTTCCTGATAAAGAATCTCCCTGTTCTAAGCGTCCCTCCAAGTTATGAAGCAATGCGTTCATTAATGCTAGACGATGAGTATCCTTAACAAGCTCCATTCCTGTAAATGCTTCCTTTTTTTGAAACTCAGCTTGTTCTGGACTTACTCCATCGAAATAGTTATCTGTCTTATTTTTCAAATACTGATCTGCAGCAATCATAAATCCGAAAGTTCCTGCCGCAGGGTCATTACAACGTTCTCCGATTTTAGGATCTACTAAATGTACCATTACATCAATTAGAACACGGGGAGTAAAATATTGCCCTGCTCCTGACTTCTTTTCACTCGCATTCTTCTCCAACAAACCTTCATAAAGATTGCCTAGCCCTTCTTCTTTCGCATTGTACCAATCGAGAGCATCAATTGATCTAATAATTTTCTCTAGGTTCTTAGGTTCTGCAATACTTGTGGAAGCATCACTATAGATAAGGCGAAGCTGTTCATGCTCATTAGTTCCTAAATCAAGTAACAGTCGCTGGTAAAATGTCTTTAATTCCAAACCTTCCCGCTCTAATAAGTCATCCCAACGATATCCTTCTGGGATAACGCTTTCTGTCTCTTGTTCTTTCATCATTTTTAGAAATAACAGATACGTTAGTTCCGTCACATATTGTTGATATGTAATTCCGTCATCACGTAAGACATTACATAAATTCCAAAGCTTTTGAACGATTTCTTGATTATTCATTTTCATCCTCCAATAGTCTCATTATTTTAAGGTTTTTCTTTCACACCTATATTTGTATTAGTTAACCAACTTATCTATTATAACTTAAAAAATGCCCCTTTGAAGAGGCATATTTTTAACTAATATAGAGGTTCTCATTTATTGTGTTAACAACAGTATCTATAAAATCACCGAACTCACGCTTCAACAACTTATATCCACCTTGACTAACAAACGGCTCTTCTGAGAAAGCATCTTGTGGTGTTGGTGCTAATACAGGCACTTGTAGTAGTTGTTTTTCAATTCTCTCCAACCACTTCTTTTGTCTAGGTGTCCAATCATGCAAGGAATATACCTTCTGTAATGCTTGTTTGACCCTAGTCTCATGATCTACTAAAGCTTCTCCTAGTGCAGCTTGCCGAATAAAGCTTATTATATCAGCCGCAATGTCTTCGTTCTTTGTCTGTTTCCAAGCTGTTTGGAGATGTGACTGCTTAAAGCCTTTCGTTTCAAGAATCGTAATCAGTTCACGCAAATCTTTTCTCGTTAGATCTTTTGGTCTTGTACATACGATATGAAGGGCAGGGATTTCATTAATGTTTTCTTTGATAAAGTTTACAAACCCATCTAGATAATCCTCTGGCCGACTGTTCCCTTCGCCGTATCCTCTAATTACGTCATCTACTTTATCTTCTTTGTTAGAAATATATCTTTTTTCTCCTGTAACTCTATAAGCTTCCATGTATTCAAACAAAATATCGTGTTGTTTTGCAACATGAGGAGTATACGATTTTACATCCTGAATCCACTCATCCACATCTTTGCCATTAGATAACTCCTCGAATTTCTTCTTGCCCTCAACATCCAACCTTTGTTTTTTACGTTGTATCTTGGCAACTAGCTGTTCACGATAAAATGAAGCTTCCTCTTCTGTAGCAGCGTTTGTAAGGGATTCATACAGATCACCAATGCTATAATTTTGTTTTTTTACAACAGGTTTCATCTCTGTATAACTTTGTAATCTATCATAAATACCCACGGCATCGAAGATATTAAAATGAGTCTTTCCAACCTCAGGACACAGGCGAGTCGCACGCCCAAGCATTTGGTCATAAAGAATACGAGATTGAATTCTTCGCAAAAACACCAAATTTGTAATCGGAGGAACATCAATACCTGTCGTAAGTAGATCTACTGTAACAACTACATTGGGTAGCCTTTCATTCTTGAACCGTTTAATTGCTTCAAGAGGTTTATAGATATATCCAGTAATCTTAGCAATGGCATCATCTTCAATTTCGTCCCCACGCTCAGTGAAAGCCTCTTTTAAAATACGAACGACCAAATCAGCATGTTGGTCTGTTGCGGCAAAAATGAGAGTCTTCTCTATCCCTGTTGGGTCAATATAATCTGCTAACTTACTAAGAACCGCACGGTTAAACGGCTCAGTGATAACTTTCTTATTAAATTGTTCCACTTCAAATCGAACGGTGTCTTCCAATTTTTCTAACTGGATTTCACCTTTATCAACGTCGTATACTTCTACTTCCTCGTCTTTCTCAAAGACGATTCCTGCTTTGGATAGTTCAGTTTTAAACAAGTACGGAGGCTCATGGTCTACTAAATATCCATCTAGCACTGCTTCGCTATAAGAGTATTTAAAAATCGGCATTCCAAATATCTCAGTAGTATGAAGTGCAGGAGTGGCTGTTAGAGCCAAACTTGCTGCGTCAAAATAGTCCAATACACGTCTATACTGACTTACATAGTCATTTTGATCACGGAACTCTAATTCTTCTTCAGACATTTCACGGTCGCTTGTATATCCTCGATGCGCCTCATCTACAATGATAAAATCGTATTGTCCGACACTAGGAAGCTTTTCACTGTTACTATAGAAGAGTCTCCTTACCATCCCTTGAACAGTAGCAATGTGAACTTTCGTTTCCACCTCTGGAGTCATATCATCCAACGACTTTACATCATATATATTAGAAAATGAGTAGCCTTCAATCTTTGTATCTTTTAGAGCGTCTTCGGTTTGAACTCCAAGCGAGTTACGATCTACTAAAAACAATATCCTACGGCACTTCTTCGATTTAATTAATCGATACATAAGTGCTATAGCAGTTCGAGTTTTACCAGTGCCTGTTGCCATGGCAATTAGCATTCTACGCTTGCCTTCGATAAGTCCAGCCTCAGCCGCTAGGACGGCACTTTGTTGATAATGACGTAAACCAAACTTAGTAATATCCTCTTCTTCTAAACGCTTGTTAGCATCCTGATCATCTTGACTGAGTAGAAGCTCCAAGTCTGCAGGAGAATGCCATCCTTCTAAAGAGCGTGCATGTTCTAAAGGTTTACGAGAATCCCAAAACCAAATACCTGACTCCTCTTGTAGCTGTCTTAAATAAGGTCTTCCATTTGTTGCGTATAAGAAAGGTACTTTATATTCATTAATTGTTGTTGTAATAACTTCGTTATCAACCTGAACAACATTTTTCGCATAAACCTTAGTCTGGCTTTCTAAAGCCCCAGGAATTGTTTTTTTCTTTGCTTTTGCCTCTATAAAACCAACTAGCTTTAAACCAATAAATAAAGCATAGTCAACTCTGCCACCCTTAACTTTCCACTCAGCAATTGCCATGTTTCGATTTTTCTGGGGTAACGTACCATTCTTTTGATGGTTTAATTCGGTGGTGTCTACTTCCCAGCCAGCCGCACGGAGTTTCCCATCAATAATCGTTCTCGTTTCTGCCTCTGTCAAGTGTTGGCGTCGAATAAAGGTCTTCGATTTCCGTTTACGCTCTGATCTAGCTCCCTCTTTTTCAGTTTCCGCTTTTTGTCGAGCTTTTTCTAACTCTTTTTCAAACTCCTTAACTTTTTCTTCATATTCTTGTTGAAGCTTTTTCGTATCTACTTCGGTTTCTTCCTTTGGTTCTGTATATTCTGGTGCTTGGAAATCCCAATCACCATATACCTCCATAAACCAAATAGATAAGCGGAAGGTTAATTGGAGCAAAGCTTTGGCATCTTCCGTTTTCCCATAACCAGCTTCGTGCATTGCTAAATTTCCCTTTTTGCGTAAAATCTCAAAGATATCAATCAACTCTGGTTCGAGTAAGCCTTCACGCCTTAGTGTATTAAGACGATCAATCTGTGTCGTACCATATGCTTCTTTAATGTTCTCTGCTGCTAGAATAAATTTCGTTAACGTCTCCGCAAATAAGCGAAGTTTCATTATGGTTGTATGTGGGTCACAATATACATTTCTCTCAGCTGTCTCACCCAAGTTAGCAAGTACATCCCATTTCCCTTGGAAAAATGAAAAGTTGCTATTCACTGTTATCACCGTTTTCCTGATAATTGTATATAACCATTATACTATACACTTACAAAAATTAGGGTATACCAGTTGAAAACTCTGTTATTTAATATTGAGATATTTAATAAAATCGATATTTTATTATCCTTTTTAGTCCATAAAAAAGCATCTAACATTCTAAGTTAGATGCGTTCAATCTAATATAATTCTTTGAGAGCCTTGACATATCAAGGTTTAAGATATTTTAGCTGATTTCGAGTTGAAATTATGATTATTAATTAGCAAAGATTCCAGATTGTTAATGTCGTTAATTAAATCCAAGAAATATACTCGGGGCTTAATCAGCTGTACAACTTCTCATATGTACCAGTATTGTTTTAAAGGCAAGCCCTAAAAATCAACTAAGCCCATTTGAATTTTAATAGCATCTTCTATTCTTTCCATTACACTACTATCTACAGTTGTTATAAGCTGGTTTAATCTTTTTTTACTGATAGTTTTAATTTGTTCAGCTAACACTACGCTCTCTTTGTTCATATTGGTTAAAAGACCTAGTTCAACGTGAGTAGGCAATTTCGCTTTTGTGATTTGACTTGTAATAGGTAAAATTGTAACTGTTGGGGAAAATTTATTGTTAATACGATTTGATATTATTACCACTGGTCTAATTCCGCCCAATTCAGGATCAATACCCTTACCTAAATCAGCAAGATAAACTTCTCCTTTGTTTACAAGAATATTAGCTGGCTTTCCCTCTAATTTTCCTATTTCTTTTTCAGAAACAGGATTGTGCTTACCATTTCGACTTTGCTCATAAGCCTTAGAAAGAACTTCAAATGATTGTTTCATTTGTTTAATTTCATTTATGAATTCATTATTCTGAGCAAGAACCGATACATGTTCTTCATTAGTTAATGGAATTTGCAAAAATTCCATTCTATTTCCATAGTTACTTGGACTATCTAGTATGCTTGCTAATGTTTCTAAATGAAGTATTTCTACATGATGCGAAGTTAACTTTTTTAGTTCTCTTCTTTCCTTTAACCTTAATTCTTGATTAGTTATGAAAACCATTCCATCTACACTATTCTTTTCAATTCCTTCAATATCATCCAAAAACTTAGTCTTAATTTCCTTGTATTCCTGTTGGCCCCTAGGAAAATAACAAGCACCAATCCACCGAAGACCATCTTTAGTGCATATCATATCTTTTTTTCCATCTCTTCCTCCTAAGGGGTGAGAAGGGTCAATAGATTGATATCCCTCAAATCTTAAAATTTGCGCCGAAAGTCTCTCAGCAGATGCTTGACCCGTATCCCATTCCAATAATCGATTCCAAGTCTCCCTACCATGTGGTCTTCTCATATTAATCTCCTTACTTAACCCTACCTGGACTTATAGTATTTAATTCAATTAACTAATGAAATCTGCATAAATAGCTTTCTTTAGTTGAGATTACAGGAAAATCATACCATACTGATATAAAAAGAGCAGTTCCTATTTTTAAGGCTACCCTGATGAAAATTTTGTGACGTGTAGATAAGGGTACATAGGGTATTTCTCGGCTATAAACCACTTAAATATGTGGAAATACGCCCCCCAGTACTGCAAAAGAAAAGAGACACAGTGAATGTCCCTTACTATTGCTTTGCTTTCAATTCATTTTTTCTATTAATTAACGTTCGCTTTTTGATTCCTGTCATTTCTTCAACTTCTTTATATGTATTACTCTTTAGTAATTCAATTGCATGTAAGATTTGCTGCTTAGAGTGTTTTCTTGGTCTACCTTCTCTAAAGTCATCACGTAATTTTGCTAATGCCTTACCTTCTTGAGTACGTTCTACTATCATGTCCCGTTCAAACTCTGCAAAAGAACTGAGTATATTAAAGATCAGTCTTCCTGTTGGAGTGTTTTCCACTAATCCCATATTAAGAATGTGAACCTTAACTCCGCTAGCAAAAAGAGCCTTAACAGTTTGAATACCTTCAACAGCTGACCTTGCAAATCTATCTAACTTGGTTACGACTAGGGTGTCACCTTCTTGCAATGCTTCAAGCACCTTGTTAAACTCTGGTCTATCTGTTTTAGTGCCTGTAAACTTCTCTTTATATATAACTTCGCACCCTTCCACTTGCAATGCTTGAATTTGGACATCCAAATCTTGAGCTAATGTCGATACCCTTGCATATCCGAATTTCATGTTTCCCCTCACTTTTCAACCTTTATTTATTGCACTAAGTTAATGCACTCCTTGAAGCCTATTATACCAAGGATATAATCATGGTGCAATAACTTTCAAGTTTTTGCACTCCTAATCCTTCAATAATACTAGGGTAAAAGAGTAGCAATTGACGTATGATCCTAACAGTCATCTATAACTCAAGAACGCCTTGTTAAGGAATAGCAGTGTATCATTGTTTCAGACTTGTTAATCCTTTCGAGAATTCTATCGAACAATTTAAGTGTTTTACTAACATATTTACTAATTCACGCTTCTTTAACGCTCCTTTTATTTGCATCGTATCGGACAATTAACGATTGAATGTATGTGACTAAGCGTGGTTTTGTAATACAAATTATGAGATTTTATCCTGTAGCAGGCTGCACAACGATAAGGGAAGAGGCATGAGAGAATCTCACAACGCCTCACTTCATGTCGCTAAAGCGTCTCTCGAGGCAAGGGCTTTTTCCTTTGTAATTCAACGTTAACTCTGTAAATGGCAAGTTAATATACTGTATTCCATTTCATTTTTATCAAGTATACTATTAGTAAGGATTTCCAAATGATATTCGCTTTAAATATGCAGTAATCGAGGAGTGTTCACTTAACATGAATGACAAAATTAATGTATGGACAACATCAAGAGACTCTGCTGTTTGTGATGACATTGAATTGAAAAAGACTTCTACTACTAGACTTATTTTCAGACCTGAACTAGTGAACAACATTAATAATCCTGAGGCATCTGTTAGAGGATGCTTCATTTTTCAAAAGAAAGGCAGAAACGCCTCTTGGGAAGATTATAAGGAATTAGAGTTAAGTAAGTTAAAGGCTGAAGAATGGATTAAGTTAGAACTAAATTCTGAGGCTATGCTGACTCTTACAAGAGAAATTAAAAAACATTATGCAGTACATGAAAAGTATGGGGTTAAGTATGGAGGCTTTCAGCTTTTCAAGAGCAGTCCTGATATTGAAAGACTGATTGAAATGTTTGAGAGTAACGCTGATCTGTTTACTCAACTCCTAGAGGATGACAAGAGTGATGCACTAGAGAAAACATTGGAATGGATTGTTACAAATGATAATCCAGATAAACTAATTGACAGGCTTAAAGACCTACAAGAGAAAGATTTAGACCAACTTAATACTCTTGTTGGGATAGCTAATCTTAAAAAAGTATTGTCTATTTGGGAAGGGAACAAACACAATTCCTCTGAGAAGTTTTGGCAAACTTTACTGAAGCATAATTCTTGGATTCTGAGTCAGATTTTCTCTAATCCAACTGTTCTGATTAATGATGAGGCTTATGTAGGAGGAAAGACTATCAACAATGATAGTGGCAAGCTAGTTGATTTCTTATATGCGAATCCCTTCTCAAAAGATGCTGTACTGATTGAGATTAAGACTCCTTCAACTGCTCTAATCACTCCTACTGAGTACAGAACAGGAGTATATTCAGTACATAAGGACTTGATGGGAGCAGTTACACAAGTATTGACTTATAAGACAAGCCTCCAAAGGGAGTATCAAAATATAGACTATAACAATTATAGACAGGGGATCAAAACTGATTTTGACATTATCAACCCTTGTTGTGTAGTTATAGCGGGCAGGTTTGATACTTTAACTGATACCGCTCATAAACATTCCTTTGAGCTGTACAGAAAAGAGCTAAAAAATGTAAATGTAATTACATTTGATGAGCTGTTTGAAAGGGTAAAGGGCTTAATTAAGCTGTTAGAAGGCTAAAAAAAAGAGGGATTTAATTGTGCCTTTATTGGAAAAGAGTGTCTGAAACGAGTCACTTCGTTTCAGACACCCAATAACTAATAAGGGAGAGATAACTCTTCCCTACGCAGATGGTGGGAGAACAAGGAAGAATTAGGTAGCTTCGCTTTACAAGCTTGCAGCGAGAAAAGAGAGTCTCTTTTAGAGTAACTGACAATACGAATACGGTTTTTGTTAGCTGGGTAAGTCGATGACAAGTTATAACCCTTTCCAAATCGTCCCTTAATGTAGAGAAAGAGCTTCAATAAGAGACTTTCCTAAGTGTGATATGCACCGTTACTTTTTCGAATTTGCGATTACTGACAACCACTATAGATCGCAGTTAAAAGTGTATGCCTGGAAATATCGATAATGGATTAGTCATGTTTGAACCATTAGGGAATTCAAATACAAGCTCATCAATTTTAACTACAGTAGGTGCAGTTGTTCTAGTTTCAACTTCATTTGAAAATGCTTTGGGACGGCTTGTGCATCTAAAGTATTTTAATAACAACTCCCACATCGGCGCATATTGCTTCATAATTTTCAAACACTTGATCCTATTCGAATCGGAATTGTTAGTGATATTCTTTTCTCTTCCCTTTGCAAGTTTTAATGAATGCTTACTTTGCAAATCCTTATAAACCTGAGTCACGATAAAGGCACTTTGCTCAGTCAAACTGTATGTGAATTCCAGTTCTCCCTTTTCCTGCAATCTTTTAAGGTAGTCATACACCCCTAAATCACTATCTTGAAGTACACAAAAGTGGGCGTCATAGTAAAATAACAAATTAAGTTGTTCCCTTAATTCCTCACCAAATTCCTTATTGAAAGCCTTAACCTCTTTCATTTTAGTCTTAAATAAGTCCCGTCCTTTAAGTCCATGTTTATTGAGGAAAATACGTTTTATTTCAGCTATGGACTTAATCTCTTGCCTAGATAGTTTTCTATGTCTATTTTTGGTTGTGCAGCCCCATACTTCCTTTTGATATATAATTACTTTTGCTTTAGCTAACTTATTGAAGACAGATACAAGACTGGATCTTATATGTTTAAGATAAATTTTTAAGAACTCCTCGAGCATATCGATATCCAAATTGTCCCTTTTGTAATCATTGTTTACCATACCGAACTGCTCTTGCAGCTCTTCTAAGTGAATTCCTTTATCACCATACAATGCACCAGTAATCCTACGATCTATAATTTCTAGATCAGTAAGCCATTTTGTGGAACTCATAGGTCTTACTTGATTATCATTCTGGATCAGATAATTTATGACAAGCGAGTTTAATTCAAATTCACCAACCAGTTGCCCCTTTCCATTATGAACACGCTTATCAATTCGTTCAGCCTTTCTAGAAAGTTTTACGTAGCACGTAATTATCCGCTTAGAACCTCTCCCCTCAACTTTATAGGTTTCCCACTCAGTTAAAACTGATTTGATAAGCAGAGCAAATTCTTTTCCAGTAAGGTTTCCATTCTTCTTGAATGATCGTTTTTGCGCTTCACTTCCATACTTTTTTACTAATTGTGCTAATGTGTATACTTTTGACAAAATGATTTCCCTTTTCTAATGGCTAAGTTTCGCTATTTTTAGCAGCCATCTCTTTCAACTCCTTTATGCTTTTTTATTGAAAAATGACGCATTCATGGTGGATTATCGTTTACTTTTATTGATGATTCCCAGGGTAAATTCTGTACCGATTCGACCTATTAAGGTAAAGATCTTAGTACCCCGATTCGGTACAGTTTATTGTCCTTGATCATTCGGTTTTATTGGTAATTAACGGCATTGTCACCTACAAAAAATGCACATCAAATTTCAAATCATACTTAAACAAAAGGTATAGGGCATTCGCTTCGCTCACAAGGATTTGGGTCAGTCGCTAAAGCTCCTTCGTTCCCTTCGGTCACTCGCCACCTAAAGGTGGCGACCCTATATTATCATTCTACTTGCTTACATTCTTCTATTTGGGAATTAGAATCCCCAGTTATTCCTTAGGTACTAATCTTTTCTCCCTTAGCTATTTATTTGGTAATACATATAGTGTTATCCCACTCCCGCAGAAAACACAAAAAAGGAGCGAATCCACATGCCCTCAACTCGTTAGAAAACACACCTATCCCTGAATAATATAAACATAAAACGCCTAACCCTATGAGCGATCATAGGATTTACAGGAATATATAGTGTGCCTCCTAAAGAGGCGGGTGCATGTAGATACAACTCCTTCACAGTTTACTTGTTTAATTGCACAAAAATTATAGCACTATTCATCTCGTAATACAATAAGTCTTTTGGCATAACATTTATTTTCTGAAATTCCAGACTTTTCCTATAAGCAAGGCATATATCTAAACGCTTTTAAAGTACTTAAAATAGTGAAATGTATCGAGAATAGTAATATTAATACTGGCATTAAGTCATTTATAATAGCTAGAAAGTGAACAATGATACGTTTCGACTCGAACATTTTCAACACCCTGTCCTGTGTGTATAAGAGAGGCAATAATTAAAGACTCAATCACTATTTTGGCACACATTATATATCTTAACCCTGTCTCTTATTACTGTAAAAGTGTCTCATTTGAAACACTATTTCTTATGCCATTTCCTCGCTAGCTCTTTGTAGTAATTGACTTTATTCATAGAAACTCCTTGCTGGATGGCAAATTCCAAGTATTTTCCTGCCCTAGAGATTTGATTTAGAATGCTCTTCCGACTATTGGAATTTAATGAGGTTATAAAGTCTTCAGCTTCCTCATAGGTAAAGTCATACAAGTCTTTTTGCGCCAGCTTCTCATATTCGCAAGCTTTCTTGAATCTCACTTCATCTACTTTACGAGTGCTATTGGCATAACTTCTCAAAAATAGGTTTTTAAACTCTCTGTTGTATATATCGTCTGATTTACACTGAAATCCATTTTCTTTGATGTCTTTGAGTTCATTTAGTAATGAAAGGTGCTGATCTTTTGTATGATGATTCTGATTAATGTAAATTCGAATTTCCTGGTAAACTTCCTTTGGGATAGCCAATTCTCCATTTAATAGCTTTTGTATTTGATCTCCTCGTCTTTGTTTATAACCTAACCCAATGCGGGATAACAACTCAATTAATAGTAACTCACATAGCTTATGTTCCTTTGTTTCAATGATAACTTCAAATTCAAAAGCCTCTACTCCTAACTTAGAGAATTCTCTTTGTAAAGACTTATTCCTTTCAACTCCTTTTTCTAAGGCTAACATATGCTCATGTAACCTTGTTTCTCCATCCCTTGTTGTTTCACCGAAGTAAGTTTTGCCTGTTAACTTGTTTTTGATTTTATAGACTACCCCTGATTTTTCCATCCATTATTCCACCCATATTATGATCGATATAACTGAAATTTGTTGTTTTACTCACTGAGCAACTGATCTTTAAACTCTGTAAACAACAGGTCAATTTGATTAACTTGATAGGAAATCTGCTCATCACAATTCAACTCAGAAAATTCTTTATTCCGAAGGCTCTCATTTAATGACTCAAACAACTCCTTAATATAATGTATCTGCTGTCTTACTCGATTACTCTTTCCTTGTTCATTAATCCAATGCGGTTCAATACAATTCAGAAAGTCATTTATAGAAAGATCACTTTTATTGGCATTACATCTATAGCAAGCACAGACACAGTTTAAAAAACTCGATATACCACCTCTTATCTTAGGTACGATATGATCAACTGTATCTCCGTATAGTCCACAATAGAAACAGGTATTATTGTCTCGTTCTAAGATCCTCTTCTTAAATGACTGTTTATCATAGAACTTGTGAATTAATGTTTCGTGGACAATGCCAGCCATGCCTTGCTGAACTAGAACTTTTGCTTCTTCATATGAAACCGAGTAGCTAATTTTTCTTTTCGATGGCAATTTGATTCGAACCTCAATCTCTGAGTTTACTAGTTTTTTAGCATCGAAAGAATATAGATTTTTACATTCCCTACAATACGACCGCCTCCTTCTATAACCTTTTGAAGGAAACTCCTTGTACCATTTTGTCCTCCTACACATTTCACAAGTTTTGTACAAAGAACAAGAATACGTAATATGGTTACACCTCTTTCAATCGTAATCATTATATTAATATCACATCAAAACATCCTAATCAACCTAATTGTTTTAATTTTCAGACAAAAGTATTGCATTTATCACTAGAAAACATTGTGCAACGGTATCAAACCCTTTTGAAAACCCAGTAATCCAAATAAAACTAAAGTATTGCAATATAATAAATATTTTTATATTGGAAATAAAGTAGAGAACAGCCATGTGACTGCCCCCTTCCCCTTAAACTTATAGTCCACTATATCCATCCCTCGGCAGAAGTAAGGATTCTTAATCAAAACCTTTCTCAATTGCCTGCTCAAGATCTTTTCCATAAATCTGTACATAACGCTGCAGCATTTCAAGGTCACTATGACCAGTTAGCCTTTGCAATACAAACAAGTTTACTCCTGCTTCTACCTTCAAACGGCAGAATGTCCTTCTAAACGCATGAGGACTAACAGGAACGTCTTTCTCGACCTTTGAGATCATCCCATAGTGTTTCAACCGCTCTTGGACTGTTCTGGGGCTTATAGGGGCATTCTCGACGCTGATAAAGAGTGCATCAGTATCGATGATGCCTCTTTCTTGTACATAAGCTTTTAAGACAGCTTTTAATCGTTTGGTCATTGGGACACGGCGAGCATAGCGGTTCTTTGCTTGTTGAATAATCACCTCACCTTTCCCCTCAAAAGCAAGATCTTGAACCTTCAAAGAGCAAAGCTCTTTCAACCTCAATCCTACATGGGCAAATGTCAACATAATCGCAAGATCACGTAGTCCAACAAATTGTGTTATATCTGGAGCGCTTAAAAGCCTATCTAATTGTTTCTTTGTAAATGTCGCTCCGATAACATGCCGTTTCTTAAGCTGCAATACCCCTTCAAAAGGATTTTTCTCGATGTAGCCTTTCTTAAGGCAGTAATTCATAAAAGTTCTACCCGCTCTCATTCTTGCGTTTATGGAACTGATAGCCCTGTTTTTTTCTTGCATATACATAATCCAGTTTTCTACGTGTTTCGTCTCCAATGTCCTAACATCATTCAACGAAACATCTAGATCTGACAATGCCCTCGAAAAGCCCTTTAGTTCTTTCCCATAAAAATGTATGGTGTCTGGTGAAAGACCCTTGATTTGGCAGTGCTTTAAAAACTCACCCGTAGCTTCGAAAAAACTCTTTGAAGGAATCTCCTTTTTTGTTTTAATCAGTTTTTCCACGACTTCCATACTTGTCGTTCCTTTTCTTCTCGACATTAAAATGCCCTCCATTGCGTGTTATTCGTTGCGTGGTATCCACGAATGAAAAGCACCCAAACAAAAAAGTCCCTACGCTTATAGTAAAATCACTACAAACATAGGAACTCATTGATTTACATAACGCCCTCGGCAGGAATCGAACCCACATCTCAAGAACCGGAATCTTACGTGCTATCCGTTGCACCACGAGGGCAAATCATACAGGTCTTCTATAAGACACTAGTATATAATACTAAAGCCGGCCGCTTTTTGTCAATGGTTAAACAATAATTGACTATAGCGGCCGATTTTATTTAAAGTTTTTCTCGATATACTTCTGTTCCTCTTTTTCGCTCAGGAGTCCTTTGGCTTCCCCGACAGTACCGCCCTGGAGCTTCCAGATGCTGTTATGGTCCCTGGCTGCAGACGAAAAGTCGCCCTCACTCCATCTTTTAAGGATATCCAGGTATAAATCTGAATGCTGGTAATTCATTTCATTGGCTCCCACCACATAGATCAGCCTGCTGATCCTGTCAGGAGTGATCTGCAGTGCGCCCCATTTATTTTCCGCTTTCACCTTTTGATGGCTCATATCATGGATGGCCTGCTGTACAGCTGATTCTTCCATATTGCCCGGGAACAGCTTTTTCAAGTCCTTTTCCCCTTTGGACGAAGCTGACCTTTCTTCCGCAGCCCGTTCTCCCTTTCCTAGTGAAGTATAATTGTAGGCAGCATATCCGGCCAGTGCCAGGATGATCAGGCCCAGCCCTGCAAGCCGCAGCTTATTATGAAAAAATGATTTCTTTTTTTTAGACAAAATCGCAGCCTCCAGCATTAATTTACATGCCCGTATCCCCACTTCAATTTTCAGCTTCCTTTGTTTAAAAATAGAAGAGGTGGGTATGATGGTTATGGATAAGGAAATTTTTATCAATGCAATTATTATACCGCATTAAGCAGGTATATCCTGCTAAAGAGAGAATAAAATGATTGCAGCATATATTGGATTTCCATAAGCGATTTGTTTGACCTTTATTGACCATCAGTGTATCATAATGATTACATACAGAACCCATAATATTTCTTCTTATGGAAGAACATGCTTTAATCCGTTGTATGTTGGATCTTTATCTTGAAGGAGGAACTGACAAATGAATTTAATCCCTACAGTTATTGAACAGACAAACAGGGGCGAGCGCGCATACGATATTTATTCACGCCTTCTGAAAGACCGCATCATCATGCTTGGAAGTGCGATCGATGATAATGTATCAAACTCCATTGTAGCTCAGCTGCTATTCCTGGAGGCAGAAAACCCTGAAAAGGATATCACTTTGTACATCAACAGCCCTGGCGGCAGCATCACTGCCGGTATGGCGATTTATGATACGATGCAGTACATCCGTCCGAAGGTTTCCACAGTCTGCATCGGGATGGCCGCTTCCATGGGTGCATTCCTTCTTGCAGCAGGCGAGAAAGGCAAGCGTTATGCCCTTCCAAACAGTGAAGTTATGATCCATCAGCCGCTCGGCGGAGCGCAGGGCCAGGCAACAGAAATCGAAATTGCCGCAAAGCGCATCCTTTTCCTTCGCGAAAAGCTGAACCAGATCCTTTCAGAACGCACAGGCCAGCCGCTTGAAGTGATCGCAAAAGATACAGACCGCGACAATTTCATGACAGCTGAGAGAGCATTGGAATACGGGCTGATCGATCAGATCATCACCCGCAATGTCCTGGAAGAAAAGAAAGACAAGTAAAGATAGAGCAAGAGGGCTGACAGGTTCAGCCCTCTTTTTTATGATTAAAGAGATTATGGTGTTAAACAAAGAAAAAGCGCCCTGCACAAATGCTCAGGGTGCCTTTTCAGTTTTTTCAGCTTTCCTGCTGGATATATTGCGAAAGCTCTTCGAGTGCTTCCTCTTCATCACTTCCATCAGCCACCAGGTTTACAACAGAGCCAGTGCTGACTGCGAGGCTCATAAGGCCCATGATGCTTTTCGCATTGACCTTCTTTCCGTCCTTCTCCAAAAAGATATCTGAAGAAAAGCGGTTTGCTTCCTGGACAAACAGGGCGGCAGGACGGGCCTGCAGGCCGGTCCGCAGCTTTACTTCCACTTGTTTTTCAACCATTTCTCTCTAACCTCCCATATTATCTTATTTCTAATTTCCTGTTATGGATTCACCTAAACGCAGTTTTTCTGCTATTTCATCTATTTTTCTAAGTCGGTGATTAATGCCTGATTTGCTGATATGGCTGCCTGACACCATCTCCCCAAGCTCCTTCAGGGTCACATCCTGATAGGCCACCCGAAGCTCTGCAATTTCCCTGAGCTTTTCCGGGAGTATATCAAGGCCGACAGTATCCTTGATATAACGGATATTCTCGACCTGCCTGAGAGCCGCGCCGATGGTTTTATTAAGATTGGCGGTCTCGCAGTTTACAAGCCTGTTCACCGAGTTCCTCATATCTCTGACAATCCGGATATCCTCAAAGCGCAGCAGCGCTCCATGGGCACCGATGATGTTCAGGAATTCAGTGATCTTCTCGGCTTCCTTCAAATACGTAATATAGCCTTTTTTCCTTTCAAGCGTCTTGCTGTTCAATCCAAATGTATTCATTAATTCACACAAAGAATCATTATGCTCTTTGTATAGTGAAAAAATTTCCAAGTGATAAGATGATGTTTCAGGGTTGTTCACCGAGCCGCCGGCAAGGAAGGCGCCGCGCAGATAGGAGCGCTTGCAGCATTTCTTTTTCACAAGCTCCTCTGAAATATCATGGGTAAAATCAAATCCCTCTTTCAGGATCTTCAGGTCGGCGAGTATTTCCTGCGCCTGCTGCGCCAGTCTTACAATATAGACATTATTCTTTTTCAGGCGCATCTTTTTTCGTACAAGCAGCTCCACTTGAACGGTGTAATTCTTTTTTGTCAGTGTATAAATTCTTCTCGCTATGGCGGCATTCTCTGTCTGGATATCCACAATTAGTTTCCGGCTGGAAAAAGAGAGTGATCCGTTCATCCGAATAAGCGCTGATAATTCAGCCTTGCCGCAGCAGTCTTTAACTTCAAGGTTGGTTAATTCCTTTTTCGTTTCCGAAGCGAAAGACATACCTTCACCCCCCGCCCAGACAAACGCTTGCACATTTATATTTACGCTTTATATCGCTTGCTGGTTTCATTTATTAGTAAAGAAAATAAAATATCTGCTACTTCCTGTGTATCATGGCGGATGACGCCGCCGTCCAGGCTGACGATTTCGCCGTGGACAACCTCGAGGCCCAGCCCCTGCAGGTTGGCAACATCATAATGGACAGGCTTGGCCAGCTCCTCGCTGTACCGCTCCTGTACTTCTTCCGGAATATCTTCATTATTGACAAGGATCGTATTGATAAAAGAACAATTCATATGGTCATATATGGCCTTTACATGATCGCTCGCCGTAAAATCAAGCGTTTCCCCTGCCTGCGTCATCAGATTGCAGATATAGACCTTTTTGGCCTTCGCATTGCAGACCTCTCTCCCCAGGTTCGGAACAAGGAGGTTTGGCAGTATGCTTGTATAAAGGCTGCCAGGCCCGATGATGATCAGATCTGCCTGCCTGATGGCCTGGATGGTCTCCGGCAGGGCATTGACATCCTCAGGGCTCAGGAAGACTTTTTTGATTTTTTTCCCTGAGTATGGAATCTTGGATTCTCCTGAAACAATCGTCCCATCCTCCATCTCAGCATGGAGGACGACACTCTGGTCTGCGGCCGGGAGAACCTTTCCCCTAACATTGAGGACCTTGCTCATTTCCTGGATGGCATGAGTGAAATTGCCTGTGATCGAGGTCATGGCAGCAAGGATCAGGTTGCCGAGTGAATGGCCGGAAAGCTCATTCGCGGTGCTGAACCTGTGCTGGAACATTTCCTCGATGAGCGGCTCCACATCAGACAGTGCAGCTAAAACATTCCGAATATCCCCAGGGGGAGGAATCTGCAGTTCATTCCGGAGGCGGCCAGAGCTCCCGCCATCATCAGCCACCGTCACGATGGCTGTAATATCTGCAGGATGCTTCTTCAAACCGCGCAGGAGGACCGGGAGCCCTGTGCCTCCCCCTATGATGACGATTCTAGGCTGTTCTGTACCTGTCATGTTGTTTTATCCTTTCTCCTCTCGATATCGCGGTGAGTGATATGTGTATGGTAATCCGCTTCATAAAAGCGGGCAATATACTCAGCTAGGGCTACAGAACGGTGCTGGCCGCCTGTGCAGCCAATCGCGATCACCAGCTGGGCCTTGCCCTCGCGCTTGTAGTGAGGGAGCATGAAGCTCAGCAGATCTGTAACCTTTTCGAGAAATTTATTGGTTTCATTCCATTTCAGTACATATGTCGACACATCTTCGTCCAGGCCGGTTTTCGGCCTCATGCTCTCGATGTAATGGGGATTCGGCAGAAATCGTACATCAAACACAAGATCTGCGTCTATCGGCAGGCCATGCTTAAAGCCAAATGACATCACATTGACGGTAAACGTCGTCTTCCGGTTGACTGAAAACTGATCAAGGATTTTTTCCCTCAGCTCCCGCGGCTTCATGTTTGATGTTTTATATATCAGCTGGGCCCTCCCTTTCAGCTCCTCCAGAAGCTCCCTTTCAAGCTTGATGCCTTCAAGAGGCAAACCTGACGGAGCAAGGGGATGAGAGCGCCGGGTTTCCTTGTAGCGCCTGACCAATGTAGAGTCGTCCGCATCCAGATACAAAATCTGCGGGGCCACCCATGAAGTTTCGGCCAAATCGTCCAGCGCCTTGAATAAGTGATCAAAGAACTCCCTGCCGCGAAGGTCCATGACCAGTGCAACCTTATTCATCTTATTCCCTGATTCCTTCATCAGTTCAAGAAACTTCGGAAGCAGAGTCGGAGGCAGGTTATCCACACAGAAAAAGCCAAGATCCTCAAAACTCTGGATCGCCACTGTTTTCCCTGCTCCCGACATCCCAGTTATTATGACCATTTGTGTATCAGTCGCCGCACCGCTGCTCATTCCTATTCTCCCCCTGTAATCTATATTATTTAACTCGGGTCCAGCCGATAGCTTAGAAGCTCGAAATTCGGCGTATACGTAAACGTCCCGTAAATAATTCCATTTCCATGAATCATATATTCAAGAATGTGATAATCGCCGGCAGCCATCGGCAGATTCTTGATATCATCAAAATCATGCCAGGCCAGCTTCCCTTCCTCCGACTCATCCAGATTGATGCCATCAGACTCCCGTGCAAGGAAAGTAAACATCATCCATTCAGAAAGCACCTTATCCCCGTCTTTCATAATGAAGGTAAAGATCCCCTTCAAGCCCGGGTTTCTTAAGTATATGCCTGTCTCCTCGCGGAATTCCCTGATGCAGGAATCCCGGACTGATTCACCCGGCTCCATCTTTCCTCCGGGCGCTACCCACCAGCCACGTCTCGGTTTTTGTAAAAGCAATACTTGATTTTCCTTCAACAGCACACAATTCGTGACCCGCTGCAACAGCCTCACCTCAGCATTTCCTTCTCATGACCGCCGCACAGGCAGTCCTGTCGAATATATTCTTTTCATTATACTATTTTTGTCATGCAGCCACAATGAAATGAAAAAATGAAATGCGGAGGCGGCTCGCCCAGAGCCGACAAGCATAAGACGCAAAAGAATAAAAGGCGTTCTTTGCCTTTAATTCTTTTGTGGTTTATGACTCGAGGCTCTAGCCGTCGGAGCTGGACAAATTGAGATGCAAAGGCGTCTTGCCTTCGCCCAAAAAAAAGAGCACAGGCTATGTATGCCTGTGCTGCACAAAGGATTATATCTTAAAAGGGGGTCAATTTCTATTCCTATATTACCCGATGTTTATTGCACTACTGTTACAGTACGATTAAAACAAAATGACTTTTTATTTCTTTAGTAAAAAGTCGGCCGAAAGCCTTGTACAATGCGGCTTTCGGCCTATTGCTGCCGGTGGATGGAAGCGGCATCTTTTTTGAATTTTCTCTTGCGGAAACCGCAGCTGCTGCAGCCAGATTATGAATAAAAAACGCCCATTTCATTAATGAGCGTTTTTTCAAACAATATTAAGCTTTCGCCTTTAAAGATTCCATCAATTCTTCAACATAGTGCTGGGCACTTTGGGCGGCGATGCTGCCGTCGCCTGTTGCGGTCACGATCTGGCGAAGCATTTTTTCACGGATGTCTCCGGCAGCAAAAATGCCAGGAACCTTTGTTTCCATGCGTTCATTCGTTTCGATATAGCCGTTCTCATTGGTGATGCCAAGGCTTTGGAAAGGCTTGGACAGCGGAACCATGCCAATGTAGATGAATACGCCATCTGCCTTGAATTCGCGCTCTTCCCCATTTTCAGTAGAAACAAGCGTGACGCTTCCTACCTTGCCTTCGCTCTCGTTGATTTCTTTTACTGTAGAGTTCCAGATGAAATCAACCTTCTCGTTGTCAAACGCGCGCTGCTGAAGGATCGCCTGTGCGCGCAGCTCGTCGCGGCGGTGGACGATGGTCACTTTTTCCGCGAAACGGGTCAGGTAGACGCCCTCCTCGACAGCAGAATCTCCTCCGCCGACAACAACAAGCTCTTTGCCTTTGAAGAACGCGCCATCACAGACGGCACAATAAGATACACCGCGGCCGCCGAGTTCTTTTTCACCCGGAACACCGATTTTTTTATATTCAGCACCCGTTGTAATGATTACAGCACGGGCTTTATATTGTTTTGATCCTGCAACAACGGTTTTATATTCTTCACCGTCGATGATTTCTTTGATATCGCCATATGCATATTCGGCGCCGAATTTCTTGGCGTGGTCGAACATTTTAGTAGACAGGTCAGGGCCCAGGATATGATCGAAACCAGGATAGTTTTCGACTTCTTCTGTGTTGGCCATTTGCCCTCCCGGCACGCCCCGTTCAATCATCAATGTAGACAGGTTGGCACGGGATGTATACACAGCAGCTGTCATTCCGGCCGGTCCTGCGCCAGCGATGATGACATCATAAATTTTTTCTTCTGCCATCTTGCTCCACTCCTTCACTAGGACTTTGCTGATTCCCCCTGAGAAATGCTTTTTATACTTAGTTATTGCTCTGCAAAATTGACTTTCCCAGCCTTGACAGGCAGAAGGAGCTGTAAGAGCAAGTGCGTTTATTCCCAAGAAAAACAGCGGTTGTTTCAGTAGTATTTCCTTACTAACCATATCCTATAAAACAATAAGGATACAGTCCAAGAATCTGCTCATTTCAGAATGCTGCTGACTGATTTTACATACTTCTGCAGTGTGGAAGCAGAAAGTCCGTACTGAGCTGCCACGCTTTGCTGCGAGACTTTTTCGCTGCGCTGCTTTCTCCAGACATATTCCACCGCCCCGGCCCATGCTTTTGCATTCCTGGCAAGAAGCCCCTGACCATCAGCTTCCTTGAAGACAGTAAACCATGCCAGATATAACCCGGCTTCAACTGTCCCGATCGGTTTATGGTGTTTGTATAAGAGCTCTGCCGTTTCATGGGCGATTCTTGCGCTGGTTTTTTCTCCGGCGCCAGTTTCAATCAATGCTGCGTATTCACGGTCAGCGCCAGTGAATCTTGGATTCTGCTTAACATCCTTGCTTGCAAGAATCTCATCTTTTCTGCCTGATTTTGAAGCTAGGAAAAGAGCAAATAAGCGTTCCTCACCATATTCACTGTTCATTTTTTTATAGATGGAATCCAGATGGTCCTCGAAACCTGCTGTTTCCGGCTTATCTTCGTTCCATGGTTCAAGGCCCGCCTTCTCAGGGCTGTATTCCAGCACCCTTTTCCAGAAGTTTCTGGCCTGGTCTTCCTTCCCCGTAAAATAGGAGGAATAAGAAAGCCAGTAATAAAAGGCGCCATCTCCCTCATAGCCTGACTTGTGGAGCTTGCGCAGCCACTTGTAGGCAGGCTCATATTCACCGACAAGCGCGAAGGTGGCCCCAAGCTTGAACTGGTGGTCAATCAGGAGCGGCTGGATTTTTTTCAGCGTTTCAATTAAAGCCTTTACCTCTTCAAGATCATGCTGATAGTAGGCAAACACAAGCTTATTGCAAAGCGCATGAAGATTGCCCTGGTTGCGTACAAGCACCTCATCAAGGATATCGTTCGCTTTGTTCACTTCTCCCAGGTAAAAATGGGCAAGCGCCAGATTATTGTATGCTGACCAATATTCCGGGTAATCCTCAATCACCGTGCTCAGAATTTCCACTGCTTTCGGGAAATGCCCTGATTCAAGAAGCTCCCTTGCCTGCTCCTGCTTGGTGATCAGGTCGTCCTGCTCATACAGCTCTTCATCCAGATCTTCTGCTTCCAGTGTCAAAAGTTCCAAAAGATCTTCCGTATCCTCAATGAACTCTCCATCAGGCTCAAGCTCCAAATACGTATTGGCATGCTGATAAGCATCCTTGAAGAATCCCAGGTGGGCATAATTATTGGCAAGGAAGTAATGGCATTCAGCCATTTCCTCATCTAGCTCCTCCAGGACAAGATGCAGCAGCTTATTCGACTTCTGGTATTCATTCAATTCTGTATACACGATCGCCAGCTGGCAGGCGATCATCGGCTCGCCCGGCTCCAGCTGCATCGCACGCTGCAGATATTTGCTTGCTTTATGAAAATCCCGGCGGTGAAAGGATTTGATTCCTTTTGAAAAATAATATTCGCCAGTCGGGATGAATGTAAGTAGTTTCCCCATCGGTTGTCTTGCTTTTGAGTCTTTGCTCATGTAATCCCTCATCTCTAGGCAGCAGGCCAATCACTCGCACACCTGCGCCAGCCTTAACTACAGTAGTATATCACATGTGCAAGCTGCCGGAGAAGAGCAGAATGAGATTCGTATTTTTCGGAGAACAGAATTGTGGCCATGAGTTTAAAAGCGTATCTGAAGGTGGAGTTTTCCGGCTGGCATTGAGTTGGTTTGCCTAAGGCACTGCTGGCGGTTTTTGAGGAAATTTCCTGGATTCTTTCACAATATCTGCTGAACTTTTGCACTGTTCTGCTTAACCTAAGCATGTACAGCATAATTCTGCCGTGATTCTATCAAGAACAGCCGTTATGCAACCCTGATCCCGCATGATTCACCCTAGTTTTTTTGTTATTCACCCTAGTTTCCGCATGATTCACCCTAGTTTTTTTGTTATTCACCCCAGTTTCCGCATGATTCACCCCTTCTTACATTTTTTACCACCATTTACCAAAAAGAGGCCAGCTCAAGTGAGCTGCCCTCCTCAAAAATCAACCTTTTTCATGCCGCTCTTTCAGCACACCAAGCACTTCCTCGAATGGCAGCTTCTGCTCGCGCAAAAGGACGAGCAGGTGGTAAAGCAAATCGGCAGTTTCCCATTTGAGCTCTTCCTGGTCGCGGTTTTTAGCTGCGATGATGACCTCAGCGGATTCTTCGCCGACCTTTTTCAGGATTTTATCCACGCCTTTTTCAAACAGATAGGTTGTGTAGGCCCCTTCCGGACGCTCTTTTTCCCGCTGCCCGATTACCTGCTCCAGCTCGGCAAGGATGCTGTAGCTTTCCTCTCCGGCATCTGACAGGCCTTCTGCCTTATAAACAGTCTCATTAAAGCAGCTGACGGCGCCTGTATGGCATGCAGGCCCGGCTGGCTCAACCAGCACAACTAGGGCATCCTGGTCGCAGTCATATTTGATTTCTGCAATCTGCTGCGTATTTCCGCTGGTTGCTCCTTTATGCCAGAGCTCCTGGCGTGATCTGCTGTAAAACCAGGTTTCGCCGCTTTCAATGGAAAGAGACAGTGATTCACGGTTCATATAGGCCAGAGTCAATACTTCTTTCGTTTTCCGGTCCTGGACCACCGCCGGAATCAGGCCGTTTTCATCAAATTTCAGTTCTTCCAGATTCATCGGACCGTCACCCCTTTTTCTTTTAAAAATTGCTTTACTTCACTGACTGATGTTTCTTTATAATGGAAAATCGACGCAGCAAGGGCCGCATCAGCCTTCCCTTCTGTAAAGGCATCAGCGAAATGGGCGCTGTTGCCGGCGCCTCCGGATGCGATGACCGGTACGCTGACAGCCTCGCTCACTGCTTTCGTTAATGAAAGGTCAAACCCGTTTTTCCCGCCGTCGGCATCCATGCTGGTCAGCAGGATTTCACCGGCGCCAAGCTCAACAGCCTGCCTTGCCCAGTCAATCACCCCAAGGTCTGTCGCTTTGCGTCCCCCATGGGTATAGACTCTCCAGGATCCAAGCTCAGGATCATACTTCGCATCAATTGCGACAACGATGCACTGTGACCCGAAGAAGCTTGCTCCTTCCCTGATCAGGTCCGGATTATTTACAGCTGCCGTGTTCAAGGAAACTTTGTCAGCTCCAGCCCTGAGGATTCTTTTCATATCTTCAAGTGCATTGATTCCGCCGCCGACCGTGAATGGGATGGCCAGCTCTGAAGCGACCGCCTTCACCACTTCGGTCATCGTTTTTCTGCCTTCATGTGATGCAGAGATATCAAGGAACACAAGCTCGTCAGCCCCCTGCTGGTCATAAAAGCGGGCCAGTTCGACCGGATCGCCGGCATCACGGAGCTGTACAAACTGAATTCCTTTTACAACCCGCCCTTCCTTTACATCAAGGCATGGGATGATCCGTTTTGTCAGCATCAGCGGGCCACCTCTTTCAGCGCCTGTTCAACCGTGAACCTGCCTTCATAGATGGCTTTCCCGACAATCGCGCCGGAAACGCCTTCACCCTCATACGCCTGCAATGCCGTCAAATCTGCAAGGCTGCTTACTCCCCCTGAAGCAATGACGCTTTTTCCGGTTGCTGCCGCTAGCTCCCTGACCGCCTCCGCATTTGGCCCGGACAGCATCCCGTCTGTCGCGATATCGGTAAAAATAAAGGTCTCTGCTCCAGCATCAGCAAACCGCTTCCCAAGCTCAACCGCTTTTACCTCGGAAGTATTGAGCCAGCCATGTGTCGCAACATAGCCATCCTTTGCATCAAGTCCAACCGCAATTTTTCCGCCGTACTTGCGGATCATTTCTACAGCAAACTCAGGATTGGAAACAGCGATGCTGCCGATGATCACACGGGAAACGCCATTATCGAGATAGTGGGCGATATCCTCCTCTGTCCGGATTCCCCCGCCTATCTGGACCTTTGCACCAAGCTCCTGCGCAGCCTTAATGACAAAAGAGTCATTCACACGCTTTCCATCTTTAGCGCCATCAAGGTCCACCATATGAATCCATTCTGCACCTGCATCTGCGAATGATTTGGCCATATCGAACGGAGAATCGCCGTACACCGTTTCTTTTTCATAATCCCCCTGCAGCAGGCGGACACATTTGCCTGCTCTCATATCAATGGCCGGATAGATTGTAAAGCTCATTGGGACTCTCCTCCTTTGCTGGCTACTATCGTGAAGTTCCGCAGCAGCTCCATGCCAAGGGAACTGCTTTTTTCCGGGTGGAATTGCATCCCGAAGACATTTTCCCTGCCGACAACAGCTGGAACTTCCCTATCATAAAAGCTTCTTGCAATGACAACATCATGATCGCCCGGCTCTGCATAATAGGAGTGGACAAAATAAACATATCCTTCTTCCACATTCTTCAGAATCGGTGAAGAGTTGATGAACTCAAGCCTGTTCCAGCCCATATGCGGGACCTTGTATTTTTCCCTTTGCTCATCTTCTCCTGGAAAACGGACAACCTTTCCAGGCAAAAGTTTCAAGCCTTCTGAATAGCCATTTTCCTCACTGCTTTCGAACAAAAGCTGCATGCCAAGGCAGATGCCGGCAAGCGGCTTGCCTGCCGCGGTATATTCCTGAATCATCCCTGTCAGCCCGGTAGCATTCAGCCGGTCCATTGCATCCTTGAAGCTGCCTACTCCAGGAAGGATCAGCCCATCCGCTTTTTTCAGCTCTTCCTGGTCTTCTGATAGAAAGTAAGGGACTTCAAGCCGCTCTAGCGCTTTGCTGACGCTGAACAGATTACCCATTCCATAATCAATGATGCCGATCATTTTATAACATCCCTTTCGTTGACGGAACTCCTTTAATTCTTGGATCGATTGTCGTCGCTTCATCAAGCGCCCTTGCAAGCGCCTTGAAAATGGCTTCGATAATATGATGTGTATTTTGGCCATAGTGGACGATCACATGCAGATTCATCCGCGCTTCAAGGGCCAGCTTCCACAGGAATTCATGGACAAGCTCCGTATCGAAGGTGCCGACCTTCTGGCTAGGGAAGTCTGCCCTGATTTCCAGGTGCGGACGGTTGCTCAGGTCGACAACAACTTGCGCTAATGCTTCATCCATCGGCACAAATGCATTTCCGTAGCGTTTGATGCCTTTTTTATCCCCTAGCGCTTCCTTTAAAACCTGGCCGAGGCAGATGCCGATATCTTCTGTTGTATGATGGTCATCCACCTCTGTGTCGCCCTTCGCATCTACTGTCAGATTGAATTGCCCGTGCTTGGCAAAAAGGTCGAGCATATGTGTCATAAATGGGACAGGCGTTTCCAGCTTGGATTGTCCTTCTCCATCAATTTCGAGGGATAGAGCTATTTGTGTTTCGTTTGTAATCCGTTCAACAGATGCCGTTCTTGCCATTTATTTTTCCTCCTTGTTATTCAAGCGCTCCTCGATTGCCCGCGCATGGGCTTCCAGGCCTTCAAGCCTGGCAAAGGCAGCGATTTTTGCTCCATTTTCCTGAAGCGATTTTTTACTATAATAAACGATGCTCGATTTTTTCTGAAAATCCTCCACATTGAGCGGACTGGAGAAACGGGCTGTCCCGTTCGTCGGCAATACATGATTCGGGCCGGCAAAATAGTCGCCGACAGGCTCAGGGCTGTATCTCCCCAGGAAGATGGCCCCAGCATGCCTGATCTGGCCGAGAAGCTCCATCGGGTTTTCCGTCAGCACTTCGAGGTGCTCAGGTGCCAGACGGTTCACCGTTTCTACGGCTTCTTCCATAGTTTCCGCCACATAAATCATACCGAAGTCTTCAATTGATTTCCCGGCAATTTCCCGGCGGGGGAGATCTGCAAGCTGCCGTTCCACCTCTTCTGCTACCTTTTCAGCGAGAATTGAGGAGGCTGTAACCAGAACACTGCAGGCCATCGGATCATGCTCTGCCTGTGACAGCAGATCTGCAGCCACTTCGTTTGCTCTCGCCGTTTCGTCGGCGAGCACGGCAATTTCACTCGGGCCGGCAATCATATCGATATCAACATCTCCAAATACTTCCCTTTTGGCAAGAGCTACGAAAATATTACCCGGTCCAGTAATTTTGTCTACAGGCTTAATGGATTCTGTTCCATAAGCCAATGCAGCAATGGCCTGTGCACCGCCGATTTTATAGATCTCTTCTGCTCCTGCTTCCTTAGCAGCTACAAGTACTGCAGCCGGGAGCTTTCCGTCCCGGCCTGGCGGGGAGGTGATAACAATCCTTCTGACTCCAGCCACTTTTGCCGGAATTACATTCATCAGGACAGAGGATGGATAGGCTGCAGTGCCGCCCGGAACATACAAGCCTGCTGAATCAAGCGGTGTCACCTTCTGGCCTAGCATCGTCCCGTTTTCATCCGTGGTCATCCAGGATGGCCGAAGCTGCTTCTCGTGAAAGCTGCGGATATTGGCTGCGGCCTCCTTGATTACCTCGAGGATTGAAGGATCAATTGTACTGTAGGCTTCCTCTACTTCAGCAGAAGTGGCCGCGAAGGAGGAAAGCTGGATCCCGTCAAATTTTTCTGTGTAGCTGCGGACGGCCTCGTCACCATTTTTGCGCACTTCGGCAATGATGCTTTTAACAGCATACCTTTGCTCTTCCGTACCGCTATCAACCGATCTTTTAATAGAAATCTCTTCTGATACTCTGATGATTTTCATCCTGTTTCCCCTCCCTGAAGCAGCAAGCTATTGAGCTGCCTGTTCATTCACGACCCTGCTGAGCTTGCCGACAATCTCGCTGATGCGCTTGTCCTTGATCCGGTAGCTGACCGGATTGACAATCAGCCTGGATGTGATGCCGACGATCTGCTCATACTCGACCAGTCCATTTTCTTTCAGTGTCCTGCCTGTTGACACGATATCGACGATCCTGTCCGACAGTCCGATCAGCGGGGCAAGTTCAATGGAGCCGTTCAGCTTGATGATTTCAACTTGTTCCCCCTGCTCGCGGAAATATGCCGCGGCTACATTCGGATATTTAGTTGCCACTTTCGGCGCCACTTCATTCATTTTTGTACCCGGAATTCCTGCTACAGCAAGATAGCAGGCACTGATTTTCAAATCAAGCAGCTCATATATATCACGCTCTTCCTCGAGCATAACGTCTTTTCCTGCTATCCCGAGGTCCGCCACCCCATGCTCCACATAGGTCGGTACGTCCATCGGCTTTGCAAGGATAAATTGAAATCTTTCTTCCTCCACATCAATGATCAGCTTGCGTGAGTCATCAAATTCGGGCGGCAGATCGAAGCCGGCCTGGCGCAGCAGCTCTGCAGCCTCCTCAAATATCCGCCCTTTCGGCATCGCAATCGTCAGCAGGTCCTTCATTGCTGCTCCTCCTTCCCGGCTTTTCCAACTAAAAAGGTAATATCATCATATTGGCTTGTGCACGCATCCAGGTTTTTGACGCCGCTGATATCCTGAAGCACAGCCTTGATCCCTGATTTCCTCATAACCTTTGCTTTTTCATATGCCTCGCGCCTGCGCTCCGAGCTGAAGATGATGCAATGGAGCGGCTCTTTTTCCCCTGCTCCGCCTAGAGCTTCAAGCAGGCGGTCAAGCCGGATGGCAAAGCCGGTCGCCCCTGAAGATTTTCCGAACTTTTTCAGCAGAAGGTCATAGCGGCCCCCATTGCCGATCGGAAAGCCGACATTCCCTGCGTATACTTCAAATAAAATTCCGGTGTAATAGCTCATATGGCTGACAAGCGTCAGATCAAGCTTGATTTTTTCACCTTCGCCAAAATCGGCCATCGTGTCCCACAGACGTTCAAGCTGGACGATCGCTTCCCTGCCCTTATTATTTTCAATCAGGCTGAACGCCTGCTCAATCGCTTCGCGGCCGCCCCTGAGCTGAAGGAAATCCAGGAGGCGCTGCTTATCTATAGAAGATAGCGGGAGATTCTTCACATGCTCCCGGTACCCGACATAATTTTTTTCATAAAGAAATCTCGTTAATTCATTGGCCCTTTCTTCTGTTCCAAGAACCTGGCGGAAAAACTCCTGTACAAAGCCGATATGGCCGACAGACAGCTGGAAGTCCTCCAGGCCTGCTTTTTTCAGCGAGCTGATGAGGAGAGCCAGGCCTTCGCCATCCGCGCTGATTGAATCATCGCCAATCAGCTCGACGCCGATCTGTTCAAACTCAGCCGGGCGGCCGCCTTCTCTCTGCTGGGCCCGGTATACATTGGCTGAATAGGCGAGTCTCAATGGAAGATCTTCTTTCAAAAGCCTGGATGCAGCCACCCGGGCAATCGGGGCTGTCATATCCGGCCGCAGCACAAGAGTATGGCCCTGCTGGTCCAGGAGCTTGAACAGCTGCTGATCAAGTGTCGCCGAAGCTGAGCCGACGGTTTCATAATATTCTAGCGCCGGTGTTTCCATAAATTGATAGCCCCAGCTCTTCATCTCCTCTTCAATGGAAGAGCGGACCCTGCTTTTTGTTTCATATATTTCAGGCAATGTATCACGCATGCCTAATGGCTTTTCAAACATAAATAAACGGCTCATCGTATTCCACCTCTAAATCAAAAGTTCCGAATCCTTTAGTTCGCTAATATGTTATCGAATTGAAGTTATTAGTAGTTTATCGCTGTTTCCAGCATGCGTCAACCATTAATGCTTATTTTCTGAAAATCGGGGGGATGTATCCGTGGAAAAGCTTTTGAGGCAGTTGAGTACTGGGCTTGGAACCGGTATATGCAGGGGTTCTATGGTTTTTATTTGCGGGATTTTTGTTTTATTTGCGGGAATCTGATTATATTTGCGAGTTTCCAATTTTATTTGCGGCTTTTCCGATATATTTGCAAGTTCCCATTTTTGCAGCTTTCACGATTATACCTGTCCCCTTCTCCTATCAAAAAAGCCCCATCAACCGAAGTTAATGGAGCTTTCTATCACTCAGCCTGGCCGTAGATCGGATCATCCTGCCAGCGCTTTTGCAGTTCTTCTTTTGTATAAATGACGCGCATCGGGTTTCCCCCGACGAAACTGCCGGGCGGGACGTCCTTGTGGACAAGGGTGCCGGCGGAGACGATCGCACCGTCGCCGATCGTGATTCCGGGCAGCAGAGTTGAGTTGGCGCCGATCATGACCTCGCTGCCGATTTTCACCTCACCGAGGCGGTATTCGCGGATTAAATATTCGTGCGCCAGGATGGTCGTGTTATAGCCGATGACCGTGTTGCGTCCGACGCTTATTTTTTCCGGGAACATCACATCCAGCATGACCATAAGCGCGAACGAAGTCTGATCGCCGACCTTCATTTTCAGGAATGTACGGTACAGCCAGTTTTTCAATCCGAGAAAAGGGGTGTACCGGGCCAGCTGTATGACGATGAAATTTTTTACAACCTTCGCGAACGGGACCGTTTTGTACACATGCCAGAGAGAATTGGCGCCCTCAACCGGATGCCTGACTGTCTTCCTCATCCTTTATAATCCTCCAGGATATCAAGGAGGTCAGCCATATTCTCCAGCATAAAATCAGGCTTGTACTGCATCAGATGCTCCCTGCCCTTAGCAGACCAGGCGACAGCGGCTGATTTGGTGCCTGCATTATGCCCGGCAAGAATATCATGGTGGTTATCCCCCACCATGATAGCTTCTTCCGGACGGGAGCCGAGGAGCTCAAGCGCCTTGTAAATCGGCTCCGGATCAGGCTTAGCTTTTTCAACATGGTCCAGTGCCACGACAACTTCAAAGAACTGGTCCAGATTCGTCAGCTTCAGCCCTTTTTCCACGACTGGCATAACCTTCGTCGTAACAATCCCAAGCTTGTAGCCTGATTCCTTCAGGGTCCTGACTGTATCAAACACACCATCAAACTCTTTGACAAGCACATCATGGTTCGCAAGATTGAACTCGCGGTATTTGCCGATCATCTCTTCAACCCGGCTTTCATCAATGCCGGCAAAAGTCTCATGCAAGGTCGGACCCATGAACGGAAGCACATCCTCCCGCTTGTATTTGTTCGGATAATACGCTTCAAGCGTGTGGAGGAATGAGCTGATGATCAGTTCATTTGTATCAATCAATGTTCCGTCCAGATCAAATAAAATCGTGTTTATGTTTTCGTTCACAAAGCAGCTTCCTTTCTATTGCTGGCCACTTGGGAGCGGCGGTTCCAGAAAAAGGCGACCGCCAATGTCAGTACAATGGCTGTGCCAAGGCGTATCAGGAGCAGCGGCAGCACCGGAATGCCCAGCGGGAGGAAAATAAGTGTATCTTCGATTACCGCATGGCATGCGACCAGGAAGATGAACGCGATGGTTACATCCTTCCTGCTGACTCCGTCCTCTTTGACAGCCTGTATCATGACTCCCGCCCCGTATGCCAGGCCAAAAATCAGGCCGGCAGCCAAAGTGGTCGAGGTATTCTCTTTCATTCCCAGCGCCCTTGTTGCAGGCGCCATCCATTTTGAAAAAACATCCAGCCATTTCAAGTCTTTCAGCAGCTGTATCCCAATCATCAGCGGAATGACGATGATGGCGAGCTGCAGAATCCCGAGACTCGCCTTGGTTACCGCTTCTAAAAGAATGGCAGAAACACCTGATGCCTGTTCTTCCTTGGCCGGGATCAAGCCGTACTGTGCAAGCTCGGAGCCGCCGCGCCATACCAGATTGATCACCACTGCAGACAGGATGGCCAGGCCGAAACGTACGGCCAGGATAATCCAGAGCTTAACGCCCACCTTGAGCGCCACACCGGATTCAATCAGGATATTATGCGAGAAGGACAGCATAACCGCAATGATGAATACTTCCTTCACCGAAAGATCCAATGTCAGGATGGCCCCGATGGCTGCGTACAGATTCAGGAAGTTCCCGAGCACAAGCGGTATGGCGGCATCACCGGACAGTCCAAGCAGTCCCATCAGCGGCGTTATCACCTTAATGACCCAGGGAAGCACAGGCGTATATTGAAGCAGCGCAACGATCAGCGTGACAGGGAAAATGATTTTCCCCAGTGACCATGTCGTTTTAAGCCCTGCAGCTAATCCTCGTTTGAGCGTGCCGAACAGCATGTTTCTCTCTCCCCTTTGTTTTTATACTATGAGCTTAAGCACTCTTATCCAAATACCTTTTATCTGCATAACCCTTTGTTCTTCTGATAACGATGAGCACTATGGCCCCGATGACCAGGACGATGGATATAAACTGCGCCATGCGGAGACTCTCAGTCAGCATCAGGCTGTCCGTCCTCATCCCTTCAACGAAAAAGCGGCCGATGCTGTACCAGATCACATACGTAAGGAAAAGCTCGCCCCTGCGCAGATTTACTCTTCTTAAAGACAGCAGGATAACAAATCCGGCTATATTCCATACTGATTCATACAGGAAGGTCGGGTGGTAATACGTTCCGTTTATGTACATCTGATTTATGATGAACTCCGGAAGATGAAGATTTTCCAAAAACGCACGTGTCACTTCACGGCCATGTGCTTCCTGATTCATAAAGTTGCCCCAGCGGCCGATGGCCTGGCCAAGGATGATGCTCGGCGCGGTGATGTCAGCCAGCTGCCAGAAAGAAATGCCTTTTTTCTTCGCAAAAACATACGCAGTGATGACAGAGCCGATCAGTGCCCCGTGTATGGCGATGCCGCCATGCCAGATCTTTATGATTTCGGCAGGGTTTTGTGCATAATAGTCCCATTCAAAAATGACATAATACAGCCTTGCAGACAAAATCGCGATCGGAATCGCCCACAGCATCAGGTCAGCAAACAATTCCTTCTGCAGCCCGCGCTTTTCCCCTTCACGCATGGCCAGCCATAAAGCAAGCGCAATCCCCGTACCGATGATCAGCCCGTACCAGTGAACCTGGATGGGACCGAGCGAAAAAGCAATCGGATCAAGCGGCTGGATATTTTCTTCCATAATCATTCTCCTTTTTGCAGAATCCCCTTACAGAAACTCTCTATTTATTTGGGTATACTAGTCGTTGTCCCCGTCCTCGATCACATCAGAAAGGCGGCTTGTAAATTGTTCTGCGGCATTGACGCCCATTCGCTTCAAGCGGAAATTCATCGCCGCCACTTCAATGATGACAGCCAGGTTCCGCCCCGGACGGACCGGGATGGTCAGCCTTGTGATATCTGTGTCAATGATCTTCATTTTCTCTTCATCAAGGCCAAGACGGTCATATTGTTTTTTCTGATCCCACAGCTCAAGATTCATAACGAGGGAAATGCGTTTATTGCTGCGGACAGCACCTGCACCGAACAAGGTCATCACATTGATGATGCCCAGTCCCCTGATTTCAAGCAAGTGCTCAATCAGTTCCGGCGAAGTACCGACAAGATAATCTTCATCTTCCTGGCGGATTTCTACGCAGTCGTCGGCAACAAGGCGGTGGCCTCTTTTTACAAGCTCAAGGGCCGTTTCACTTTTACCGACGCCGCTCTTGCCCGTAATGAGCACGCCAACTCCGTATATATCGACTAGCACGCCATGCACTGCGGTCGTCGGGGCCAGCTTGCTTTCAAGGAAATTTGTCAAAAGGCCGGAGAACCTCGTCGTTTTCTGCTTGGAACGCATGACAGGCACCGCTTCCCTTTCCGAAGCCTCAATCAGCCCTTCCGGCACTTCCATATCCCTTGTAATGATGATCCCTGGCGTGATATCAGTGCAGAGGGATTCCATCCTGTTCTGCCTGTCTGCATCACTCAGCTTTTCCGCAAAGCTCATCTCTGTCTTCCCTATAAGCTGGATGCGCTCTGCAGGGTAATAGTCGAAAAAGCCCGCCATTTCAAGCCCGGGTCTGGAAATATCACTGGTTGTAATCGGACGGCTGATCCCTTCCTCCCCGCTGATCAGCTCTAAATTAAATTTCTCAATGATGTCTTTTGTTCGCACTTTTGCCACGCTGTTGTCCTCCTTTTGCGGAATGCGCCTGATAAGGTCTATTATAATGAATGGTTTCTTTCGATTGGAGAAACTAGACAATAAAGTTTCATCTTATTGTAGCATTTTTCCCCGCAGAACCAAATTGTGCTATCTGATTTTTTCAAAAACCTTTACATAAAGGATACAAAATTGGTATAGACAACTATATGTGTTTATTTTATCATGGAAATATAAAATATCAGGATTCAGAACGGAGATGTGAGGCATGAGTTCCCTACTTTTAAAAAACAGCAGAGTGCTGACAGAGGATGGAATAATTGATAAAGGATATATATTGGTTGAAGACGGCAAGATTAAAAGCTTCGGCCCGGCGGATGAGCTTGGCGGCCAGTCTGCAGACAAGACGATAGAGCTGGATGCCGGTGCAACCCTGGCGCCGGGCTTTATCGACCTTCATATCCACGGTGCAGGCGGGGCCGATACGATGGACAGCACACCTGAAGCATTACAGACAATAGCCCGGACCCTTCCCGCCGAAGGGACGACAAGCTTCCTCGCGACCACCATTACACAGGAAAGATCCTTGATCGAAAAGGCATTGGCAAATGCAGCGGCATACAAGCCGGAAGGATTTGAGGCCGAAATGCTCGGCATCCACCTGGAAGGCCCATTCATCAACGAAAAACGAAAAGGCGCCCAGCCGCTCGAGCATATCCTGAAAAGTGATGTCGAGTTATTCAAGGCTTGGCAGGAAAAATCCGGACAGCTGATCAGGCTCGTCACCCTTGCACCTGAACTCGAGGGCGGAAAAGAGCTGGTCCGCCATCTGGCCGAAACAGGCGTTATCGCTTCCATCGGGCATTCCGATGCTGACTATGAAGAAGTCAGGGAGGCTGTCGAAGCAGGTGCGACCCATGTAACCCACCTGTTCAATGGCATGAAGGGACTTCATCACCGTGAACCAGGCACAGCAGGCGCAGCTCTCCTCTTCAAAGAACTGATTGTGGAAATGATTGCAGATGGAGTCCATGTGCGTCCAGAAATGATCAAACTTGCATTGAACAGCAAAGGCATGGACGGAATGGTGCTGATCACCGACTCAATGAGGGCAAAATGCCTGAAAAACGGCACCTATGATCTCGGCGGCCAGGATGTTACTGTCAAGGATGGGATGGCCTTGCTTGAGGACGGCACACTGGCGGGAAGCATCCTGAGAATGAAAGACTCTGTTAAAAATATGACCAAGTTCGCGGATATCACATTGGCTGAGGCAGTCAAGCTCGCCAGCGAAAATCCGGCAAAGCAGCTGAAAGTATTCGACCGCAAAGGCAGCATTGCAGAAGGAAAAGATGCAGATCTTACTGTACTGAACGAAAACATGGACATCGTACTGACGATCTGCCGCGGAAAAGTCGCATATAATCATTTGGAGGTAGAATGATGAAAATCGTCCAAGCAAAGAACTACCAGGATATGAGCTCGATTGCCTGCCAGATCATCCTGGAAAAAATCAAATCGGCTCCTTCCCTCACACTGGGCCTTGCAACCGGCAGCACACCGAAAGGGCTTTATGATTGCTTAGCAGCAGATTATAAGGAAAACCGGACTTCTTATAAAAATATCCATACCGCCAATCTTGATGAATATATCGGCCTCCCGAAGGAAGATAAAAACAGCTATCATACCTTCATGAATGAAAACCTGTTCAAGCATATCGATATACCTTTGAGCCAGACTTATATTCCGAATGGCCTGGCTGCTGACCTGACAGAGGAATGCAGGCGCTATGACAGGCAGATCAAAATGCTTGGCGGAATTGACCTTCAGGTGCTTGGCATCGGCCAGAACGGCCATATCGGCTTCAACGAACCAGGAACCCCCTTTTCAAGCAGGACCCATGTCGTAGACCTTGATAAAAGCACAATCGAAGCAAACAGCCGATTTTTCTCCAGCATAGAAGAAGTTCCGAACCAGGCCATCACAATGGGCATTGCCTCTATCCTGGACAGCAGGGAAATCCTGCTGCTTTCTTCCGGAAAATCAAAGGCCGAAGCCGTCTATCACCTATTGAACGGAAAGCCGGATGAAAAATTCCCTGCCTCCGCCCTCCAGCTGCATCCGCAAGTGACAATCGTGGCTGACGCAGAGGCACTGCAAAAGGTATAAGGAGACATTCATATGATTGATAAAAATTCACCGATCCCTATTTATCATCAGCTGGAAGAACAGCTGAAAAAGCAGATCAGGGAAGGCCTCCTGCAGGAAGAAGAAGCCATCCCATCTGAACGGGAATATGCCGAGCAGTTCCAGATCAGCAGGATGACCGTCAGGCAGGCCATCAGCAATCTTGTGAGGGAAGGCCTCCTATATCGGGAAAAAGGCCGCGGCACATTCGTCAACAAACAAAAAGTAGAGCAGGAGCTTCAGGGGCTAACAAGTTTCACGGAGGATATGCAGATGCGCGGGATGAAGCCGAGCAGCCGCACCCTTTCCTTCCAGACACTGCCGGCTCCAGGCGGCATAGCATCACGCCTCCAGATTGCCGAGGGCAGCCCAGTCTATGAAATCTCCAGGATCCGCCTGGCCGACGGACTCCCCATGGCACTGGAAACCAACTATATCCCTGAAGCGCTCATGCCCGGCCTGACCGAAGAGGACCTGGGCCATTCCCTTTACGAATACGCTGAAAACCGCCTATCCCTGTCCATTGCAGAAGCAGAACAGGAAATCGAAGCAGCCGGCGCCAAAAACCGGGAGGCAGGACTTCTCTCCATACAAGAAGGCTCCCCCATCCTCCTCATCCTCCGCACAACCCGGCTCTCCGACGGCACCCCCTTCGAATTCGTCCAATCGGCTTACCGTGCTGACCGGTATAAATTTATCCATACAATGCGGAGGGTGTGAGGGTTTAGCGGTTATTAAATCAGTATAGAATGGGGAGGATGTGCTTCTTCATGGGGGCGGGTTAAGTTACTCAACTCGGAATGCTGTCATATTGAAGGGAGTTTAAGGGAGCCTTTGAAAGCAGCTTTAGGTTGCCCAATCAATTTTCAGAAGCTCTGTTGATCGGAGTGGAAGGCACGTAGACTCCTGCGGGAAATAGCGGAAAAGTTGAGACCCCACAGCGCGCAGCGCGAGGAGGCTCAACTCCGCCCCGCGGAAAGCGAAGTGCCTGCAGCGCAGATCAACAGCCCCATTCAAAGAGAGCTAAGGTCTCCTTTTGCTAATGCAAATAAATTCTAAAAACCCTGTTGATCGGAGTCGAAGGCACGAAGACTCCTGCGGGAAGTAGCGACAGAGCTAAGACACCGCAAGAGCTTGCTCTGAGGAGGCTCAGCGCACCCCGCGGAAAGCGAAGTGCCTGCAGCGTAGATCAACAGACTACATTCAAAGAACCAAACTACATAGTTCCTAAAAATTTTTTCTCCCTCACCATGTCCTAAATCCCCATTTCCCCCTATATAGTAAATGAACAAATCATTAGGAGGGAAACAAATGAAAATCGTACTCGACGCAGGACACGGCTACGAAACCCCTGGAAAAAGAAGCCCCGATGGCTTCAGAGAATACGAATTCAACCGCCAGGCCGCCCACCACTGCCGCAAACTCCTCGAACAGGCCGGATTAACCGTCATGGACTCTCATTCCGACGAATGGGACATCCCATTATCCGAAAGAACCGGAATGGCCAACCGCTGGAAAGCAGACTGCTATGTCTCCATCCACGCCAACGCCTACGGAACAGGCTGGAACAGCGCAAACGGAATCGAAACATACGTCCACACCTCCCGCCCTGCAGAAGCAGTAAAGCTAGCCCAATCCGTTCAGGCACAGCTCGTAAAAGAAACCGGCCTGGCCGACCGCGGAGTCAAAACTGCGGACTTCCATGTACTAAGAAAAACCACCATGACAGCCATCCTCATCGAATGCGGATTCATGACCAATAAAACAGAATGCAGTCTGCTGCAATCCAAAGAATACCAGCAGCTCTGCGGACAAACCATCGGCATGGCACTCCTATCATTTTACAAACCAGCCGGCGGCCTCTACAAAGTCCAGGCCGGAGCCTTCTCCCAACTAAAAAACGCCCAATCCCTCGCCGAAAAACTAAGAGAAAACAGCGTACCGGCATATATTACTTATTCCCAAGAAAAGCAGAGGTGAAAACTCTTCATAGGTAGACCCATTCGATTTTATAAGTAAAAGGGGTACGGCATAATGCTTCAGTACCCCTTTTGTTTATATGATTTTTTTATACCAGCTTAAGGCATTAATGGAATGTTGGCCTGTCTGGTTTGTAAAGTTGCCAAAAAGTTTTAGAACCCTGTTGATCGGAGTGGAGGGCACGCAGACTCCTGTGGGATTGCAGCGGCAGAGCTGAGACCCCGCAGACGCGCAGCGGTGAGGAGGCTCAGCGCCGCCCCACGGAAAGCGAAGTGCCCGGAACGGAGATCAACAGCCTCATAATCGCAGCAAACTATTTTTATAAGTTAGCCTGGAAAGGCGGGCTTTCCGTTAGAAGCCCCTCCACTCCTTCAGTTTCCCTTCCGATCCATAACCGTCCTCTGAATAACCAAATTAACAACCGCCATAATCACAGCCACCAAAAAAGCCATCCCAAACCCATCTATCTCAAAAGAGCTCCCCATAATTCCATCTGTCAGAAGCAAAGTAACAGCATTGATAACAAATAAAAACAAGCCAAGCGACAAAAGCGTCACAGGCAAAGTCAAGATAATCAGAATCGGCCGCACCAGCACATTCAGCAGCGACAAAATGAAGCTTGCCCCCAATGCTGCACCAAAGCTTTCTAAATAAAACGAATCACGGAAAAATCCTGCCAAAGCGGCAAACAAAACAGCATTGATCAAGATGCCTATCAGCCATCTCACAGTCCATCACCTCTTTTATGGATAAAAGCCAGAAGCATCGCTTCTGGCCGCAGCTTATTTTATTTAACAAAATCACCAGTTTTAACAGCAATTGAACCTGTCTTGGTCTTAGCCCTTAAATCAATGGCAGCTGCAGGGTCTTTAACAGACTGAAATTTGAGCAGCTTCTGCACCATTTCTGATTTTTCCTCTACTACCTGGATTCCATCCAGCGCAAGCTGGAAGCTTCCAAGATTGGTTCTCAGATCACCATTCACAGGCGTTCCGGATGGAAGATACACGTCGACTGTACCGGTGACAGCTTCCGCTTCGAGGCGTTCACATCTGTCTCCTTTAACATGAACCTGGATATTACCATTAAAAGATTGAAGATCAGCACTTTTATAATCACCAGCAACTTTTATCGCCCCATTGACGGTCTCTGCTTCAATATGATCCAGTGTGCTGCCAGTCACTGTGATCTGGCCATTTCCTGCCTCAGCTTCAAGATGGCTGGCATTAAGCTTATCCAGCGTAATTTTTCCGTTCGCTGACTTGACCTTCAGTTTTGTCACGGCCAGGTCGCTGCCTTCTACCGGCCCATTGAACATCCTGATTCGGATGCTGTCATACTGCTCCTTTGGAATATGCACAGCGGCCTCAACTTTCATCCACTTCTGCTGCGCAGAAAACAGCAGCCGGCCATTGTCCGCCGTAAAAAGGACATCCCTTAAAAAGTTCTGGCGGGCTTCATCTTGGGTTTCACCGCGGTACACCTTAGCCCGGCAGTCAATGCGGACATCATTCTGTTCCCAGGGAATCAGCGTCAGTTTCCCATTCGCCACTTCCATTTCAATTTCAGACAATCTGACATCGTTCTGCTGGAACACATGAGATATTTCAAATGCAGGGCCGAAATTAAAATCCAGATCGGCATCCTTAATCTTCTGGAAAGCAGTATCTACAAACTCAATGATTTTTTCTTTGGCATAGTGGAATTTATATTGGGCCGTGTCCTGCTGCTGTTTCTTCGCTTCTTCAAAATAGGTCTGGTTTCCCCATTCACTATGCAGCTTTTCTTCTTTTTTCTCCATCGTTTTCGACGCCTTTTCAAGCTCCTCAAGCAGAAGAAGTGCCTCCTCAGCACGCAGGCTTCCGTCCTCGACCATTTTTAAAATCCTTTTTCTTTCATCTTTCATGTTATTGCCTCCTCGATATAGTATTCACTATTCACTTGCAGCCAATATCTGAACGCCTTTGACAATATTCCAGACTACAACAATCAAGCTAAGAATTACGGAAAGGCCGATTCCAATCAGGAAAAAGACCGGAACTTCGTTTGGATTGGAAAAAATCTCAAAAGGGATGGCCAGAAAAATGACCGGCAGCGCAATCAAAGGGATCAGATGCGACAAAAATGCCTTTTTAGCATGCACTTTTACAAAAGGATTTTCAGATGCAAAGAAAACCACGAGCGGAAAAATAAATCCTGCAAAAAACACACTAAAATAACTTAATGCCGAAAGCACCTTTTTAGAATCCATCATTTTCAACTCCTTGATAATACTTACGCACGGGCGCTTTAAAAGTTTCACTGAAGCTGAAAATAATGAGGGTAATCAAAATTTATAAAAAAGGAAAGAAATGAAAGAATTCGTAGTACTTTCATAAAATTAACCCTAAAAGAGGATAAATTAATGTACGTTTTTGCAGTATCGTAATACCTGGAGTAATATTTATTAGCAGCTTTTTCTTTTTATTAGCAAGTTTCCCAATATATTAGCAACTTTTTCTTTTTATTAGCAAGTTTCCCGATATACTAGCAACTTTCACGTTTTATTAGCAACTAGCCTAAATCAACACAGTCCCAGCCCCAGCTGACAAATAAAAAAGCACTGATTACCAGTGCCCCTTCGAAAGTCAGCTTAAACCGTTTTCGCTGCTCCCTTCCTGCATACTTCATCAATTTTATGGACAAACATCTGAAATACCTTGCGCTTTTCTTCCAAATCCCGGATTGAGCCCTTCAGCTCATTATATTTTTCCTCAAATGGGCGGTGGTACTGCTCGCGGATGGTTTCAATGATCTCATCATTGACCGTTGATTGTATAACCTGCTTTGTTATCCCGTATTTGTATGTATACACCTGCAATTCCCTTTTGACCTCTTCATAATCCTGATTGATCTGGTCCAACACCTTGGAAATATCTTCTTTCCATTCATTAAGGGAATCTTCGATATAAGAATGCATGGGCTGCCCCCCTGAAACTCTTTTTCTTTATTATAAAGGCTGCAGTTTACAGCCCTTTTTCTTTTCGTTTACAGAGTGGTGTCAATCTTCCTGCAGCCTGGCATATTCCTTGGCAACCCGGTCTGCAATCAGGTCATATCCGCGGTCATTGGGATGCAGGGAATCATAGAAAAAGAGATTTTTCTCCATGCCCTTAAACAAATCGTCAGTAGGAACCCATCTTACCTGATGATGGCTCGCAGCTGCTGCTTTTACTTTCTCGTTCCAGCCCTCTATGATGCTGCCGATTTTTTCATTGCCTGGATAGGGATTATAGAGGCCAAGCAAAAGGATTGTACTCTCAGGATTGTTCCGCTCTGTCCACCGGACTATTTCTTCCAGGTTTCCCCTATAAATTTCTTCTGCCTTCTTAAGCCTTTCTTTGTGTAGTGGTGCCAGATCCCCGCCATTTGCATGAAGCAGGTCATTTGTGCCGATAAAAATGATGATTGTGTCTGCCTCCTGCACCTCTTTTAAAACAGCCGGGGTATTCAGCTGTTTTTTGACGTTCAGTGTATCCTGTCCATAGATTCCAAAGTTTTCAACTTCAACGTTTTCCTCATAAATCTTGTCCAATCTTCCCTCAAGCCTTCCGGTATACCCTTTTCCGTTTTTATCGCCATACCCATAGGTGAGAGAATCCCCGAGTGCCACGATTTCTTTCTCGCCATCATGCGAAACAGTATTTTTTGCCTGAATGGCGACAGCAGAGCCAATTAACAGTATAAAGCCGATAATAATCCAAATATATTTTTTCATCATGAACCTTCCTTTTCTGATTAAGGTTCATTTACCCGATTCAGCGGGAGGCAATCTGGCAATATTCAGCAGGAATTCCATCATCCTAAAAAAGCGAGCCCGCAGTAATTGCGGAACTCGCTTTTGGGTTTATGCTTTTGATACGCTTGTTTCTCTTTCTTTGACCAGCTTCTGCATGCGAATACGGTCTCTGTCCAGGATTGGCTTTAGATATTTGCCGGTATAAGAGCCTTCTGCTTCAGCCACTTTTTCCGGGGTGCCCTGGGCAATGATGGTTCCGCCTTTATCGCCGCCTTCTGGCCCAAGATCGACAATATAGTCGGCAGCCTTGATGACATCGAGATTATGCTCGATGACCAGGACTGTATCCCCGTTTTCAACAAGCCGCTGCAATACAGTGAGCAGCCTGGAGATATCATCGACATGCAGTCCGGTCGTCGGTTCATCCAGTATATAGAAAGAGCGGCCGGTTGACCTGCGGTGCAGCTCTGAAGCCAGCTTCACACGCTGAGCCTCCCCTCCGGACAATGTGGTTGCCGGCTGGCCGAGCGTGATATAGCCCAGGCCAACATCATAGATTGTCTGGAGCTTTCGGCTGATTTTTGGAATATTTTCAAAGAATTCAAGTGCATCCTCGACTGTCATATCAAGGATATCTGATATATTTTTCCCTTTATACTTAACTTCAAGAGTTTCGCGGTTATAGCGTTTCCCGTGGCAGACCTCGCATGGGACATACACATCAGGAAGGAAATGCATCTCAATCTTAATGATTCCGTCTCCCCGGCATGCCTCGCATCTTCCGCCTTTAACGTTAAAGCTGAAGCGTCCCTTCTTATATCCGCGTACCTTTGCTTCATTCGTAGAGGCGAAAACATCGCGGATATCATCAAAGACACCGGTATAGGTGGCCGGATTGGAACGCGGTGTACGTCCAATCGGCGACTGGTCGATGTCAATGACCTTATCAAGATGCTCAATTCCTTTGACATCTTTATGCTCGCCTGGCTTTGTTTTGGCTTTATGGAGCTTTTGCGCCAGGGTTTTATGAAGTATTTCATTGATCAGCGTACTTTTTCCTGATCCTGATACACCAGTGACGGCAGTAAACGTGCCAAGCGGGAATTTGACATTTACGTTTTTCAGATTGTTTTCCTGTGCACCCTTGATTTCAATGAAGCGACCGTCGCTTTTTCTCCGCTCAAGCGGCAGCGGGATAAACTTCTTCCCTGACAAATACTGGCCGGTCAAGGAATTCGGATCATCCATTACCTCTGCCGGTGTCCCCTGGGAAACAATCTGGCCGCCGTGGACGCCGGCTCCCGGGCCGACATCGATAAGGTAGTCGGCTGCAATCATCGTATCCTCATCATGTTCAACAACTATGAGCGTATTCCCGATATCACGCATATTCTTGAGCGTATCGATCAGCCTGTCATTGTCGCGCTGATGAAGGCCGATTGACGGCTCGTCCAGGATATACAGGACACCGGTCAGGCGGGAGCCGATCTGAGTGGCAAGACGGATGCGCTGAGCTTCCCCTCCTGAAAGCGTGCCTGCTGCCCGGCTTAGTGTCAGATAGTCCAGTCCCACATTGATGAGGAATCCGAGCCTTTCTTTTATCTCCCTAAGAATCAGGTTGGCAATCTGCCTTTCTTTCTCAGAGAGAATCACATGTTCAAAAAAGTCTTCTGCCTCTTCAATGGACAATGATGTAATCTTTCCAATATGCTCCCCTGCAATCAGGACAGCAAGACTTTCCTGTTTCAGGCGGTTTCCTTTACAGGCCGGGCAAGGGTGCTGGGCCATATACTTTTCCATCTGTTCGCGGATATAGTCAGAGCTTGTTTCCTTGAAGCGCCTTTCCACATTGCGGATCACACCCTCAAACTCAATAAAGTTTTCCCTTACCTGGCCAAAGTCGTTTTCATAGCGGAAATAGATTTTTTCCCCTTTTGCTCCGTAAAGAAGCTTATCAAGCAAATGCTTCGGTATATCCTGTACAGGCATATCCATGTCAATCCCCAAATGGCTGCTGACTGCCTCAAGCAGCTGCGGATAATACTGGGAGCTTGTCGGCTCCCATGGTGCGATGGCATGCTGTCTTAAAGATAGTCCGCGGTTTGGGATGACAAGGTCAACATCCACTTCAAGCTTGCTGCCAAGACCATCGCAGGATGGGCAGGCGCCGAATGGGCTGTTGAAGGAGAACATCCTCGGTTCAAGCTCGCCGATGGAGAAGCCGCAGTGCGGGCAGGCATGGTTTTCGCTGAAGAGGAGCTCTTCCTCTCCGATTACATCAATGATGACTTTGCCTTCACCGAGCTTAAGCGCCGTTTCAAGGGAGTCAGCCAGCCTTGCTGCTACGCCCTCTTTCACGACCACGCGGTCAATGACCACTTGTATGCTGTGTTTCTTATTTTTTTCCAATGTGATGTCTTCGCCCAGGTCATGCATTTCGCCGTTGACTCTGACACGGACATAGCCTTGCTTTTTCACATCCTCAAGAACCTTGACGTGGGTCCCCTTCCTGCCCTCAACGACCGGAGCGAGGACCTGCATCTTCGTTCTTTCCGGATATTCCATGATCCTGTCGACCATCTGCTCGATTGTCTGGGAGGATATCTCCACATTATGGATCGGGCATGTCGGACGGCCGACCCTGGCGAACAGCAGCCTCAGATAATCATAGATTTCCGTCACGGTGCCGACAGTCGATCTTGGGTTCCTGCTTGTTGTTTTCTGGTCGATGGAGATTGCCGGCGACAGCCCTTCTATGGCATCGACATCAGGCTTATCCATCTGGCCGAGGAACTGGCGCGCATAGGCGGAAAGAGATTCCACATAGCGGCGCTGCCCCTCTGCATATATCGTATCAAAGGCCAAGGATGACTTCCCGGATCCGGAAAGCCCCGTCAGCACCACAAGCTTATCCCTCGGGATGGTGACATCAATATCCTTCAGGTTATGGGCCCTGGCGCCTTTTACAATCAGTTTTTCCATTGCCATCAGTTCGTCATCCTTCCGCTTTCAGCTCTAATAATAGATCACGAAGCTCGGCCGCCCGCTCGAAATTGAGCGCCTTGGCAGCTTCCTTCATTTCCTTTTCCATATTTGCGATCAGTTTGTCGCGTTCTTTCTTCGTCATTTTTGCCGGTTTGGCTGGTGCAGCATAGTCGGCCTGCTCCTCGGCAGCATGAGTGGCGCGGATCACATCGCGGATTTCCTTCTGGATCGTCTGCGGTGTGATGCCGTGCTCCTCATTATAAGCTTCCTGGATTTCCCGGCGCCTTTTCGTCTCGCTGATCGCCAGTTCCATTGAATTGGTGATCTTGTCTGCGTACATGATGACATGGCCGGAAGCATTCCGGGCCGCGCGCCCGATTGTCTGGATGAGGGACCTCTCTGAACGGAGGAAGCCCTCTTTATCTGCATCAAGTATGCTGACAAGGGAAACCTCCGGTATGTCGAGCCCCTCCCTCAGGAGATTGATCCCGATCAGTACATCATATTTTCCTAGGCGGAGCTCACGGATGATCTCAATCCGCTCCAGCGTCTTGACCTCTGAATGGAGATATTGCACCTTTATGCCGATTTCCTTCAGATAGTCGGTCAAGTCCTCTGACATTTTTTTCGTCAAGGTCGTAATGAGGACCCTCTCATTCTTCTTTACCCGATCATTGATTTCGCCAATCAGGTCATCAATCTGTCCTTCGATCGGGCGCACCTCGATCGTCGGATCAAGCAGCCCTGTCGGCCGGATGATCTGCTGGACCATTTCCGGCGTATGCTCTATTTCATATGGACCCGGGGTTGCGGAAACATATACAATCTGATTGATATGCTTTTCGAATTCCGGGAAGGTGAGCGGCCTGTTATCCATCGCGGATGGCAGCCTGAATCCATGATCCACAAGGACTGACTTCCTGGCCTGGTCCCCGTTGAACATCCCCCTGACCTGAGGGATCGTTACATGTGATTCATCTACGACCATCAGGAAATCGTCAGGGAAATAATCAAGCAGCGTATACGGCGTTGATCCGGCCGGACGGAGAGTCAGATGGCGCGAATAGTTCTCGATCCCTGAGCAAAAGCCCATTTCCCTCATCATCTCCAGGTCATAGCGCGTTCTCTGTTCCAGGCGCTGAGCCTCAAGAAGCTTGCCGTTTTCACGCATTTCCTCCAGGCGCTCTTCCAATTCCTTTTCGATATTCCCGATGGCAATTTTCATCTTTTCCTCGCGTGTTACGAAGTGGGAGGCCGGGAAGATGGCAACATGTTCGCGCTCGCCCATGATTTCTCCGGTCAGTGCATCCACCTCCCGGATCCGGTCAATCTCATCACCGAAGAATTCGACCCGCATGCAATGCTCATCCCGTGAAGCCGGGAAGATTTCCACCACATCGCCGCGGACTCTGAAGGTCCCCCTCCGGAAATCAATATCGTTCCGCTCATACTGGATATCAACAAGGCGGCGCAGAAGCTGGTTCCGCTCAATTTCCATCCCTGTCCTCAAAGAGAGCACAAGCTCCTTGTATTCCTCAGGTGAACCGAGGCCGTATATGCAGGAAACACTGGCGATGATGATAACGTCCTTCCGTTCAAAAAGCGAAGAAGTTGCTGAGTGGCGCAGCTTGTCAATCTCATCATTGATGCTTGCATCTTTTTCAATGAATGTATCTGTCTGGGGCACGTATGCCTCAGGCTGGTAGTAATCATAATAACTGACAAAATACTCTACAGCATTGTTCGGGAAAAAGTCCTTGAACTCACTGTAAAGCTGGCCTGCCAGGGTTTTGTTATGGGCTATGACCAATGTAGGCTTGTTAACCTCTTTAATCACATTGGAAATGGTAAACGTCTTACCAGTACCAGTTGCACCCAGCAGGGTCTGGTGCCGCTTGCCGGAGCGGATGCCCTCGACAATCCTGCTGATGGCCTCTGGCTGATCGCCCTGCGGCGAATATTTTGAGACTAATTCAAATTGGTCCTTCACAAAAAAGCCTCCTGTTCAAGAAGTTGATTTTAACATTTTATCTATATTTGCAGGCAGGCATACCAGTAAGCAAGAACCTTGCTTCTGTTGCCCCTGTTCTTTTAATGGTTAAGCGGTCCTGAATGCACGTGATGATTCCTGCTGAAGTTATATTATAGAAGAAAAAGGTCTGAAGCCTTGTACGAAGCTGAAAAACTCATATCCTCATTCTACCACAAAGCACATGAAAGAAACCAGGAATATGCGAACGGATATTCGTTTTTCATGAAATAGCATGTGATGAGTAAAAAAGCTCCTGCCAGGAACGGCTCGATTCCTGCCGAATAAAGGTTAATCAAACGTTTGATTAAATGGTGGACCGGCCCTATAAAGCTGGAATATTTCCCGCGAAATATGTCGGCAGGAAATATGGATGGAGATGACAGCTGAAAGACTTGCTTGCCAAATAAAATAACCTGCCCGATTAAAACCAGGCAGGTTTTTGAGAATCATTATAAAATCAAGCTCGCTTCTTTGCTCTTTGTTTCATGATCTGCGCATACCAGAAACCGGCAGTCAAAGAAAAGGCATCAACAACAATAAGCCCCCAGCTGTCTGTATAGCCCTTGTAGACGGAGGCGGCAATCAGGGCGACTGTCAGAATGAGCCCGATTACATGATTATACGTCACCCTCGTAAAGAACATGACAAGCAGTCCAGGCAGCAGCAGGGCTGAAAGATACTTTAGCGCCACTTTTTCACACCTTCTTTATGATAGATTCACTATGAATTGCGGACAAGTATAACATTAGAATAGCGGTTCAATCTATATCATACAAGCAATTTCAAAAATATGCCGCTGTATTTTTTTGCTTAGGGCATTGTTGTCCATTCATCGGAATTCTGTTTGCTGCTGATGATATGGACGGGCTTCGCTTAGAAAAAGGCTGTTTGCAAAATACTATCCATAATGAACGGAAAGGAGGTTTGCAAAATGTCCAGAAGAAGGAGGCGCCCCCTAGTTCCAGAATCCCGTGAAGCCCTCGACACATTGAAGGCACGTGTTATGGCTAACCAGGGCTATAAGGTCGGACCGGATGCGCCGGAGGAAGTAAAATATGAGGTGGCCAGGGAAAAGGATGTTCCGCTTCAGCATGGATATAACGGCAGGCTGACATCGCGCGAGGCCGGCAAAGTCGGCGGCCCGATCGGCGGCAGCATGGTGAAGGAATTAATCCGGCTGGCCCAGGAAAGCCTCAACAAAAAGCAATAGTATAATGGAAAAATGGAGCCGCCATATAGGCAGCTCCATCCTTTATTTTTGCGCTTCTTTGTTCCTAGCGAACTCTTCTTTAATGGAAGCAAGCAGTTCAGGCTCCGTGATAAGCCGGAATGCGGTTTGTGCCAGCGCCTTTGCACCTGTGAGCAGGGCTTCATCGCCTTTTTCCGACCGTGCAGCTTCACGGAAAGGTACAGTATGGGCAACAAGATCATCGCTGCCGATCTTGATATAAGGGTGGATCGTCGGTACCTGCTGGCTGATGTTGCCTGCATCTGTTGAACCGATTCCTTCCCTTCCTGACAGATCGACCTCTTCCCCCAGTTCCTCGATGACTTCACGGAACGCTTCATCATACGCTCTATTTAATAGAAGATTATCGACTTCATTCTGGAATGCAATTACATTCAGTTCAGCGCCTGTTGCAAGGGCGGCAGCTTCTGCCACCTTTTTCACTTTTGCTGTAACTTCATTTAGATAGGTTCTTGTCGCTGCCCGGATGAAGAAACGCGCTTTCGCATATTCCGGAATGATATTTGGTGCGTCTCCTCCATGGGTGATGATGCCATGGATTCGCACATCATCTTTCAGCTGCTGGCGCAGGGCATTGATGCCGTTGAAGAGCTGGATGACCGCATCAAGTGCATTAATTCCTTCGTGCGGTGAAGCCGCAGCATGGGCAGGCTTGCCGATATACTCAAAGTCCAGCGGATCCACCGCCAGGGAGGAGCTTGTCAATGCCGTCCTGCTTGAAGGATGGATCATAAGCGCCGCATCAATTCCCTCTGTCAGGCCGTGCTTCACGAAGCTGCCCTTGGCACTGCCGTTAGGTCCGCCTTCTTCGGCGGGTGTTCCGAATACGACGACCTCTCCGCCTGTTTCTTCAATCACCTTGCTTAAAGCAATCGCTGCCGCTGTGCTTGTTGTGCCAATGATATTATGGCCGCATGCATGGCCGATTCCCGGCAGTGCGTCATATTCGGCAAGGAAAGCGATGGACGGTCCCGGTTTGGAGGATTTTTTCCTTGCAGCAAAGGCTGTTTCATGGCCGGCAACAGCACGCTCAACCTCAAAGCCCTCTTCTTCAAGAATTCCTGAGAGCAGCCCGGATGCGAAAAATTCCTGGTTGCCGATTTCCGGCTTGTCATGAATCTGGTGGCTTGTTGAAAGGTAAAGCTCCCTTCCAGCTTCCACACTTTGATTGATTCTTTCCTTCAGCTCGGTTACAGATTTAGCAGGTGCTGACATAATGATCTCCTCCTTGGGTTATAGCGGTGCAAGGCACCGGTTATTATTCTCCGATTTCACTAAGCGGAACGAATGTCGGGATGGTGCTGCCTTTGTATTCTTTTTCAATGAATTCAGCTACATCATCTTCCTGATACAGTTCGCCGAGGCGCTTCAGTGTCTCATTGTCTTTGTCTTCTGTTCTGGCGGCAATGATGTTGATATATGGAGTTGCTGTTGCACTTTCATGGAAGATAGAGTCTTCTACAGGGTTGAAGCCAGCATCAACAGCGATTCCATTATTGATGATGGAGGCAGCTACATCCGGCAGGACGCGTGGTGTCTGGCCCGCTACTACAGGGACGATTTCCAGGTTTTTCGGGTTGTCGACGATTTTGTCGATGCTGCCATTTCCGTCAAAGTCTTCAGGCAGCGTGATCAGGCCGGCTTCCTGCAGAAGCAGGAATGATCTTCCCATATTGGTTGCTTCGTTCGGCACGGCAATCTTTCCGCCTTCCGGGATATCTTTTACATCTTTATATTTTTCAGAGTAGATCCCCATTGGTGCAATAACGGTTGTCGCGATTGGTGAAAGATCCAGATCATGCTCCTTTTTAAAAGCGTTGAAATAAGAAATGGTCTGGAAGGCATTGGCATCAAGCTCTCCCTCTGCTAGAGCGATGTTTGGCTGGACATAATCAGAGAAGCGGACGATTTCCACTTTGATTCCTTCTTTTTCAGCCTTCTTGGCTACAAAGTCCCAAATGCGGTTGTCTGACCCGCTGACCCCGATTTTAACTTCTTTTTCTTTTTCCTTGCCGCTTGTTGATGATGAGCAGGCTGCACTGAAAACCGCCAGTGCGAGGATGATTGCCGTTAATAGTAGTTTTTTCATGGATGATTCCTCCTGTTATCGTCTTCTGATTTTTTTGGATAAAATATTGCCGAAGCTTTGCAGCCCCTGGACCATAATGACCAGGATAGCGACTGTTATGAGCATGACCGTTGTATCAAAGCGCTGATAGCCATAGGTAATGGCCAAATCGCCAAGCCCGCCGCCGCCGACAGCCCCTGCCATGGCGGATGCTCCGACAAGTCCGACGGTTGCAATGGTCAGTGCCAGGACAAGCGAGCTGAGTGCTTCCGGTACGAGAAACTTAAAGATGATCTGTGCCGGAGTCGCTCCCATCGCTTCCGCCGCCTCGAGGACACCAGGATCAACCTCGAGGAGTGAGTTCTCGATTAACCTTGCAATATATGGGCCGGCATAGAATACTAGCGGTACGACAGCAGCCGCCGTTCCGATTGAGGTGCCTACTAAAAGGCGCGTCACCGGAATGATTGCGACCATCAGGATGATGAATGGAACAGAGCGGAATATGTTGATGATCCCATTCAGCACGTTAAAAACGGGCAGATTCTCCAGCAGATGGCCTTTTCTCGTAATAACCAGCAGGATGCCCAGCGGCAATCCGAGGATGGTTGAGAAAAGAAGCGAGAAAGCCACCATTTGAATGGTTTCGATGAGTGCTTCTATGATTTGCGTGTGATCAACTAGCATGTGCTTTCACTTCCTTGATTGAGACTTTTTCCTGATGAATATACATAAGCGCGCGCTGCACTTCCTGGTCGGTTCCCTGGAACTCGACAACAAGGTTTCCAAAAGGGATTCCCTGAAGCTCGGTTATATTCCCGAACAGCACGTTGATATCAATATCGAACTTCTTGGCAAGTCTGGAAAGCAGCGGCTGTCCGGCTGACTCGCCGACGAAATTGATCCGGAAGATCCTTTCCTTTCCATCGTTTTTCTCTACAAGCTGCTTTACAGAATCAGGGATTGAATCATTCATGACAGAGCTGACAAAGTTCTGGGCCGTCTGTGTTTTCGGCGCCGAGAATACATTGAACACTGACCCTTCTTCAATAATTTTTCCTGCCTCGATCACTGCCACCCTGTCGCAGATTTCCCTGATGACCGTCATTTCATGGGTAATGATCAGGATGGTGATGTTGTATTCTGCATTAATTTTTTTCAAAAGCTGAAGGATGCTGCTCGTCGTCTGTGGATCAAGGGCCGATGTCGCTTCATCGCACAGAAGAATCGATGGCTGTGTCGCAAGCGCCCTGGCAATCCCGACCCTTTGCTTCTGGCCGCCCGAAAGCTGATCCGGATATTTATCCGCTTTATCGGCAAGGCCGACAAACTCAAGCAGTTCAGCGACCCGTTTGCGGATCTGCTCTTTCGGCAGCTTTGCCAGTGTGAGCGGCATGGCTACATTGGCGAACACCGTTTTTGAGTTGAGCAGATTGAAATGCTGGAACACCATGCCGATATTCCGTTTAACTTCCCTCACCTCTTTGGGCGAAAGCGAGGTTAGATCATGGCCATCGACGATCACCTTGCCCGAGGTCGGCCTTTCGAGCAGATTTACACAGCGGATCAGCGAGCTTTTTCCCGCTCCGCTGAAGCCGATGACACCAAATATTTCTCCTCTATCGATTGCTAGATCAATCCCGTTGAGCGCGGCAACCTGCTGCCCGCCGCTTTCATACACCTTTCTGAGATCCTGAAATTCTATCATTTTGCTTCACCCTCCATATCAAATAAAAAACCCTCTTCTGAGAACAGAAGAGGGCATGCATCATCAGCATTCGCTCTTCTTATCTCCCAGGCTCACACCTGCTGGAATTGGCACAGTACTCATAAGAGTCCGCTGCCGAGGCTTCATTGGGCCAGTCCCTCTGCCTCTCTGGATAAGAAATTATGGTTTTCCTATAAAATTAATTGGTTTTAACACTATAGCTATGCAGCATCACGCACTTTTATTCCGGAAAACAAGAAAGCCCTCTTCAAAAAGAAGAGGGCAGAATAATAGGCGTTCGTCCTCTTCTTATCTTTCAGGCAATCTGCCTGCTGGAATTGGCACGGTTCATCAGTCCGCTGCCGAGGTGTCATAGGGCCAGTCCCTCTACCTCTCTGGATAAGAAGCTATCGTATTAAGTTTATTTGCTTGATTAATTGTTTTTTACTTTACACGCGTTTCAAAGTTCTGTCAAACTCTTTTTTAAATTTTTCGGATAAAAATTCTTATCCACAATTTTTGAAAACCCTTACTTATTTTTGGGGAGTTTTGAAAAAATAAAACTCCATCTGCTGTGGATAAAGGAGGTTTTCCACATTTTTTCCTCCCCTTATCAACATTCTCCCCAGACTTCACACAAGAAGAGGGAGTTTACTCCTATATTTATGCCCGCTTGTCTATTGTATAATAGTGGAAAAGAGCAAATTGAACTGCATTCCGGGAGGGAGAATGGTTTTGATTGCAACAAACAGAGACTATCAATCTGAATTATTTGTGGACAAAGTTGAAGCAAAGAATCTCGAACTGGCTCTGAAGCATTCGGCAGACCTGATTTCAAGGCATACAAAAGAAGGCATCTTTTTATATGTTTCCCCATCCTGCAGCACCCTTTTGGGTTATTCACAAGAGGAACTGTACAAGGACTGCATTCTGGCCTACTGCCACCCCCAAGATAAAGAAATCCTCAAAAAAGAATTCCGCGGGCTATCCCCGGGCAGCAGCTCACGCATTTCATTCCGGTTCCGCCGCAAGGAAGGCGACTATATCTGGCTGGAGACCAGCATCAGCACACTCGGCGACGGCCAGGAAGCCATGTGCATATCAAGAGATATGACCGAGCGCGTCAATATGGAAGAAGAAAACATGGAAACCCAGGAAAAGTACCGTTTCCTTGTCGAATACAGCAGGGATACCATTGGCATGACAACCGAGAAAGGCATATGGACCTACATGAATGATGAAGGCAAGAAGGTGTTCGGCTTTACTTCAAGCAAGGAAATTATAGGCGCTTCTTTGTATGACTATGTTTCACCTTCTGATCATGGCTATCTGAAGGATTTTTACCAGGCGAACCAGACTGTCTCTTTTGAATTGAATATCATCAGGAGTGACGGGAACACCCGGAAGGCCGCTATCCAGCTGATCCCCACCGTTTTTAAGAACCGGAAGCTTTTCCAGATCATCATCAAAGACGTCACCGGCCAGAAAAAGACCGAAGAAAAGCTTCATAATGCAGAAAAGCTCTCTGTCGTCGGGCAGCTTGCCGCAGGAATCGCCCATGAAATCAGAAATCCCCTTACCGCCATAAAAGGCTTTACCCAGCTTCTTACAGAGCGTAAAACAGAAAAATATGCAGATGTAATCCTTTCCGAACTCGAACGGATTGAAGAAATCGTCAATGACCTCCTTGTCCTCGCCAAGCCTGTTGTGACAGAGGCTCAGGAAACCAATCTGGTGAATATAGTCAAGAGTGTCGTCACCCTTTTAAACACACAGGCGCTTATCTATAACATCATGATAGATGTAAAATACTCTCTATCTGAAATCAGCGTCCGCTGTGAAATCGATAAAATCAAGCAGGTGCTTATCAATGTGATCAAGAATTCAATTGAAGCCATGCCCCATGGCGGAAAAATCAGCATTGAGGTCAGGCAGGATAACAGCTTTGCGATGATCAGCGTGAAGGATGAAGGGATCGGCATTCCCGAGGAAAGGCTGCCGAAGCTCGGTGAACCGTTCTACAGCACGAAGGAAAAGGGGACAGGCCTTGGGCTCATGATCTGCAACCGGATCATTAAGAGCCACGGCGGGAATATATATATAACAAGCAAAGAAAATGAAGGAACCATCGTGAAACTGCTGATTCCTGTGGTCTGATTGAAGCCTCCGACGTTCCTGCCCGGGGCTTTTTTGATTCTGCTCCAGCTTCTCGCTGCAGACCCTTCTTGAAAACAATTGTACTTCTGTTTAAACAATAGTAAAAACTTCCCCTATATTGCCGATATAAAGCAGGATAATAGATATAGAAAATGGGAGTGTTTCAAGTGCTTTTTACGAAAACAGCAAAACCGAAATCGTTTGACCTTGAAAGCCTGATTCAGAAAGAACTGGAACATGCAGTACAGGAAACTGAATTTGATCAGGATTTAAAGCTTCAGATTGAAGTGATGGGCCTGACAAAAGAAGATTTGGCTATTTTGCGGGCAGTGCGCCCGATTGCCGAAAAGCATATCAGCGCCGTTTACAATAAACTTCTCACTTATGAACAAGAGGATGTCAGGAAAATAACCGATATTTCGAAAATTGGCGTGACTACAGAGATGAGCCAGCAGTATATCATCAGTCTGTTCAATGGCATAGTTGACGGCGAATTCGTTGAACGCCGCAGAACAGCAGCAAAAGCTTATGTGCAGATCGGGGTGCAGATTCACTGGTATATGTCCATTTACCAGCTGCTTATGAAAAACATCTTGGAAATTGTCCTGCAGGAGCTGGAACTGTCATCGAAAGATCAAAGCCGCGTGACTTTTGCGATGGCGAAGATTTTCAATCTTGAAATCCAGCTATGCATTTCCATCATGCAGCAGACGATGGAAGCATTCTCAGCCGAAAGGGAGAATCAAGCGAAGGTCGAGCTGAAAAGCTATGTCGGGGAAATCGTTGAAAATCTGGCTGCCATGTCAGAGCAGACAGGCGCTTCTGTAGAACAGATTGTGCATCAGTCCCGTCAGATATCCGGCAATGCAAAAGATGGCGCCGCTTCTTCGACTGAAATGGAATCGCGTTCATCCAAAGGCCGCGACCAGCTGAATCGGGTTGTCGATAATATGCATGAGCTGAAAAGCAATGTGAATGAAATTACCAGCACCATCAGCAGCCTGGAAAAAACCTCGAACCAGATCGGCGAGATTGCCGGCGTGATTACAAGCATTGCAGACCAGACCAATCTGCTCGCCCTTAATGCTGCCATTGAGGCGGCCAGGGCAGGCGAGCATGGAAAGGGATTTGCCGTTGTTGCCGATGAAGTCAGGAAGCTGGCAGAACAGACAAAAGACTCATCCTCCAACATCACCTCACTGCTGAACAGCACAATCAGGCAGATTTCAGAGGTGATTTCGCAGATTGGCACCATTGATGGAATAGTCGTGAACGGGAATAAAGAGATCGAAAACACAGGAAATGTCTTCAAAGAAATCCTGTCGGCAAGCACAGAAAGCAAAGATAAAAGCCGCCAGATCGAAAAGGACATCGAACTTCTTACCGGCCTTCTTTCCGAAATCAGCAGTGCAGCTGCCAAATTATCCGATTCCGCTGAAGAACTAAGCTTAACAGTGGCAAATTTTTAAAAATGCAAAAGAGAAGCATAGGCATCACCGCTTCTCTTTTTTTATGTTGATAGCTTTCTGTTCACTGCACAAATTTAAATAGGGAACGGATGAGAAACCGGGACAGAAGGTATATCGGCTCTATCAGATCGATTGCAGCATCAATCACTTCAAGCTTGTTATTCTTTTTCTTTTCTTTCTTCCGCTTTATTCTGAATTTCAAAATACCGCCCCCCGCCTTTATTTGTATATATTTTACAGCAATACGTTTACTTTGTCATTTCACAGCGAGCCAGATGGTCCAGCAATCCTGCTCCGTAATTTTCCCGGCATCTGTCAGCCTGCTTTCAATATGCTCTACGAGCTCTGCCAGCTCGCTGTCATTCAGCTCATGAAGGATGGAGCGCCCTGTTCTTTCAAGGAGATCATGGCGCAAACCGCTGATATCGCTGTACGTCTTCCTTACTTCCCATAAGGAAATCTCTTTGACGGATGAGAACCCTGCCTCCTCCAGCGCTGATTGTACAGCTGAACTGCTATATCTCCGGGATATCTCTTTCTCCGCGAGCTCCGGGAATTTTTCAAAAAAGAACCCTCTGATATGTGTCCTGCTGCCAGGAAGCAGACAGTCCTCCGGTGTCCGGTCCTGAATCAGGCAGAAACCGCCTGGGCGCAGCACCCGGAAGCATTCAGCAAAGGCGTCCGGAAGCCGGTCGAGATGATGGATGACAGCCCTTTCAAGCACCATATCATAAGCATCTCCCTCCAAGCCGGTTTCGTACGCATTTCCATGCACAAATTCTATTTGCGGATAACCATCTGAAGCCCGGTCTGCCGCCTCAAGCAGCTCCCGTGAGAAATCCAGTCCTGTCACATGTGAGGCTCCCATATCGGCTAGAGCTCTTGAGTAGATTCCCCCTCCACATCCAATGTCGAGAACACTTTTCCCCCTTAAATCAAACTCTTTCCCAACCGTTTCTATCCAAGTTGAGTCAGCTTTCCGGGAAGAATAGGTATCCTGATTCGTTTTATCGTGAAAATTGATTGGCATTGGAATCCCCTCCTTATTAGTTATATTATAAGGCAGGGTGATGAAAGGAAAAATATTGAAATTTCGATCGTATGTGATAGGTTTTGCTTATTCTTTTTCCAGGACCGTCAGCTGCATGCCAGGTTCAGGCTCCAGCTCACCTTTTTCTTTAAACCCGAAACTTATATACAATTGAAGGGCTGGCATATTCCCCTTCCCGGTCAGTACCCTCCATTTTCTGCCGGTAAATTCACTGGTTAAATGAGCAAGCAAACTCTTTGCAATCCCTCTCCGGAAAAACGATGGATGAACGGTCAAACGGCTGATGACCACCCAATTTTCATCCTCTTCATAAGCAAGAACGCCGGCCAGCCTGCCATCCAGGCACATTCCAACAAAACTTTCACGGGAGGCCATCAAGCTTTCAGCTGTATCAAACAGCTGCGGGATAGCATCAAAGCCTATAATCTCAGCTTCTATTTTATAGGCTGGGATCTGGACGCTTAAGACTGCCTTTGCAGTTTCAAAGTCTTTGATATTCAGGTGTATAATTTCTCTTACTGCCCCCATCTTCCCGCCTCCTTTTCATTTATCAAATCAGCCTAGCTGTTAATTTATTCAGCTGCTTTTCCAGCTCAGGGGCCGGTAAGGGTTTGCTGAAATAATAACCCTGCAGCTTGGAGTCACTGTTTTCCCTGATATATTTCAGCTGTTCCTCTGTTTCGATGCCTTCAGTTACACAGTCCAGCCCCAGTTCATTAAGGATTTTGTAGATTCCCGTCAGCAGTACAGTATCAAAGGCTTGAAAGGGAACCTTTTTGACAAAATTACGATCGATCTTTATTGTATCGACCGGGAGATCTTTAAGGAAGATCAGCGAGGAAGTACCGACCCCAAAATCATCAAGAGCAATTTTGACCTTCCTTTTCCGGAGGTCTTCGACAAATGGCAGCAGCTCTTTTTTATAATCGCTCACATCGCTTTCCGTAATCTCGATTTGCAGGAGCCCAGGCGGAAAATGATAGCATGCAAGGACCTCATCCAATTTTTCAACAAAGCGGCCGTCCTTCATTTGCGATTTGGATAGATTAATGGCCAAACCAAGCTTTTCAAGGCCGTCCTTATGCCATTTACCAACCTGCTTAACAGCCTCCTCCAGTACCCAGGAGCCCATCCTATTAATAAGACCTGTTTCTTCAGCGATCGGAATAAATTTATCGGGGGAAATCAGGCCCTTAGCAGGGTGGTTCCAGCGAAGAAGCGCTTCAACACAGACGATATGTTCCCCCGCTTTATCCATAATAGGCTGATAATAAATTTCAAGCTCATTCCGTTCTACCGCATATTTCAGCTCATGCTCCAGCTCCAGGAGATTTTTGTAATAGCTGTCCGATGAGATATCCTCATAGAAAACATATTGGTTCTTGCCTGTGCTCTTAGCCTCATACATCGCAATATCGGCCTTTTGCAGAAGTGCGTCCAGAGAAGTTCCATCCAGCGGAGACACTGCAATACCGACACTGGCTGTTGTAAATGCCTTGTACTGAAATGTCTCATACTCCTTCCCAACCTGAGACAGAATTCTACTGGCAATTCCTTCCAGCTTCGTCCTCTCGCTGGTGCCGACAAGCAGGGCAAATTCATCGCCTGCCAGCCTGGCAAAGAGGCCGTTCATTTCGTCTGCAAGCGCCTTTACTTTCTCTGCAATTTCCTTTAGAAATATATCGCCTGCCTGGTGTCCCAATGTATCATTGATCCGTTTAAACCCATCCAAATCAAAGAAGAATACAGCCTTCATGCCTTTCAGGCTTGTCAAATAATGCTCAAACAGATAGGCCTGATTGGGAAGGCCGGTCAGCTGATCGATATAAGCAAGATTTGTGATTTCCCGGTTCTTATCTTCAAGAGAGGCCAGTACCTTATTGATGGATTGCTCCAAATTTGTAATCTCATCCCTGTGCTTTGAACTGATGGGCAGCCTTAAGCCAGTATCCCGCCTCTCCTGTATTCCCCTTAGATTCTCTGACAGCCTGGCCACCCTTGAAAGGATGAAGCGGTCCAGCAGGATCAGTGCCAGCACTAGCAGCAGACCGGAAAAAGCCAGGATATAATAGAAAATCTGCTTCAGGCTCACAAGTCTCTGCAAATAGAATTCCCGTTCCTGCAGAAGGCTGATCATATAGAGGTTAGCTCCCCCATAGTCTCTTAAATAATGTGCCCCCCTGATTGTTGTATCACTAAATGATTCTATTTCCGGATTTATACCCTTTATTTGCTCCACCTTGCGGAAAGACAGGGCCATGGAAAGCTCTTTTCCAACCTTGCTTATATAAGCCTGGTCCAAAAGCTTTCCCATGATTAAAAAGCCTGCCTTAGGCCCGCTCCCGTTGCTTCGGTATACTGGCTGTAAGGAGAATAAGGCCAAGCCAAACTCTGTCTGTACGAAACCCTTATCTGCCTTCATATCATCAAAAGGATCAGAAAAGGCAGATGACAGCTGAATTGGAGCTTTCCTGTTTAAATCATAGCCTCCCTGATAGATAGTCTTCCCCGATTGATCTTTGAAAAGAATAAAGTTCACAAAGTTATTTTCATAGGTTTCAGGCATTAAATTGATTTCGGGATAATCGCTGTATTGCCCCTGAAGGAAGTTATAGCTATCATCCCAAACGGCCCAATCCAGGTTCGTTCGATTTAAAGCATCCAAATCAGAGTCAAGATAGAATTCAATTCTATTTAGATCCTTTGAAACAGAACGTTTATCCATTGCATTGGCGTCTTTCAAAAGCATAGGTCCTATTACTAGCAGAATGCCTCCGAGAAATAAAGCGACCGCACTTCCTGCTACAATGAAAGTTTTTAGTATAAGTTTCATATTAAGTAACTCCCGCATAAATGAAATTTTCCGATTACTGCATATATCGGCATTTTGCGGAATCATTTTAGAAGCTAGCAAATTAGGCCTATGATAATTGAATCCTTTTAAGCAGATTCTTCCACCCATCTCTTTATTAACAAATAATCGGGTATATTATAAATAACCCATTTTTTAATAGAAAGGCGGAATAACCATGAAAGAACCTTCTGGAATCCCTTATGACGGCATGCTGACGACCAATGAGATTAAAGATTTGCTCTCCATGTATATCACGCCTTTTCGGGACATGTGCATCAGAACATCAGAACAATCTGAGGTGAAAATCAGCAAAGGCCGCGCCATCAGCCTTATGCTAGACAAGCTGAGCAAGGTCCAGCTTAATGAACTCATCAACCAGCTTTACCTTATGCGCAAGAAGAGGCAGAATGAACTCTGTTATATTCAATATATTTTAATAGCCATTTTGGGCCGAGAACGCCAAACCGGGTAACCTGGCGCCAGTGACTTTTTCAAAGGTCTGCCGGGTATACGACGCCCATCTGTTTTCTGGCTTCATCCAGCATTTCCATAACCAGCAAGCTATTCTGGAAAGTGTTAATATCTGATTCTGTTTCCCCCGCCTTTACGAGGCGGATAAATTCCTGGAGCTCATAAAAAAGGCTGTTATTACTCTGGGCAACAGAGATGATTTCAGGCTCCTGATTGCGCAGCTTCAGCTCCACTACATCCATTGTGGAAATCCGGTCTATTTTTATTGAGCCTTTTTCACCCTGTATTTCGGCCGGCAGGGAGGAATCCGTGATTTTTGAAAAAAGGACAGCCGCATCCATATCTTCATAGGTAAACACAATGCTTCCAGACGCATCTGATCCGGTTTCCAGCAGAAATCCGCTTGCCTGGAGGCTTTTCGGCTTACCGAAAAGAACCAGCATTGGATAGATCGCATACACGCCGACATCCATTAAAGCGCCGTTCGACAGCTTCGGATCAAAGGCATTCGCCTGCCTTCCTGCCTTGTAATCTTCGTACCTGGAGTCATACTGGCAATAGTGGGCGAAATATTGCCTCACCTTCCCGAGTCTCGGCAAATGCTCCCTGATCTGCTGGAAGTTCGGATAGAATGTCGTTTTCATCGCTTCCATGAACAGCACTTGATGTTCTTTAGCAGCCTGGATCATCCTTTTCAGCTCAGCCGTATTTGAAGCTGCCGGCTTTTCACAAAGCACATGCTTCCCATTTCGCAAAAACAGCTCTGCCTGACCGCTGTGAAGCGAATTCGGGCTTGCAATATACACCGCATCAATCACTTCGCTTTTGGCCATATCCTCTAAATCTGTGAATATATGCTCTGCACCAAACTTCTCTGCGAACCTCTCGCCCTTATCCCGTGTTCTTGAATAGACTGCTGCCAGCTGAAAATCCTCCAGCTCTTTCCCGGCAAGAACTAACTTTTCCGTGATCCAGTTTGTACCGATGACGCAGAATTTGACCATGAGCAGGACACCCCTTTTCTTATTTTGATAAACTAATTCCAGTGTATACCAGCAGGGAGAATGGAGTCTATGCAAAAAAGCCGGCTGCGTTAAAATTGCAGCCGGCTTTTTATTTGGCCATCAAACAGCCCGCTCATCTTTCTTCCACTCATCCTGCACAAACAGAATGCCGAGCTCATGATGGTCACCTTCATATAATGCCTTCTGAACAAAGCGGATCTGTCCATTGACGTCGAATACTTCCAATTTGCAGTGGGCTCCGTTGCGCTGAAGGGCATTGTATAAATCATTTTCATCTTGGACCTTCAGTCCATTCACCTTTGAAACCAGTTCACCAGTTTTAAGGCCCATCGATTCTGCGGGCGTGCCAGGCTTAACCCCGAGAACAACAAGGCCCTCGTTCCTTCTCGAGAAAAAGAAAGACTGGTTCCGGTCATATACCTTTTGGCGGTATGTGATGAATTCCCTTCCGATCACAGCCAGTGCAGCAACCCCGATTGATGACAGCGGGTACCAATAGCCTGCTGCCGAAAGCAGGAGTAGGATGATAGAGAAGACCAGCAGCCTTCTGCCTGTCCGCTTGGCAGCCGTATCCGGCAGCATACCCTGAACCTGCTGAGAGAACCCAACTGAAAATGGAACTAAGATGATTGCATAAGAGCTGTCTCCTATGGAAAACAGCGGCCACCAGCCAAACAACCCAGAGATTGCATCACCAGGGATAAGCAAAAATAACGGAAGCAGCCAAAGCCTTTTCGTTTCATGGACACCGATGGTCTGTCCCCTCTTGCTTTTAATGAGCTTCGGAGACGTTGCCCGGCCGCCGTTCCGCAGAATCAGGACAGCTTCGCCAATCATCAGAAGAGCAAGCAGAGATGCACCTGCAGGGAATAGAATGTCATCCGTCCAATTGCCGGCAGCTTCAATGAGCGGGATGCTGAAGCCCCTGTCAATGATATAAATGCTTGCGAAAAATGCTGCGCCCACTGTGTAAGCCGGGGCAAGCAGCCGTACCTTTCCTGTCAGACTCCAAAGAATGGTGAATGCAGCTGTCAGCCACACAAGCTCTATCGGGATCACCATGCCGGTTCCCAGAGTAATCACGGAAAGAACCAGACCTGCTGCAAGTCCAGCAGGGATCAGCTGACGAAGCTCAAAGTAAGCATTTTCCACCCTGATATGAAAATTCTTGCGCTCTCGCTTCACTCTGGAAACCCCAAGCAGCGCCGCTAAAAAGAACAGATAATAAAACACGGGATTCAGCAAAAGCTTTCCCGCACCCTTTGCCAGCTCCAAAAGCCACTCCTGAATCAAATCCTCCCACCAACCTCTAGTATAAAAGTTTCTATTACTTCTATTCTATCAAAAAAACAGGGCAGCAGGCACCTGTTATATTCGATATGGCGAATATTACTGATGCCTGCTGCCCTTTAATAAATTCGACAAAAACCGGGAGGTGCCTGTCACCGCTATCTGCGGTCACCTGCTCAGATAGCGGATGGCTGCCTGCAGCTGAATATCATTTTCTTCTTTCTTGGTTTCCGCGATGATAGCCTGCTCAAGCGCGGCAGCAGTTTTGCTGTCAACCTTGCCTGTTGCCTCCAGTCCCTGATGCTGCTGGAAGGCTTTGACCGCCGTTTCGGTCGCTTCACTGAAATAGCCGTCCTTCCGGCCAGGCGACAGCCCGAGCCCATCAAGCATGATCTGTGCATTTTTGACCTGCTCATTATTCATATCCAGCACAAGCGGCTTTTCCAGATTAAGCGGGTGGGTATGGAAGATCTCCGGCTGGACGACTTCAATCGTCGGCTTGATCCCTTTCCTATGAATCCAATTTCCATCCGGAGTGAGCCATTTGAACAATGTCAGTTTAATATTGCTCCCATCTCCCATCGGGACTGGCTGCTGGACGGTCCCTTTCCCAAAGGTGGCTTCTCCGATGAGCGGATAGCCTGCCCCTTCCTCCAGTGCTCCAGCAAGAATTTCAGACGCAGATGCACTGCCTTTATCAATCAGAACGGCTACCGGATAGTCTTTTTCTTTCTCAAGCTCTGAGAAATATCTTGTTTTATCTCCGTTTCTTTTTTGAATCTGAACATACGGCTTTTCTTTAGTAACAAGACCTTTCAGAATTTCCTCGACGCTTGACAGCAGTCCCCCCGGATTGCCGCGCACATCAATGATCAGTCCATCCAGTCCCTCTTTCTCAAGCTTTTTCAGCTCCCTGGTGAATTCCTTTGCTGTATCTTCTGAAAAAGTCGTAATTTCAATATGTCCGATTCTTTTATTGTTTTCTTCTTTCATTTCCGCATAGACAGTAATCTGCGGAATTTCATCTCTTTTCACCTTTACCGAAAGCGGCTCCTGAAGGCCCTGCCTCCGTATTTCCAGCATAACATTGGTTCCTTTTTCACCGCGGATTTTCAAGGTGGCTTCATATAAATCAAGGCCTTCAACGCTTTCGCCATCCACCTTCAGGATCTGGTCGTTCGGCTTCAGGCCGGCTTTTTCTGCTGGAGAATCTTTAAATGGAGATACAATGATCACCTTGCCATCTACCATGCTTACTTCCGCTCCGATCCCTTCAAACGATGACTCCAGTGTTTCATTGAATTGCCTGGCCGTTTCCTCGTTCATATATACCGAATAAGGATCATCCAATGTTGAAAGCATCCCCTGGATGGCCCCTTCTGCCAGCTGCTCTCCCTCTACCTTCTCTACATAGCTTCCGAGGATCAGCTCATACGCCTGGCCTACCTTCCCGAGCTCCTCGGGTGCTCCGCTGCCTGGATCTTCCTTGCCCTCCAGCCCGGCTTTAGGCTCAAGTCCGGCCTCTTTTTGCGAATGATAGAACCACTGCATCCCTGCATACGTTCCTCCCGATCCGGCCAGCAGTGATCCGGCCATAAAAAAAGCGACCACTCTTCGATTCATAGGTATCTTCCTTTCATAAGCCTGTTAAGCTTGATACTTCACTATATGAAAGATAGGGACAGGTTATGATGGAATCCACTTTCCCCTTAGATTTTAATCGCATTCTTTCCCTTTTTATTGGTATTCACCCCCGCTAAAGGGTAAAATGGTAACGAAGTTTATGAATAACTTGCTGGCTGAAGGAGGAAAGGTTTTTGGAGGAGAAGACTAATTATGAGTATAGAATCGGGCAAACGACCATCCAATGGAATGAAAGCAGCGGTTCCCTTGATTTTGAAGGGGATGATGCTATTCTCCTTTGGACCAAAACAGCCCTGAAAACCTTCATGAATACAATTGAAGAAATAGCTGGAGACGATTCCGCCAGGCTCGTGCTTGAAACAGCAGGCTACAGGACCGGTGAGGATGTAAGCAGATTTTATAAAAGCACAGGCAAAAGTGTAGAAGCAATCATTGAATATCTTCCGCCGCTTTATAGCAGTGCCGGATGGGGGCAGGTGGAAATAACCGAATATTCCATGGATAAAAGAACGGCTGCACTCCGGCTGAAAAATGATTGGGAAGAAAGGGTCATCCGCGCCCAGGGAAAAAGCACGGCAGGGGCCTTCATTCCGGGCCACTGGGCAGGAGTGCTGTCAGGCCTTTTCGCTACAAGCATCTGGTATGAAATCACAGCGAGCACCTTTGAAGGAAGCACCTATACGGAAATCAGCTATTTCCCTTCTCAAATCACTCCAAAGGACAATATCCATGACAGCATCCGAAAGAAAGAGCAGCAGGCAATTCTCGAGCTGGAAAGAAAAGTCGATCAGCGTACAAGAGAATTGAGCGAGCTGGTGAATGATCTGTCTTCTCCGCTTATCCCCGTAATAGATGGCATTACAGTCCTTCCTTTAATGGGCAAATTTGAGGAGAACCGTTCATCACAGCTCATCGAAAAGGTTCTTTCCGGCCTTTTGCTTCATAAGCCCTCTACACTGATTGTGGATATTACGGGCATCAACTCAGTTGATGACTATATTCTGGAGCTAATAAATAATCTGACAAAAACAACCACCCTGATGGGGGTCAAGCCTTTCATTGTAGGCATCTCCCCGCAGATCAGCATCCAGCTGACCGAGCGGAATATCACGCTGAATGACCAGCACTGTTTTGCCACACTCAAGCATGCCATCAATGAGGCACTGAGCATAGAAGGGCTTGAGATTGCACCTGTAAAAAAGACTGACTGATCTTTTTGCAGATAAAAAAAAGGAAGAAGCATCTAAGCTTCTTCCTTTTTTATTACATCGGTACGATCCCGATCGGATTGATTGCATTGGATTTAGATGCGTTCCAAGGGCCTCTGTGCAGTTCGAAGTGCAGATGCTGTCCTTGTGAATCACCGGTGTTGCCCATGATCCCGATCTGCTGTCCTTTTGAGACAGTCGCTCCGGTGCCGATTGAGCGGCTGCTTAAGTGTGCATAAACAGTTGTGTATACTTGTCCCTCAATAGAATGGGAGATGAATACGACATTTCCATAGCTGCTGGAATAATATGATCTAATAACAACGCCATTTGCCGCTGCTACGACTGGGACTGTTCCGCTTTTAGCAATGTCTACACCAGCGTGGAAAGTTCCCCAGCGCTGTCCAAGCCCTGATGTCACAACCCCTGCAGCAGGCTTCGTAAAGTTGCCTCCCGAAATCGAAGGTGCGGATGATACTGGGCCGCCGCCTCCACCGCCGCTATTGCTGCTGCTATTACTACTACTACTACTTCCTGATGAGCTGTTTTTCTTGGCAGCCGCTGCTGCAGCCGCACGTCTTTGACGCTCAAGCTCAGCCTGCCTTGCCAATTCTGCCTGGTGCTTTTTCTCAAGCTCTATTGCCTGCTTGATGGCAGCTTCCTGGGCAGCAAGCAGTTCATTTTCTTCTTCAAGGTTCAGCTTTTCAGCATGCTTGTGTTCTTCCTGATTCTTTAAGCTGGCCATCAGCTTGTTCTTTTCAGCTTTTTGTGCATTCAGCTGCTTTTTCATGCTCTCAAGGTCAGTGCGCATCTTCTCAAGGGAAGAAAGCTCACTTTCCACCTTTGCCTGAGTCTCTTCAAGGAGCTTTTTGTCTGCCTCGTGCTCGCGCAGGATATCCTGGTCTGCTTCCACAATCGTAGCGACTGCTCCTACACGGTCAATGAAATCGCTGAAGTTCTGTGCTCCCATCAGGACATCGAGATAGCTGACCATACCGCCATTTTCCTGGAATGAACGGGCGCGGTCCTTCAGCATTTCATTACGTTTGTTGATTCGCTCAGTGATGACCACGATCTCGGCCTTCAGCTTTTCTATTTCTTCTTTCGTTGATGCAATCTGCTCTGTTTTTTCCTTGATCTTCGTTTCCGTATCGGAGATGGACAGGCTAAGACGCTCAAGCTCCTTGCTCACCTTGTCCTGCTCTCCCTGGAGTCTATTAATCTCTGAATCAGCGCTGTTAATCTTGCTGTCATTGCCGGAGCGCTGCTCCTGAATTTGATTTTTCTTGCTTTCCAGATCACTGATTTTGCTCGCTGATGCCTGGCTGGCAGGGATGCCTCCAAAGATGCTTCCCAGGCCGACAGCCGTGGCAAAAGAAAACGCTGCTATTGATTTTTTCAAGTTCCGATTTCTCCTTTCCAATGGGGCCATATGTACGGGTTAGATCGTCTTCTATATGTTTTTGAAACTTTTCATACTAATCATACGTCTATTCTATGACGCATAAAGGGCCCGGAGTATGGTTCCCCCCTGCAGGGCCCTTCCATGCATCTTTTCTTTTATACTTATACTTTAAGGAATTTGCGGACACTCATCAGGCTGCCCCAGACTCCGATCAATGCTCCCATCAGAATGAGGAGTGCGGAAACCTGGTAGACAAATGGATTGAATTCCAGCAGCTGGATGAAATGGCCCTGAAGCCTTGGCGAGATATAATCATAGGCATAATTATAAGTGGTTGCAACCAGCACGATCGGCAGGATCGACCCCAGCACGCCCAGCCACAGCCCTTCAAGGAAGAACGGCCAGCGTATAAAGGCATTGGTCGCCCCTACCAGCTTCATAATCTCAATTTCTCTTCTTCTTGCTACAATTGTAATTTTAATCGTATTCGAGATCAGGAACATGGCGGTGAACAGAAGGCCCACTACCAGGACAAGACCGACATTCCGGCTTGTATTGATAAAGCCGAACAGCTTCTCAACCTGTCCCTGTCCGTATTTAACCTTTGTGGCATACTGCAGCTTCTCGATCTTTTCTGCCGTCTTCATTGTATCTTCCGGGTTTTTCGTTTTTACGATAAATACATCGTTCAGCGGATTGTCCTGTTCAAAAAGTTTGAAGGCTTGGCCTTCATCCCCAAGACTATCTATCAGATTGGTCAATTCTTCTTCCTTGGCTGAATATTCGACGCTTCCCACTTCGGGTATCTGTTCAATTTTACTTCGTAAAACCTGCTGATCCTGCTCATTTGCAGCAATATCGATGTGAACGCGGATTTCCACGTCCTCTTCAATGGTTGTAGCCACTTGATTAAGATTCATCATAATAACGAAAAACACACCTACCAGGATGAGAGTGACCGTTACCGCACTTGCGGAGGCAAAAGTCATCCATCCGTTCCGGCCGAGGCTCTTGAAACTCTCCCTGATGTGACGGCGAAGGGTTCTAGCTTTCATAACCGTAATCTCCCCTTTGCTCATCACGTATGATTTTTCCGCCTTCAATGGCAATTACGCGATGCTTGATTGTATTAACGATTTCTTTGTTGTGCGTCGCCATCACGACTGTAGTGCCCCTCGTATTGATCTCATCAAAGATATTCATGATCTCCCATGAGGTATCGGGATCAAGGTTCCCGGTAGGCTCGTCGGCGATGACTACCTTCGGCGAATTTACGATGGAGCGGGCAATGGATACTCGCTGCTGCTCTCCGCCTGACAATTCAGTCGGCAGCATGCGCGCCTTATGCTTCAAATTGACCAGCTCAAGGGTTTCCATAACCTGTTTTTTAATATATTTTGGCTGCTCCTCGATAACTTCAAGGGCAAATGCGACATTCTCGTAAACTGTCAAAGTAGGAAGCAGCTTGAAATCCTGGAATACAACGCCGATGTTTCGGCGGAGCAGCGGAACTTTGTTAGGCCTCAGCTTTTCAAGATTCACGCCATTTATCGTAATTGTGCCGGATGTGGGCCTCTCTTCCCTGTACATCATCTTGATGAAGGTCGATTTGCCGGCTCCGCTCGGACCTACAACATATACAAACTCTCCTTGCTTGATCCGTACGTCTATCCCGTTGGCAGCAGTTACTCCGTTGGAATACTTCTTATATACGTCTTGCATTTCGATCATTTATATCACCTGTAGTTTAGTGTTAAGAATAGAATTAACTTTTCGCTAGAAATCGACAGCAATTCGACAACAGTGTTTATTAAATCGTGACAAAATTAAACACAAAACTACTAAAAGCAGCTTGTTCGTATTCTCACTCAACCCATTATAACATCATACTTTGTCAAAATAACGGAAAAAAATATTACAGTTTCTTTTCATTTGTATAAAAAACGGTTCTTTTTACCCAAAATCGGGTATCGTAATTTGTTAAAATACGACAAAAACATTGGAAAAACCTTCATATTTATAAATTAAAAAAACCGTCATCCTACTAAAGTAGGATGAAACGGTTTCTCCCTCTTACTTCTTAGCTGCCAGCCATTCTGCCACCGCAGCGGCATCCTCGCCTTCAAGAAGCCTTGGCGGCATGGCACCTTTACCTTCTGCAATCGTCTTTTCAATTTCTTCCTGGGAAAGCTGTGATCCGATCTTCTCAAGGCTCGGCCCAACCCCGCCCTGCAGATTGTCGCCATGGCAGCTTGAGCATTTCTGGGTGAACATTTTTTGCGGATCGCCCGCTCCTGCCGATTCACTGCCTTCATTCGCTTCTTCCCCGCCGCCGCACGCAGCAAGGACTAAGGAAGCTCCCATAAAAATCATCATCAATTTCTTCTTCATTATAAATACCTCCTATATCCGGATCATTTCCGGACATCTGCAAGCCTAGGCACGTTTGAAGCCTTCGCCGAGCACTTCAGATGCATCCATTACTATAATAAACGCTTGAGGATCTATGGTCTTGACGAGTTGTTTCAATTTAGTGAACTCCGTCTGATCAACAACACACATCAGGATTGGCCGTTCATGATCGGTATATCCGCCATATGCTGATAGTTTTGTCACTCCGCGGTCAATTTTATTCAAGATGCCTTCCCTGACAGCTGCCTGATTGTCCGTAATGATCATGGCCATTTTTGAACGGCTGAAGCCAACCTGGATCAAATCGATCGTCTTGGTTGTCACGTAAAGGGCAATAAGTGCATACAAACCTCTTTCAATATCAAAGATGACCGCTGCAGAAAGGACGATCAAGCCATCAATGATGGCCACACATGTCCCAAGGGTCAGCCCTGTATATTTATTGATGATCTGGGCCGCAAGATCAGTGCCTCCCGTTGAAGCCTTCCCGCGGAATACAATCCCAAGCCCAAGGCCGACCCCGATTCCGCCGAACAGGGCCCCAAGAAGCGGATCCTGTGTCCATGGGTCTGCATGGCTCGTCAAAAATACAACAAGCGGCAGGAATATGGTTCCCGCTAAGGTCTTTGCCCCAAACTGCCTGCCCAAGAATATCAGCCCTGCGATGAACAGCGGAATATTAAAAGCCCACTGCACATAAGCCGGCTCCCAGCCAACCAATGCGTCCAATATCGTACTGATCCCGCTCACTCCGCCGGAAGCAATCCGGTTCGGCAGCAAAAACACATTGAACGCCACCGCCACAATCCCGGATCCCACCAGCACAAACAAATACTCAAGCGCCCGCTCCGCCCCAGGGTTATATGTACTTCCTCTCTTTCTCTTGCTCACTTGCATCCTGCTCCTTTATTGGTGACAGGCACCTCCCGTTATTTGTCGAAAGTTTCCTGTTTACTTTTTTTCTTCCATGGGCTTTTCATAGCCGAAAGTGAGTATAGCATGTTGAAAAAAGGCTGTAAATGCCAATAAAGTGACGTATTAAAGGAGTGGAGCGGAAGTGTATGGGAACAGCGGAATCCAGAAAAACTAAACCAATGCTATCTTTAGTTTTTATCTTTTTTACAAAAATATACAAAATGGATTTCCGCATACAGAAAAGTGGTATAATGTCGAAAAGGAGGTGAAAAAACATGGAGAAGTCACTCGAACAAATCCTGGTCATCATGCAGGAGCAGATAGTGGATCTTGGGTCACAGATGAACAGCCGGTTTGATGCAATGGAGAAAAGGCTCGATGGTGTGGATAAAAGGTTTGATGCTGTTGATAAAAGATTTGACGCTGTTGATAAAAGGTTTGATGCTGCGGATGAAAGGTTTGATGCTGTTAATAAAAGGCTCGATACTGTGGATGAAAGGTTTGACAATCTGACCACCGAAATGAGAAGCCATTTTAAACATATTGAAACGAAGCTTGATCATCATGAAAAGCTTTACCAGGTGGTTTCAAATGAACTGAATGCAGCGAAGATTGACATTGAGTACTTAAGCGGGAAAACCGGTGTACATGATAAAGAGATCAACCAGTTGAAAAAGACGATTAAAGTATAGAAACCTTCCCGAAAACCTCTTCACTGGCCTCACACAACATCCACATAAAAAAAGCCTTTGCCATTTCCGGCAAAGGCTTTTCCTTCAGTATTATAGACTTAGTCTTGAACGCAGATAAGCATTGATGAACGGATCGAGATCGCCGTCCATTACGCCCTGGACGTTTCCGGATTCCGTGCTTGTGCGGTGGTCCTTGACCATGCTGTACGGGTGGAATACGTAGGAGCGGATCTGGCTGCCCCAGCCGATTTCCTTCTGCTCGCCGCGGATTTCCAGCAGCTCCTGCTCCTGCTCTTCAATTTTTTTCTGATAGAGCTTAGCCTGGAGCATTTTCATGGCACGCTCACGGTTCTTGATCTGGGAGCGCTCGGTCTGGCATGTTACCACGACATTTGTCGGCAAGTGGGTGATCCGGACAGCTGAGTCGGTTGTATTGATATGCTGTCCGCCGGCGCCGCTTGCCCGGTACGTATCAATTTTCAGGTCTTCTGTACGGATATCGATTTCGATTTCATCATTGAACTCCGGCATAACCTCACAGGAAACGAAAGAGGTATGGCGGCGGCCTGATGAATCGAACGGCGAGATCCGGACGAGGCGGTGAACGCCTTTTTCTGCCTTCAGATAGCCGTATGCATTATGCCCTTTGATGGCAAGAGTGACACTTTTGATTCCAGCCTCATCACCAGGAAGATAATCAAGCGTCTCAACCTTGAAGCCTTTTTTCTCTGCCCAGCGTGTGTACATGCGCAGCAGCATGGAGCCCCAGTCCTGGGATTCCGTACCGCCCGCTCCCGGGTGGAGTTCAAGGATGGCATTGTTTTTATCATATTCCTCACTAAGCAAAAGCTGCAGCTCGAATTGCGCAAGGCGCTTTGTCAGCTCAGTCAGCTCTTCGGCAAGCTCATTCTGGAGATCCTCGTCGCTTTCTTCCTTCACAAGCTCATAAGTGAGCTCCAGGTTTTCAAATGTTTCATACAGGTCATGGAATTCATGGACCTGATCCTTCAGGGCATTCGACTCGCTGATAACAACCTGCGCCGCTTTCTGATCATCCCAGAAATTCGGGTGCAGCATTTCTTCATCAAGCTCGGCGATGCGCGCCTCTTTGTTTTCTAAGTCAAAGAGACCCCCTAAAGTCCGCTAATACCTTAGCTGTTCTCTCTAACTCATTGCGAATGTCTGCTAATTCCATTCCAGTCACCTCTAAATAGTTTTTTTACAGTGTATCAGGAAAAAGAGAGCAGGCAAAGCTGATCGAGCTTTACCGGCCCTCTTCTGTTCTTATGCTTAAGCTTCTTTACCGCAGCAGTTTTTGTACTTTTTGCCGCTTCCGCAGATGCAGCTGTCATTGCGTCCGACATCCAATTGCTTTACAGCCGGCTTTTTCTTTACTTTACCGCCCTCGTTTTCCTTGGGGTTGACCGCCTGGCCTTTGGCCACTTCTTCACGCTGAAGGTTGTTGCGGATTTCCGCTTTCATGATGTACTTGGCCACATCTTCTTCGATGCTGGCAATCATGTTCTCGAACATCGCAAAGCCTTCATGCTGGTATTCCCGCAGCGGGTCGATCTGGCCGTAGGCGCGAAGATGGATGCCCTGGCGAAGCTGGTCCATTGCATCGATATGGTCGATCCACTTAGAATCAACCGCACGGAGCACAACAACTTTTTCGAACTCGCGCATCTGGTCTTCAGCAAGAATTTCTTCTTTTTCATCATAGCGCTCTTTTACCTTCGCATAGATGGTTTCAAAGATTTCCTCTGTATCCTTGCCGCGCAGGTCATTGACAGTGAGGTCGCCTTCATTGAGAAGGTTGCCGTTCACATAATCAAGCAGGCCATCCAGATTCCAGTTCTCTTCATCCTCGACAGCAGGGGCAAAAGCCTCGACATTGCGCTGAAGGGCAGCCTGGATCATCTTCTCGGCAATTTCGCGGAGGTTTTCAGACTCAAGCACCTCATTGCGCTGTGCATAAAGAATTTCACGCTGCTGGCGCAATACATCATCATATGACAGAAGCTGCTTACGGGCATCAAAGTTATTGCCCTCAACGCGTTTCTGCGCAGATTCAACCGCTCTAGATACCATCTTGCTCTGGATCGGCTGGCTGTCGTCCATGCCAAGGCGCTCCATCATTGATTTCATATTGTCAGACCCGAAGCGGCGCATCAATTCATCTTCCATGGAAAGATAGAACTGAGTCACACCAGGATCCCCCTGGCGTCCGGAACGTCCGCGGAGCTGGTTATCAATCCGGCGGCTTTCATGCCTTTCCGTACCGATGACCGCAAGTCCGCCGACTTCCTTCACGCCTTCGCCAAGCTTGATGTCAGTACCGCGCCCCGCCATATTGGTGGCGATGGTAACAGAGCCTTTTTCACCGGCATGGGCAATGATTTCCGCTTCACGCTCATGGTTTTTCGCATTCAGGACATCGTGGCGGATGCCTTTTTTCGTCAGATATTTAGAAATGATTTCAGACGTCTCGATGGCCACCGTACCCACAAGCACCGGCTGGCCCTTCTGGTTGCGCTCGGCGATATCCTCGACCACCGCGCGGAACTTGCCGTCCATGCTCGCATAAATGAGATCGGCACGGTCGTCACGGGCAATCGGCCTGTTCGTCGGGATGACCGTTACATACATATTGTAAATATTGCGGAATTCCTCTTCCTCTGTCTTCGCTGTACCCGTCATACCGGCCAGCTTTTCGTACATACGGAAATAGTTCTGGAAAGTGATTGTCGCAAGCGTCATGCTTTCGTTCTGGATTTCCAGGCCTTCCTTCGCTTCGATCGCCTGGTGGAGACCGTCGCTGTAGCGGCGCCCTTTCATCAAGCGGCCTGTGAACTGGTCAACGATGACAATCTCGCCGTCCTGGACGACATAATCAACATCAAGATGCATGCTCGCATGCGCCTTCAAGGCCTGTGTGATATGATGGTTGATCGCCACATGGGAAATGTCGAACAGATTCTCGATGCCGAAAGCCTTCTCTGCCTTCGTCATCCCGTCCTCTGTCAGCTGGACTCCCTTGGTTTTTTCATCATATGTGTAGTCGTCTTCTTTTTTCAGGTTGCGGACAAAAGCATTTGCCTGGATATAAAGCTGGGCAGACTTTTGCGCAGACCCGGAAATGATGAGCGGTGTACGCGCCTCATCGATCAGGATGCTGTCGACTTCATCGATTACCGCATAATACAGCGGGCGCTGGACCTTCTGCTCTTTATAAAGGACCATATTGTCGCGCAGATAGTCAAAGCCAAGCTCATTGTTCGTACCGTAAGTGATATCAGCCGCATAGGCAGCCTGCTTTTCTTCTTTTGAAAGTCCGTTCAGGTTCAGTCCGACAGTGAGGCCCAAGAATTCATAGAGACGGCCCATCTCTGTCGCATCACGGCTGGCCAGGTATTCATTGACCGTCACAACATGCACGCCTTTTCCTGCCAGGGCGTTCAGGTAAACAGGCATGGTGGCCGTCAGCGTTTTACCTTCACCAGTTTTCATCTCGGAAATATTCCCCTCATGAAGGGATACGCCCCCCATCAGCTGGACCGGATAAGGATAAAGGCCAAGCACACGTTTCGCGGCCTCGCGGACCACAGCAAATGCTTCTACAAGAATGTCATCAAGCGTCTCGCCTTTTTCCAGGCGCGCCTTAAACTCAGCCGTCTTGTCGCGCAGCTGGTCATCAGTCAGTTTATCTATAGTGGAAGCCAGGGCGTCAATCTGCTCCGCCTTCTTTGACAGTTTCTTTAAATCGCGTTTATTTTGATCGAACACTTTGTTTAAAATCCCAAGCATCAAAAACGCTCCTTTATATTGGATATGGGCTCGTCAATTGGCCTCAGAGCTTTTTATGAAAAATAAACAGCAGCCTCTATGGCAACTGCCGCTCCTGTACCTTTCGCTATCACAGCAGCTATCTCCTCCTGCAAAAAATCGCAGGTTTCCTCCTTAATTCTACCACTTCCTCTATAGAGTGACAACAATTGTGAGAAAGTGCACGAAGCATGCTATAAATGGGGGGAATGACTTTTAAGAGGTCAGGGGTAAATTATAATAGTTTGGGGATCAATTTTAAGCAGGTAAGTGTAAAATATAGAGGTAGTCAAATGGATTTATAAGAAAATAAATCGCTAATTCTCAGTTCGGGCAGAAAATTGGATTTCAATTTGGTTTTTATATGAGATATTAAGGCTAAAAACTAACTCCTCACCGCGGATTCTACATAAAAATGAATTTTTTCTACATAAATTCTCTATTATTCTACATAAAATCCCAATGATTCTACATAAAACTCGCCCTTTTCTACAAAAAATACAAATAATCCCAATTCAACAAACAAAAAAACGGCACCCCCAACAAGGGAGCACCAGCCAAATTTCAAAACCTCAGCAAAGACGTAACAACCACAATCCCCAGCACAGAAAAAGCGAACGTGCTATACTCCAGCTTCTTATTCTGGTCGCCGAGGAATTTAGCTGTAACGGTTTCCAGCACCCGCACCAGGACAAATAGAACCACCAGCACCGGAATCAGTAAATAAATATTTTCCCTCACTGGTCCAAAGTCAATCAACCTTACCAACAGCAGCAGCACACCCAGAGAGACCAGGTCGCTCAGATTGCGGTAATTCTTTTTAAACAGCCATCCAAAAAATGTATTCAATATGTCGCACCCTTTTTAGTTATTTTGCAGCCATGTCTGAATCCCGGGAATTCCCTGCCATAAATGAAGATGTCCATCCGCATAGGTGATAGCCTCATTCTTGTCACCCCAGCTGTAATAGTCCGGAATTGTACGCGGCATTTTCTTTTTCCCTGAAAGATAATCTGAAGCATGAGGATTATGTTTCTTCGCTTTCTTCAGCAGCGCAGCCGCTTTGCTTGTGAAGCCTTTTTCCAGCAGTTCGAGCAGGACCTGATTGAAGAGGCCTGCAGCCATTTCTTCCGGATAAGCTTCCAATAGCTTTCTGGCTTTCTTGTATTGCCTGCTTTCACAGTAAGCCTGAAACATCACAAACCTGACACCCTGATTATCATTCGGATTTAGCTCAAGAAGCTCTTCATAATGCCCAATCGCTTCCGGCAGATTGCCAAGCGCATGCAGCGCCTGTGCATAATTGGCTTTAGCCCTCATAAATGGCCGCGTTTCAATCAGGCCCCAAAAGTGGCCTTTATTTTCCTTAAAAAAGCCGTCCCCGAGATCCTTCTGTCCAGCCTCCATCCCCTTTTTAAACAGCTTAGTCGCTTCCGGGAGATCTTCCTTTTCAGCAAGGATATTATAGGCATCACTATTGAGCGGATTCAGCTCAAGCGCTTTCTCGGCAAGCTTATATCTTTTAGCACCGGATGCTTCGAATGCTTCATACATGATATCCTGGGCTTTACCCTTCTTGGTGGCCGAAGCTTTTTTCGGCAGCGGTTTATTCATAAGCCCCTGAAGGAAGCTATCCAAATCCTGTTCATTCTCGAACTCCTTCTCCCCGATAAGACCCATCAAATCCTGCATCATCCGCTCAGACTCCATCAGGGAAGCCGGCTCCTGGAGCTCAGATTGAAAGATTTCCTCCAGCACGTCCTCGATTGCATGATAGATTTCACCATAAGCATTCGATATGCTGGCTGCAGACACGCCATAGAGGGTTCCCAGCTGTTTTTGAGTATACGCAGGGCCCGACGGATTTGCCAGAGTGCCGACAAGATAGCGGAGGCCCGCCACATAAATCCCGGCCTTCTTTGGCTTTTTGCCGGTCTTCTCGATATATTTCATCCAGAGGGTGACCCCCATATCAATGACCCAGCTTTCCTCGCCTTCCTGCTCCATATCTCTGGCAAACAAATCAGCAACCTCCGCCGCTCCTTCGTTCGGCCACTCAAACGAAACAGCTGTCCCTGGCACCTCCTCCATCATCTCAAGGAAGAACTCCTGCAGAAATTCCTGCGGATCCTCCATCCGGGTGGCTTTATATTCTTTTAAAAGAAAATCCCTGTATGCGTCGGTGTTTTCCCCGCCAAGTTCAAATGGCGCCGGGAAAAATACATGATGATCCAGATAAGGAAGCAGCATGCCGAATGCAAAACGGGCAGTCTCTATATCCTTGTAAGGTTCAAGGATGGTGACTGTAAAAGATTGTCCGCTCATTGCATCCTCAACCAGAAGTTTGCTTTCGTTTCTTTCCTTAATAATACCTGCAAAAGCAAACGGCTTGTCCCATTTCTGCAGGATATCCTTCAGGTAGGAATTCTTCAAAGCGGGGAGCATTTCTTCTATAAATAAATCCATAATCCTCTCGCCGGAATCGAGCTCCCCGAAAGCTGTGAACCAGAGCGTGTGGACAGATTCATAGAATTCTCTTTCTTCCTTATCAAAGTACGATAGATCCTCCAATTCAAAAGACTCCTGGAGCTGTTCTCCGTATACATGCTTGGCAAATTCAATCGCTTCTCCCTGGAGAGCGATGATTTCCCCTTCCATCCTGTCCGTTATCACAATCACATCCTTGCTGCCGCAGCATTTTTTATATTTTTTCCCGCTGCCGCATGGACAAGGATCATTCCGGTTGATTCTTCCGTTCAACATCTCTCTCTCCTTCCGCACATTCATTCTATCTTCTTTTTAGCATAATCCCTGGAAAATTGGAACCACTTATAAAAAAAGCCGCCAAACGGCAGCTGCTATTCTTGTTTCTTCATATATTCCAGTATATCCAGATCTATTTTCCCTTCATCCTGCTCCCGCTCTTCGAAGTTTTCGGTATGAATATAGGTTTTCAGCGCTTTGTATAATTCCCCGCCACTTGCCTTTTTCTCAATATAGCCGAGCCTCACGAGCTGGCTACCCAATTCTGCCTCCACATCTCCTTCAATATCAGCCACCCTGCCCTCTTTGCTCGGTGCAAAATAAAGCTGCTGCAGATGGTAGATTCGGATCAATTCAGTGATCGGGTCAGGATGGTCATCGACACGCAGGTCAATATAGCGGTCATTAAAGCCGCCGTAACCTCCCTTTTCTTTCACAACCAGTAAAGCTGCTGACTGCTGGCCGCGGCTGTCCCCGCCTGCTTCCTGGCCGGCGTTAAGGGAGGCAAGCAGCCGTTCAGCCAGGGTGCCTTCACTGCTGGCAAAAGTAGCACCCATCGCCTTTACTGTATTTTCATCTACTAAAATATTGCCCTGTGCCGCGAAATACTCGCCTGCAGTCCCGCCGGCCCAGTTATAGCAGCCGTTTCCTGTAAAAGTAGCTCCGCTGCCCTCAAAATCAACGATTCCGACCTGGCGCAGTTCCTTGTCAGGGTCTTCGGCTGTAATAAGATCAAGCGCCTCCTGGGCAGTCTTTCCCTGCTCCATTAATTGGAGAGCCTGCGGACCGTAAGCTGTGTTCGCATAAGACTGGGTTGCTACCGCCCCGATGCCTGCCTTGGCAAAGGGCACTACCGCACCAACACCTAAAAATTTGGATTGAACCGCAATCCCCCATTCCTTTTCCTTCGGATCATAGCCGACGATTGAAAAAGTCATATTCTATTCCTCCTAAAAATCTCTTACTATATTCTTCGCTTCTCTAAACGATTTCTCCTTTTTCTTCCTTCTAAATAAATGTCACATTCTGTCGATATACTCACCGTGAGAATTTTTTAATAGAGGTGAATGGAATTGGTGAAAAAGTTAGGCCTGCTTCTGTTGGCCATTCTTCTCCTGGCAGGATGCTCGATGCCAGGTGATGCAGCGGAGGTTAAGCAGGAAAAAGAGTACAAGATTGGCATTTTGTTATCAACAACAGGGCTGGGGGATGACTCCTTCAATGACTCGGCCTTCCGCGGGCTGGAGAGGGCCCGTGATGAGCTGGGCGTCCTGTTTGATTATAAAGAGGCGCCAGACGGAGATTTAGAAGAAAAGCTGACAGAGCTTGTCGAGGAAAAAAATGACCTTGTCATCGGCCTCGGTTTTACAGCTCAGGAGCCGCTTGAGAAAATTGCTAAGAAATATCCAAAACAGCAATTTCTGCTGATTGATGCCGTATCAGAATTGCCGAATATCGCTTCGATTACATTCAAGGAGCATGAAGGCAGCTTCCTGGTCGGAATGGCAGCAGCCATGGCCAGCAGATCGAACACACTCGGCTTCATCGGCGGTGAGGATGCAGAAGTCATCCACCATTTTGAACAAGGCTTCATCCAGGGTGCCAGGCATGTGAAACCCGATATCAAAATCGTGACCGAGTATGCAGGCTCATTCAGTGATGCTGAGCTCGGCGGTAAGATTGCGGAAGCACAGATTAGCAAAGGCGCAGATTTCATTTATCCGGCAGCCGGTTTCACTGGCTATGGCGCGCTCCAGAAGGCACAGGAAAAGCGCGTCCTCGCAGCAGGCGTCGACTCTGATCAGTTCTTCGTTGCGGAAAAAGCCATTGTCACCAGCATGCTGAAAAATATCGACGTTGCGGTGTATGACATCGCGAAGCTTTTAAAAGAAAAAGGCAAAATTGAACAGCATGCTTTTGTCCTCGGCCTGGCTGAAAACGGCGTCGGCCTTGCAGAACTTCGTGCCTTCCCTTTCTCGGAAGAACAGAAAAAAGCCCTTACTGCCGCCAAGGATGAAATCATCTCCGGCGATATTACTGTAAATTCAACTAAACCTTAAAGGAGGCTGCACCATGAGATTGCGCAACCGACTGATGATGATTGCCATCATCCCCCTTATCTTATCAACTGTAATCATCGGTTATATGATCAGCCAGATCCTTGAGCTTCAGAGCTCCTCCAAAGAGGATGTAGAGGTCCTGCTGCAGATAGAAACCCTGAACGGTGAATTTGTCAGTGCCAGGCAATCACTGGCGAGCGCTGCGGTGACCGGCACTGGTGCTAATAAGCAGGAAGCTGCCGGAATGCTCGGGAAAATTGAAAAAGACATGAAACAGCTGAAATCCGCCATAAGTGAAGCAAACCAGAAAGCCACCTTCACAAAAGCCGAAAATAAATTCAGCATCCTGACAAAAGAAGCAGGCGATGCCCTTAAAAGCGGGAACCAGCCGGAGATCAAGCGGCAATCCATCCGCATTGCAGGAATCATGAATGATTTATACCTTCTCGACAAGCAGGCTGAAGAATGGTATGAAGCCAAAACCTTTCAGATGGAAAAACAGATCAACTTCATTGTCACATCATCCCTGATTGCCAGCATCCTGCTGATTCTTCTGTCCGGAGGATTTTCATGGCTGGCAGCCAGAAAGATCACAATGCCGCTCAATGAAATCGTCCAGCAGGCAGGACGGGTCGCCAGGGGAGATTTGACCATCGAAATCCAAAAGGCCAAGCCGTCCAGCAAATTTGAAATAGACCTTTTGCGCTCTGCTTTTGCAGACATGATTGGCAATGTAAAATCTACCGTCGAATCGATAGATGATGTAGGAAAGCAAGTGTCCACTTTTTCAAAAGAAGTATCCGGTTATATGGAGAGCGTAACAGAAAGCAGCAGCCAGGTTGCTGTTTCCACCGAGGAGCTCGCTAAAGGAAGCCAGGCGATTTCCGAGGACATTCAGTCAACTGCAGAACTGATGCGCAGCATGGGCGACAACTTTACGGTGGTCCAGCAGGAAAGCCAGAACTCGCTCAAGGCAAGCATGGAAGCCATGAGCTCCATCGATGCCGGCCGCAAGTCACTGGAAAAGCAGGCAGGCTTCGCCGGACAGCTCTCCAGCTCATCAGAAGGAATCAAAGCGTCCGTCCAGGAATTCGCCGATTATACCGGCAAAATAGAGAATGCGGCCCATACGGTCAGGGAAATCGCTGAGCAGACCAATCTGCTTGCGCTGAATGCAGCCATCGAGGCAGGCAAAGGTTTCGCCGTTGTCGCGGAAGAAGTCCGCAAGCTCGCAGACGATAGCTCAAAAGCCACTGTCCTGATCACCAGCATGGTTTCCAGCATCAAGCAGGGTGTTTCCACCATACTGAATGCAACAGAGCTCGGCAGCAAGCTGACCGACGAACAGCTCGGATCCATCAAAGAAACAGAAGACAGCTTCTTCACCATCGCCGGACATGTTGCCGGAATTTACGACCAGCTCACAACACTGGCGGAAGGCACCGAAAAATCCGCAAGCATGAGCCAGCAGGTCATCGCGGCGATTGAAAATGTGTCTGCTGTTACAGAAGAAACGGCAGCCGGGACAGAAGAGATTTCCGCTTCCACCGATGCCCAGCTCCGCTCCTTCGAGCAGGTCGGCGATAAGGTTTCAGCACTTGAAGCATTGACTGAGGAAATGAAACGTGAGCTTGGAAAGTTTAAGGTGAGTTAATGAAAAAAGAACCGAATCCAATTGGATTTGGTTCTTTTTTCTCATCACGCTAAAAATATCCCGCCATAAACAAGCGATCCGGCAATCACATACGCAGGGTGCACCTTGAACTTTTCCATAAGCACCAGGCTGACAAGCCCAATGAAGATGGTCTGCCAGAAGCCGGCACCTTCGTAAGAGGAAAACAGGAAGTCGTACGTCATGAGTCCTAGAAGGACGGCGATAACCGGTCTGATGACAACCGTCATCCGTTTGACCCGCGGCGATTCCTTGTATTTCATGAGCAATCCGAGAAGGCCGATCATCAGGATCAGCGACGGGGCAACGGTGGCAAAAACGCCGACAATAGCACCCAGGACGCCGCCCTGATCATAGCCGATATAGCCGGCCATCTTTGTGGCAATCGGTCCTGGCAATGTATTCCCCATGGCAAGCATCTCGCTGAACTCACTTGTGCTGAGCCAGCCGTACCGGCCGACCACTTCATTCTCAACCAGCGGGATGGAAGCCGGTCCGCCGCCATAGCCAAGGATTCCGGGGATAAAAAATGCTGAAAATATCTGGATATAAATCATGCTGAACTTTTCTCCCTTTTCCCATTTTTGCCGGCCCTGTCTTTTTTAAGGAGCGCCCCGAGCAATAAAGCGAAAATAATGATGGCAGGATGAACGTTCAGGACCTCCAATATAACCAGGCTTCCAGCGACAAATACCAGTGTCCAGCCCCAGCCGAGATTTGATTTGACTGACTTTTTCACAAAATCCCAAGTCAAAGTGGCGAGCATGACGGCAACAACAGGCACAACGGCCGTTGACATCCCCTGAACCCATGGCTGGTCTTTGTAGGAGTTCAATACGGTCAGGAGAAGCACCATCAGGATAATCGTCGGCACGATTGTCGCGATGATGGCATTCAGCATCCCCCAGACTCCTGCAACCCGGTAGCCGATATAGCCGGCCATTTTCGTGGCAATCGGTCCCGGAAGCGCGTTGCCGAGCGCGAGCACATCGCCGAACTCATCTGAATCCATCCATTTATATTTTTCCACCACTTCTTTATGGACGAGCGGAATAGAGGACGGGCCTCCGCCATAGCCCAGGATTCCTACCCTGAAAAAGGCCAAGAATATGTCTGCATGCTTCATGACTGATTCACCTTTTCATCCTTTCCAGCCTGCCTATGAACAGGCATCCGGCAGCCCTCCGGCACAATGTCAGGAGGGCTGCGCTAATTATTATTATTTTCTAATTATAACGTTCTATAACCCCTTTGCCTATCCATTTACTTTAATTCGTTACCATGCAGCAATGGTTCCGTCTGTGCGGGCAAAAATAATAAAAGGACATCCATTTCCACATACTAAGCTCGATTTCTTATTTTCAGTTGAAAAATCTTTAGCATACCTAGTGAAAACAATTGATTTTCCCGGCGAAATTTTGTACAATAAACCTATAAATTCATAGCACGTCTCCCACAAAGGGGAGTAGCTTTTACAGCATAGTCGTCATTACAGAGCATCCGCTCTCGGCTTTGCTGGCAGACCTGATTCTGTTAGCCAGACCTTTGCCTGAACGGCAAAGGTCTTTATTTATGCACTCAAAGAGGCCTTTGCCGCGCTGGATGATTCAGCATGGCAAAGGCCTCTTTTCGTTGCGGGACAGGCGCCTTTTTTGGCAGACAAGTGTGGTAAATCGCTGCAGGCGTGCATATGAAAAGAAAAGAGCTTTGTGGCTGGAATGCCAGAAGGAGCAGAGAATGTAACCAGAGAAATTTCCAAATGAAGTTTAAACAGGACATCCAAAGACTAACAAAATAATAAAACACAAAAAAACTAATAGGAGAGATTTATGTTGCTTTTACGAAAGTATATGTCATTGATCGGTGTCGGGTCGGCGAGGATCGACCTTATATTGCCAAAGCTGAGCTACCATCCGGGCGAGAGCATTTGCGGTTATTTCAACATCGAGGGAGGCACAATCGACCAGCAGATCAAACGTATTGAGTGCGACCTGGTTTTCACTGATGAAACTGGAGAGAGTGTAGTAGACTCTACCACCATCCTGACTACGAAAAAAATTGAATCGGATGAATGCAACCATATGCCGTTCCACTTCACTCTGCCGGAGACACTGCAGCCGTCCGGCAAAAAGCGCTCCTACCGTTTTAAGACGCGTATGATCTTTAATGAGGGCGTTAAAAGTGCAGATTTAGATGAAATAACTATAGTTCAGGGTTAATGGAGAGAAAAATGAATATGAGGCAAATCAAACAGTTTATCATGGCTGCGGCCCTTGTAAGTATTCTTGAATCCGGGTATCAGGCTGTTTCCGTGCTGGAGGTTAAGAATCCGCCGAGGGTATAGCTCGTGCAGCCAAGCTTTCAAAACATCTTAAAATTCGACATAAAGAACATATTGACTTTTTCTTTATAAAGAATTTTTATCCACTATATGTAATTTATTTAGTATAAAAGAAGGTTTTTTTAAGGTTTTATAGTATAGTAGAGGGTATAACATTCGAAGGAGTGAACGGACTTGAAGGTTAAAGCTCTCTTTTGTTTCTTTTTAAAGAACCACAAATACAGCTACTATAATGATGAATGCGTCAGGTGCGGGAAAAAGAGAAAGCGCACCGCTGCCTAAATTCTCTAACCATATTAAGACCCTGCTCCGATTGGGAGCAGGGTCTCTTTATTCTTATTGAGCTTCAATCAGGCCATAGCGGCCATCTTTACGCTTATAGACAACATTGGTGCGGTTTGTTTCTGCGTTTGTGAATACATAGAAGCTGTGGCCGAGAAGGTTCATCTGCAGGATCGCCTCTTCATTGTCCATCGGCTTCAAATCAAAGCTCTTCTGGCGGACAACCTCAAGATCATTATCCTCTTCTTCCAGGACAGGGGCCTCCGGCTCATCAAAAGAAGCAAACATCAGCGTCGGGCTTCCCTTCTCACGGAACTTGCGGTTCACCTTCGTTTTGTGCTTGCGGATCTGCCGTTCCAGCTTATCCACAATCAAATCGATCGCCGCATACATATCTTCATGATCCTCCTCAGCACGGAGCACCAGATTCTGCATCGGAATGGTCACTTCCACTTTGGAGCGGTTATTATTATACGTTTTTAAGTTTACATGTACATTTGCATCAGGAGTTTCAGTAAAATATTTTTCCAGTTTCGCAATTTTCTTCTCTACGTATTCTCTAATCGCTGGAGTTACCTCAATGTTTTCACCACGAATGTTATAATTCATAGATGAACTCCTCCTTTTCATTATACAGTAAAGCTCTCACAGGCATCCGCGGCCTTAAAGCTGCCGCTCCCTGAAAAAGCCTAGCCTTAAAATTTTATTAAGACTATGTAAATATAATTCTACTGTACCCCAGAAAAGTCCTGCAAAAACGTTGAGATAAATTGAAAACATTTGTCGAAAGCGTGTCGATTCAGCTGCATCAATGCCTCCGGCTTCAGAAAAGAAAAAAGACCGCCAATAAAAGACGGTCAGGATTGTGTATAAGATGAAAGCTCTTGCTGAACCTTTTGGCTCCAGCCTGTATAAGCCGGATAAAGCTGTTCACGGATAATCTCCTGTTTCTTTTCAAGATCGCCGAAATTCCCTTCCAGCATTGCAGCTTTTTCCGCCACCACATGAAATGATGCTAAAGCTCCTTCAAGAGAGGAAGACTCTTTTTCAAACAGCCTGCTCAGCTGTTCACTGGCACTGGCAATATAAGGAAGCGCCTGGAATACATCCAAAAGTAATCGGTCGCCTTCAGTCTTCTCAAGATTGTCAAAGCTCGCCACGATGTATTCAAGTGCCTCTTCGACCGTTATAAGCAAGTCCTGATATTCCTTAATTAATATATGCTGATTTTCCTCGAGTTTAATCATAGAAGCCACCTATTTTCGTTTATCGTAAAACATACCGTCCGTTGCCATCGATTGATATGGATTCATATATTTATTGTTCGATTCTTTCTTAACGGACAGGCCCTTGATATCCTTCTGGATCATCGCTTTTTCCTTCTGCAGCAGCTGCGACAAACGGATATTGAGGTCAAGCAGATTTTTTCCAAGGGCTTTTTCCTCTTCTGAATACGGCGGCTGGACCTCTTTCATCAGTTGCTCCCGCTCTTCAAGAGCAGCTTCAATCCAACCTATCTTTTCATCACGGTCTTTGCCCTGCTCCAGCCGCTCAATCAGCTTGACCGTTAGAGCATATAACCGCTCAACTTGGCTCATTAAATCTGCCCCGCCTGGCTGAACTGCTTCTGGCGGTTCACCTGGATGACCACTTTCCATGTATCGCGGAACTCAGTCACAAGGCCTTCCACCTCTTCCAGGATTGCTGCATCACTTTTCAAATTCGCCTCAATAAGCTGGCGGTTCATATAATCATAGAGCGACATCATATTCTCTGAAACTTCCAGATCCATATTCAGCGTCACCATCAGCTCCCTGATGATGTTCTGCGCCTTCTGGATGTTTGTATTCTTCGCTTCAATATTCTTATCAGCAATTGCCTTCTTCGCATGATTGATGAACTTCAGGCAGCCATTATAAAGCATCAGCGTCAGCTCCCCAGGCGAAGCCGTCGTAACCGAATTCTGCTGATATGACTGATATGGATTTTTTGTGGTCATATAGGACACTTCCTTTCAAAACTGTATTCCCAGTGGCGGTGATTATCCTCCGAATTGCTGCATCAGGTACGCCATCTGCTCGTTCGAGCGCTGGATGGCTTTTTCCATGGCGGTGAATTGGGACCAGTAGCGGTTTTCCACCTGTGTCAAACGGTCCTCGAAACGGGTGATCTGCTTATCGAAGCCATCTAACATCTTGCCAATTGTAAACGTGTTATTTACACTCGACGCTTTTCCGGCCTTTGCCTCAATATCAGTCATCGTTGACTTGATAGAATCTCTTAATCTCCGGGCAAGTCCCTGTTCAGAAGCAGTAGAGCCTTCTTTCTGAAAAAGCTCATATATCCCATTCGGATTTTCAGAGATGGCCTTCCGCAAATCATCTTCCTTTATAGTAAGCTTCCCGCCTTCCAGATAATTGCTGGTAGTGGTAATGCCAATTTGAGCGAGCTGGTTAATGCCTGACAACCCGCTAACCGGGCTATAAAGATCGCTCCTCATTTTATTGAGGCTGCCCGTCAAAATGGAATCCCCTCTCAACGTACCGCTCTTCGCCTTCTCTTCCCACAGTTCGATATCCTTCTCTTCCATTTCCTTGCGCTGCTCGGCAGTCAATGGCTGGAAGTCACGGTATCTCTTCTCATCTGTCTTATCATTTATTTCCTCGATGACTTCATTGTACTTATCGACGAATTTGACGATCGTGTCCATGATAGCGTCGACGTCGGGAGAAGAGGAGAAGGTGACTTTTCCTGTATTCTCTTTTTTAAGAGAAAATTCAACTCCGTTAATTTGGAATGTGTTGGAGGAACGCTCAGTTGGGAGACCATTATAAGTGAATTGTGCATTGCTGCCGGCAGAACCAGCATCAATCACTGTGCCTCCTACTGTTATATCAGTACTTGATGCTGCCACATTATCAGAGCTTAATTTCAAAGTATCTGTTAAAAAGTCCCCTTCTAATTTAATTTCAGGTTGACCTTTAACATCACCTGTATTTTTTGCGGTGAAGGAAATTCTCTTTGTGTTCGCATCAAAGAATGCCGTAACATTCGAGTTGGAGTTGATTTTACTGATAATACTGTTAATTGATTCATCTGAGGGCTTAAAAGTTAAGGTATAACCTTCGCTTTCAAGCGTTCCATCTTTTGTAACTGATTTAATGGTAAAACTCATTTCTTGATTATCAGTAAACGTTTTGTCTAATTTCTCTGAAGGATCAATGCTAATTTCAGCAAGACTGTGCATAGTTGCAGCAGTTGCCAGCTTTGTGACTTCTATGGAACCTGAAAATTCAGAAGTAGAATTGATGTTTTTAATGCCCACTGCATCCGGATTCGTACTGCTGATACTTTTCTTTATATAGGAACCCTGCTTCCCAATTCCATCAAAAATCAATTGGTCCAGCTCAAGCAGTTTTTTATTCATCGAACGGTAATCATCACGCTGCCATTCAGTATATTGCTTTTTCTGATTGATTTTATCCAGTGGCATTCTTTCAGCCTTCATCAAATCACTTACCAGCTGGTCAATATCCATCCCGCTGGCCAGGCCGCCGATCCGTACCATATTTTCACCAACCTATATCTTTTTATCTACCATCAGCCCGACAAACTCTGTCATCGCTGCATACATATCAAGCATCTTTTTTGAAGGAATCTCTTTTACCACTTCATGAGTAATATCATCGACAATGGTCACATAATACTCATTCAGTTTTTCATGGAGCTCAAATTTAAGCGAAGTATTGGATGGCTGCAGGAACTCATTCATTCCATCGATGATATCGTCCAACTTTTCTTTCTTAACTTCAATCGTTCCAACAGTTTCTTTTTGAAAATTGTCAGTACTTACTTGATCCTTTATCTTCTGAGTGTCTACATTATCATGAGATGAAGTTCTAGCTGAATAGGCGACGCTCTGTCCTGAAAGCCTCTCAATCATGGAGGATCCCCCTATTCTTAGTTCATGTTAATTATATCGGCTGGACACGAAAATATTTTAGAAAAAATACCTCTTTACCTCTTCTCGTTTTATCCCAGAGGGCAAAAAAGGTTATAATAAGAACAAACGTTCCTTATTAGGAGGATTAGCTCATGGAATTTAATAAACTCACTCCCATTCAGCAGAATATCTTAGCCGCCAGCATCCTTGGTGATGGCGAAATCACAAAGTTGTATAAGGGATCCCGAAGAAAAAATAACAGCTATCGAGAGCACTATGGGGCCAAGCAGAAAGAATACCGCGAATGGAAGCAAGCATTTCTTCCTGAACTGCTGTACCTCACACCTCAGAGCTGCACCTTGAGGTCTTCTTCCCAATTACTATTTACAGAATTGTATCCGTACTTTTATGACAACGGCGGAAATAAACAAATTCCTCAAACTCTATTGAGATTCTGTGACCTGCCACATTTCCTCGCAGCATTGTATATGGATGACGGAACTCTGTGCATAACTAAAAGAATTAATCATAAAAAGAGCATCATCTATTTGACACCTTCCATCATGCTTGCACTGCAAAACTTCCCCCGCAAACAGCTTGAACTACTCTGCCAGCACATCCAAGAGACCTTTAATTTTACATTTCATTTTCTAGCTGTTAAGGATGGCAAGAATGTAGCCTTGAAATTCACCTCTGTTAAAGATACCTTCGCCTTTCTCGATTACATTTCTCCCGTCACTGCAAGTTGTCCCAGCATGTACTACAAAACAAATTGGGCTTGGCGCTTTCAAAAAGAAAAGAGTCTGCTCGAGAAGTTATACCCCGGATATGATATTATTGCTTCTTGTTCAGAAAGGTACAGGAACTATTCGAATGAGGAAATTGAAATGCTGTTAAAACTGAAGGAGCAAGGTTACACAGTAAGCGATATGGCATCGGCTCTTGGCCGCACTTATTGGTCGGTTACTTATAAACTGAGGGAACTGCGTGCTGCTGATATGGTCTAACACAGAGTGCTACTAAATGTTGGGTGTAAAAAGAGGCTCTAGCATGCTAAAGCCTCTTTTTGTATGAAGTGAAAAGGTAAAACTCTTTAATAATAAATTGACAACGTTGCGCCGGTATACCCTTCAAAAATTAGAATGGATAGACACTGCATCTTCATCAAATTTTCTCTGAATCGTTGGATAAAATTCAGATAGTGACAGAATGCCATTAGCCTGAGAAAGATCAATTACAACTGGCTACCCTAATGTACATCCTACCCTTTTAAATCAATGTTTCCCCCTAAATGGGGTTGGGCAGCGTGCTGCAAAGCCGCCGTATTGGATGGACTCATCAACTGCTGCAGGGCCTCACCTTGTTGCTTCACATCTCCAATAGCCATTTTCATAACAGACAGTGAAGCCTCTTGCTGGACCTTTCCTTGACTTAGAGCCATAGACATCATTGCTATATCCATAAATACACCACCTTTCTATTTCTAATGGACAAAAGAATGTAATTGAATTTCCAGGGAATGAATTTCTCTTCTCTATACAACCAAAAAATCGTTCAACTTGTCTTTATACAATATCCCAACTGCTCTCCAGGAACTTGGTTAGTTCTTGCTGTTCTCTGTTCATTATCCATCCTATTAAAAATTTTTTGCCCCTTATTATGTAAAAGAGACCCTAGCAAAACTAGAGTCTCTCCTGATCTTAATATTAACGAAGAAGTTGTAGAACTCCTTGTGGCTGTTGGTTGGCTTGCTTTGCCGCTATGCCTTTCGGTCACAGAAAAGACTATATCTTCATCCATGCTTTCCATGGAGCTGGGCACTTCGAACAGCTTTTACTGCCCTACGAGATTCATAGTCGTAGCTTTTGCCTTAGACCGTGTTCTCTAGTCGTTGAACCTTCTCCAGAGTTTCCTCACAGGAGCTTGGCTGCTGATTATCCATTGTTTCATCCTCATCATTTTCACACCTTCACGCTGACCGTTTCCAGTTACGTTGTGGTTGATGAAGCTTTAGGAAGTTCCAGCAATTCACCCAGTTATACTCTAGCCCGTCGCCAAGCTAGACGCCCTTTTAATCAATTATCTCAGGAGTTGTAATACTCCTTGAGGCAGTTGATTCGATTGAGCCAACATTGCTTGTGCTGCTTGAGAAAGAATAGAGTTTTTAGTTTGGTTCATCATTTCTTTCGCCATATCAACGTCACGTACACGTGATTCTGCAGCAGTTAAGTTTTCAGAAGATGTATTCAAGTTGTTAATTGTGTGCTCTAAACGATTTTGGTAAGCACCTAGTTTAGAACGTTCCGCTGATACTGTTTTAATAGCAGCATCGATTGTTGTAATAGCATTTGAAGCACTTGATTGGGAAGTTACATTAATGCTAGCTACACCTAGAGCAGAAGCTCTCATATCACCAATTGAGATTCCCATCTCTTGGTCTTGGTTTGCACCAATTTGTAATGCAAGAGAACCATTGGCAGTAATATCAAATGTAGCATCATTGTTAGCACCAGTAGCATGCATAACATTTCCATTTAATTGCAATTCAAGTCCTTCAAGGTTTCCACTTGTAACAGTAATTGTATTACCACGTGCTACATAATTAGCTCCAATTGTCGCCTCAGTTATTGTTGCATCGCTACCATAAGTGTCAACCGCTGTTGCACCGACCGCAATTTCACCAGCTGCTGCGTTTACTGTTAAATTAGCAGCAGAACCAACACCGCTAGTTGTAATTGCTAGTGCATCTGTTCCAGCAGTATAAGTTGCGGAAACACCTAATTTGTCTTTATTATCATTAATTAATTGCGCTAATGCTGCCCCATCAGTATCGGCAGTTCCAGTAGCAGTGTAAGTTAAGCTTACACCATTAATGTCAATTGTCTTGCTTCCAGCTGTAGTTGCTACAGTTAAAGTTGTAGTAGCCCCAGTCGCTGCCGTAGCTGCAGTTATCGCAACATTTCCGATTTTTGTATCTGCTGTACCACCAGAAACGTTAATCCAATCCACATTTGCACCGTTTACTGTTTCAGCAGTAAAATTAGTTGTTAAACCCGCACCACCATTTAATAACTTTTTAGTGTTAAATTCGGTAGTATTACCAATTCTATCTACTTCACTAACAAGTTGGTCAATTTCTTTTTGAATCTCAGCTCTATCATCAGCAGTATTTGTATCATTAGAAGATTGAACTGATAATTCACGCATACGTTGAAGAATGTCATGTGTTTCGTTTAAAGCACCTTCAGCAGTTTGGATTAAAGAAATACCATCTTGCGAGTTTTTAGATGCCATATCCAACCCACGAATTTGCCCACGCATTTTTTCAGAGATTGCAAGACCTGCTGCGTCATCTCCAGCACGGTTAATACGAAGACCTGAAGATAATTTCTCCATTGATTTTGATTGTGCACCAGATGCACTGTTCAACTGACGATATGTGTTAAGCGCAGCAATATTATGATTAATTCTCATTACTATTTTCCTCCTTGAGTGTTTGTCCCACATCCATGTGGTTAATTTTTCAGCCCTTCTAAAGTCGGCCGCCTTTAGGTTAGCTGGTTACATAGTTAATATCGGCCGGTTTAGACAATGTTTAACAAAAAATAAAAGTTTTTTTAGTTATTTTTGTCTAAAGAAGGAGGTTAGGCTGCCCAGCTGCTCGCTTTCTGTTTTGGTGGCGCTGCTGTTTTCCTGCTGGATGGAGAGATAGATCTCATTTCTATGTATCTCTACGTTCTTAGGGGCGTTGATGCCGAGTTTGACCTGGTCTCCATCAATTGAGACAACGGTAATTTCTATATCGTCATTCAGCATGATTGATTCTTTTGTCTTGCGGGTGAGGACGAGCATTTATTTCCCCTCCTTGTTTATAAGCAGATGCTTTGTTGTGTAGGAAGTTCCATTCAGGATGACTTGCTTGCCTTGTTTTTCTTTCTGGTTAATGATGACCGGTGCCTGGAGGTTGGCGGTTGTTTTTTCAAAAGGCTCCTGAACGGTTAAGATGGCAAATACGGCAACGTCCTTATCAGCTGAAATGGATAATGCCTCGGTCACCTCTTCCGGCAGATTAAATTCATAGTCTGTAAAAAAGCTAAAGGGGTCTGTCAGGATGAAGGCAGTTTCTGAAGACTTTACCGACTGCAATACGAATAGAGGCGTTTCCTCTATTGGGAGGATGCAGAATTCCTTTTCATCGATAAACCCAGGTATCCCAGTATTAAAATGAATGACTCTTTCCTCATTTATTTCTAATTCTCCATGAAACTTTGTTTGCAGGTTCATATTTTCACCACATTCCTTATTCATTGCTGACAAAGTCGATTGTCAGGCTGTTTTTTTCGAGTATTTCGGGTGTGACTTTTCCTGGTGTATAATGATGGACCGGCTTTTGGGTCTCTGCTGAGATGATCGGCTTTTGCGGTGTGGCGTTTATTTTGACCTGTGCAGGCTCGTAGTGTAGCTTCACACTGAAATGTGATGGCACCCAGCCGATATTGAACTGCATCTCTGGCCCCTCGCTGTTGGCTTTTGCCTGGCCGGGAATCGGATTGCCGCCATTCTCGATTTTCATGAGCTCACTGCCTTCTGCCGCTCTTCTTCCAAGTCCCGAAAGCCAGTCCTGATAACCGTTTTGGGCAAACTCTGCGACCCGTACAGTGAGCGACTTTAAATCAACATCTTCTCTTGCCTTGGTTTGGTCAATGGTCAGCTTTCCTGGAGTCGTTTCAATTTCCAGCTTTGCCTGCGGCTGTTCAATCGACTGAATCGCCTGAGGCTGCTGGATTTCCTGTACTGGCTTATCGATATTCAGGCCGAGGCGTATGAAGGTCGATTCCAGCCTTAATTGAGGTATATTCATCCCTCTTCGCTCCTCTCTATGAAAAAAAGCTATCACTGGGATAGCTTTCTTTTTTATCTTAAAAAGTCCATCAGTGATGGCTGAATAATTCGCGAGCCTACACTCAAAGCAGCACGGTGGACGCTTTCCTGGGTGGTCATCTCCATGATCACTTTTTCCATATCCACATCTTCATTGTCAGACAAGATGCGGGTGGAGAAGACTTCCTGCTGCTGAAGGCGGTCATCCATCAGTTCGATCCGGTTTTGCTTAGCGCCGATTTTGGCCCTAGAGGCAAGAAGTTTATCGATATATTCATCCACCTTGCCAATATAGTCCTCAATGTCACTGCTATCTTCATCAAGTGCTTTTACCAGACCTTCAATATTGCCGCTGCCTTTCAGCATATCACCAAAAATCTCGTCACCGCTCATATTGACCTGAATCTTGATATTAGAAAAAACCTCGAGACTGATGGCGCCTGTCCCAAACGTCCCGTCACCCGGTGGAGCTTCATTGGTCTTGGTGCCATTGAAGATATACTTTCCGCCGACCTGGGTATTGCCTACATCGATCAGATGTTCTTTAAGCTGCTTGATTTCTTCCATGATATGTTCTTTTTGATTGCCTTCAAGCGTCCCATTACTCGCCTGTACAGTCAGCTCACGGATCCTCTGCAGTGCCAATACACCCTTATCCAAAGCATCATCCGTGCTGTCAATCCAGTTCTTGGCCTCGCCGATATTCCGCTGGAACTGTTCGATCCGATTGAGATCGGTCCGGTAGTTCATGGCTAGCATGGCAGAAACAGGATCATCTGAAGGCTTTGTGAATTTCTTCTGGGTGGCGATCTGGTCCTGCAGCTTGCCAAGCTTTGTGTAGCTGTTGCCCAGGTTGCGGAGCATATTATTGGATAGCATTGATTGCGTTACGCGCATGTGTTTTCACCTTACCTTCCGACGACTCCCATGCCGTTGATGATTTTGTCGAGCATTTCGTCCACTACGGTTATATTGCGTGCAGCTGCGTTATAGGCATGCTGGAATTTGATCATATTGGTCATTTCTTCATCGAGTGAGACAGCGCTGACTGATTGCCTGCTTTTATCGACTGAGTCTGCAAGTACTAAAGAGTTTTTTGCATTCTTTTGAGCGCTCTGGGAATCGATTCCGAGGCGGCCGATGATGCCGGAGTAGTAAGTGTCTAAGTTTCCGGATGTCATAGAAGCAGGAGGCGTTGATTCATAACTGCCAAACGACTTTGTTTTAATCAAAGCCAGCAGGTGGGCATTTTCATTATCTCCCGAACCGCCTTCCGCTGTAGCTGCAGCAGCGATTAAACTGGAATCTTTCAAAATATCAGCATTTACCTTAATCTGCTGGCCAGGATTATCTCCTTTTTCAGGATCAAGGACAAAGAATTCCACACCAGCGTTCCCAGCTAAGTCGAAGCCTTTTTGATGAATCGCATTAAATTCATTCATAAAAGCAGTCGTAAAATCATCCAGCTTCTTCAGCATATCAGGATAATATCCCGCAACATTTCCGCCGCTGTCCTGATACCCGTAGCTTTTAATCAAGCCAGCAAGCTCCCCAGAAAAGTTGATGCCCTCTAAAGCAACATCCCCGACTTTAATCTGTGTGATCGTCCCGCTGATTAACTCCAAGTCCTCTTTAGCAGCATCTGTTGTGTCGTAAACTTTAAGCAGGTTTGGATCCTTAAGGCCATCTTCTTCGGTCACATCCAGCAGCACTGCCGCCGGGGAGAATGGCTTTCCTTTCTCTCCAACAATCTCAATCTTATAAAGCCCTTCTGCAATATCCTTCGCATGACCATACTCTGCAGGCTTCACATTTGTAACTTTTATATTGACCAATTGTGAAAGCTGATCAACATACATATCCCTTTCATCATAAAGGTCATTTGGCAGATAGCCGTTCGGCTCGACGTTGGCGATCTTTTCGTTAAGTTCATTGATATCTGAGACAAGTGCGTTAATTTCTTTGACTTTGACGCCGATTTCTCTGCCTATGTCCTGCTGGACCCTTGATAGAGAGTTATAGTAGTAGTTTAGTGTATCGGCCACCATCTGGCCGCTCGCCGCAGCTACGTCGCGGGCACCGGTGTTTTCTGTATGGCTGGCGATGTCCTGGAGGGAATTCCAGAACTTTTCCATTGTCGCATGAAGACCGCTGTCAGACGGCTCGTTCATGATTTCCTCCATCTTGGTGAGCGATTCGCTCATTGAGCTGTAATAGCCAACTTTGTTTGCTTCAACACGGTATTGCAGATCAAGGAAACCTTCGCGGATCCGCTGCACGGAGCCTGCCTCCACCCCTGTTCCCATCTGCCCCGGGATCTGCGGGCGGTTCATGGATGCTGCCGGGTATGGCGATGTCTGTTCAAAGTTGATGCGCTGGCGGGAAAAGCCTGGCGTGTTAGCATTGGCGATATTGTGGCCTGTTACATATAAGGCGCTTTGCTGGGTGAACATGCCACGGCGGGCTGTTTCGAGTCCCATAAAAGTTGAACGCATGGTGATTCCTCCGTCTCTTAGGCTTTCGAGTTAAACAGCCCTTGAGAAGGAAGCTGTTTGTTCTGCTGGCCGGCTGCCGGTCCGTAGTTGATATTTTCCGGCTGCGGTCTCATCAGATTCATGGATACATTAATATACTGCAAGCTCTGGTCCAGCAGCTGCTGGTTCAGGTCATTGGCTTCTTTTATATGAAGGATGGCTTCTGCCAGCTCTTCCGTCAGAACGGCCAGCTTTTCCTGATCCGGGAGACTGAGAACCTTCAGGCAGTCTGTGATCGTCGGATTCGCTTTCCCCGGTACTAGGGCCGCTGCCGTTTTCTGCCTGTCAGTTTCAATTCTTCTGATCGCAGCCACATGGGTCTGTTCTTCTTTTAAAATCTGGCTGAGGGCTTCAGTGTCCCCAGCCTTGATGATGCCGGTTTTCCGGGCTGACAGCTCAGAAAGGCTTTTATGGAGCCTTATGAGCTTTGTCAAGCTCTCGAACAATGCTTCAGCGGACATGAAGTCCCCTCCCTTCTTTTAGTTCTTTGTATAGTAATCAAGCAGGCTTTTCGCCACTTCTTTTGGGTTTACTTTATAATTGCCGTTTTCGACCTGGATGCGCAGCTCCTCTACTCTTGCCTGGCGCTGCTGGTCAATTTTGGAGGTTTGCTGCATTTCCTTGGCAGCAGACGAGATCTCCACCTTGTCCGCGGTTTTTTTCGCCTGGGCATTGGCGCTGTCCAGCTTGTTCTGCTGGCGTTTGTACGGGTTAATTCCTGAAGGTCCAAAATTATTAATCTTCATTGTTTTCCCTCGCTTTCGACCGAACGATAGTCTTTCCTCTATTATCGGCTATACATGAGAATTTTTTAATAAAAAGGGCAAAAAGGAAGAAAATGCATCTTTATGCCTATCTTTATTTCCGGTCATGAATTGAAAAATACGTGCCATGCTTATCTCTCTCTGCCATCTGCTTTTTCCGTTCCTCTTCAGCCTGCAGAACGTTGATGTCCTTTCGCAGCTCTTTGGCGCATTTTGGGCAGATCTTTCCTTCACGGATATAAGCGCCGCATTTATCACAAGGATATCCGAGATTCGGGAACTGTGCCAGCTTCAGCTTGCCTGTGCGGATGAATTTTAAAATCAGCGTCTCTTCAATCCCAGTGGCATTGACCACCTGCTCCATCGTCGCCGTCCGGTTCTCTCTTTTGCGGATATATTGATAAACCGTTTCGTACTTCAGCTCCTCTTCCTTCCAGCAGTCATTGCATATATCACGGAATTGATTTTTCACAAATACCTTATCACAATAGGGGCAATTTTCCAGTTCAGCCATATCATTTCTCTCCTAATCAAATCTTATATAATGGTAACGGTCACCCCCTCGCCAATGTGAGAGACATGATGTTAGCCGCCCCCGCTTGTTTCAGCGGCAGGGCGGCATGCCGGAGGGTGCTTCCTGTAGTATATATATCGTCAATGAGGAGGATTTTTTTAGCTCCAAATGTGGCGGAGGTGCTTATTTGAAAGATTTCACTGAGATGGATTCTTTCTTCCCGCGTTTTTTTGGACTGCTTTACGGTGTGGTTTCTTGTGAGGAGATGGGATGGTGTTTGGCCCGCTGAGGTGATGAGAGCTTCAGCCTGGTTGAAGCCGCGCTCGTAGAGGCGTTCGGGGCTGAGCGGGATAGGGGTGATGAAATCTGGTGTGAGGCTTACTATTTTTCTTTTTATCTTCTGTTTAAACACATTGGCCAGGATGTAGTCCCCTCTGTATTTATAGCGGGCAATCAGCTCCTTGAGGAAATCATTGTATGTGTAAAGAGAAATATTTCTGTTGAGGACGCCTTCCCATTCCGGGTCTTTTTCCCAGCGGATGCAGTCATAGCACATTTCGCCATCAATGAACTGGGGATCAAGCCCCTGCAGCCGCCTCCCGCAAATTTTGCACAGCGCTCCCTTTAACTCTTCAAAGCTCTCCTCACACTCCCTGCAAATTACCTTCTCCTCCGTTCGTGTAAACAGCTCCTGCCAGCCGATTTCTGCATCAATTTCTTTATGACAGATCAAACAGTAATCAGCTTGAAAAAGATTCATATAAGAAAAGCCCCTTTCGTTTCGCTTCCCTGTTCATTCTGGTAATCTGGTTTCTTGCTTTAATCATTTCTTCTGTTTTTCCGTAGTGGAAAAAGGTGATGTTTCCGCTGGGATAGTCTGCGCTTCTGCCGACGCGACCGGAGATTTGGACCAGGGCGCTTTCGGTAAATATGTGGTGCTCGACGCCGATGACGGCTACGTCGATATTCGGGAAGGTTACGCCTCTTTCCAGGATGGTCGTGGTTAAGAGGATTTGCGTTTCTTTGTAGCGCATTTTCTGGACTTTGGCTTTGCGGTCTGGATCTTCGGCATGGACAGAGTCTGTGTGGGGGTGGAGCTTTTGTATCAGCGGGAGGGCTATTTCCATGATGTCGATGCGGGGGAAGAACAGGAGAATCTGCTTGGAGGTTTGGATGCGCTGGTGGATCCAGCTGATGAGCGGCGGGGGCAGCTTGTTCTTCTTTAGAAGCTTCTCCCAGTTCCCGCACCAGCGGTATTCGGGAACTGGAAGCGGATGGCGGTGGTAGCGTGCTGGAATGGTAACGTGGTCCCTTTTGCCGGATGAGCAATCGTGCTGCCATTTTTGGTTTGGTGTGGCGGTTAGATAGATCATGGAGGACTCCAGCTTTCTTGCCTGCTGGACGGCGTATTGCAGGGTTGTGTCAACTGAATAAGGGAAAGCGTCGACCTCGTCCAGGATGATGGTGTCGAATGCCTGGTAAAAGCGGAACAGCTGGTGGGTGGTGGCGATGGTGAGCGGGGCATAGAGGTGGCGGTCTTCGCTGCCGCCGTAGAGGGAGGCAACCGTTATTTCAGGGAATACTTTTTTCAGGCGAGGTGTGAGTTCGAGGACTACATCGGTCCGCGGTGTGGCGAGGCAGACTCTTTTTCCGGATTGGAGGGCATGGTCGATTCCTTCGAACAGGACCTCGGTTTTTCCGGCGCCGCATACAGCCCAGACGAGGAGCTCTTTGTTTTGCTGGATTGCTTGTGCTGTACGGTCGGAGGCAGTTTTCTGGCCGTCGGAAAGATTGCCTGACCATTCCAGGTAGGTGTTTGGCTGTGGGTGGGGTGGTTTCGGGCCTTGCCAGCTGGCGAGCGGAGTGCAGGAGCTGACCCGGCCCATCATGATGCAGCTTCGGCAGTAGAGGCAGTCTTCTTCGCATCTGGCGCAGGGGAATTTGGCGAAAAGGTGAGTTTGAGTGTTGCCGCAGCGGGCACATTGAGGTTTTTTTCCGGTGAGCAGGATGCCTGGGCGGTAGATGATGTGGCCGTTTTGGTAGTGCAGATCGATTTCATGTGTCGTGAAAGGGAGCTCGTCTGTGAGGAGCTGCTTGCCGGTGAGCATTTCGGCCAGTTTTTGGTCCGGTTTGAAGGCTGGATTGAGCGGAATAGCCGGAATTTCAGTGAGTTTGGAGATTGGAGTGCCGTTTTGGTCCTGAATTAGGTGTCCTTCTTGGATCATGAACTTCAAAACTAATCATCCTTTCCTGGTTATTTGCGGGATTTTGGATATATTTGCGAGTTTTGAGTTTTATTTGCGACTTTTTTATTATATTTGCGAGTTCAAGCCATTTATTTGCGACTTTCCCGATATATTTGCGACCCCGCCCTTGGGCGGCCTTCACCGCGAGATGCCGCATCCCCCCTTTATTAGCAACTTCCCAGATTTATTAGCAACTTTCCTCTTTTATTAGCAACTTTCCCCATATATTAGCAACTTTCCATTTTTATTAGCAACTTCCACCATATATTAGCAACTCGCCCCCTTCCCACAATCTGCCCCAACTCGAAATCCGCTTACCCAATCAACCAGCCAAACCCCAAACTCTCCCCCTAGATTCCCCCCTCAATTTCCTCTATAATAAACCATGAAGAATCCACCTAAAAAGGAGATTTACATATGGAAAAAACCTTAATTTTCGGACATAAAAATCCAGATACAGATACAATTTGCTCAGCAATCGCCTACGCTGACCTGAAAACCCAGCTTGGCCAGGAAGTCGAAGCTGTTCGCCTTGGCGAAATCAACGGCGAAACGCAGCACGCGCTGACAAAATTCAATGCTGAAGCTCCGCGCCTGATCAGCAATGTGGCTGATGAAGCGCAAACTGTCATTCTTGTGGACCACAATGAGCGCCAGCAGAGTGCGGACGGAATCGAGAGTGTGCGTGTGGCTGAGGTAATCGACCACCACCGTATTGCCAACTTTGAAACAAGCGATCCTTTGTACTACCGCTGCGAGCCTGTCGGCTGTACAGCGACGATTCTGAACAAAATGTACAAGGAAAACAACAAGAGCATTCCAAAAGAAATCGCCGGACTGATGCTGTCAGCAATCATTTCTGACTCCCTTCTGTTCAAATCACCGACTTGCACAGACGAAGATGTGAAGGCTGCACATGAGCTTGCGGAAATCGCGGGTGTGGATGCGGAAGAGTATGGCCTTGAGATGCTGAAGGCTGGTGCCGATCTGAGCGATAAGTCTGCTGCACAGCTTGTCAGCCTGGATGCGAAGGAATTCCAGATGGGTTCTGCTAAAGTGGAAGTGGCACAAGTAAATGCCGTGGATACGAACGATGTGTTTGCACTTGAAGAGGAATTGCGTGCGGTAATCAGCAGCACGATTGCGGATAAAGGATTGGATCTGTTCCTGTTTGTTGCAACTAACATCCTGACGAACGATTCTGTAGCACTTGCACTGGGCAAGGAAACAGCTGCTGTCGAGAAAGCATTCAATGTGGTGCTTGCTGATGAGAAGGCTGTCCTGCAGGGTGTTGTTTCACGTAAAAAGCAAATCGTGCCTAACCTGACTGATGCACTGACAAAGTAAAAACTAGCCGCTCCGAAACATTTCGGAGCGGCATTTTTTATTTCTTATACCAGCCAAGCCCCATAGAGCCTTCGCCAAGATGTGTGCCGATGACCGGCCCAAAGTAGCCGATCATGAATTCAACGTTCGGCAGCTCTTTTTCAAGCTCTGCTTTCCAGTCATGAGCTTCCTGCTCGCGATTCGCGTGGATGATGACGGCGCGGTATTCCCCGCCACCTGATGCAGCTTCGCCAAGAAGGTCGGCAATTCGCTTCATCGCTTTTTTGCGGGTGCGGATTTTTTCAAACGGCACGATGACCTTATTCTGGAAATGAAGAAGTGGCTTAACTTGAAGCAGGCTTCCGATCAGTGCCTGGGCGCTTGAAAGGCGTCCGCCGCGCTGGAGATGGGAAAGGTCGTCCACCATGAAGTAGGCGCGAACTGTTTGCTTCATTTCTTCCAGGCGGGCCATGATGTCCTGCGGGTCCCTGCCAGCAGCAGCCATTTCCGCAGCTTCAATGACATAGAAGCCCTGGACCATGCAGCTGATTTCAGAATCGAACGGATAAGCCCTGATTCCTTCAACCATGCTCCCTGCAGTGACGGCTCCCTGATAGGTGCCGCTGATGCCGCTCGACAGATGGATGCTGATGACCGCATCATAGTCGGCCGATAATTTTTCAAAAAGCTCCACGAATTGGCCAGTCGATGGCTGCGAGGTCGTCGGCAGCTCCTTATGCTTCACTTCTTCGTAAAATGCTTCTGCTGTAATTTCTACCTCTTCCTCGTAAGTTTCGTTTCCGAAAATCACGCTGAGAGGGATCATATGTATGTTCAGTCGATCCCGCAATTCCTTGGGGATGTATGCAGTACTGTCTGTTACTACGGCTGTTCTCATATAAAGAGTACCATCCTTTGTTTTTTCTCTACTATATGTGCAATTTATATTTTATATGAAAACAAGGGAAAATCCTAGGGAGAAAAGAAAGCTTAATATGGGGAATCACAATTGTAATGAGGCAAATTAAAGAGAGAGTTGATAATTTGAAGTGACAGGCAGCAGATGTGAAAGCTGCCTCCGGTTGATCTCATCGGCGATCAGCTCGATAAAGTCGGTGTCTACATCACAAAGCAGGGCATCCTCGAAAACTTTGAATAATTTCTCATCTGATAAAAGCAGCAGGCTGGACATAATTTAGTGAACCTCCATCCATTACTTTTATCCTATTTTTAACACAGAATTACATATTTTGTAAACAACTATTTTTTGAAGTTCACATTACATTATAATGACAGAAAAAAGAGCACGCCTCAGCGTGCCCCCAATTATCTTACCTCTACCCAGCCATTCTTGATGGCTACAACTACAGCTTGGGTACGGTCATTCACATTCATTTTCTGCAGGATATTACTCACATGGTTCTTAACCGTTTTTTCACTGATGAAAAGCGCTTCGCCGATGCCGCGGTTGCTTTTTCCGTCAGCAAGGAGCTGAAGGACTTCACATTCCCGGCGTGTCAGCAGATGCAGCGGGCGGCGGATTTCCACTTGCGTGTATCCTTCGCTGCTTCCATTTTCATCAGATGCCAGACGGCGGTATTCTTTGACAAGATTATGGGTTACCTTCGGATGCAGGTAAGAGCCTCCATCAGCCACCACTTTGACCGCTTCCACAAGCGCGTCGGCATCCATTTCCTTCAGCAGATAGCCGCTTGCTCCTGTTTTCAGCGCATGTGTTACATAGTTTTCATCATCATGGATGGAAAGGATGATGACCTTTGCGTCCGGATATCTTTCGACTAGCTGCTTTGTCGCTTCAACACCATTGGTTGTAGGCATGTTGATATCCATGATGATCACATCAGGATTATATTCCTCTACCAGACCTACAGCTTCAGTGCCATCATCGCCTTCAGCTACAACCTGGAAAGTCTTTTCAAAATCAAGTATTCGCTTTACCCCTTCTCTGAATAGCTGATGATCATCTATAATGACGATTTTTGTAGTCATTGTGTTACGCCTCCCTAAATCTCCTGTTATATTTATCTATTATTGATTAAAAGGAATTTGTATTAGCACGACCGTTCCGGTGCCTATTTTGGAATCAATCGTAATTTGCCCTTCCAGCAGCTCCACTCTTTCCTTCATGCCGATGATGCCGAAGGATTCATTTTTGCGCTGGTCTGGATTGAAGCCTTGGCCATTATCCTTGATGACAGCTGTAATGCCTGCCTTGGACAGCTCAAGCTTCACAATGATTTCTTTGCTCTTGGCATGTTTAAGTGCATTCTGTACAGACTCCTGTATCAGCCGGAACAAGGCAACCTCATAATTGGAAGGAAGCCTTCTGTCCTCTCCAATATTGATAAATTGAATTTTTGTATCCTTATGGTACTCTTCAATGGTCTGAAGATACTTCTTAAGAGTAGGAACGAGCCCGAGGTCATCAAGAGCCATCGGCCTGAGATCATAGATAATCCTCCTGACCTCATATAAAGCATTTCTGACCATCTTTTTCAGGCTCCGGATTTCGCCGAGCGCTTCGTCTCCGCCCCGCTCCCGGTATATCCGTTCGATAAGGTCGGAACGCATCATCACATTGGCCATCATCTGGGCCGGCCCGTCATGGATTTCCCTTGAAAGGCGTTTGCGCTCTTCCTCCTGGGCTTCAATGATCTTCAGCCCAAAATCCTGCTTGAGCTTTGCGTCTTCCAGAACTTCGCCAACTTGCTTCAGATCGCTCATCATATAATTCATGACTACCGATATCTGTGAAACAAGCTTTTCTGCCCGTTCTATGGTTTCCGTGATGCCAAGCAGCCTTCTTTCAATATCATCACGGCGGTCCCTCAGCTGCTTCTCCTGCTGCCTGTTCATCGACAATTCCATTTGCAGCTGATGTGCCTTTTCATATGCTTCACGGACTTCAGACTCCGTGTAGTCCTTAAAATGCATGCTTACTTCTGAAAGCCGTTTTCTGGCAAACCTCGTCTGCCCTTCCAGCCTGTCCCCGTTATCTATTGTCTCTATAACTAATTGTTTAACTTCTTTAAGTTCTTCCGCTAAAGTTTCATAGTCCTGTCTGCACTTTTCCCCAATTCTGAATATCTCATCTTTACTATTGCCTACAGTGTCAATCATTTTTTCCAGAATTAGATCAAGAGTGACTGTGTCGATTTTTTTTCTTGTCATCTAAGTACCCCCATTGCCCAGTCAGCTTATGAATATACGCGCGGCAAAAAGATAGCAGGTCCATTCCTCTCTTTTATATAATAGAAAGACAATGTTTTGAACAAGCTATTGCCCAAGTACATCGGCTAGGCATGAAGCTGGTCAAATGAAAACCCTTCCGGCATTCTGTCACTATTTTAGCGTGAAATAGAAAGATATACTATATTTTACGTATGAAAACTATACCAAATACGCTAAAATTCGGTAAATAGGCATAGATTATGTAAGAAAACTGCGCCTAATATCCTACTTCCCAAAAAGCATTATTAGTATTTTATAATAGAAATAGAGTAGTTCAGTCTCTATGACACCGGAAATAGGCCCACATAAATACTATTCTGCAATAGTTGAAAAGTAATTTTGAATAATGTTTATTATAACATGCAAAAAAGACACCTATATTAAAGTTTTATTACAATCGGAATAAAAAGAAATTCAGCGGATATTGTCGAATTATAATAAGGGACAGGGCAATATAAAGGGAATATAGAGAATCTGCCGCAGAATATAAATATGAGCAGAAAGGAAGCTAATATGCTGGAAAGATACTTAACAGTCAAGAGTGGCGGGGAACATGAACTGGTGATTCAAAAATCAAGATTCATCGCCCATGTATCAAGGGCAGAATCAGAAGAAGAAGCTTTGGAGTTTATCCAATCCATTAAAAAAAGGCATTGGGATGCAACCCATAATTGCTCTGCATATATGATTGGCGAGAATGACCTGATCCAAAAAGCGAATGATGATGGGGAACCGAGCGGAACAGCCGGGGTTCCTATCCTTGAAGTGCTAAAAAAGAAACATCTAAAAGACACTGTAGTGGTTGTAACACGCTATTTTGGGGGCATAAAATTAGGGGCTGGAGGGCTTATCAGGGCATATGGCAAATCTGCTTCTGAAGGGATAAATGAAACAGGCATCGTTGAACGCAAGTTGATGAGAGTAATGAAGGCTCAAATTGATTATACCCTGCTAGGGAAAATTGAAAATGAACTCCGCTCCTCTATATACCAGATTAAAGAGATTAATTATCTCGACAAGGTGGAAATAGCGGTTTTTGTCGAACAGGCGTCTGTAGAAGCCTACAAAGATTGGTTCATCGACCTCTCGAATGGCCAATGCCGGCTGGAGGAAGGAGACCTGCTTTACTTGGAGGAAGATGTTTCATGAATTGCGCTTAATTTTCATTTACGAAAATTGAAGTTTTCTGTAAAATAAACTATTGCATAGATATTTGGTACTAATCACAATAAAAAGTAGGGATATTACTATATGGCTAAATCTAGATCTATGAGGAGAAAGAAAAAACTGCGCTTCTGGCGTGTCTTTGTCCTTATAATACTTTTAATTGTCTTGGGCGGCGGATCTTATTTCGCTTATGATATTTTGAGCAATGCAAAACAGGCCACTGATGATATATATCAGGAGCTCAACCCCGATAAGGTAGCCACCCACAGGGAAGAAGAAGTGCAGGTGACAAAGGATCCATTTAATGTCCTTCTTGTCGGACTCGAAACACAGGAAGGCGGAGCGCGTTCCGATGTATTAATGCTCGTAACCGTTAATCCGCAGACTGAAGAAGTATACGTACTAAGCATCCCCCGGGATACAAGGCTCTATATCCCAGAGGTCGGATACAATACAAAGATAACCCATTCTTATGGAAATGGCGGAATAGAGACAACGATTAATGCCGTCCAGGATTTGCTGGATGTGCCGATTGATTATTATGTAACAACAAATTTTGATGGATTTGAGGATATTGTCGATACTCTCGGCGGTGTTACAGTTGATGTTCCGTTTACCTTTAAGGCACAGCTTACAGAAAGCCTGAAATGGAAAACTTATCATGAAGGTGAGATGGATCTGAACGGAAATGAAGCACTTGCCTATGTGAGGATGCGGAAGACAGATCCAAAAGGAGATATGGGGCGCAACGAGAGGCAGCAGCAGGTAATCAAGGAAATTGTCGATAAGGGGACTTCTTTCAGCTCTATTACAAAAATCGACGATATCATGGACGATCTCGGCAATAATGTCAAAACGAATATACCGCCGTCAAAGTTCGTCAGCTTTGTAAAGCTGTATTCTCAAATAAGAACTACGCCGATCGAGAATCTTTCCATTAAAGGATATGATGAATATATTAATGACGCATATTACTATATTCCATATGAAGATTCCCTTGCAGAGTTAAGCAATACTTTGAACACTGCTTTGGATAGCAGCACTCCATATCAGAGCAGTTCAAACAGCTCCGATACAGCATCAGAATATAATAGCCAGCCTTAATCCTGACCGGCTCTTCATGAGCCGGTTTTTTTTGCGCCTTCATATATTGGTACAAATTCCCTACTAATTTCCTAAATTCTATTTCCTTCTACGGGTTGGAAGATTTGACAATTTTCGATAGAATAGGATATGCACCAATATTTTGTCCATGGAGGTAAAAACGTGAAAAAAATAATTGCTTCTTCAGTTCTTGCCACTGCTGCTTTGTTTCCTATCCTCATGCAGGCTGAAGATGCTAAAGCTGCCAATCTTCCTGCTAGTATGTCTGTAGATCAAAAGGTAGATATCCGCAAAGGAGCTACTAGTTCTTATCCCCTAGTCACAAGCCTCTCTACCGGAAAGAACGTCACGGTAGTTGATGAGTTCACAAATGCCAACGGGGAACTCTGGTATCGTGTCGATCTTGGAGCTGAAAAAGGATGGGGCTTAGCCGCCCACTTCACTGCCCCTCAGTCCGGTTCAATAGAGAACGGAAAGATGGGTGTAATCAGCGGAGATAACGTCAACATCAGAAAAGGGGCCACCACTTCCTATGCAGTGGCTGCTCAGCTGTCCAAGGGGACCTCTGTCAAAGTAATTGACAGTTTTAAAAATGCCAATGGAGAGCTATGGTACAGAATTGAAGCTGGTACAGCAACAGGTTGGGTAATAAAGGATTATGTCTCGCCTGCTTCCGAAGTGAAACCTCCCCCTCCAGCAGTGGAAACCAAAACTGTCCAGGCTGATCATACGCCAGTAAGAAAAGGCGCAACAAATTCGTATGCTGCTGTTACATACCTTGCTAAGAATCAGCAAGTCAAAGTAATTGACAGCTTCACAAATGCCGCAGGAGAGAAATGGTTCCGAGTGGATTTAGGCTCAGTGAAAGGCTGGGTAGCCGAATCGGCTTTCAGCGCTGTAAAGCCGCCGAGTCCGTCTAATCCGGCACTTCCAGCCGTGGGAAGCTATGTATATAGCCAGGCGAGTGGAATAGATGTTAGAAAAGGGGCAACAGATTCCTATGCATCTGCTGCCAAGCTCACAATCAATCAAAAAGTAAAAGTAATAGATCAGTTTGTTCATAGCAGTGGGGATGCCTGGCTGAGAATTGAAGTCAGCTCTTCCCTTATGGGGTGGGTCCGGGCGGAATCCGTCAGCACTGAACAATCGTTAAATATTAATTTATATGTAAGTGTCGATGTAGCCAATCTGCGCAGCGGCCCTTCAACAGGCCATTCCGTTGTCGGCCAGGCTAAAAAAGGCGACAGCCTAAAAGGAATCGCAACAGCCACTGACTCATCCAATGCTGTCTGGTATAAAGCTTTGACCAGCTCGAACCAGACTGTTTGGGTACACCAATCCGTCGTATCAAAGCAGCAGCCTTCAGCACCTGCCCCTATCGGCGGCACAAAGATTGTAGGAACCAGGAATGCTGTCCTGTACTCCGGGGCCACTTACCAATATAAAGTGACAGAACGGCTTGCGTACAACAGCAAGGTCACAATCCTTGGTTCATTTGTCAATGCAAATGGAGAACAATGGCTCAATGTTAAGAGCTCTACTGGAAGGACTGGCTGGACTCCTGCACATGAGCTTGTATCATCATTGAATGATCATCAGTATGTTTTTGCCAAGAGCGGAGCTGTTCTGCGCAAGGGGGCAAATTCCAAATATGCGGTAAGCTCTTACCTGAAAGCCAACGAATCTCTGATTGTACTTGGAAGGCTGAACGGATGGCTCAACGCGGAAAACAGCAGCGGCAGCAGAGGATGGGTCCTTGAAAGCCAGACATCGACTGTTTCTTCAAAAGGCCTGTATGCCCCGTCTGTTACTTCTTCAGGAGCAGATACTTATTTAACGTGGCAGAAGCCGATGAGCTTTGACATTTCTTATTCTGTCCTTTCTTCCAACAGGCTTAAGCTGACTGGAGGCATGACAGATGTAGAACTTCCTTCAGGCAGCATCAAAGGCATCAAGTCTGTCGAAACCTTTGCTTCCGGTGCCCAGGAATCAGTGGTGCTTACCTTTGAGCCAGGCTATACATTTACATTAAGGGATTATAAAGACAAAGTATCAGTAAAAGTGATCCCCAACGGGCTTTTAGGCAAGAAAATCATTATTGATGCAGGACATGGCGGCAAAGATACTGGGGCTATCGGGCCTACAGGATTAAGAGAGAAGGACGTGAACCTGGGAACTGCGCTTCTTCTGAAGGCTGAACTGGAAAAATACGGTGCCATCCCTATCCTGACAAGAAGCACAGATATCTTCCTTGAGTTGTCTGAAAGGACTGCAATCGCAAACAAGTCTGATGCTGATGCATTCATTAGCATTCACGGAGATTCTTTCTCCTCGAGCTCCAGAGGATCAACTACTTATTACAACTCAACAGTCAATTTCAACGGTCCGCGAAGCAGGACGCTCGGGGAAGCTGTGCAAAAGAGCATGGTATCTTCACTGGGTACCTATAACCGCGGAGTTAAAGAGCAGAACTTCTATGTTAATAGAATGAATGAGCTGCCAAGCGTATTGGTAGAACTCGCTTTCCTATCCAATCCAAGCGAGGAAGCATTATTAAAAACTACTGCTTTCCGCACGAAAGCAGCTGTCGGGATCACTAAAGGGCTCGAACAATATTTTAATAACTTCTAAGCTATAAGTTTACGAGAATGATTGGGGCTACAGACCTGTACCCCCAATCATTTTTTAATAAACATACCAGGGGGTCAATGATGAAACATACAAAAAAAATAATAGCTGCCGGTGTTTTAACTATCGGTATAGGTACCGGGGCGGCCTTTTCTTCGCCAAAAGGAATAGATGCCGCAAGCAATGTTGTACTTGCGAGTGTTGATTGGGTCACTTCCCAGCTTAATCCTGTCAAGTCAAAGGTGAGTGAACTGGAAACGAAGTTGAATGCCCAGCAGCAGGAAATCAATGCGCTGAAAGCTCAGCTGGCACAGACCGGAACGCCTGTAACGCCGCCGCCTGCCACACAGCCGCCAGCATCTGGCCTGCCTTCTGCCGTTTATGCGAACAAGAGCAGTGTCAACATCCATTCCGGGGCTACTAGAGACTATAAGATCATTGCAGTAAAAACAAGCGGAAGCTCTCTCAAGGTCATTGATTCCTTCACTTCTTCCAGCGGTTTATGGTATCGTGTCGAGCTCTCTGCCACTGTCAAGGGATGGGTTCACTCCAGCGACGTATCCACACAAAAGCCTTCTTCGTCTGTGCCAAGCCAGGTAGTTACAACAGGGGAAGTCAATCTGAGAAAAGGAGCTACAACCAGCTACTCGGTCATCCAGCTGCTTCCTAAGGGAGCTGTGGTAAATTACATTTCTGCTTTTACAAATGCCAAAGGCGAGAAATGGTACAATGTTGAAACCTCAGCAGGAGTGAAAGGCTGGATTATTGCGACTCATGGCGAGGTGAGGTAAAGTGAAAAAGCTTTTGGCAATCATTCTTGCTTTTTCGCTGTCAGGCTTTTCACAGGTCCCGGCAGCAAAAGCAGCTGAGGCTGTTAAATACTCTAATGAAGTAAAAGTTTCAGTGCAGCTGGCAGCCAGCCCCTCAATCACAACAAACGGGGATTATCAGCTTAAAAATAAGGAAACCGGAGTTATCACAAGCATTCCGGCTCACACTTCTGTTTCATTTAAAAAGGATACCAAAGGCATTACGGCTTCTTTCGGCACTTTTACCCAATCTTCCGGCTCTGGCTTCAATCTTGAAGAAATAGCAGGAAGCGGAACATCAGTGGGAAAGTTGAGCAACGGAATTTCTTACAGGGGCAGCTTTTCCCTTGCGCCAAATGGAAGCAGTATACAAATAGTTAATTATCTTGATATGGAAGACTACCTGAAAGGAGTCGTTCCTAATGAAATGCCTGCTTCCTGGCATAAAGAGGCTTTAAAAGCACAGGCCATCGCTGCCAGGAGTTATGCGGCAAATATGATGATGCTGACAACTACAGCAACAAGCCAGGTTTACAGGGGCTATTCAGGCGAAGATGGGCGTTCCAATATTGCCATTCAGGAAACGGACGGAATTCTGGTAAAATACAATGGAAAGCCTATCCAGACTTTCTTTTTCTCGACTAGCGGCGGTAAAACGGCCAATGTCGGCGATGTCTGGAATTCTGACCAAAAGAACTTTCCTTATCTGGTTTCTGTAGATGATCCTTATGAAACTTCAGTTTACAAAAGCTGGTCTGAGACGTTTACTCCTTCTCAGATTCTGGCCTCATTTGGGTTTACAGGGAGCTCTGTCGTACTATATGATATCCAGCTCACTAAAACCGGGGCTAATGGCGAGGTCAGCGCAGTAACAGTAAAGACCTCTGCTGGCGATAAAACAGTCAAAGGAAACGAATCAGTGATCAGGAAGCTGTTCCCGCTGTCCAATTCCAGTGTCTATAATATGCTGTATTCCAACTGGTTTGACATCCAATTATCAGGCGGACAGCAGGCTTTATCGGTTCAGACTTCCACTGGTACTGAAACTGTGACAGACTTGAAGGGCCAGAGCGTTCAGACAGCCTCCGGGCAAATAGCTCTGGATGGCTCACCCGTTTCAATCCAGACTTCTGGAGGCATCGTTTCGAATGAAGGCAGCTCTGGGGTTACCTCCATCACGGTTACCGGAAAAGGATGGGGCCACCGGATCGGCATGAGTCAATATGGTGCAAAAGGATATGCAGAACGCGGCTGGACAGCCGAGCAGATATTAACCCATTATTTTAAGGGAACCACGGTCTCGAAATAGAAAAAAGCCAATTCCACTCAGGAATTGGCTTTTTCTTTGGAAGCACCGGAAATTCTCGCAAGAAGCTCGTCAACGATGCTTTTCCACGAATATTCATCAATTGCCAGTCTGCGTCCATTGCTGCTCATGATTTCATATTGGTTTTCCGAAACATTCATGAGCTCTGAAACAGCAGCAGCTATCCCCTCCGGATTTTCAGGCGGGGCAATTCTGCCGCAATCATGTTCCTCCAGGATTGCCGCACTCTCTCCATCCCCACAATAAAGGACCGGAGTCCCTGTAGAAATCGCAGGGAAAATCTTTGAGGGCCTTGCTCCTTTGAATAGCTCTATGTTTCGCAGTGATACAACACTATAGTCAGCTATCGAGAACATAGTAGGCATTTCTGATACAGGAACAGACCCGTAAAACGTAACGTTATGAAGGCAGAGCTCTTCTTTTAGGGCAAGCAGTTTGTCTTTTTCCTGTCCGTCTCCTACAAACACGAAATGGGCATCAGGATCAGTTTCTTTCAAGATGCTTGCAGCACGGAGGACAGAGTCCAGTCCCTGTGCATAACCAAGGGCACCGGCATACATAAAGATCTTTTTGCCTGCTAAACCAAGTTCATTGATCAGCTCCATGTTTTTGGGAAGAGGTATAAACGTGTCAGTATTTACCCCGTTAGGCAAAAGGAAGACATCTTCAGGTTTCTTCCCTTTATTGATCATATAATCGCGTATGCCTTCAGTGGCAGTAGCAATCTTCCATGACTTTTTGTACAGGAACCTTTCCAGCTTTTCGGCAAGCCTGATAAAGGATTTATTCTTTAATATTCCAAGCTCCACTGCTGATTCCGGCCATATGTCAGCCACATTGAATACAAACTTCGCCCGCTTCAGCTTGGCGCCGATATAACCTGTGATGCCAAGGAACAGCGGCGGTGAGTTGCAGATGATCACATCTGTTGGCTTCGACTTCATAATTGAATAAAACGCACTGAAGGTAAAAGAAAAATAAGATGCAAGCCTTTTCCAGAAGCTCCCCTTCGGTGAAGGATAAATCCAGGAGCGGTGGACAGGGATGCCATCCCATTCTTCATACATATAAAATTTCCCTTTATACTCATCAGGAATGATTCCCCAGGGATGATGCGGGAAAGCCGTGAGAACTTCCACTTGGTGCCCGCGGCTGAGCAGCTCCTTGCTCACTTCATATACCCGTATTTGGGGAGCCCCGGTTTCAGGGGGGAAATGCTGACAAAGATAGATTACTTTCATGAACTTAACCCCATTATTTTCTTATGATTTGCTTAAGGTAACTCTCCAGCTTGTCCTTTAGATCCGGCCTCTTTAATGCATAATCAATCGAAGCCTGGAGGAAGCCGAATTTGTCGCCGACATCATAGCGGCTGCCTTGAAGGATGTAAGAATAAATTGATTCCGACTCCAGAAGCTTGTCAATGGCGTCGGTAAGCTGGATTTCACCCTTTTTATCAGGCTTGATGGTTTCCAGCATATCAAATATGGCCGGCGTCAGCAAATAGCGCCCTACTATGGCTTGCGTGGAAGGAGCTTCTTCCACTGCCGGCTTTTCTACAAGGCTTTTAACTTTATACAGCTGGCCGGACTGATCTGAATAATCGACGATTCCATACTTATTCACTTCAGACCGAGGGACCTCGTTGCAGCCCAGAATACTTGATTGTACAGTATTGTATTGATCAATCATCTGTTTGAGGGCAGGCACCTCACTGTCGACAATATCATCACCCAGCAGGACAGCAAAAGGTTCATTGCCAATGAACTTTCTTGCACAAAGAACGGCATGTCCAAGACCGAGCGGCTCCTTCTGTCTGACATAGTGGATATCCACCAGATTTGAAATTCTTTCAACAACCTCGAGCATTTCTTCCTTGCCTGTCCGGTCCAGCAGCATCTCTAGCTCGACCGACTTGTCGAAATGGTCTTCAATTGCGCGTTTATTCCGTCCTGTTACAATGATGATATCTTCAATGCCCGACTCTACAGCTTCCTCAATAATGTATTGAATAGTTGGCTTGTCCACGATCGGCAGCATTTCCTTTGGCTGTGCTTTTGTTGCAGGCAGGAACCTTGTCCCCAATCCTGCTGCAGGAATTACGGCTTTTTTTATCATGAATTCATCCCCTTTGACAGTGTCTCTTCATATAGTTTCAGCATACCATCGGCATTATCTGTCCAATTATAGTTCTCCTTTACATGGACAATTCCGGCATCACCCATCTTGCGCCGCTCTTCAGGATTATCTATAAGCGCAAAGATTGCCTTAGCCAATTCTTCCGGATTTTCCTTCGGCACGACATAGCCTGTCCTGCCCTCGATTACCACCTCGGGAAGGCCCCCTACATTTGAAACAACCGCAGGGACACCGCAGGCCATTGATTCTACTGCCGCAACACCGAAGCTTTCGCTGTCTTCTGTTGAAGGAACTGCAAAGACATCAATCTTATTGATATACTCTGGTACAGCATCATTCGGTACTCTGCCAGTAAAAGTCGTGGCCGGAGAAATTCCAAGCCGTTCTGCCATCTCCTCGTATTCTGCTCTTTGCGGACCATCTCCCACGATGAGCAGCTCTGTGTTCCGATTCTTTTTATGGATTTCAGCAAAAGCGGTGATGAGATCGCCTATTCCATATTTATCTGATAAAGCTTTAACTGTCCCAATCGTAATGGCATCAGGTGTGCGCAATCCTTCAATGGGACGGAATTTCTTCATGTCGACTCCAAATGGCGTAACAAATACTTTTTTATTTGTATACTTATTCGTTTCCTTCGCCATAATATGGCTGGTGGAACAGATGACACTTGCTTTTTGGAGCGTGTAATCCACAATCTTTTTGTTGATGGATCCCTGCTGAGGGAATTGGAAAATATCCCTTCCCCAGACCGACACGTAAAATGGCTTAAAATCAGCAAGAGCACCGACGAGCCCATAGCTCGAAACATAATGGGCATGAAGGATATCGGGCTTAAATTGCCTGATCGCTTTCTTTACTGCGAACACGCTTGAAAAGTATGACAGTTTGCCTGGCAGTAGCTTTGGCAGGACAATTGTATCTATCTCCCGGGCATTCTCCTCGGAATAATGGTCCGGAAAGGTTGCCACCCTTACGTCAATCCCATTGTTCTTATAGTATAATGCCCATTTATGTGTATGGATGGAACGGCTGGGCGCCAAAATCAATACTCTCATAGTTCCTCCTTTACCAGCGTGTTCTTGACTTTTTCTACTCTTGCCAGCCAGGAATGCTTCTTCATAAAGCTATTCCTGATATTTTCCCTGAGGCTGTCCGACTGCTCAGCCATATTCTTTATAGCCTTTGCCATAGATTCAGGGTTATCTTCACAGATGATCCCATAGCCATCTTCTTCTATGATCTGCTTTTGCGCCTCGCAGTTTGTGGCAACAAGCGGAAGATCATTAGATAAGTACTCGACAAGCTTAACCGGTACTGAAAAGTCATTGTACGTGCTTTTATATCTTGGGATAAATGCGAAATCCATTTCTTTGTAAAGCTCATCCAGTGTCTCTCCGCTTATATGCTTGACCTGGACATTTTTCTTCATAATAAGCTCTTTTTTCTTTTCGGAAAGCTTTTCAAACTCATCTTCCCTGCATACAATCGTCAGGTTAAGGATTTCCTGCTCACTGTTGGCAAGCTCCATAGCTTCGAGGAGAAGGAACAGCCCGTAGTCCTCATTATTAATCCCGCCGACATATAAGCCCTTTTTGACTCCTGGGCTGCGAACTTTACTGGTATCAGAACCCCTGTATTTGCCTCCGGGAGGAAGTGCGATCTTTTCCCTTGAAATGTCCACATAAGCGCCCATAGCATCACTCGGCAGAAAGATAGCCTGGAAATATTTGTCGTAAAACTTTTCTTCCATCCGGTATATTGTTTTCATGACGGCTTTTTTAATTCCCTTTAAAGGATATAGCTCATCAAATTTCCAATATACATCTCTGTAAAAAACGCCAACAGGAACTCGCCGGCTTTTAAGGAATTTCATCACCTTTGTATCGACAAAAGGCCTCTGAGGTTTGTGGCCAGGATCTGTAAGCCAAAATGGGATGGTCTGGTTCTCCATGTAACAGAACCAGATATCATCCAATTTCCCCTGCTGCTTCCATTCATCAAACATAGCATCTCTTTCGGCTGAAGTGCCTGACAGAAGGAGGATTTCTACTTTTTCTCTTTCCCCCCACTGTTTAAATGCCCGATGGATTTCTATAGGACGCAGCTTAGATCCGCTGTTGGCGTTTTCTGCAAGCCTGAATGGATAATATAGCAAAACTGATTTCATAAAGCTTCTCCTTATAATTGGTTGCCAGACTTCCTCTTTAGATAAAAGGAAGCGAGATCTTCCCTGAGTTTAACGAATAAGAGGATGCCGGCAAATAAGAATGTAATAAAGATCCAAATAGGATTAAAGAGAAAATCTGTAAATCCGCCAACCAATGTACGTGGAATATTGATTGAGAAATAAATGAACAGACATAAAAGTACCGGATTCTTAGGCAGCCTTATAAAGACAATGTACAGCAGCTGCACGAATATCCCTACGTACAATGTGCCAAGGAAGATACCCATATAGCCAAAATTGGCATATGCTTCTGCAATATAAAGAGTATTCAGCACACCGCCGGTGCCATCTGCAACCCTTGCTGGGAATGCATTGGCCATTACAAGCCTTGCAGACCGGACCTGTTCCATATCAAACCAGCCAATCAGGATGGATGGAAGGCTGCTTCCATTCAAGAATGGAATGGACTCACCAAAAATATTCAAGTGCAGAAAGGTCGGAGCAATTTGCGCAAGGATGATCCTGCCAATTGGGCCGGACGAATAAGAGAAATAGGAACCCAGGTCATCGACACCCTGGATAAATATATACATAAGGATAACCAGGGTGCCACCGCTGATACCATAAAGGTAGATTTTCCATCTGTTCAAAACAAGAGTGCCGCTGTATATCCTTACAAAAATAAACATGATCGCGTAAAATATAATCGGCGATTTGGCCAGGTCATATACACTGATCAGTACGGCAAAAACAAACAAGGCCATAAACAAAAATATCCACTTTAGCTGCTTTGTTTTAGCTGCATATACATAGGAAATCAAAGAAAGTAAAGGCGTCAGGGCAATCGCGAATATATTTCGCACATATACATTTCCGCTAAAGTTGCGAGCTGCTTCTATCCTCAGTTTGCCAAGCTCCGAAAAATTGCCTTTCAGCAGCTCTATCAGCGGAACCTGGACTGTTTTCAGCAAGGTATACATGACAGCCAGCATGCAAATGACAGATAGTGCAAGAAAAATGAGATAAAATTCATTTTTCTTGCCGCTGGAATCAATCTTTATCGGTTTGCTTATATAAGCATTAAATTCTTTTTTTGCATCAAAACCGGCCAGCTTGCTGACGACATACATCGTAAGCGGCAGCATAATCATTACAAAAGATACAGCTCCAAAGCCGATCCATCTGTATGCATCATGGTCCAGCTTATTAATCATATAGTAATGATCGATATCCAAAGCAATCAGCAGGCTGCCTATATAGCAGGACACAAACAAAGAATAATAAAAGATAAGCGAGTTTAAATTTGGCTTAAATAGCGACAGGCTTCCGGATATCCTGTAAAACAGGGATACAGAAATGAGTGTAACAGTCAGCCAAATCAAAATTGCGAGCATGAATGGACACCTACTTTATCTTTTGCTGATCAGCTCAGCAATTTTTTCGGAAGCTTTTCCATCTCCAAAAACTTCTTTGTATTGCGGTTCCACCTTTTTATTGACAGCTTCCACAATCTTGGCAGTATCTGTCCCTGTAAGGATATTGGCCTCCCCGGCAAGGGTTTCAACCCATTCAGTCTGTTCCCTGACGGTTACGCAAGGAACCTTCATGAAGTAGGCCTCTTTCTGGACGCCGCCAGAATCTGTAACGATTTTTTTGGAATTGGCCACTAATGTCAGCATATCCAGGTAGCCAACAGGATCGATAACTTTCAGGTTAGGGATATCTTCCAGGCTGATACCATAGGAAGCAAGCTTGTGCTTTGTCCGCGGATGGATTGGCCAAACTTTCATATCCTCTATTTGTGAGAAGGCTTCAAGGATGTTTTTCATATTGTCAATATCATCAGTGTTTTCTGCACGGTGTACGGTAATCAGGTGATAGCCTTTTTCGGTCAGGCTGTTCTCTGAAAGTATTGAAGATTTCTCTGCTGCCAATTCGCGATTATACAGCACAGCATCATACATAACATCACCGATATTAAAGACATTATGGGTAATATTTTCATTCTTCAGGTTCTCAACAGCTGTATCGGTCGGGCAGAAAAGGAACTCAGAGACATGGTCGGTCATGATGCGGTTTACCTCTTCAGGCATCTTCTTATTGAAGCTTCTCAAGCCTGCCTCGATATGGATGACCGGTACATGGAGCTTAGCGGCAACCAGCGCACCCGCAAGTGTTGAATTCGTGTCCCCATACACCATCAGATAGTCTGGAGTCTCTTTTAATACAATCTCTTCAATCTTTGCAAGCATTTCGCCTGTCTGCTTTCCATGGTTTCCTGATCCTACACCTAATTGATAATGCGGCTTCGGGATGTGGAGCTCTTCAAAAAAGATATCAGACATATTGGCATCGTAGTGCTGTCCGGTATGGACAATGATTTCATCCATATGGCGGCTAAGTGCGCGCGAAACAGGGGCTGCTTTAATGAATTGGGGTCTGGCCCCAAGGATAGTAAGTACTTTCATCAGGAATCACCTTTCAGGCTTTTAATATAGTCTTTAACCAAAAACGAATTTATATTATAAGGCTGTGTATATTTTATCCTATCCTGCTTAAAGGAAAGTTCAGCTAAGTATTTGGGATAGCTTTCATAAATACCATACCATTCCATCGGTTCTGTATAATACTGCTGGTAAAGCTTCTTCTTGTTATACAGCTTCTTTGCGGTATGATAGAATGCTCCATACTTTTCCTTTAGGGAAGTTTCCTTCCCAGCGGGCTGGGCGGGCTTTGGAAAATAGTCAGGATACATGATATGAAGCGTATAGTCGTATAAATATTTTTTAAAACGCAGGCTCACAGGGACCTTGAGGAAGAAATCCATCAGGCGGTCGTCCCAAAGAGGGATTTCCCAGTCTTTCTGATAGTATTCATAAACCCTTACAGAGTTGATGATGAATTTCGCCTGCCTCTCCTTCCAGTCCCAGTATTCAAATAATGCGCTGGCCTCTTCATTCGACTGGTATGGCAGGCTCCCGAATGATTTTTTAATTTCTGCGACTATATCTGATCCGCTCTCTTTGATTCCACGTCCCATATCCCATAGTTTATGGTGCTTCTGGAGAATGAAATCCACCACATCATCCCGGGAAAACTGCCTGTCCTCCGTAATCTCATAGGCTAAGTGGCTTCCTGCTATGAAATCACCGGAGTGGCCTGGGATGAATACATATTGATCATCATTTTCTTTGACAATTTGGGCTACTGCCGGCCAATCCTGCAAATGGGCCATGGAAGATCCATTAACAGCAAAGTCGACATAACTTTTCCATTCCTTGGATTGATACCACTTTTCCCATTTTTCTTTTTTATATTCAATGAAGGTCCATTCAAAACCAAGTTTGTCGGCTATATCTTTACTTACAAGCGACTCTTTATTTCCTCGCTTGCCATAGGTGAATGATTTGATATTCTTGACGCCGAACTCCTTGAGCAGAAGGGCGATGATTCTGGAGTCATATCCCCCGCTCAGGGGAAGGATAGGCGTTTTGCCTTGGATACGTTTGGAAAGATCCTCAAACACCGTATAGAAAAGGTCCTTCAACTCCAAGCTGAACTCTTCAAGAGTCTTGTTCTCCGGGTGGTGATAGTATTGATAATACTCTTCTTTTTCTACAGATCCACCCTCTGTTATTTTAACATAAGACCCTGCTTCCACCTGAAACAAATCGTGATAAAGAGTCCGGTCATTGGCAGTGAAACCTGTCAATATGAATTCTTTTACCGAAGTTTCATTATAGCTTCCCCCGTTATGGCCGGAAATCTTATCTGTGATCAGCCAGCTGTCCCCTTCTTTGGCATAAAATAAGGGAATGCTCCGTTTCCGGTCTGCAATGGCAACCATGCCATCTCCAGTGTGAAAGGCTATGGCAAATTCTCCTCTAAGTTCTGCCAGGTGCTCAAGGAAGAAGTTTGGAGCACTGCCGATATCCTTAAGGTTATCAGCAGTATAGACTATACCCTGATATTGTATATATCCGCCAAAATGAACGGTACCGGTGGGAAAATTCACTTCTTTAATTAAATGTTTATTATGAATGAGAATATGATGGTCCATTACGTGATCACCTATCTACTTATAAAGTTTCCTTCGCGCGTTTACCTCTCAAATCCTTATCCACACGTGACAGGAGCATGATGGCAAGGTAAGCAAGCCATACATAGAGGATATAGATGGAGGGCAGGCCGCCTTCCTGGATATAGACAATGGCAAAGACAGATGCAAGTGCCGACATAAATAAAAATGCCATTTTCGCAAATGACACCGGTATAAAATACAGCTGCTGGCTTTTATAAAAGATATAAGTAATTGCTATCAGATAAGAAACCAAATAAGCTGCAACGCTGCCCCATATGGAGAAGGCCGGTATCAGCAAAAAGTTCAGCCCAATATTGATGACTGCTGCCATGCCAAAAGCATATGATATAAGCTTTGTTTTCTTGGTAAAGAAAATTCCCACTGAGATGATCATATAGTAGAAATTCAAAAATGTTGCTGCAGATAATACTGCCACATATTTATATGCTTCATGATATTTATCACTTAAAAGTGTAATGATCCACGGCATAAAGGTTGCCACAAAGAGAATGCCGAAACCGCCAACCAGCAGGATAGCATAATACAGTTTAGAAAATAGGACAGGACTGTCCTTTTTTTCTTTAAGCGACATGGAAAATGGCCTCCATGCCATCTGGACCCCGCTTGTCAGCAGAGTGATCAGGGTTGCAAATTTTATCGCTGTTCCGTAAATCCCCACTTCCCTGAAAGAAGAGAACTCTTTAAGGAAGAAAACATTTGCATTGACGATAACCCAAAATGCCAGCGATGCAGGAACAAGCGGAGCAGCATACTTCAGGATTTCCTTAAGTATGTCTTTGTTGAACGAAACTTTAAGATACTGGATGCTTGGCTTCAAAAGCAGGAAGATGATAATAGCACCGCTTGCAATCCTGCCGTAAAGTATGCCCTCGACTGAAGGAGAAATAAACTTCAGGAAAGCATATGAGAGCAAAGCGATCAGCAGCATTTTAAGAATCGTGGTGATTACTACCTTCTTCGTAAAAAATTCATATCGCAGTACTGTCAATACAAGTGCAATCACCGTATCGAGCAGCAGCACACCTGCGGCTATGTACAGCAGGTAAAACAGGCTCGGATCATCGAGCATCACCTTAGAAAGCCATGGTCCTGCAGCCAGGACTACAAGCCCTGTAAGCATAACGACCATGAGTCTGAAGCCCATTACTGTCCTGACATACTGCAGCTTTTTCTTCTTATCTTCAGTATCAAAATAATAAAAAGCAAGAGCGGAATCAGTTCCAAAGATAACAATGAAAGTGAGCATTGAAGTGATCCGGTCCAAATAATCCAGTACTCCGTATTCTGCCGGATCAGGCAGAAAAGAAGTGTATATCGGCAGCATGATAAAAGCAATCAGCTTCGTTCCTACGTTCATAAATGCGTAAAGGAGCGAATCCGCTCCTAAACGCTTAATCTGGGCGAGCACCCTATAACAGCTCCCGGTCATCTACATTGCGTACAAATTTTGCCGGGACGCCTTTAACAAGCGCCTTTGGCTCAGTATCTTTTGTCACCAATGCTCCGGCTGCTACGAAGGTCTCTTCTTCAATTGTAATGCCTGGAAGAATGATGGAGGCTCCGCCAACGCGGGCTCCTTTTTTCACTGTTGCACCCTTGATTTTATCAAAGCGCTCTTCTGTCCGGCCCATGAAGTTGTCATTGGTCGTCGTGACACAAGGAGCAATAAAGACTTGCTCCTCAAGGGTCGTATAGGCAGTGATATAAGAGTTGGATTGGATCTTTGTGCGGGTTCCAATCTTCACATAGTTTTCAACAGTAACTCCTCTGCCGACAATCACATAATCGCCAATTTCAACATTTTCCCTGACGCTTGCCAAATCAGCAATCAAAGTATTTGCTCCGATTACAGCTCCCCTGTAAATGACACAGTTTGCACCGATTGTCACTTCTTCGCCAATGGCAAGGGCAGGAATGTCGCCGCTCAATTTTACTGTGCTTGTTTTTGCCGGTTTTGGCGGCTTCCCAACCACCGCACCGTCTGCAATCGTTGTATGATCGCCAATAGTAGTACCTTCATGTATCGTTACCCTATTCCCGACGATAACGTTTTTTCCAATCTTGACGTCTTTCTCGATTACTGAAAAATAGCCAACCTTAACGGATGCATCCAGTGTTGCTGTAGAATCGATAAAATTCATAACAGATCTCCCTTTAGGTAGTGATTAAAGTTTAATGTATTTGTTTGGCTTCTCTACATCTTTCAGTGCATTGCGTGTATCAAAGATTACTTTGCTTTCTTTTGCAATGGCAGCATAATCAAAATCGCTGTGATCAGTCGTAACAAGGACAAGGTCAGCTTCATTAAGAAGTTCGTTAGTCATTTCAACCGTTTCAATTTTCTTGCTGCATGCTTTAAATGAAGATACATAAGGATCGACAACTTTATAATCAGCACCGTGATGCTCCAGCAGTTCAACTATTTTCAGCACTGGGGACTCACGCACATCGTCGATGTCTTTCTTATAAGCAACACCAAGAACTGCCACTTTGGCACCGCGAAGAGCTTTTCCATCTTCATTCAGGACCTGCATGGAACGTGTAATAACATACTCAGGCATACTGTTATTGATTTCACCGGCTAGTTCAATCAGCCTTGTATGGTAGTTGTACTCACGAGCCTTCCAAGTCAGATAAAAAGGATCGATCGGAATACAGTGCCCTCCAAGTCCTGGTCCAGGATAGAATGCCATGAATCCATAAGGCTTTGTTTTTGCAGCATCGATTACTTCCCATACATCAATCCCCATTTTTTCGCAGAGGATCGCCATTTCATTGGATAATGCAATATTGATATGACGGAACGTATTTTCAAAAATCTTTTCCATTTCTGCAATGGCAGGGCTTGATACTTCATGTACATCACCTTCAAGTACATTGCGGTAAAGTGATGCTGCCACTTTTGTACAATTTTCAGTGATTCCACCGACAACTTTCGGCGTATTTTTTGTTTTGAATTGCTTATTCCCCGGATCTACACGCTCAGGTGAGTAGGCGATGAAAACAGTTTCACCTGTTACCAGACCTTTTTCCTCAAGGGCCGGCTTCACAATCTCCTCAGTTGTGCCAGGGTACGTAGTTGATTCAAGAACAACCAGCATGCCTTCATGTGCATACTTAGCGATTTCTTTTGAAGAACTTTCAACATAAGATGTATCCGGCTGCTGATAGATGTCAAGAGGAGTAGGCACACAGATGGCTGCAGCATCAACTTCCTGGATGCGTGCATAATCCGTTGTAGCAACGAGCTGGCCGCTCTTGATCATATCTGCCAGATCCTGGTCCACTACATCACCGATATAGTTGATTCCCATATTAACCTGTTCAACCCTGGATGCCTGTACATCAAAACCGATGACCTTGTAGCCTGCTTTAGCTTTTTCAACAGCAAGCGGCAAGCCAACATAACCAAGGCCCACAACACCGATGACAGCTTCTTTATTTTCAATTTTATTAATTAAAGATTCATAAGAATTCATTATATTCTTCTCCTTTATTGAATAAAGACTTTTTTTCCGGTTTCAGCGGATTCTAAAATAGACAGTATTAATTTTACCGGAGCCAATCCATCTTCGCCAGTTACAATTGGGTTACGATTTTCTTGCACAGCCTGTACCATATCTTCGATGATCCACTGGTGGCCAGGTTTCCCGAAAGGATCTGCCTTCACCTGCTCCTTGGCTGCCTGGCTTTCTTCCTCACTCACACCCTCGATATCCCAAGTCTCGATAAAGTTCGCCGTCCTTCCGCTGACCTTTACAGACGCAGTTTCTCCGAAAATAGAAAGAGACTCCTCCAGGTTCTTTGGATAAATCGTAGTGGCTGCTTCAATAACGCCTAAAGCACCGTTTTTAAATTGCACTACTGCTGCCGCAACATCCTCTGTCTCGATTTTGCGCAGACGGGTTGCGGCCATTGCCTGTACAGACTCTACAGGGCCCATCAGCCAAAGCATAAGGTCAAGGTCATGGATTGCCTGGTTCATTAGCACTCCGCCGTCAAACTCTTTCGTCCCCCGCCATTCTGCCTGGTCAAAATAAGCCTGGTTCCGATTCCAGCGGACTGTTGCATTAGCGTGGCTAAGCTTTCCAAAAGCACCGGCATCCATATGCTCCTTAAGAAGCTGGACAGCAGGACGGAAACGATTTGGATGGACAACCGCCAGCTTCACACCATTCTCCTTTGCATAGCCAATCATGTCGATAGAGTCCTGAAGCTTCAATGACATCGGCTTTTCAACGATGATATGCCTTTTATGGTCCGCAACGATTTTCGTCAATCGTGCATGCAGTCCGGAAGGTACACAGATGTTCACAACGTGGATCTCCGGATTTTCAGCAAGCATTTCGTTGAGGTCTGTATATTTTTTAACATTTTCTCTTTGTACTTCTTCAAGACGGCCGGGGTTTGTGTCACATACTGCGAACAAGTTTGCCCCTTCAGCGTTTTCAATGGCATCCATATGCTTTTTCGCAATATGGCCCATCCCTACAATGGCAAAGTTAATCATGATTGTAATATCTCCTTGCTTCGATAATATATTTCCAAAAGATAAGGAATACAAGGGTGAAAAGGACACCCAGGATTAAGCCTGCAATGGTCAGTTCAGTTTTGTTTGTGTCTGCTTGGGTGACTTGGTTGACGATTACTGATGGTGGTTCGAATGTATTCAAGTCATTAGTCACTCGCTGTTTGGCTACTGTTGTTTCAGACAACTCACTTTGAGCAGCAGTATAACTCAGAGTTATATCTTGATATTGCGTTATTGGCAAGTCCCTTTCCAGGATAGGTTCCATCGCCCGAATGGAAGCATTTAGATTTTCAGCTCTTTCATCGAGCACTTGGAGATAGTTCTCCGTCACTTCTTTCCTGAGATCATAGTCCTTAACCAGTGCACTCTCAATTCTTCCAGCCATGGCATTTAGATCCTTTTTAAGCTCTTCACGGTCATCCTGCTTAATCTTTATCTTAATATAGCTGTCGCTTGAAACAAAAGCGTCAACTTCCCCATCCACACCATCTCCAAAATCCTTTATAATATTTTCAGGATTAGTTAGAGCCTTCAGCTTAATGGAACCTGTAAACAAAGTCGCATTACCTGTATATTTCGCATCTGTAGAAATAACATAGGAAGCAGCAAATCCAAGCAAAGCGAAAATAATGGGAATGATCAGGAAAGACCATTTCTTTTTCCAGAAAAATAATAAATACTCATATAAAACAAACTTTTTTTGTTCTGCCAATCAGAGCACCCCTTCTTTCTTCAGTCCTGCAAGAATGTTTGTGTGTGTTTTTGAGCAAGTAAAGAAACGCCCCCTACCGGCGACGTTCCTTATATATTATTTGTTGAAGAATTGAGCAATCTTTTCTACTACATATTCCTGCTGCTCCGGTTTCAGTTCAGGGAACATCGGCAGTGAAAGTGCTTCAGCTGCTGCCTTCTCGGAAATAGGAAGGTCCCCTTCTTTATAGCCAAGGTTTTGGAACACAGGCTGGACATGCAGCGGCAGCGGGTAATAAATCATTGTTGCCACCCCTTCATCCTTCAAGAAAGACTGCAGTTCATCACGCTTTTCCACCCGGATTGTGTACTGGTGGAATACATGGTAATTGCCTTCCTTCTCAACTGGAGTCGCCACAAGATCTCCAAGTCTTTCATTCAGGAGCTTAGTGTAATAAGCGGCTCTTTCCCTTCTCATTTCACTCCAGTCATTCAAGTGAGGGAATTTCACATTCAGCACTGCAGCCTGGAGTTCATCAAGACGGCTGTTATAGCCAAGAACATGATGGTAGTATTTAGGCTTGCTTCCATGAACACGGATAACCCTGCAGCTTTCAGCAATCTCATCATCATTTGTTACAATCATGCCTGCATCGCCATAGGCGCCAAGGTTTTTTGTCGGGAAGAAACTGTATGTTGCGGCTGTACCAAGCTCACCAACAGTCTTTCCATTATGTTTGGCACCAATTGCCTGGGCAGCATCTTCAATAACAGCAAGGCCATGCTTATCTGCGATTTCACGAATGCGTTCCATATCGGCCATTTGCCCATAAAGATGGACAGGAATGATAGCCTTTGTTTTATCTGTGATAGCTTCTTCGATTTTTACAGGATCAATATTGAAAGTAACCGGGTCAATATCAACATAGACCGGCTTCCCTCCTGCTCGTACGATCGCTCCGCCTGTAGCAAAGAATGTGAAAGGAGTTGTAATAACCTCATCCCCGTCCTTTACACCTGCAGCCTGCAGTGAAATATGTATGGCATCACTTCCATTACCGCATCCGATACCATGGGCAACATTGCTATATTCTGCTACATCTTTTTCGAGTTTTTTCACATTATCGCCAAGGATGAATCGGGAAGAGCTCATTACTTCATCGAGAACCTTCAGCATTTCATCTCTTAAGCCTTGGTATTGTTCACTTAGATCCAGCATAGGGATTTTCATAAAAGAATTCCTCCATTTTTGCGTTTGAGATAGATTTTTATTTTATCACAATGGAAGGCGAAATTAGACATAATTCGATATCCATTTATGACAAATTAAGAAAAAGAGCAAAGGCAATTGGTCAGGGAGCATATCTTAAAGCTTTTTTTCCTTATAAAAAGCCGTTTGCGGGTCGTCCACAAACGGCCTATACTTATTGTCTGCCAGTAACTTTACGGTATATCTTGATCACAGGCTTATACCTTTCGTGCACAAGACCGATTGTTTCTGCCAGTATTTCTGTTATAAGCAGCAGTCCAAAGATGATCAATAAACTGCCCCATAGAGTTTGTGTTGTGAATAGTATGGCACTTACGCTAAAAAGAATACCAAATGCGTAAATAGTCAGGACCGTTGTACGGTGTGACAAACCCAGCGCCAGCAGCCTGTGATGCAAATGAGACTTATCCGGCGAGGAGATCGGCCTTTTATTGACAATTCTTCTTAATATTGCATAAGCTGTATCGAAAATGGGAACACCTAAAATGATGATCGGGACAATGAAACTGAATAGAGTTACACTTTTATACAGCCCGAGCAGGGACAGGATGGATATGGAATACCCCAGGAACAAAGCCCCTGTATCCCCCATAAAAATCTTGGCCGGATGGAAGTTATGGAACAGAAATCCAAGTGTGCTCGCAAGCAGGATCAGGGACATCATCAATATCATCGGCTTCCCTGCGATTCCAGCAAGGAGGGCAATTGTCGCAATGACAATTGACGATATACCGGCAGATAATCCATCAAGCCCATCAATTAAATTAATGGCATTAGTGATGGCCACAATCCAAATCACTGTAATCGGATAGGTCCAGAAGCTCAGATCATATGTGCCGATAAAAGGAATCGTCAATAGGTCGATCGTCAGTCCGCTTCCCACCACGGCAGCTGCTGCAAGCAATTGGCCTGCAAGCTTGTATTTGGCTGAAAGCTCATATTTATCATCCAGGATTCCCACAACGATAATGATGATGGCACCAACTGAAATTCCAGTTATCTTCTCGTTATGAAGGCCACCGACGAAGTAGCCTGCAAGAACCCCGATGAATATGGCGAGCCCTCCAAGACGCGGCATGATTCTGGAGTGGACTTTTCTCTGATTCGGTTTATCGACCGCCCCAATCATATGTGCAAATTTTATTACCAGCGGCGTAATCAATATTGAAACAGCAAAAGCAGCTATAAAAGCGGCTATATATTTAATATCCAAATGAATCCACCTTTTTAGAAGATTTATATGGTGCCTTTAATTCAATCAGAATCATCGTATCACATTTTATAAAGAATTCAATTATTTTCATTATCCTAAATATTCCGACGAGGCACTATTCCTTCTTTCTCTCTCATTATCACCCCAAACAGCCCTAAAGTCTCTATAAAATTTCGACCTCAAATGGAAATTCCCTCTAATATAGACGACTAAACAAACAAAAAGTTACAATCTCATAGATTATAAGATATTATGTCAAAAATTAACTGAGGAATTGCCATAAAAATATATTATACTACATAATATGGTATAATTTAGCTAGAAATAAAGCTTAGGAGAGAGCAACATGATTTCATTAATGAAAAGGATATTTAATGAAGATTCCGCTGAACTCAAACGTCTATATAAACATGTGACTAATATAAACGGGCTTGAGAAAAAAATCAAAGCGCTGTCTGACAAAGAATTGAAAGAATCGACATCCTACCTCAAAGAAAAGCTCGCCGGCGGTGCGACTGTCGAAGACATAAAAGAAGAGGCTTTTGCCATCGTGCGGGAAGCTGCCAAACGGGTACTGGGGTTAAGGCACTATGAAGTCCAGCTCCTTGGCGGGCTCGTCATGCTTGAAGGCGGCATCGCCCAAATGCAGACCGGCGAAGGAAAAACTCTTGTAGCCACCCTTCCAAGTTATTTGAAGGCACTGGAAGGCAAAGGCGTGCATGTCATCACTGCCAATGAATACCTTGCCAAAAGGGACTTCGAGCAAATGGGCAAGGTATTTTCATTCCTTGGTCTGGAAGCAGGCCTGAATATTTCGCAAATCAGCGAGCAGGAAAAGCGACAGGCATATGAAGCGGATATTACCTATGGTACCGGAACAGAATTCGGGTTTGACTTCCTCCGGGATAATATGGTCTCCAACATAGAAGAGAAAGTGCAGCGTCCCCTTCACTATGCAATTGTGGATGAGATCGACAGCATCCTGATTGATGAAGCACGGACCCCGCTTATCATTGCAAGTAAATCTGATATAGCAACAGAGCTATTTTACATTACCTCTGAAGTCGTTAAAGACTTTAAAGCAGGTGTAGAGTATGACTTTTATCCTGAAACAAAGCAGATCAACCTTACAGATGAAGGGGCCACAGCCTTCGAGAAGGCATTTGGCCTGGAAAATCTGTATGATGCAGAACACCGTGAACTTCTGCATAACATTATGCAGTCCCTCCGTGCCCATGTTGTCATGAGAAAAGATGTCGACTATATAGTCAAAGGAGACGATATTCTCCTTGTTGACCAGTTCACAGGCCGCATCATGGAAGGCAGGACATTCAGCGACGGCCTTCACCAGGCCATCGAGGCAAAGGAAGGCGTAACCGTAAAGGAAGAAAACCAGACACAGGCATCAATAACTGTCCAGAACTATTTCAGGATGTATGCAACACTTTCCGGCATGACAGGCAGTGCCTTGCCTGCTAAGAAAGAGTTTTTTGAAACTTATTACCTTAAAGTTGTAGCGATACCGACCAATATGCCTAATGCCCGGATAGATCAAGATCCCCTCGTTTATGCAGATTACCGGTCCAAGGCAGCAAAGATCGTTTCTGAAGTGGACAGGCTCAATAAGCTGGGACGGCCTGTTTTAATCGGTACAACATCGATTGAGCAATCTGAAAAGCTGTCTAACCATTTGGCTGAAGCCGGGATTCCACATCGGATCCTGAATGCGAAAACAGAAGAAGATGAAGCAAAAATCATATCTAAAGCCGGTCAGGAAAAGCAGGTGATGCTGTCCACCAATATGGCCGGGCGCGGAACCGACATCCTTCTCGAAGAAACTGTGAAGGAGCTAGGCGGCCTGCATATTATTGGGACAGAGCTGCATGAAAGTGCACGGATAGATATGCAGCTAAGGGGAAGATCCGGACGTCAGGGCGATCCCGGCTCCACTCAATTCATCATTTCCCTTGAGGACGACATTTTCAACAGCTATGACAAAGAAGAATACGATAAATGGAAAAAGAAGATCAAGACGGACAGCAGCGGCCTGGTCATCGCGCCGAATCCAGTTAAGTTTGTAAATAAGGTTCAGGAAACAGTAGAGAGTTCACACTTCTCAGCTCGGAATCACTTATTAAAGCTGGATGACGTTGTAGACCAGCAGCGCAAGATCATCTACAAAAAGCGGAATTATATACTGGAAGCAAGCAGCTTTAATGAAACACTGAAAGAATCTCTGAAAAAGCATTTAGAAAGGCTGGTTGACCAGTACTGCCCTGAGAGCCAGCTGCCGGAAGATTGGGCCATCGGCGGCCTGTATGAAGAGCTGGCCTTGATTCTGGGAGAAATCCCTTTCCCGGAAAACTCACTGGAAGGACTGGAGAAGAAAGAGATTCAAGCCAAGCTTGACGAGCTGTTTAAAGAGTATATTAAGGTTTTGGATTCACTGGAAGAGAATGCAGAATTCCAGAATCAGATCAAACTCATGATGCTTCAGACCCTGGACCGTTCCTGGGTTGTTCATATGGAGCTTATGGTTCAAATGCGTGAAGGCATCAATATCCGCGGCTACGGCCAGGAAGATCCGTACAGGCTTTATGAAATGGAAGGCTTCGATGAATTTATGCACTTCCTCGCAGAACTTGATGCAAAGTACAGCAGGCAGGCTCAATATTATATCAGGCAATTTCTTGAAGAATAGAATTTCAACAACAGGGAGGAGACGATTATGGGATTATTCAGCAAGAAAAAGAAACATACAGAACAAACGCCAGATGTTGTCCCTGCTATAGGCGGGCAAGGCGTAGATCAAGCCCCTGATTCCGAAGAAACGGGCATAAAAACGGAATTATCCTACCATCCGGAATGGGAGCTCACTCCCCAGGAAAAGTATGTGTTCCAATTTAATCACCAAAAGCTGCCCGGGCTTCAGCCCAACCAGCTTTCAATCAACGGGATCAATCTTTATGAATATGAAGACGGGTTCGTCGTTACAGCTTTTTTGCAGAGCACACTTCCCAAGCCGGTTTCTTTTGAGATCATGGATTTGGTCATTGTAGATGAAGAAGGCAATCCGCTGGCCCGGAAAAGCTTTGAAATGGATTTATTCGGAGAACTGCCTCCACAGACCTGCAGACCGTGGAGATTCCTTTTCAATAATGAAGACAAACTAGCAGAGGACATTCCTGCTAAAGGCTGGAAGCTCGTTTTTGAACTGAAGCAAAAGTCACTTGCCGGCCTTGAACTTGATCTTGAAGAAAGCTGGAAAGAGTCGCTTGGTGAAGAACAAAAGAATAAATTGCAGGAGTTCGTCAAGAATCTTCCTCCTTTGAAGGAGGGTGAAGTGAACTTTATGGGCCTTGAGGCAAGGCAATCCGAAAACAGAAGCATCCCAGTGACCCTGCTGGTCCGTAATGCAAGCAACCGAAGCATCTTCCTTGAGCACCTCCCGCTTGCACTCGAAGATGCTTCAAACGAAATTGTTGCACAGGCAGGCTTTGCACTCAATAATCTTGAAGTGAAACCTCATACATGCAAACCATGGACATTTGTATTCCCTGAAGAAGCGATCAAAAAAGAGCAGATTGACCTCAGCAAATGGAAGGCATATGTACCGAATCAATAAAAAAAGTCATTTCCCCTGGCGGGAAATGACTTTTTTTATTGGCTGTGGGGTCAGACACCTCCTGCTTCTAAAGTTTCAATAGAGGTGATCATCCAGCTTCCGTTCTTGTACTCCAGGTAAGCCACAAAATCTTTGGTACCATGCAGATCGCTTTCATGGAATTGAGTCAGCTTATATTTCTCGTCGCTTACTTTCTCCACCTCGTAAGGAAGGCCGGGCTGGAACATGAGTGGCCCCTCTGTTGCAACTATATATAGACCATCATTCTTCTCTTCAAATAGATAACCAAAATGATACTCTGCAGCTCCTCTTTCAGATACACCATCAAACTCTGCAAGCAAATCGTCCATAGACTCATACTGCAGCTTATAAGCCGTATTGTCTACACTACTATTTGAATAGATCTTGTCGAGTACGGATGATAAGTCCTTAAATAGATTCACAACATCTGGCCCATTTTCAGGAGTATCCTTCGGCTGCTGTTCCGAAGATTCTTTCTTAGGGGCTTCGACAGCCTTTATTTCCTTTTCTGCAGTGTCTTTCTCTTGTTCATTGCTTTCCTGAGCAGCGGCCTTGCTATGATCCTCATTCTGGGTTTTATTCGGCGGCTCACTCGTATTAGGTTTTTCTATGTTTTTATCAGGGATCAAAGGATCAAACCCTTTTTGCTCTAAAATGGAGGCAGTAATTTTAAGCATTTCTTCCTTAGAAAGATTGCCTTCCTGTTCTACTGCCTGATAAAATCCCTCATCTTCCCATAGGATAAGTGAATGTTTATCAGTAAATTGATAGAAAGTCCCTGTCAGGCCGCTGGCAAGCTGGATTTCCTCAGTAACAGCCTTTTTATCTTTAACAGGATGCTTTTTTTGCATTTTATAAGCAAAAAACTCTGCCTTATTTAAGCTATTTTCATAAACATGTTCATAAAGTTCATCATCACCAGCATGTACATGCTTATGAATGAATGATTCGGGAATATATTTTGGCGGCACCAAAACGGGCTTTTTCTCTTCTGCTGCCTGCTGTTTTATATGAGCAGAATCAGTAGAAGGACTACCAGTGCCGTCTGAAATATAAGCAAAAATCCCTGCCGCCGATGCCACCGCGAAAGCTCCGCTTAAAAATATAGGGACCATCCTCTTTACTGGTGCCTGTTTATTTCTTTTACGGGTCGTTATTTCGTTTAACACTGTTCTCTTCATCTCATTTGTGAATTCGAATCCTTCTAACTCGCTTTCAAGCATTTGACTTTTGATCCTGCTCATTTCCTTTTCCATAAAAGTAGTCCTCCCCCCTGTCCTCAACGATATTTTTCAACAGCTTTTTCCCCTTGAGCATGCGGGATTTAACTGTATTTAAATTCAAGTCGCAGACTTCGCTGATTTCTTTCTGAGACAGCTCCCTGAAAAAGTAAAGGAATATGACCTCCCGATATTTAACAGGCAGCCTGAAAACAGCATCAACAAGCTCATTCCGTTCAGCTTCTTGGATATATTCGTTTTCAGCTCCTGATTGGCTCGATGTGAAAAATGAGGATATATAATCAGTCACATGAATTTTGCGGTTATACCAGCTTTTTAAGTAATCTTTGCAATGATTGACTGCCACCCTGTACATCCAAGTCTCCAAAGCTGATTCTTCTTTAAAGGAATCAAGCTTTTCATAACATTTTATAAATATCTCCTGTGCCAAATCCTCTGCTGTCTGCCTGTTTCGCACATAGGAGTAGGCAAGGTGAAGGACCTCTGTGCCATAGCGGTTCATCAGATCAGTAATGATCTCTTTTTTATTCACTTTTCTCCCCCTCCCGTAATAATTTACAGGAATATCAATACTTTGTTTATTTTACAAATTTTAGACGATCTTAAGGGAAGAAAAGTTTAAAAAGATTGTGGTAATTATAACCAGAAGGCCTGTCTTATTGAAAGACAGGCCTTTAAGTCTTATTTTAAATTAAATGAAGCAATGTATCCAACTTTGTTGGTCCCCTGGATCTGGACTTTGTACCATGCAAAAAGATTGAGGTTGTTCTTGATATCTTCAAACGTGCCGTCCAGGATAATGACCTTCGTCCCAGCCGGGAGAGGATCATCCTTACCGTCAGTGGAAGGCTGCTGCCTAAGGTACCCTCCGGTGGATAATGTCACTACATCTCCAGCCTTGTACAGCTCTGTCGATTTTGTTTTGCTGACAGTCTGGTAAAGCATCTTTCCTTTGAAATCCATTAAACCGTTTGGATAAGTGATAGATAGCTGTGCCTCAGGTATAAGGGAAGGATAAACCTGCCCGTATCTCCCCATGTTCTCAAACACTTTTTCCTGATAAGTCTGGCCGGCAGCACGCGCGGGATCATTGGTGAATGATAGGCCGTTATATGCCAATATAGCAAAATACCAGTTTTCCAAAATATCTTTTTCGTTGCCATTAATGATAGGAGTCCGGCTGCCGCCGTAGTCCCATTTTGACAGTAATATTTCAGTACCCTTTTCAATATTGTATAAAGTGTCATATTGCAAGCGTTGGAGATTATATTCGCTGTCACCTTCTCCCAATGTTACCTGCATGATCCCGATACCGCCGTCCAGTGACACAAAGGGACTGCCATCGTCGTTAAACTGCCGGAAGTCTTGATTCTCCGTAATGGCTATCGCTTTTAACACCTCTGGCGGAATACCATGCTTTCTAGCTTCGGCTGTTAGGGCCTTTTTTATATCCTGGACAGACAACTCTACCTTTTCAGGTACATCAGTATCTCCCAAGCTATATTTCTTACCCAGCTCGTTGAATCTTAATTTCAAATTTTCACGGTGCGCATCAGGTTTTACTGACGGAAGGAGCAGTTTGACGTCATTAAAGTATTCCAAGGCACTTGCCCTGTCGCCAGCTGCAAGAGCAGCTTCCATTTCATCTAGTTCCATTTTGACAGTAATGGCATTCTTAATGCTGTTGCGGACTGTTTCAGCGCTGTTTTTGTAGTTGTTTCTGATCAGATCCCTCGTCGACTGTCCATAGACACGGTCGAGTAGAACTCCTTGTTTCCTTATCTCAGCAGATAAGGAATGATAGGCAGCTTCAAGTTCATCATTTACTTTGTTTGTTTTTATAAGAGCAGAGAGTTGAATTTTCTTCTCGGTTATTTTCTCACCAGCTGTAATGGCATCAATATAATGCATAGCTCTTTTAATATGAACTTCTGATTCATTTTTAAGGGTAGTTTCTAATAATGCTGCATTCGCAGGCTTGCTTGAATTAATCATTGCTAAAGCCTTTGCGTTAGCGTCCTTAGCATCATTATACTGCTTCCATGGCCTTGTCTTGCCATCCCCGGACCCTTCAATTGAAATAGCCCATTTCAGCACGGTGGCCTTGTTTTTTGCATCAGTCATATAAGCGTTTAAGTTTGACGCTCCCAGGGTATTTTTTGGAATAAGAGAAAATGCCATCAATAACACTAGCATTCCAGCTATCAGCTTTTGCACTCTATTATTCAAAAGTAGTCTCCTCCTCAAAATAAAAGCCTCCAAACAAGGAGGCATGAAATTTTTATAGTTCGTAGTAATCAATATGCTCCGGCATATTGGTAATGTACATGCTGCTTCCGAGTCCATATTGGCCTCCGTACATTGTATCGTAAACGTAAACGCGGTACTTTTCACCCGGCTTCAGAATCCTGACCATCTCTAGTTTATTGCTGCTGTTTCTCTTCCATAGATTAATAGGTTTCTTGATTTCCACTATGCCGATTTGGCCGCTCTTAACAGCAAGTCCGCGGAAATTCCCATCAGCATGAAGGGAAGCTGCTTTAGGAGCCTCCTGGACGTATCTTTTCGCACCCAGATATCTGCTCTTCCAGTAGTAAGGATCTTCAATACTGCTGATTGAAATTCCTTTGGTGGCATCAGCATGGATAAACTGGCTGTCACCAATATATATACCTGAGTGGGATGGACCTGGTTTATATGTTTCAAAGAAAACAGCATCCCCCGGCTGCAAATCGCTTTTTTCAACAGGTGTGCCTGCAGAAAACTGATCTGAAGAAATCCTAGGAAGATCGACATTATATTGGCTGTATACATATCTTAAGAATCCGGAACAGTCAAAGCCTGAAGTTGTTGCCCCTCCATAAACATAAGGAATTCCTATTAAATTTTTGCTGTAGCTCACAATATCTTCGTTTAAACTGGATGCTTGTGCAGTTGCCGCCCCTGCAAAAATAGGCAAAACCAAACTTGCAGATAAAACTAATTTCGCTAATCTTCTCATATGTACCCCCAAAATGATAAAAATGCTGTCAATTTTTATCTCTCTGAAGGTAATTTTACCTTATTTTCTGTAATTTTCTTATTTCATTTATATTAAAAAAGCCCTCTAATATTTCATTTATATTACAAATGAATAGAATTAGAGGGTTCTTTTTCTCTATTTTGGAGTGAAGTAGTTTTGTGAATAGTAAGGAAGTCCTTCTTTATCCGTGAAAGCAACGCCAACCCCTAGGTTTCTCCATTTTGGATCAAGAATATTTTTTCTGTGCCCCAGAGAATTCAATAAAGCTTCATGTGCAAATATACTGCTATAATATCCCATTGCTATATTTTCCCCTGCAGCCGAATAGCGCACGCCTTCTTTTGTCATTCTCGTAAAAGGGGTTTCTCCCCGAAGGTTATTATGGGCAAAAAAATTATGCTCCGCCATATCCTGGCTGTGCTTGCGCGCAGAACGATCAGCAAGCGTATCTCTAGTCACAGCTCCAAAGCCGTTCCTTACACGTATGCTATTGGTTAAATCAAACATGGTGCGTTCGAAAGCAAGCTGCAGGCTGACCGTAGGAGGACCGAAGAATCCTGTCTTTCTTTCTTCCATTTCCTGTTTCAGCATCTGGACTGCAGTTACCTTTCCTGCATTATGGACATCGTAAAATACTGTAGCTATGTTTCCTTTGATAGCAAAATAATCTTTCTCTGCAGTTTGTTCCAAATTGTAGCGGGTATATCCCTTAACAATATAGCTGATGGGACTTCCCAGACTATCCCTCGTATCAGCCTTCGAAGTGCCAATTGTAATACCTGAGCCGCTCTTTAGCTGTCCGGAATTAGTATAAAACCCTTCAACCTTATTAGATTTATCATAGGAAATGAGGATAAAGTTTTTATAGTTTTGGTGATACACATACCACAGAGAACTATATTCATTGAGCTGCCTGTCCTTTTCCCTGCCTAATAGCCTTTCAACATCAGCCTTGGGAGTGCCGATCGTTATTCCGCATACCGAAAAAACAGAAGCATCTTGGCAATTCAGCAGACTTAACTTGGCCTTTGAAGGAGTCTGGTAAAGGACACTGCTGTCCTTCTTAACAAATAACCCTCCTCCTAAACCATAATAGCCATTTTTGTAAGAGTAGACCCGATACTCTGCATCTTTTAAAAGCAATTTTGCCGGTTTTATGCTGCTGCTTAAAGTATAGCTTTGTACATTCTTTAAAATGGTCACTTTCCCGATTTGGCCCTGTTTCAGTTCAGTCTTTCCCCACATGACTCTATCAGGACAGCTTTCACTGGCAGAGGCTTGGAACTGGAACCCGAAAAAAGCGCAGGCGAATAAGGCAGCCACGATTACTAGCCTTTTCAAATTAATCCCCCTATCATTTTTCTTTTTCTATAGACATCTTTTTGCTTATTGAAACATAACAATCACAGATTGTTCACTCAAGCGGCAAAAGTATGAACTTTCACAATGGAAGAAAACTATAACAAAAGACCTGACCCGGCTGAAGATAGTATCCTCAGCCATCAGGTCAGGCCCCTTTTTTACTTATGAGAAATCCGGCCAGTTCTTTTGATAAAGATCACCCTTAATTTGTTCAAGGGTTCTGTATCTGAACGGCATCATATCGCCAGAGTCCTTGTCCACATATTCCAGCGCAAGTTCCAGTGGGATAAGGTTAAATTGATCCTTTACTTCTGACAGGAAAAAGGCATCCTGTATTTTACCGCTCTTTTTAGAATCAATTAACAGAAATGCCGGGTAAAATGTGCCGTCTTTAGCTTCCAATATCGCTTTGGCGCTCAGGAACCCTTTCGGCTCTTTCTCAATGTTATCATTCGCTGTTTTATCCAAAGCCTTTTGAGCCCAGACCTGGCGCTTATAGCCTCCAATGATTTTGGGAGGTTCCTTCTCAAACTGCTTCCTGATTTCATCAATGTTATTTTGGCTTGGTCTTAATGACATTCTTTTCCCTCCAAAGAAAAAGGGTTCTGTAAATTAATATCTAATATAAAAAAATATTATCGCTTGTAATAGAGTACCATAACCCCTTATACAAATCAAACCAATGAAAAAAGGGGTCAGACCCCTACTTTAGACCCACAAGTCACCTGGGGTGCTAAGTAAGGGGCCAGACCCTATTTGTATACTGCCTGAATCTGGTCTATATAGATAATTCCACCATTTTTATTAGAATCACTGACCTCCATGTAGCGTACTGGTGTGTCAATTGACAGCGGGAGTGCCAAACCTTGGGGAACCGCTGCTTCGACATACTTCCAGCCCGTCCAGTTTAGATCTTTAGTAAAATCAAGCTGGATTTCTTTATTCTTTCCGTCCTTCAGCTGCATTCTCAGCCAATGTCCCTTGCCATCGCCGTAAACCCACATTCCAATTTTCTTTGGATATCCCTTTATCTGGATTGGCTTGGCGGCATCAATATATGCACCTGAAGTTCCGGATGTACCATTAAAGTCATAAGCAAGCTTTGCAGCGTATTTTCCTGTCTTGCTTTGTGCGGCAGAGGACTCTGCACTCACACTTTTATAACGGGCACCAGAGGCTTTATAATTTCCAAACCCTGCTTCAAAGCCTTCAAGCAGGATTGGCTCAGGAGTGCCGACTGTCACATTGATTTTAGCTGTTAATTTTCCATGGCTAACGGTAATGATCCCAGACCCATTTGTATTTCCTGCCTTAAACTCTCCATTTGTTATTGTTCCAATATTAGGTGACACGCTCCATTTAAAAGCAGAAGGGTCTGTCAGTACAGCCTTGCCCTTGTATATACCCTGAGGCATTATTTTGTACGAGTTATTTTTTTCAACAATTATATCTTTCTCCTGAACTAGCAGCTGGTCCAGAGTATTGATGATCTTGACTTTAACTTTTCCGGAGACCCCTCCAGCGGTCACAGTCATTTCGCTGCTGGCAGTATTCCCCAATGCTGTATAGCTGCCATCAGCATTCTTCCTTAATGCCGGCGAAGTGAATGCCACTGGCTGTGGTACCGGAACAGCATTATAAAAGCGGTCCATTCCTTTAATAGTAAGACCCATATTGCTATGAGTATAATTCGCACCAGCAAACAGTGTAACTTCACCAGGTGATAGAATCAGCTGGTTGAGAGGGCCGTTTAAATATTTGCTGATAAACAGCAATGAATTAGAAACCGATCTTTCCCTGCCATCTGAAGGTTTGTTCTGAATCGTCACCTGGCTGTCTCCATATTCCCTGGAAACGAGAGTGGAAGAACCCCCTCCATCAAAAGTGAACGCATTGACAGCTCCTAAATCTTTCATTAGCGCTGCCACTTCCGACAGGCTTAGACCTACACTTTGTGAAGTACGACCATCAATAACTGCAGTAACGATGCTTCCATCTGCTTTAATGCCGATAGCAGATCTTGGATGAACGCCTGCAACGGTTTGCGGGATAACCTTTCCGTTTCTTACAAGATGATATCTTCCGCTGATGGCCTCTTCAACCTGGTTCCACTCAGCTGAATCGAATACCGCGCTTACCTCTACCTTATCTCCTGCCTTTATTGTCTGCAGGTATTGGCTGGCAAGATGATGCCCGGAAAGAATAAATTCTCCCTCATTCAGTTTCTGGTCCCCTGCACCCTGTATAACTTTTGTGACGGTACCAGTCAATACGCTATGCCCGTTCAGCTGCCCTGAATCAATTTTCACCACTGCTTCTGTTCCAAGTTCATTGGTTTTCGTAGAACTTGCAAAGAAAGGTGTATACAGGACAAGGTTGTTGGCAAGCCTCTTTCTATTTACAGAGTTAATGGTATATGGAGACCCGCCATTAATTTGGACCGATAACTTCAGGTCAGGGCTCCCGATCAAAGGCTTGCTGTCCTTGGTAACTCCAAATACAGCCAATTGAAGGAGCGGCGTCTGGCTTGTCGTTACAATATTTCCCTTATGTATCATCAGATCCACAGGGTGGCCATTGCTGTCAAAATAATCACCATTGATCCCTGCGACTACATGATTGTCCGGAGCCTGATTTCTGTTAGCCTGCTTGGAGACCTGTTCAAAACCAAACAGCTGATCGTTAGCCAAGGCTGTTTCCATTGCAATTTTTTCTGTTTTTCCATCATATTCAACTGCGTAGATCTTCTGTTTTCCGCGATTACTGTCAACAGCCAGTTCTGTCTGTGTAACTCCAGGTGCCAATGTTTTGGAGTTTTGGCTGGTGACCTTGCCAATTGACAGTTTTGTCACAGGCGCTGGAGCATTGCCTCCGCCTTCGGCTGCTTCAAGCTCAGCCAGTTTTCTTTTGGAAGGTGTCCGATAGTCGACATATCCTGCCATTTTCGTAATATAATATCCCCCGCCCAGTCCATACTGGCCTCCAAAGAGATTATCATACCTGTAGACCCGGTACTGCTCCCCAGGCTTTAATACTCTTTCATAAACGAGCTTATCTCCAACACGTTTCCAGAGATTAATAGGCTTTATGACTTTTATCTTTCCTATTTGCCCCTTTACCATAAGCAATCCGTCCCAATATACTTTATTGGTGCTTGCCTCGGCAGGCGAATGAATTCCCATAATCAGTGCAGCAGCTACAACTACATTTACAAACCATTTTTTCCGCATTATTCCTCTCCTTTTAAATATTACATTATCATTATATGACAAAATACCAACCATTTGGACATAAACTTCCAATTATCCCCTCTTATCCTACTAAAGTAGGGGTCAGACCCCAAAAAAACGGCACCCTGGAAGGGTGCCGTTTTTTGGGGCTTCATTGCCACTTCATGCTTCTTATAAACTCATAAGTTCTTGGTGCTTTCTTTTTTAGAAGTTTGTTGGAGCTTTCGTCCAGATAATACATAGCAAAGGATTCAGCAAAAAATTCTTCTGCATAACCCGTGTAATAGTTTTCTTTAGGAAAAAGGTTTTCCTTTTCATTCTCCCATATGGACGTAAATACTTTACCGGATGATATCTGGTTTTTTACAATGCTATCCAAGGAATGAGCCAGTTCGTGAAGTTCAAGGTTAATCGATCCATGGCCGGCTCCTCTATGGCTGTAGCCGATTCTTATAGCAACGGTTTTAGTTCCCCCTATACCAGGTATGTCGTCCCAGGTTTTATTGGTTCCTTCCCACCCCCGGGGTGTGATGCCTCTCAAATAGGCGAATTCACTGGTGTCTGTAATAGGTCCATTTGTTAAAAGAATAGAGATTTTATTCAGGTATACTTGCTGAAGTAGAGGTACAGGCAATGTCTCCAGGCGCTGAAGGATTTCATCTGCCTCTCCTTTGTCGTAGCTTCCCTGCGGCAGAGAAACTATCTGCCTGATGAGACAAGAGCTTTCGCATCCAAGCAGCATCCTCTTTTCCGCCGACGGTGTTTCATATTTAACTCTTTCCGGTATGTTTGTGATGTAAAGATTGCCTCCAAGGCCAAACTGGCCGCCATAAGCCGAATCCATCCGGTACACTCTATACCGTTCGCCCTTCTTTAGTATCCTTACAAAAACAAGCCCGCTTTCAGATCTCTTCCACAAATTTATAGGTTCATTAACTGTCACTCTGCCAATCTGCCCCTTTTTTAACTCCATTCCATCCCATAGTACCGACGCGGAAGCATTTGAATCAGGAGAAACACAAAGCAGAAGTGCTAGAAATGCAAATGCAGCAATGAATTTTTTCATAATGATTTCTCCCTTCCTTTAAGTTCAATATTAATCTGTTTGCTGCTAAAAAGAAAGGGTCAGACCCCTACTAAAGTAGGGGTCTGACCCCACCTAATTCAACAATTTCTTAGAAGGTGTTTCGTACTTGATATGGTCCTTCATGTTAGTAACATAGTAGCCTGCTCCGACACCGTACTGGCCGCCGTATTTGGAATCATACGAATAGACTCTGTATACTTCTCCAGGTTTAAGAATGCGTACAAACTTAAGGGTTTCCCCTTCCCTTTTCCATAGATTGATGCTTTCATTGATTTTCAGTCTTCCAATTTGTCCGCTTTTAAGCTCCATTCCATCCCAATAAACCACTTTGCCCCGTTGCTTTTTTAAGCTTATTAATTCCTCATATAGCGGACTTCCGTACTCTAAAGCCGGCTGATCAGTCAAAATCGGTCCAACGTTTTCAGCATAGTGTCTGTATGTTCCTTCACTGTCCTTTGTAACCACAACATTTGTGAAAGTTCCAGCCCGCGTTTTTACTGTTTTTCCAATCTCGATTATCTTAACAGTTAGTGGGATGCCATTATAGTCTTCCTTCCATGTCTGTCCCAAAAAAATCGGATATTTTAATTCTTGAAAGGAAAATCTAGTGTCTACATTTTCAGCATATAGCCCATTCTCATCTTCTCTGTACATAATTTCAGATTCGTGATCTCCGCCATAAGAGTAAATATTCTTCCAATACGCCTTATTCCCATCCTGGCTTAAGAAGGTCTGTTTGCTTCGGCCTTCATAATAGACATATTCATAGATCCGGCTTTTATCAGGCATAAAAGACGGCCCCTTTTTGTTGTCAGCATGAGCATTGCTGCAGTTTAAAATATAGGCAAATAATAGGATAGGAATGATAAGGACATATTTTCTCACTTTTTTCTCCTCCAGATATATAGATTACTACTAATCTATTCCCTTCATGGAAGATTTATACTTTAATTTTCTTCAATTTCTTCATTTACTTTATTTTCTTTATCAACGAAAAGCAGGTAGTTTTCTAAAGAAGGATTAGGAAAATAGGAGAGGATTTTGTTGGTGGTTAGAATGGGGGAAGTGGAGTTATCTTTATAATAATGCAAGCTGCTCCATAGCGGATTATTGCTGTTTTCAATTAAATTGGCTTCCAAGGGATTCCTGTGTATATATTTGCTTGCCTCTAAGAAATAGGTTAACGAATCAATCAGTTTTCCAGTATATCGGCTTTCAAAAACATGCCCTGACACTTGGTGCCGAAATTTATAATAGATAGCATAACGGGTGTGGAGAAGCTTGATAATCTTTGAGGGAGAGTGTGAGCCTGTTTCCAATAGCAAATGTATGTGATTCGTCATAAGGCAATATGAATGGATTTTACAAGGGTATCTATCTATTACTTTTTCTAGTTGATTTAAGTAAACTTTCCTGTCCTGCTCATCATAAAACAAAGGATGCTTTCTAACGCCCCTGCTAATTATATGATAGGTTGCCCCAGGGAACCAGACTCTTGGTTTTCTCGCCATGTTTTCACCTCAAATGAGGGTCTGACCCCTACTTTAGTAGGGGTCAGACCCTATTTATTATTTTATATTCACTTTCAGATTATACGGTGTAAGAGTCGCATTTCCAAATGTGTCACGCACTTTAATGTGGTAGGTGCCTTTTTTGAGATTGAACGCCATTACTTCTGTATCTCCGGCTGCATAGTGATCGGCTGCAGCCAGCAGTTTCCCGTTCCTGTATAAGGATATAACACCGTCAGCTTCCATGCCTGTGACAAACTCCAGTGTGCCTGAAGCATCTTTATCAAGCTTCAGCTCATACCAGTCCTCATCGCCATACGGTACACCTGCATTTAAGTAGCCGGCTGCTTCCCAGGCTTTGTCGCTTTTCTTTTTGAGAGGAAGCGGCTTGGAAGGGATGTTGCCTTTGACGACCGATCCTTTATCTTCATCGGCTTTATTTACGGGTGCCAATGTAAGCTTATAAGGATTTAAAGAAAGCGGGAGGACTCCCTCGAAATATGCAGAAGCAAGAATGATATAGCTTTTCCCCTTTTCGGCTTTAAAGGAGCCATAAGTGGTCCCATTCATTGAACCTTTTTCAAGGTATTGTGATCTCGCATATTCCTCATCGTCCAGTTTTCTATCCTTGTTTACATCCTCAATTACAGCCATATATCCAAAGTAGCTGCCAAACAGCTGTTTAGGGTATTTTGCTTTTAGCGCTTCCGAAGCAGTTTTCATTTCCATGGTCATAGCATAGATATCCGTTTTCTTTGGTTCAAAATAAAAGATATCCTGATCATTAGGCATGGAAAAATTGGCTTCGAATGCAGCAGATGGGAGGTCCTTAATATTTTCCAATTCATTGTTATTCTCATATTTGTCACCAGTATTAGAGACTAATAGCTTTGAATTAAACTGGTAGGGGTCAAAAGAAACTGAACCCGCCATATAATCTGTTGCTGCTTTTAGATAATATGTTTCACCTTTTTCCATTCCGGTATAAAGCTTTCCTTCCAATTTCCCCGGGTACCAGCTGTAATCCATATTGGTGCCGATCCAGCTTAGATAAGAATGCTCCTTGCCTTCCTTATCTTTATCAGTCTTAATTTGATAGATCTCCACTAGGGGCAGATTTGATTTATCATCAAAATTGAATTCATAGATGCCGGTTTCCTCCGGTGTGATACTATACCAGTCTTCATCTTCCATTGATTGAAGATAACCTGTTACAGCCTGTCCAATTCCTGAAGGCAATGCTCCGTCTTTGATAGTTTGCACATAATCAAACTCTTCGTCAGGGCTGTATTCCTCAAAAATAACTTCTCTTTGGGATTCTAATGTCCCGCCCATATCTACTCCATCAGGCGGAAGCATTGGAAGGCCATCTTCATCAGGAGGAAGTACTTTCCCCTCTACTTTTATATTATAGGGAGTCAATGAAAATTCCGGTTTTTGTTCTTCATCCATCATTTCTTCATTCATAATAAAATCATAGATGCCGAAATAATTGACCGCCTCATTGGAAGCTTTCACTTTATATTCCATGTCTGGCCTTGCAATAAAGGATAAAGTTTCTCCCTCACTTTTTCCTTTATTATTTGAATAATAAACAGGTTCCCCTTCTTCCTGACTCTTTGCTATTTCCTTCTTTAAGGATTCCTGTTCTTCTTTAGACATACCCTCTAGATCAATCATGTCTTTTCCAATTTCATAAACGCCGATACTCGTATCGACTCCAGGGATAGCAGAGAGGCTGATTCTCACAAGCTGCTCTTCTTCAACAGAAAAAGAGTAAAAATCATCATCCTTCTCTTCGCCTGTTGCCATCAGTGTGTAATTTTTACCTTTTGAATCATATGGGAGCTGAATATCAATTGGCATTTCACTTGAAGACTCATCTTTGGGCAATTCTTTAAGTTTTTTCACATTCAAATTATAATTTGATAATCTTTTTCCTGAGTCATCATAGCTTCCGTTTACATCCTTTACACCAAATGAAAGTGTGCCGGAATGCGGTATATCGATAAATTTGCCCTCCTTCTTTCCTTCCCTCACCTTATTAACGTCCAGTTTCAATTTTCCCTCGGGAGAATTTAAGTAGATCATAAGCTTATAATCGTATTGGGAGGAGCCATCCAATTCAAACTGGATTTTGTCACCTATTCTCACGTCCGTTTGAAGCCACTTCTCTTCAAATGGTTTTGTAAAAGTGCCAGTAAATGCTGTATTGCCATTCAGCTCCACATTTTCGGCTTTTTCTAATATTTCTTTCTCACTCCAGGTTTTACTGGACAAATCAGGTATTTTCTTCATATCGTACTGCAGTGCCCGAACAGGGTTTATCAACCCATTCCCATATTTTACATCAAACCCTTTATCGCCCAGATCATCTGCTGTATGTTCCAACACATATTCAACCTGCGAAGGGGTTAGATCGGGATATTTGGATAAGAGCAGGGAAACTGTTCCTGCTACCATAGGGGAGGCCATTGATGTACCGCTCATTTTAGTGAAGGTGGACTTTTTCTCATAATCATATAAGGTGCTGTATACCTCGTCACCGGGTGCTACTACATCTACTGAAGGGCCAAAGGTAGAGAAGTCCGAGAGAGTCTTTTTGCTGTTGACAGAGCCTACGCTTATAACTCCCTCGTACGCCGCAGGATAGCTCAAAGTGTCATCTCCAGTGTTTCCAGCAGCAGCTACAACGGTTACATTCTTTTCTAAAGCTTTATTTACAGCTTCTTCAATAACGGGAGATTTCATTGGTCCCCCCAGGCTCATATTAATAACCTTGGCTCCCTTTTCAACTGCATGCAGAATACCCTGGGCAATGGCAAAATCACTCGCTCCCCAGCCTCGGTCAAATACATCAATGGGCAGTATTTTGGCATTTGGATTAATACCGTAGCCTCCAATGCCATTATCTTTGGCTCCTGCAATGATGCCGGAAACATGGGTGCCATGGTAGTCGGGGCTTCCCTGGTTCATTGGATTTACTGTATTATATCCCGGCAGGAGTTTCCCTTTTAATTCAGGGTGGTTCATGTCCGTTCCCTGATCTATTACAGCAACAGTCACCGGTTTATTTCCTGCCAGCTTCTGGGCTTCCGCTGCTTTCAGCTGGCCCAGATGATATTGTTCATTTACCTTAGGATCTGTTATGGCAAGCGGCTTATATAAAGCGCTTGGATTAACGGATTCAACTTGCTTAAAGCTGCTGTACTTATTCATGGCTTTATTGAGGTTCTTTTTATCTTTTACTTTTACGACAGCATAATTCAGTCCTGGAATTATCTTTACAAGAGTTCCTCCTGCAGCCCGGTGTTCAGTAGCGGTTAGCGGTTTCGAGTATTTAATGAGGATCGTATCTTCACTCAAAGCTGCTTGTTTCGTTTGTTCAAGCTTTTTTTGCAGCAACGGCGATTCTGCCTTGTAAGCAGCGACCTCCGCCTTTAAATTTAAGTCTGCATCAGCGTAAGCACTATTTGCTGATGCAAATGGGCCCGCTGCAAGTACTAAACCTGCTGCTAGTGATATAGCCTGATTTTTTATTTTTTTCATCGAACTCCCCCTTTTTTAAGCACTAATTTAATAGTAACCACAATCACCTATTTATAGCAAACATTTCCATATATTAATTTAATTGTTAATTCGACAAAAAAAAGAGGAGGGTCAGACCCCTACTTTAGTAGGGGTCTGACCCTCCTCTTTTTTTACCATTTACTCAGCTTATCATTAATGAATTTCATATACTTTTCATCTTCCTGCAGCTCAAATATTGTTAGTGCTCTCTTCATATAATTCATTGCCTCAGGTATTTTCCCCATAAGTTCGCAGTTATAGCCTATGTGATAGTGCAGCTCGCCCAAAAGGTACAGATTATCCTTCTGAATACAGTTTCGAATGGCTTCCTTACAATAATTAGTGGATTCCCGGTACTTTTTTACTCTAGTAAAAGTACGGGCAATATTGTAATATAAACGGATAAATATAGTGTGATCATTCACATAGGGAAGCAGCTGTAAATGCTCTTTGGCTGAAATGCAGACATCCATCGTCTTTTCATATTCCTTCTCTTCAAAATGGATAGCCCCTATGCTGAGCAAAATCTCAATTTCCCGTTCCGACCATGCCTTCGAATTTGCCTTAGTCATATATATTGCTTCTTCCAGCAGGCATAGTGCACCTGCTTTGTCGTGATTAACTGCATGTTCAACAATTCCTTTATGCCAGACAAGAAGCTGCATATTGCGGTTATTGTGAGAAAACAGCGGGTTTTTTTCTTCAATATGAATGATTTGTTTCATAGTATCATAGTCAGAATTCCTGCGCGCAAACTTTAGCTGATTGGCCACTTCCTGTACATAATCAATTCTCGGTGTCATCCCGATATCAAAAAAATAATTAACATCAACACCAAGCTTCTGAGAAATCAAATACAAGGTGGATGCAAATGGGTAAACATCGCCTTTTTCTATTTTACTGATTTGCGCCTGTGTACAAATACCCTCAGCCAGGTCTTCTTGGGACATCTCCATGAGCTTGCGCAATTCCCTGATCTTTTTGCCCACTGCTGAAAAGTCCATATTCATCCCCCTAAATATTCCTAGAATTATAATATTTTTTAATTGTATCTGTTATATATATGTTTTTAGCCTATAAACACGCGACAATAGCGAAAAACAGGAAAACACCTCTTTTAAAATTATGTTTTAATTAGATTAATCTTACTTATACATCAAGATTATCGCAAATTATACAAAGGAGGAAGTCAAATGAAAAGAAAACTATTTGGTTATTTACTTGTCTGCGGTTTAGTAGTCTGCTTTGGTTTTGTAGGAACTGCCAACCCATCAAACGGCGGTCCCGTCCAGACGCAAGAACTTCCGACAATCTACTAATTTCTAGTCCTTTCCGCTTGACCCCATTTTTTAGCTCCTTTAAAAAGGAGCTTTTTTTTATTGAAGAAAAAAAGCAGGAAGATTGCCTTCCTGCTTGACGTAAACCTATTCAGCTATTTCGGTAATATCAAGTGTGTAAATGGAAGGAGAGATCCACTCGTTCGGATCATCCTTGTAAAGGAGGACAGTATACTCGAATCCGTAAAAATCAAAGCTGATAAGTTCTGTCCCCTTATACTCAAGGGGCTTTTCAAGAGTATAGTATTCTTTTTCTATGTGGTCTCCCATATCAAAATGGACAGATAAGGTTTCTTTAAAACCATCTTCCGTGTTCATCCAGGCAATCATTGGCCCTTCAAAAAGGGGCTCAGCGATTTCGCTCAACTCTCTTGCCATGGTGATTATATCAGATTGCAAAGCATCCCTTGCATGAATAGGATAGATCTTTGGCAAATAATAATTAGCGTCCCCAAGATAGCCTATCATATTGTATATGTCTATCTCATCTTTTTGCATTTCTGCCTTTGCGGCATCAACAATGTCTTTGGCTGTGACAAACAATGAAACCTTTTCCTTCAAAACTTCAGCAGGCTTTTTATATTTTGCCAGAATGGCTTCCCTCGTTGATTTGCCATAGACCCTGTATAGCAGGATTGCCTGCTTCCTGACTTCTGCTGAAACCTCATGATATGCATCATCCATACGAATCATATAAATTTCTTCACGAATTAAATAGTCAAGCTCTTTAGTAAGCGTTTCAATCTTTTTTCCGCCCGTAAGAGCATCAATAAAAGCAATGCTTCGATCAATATGGACTTTTACATTGGCATCCAAGCGCGCGTAATAATTTGCTCTTTTATCTTTTGGAAGCTTGCTTACTTCTGCCAAAGCGTTCTTATACGCAGATTTTGTGTTATTAAACAAAATCATATCCGGCATTGCCAGCTGTTTGTTGCTTTCTACAGATATCTGCCATTTAAGGGACCTGGCCAACTCTTCTGCACGGCTACAGCTTTTTCAGCTGGAGTCAATGAGGTTTGCCCGAAGGCATCGCCAGGGGATATTAAGGTGAATAATAAGACAAAAGAGATAATAAGGAATTTAAAGCTCTTCATTCTTCCTCCTGTATGACGGTATTTTAAACATAATATACAAAAAACAGGAAGAATATAATACAGGAATATTATTCCTCACCTTTAATTATTCTTCTGGGAATATGCCTACAGTTATATATACAGCACCAATTTGTACATCCTTTCGGTTTTAAGGGGAATAATTCCCGGTAAAAGGGGCACACAAGAAACGGGGTAATAATACTTTTCTGTTATCATCTATATAAAGAGCCGGAGGTGATCTGCATGGAACTTGATATGAAGATTCAGCCTATGTTCCTGGATGATGAATGCGCTATCGTGTTTTCCTTTTACTTCAAGAAGGCGGCACAAAAGATCGGCGAGGCAATAATCTACACATGTACCTGCAATTATACTCCTCTAGAAAAACAACATTTTGATCTTGTCCACAATGAGCTGCAAAATGGAGAAAAGGTAGCTTTTGTTGAAAGTTTTACCGTTGTCGAGGAATTCCGATCCGCTACTTATGAGAAAATAAGAGAATTTCTAAGTGTAATTGGCATCCAAAACTTCTATAGCAATGTAGACAAAAGGATGCTCTCAGCTTTGTGACCCCCTATATTTTATATAAAGAAGGAGATAAATCAGTATAATGATTTATCTCCTTCCTATCCTTTTCATCTCAACTATCCCAGGACTGAAGTTTACCTCTAATAAATTCATCGTATTTATTATCTTTTTGGAGCTCAAATATAATTAAAGCCCTCTCCATATAGTCTCTCGCTTTCTTAAAATCTTCCTGCAGTTCAAAATTATAGCCTAGATGATAATGCAGTTCTCCGAGCAGAAAAAGATTATCGCAATCCAAACAGTAGTCGATTCCGGAATGGCAGCTTGAAACGGACTTGGACAGCACTCCCATCCTTGTCCACGTTCTTGCCATGTTATAATGCAGTCTGATTTTAATAGTTTCATCTTTTAATATAGGCAGCATGTTCAAGTATTCCTCTGCTTTTTCATATAACTCCATCGCTTCATTTAAATGATTTTCCTCAAAAAGAATGATCCCCTTGCTTATTGAAATCTCGATTTCTCTCTCGGACCAGTTTTTTCCTTGAGTAAGTTCAATGGCCTTATCAAACCATTCAAGTGACCCCTCCATATCTTTATGAAGGTAATATTCATAAATGCCTTTATGCCAAAGAAGCAGCTGCAGATATACCGGATTTTGTGTAAATAAAGGATTATTTTCTTCAGCCTTAACAATCTGCTTAATATCACTATATTTAAATACACGCCTTGCCAATTTAAGCTGCCGGGAGACTTCCTCTACATAATCCAGCCGGGGGGTTGTGCCTATATGCAGAAAATAATTAACATCTACCCCCAGCTTCTCCGCAATAAAATATAAAGTAGACGCATATGGATAGACATCGCCATTCTCAAGTTTACTGATTTGTGCCTGGGTACAGATTCCATCAGCTAGTTCCTTTTGAGATAAACGCTGTGTTTTTCTAAGCTCTTTAATTTTTGCACCAATAGCTGAGAAGTCCAAAGTTTCCACCGTCCAACAAATATTCTTATAGTTATTTTATATTATAATTCTTGGATTTTAAGGAAGGAAATAATAAGTATATATATATTTTCCTCTTTTATGAGCAAAATCAAGAATTTCCTAAATGTGTTTTAATATACATATAGCCTTTCATTCCTATACCGGATTGTTTAAGGCCATTGTATTCGTTAGCCCAGTGTACACATATTTGTGTACGCAATACTAAATCTCCACTTTCTAATCACCCTATTTATAATAGGGTGATCTTTTTTTTGCAAAAAAAATGGGGTCTGACCCCTACTTTAGTAGGGGTCAGACCCTAATTTGACGTAAGGCCTTTGAGGAAATAACGCAAAGCCTCACTTTTGCCTAGCTGTTTAAGGGAGTTTTTAGTGATCTCTCCAGGATGGGCCGGTGTAATAAACATGGGCCCTTCATTTTTCTCTACATCCTTGGCACGGAAGACAACTAGCTCTCTATTTACAAGCCCTTCTGTTATCTGGACTGCTCCTTCCATCTTCTTCCCTTTGACAACTTTTCGTTTCTCAAGAAGCCCGTTTTCCATTACTGCCCATACATAATGCTGGGATCCTTCTTTAAAAATGGCTGTCTCAGGAACTGTGATGGCGTTCTTTATTTCTTCAGTAATTATTGATACACTTACATGCTTTCCCATGAAGAGCCCTTCTGATTCATTCAATGCAGCAGCATAAGGATACTCACTATTCTTTTCAACTGAGATCTTTTCTTCTGGCAAGCTTCCTGCCTGCACCAGCATCCCTTCTATATTGTCCATATCAGGAACACTCACAGACACCTTCATGCCTTCTTCTATTTTATGACGATCTGCTTCCTCTATAACGCCCGTTACATTGGGTGCTGAAGAGCTTATAACGACTGCAGGATCACCAAGCTCATAATTGATGTCCTGTACAATCCCATCATTTTTACTCAGCACTGTGACTTTGCTGTCACGGCTGCTGATGGACTGAATTTGCCTTTCATACATGGATGCCTCTTCCATAAACAATTCCTGCTGAAGTTTTTTGTCATATATATCCTTTTCAATATTATGGATAATATCAGCAGATGTGTTTTCCTCATCCTCGCCACTGAATTGAACAGTAGCTTTATAGGCAATCAGCTCGCTTATGTGGTCTCCTATGCTTTCTGCCTGCTGTTCGGTTTTTTCCTTTTCCGCTTCAAGCTTTTCAACTTCTGCCCATACATCATCTGCTGTGTATTCAAATAGCGGAGTTCCAGCTGTTACTGTTTCCTGTTCTTTCACCAGGAAATCCCCAAAGGTGCCAAGTGATTTATCAAAGTAATAGGGAGTAGATTCAGCTGGTGAAACCACTCCAGGAACGTCTACTTTCTGTATGATATCCTTTTTCGATGACTGATTAGTTTTGCTTATGTAAGCCGCCCGGTCTGCCTTGCTCCCGTCCTTCAGCAATAAATACATATTAACTGAAATGGCCAGGACACAGAGCAGGGCAAGCAATCTTTTTGTACGCCTTCCCATACCATCAACACCCTTATATTAGCTTCTCTATCTGAAGTTGGAAAAATACTGCAGAAACTGTCCAATACAGCAGATTAATTAAAATGACAACGATTAAAATCAGTTTGGGGCTTTTTTCAGTAATTGATTTTAACGCTTTATATTGAAAGATGATCACTGCAATGCTAAATATGGTAACCATTGAGAATAACTTAGTAAGAAATCCGTTTTCAAATATATATTGGCTGATTATCCCCAAAGAAAATGGAGAAGATTTGCCGCCTGTGCCAAATACTGCAGTTATAGGCAGAAGCAGGACTTTTTCAGCAAGAAAGATGACTGAAACAAATGCCTGGACAACTAATAGTTTTCTATATTCCACATCCATGAATATCCAAAAAAGCACAGCCTGCAGGAACAATATCAGGCATGTATAAATGATCCCCCAGCATGTCTGCCCAATTATCGCAAAAAGCTTCTTCGTCTCAAATTCAGCACTGCCGATACTTGTTATTTCCCTATGTAAAAATTCCATGCCCATACCCAAATAGCCATAGGCCGCAAAGATCATGGCACCTGCTAAAATCAGCAAAATAAGCCGCTTTACAAGCCCCCTTATCTCCTCTGCCTTCCCCAGCTGATAAAAAGCTCCAGAAGGATTGAGGATTCCCCTAACCAGCTGCACATAATATATCATTACATTTCCTCCAAACATTAGTTACACTTTCATTCTAACCTATCAATTGTAATAATTTCCACTATCCTCTCGAATGTTGGGGAATATAGTCAAATTTTCATAGAAAAGAGGGGTCAGACCCCCCTTAGAAATTATCATATAGCTGTTTCCGTTTATCGTAGGTGATGAAGAGACCTGCTCCGAGATCCAGGACGTTCCCATTGATGGCATAGACCCTGTATTGCTGGCCGTTCTTCAAAACTCTTACTGTTTCTCCCGACCGGTTGAACAAGTTGGTATCCCCGGTTATTTTAATGGTTCCCTTATAAAAAGAAACATCCTGGCTTTTAGCCACATAATATCCTCCGCCTACATAATATCGGGCATTATCAAAGCTATAGACCCTGATATTTTCACCGACAGATAGTTTTCTATGGAAAGAGCCATCCGGCTTGTATAAAGTTACATTCGTATTCTTGATGTACAGCCTGCCAATATAAACATTCATTTTCGCACTGTTGGCAGCAACGGTATAACCGCCGCCTAAATTATAGTTATTGCCAATGGTCCCAAAAATGCGGTAAGAATAGTTCTTGGGCAAGGTTTTGTGAACAGTGCCGTTTGGCGCAACTAACGGACGATCAGCTTTAAGGTATAATGAGGCTATCGGCAATTCGTAAGTAATGGAAGTATCCACATTTGGTATGGATAGATTGATTGAACTCATGTCATTGAAAATGGATAGAATTTTCTCTCCATATCCTGTTCCCGGAACTGCCCATCTGCCATTCAAATCAGTCCAATTAGGTGCAATGCCTCTGGTAACGAGATCAAATCGCGGATCGATCTTCTCGGTCACAAGCGGTTCTTTATTGGCATAAGCCTTCAAATGCTGAATTTGAGCACGTACTCCTTCTTCTGGTGTCTGAAAAAAGGCGCCTCTTGCTCCTCCACCTACAGCTCCGATCCCCGCATAATTGTTCTGCTCTGGAACAACATCATTTCCATATTTAAAATAGCCTGTCTCATGCAGAGACTGAGCAAATGCAATATCTCCCCTGATACCTTCAGCACGTCCAATGGCCAAAAACAAATCAGCCAGCCTGTATATATCAATCTCCATTAACCTGGGCACTGGATTTTTTAAAAGTACATAATCCCCCATTTGCTTTGCGGTCAGCACGGAATTACCCGTGATGCTCACTTTGCTGCTTGCTTCTGCTGTATGTAACGGCAAACATGCTCCAAAGACTATTACGACTGCTAAAATCCCTGCTGTTAATTTCCTCATTTTCCTCTCCCTTTATATTATATAAAAATATTACTAGTTTACTATATATTGTAAGGTTAGCTTTGTCACCATTTTCAAACATATTCCATAATTAACCACAAAAAAAGAACCGTCAGCTTTACCGGTTCTTTTTTTGTCAACATCAAATCTTTAATTCTTTTCTATAAAACAGGCACAGCCACGCGATTGACGTAGTCTTTTAAATCCCCGATGGATTTGCACAGTACATCTGGCTCCTCATCAAAAGAAGTTGACTGGACCGAATCAAACCACTGGGCCGCTGCTGTCGCCACCTGTGCATGCCTTCCCGCAGCAATATCAGCTCTGCTGTCTCCTACAAAAATGACATCATTCCGTTCCAACCCTAAAAACTCCAAAGCTTTTAAGATTCCCTCTCCATCAGGCTTAGGTTTCAAAACTTCGTCACCGGCTATTGAAATATCAAAATGGTCTTCAATTTTCAGGCATTTCAAAGTTATATCCAGTCCCCGCCTGCTTTTTCCAGTAATGATACCAAGCTTCATATTTCGTTCCTTTAAAAATTCCAATAAACCCTTAATTTCTTCTATTAATTGAAAACTCCTGTCATGGCCTTTTTCGTAGAAGGAAAAATAATCTTCAATCGCATTTTGTATCTCATTTGTACTTTGAAGATTTCTTACTATAATTTCATCTTCTGTTGGGCCAAACATTCCTATTATCTCTTTTTCAGTTATGTCTCTATCGTCATACTGCCTAAATACATACTTAAAAGCTTCAAAACAGATAGGCAGAGTATCTGCCAGAGTTCCATCAAAATCAAATAGAACAGCCTTTTTTCCCATTTGTCTCACACCTTCCTTTTATTACCATTATAATGATATTGCCGCCTTGTTTACAAGGAAGGCACCATAAATAAAAAAAAACTGCCTTTCGGCAGCTTTTTTTATCATTGTCCCATCAATTGAGCAAGCTTTTTCTTGGATGGCGTTTCATACCCTATATAGCCTTCCATATTCGTTACGTAATAGCCGCCGCCCAGGCCATATTGGCCAAAGTATTTGTTGTCATAGCGGTAAACCCTGTATTGCTCCCCTACCTTTAATACTCGCACGAATGTAAGTTTGTCATTCGCATCGCGTTTCCACAGATTAATCGGCTGCTTCACCACTACTCTTCCGATCTGCCCTTTCTTCATGAGCAGGCCGTCCCAGTAAATCTTAGGAGCAGGCTTACTGTCAACCGGCTTGTCCTCATTAAGCGGGGCAGAAACGACGCGCCCTTCCACTTTGGCATTTACCGTACCGATTTTCTGAATATAGTTAATTAATGCTTCATCTAGAGCCTGATACTCATTAAGGATCGGGCTGTCATTAAATGAAGTATATTCATCTCCGCCTGCTGCCATAAAGTCATTCGTAGCCACTACATACTCTTTATTCATATCAACGGCTTTGCCGTCGATTTTCATTGAATGCACACGGCTGCCGGCAGGCTGCGAAGGATCAATAGCAAAAGTTAAACCTGAAACATGTGGAAAAGCACCTTTTACATCAGGGTAGGCACTTACGCCATTCTCAATGCCTGCTTTGATTTGCAAACCTTTTAATTTCTTCGTCACAATATAATTACCAAAAGGCAGTACGGTAATAACATCACCTTTTGTTATATCCCCTGCATCGATGGAAGCACGAATCCCGCCTCCATTCGTAATTGCCATATCGGCCCCTGTTACATCAACCATGGCATCAGTAATGAGGTTCCCCAGGTTAGTTTCTCCCCCCCGGACCTGTTCACGTTCTCCATCCAGCTTGACGGCGGTTTTTCCAATCACTTGTGAAAGAATTTCTTCTTGAGCTGATTGAATCTTTTTAATTACTTCTTCAACTGCAGGATCTGGCACAATATCAGCTGTTTCTTCTTTTTTGATAAGCTTCGCTGTTTTGCTGACAATTTTTTTGCCATCAAAAGTCAATTCGACAGTTCCAAGATTTTTTGTATACTCACCTGCACTTACGATCAGTGTATCGTTTTCGCCCTTGAGTCCTTCAACAAGTACAGAATGGCTGTGGCCATCTACAATAAGGTCAATGCCTGGTGCTTCCTTTGCTACCTTGATTGATGTATCGGTACTTGACTCATCTATGCCAAGATGGGTTACAGCAATGATTGCATCGACATTTTGAGCTTTCAGCTCCTTAACCATTTCCCTTGCTTCAGCAGCAGGATCTGTAAATGTCAATCCCTCGACATTTTTAGGATGTGTTTTATAGTGAGTTTCAGGAGTAGATAGGCCGAAGATCCCCAGTTTGATTCCATCAACTTCTTTTATTTCATAAGGCTTAAGCAAGCGCGTTCCATCCTGCTTTTTGACATTGGCGCTTAAAACCGGGAACACTACTTTCTTTTCAAGTTCCAGCAGCCTTTGGTAGCCATAGTTAAAATCATGGTTACCTGCCGCCATTCCATCATAGCCAACTTTATTCATAATTTCCGCGATGCTGTCGCCTTTATTCAAGGTAGCAAAATTCGTTCCATGAAAAGTATCTCCCGCATCCAAAAGAAGTGTATTGGGATTTTCACTTTCAAACTTCTTTACCAGAGTAGAAATCTTTGCAAATCCCATGCCGTCATTGTCACTCTCAACCGCACGTCCGTGTGAATCATTTGTGTGCAAAATCGTGATTTTCTTTGTCCCTGCAGCAGACTCTTCTGCATTCGCTGACACAGCCGGACCAATGCCTGAACCAATGACAAAGGCAGCAGTCAGGACAGCAAATCCTTTTTTAAGAATGTTCATTTCCTACCTCCTAAAATTCTAAATCTTTTTTATTATTCCAAAAGTAATTATACATAAAAAATGTAAAGCTGTGTTATATGTTTTGTAAATATGGGGTCAGACCCCTACTAAAGTAGGGGTCTGACCCCACCTTTCGACACGCTTAAAAATGCTGTCGTATTTACACTTTAATTATTTTTAATTTTCCGTAAACTTTATGTTAAGATATTGTAAACTTGAACATCAAGAGGGTGAAAGTCCGTTGAGTAAGTACTTTGCAAAATACAGATCTCTTATAATGGCTGCCTTGGTTATTGGATTTGTAACCGTTTTTTGGCTTATTAAGTCATTTTATTTTATCCATGAACTTGAACTGAATCCGCATAAGAAGTTTAATTTGCTTGCTGCTTCAGGAGTTGGTCTTATGTTAGGAAGCTTCCTATCCCTGAAGAGCAACCAAATAAAGTACTCTTTCTTCATACTGACCTATTTCCTATTGTCCCTTCTTTTGTATTCAGATGTTGTATATGAACGATACTACGATGCTATACTCCATATAGAGTTGCTGGGTCAAGCTGGCCAGCTTGGGGAAGTGGTTGAATCTATCATTTCCTTGTTATATTGGAGTGATATATGGTATTGGGCCGATTTTCCCTTGCTTTTACTCCTGATTACTCTTCATCAAAGATATTCAGGCGCCCGGCTTAATACATTACTGGGTGCTGCCGTTGGGGTGGGAGGTATTGCCATACTGCTATTCTCCGCCTATTACCCATTAAAAGACACCTTCTCTGATCAGTATAAAACTTCATTGACTGGCGTGCTGCCCGCCCATATTTATGATATTTCCCAGACTTTTTTAAGTAAGGCCTTTGCAGAAGAAATAACGGAGAAAGAACTTACAAGGCTTGAGGAAATTAAGGACTATTTTAAAACAAGGCAAGACCAGCAAAAGGATTCACCTTATTTTGGCCAATTTAAAGGAAGAAATCTTATCATTATTCAAGCTGAGTCCCTCAATGATTTCCCAATCGGTTTGTCCGTTTATGGACAAGAAGTAACCCCTAATCTTAACAATCTGGCTGAAAGCAGCCACTATTATAATAATATTTATCTGCAAATCGGCAGAGGCAATACTTCCGATGCAGAATTTGTTGCCAACAATTCGTTATATCCAATGTCTGATCTGGGAATATATAAAACCTATCCAAATAACACTTACCGGTCATTGGGGAAAATCCTGCAACAGGAAGGCTACTCAACAAGTGCCTCCCATGGAAATTCCAAGGAATTTTGGAATCGGGGAATGGCATATGCCAAACAAGGATATCAGGATTTTTATCATCGTAATCATTTTAAAATGAAAGAAGACGAAATTATCGAGCTCGGGATTTCCGATGAGAGCATATTCAAGCAGATGATTCCCATCTATAAGGAAAGCAAAAAGCCGTTTTATAGCTTCATCGTCAGTCTGACGAATCATCGACCTTTTAAACTCCCTTCCAAATACGAATATATGAACTTGCCTGGATCAATCGAAGGAACCAATACAGGCAATTATCTGCAGGCCGTACATTATTTTGATAAGTCCCTTGGAGTCTTCATTGAGGAATTGAAGAAAGAAGATATATGGGATGACACTATTTTTGCCGTTTATGGTGACCATTATGGTCCAATTCCAAAAGACCGTCCGGAATTAAAGAAAATTTTGGATATTGATTTTGACACAAAAGAGCAGTTCAATATTCCACTCATCATCCACCATCCCGGGCAGACTGAAGGAGTACAGAACGAGTCAGTCGGAAGCCAGATAGATATTTTTCCTACACTGAGCAGCTTGATTGGATTAGACCAACAGCTTGCACAAATGGGGAGAAGCCTTGATGCTCCCGTACCTGGATTTGCAGGCTTTTATTATGAAACTACTCCTTACACCTTCTATAGTGACAGTTTAGATTACCTGGCTTCCCATGATGGCAGATTTGAATCGGGCAAGTGCATGGATGCTGAAACAGGCGAACCAGTGGAACTAGCTGCCTGCAGGACGAACTATGATAGATTGAAACAGGAAGTGGATATTTCAAAGTTTCTATTGGAAAATGATTTAATAGGGGAAATTAAATAGGGTCAGACCCCTACTAAAGTAGGGGTCTGACCCTATTATTTTAATTACTGTCCGTTCAATGCTTTCAGCTTCGCTTTCGATGGAGTCTGATATTTGACGTAACCTTTCATATTGGTTACATAATGATCAGCTCCTAATCCGTACTGGCCGCCGTATTTATTATCATAACGATAAACACGGTATTGTTCGCCCGGCTTTAGAATACGGACAAATACAAGTTTGTCTCCTTCACGCTTCCACAGGTTGATCGGTTTTTCAATCGTTACTTTACCAATCTGGCCTTTTTTCATTAATAAGCCGTCCCAGAATACTTTGGATGCAGGATTAGGTGTTTCTGGTTTGGTTTCTGGCTTTTCATCCTTCATTGCAGGGATAGTAAGTTCATATTCAGCAAAGCCAGTATCCAGCGTGCTTAAATATTTGATACTACCATCTTTTGATAGATATTTCTGGGCATTCGGCGATGATTGGAATGATACTTTTACACCGTTTGCTCCTTTAATAGGTGCAAAGCTCCAGTTCTTGTCTGCAGTTGGATTTATCGTTTTTGTCTGGGCGATATAATCAATGATGGCCTGACGATTTTCATCAGGTGCTGCAAGTACGATTTCTTTGCTTGGCAGTTTTACGCCGCTAGCACGGTAATTATTCGTTGCCACAATAAATTCCATATTCGAAGTTACTGGCTTCCCATTAAACTTTAGGTTTTTGATTCTATTGGCATTAGCATTTGCAACATTCTGCGAAGAATCATATTTTGCCGGTTCAGTAACATCAATCTCATAAGTTACACCATCAATGATATCAAAATTGTAAGTTGGGAAATCCCCGTTGACTAGTTCTTGTGCTTCTGTCTTTTTAGGATCAATTTGTTTGAACTGGCCGGCTGACCACTCAAGCCACTCTTTCAAATCTGAGCCATTAACCTTAACAGCATGTACCGTATTAGGATACAGGTATAAATCAGAAACGTTTTTGACTGCAATTTCTCCTGGAGCTATATCAGTGTAATAGCTGGAGCCGTTCCGGCCGCCTGCTTTAAACGGAGCGCCCGCAGATAATATAGGGAGGTCCTTGTATTTTGTATCTTTCAAAGCATTCTCTACATACCATTTTTGAGCATTGGTTACAATTTGCACAGAAGGATCATCTTGAACCAGAGCAAAGTAGCTGTTAATGGCCGCAGTAGTTTCTCCAACAGGTCCCCTCACATATTCAAGTGTCCCTTGGTGCTCATCCTTAATTGCGTCTTCTACAGCTTTGCTGCTTTCAACTAAAGGCTTCTTATCTTTGTCTGCAATGGCGCGGAGTGTAGCAGCTGAATCCGTTACATCCCACTTTCCATCTTTCTTTTCTACAGTCAGGTCAATAACACCCAGGTTATCTCCCCATGAACCTGGCATTGTTACCGGCACGCCATTTATGGTGCCTTTTGCATTATCGAAGCCATTCCCATCCGCAAAATCAGCTTTCACACCTGCAGCTGCCGGGAATTTCTTATGCTGGTGACCAGTTAAAACAGCATCGATGCCTTCAACTTTAGTTAGATAGTATGAAGCGTTTTCCTCGTTGCCTTCGTTAGCTGCAGTATCAATACCAGAATGCGATAACACAACAATGATATCAGCACCATCAGCCTTCATCTTTGGTACAAAAGTCTCTGCAGATTTTACAATGTCTTTAACAATGACCTTTCCCTCAAGGTTTGCTTTATCCCAAGTCATAATCTGCGGAGGTACAAAGCCAATGACACCTACTTTGATTGTATGAGTTTCCCCATCTTCATCAGTGACCTGTTTATCCATGATTTTATATGGAGTAAAATAGTTTTTATCGTTATCAGGGTTATTATCTTTATCATCATGGTAAACATTGGCGTTTACCAAATCAAATTCAGCATCATCATAAGACTCATCAAGCAAATCCAGTCCATAGTTAAACTCATGGTTTCCTACAGTGGCAGCATCATATTTCAATAGATTCAATGCCTTTATTGCAGGGTGCACTTCCCCCTCTTTTGTCGGCTTGATGCGTCCGGCATAATCGCCTAGGGGGCTTCCTTGAATAAGATCGCCGTTATCAAATAGTAAAGTATTCTTCTCTTCTTTACGTGCAGCTTCTATTAGAGTTGCAGTTTTAGAAAGGCCAAATTCATTAGTTTGTGCATCCTTGTAATAATCATAGTTTACAATATTCGTATGAATATCAGTTGTCTCCAAAATCCTCAGCTTTACAACATCACTATTCACTACATCTGCATAAGTAATAGCCGGTGCCGCCTGTGGAATAATCAACCCTAACGCCAGTGCAACCCCAGCCACTTTCTTCTTACTTGAATTTTTCACGCTAACTTCCCCCTAGTGATAATATTGCAACTATTTCATAATATCATAACATTTAAAATTGAAATATATATTTTTTGTAAAGGGTCAGACCCCTACTATAGACCTACTCCCCAAACATTTGACTCAAGAAATTGCTATTATTATAAGCCGGTTTTTAATATAATGTGTTTATTGCTATATTTTGCAAGAGAAGGAGCTAAATCATGAATAATCGGAAGAAGAAAAAGGGCCGCACCTGGCTGAAGGTCGCAGGAATTATTTTTGGGCTGTTAATTATCGCGGGCGGTGCTTATGCTTATTCTATATATCATTCATTAACTAATGCAGTGAATACAATGCACCAGCCAATAGAGAGAGAAAAGTCTGACAAGAGGGCGCAGATTGTTACACTAGAAAAAAAGGAGCCGTTTTCAGTGCTTATGCTTGGTGTTGACGAGCGGGAAAATGATAAGGGCCGTTCAGATACTATGATTGTACTGACTGTAAATCCGGAAACTAAGTCTGCAAAAATGCTAAGCATCCCAAGGGACACCAGAACAGAAATTGTAGGACATGGGACGGTGGACAAAATTAATCATGCCTATGCCTTCGGCGGAATAGAAATGTCCATGAATACTGTCGAGAACTTCCTTGATATTCCGATTGATTATTATATGCAAATCAATATGGAAGGCTTTAAGGATATTGTTGATGCGGTGGGCGGAGTCAATGTTGAAAATGATCTGGATTTCACATCTGGAGAGGTACATTTCCCTGAAGGAAGCATCACTCTAAACGGAGAAAAAGCTCTTAAATTCTCACGGATGCGGTATGATGATCCAAGGGGAGATTTTGGCCGGCAGCTAAGGCAGCGCCAGGTTATACAAGCGGTTATTAAAGAAGGGGCAAGTATCTCGTCTCTATCAAATTATGATGAAATATTCTCTGCTTTGGGCAAGAATATCAAAACCAATTTAACATTCAGTGAAATGGTTGATATTCAAAAAGGCTATAAAGATGCCAGTAAAAATATTCAGCAAATGACTATTGAGGGACAAGGACAGAGAATTGATTCTATTTGGTACTTGATTGTCTCTGATGAAGAACAGGCACGTGTTCAGGAAGAATTGAAGGCACATCTGAATATAAATTAAAGGAGCCGATTAAGGCTCCTTTTTTTTCATTCCGACAGCCGCTGGATCGTCTTCGCCAAAAGCAGCGTCCTTTCCGCAAGCGTCGGAATTTCTACATATTCATTTTCGCTGTGGGCATTGCCGCCGACAGGCCCGAGCCCATCCACGGTCGCAACGCCATTGGCAGAGGTGAAGCTGGCGTCCGAACCGCCGCCTGTCGCTGTATCTGAAACCTCTAGGCCCATTTCCTTGCCGACCTCCTGGATGACATGCAGGAGCGATTCGTTCTGCTCATTCTTCTCCATCGGCGGGCGGCTGATCCTGCCCTTGACCTCCACCCTCGTGCCAGGAACATCGGTGTGGGAGCAGATTTCCTCGATTTTTTCCTGGAGGAATCTTGCCTGCTCCATGTCGGTGATGCGGATGTCCACATGGGCGACCGCACTTGGCGATACCGTGTTGACTGCCGAACCGCCTTCGATCAGCCCGACATTGACGCTGATGCCTTTTTCATGATCGTTCAGCTCATGAAGCTGGATGATCTTGTGGGCCAGCTCCTCGATCGCGCTGCGCCCCTTTTCCGGCTCAATCCCCGAGTGGGCAGCGCGCCCTTTGACAATCACCTTGTAACGGCCGCCTCCCCTCCTTGAGGAGACAAGGGACCCGTCCTTCCTGGCAGGCTCCATGATCAGGGCATATTCCTTGCCTGCCGCCTGCCCGATGATCAGCTTCTTGGATGCTGGCGAGCCGATTTCTTCATCTGTGTTCAGCACGATCAGGACATTTTCATATCCCTTTGTCCCGCTCGCTATCAATGCCTTCAAAGCATATAAAAGCTCAGCCTGGCTGGATTTCATATCCGCAACCCCTGGTCCCAGCGCCCTGTTCCCCTCGATCCGGAACGGCCTTTTGGCTGCTGTCCCGTCAGGAAATACCGTATCCATATGGGCAACAAGGATGATCTTCGGATCAATGGCATTTTTGTGCCTGATGATCAGATTATTGCCATACTTCTCCTGTTCATCGACCTGTACCAGGAACCCGAGCCTTTCGTACTCTTCCTTCAGGATAGAGCCTACTCTATCTACCCCCTCTTTATTGTGGGAACCGCTGTCGATATTGACGAGCCTCTCGATCAGCTCCAGCATTTCCCCTTGCCTGCTTCGTATAAAAACCTCCACTTTTTACCCCTCCATAAAAATGAGCCCCAATTAAGCACTATTGTTATGTATCGATTATACCTTACTATTTTGTTTATGTTTCACAATTGGAGAATGTTAACAAGATAAATTTGTCCGGTGATATTTTTCCTTTCTGGCGAATATCTTTTTATAACTTGTCTAAAAGGAGGCGGGCGCAATGAAAAAAAGAAGCCAATTCCCCATTAAGCTCATCGTGATTCTCATTGCCTGTGCGGCCCTCTTTTTCCTTATCCGGCTCGTCCTGCCTTCCGCAGAAAAGCGGGCCATCAGCACGGTGGATGAGTTTTATACATACGAGCAAAAAGGCGATTTTTCGGCTTCCTGGGAGCTTTTCCATCCGGACATGAAAAAGAAGTTTGACAAAGGCCCCTATATCCAGGACAGGGCCCACGTCTTTTTGAACCATTTCGGGGTCAATACCTTCGGCTATGAGCTCGGAAAAGCAGAGAAGCTTGAGAGCTGGAGGATGGCTGATGGAGGAAAAACCTTTCCGCAGGTTTATAAAGTCACGGTGACCCAGACCTACAAAGGGAAGTACGGGAATTTCAATATAGTGCAGGATGTGTTTGCAGCTGAGCTGGAGGATGGCTGGCGGATCCTGTGGGATTATAAGCAGAAATAAGAATTCTCCTGCTCAACCTTTCTTATTCTAAGGAAGGTTTTCTTCATTTTCTGATAAATTGACATTTTTATTCATTTTTTCTTATTTCCCATGATTTTTATACGAATTTATTATAAAAAATATCATTTTTAAGATAAAAAAGTGCTAAAAATGAAATTTTCCCTAATTCGCAAACAATTTATTTCCCAACTATGCTGAACTTACCCGGGAATACCTGGCTGGCGCGCCGCCCGATAGGGAAAGTTCTCATGGAAAACTTTGAAATGCTTGCAGAACAATACCAGCCGATGATCCGGAAGATCATCCGCACATTATCCATCTATAAAAATGAAGATGAATTCCTGCAGATCGGCCTGATTGCCCTTTGGGAAGCACATGAAAATTTCCGGCCGGAAAAAGGCGAATTCACCAATTTTGCCTACACCACCATTAAAGGCAAGTTCCTGACAGAAATGACCCGCACCAATAGAGAGGAAGAACAGAAAGTTTATGCGAAGGAAGAATTCTGGGAAAATATCGAGGATGCCCATTCTGAAGTGCCGTTTGAGAAAAAGCTGATTCTCTCATACTGCGGGAAGCTGACAGAAAATCAGACAAAATGGGTAATCTACACGGTTCTGGAGGAGCTGACAGTCCCGGAAATTGCCGCAGTGGAAAAGGTGTCTGTATCTGCAGTCAAAGCATGGCGGAAAGGCGCTAAGGAGAGACTGAAAGGAAGCCGGGAAATCTTTGATGGAACTGTAACCTTTCTGTAACCATTTTTAACCGGCACTTAACTACTTCACAAAGCTTGCAGCGTATAGTAAAGCTATATCAAAGAAAAAAGAGGGACTTTTTATGAAAAAGAAAATTGCCGTATTAACAAGTTCTATCGCCTTAGTTTCTATGCTTGCTGGTGCAGGGTATGCTGCTGAACCGGCTCATGGCATGATAGCCGAAGCCTCCGTACAAAGTGTGCAAAAAGCTGATAGCACGAACCTTCAAATCAAACTGCTGGAGGAAGCACTGGCTCCGGTATCGGCAAAGGATGCTGCCGGCAAATGGAGCAAAGCCCTTGCAAACAGAAATGGCGCTGCACAAAACGCGCTGTTCACACCCGCACTGAAGAAAAAGTACAAAAGCTATTTCGAGTCATACGGCTGGGTGACTGGCGGTTCCAGCCCCTGGGTGAGCTCTCATAAAGTAACAAAAGAGAAAAAGCTCAGCAGCACAGCCTATGAATATACCATTCACTTCTCGCTGGTCAGCTCTTCAGGCAAGCACGGCAGCGAAAATGCCGTTATATCAGTTAAAAAATCAGGCAGCACTTGGCTGATTGAAAAGGTTTATATCAAGCCTGACTCTATCATCGGCAGTTTGACCCCATACACAGCTGAGCCGGTCTTCACCTACCGGGCAGCAGAATACGCGTTCTCTATCCCGCAATCATGGGATATGAAATATACAGCAGCTGAAAAAGAAGGAAGCCTTGTCTTCAGCTATAAGCCGGCCAACAAGAAAATCAGCAGCAGGACTCTTTTCAGCATTGAAAAAATCAAGCTGGACACCTGGAAAAAAGATGGCTATGAGGAAGGCCTCCATAAAAAGCTGGGCGAGAAAAACGGCTTTGTCTATGCTATGCTTCCTTCCAGCGAAAATCAGTACAATGACATGCCGGACAGCATTGAATACAAGGAATATCATCAGATGTCCCTGCAGCTCAAAGCTGTCCGTGACTCATTCATGTTCATCAACTAACCACCGGATCCACATTTTAATCATATATTTTGAAGTGATGGATTAATCATCGTTTTACCCCATTTTTAAAGTCCGGCCTGCTGACTGGCACCAGCACGCCCGGCTTTTTTTTGGGGATGGTGACTGGCACCCCAAACAAAAAACAGCCGCCCAACAAACAGCGGCTGTTTAACCTATCTCGCATCCCGAACCTGCATCGCCTTTTCCGGATAATCCGTCATGATGGTGTCCACCCCGAGGTCAAGCAGCTCACGCATCTGTTCTTCTTTATTGATCGTAAACACACGGACCGGGAACTGGTTGCGTTCCGCCTCCCTGCTTGCCTCCGCATAGGCAACCGGCGCATAGACATGCAGTGCTGATGCACCAATTCCAGCAGCATACTTCCACGGCTCATACAGCACCTCCATGAACAGGATGGCCGTCTCAATTTCAGGATCCAGCTGATGGACTCTCTTGAGGCTGTAATGATTAAAGGATGAAATAATCGCATGGGATTTATATTCATATTTCTCGAGCGCTTCGAGCACCTTTTCCTCAATGCCCTCATAAGGAATGACATCACTCTTGATTTCCACATTCAGCTTGATGCCCGTTCCCTGCAGCAGCTCGAGCACCTCGGAAAGCACAGGAATCTTAGCTCCGGCAAACTCTTCCCTGAACCATGAACCTGCATCCAGCTTCTTCAGTTCTTCAAGTGTCATATCCCTGACATTTCCTTTGCCATTTGTCGTCCTGTCGACCTTCTCATCATGGATGACAATCAGCTCGCCGTCCCTGGACAGGTGGACATCCAGTTCAATGCCGTCAACTCCGAGCCTCACAGCTTCTTCAAAGGCAGGCATCGTATTCTCCGGATGTGTGCCCTTGCTGCCGCGGTGGGCGTAGATTTTAGTGTGTTTCATTCTATGCACCTCACTTCACTCAAATTAAAAGGGGCAGCCCCTCTATTATTTATAGCATACCAGCCATAAACATAGGGCGCTGCCACTTCCGTTTTATTTCTTTGTTTTATTTGCGATTTCGATAGCCCTGTCTGTGCCTTCTGCCGCCTGATCAAGTGCTTCCTGAGGGGCTGTGCCCTGATACAGATTTTCAAGTGCCGTTACTACCTGCTGGCGTGATTCCGGGAATACAGAAATCAGCGCGCCCTGTGTCGCTACAGATGGTTTTGTCTGCTGCAGCTGGTCGACTGTCACCTTGAACTGAGGATATTTTTCCCACTCCTGCTTAACGATATCTTCCTCATATGCTGCCGGGTTGATGGCAAAATAGCCTGTTCCGATATGCCATTTCGCCTGTGCTTCAGGTGAAGCCAGGTATTTCATGAATTCCCAGCCTGCTTCCTGCTGCTTTTCAGCAATGCCTTTGGACATCCATAGTGACGCTCCGCCAATCGCAACACCCTGTCTTTCGACTTCATCCGGATATGGGATGAAAGCTACCCCTACATCGAATGGGGAATTGTTGATGGCTGCAGAGACGCCTGCAGAAGAATCCATATACATGGCCACTTTTCCTGTCTGGAATGCAGCGCGGATATCATCCCAGTTTGTGCCGTAGTTGCCGAATGTGCCGGCCTTATTCATTTCATCCAGGAAGTTGAAGACCCTCAAGCCTTCTTCCCCATTGAACACAGACTTTGTTGCGTCGCCTGCGCGGCCATTCTCTTCATTTACATAAAGGCCGCCTTGTGTCGCAACCAACTGTTCAAAGAACCAGCCATAAGTAAGCATCGAGAACCCGTAGCGCTCTCCTTTTTTGGTGAGCTTTTCCGCCGCTGCCTTCACTTCATTAAAGGTTTCTGGCGCTTTTTCAGGGTCAAGGCCAGCTTCTTTAAAAGCATCCTTGTTATAAATCATAACCGGTGTTGAAGAGTTGAACGGCATGGAGTACAGCTTATCATCCACAGTGTAATAATTGAGGATGTTTTTCTCAAGCTGTGAGACATCATAATTATCTTTATCAATGAATGTCTGCATCGGCTCAATAAAGCCGCTGTCGATCATATACTTCGTACCTACTTCAAAAACCTGTGTAATCGCTGGTGCATCTTTCGTGCCGCCTACACTGCGGAGCTTTGTGAGAAGCTCCTCATAAGAGCCTTGAAACTCAGCTTTTACTGAGTATTTATCCTGGGAGCTGTTAAAGTCCGCGACAATGCTGTCCAATGTTTCCTGTCCTGCACCTGACATCGCATGCCAGAAGGTGATTTCTGTCTTGCCGTCCTCAGTCTCTCCTCCGGAACCGCTGCCGCTGCTGCTTCCTTCTCCAGAAGAGCTTTCATTGTTCGAGCACGCCGACATAAGCAGCAAACTGAAAATCGCTGTAAACATAAAGAACCACTTTAACCCTTTTTTCATTCCTGCACCCCTCTTTTTCATATTATATATGGCTGCCGGATTAGCCTGCTGTGCATGCCGCCGGCAGTAAAACACTATTTCAGCGCTCCCTGGGTCAGCCCTTTCTGAAGCTGCTTCTGCCCCAGGAACAAAAGCATTAGTGTCGGGATAATGACAACAATGACACCCGCCATCACGACTCCCCATTCTGTTGCCACTTCCTGCGATTGCAGCTGCTTGAGCCCGATCTGGACAGCCCTTACCTGGTCGTTGGTCGTCACAAGGAGCGGCCATAGATACATATTCCATGTTGTCAGAAATCCATAGGCCCCGAGAGTGACAAGGCTGGTTTTGGAAACCGGCAGGATGACCCGCCAGAAGAAGGCAAATCTGCTGAGTCCTGCAACCTGAGAAGCTTCATGGAGCTCCTTCGGGATGGTTTTAAAATGCTGACGCAGCAGGAAAGTGCCAAATGCCAGTGCAAAGAACGGCATTGTCATCCCCTGATAAGTATTGATCCAATCAAGCTTCTGGATCGTAAAGAAGTTCGGGATCATGGTCGCTTCCCAAGGAATCATCATGGTTGAAATGAACAGGAAAAAGATAAAATCCCTTCCTTTGAAAGGAATGAACACAAACGCATATGCCGCCATGCTGCAGACCACCAATTGGCCGAGCATGACACTGAATGACACGACAAAACTATTGATTAGATATTTCATGAGCGGAAGCCGCTCGAATACTTTTACATAATTGTCAAAATGAAAGGCCTTAGGGAAAAATTTGCCCTGCATGATTTCTCCGCCAGTCATGAAAGAGATCATGAATGCGTAAAGGACTGGGAAAAACAGCAGAAAAGCAGCCAGAACAAGCAGGATATACAATAATATTTTTCTCGGCATACTCATGCTCATTGATAATGCACCTTCTTTTCCCCAAGCTTGAATTGTAGGATGGTGACAATCAGGATACATATGAACAGGAAGACTGCCTGTGCGCTTGCTGTCCCGAATTGATAGTTGATGAATGCTTCCCTGTAGATGGAATACACAATCAGATTGGTCGCCTGCGACGGCCCGCCTTTTGTTAAAATATCAACCTGCCCGAACGTCTGGAAAGCATTGATCAGCGAGATGGTGATGATAAAGAACAAAGTCGGCGACAGCATCGGTATCGTAATCCTGCGAAGCTGATACCAGTAGCCAGCCCCATCAATCTTTGCACTCTCGTATAAATATTCGTCGATATTCTGCAGGCCGCCCAAAAGAATAAGAAAAGAAAATCCGGTATTCAGCCAGATGGTCGAGATGGCCACGGAAATCAAAGCCCAATCCGGGTCCAAAAGCCACTGCACCTGCGGCAGATGAAGCACGCTTAACAGGCGGTTGAACATACCTACGCTTGGATGGAACAGGAAAAGCCATACCACCGATGAAGCCGCTACCGATATCCCCATCGTCGAGGAATAGATCGTCCGGAAAAAACCGATGCCCCGCAGCTTCTCATTTGCAATCAAAGCCAGGAATAAAGAGATGATGATCCCGGCCGGAACCGTGTATAACACGAACAGTATCGTAGCTTTCACACTGTTTCGGAATGCCTCGGACTCCAGCAGATAAGCATAGTTTTCCATCCCGACAAAAAGGGAAGCCGCCCCGTGCTGGTCTGTTAAAAAGAAGCTTAAATAGATCGTCCGGAACATCGGATAAAAAATAAAGACTGAAAACAGCAAGATGGAAGGAAAAAGATATAAAAGGGCAGTACGCGCATTCAGGGACCGTTTCCATAAGCCAGGCTTCAAGCCTGGAGCTGATGCTTGCCTGACAGGGCTGCTTACTTCTGCCTTCATAGCAGCACCTCCTTTTCAATCACATGGTTCTCAATATCTGTTGGTGTTTTGATAATCTGCTTTGTCTCATAATCAAAAAAACAAAGTGAGTCATAGCTGATTGCAATCGGCACAATATCGCCAACCTGGATCCGCCACTGGCCGTTCCACTTGGCTAGCCATTCGCTCCCCCCCAGTTTAAAGGAAAAGATCGTTTCATTGCCCAGCACTTCCACATTGATGACTTCCACCTGAATTTTTTCTTCTGCAGGTGTTTCCTTTGAAGCGGCCTTCAGGTGCTCAGGCCTGACGCCGACAATGACGCGATCCCCTGACAGGAGTCCACGGTCTTCTGCCGGTACATTTATCGCTGCATCTTCTCCGAGAGCGACGGCTGCCCCTGTCCCTGATACTCTGCCTTCTGCGATATTCATTGGCGGAGAACCGATAAAGGTTGCGACAAATGGATTTGCGGGATTATTATAAATATCAATTGGCTTTCCGATCTGCTGGATCTTCCCATCATGGAGGATCATAATGCGGTCTCCCATCGTCATAGCCTCAACCTGGTCATGTGTCACATATATCATGGTGATTCCAAGCCGCCGCTGGATTTGCCTGATTTCCGAGCGCATATGGGCCCTGAGCTTCGCATCTAGATTGGAAAGCGGCTCATCCATCAGGCAAATCGGGGCCTGGTTGACGATCGCCCTTGCCAGTGCCACTCTCTGACGCTGCCCTCCGGAAAGCTCTCTCGGCTTCCGTTTCAGGTATTCCGATAAACCAAGCATAGCTGCCACATCTTCACACCGTTTTTTCCGCTCAGTCTTTGGCACCTTTTTAACATGCAGACCAAAAATAATATTCTCTTCCACCGAAAGATGCGGATACAGGGCATAGTTCTGGAAAACCATTGAAATATCCCGTTTGCTTGGCGGCAGCAGATTAGCTTCCTTCCCGCCGATTTCCAAAACGCCTCCCGTAATTTCTTCGAGCCCGGCAATCATACGGAGCATCGTACTTTTCCCGCATCCGGACGGACCGACAAGCACAAAGAATTCTCCAGGCTCAATTGTGACATTGATATTGGTGATCACATCCGTCTTTTTATCATAAGACTTGGATACATCAATCAATTCGACTTTTTTCATCTTTCCATTCCTTTCTTGATGCTCTTAGTTAAACGCTTACATTTTATCCTGCTTGCGAAAATCTTCTGTCAGCGGACTATGATCCAGCTGGACCTGCTTTACCCCCTCAAGACTGCATAGTTTTTCATATAATGAAAGAATATTTTTCCGGGAAGATATTTTGATTCTGATATCAAGGGATATATAGCCCTCCTCCAGGAAGTAATATTCGTCTGCCATTGTGATCGCTTCAATGAAGGCGCTCTCATTTTTCAGTACCTTATTCAGCTTCCCAAGCACCTTTGCTTCTTCCGAAACAGTCAATGTAAAGACAAAGAACTTGTATGGAGTCAGGAACTTAAACTCCAGGCTTCTCAGCACAAATACATTCAAAAGTACAATGCCTGTGGTTATGTAGGCAGGAAGGTAGAAGCCGCTTCCAACACTGAGCCCGATTGCCGCGACCACCCACAGAGTCGCCGCCGTTGTAATGCCGGAAACACTATTATTGGAGTGCTTCAAAATGGCTCCTGCCCCAAGGAATCCTATTCCGCTGATAACACCATGAGCCAGCCTCGCTGGGTCGAACCGGGCATTAACATGGTCGATCGTTTCATTGAAACCGTAAATGGATAGAATCATCATTAAAGCAGAGCCGACAGAAACGAGAAGATGGGTCTTAAATCCAGCCTGCTTGTTTCTTAAATCTCTTTCCCATCCTATCAGGCCCCCGAGAAGAGCAGCCAGAAACAGCCTTTCAATAATGGTTAAAGCCGATATGGTTATCGTTATAGTCATCCCTCCTTCCCCATCCAAATAAAAAGAGGCCACAAATATGCTTAGATAAAATCCCCTAAGCAAACTATGTGAGCCTCCAGCATCTCCATCACAAAATATTAACTTAGTAATATCTTACATTTATAAACAGATAATTGTCAAACTATTTTTTATATTAAGTTAATTCCTATAAATCCCATGGGTTTATTTTACACAAATTTGCCGTTATGCTATAAAAAGAAGTAAAACCGTTTATACTGGCTATATTCAATGAAGACTTTTTTAAGCAGGTGACAGTCCATGCCAATGAAATTTGTAATCATATATATACTTCTCTATTCCATAGCTGGATGCTCTTCATCAAAGGAAGACCTCATCAGTCCCTCAGACAGCTTTATTGTCATCGGCCACCGCGGTGCCTCGGCCTATGCCCCGGAGCATACGATTGCTTCCTATGAAATGGCCGCCCAGCTTGGCGCAGACTATATTGAAATTGATCTGCAGATGACGAAGGACGGCAAGCTCGCTGCCATGCATGACCAAAAGGTTGACCGCACGACGAATAGATCAGGTGCCGTCCAGTCTTTTACATTGGAGGAGCTGAAGCAGCTTGATGCGGGTTCCTGGTTCAACCGCAAGCATCCCGGTTATGCCGACCCGGCATACAGCCGCCTGAAGGCTCCTTCGTTAGAGGAAATCTTTCAGCATTTCGGAAGCAGTGTGAACTATTATATAGAAACCAAGTCTCCTGATTTATATCCCGGGATGGAGGCAGAACTCTTAAGGCTATTGCATGAGTATGGCCTGATAGGCAGCAAAAAGGACAATGCCCGGGTAATCATCCAGTCTTTCAGCAGCAAAAGTCTGAAAAGGATTCACCGGAATGAACCTGACATCCCTCTGATCCAGCTGATCTCCTACAAAGAAAAGGCTGTGTTGACAGATCAGGACATCAAGAAGCTGCAGAAGTACGCAGCCGGCATTGGCCCGAATTATAATATGATCGATGAAGAATATGTAAAAAAGGCGCGGGCAAATGGACTGCTTGTACACCCTTATACGATTAATAAACAGAATGAAATGGAAGAAGGGGTGGCTTGGGGAATAACAGGAGCGTTCACGGATTTCTCTGATACCTTGACAGAGGTAATCAGTAATCATGATCAGAAGGAATAATCAGCATTAACAAAAAAAACTTCTTTGACGGGAGTTTTTTTTATTTTCTTTTCGACATACCTTTATTACGATCAGCCACTAATCTCCGTGATTTTGGATTCTCTCTGGCAATCAGACAAATATTTCTCAGGAAATAAGAAAAAGCCCCGTGAATAGAGTCGTATCTTGTCAATATTTCTTTTGTTTCATTTACAATAAATGGCGGTATAAAGATAATAAGAATTTAGGGAAAACTATCATAGAGAAAAAAGGTCTTGCTGTTACATTGTTGGTTTACTCATCTAGCTGCCGCAGAATATTCGTTTTTTATCAATCAAAAAACACAAGGAGTGGTACTAATGAAAATCAAAGCAGGAAGCTGGGCCATGCTATCCCCACAGGACAAATTCCTTCTACTGAAAATTATCAGCGAACGTTCTAAACATACAGATCATGAATAAGCCATAAAAATAGCTTAGAAACCGGGAGCGGCTTCTAAGCTATTTTATTTATTTCCGGGCATAAAACGAAGATGCAGGAAGAATTCTATGTGTTTATATAATGCCTTGTAATCTCATCCCAAATCGCTTTCCCGCTTTCTGCTTTCACCGGTGTCAATGTCTGCCCGAACATAATCTTATGCCCGGCAGTCTGACAGATATTGGCCGCCGGCATAGGGGAAGACAAAATATCAAAATCATAGAGCTTCATATAAAATTCCTCATCCCAGTGGATGCCGTTCTCATCTTCATGATCAGCAGCCTGGACAACCCCTGTCGCCACACCACGTGCGATGATTCCCCTCTTGTTGCTATATAAAAATACGAGATCCCCTTCCTGCAGCTTCTTAATCTTTTCTTTCCATGGCGAAAAATATGCCGCGCACTTCGCATTGGCCAGCATATCCCTCTCATCCCTGCCATTCGGGCAGCCTGAACGGTTTGTATTGATCAAATAGGCTTTCTGCGGCATGGTATCACATCCTTGGTGTTTGTTTTTATTATTTTTACCCGGTTTCGAAGGTTGTAAAAGGGGGCGTGTGTTTGGTAAAGGGCTAGGGAGTGGAGAGTGCTAATGAGGGAAAGGGTTTGGGATACATGATTTCCTTTCTAAACGCGATCTCATGTATCCCATCAGGCTCTTCGTATACATGACTCACCCTCTAAACTCTCACTCATGTATTTCATCGCTCAACGCAGGCACCATCCCCCCGCAAAACACAAAAACACCGCCGCAAAGCGGCGGTGCCTGGCACCAGCTTAGTACATCAAATAATCCTTACGCACTTTAGTAAAATCTTTGAGCTCATCCTTCCACTGCGATTCAATCCACTCAACAGATTTTCCTTCTTCAATGGCTTCACGGACCCAGCCGTTTCCAATGAGCTGGTCGAAGAAGGAGATGCCGCGGCTGTCTTCAGCGCGGAATGCAAAGTCCTCCGGATACAGGTCATGGATGCTTTTGACGATATGCAGTCCGGTTTTAACTGGTTCAAATTCATCAGGGTCTGTGATGTGGATCTGAATGCCGTGGGACAGTTTGCCGGCATGCTTGGAAATCGATGGTGTGAAGGATGCTGCCCGGAAGCTGACACCCTTCAGGTTCAGGCTGTTGAGCTGCTGTGCCAGGTTATCGGCATTGATGAACGGTGCTCCGATCAGCTCGAATGGCTTCGTCGTTCCCCTGCCTTCCGATACATTGGTGCCTTCGATCAAGGCAGCTCCCGGATATACTAGGGCGGTATCCAATGTCGGCATATTCGGTGATGGCATGACGAATTGGAGACCCGTTTCGTCATAAAGCATATCACGCTTCCAGCCCTTCATTTTGACGACTGTCAGGTCTGCGCTGATCTTGAATTCCTCATTGAACAGCTTGGCAAGCTCGCCGACGGTCATCCCGTGGCGAAGCGGGATTTCGTAATTACCGACAAAGGATTTGTACGGTGTTTCCAAAACTGGCCCTTCCACCTCAGTGCCTCCAAGCGGATTCGGGCGGTCAAGGACGATGAATGGGATATCGTTCTCTTTTGCGGCTTCCATTGCATAGGCCATGGTGTAGATATAGGTGTAAAAGCGGGTTCCGACATCCTGGATGTCAAACAGCAGGACATCGACGTTTTCCAGCATTTCCGGGGTTGGCTTTTTGGTTGCCCCATAGAGACTGTATACGGGAAGACCCGTTTTTTCATCTGTATAAAACTCGACATATTCCCCGGCCTGCGCGCTTCCCCTTACACCATGCTCAGGTCCGTACAGGGCTGTAAGCTCTACTTCGGGATCATTATGAAGGAGGTCTACAATACTATTAAGCTCTTGATCGACGCCGGTTGGATTAGTGATCAAGCCGACGCGCTTTCCTTCTATTAATTCCTTCTGATCATCGAGCAGCACCTCGATGCCCAGCTCGAATTTCTTCGCTTTCTTATCTTTGCCTTTATGCTTTCCGTTATCTGCGAAGGCTGCTGCAGACAGGGCGGACAGTACGAGAATCAATGACAGCATAATGATCAAGCGTTTTTTCAATGTGACCCCTCCCTGGTTTTGAGAAAAGCCCCAGCCCTGGAATCCAGGCACTGGAACCCTTCATATTGAAAAAATAGTCCTGCAGGAAGATTGCCTTCCTGCCGGCAGCTTTAGTAGCTCAGACCGTGGCCATATTCATACAAAGTTCCGCCTTCAAGCGACGGGATTGTCACTGGAAGCTTTCCTGCTGGCGCGAACTCTCCGAAAATCGCACCTGCAGTTGCTTCAAAGCTTGCCGGGCGGAATCCGTACTGCGCAAGATAGGCATCTGTGCCTGGCACGGCCATGATGTCATAAGGATTGCGGATGGCTACCGTGATGACTGGTGCATCTGTTTCGCTGATCAGCTTGTTGATCATTTTCATTTGTGCGCTGTCAGGCGAGCGGCCGGAAACATTATACGTGTAGGAGCCGACGATGACTGCTTTTGCTTTTTTCGCTTTTTCCAGTTGTTCTGCCGTGAGGCTGAAGTCAGCTGATGCTATGATTTCTGTATTAGCGTGGCGTGCTTTTATTGCTTTCCCCAGATCATTGATATAGGTGCTGCCGATAACGAGGATAGAATCACTGTCTGCCGCTGATAGCGGAAGGGCTCCTTCATTTTTCACAAGGGTGATTGATTTCTGTGCTGCTTCCTTTTCAATCGCTTTATGTTCGGCAGAGCCTACGACATTAAGGGCATTGGCAATCTTTTGGTTCAGGTCCTCCGGTGTTTCTTCTTTGATGATTCCCCGCTTGAGCTTCAAAGTCAGGATTCGCTTAACAGAAGCTTCGACCCGTTTTTCCGAAATTTCTCCTGACTTAACAGCAGCCAGCAGCCCTTCAGCGACTGCTTCGAGTCCGACCGGCATCAGGACAATGTCTGTTCCTGCTTTGACGGAGCGGATCGCTGCGTCAACAGGCCCAAAGTGCTCTGCGATGGCATTCATGTTCATCGCATCTGTTGTAATGACTCCCTCATAGCCCATTTCCTCCCTCATCAGCTCTGTGAGCACTTTGTAGGAAAGGGTTGCCGGGAGGGCAATTTCTTCACCTGTTTTTTGTGAAATTACTTTTGTATCATCGATTTTCGGGAAGGTGACATGTGCCGTCATGATGGCATCAATGCCTGCTTCCATCCCCTTTTGGAATGGATACAGCTCCACTTCCTTCAATCGCTCTTTATCATGCGGGACCTCAGGCAATCCAAGGTGGGAATCGACTGCTGTGTCGCCGTGGCCAGGGAAGTGCTTGGCTGTTGCCGCAACCCCTGCTGACTGCAGTCCCTTGGTATAAGCGACACCCATTTCAGCTACAAGCTCTGGGTCTTCTCCAAAAGAGCGGACACCGATGACCGGGTTATCCGGGTTGTTATTCACATCCATGACAGGCGCGAAGTTGGTGTTGATGCCGAGGGCAGCAAGCTCTTCACCAATGGCTTTCCCCACCTTTTCGGCAGTTTCAGGGGAACGGGCGGCACCAAGGGCCATATTGCCCGGCATATCAGTTCCAGACTGCAGGCGGGTGACAATGCCTCCCTCCTGGTCGATCGTCATCAGGAGCCCGTATTTTTCTGATGCTTCCTGGTATTGTGAGACCAGCTTCGTTGTCTGCTCGGTTGTCACGACATTCTCGCGGAAAAGAATGACGCCGCCGAGATGGTATTTCTTCACAAGCGCTTCAATTTCCGGCTGGATTTCTGTTACGTTCTGGCCTTTCCAGGTCCGGAAATCCGGCATAAGCATTTGCCCGACTTTTTCTTCAAGCTTCATTGCTTTGACAGCATCATCGACCAGCCGATAGCGCTTTGATTTTTCCTTGCGGATTTCTGCCTGAAACCCGGATTTGCGATTTTTTGCGTCAATGGCGATCCGGTCTTTATTTTTTCCATCTGTTACGGTAATAAAAGTACGGCCATTTTTTCCTGACAGTGTTACAGTTCCGTCATCAGATACCCTGGCGACCGTTTTATTGGAGGAGTTCCAGTCAAGATTCTTGGAGACTCCTAGAAAATGCCCTTCCTTATAGACATGCAGTGCTTTAAGCTGCAATGTTTTTCCGCTGAACTGCGTCTCGGATTCCGGCAGGTTCTGCAGGAGGACGAGATCCTTCACCTTATTTTTGCCGGCTGCCGCTGCAGGCTGAAGCCAGGCGGATAACCCAAGGATCAGAACCAGAAAAGTCATTACAATCGTTTTGAGCTTTTTCAAAGCCATTCCTCCTTAACATTTAATAGCTGCGTTTTTGCCATTCTTCACTCGCAAACTCAGGCTTTATGTCTTTACCTTTCTCAGGAGAGATTTTTATATTATCCAGGTACCAGCCTCTGCCGTTGACGGTTGCATCGGTTTTATAGCGGAAGCGAATGAGCTTAGTATCTGCAGGAAGCTCAGCTTTAACCGTGCTCCAGCTTTCGCTGTTTCCGGTAAAAGATTTGACTTCAGTCCAATTTGTACCGTCTGCTGAGATTTCCAGATAGCCATAATCGCTGTTTTCCTCAATCCGGTGCCAGGTCTCAAAAGAGAGAACCGCCTGTGAATGCAGATCGACTTCAGCTGTCAGGCTTTTTTCTGTATTATCGCCATAGCCCGAGAACCAGGCCGGCTGCTTGCCAGGGATGCTGACCGGAATGCTGTCTGCCACCTGTCTTGCAAATGCCCTTCTTGCTCCATTCGTTGAAACGGTATTCCTTGTCGGATGGACCCGGTTGGTCAGCAGGATGGCAATGGTGTCATTTTTCTGGGAGATGACAACTGAAGTGCCTGTGTAGCCTGTGTGGCTGAGTGAATCTTTATCTGTCAGCGCATCGCCGAGCCAGCCCTGGTTCAGCTCCCAGCCTAGTCCGTGGTCATCGCCTGGAAACTGCGGGATCTGATTTTCCGTAAGCGTCCTGACTGTTTCTTTTTTCAGGATGCGCTTTCCGCCATAGGTACCTTCATTTACATACATATGTGCAAACTTCGCCAGGTCTCCAGCTGTGGAAAAGACACCGGCATGACCGGCGACGCCATCAAGCGACCAGGCATTTTCATCATGAACCTCTCCCCAGACAAGGCCGCGCCCAAGGGCAGGCTGATATTCAGTGGCTGCTATCCTGTCCTTCAGACTTTCGGGAGGGTTATACATGGTATCCTTCATGCCAAGAGGCTTGGTAATATGGTCTCTCACATATTCATCCAGGCGCTTGCCTGACAGTTTTTCAATAAGGGCTCCGAGGGCAATCATGTTGAGGTCGCTGTATGTATAAGTGCTCCCCGGTTCATTGGCAAGCGGATATTGCAGGGCGATTGAGATACGGTCTTCGCGGCTGTTCCCTTGTGAATAGAGAGGAATCCATGCCGTGAATCCAGAAGTATGGGTCATCAGCTGCCTGATGGTCACCTCTTCCTTGCCGCCGGCTGCAAACTCAGGCAGATAATCAGCCACCGGATCATCAAGATTGAAGAGGCCTTTTTCATACAGCTGCATAGCGGCTGTTGTTGTAAAGATTTTGCTGATGGAAGCAAGGTCAAAGATGGTGTCCTTCGCCATGGAGATAGGCTGATCGGCTTCTGTCAATCCGTCATCTTTGTACTGATAAGCCATGCCATAGGCTTCATGCTTGACGATATGGCCGCGCCGGGCCACAAGCGCCACTGCACCGGGCATCACCCTGGAATCAATCATCTCCTCCATGATTCCATCGATTTCATTGAGCGGGCCTTCAACCATGCCTGCACCCCTGGCAGATCCCGGATGAAGCACCGGCGATGATTTTCCCGGATGATCCCATGGAAATGGAACAGGAGGCATAAACTTTGAAGAACTCATTTCCGGATCCCCCGCTTTTTCTTTTGCTTCAGGACTGTCGCTTGCCATAACTGCAGGAGCCACAGCGCTTAGGCTCAGGATGGCAGCCAATGTCACTTTCACAGACTTATTCTTCATCTTATTCCTCCTTTTATCATCTCTGAACACGAACCGGACTTTCTCCTCCCCTCCCTTTAATTTAAAAATTCAAATAATTACATCTTTAGGTTAGCGAAATAAGTGTATAGATGTCTATACCAAAGAGGACCTAGTCAATGCTGATTCGACGTCAGAACTGTGACTTTAGGCATGGACAGATGGAAGGATTTGTTCGACAAAGGCTTAGTGAAAGAAAAAAAGCTTATAAACAAGGAATTGGAAATGCAGATGGCAGATTACGGGGCAGATGAGTAAAATGCTTTTACCGCAAAAAATGACCTCTAAGTTGAGGTCATTTTTTCAGCGGTACATTAAATTTGATTGGCAAGCAAGGTCACAAGCGCACTGATCAGAATCGTTGCTGTAAAAAAAGAAATGTATAATAGCGTTTTGTTTCTTGCTTTCTTCCTCTGAATTTCTTCAGGTGTCATCCAATATTTTGACATCAACTCAAACTCCTTCTAGTATGATGGCAGCTGGCTGGCGTTGCCGGTTTGGCTGAGGCCCCTTTAGCTTTGCGTCACCACTTTTCAGTGATTTTGCCCTTGATAAAGACATACGCCTTTAATATCGGTAAATCCTTTACCATATTAACAGACTTTTGTCCTATTTTGCGGTAATTTGTCAAATTTTCTTAAGAAATAATCCAATTTACCAGCAATATTGAGTGACATATGACCGCTTTTGTGCATATACAAAAATTGCCACTTATTGAGGACTAGTGGGTAATTACCCCAATCTCCAGAAAATAAACCTGCATACGAAAATAAAAAAGCCTGCAATGCAGGCTTTTTTACGAACTTTTTATATCAAGCAGTTTCTGGCGCAGTTCATTTTCCATAGAAGCCAGGTCACTTTCTGCCTGGCGCCGCTTATTGCGGCCCTCCTCCTGGATGCGGAGTGTTTCTTCCAGGGTGGAGATGAGGTTTTCCTGAGTTTTCTTGAGGGTTTCAATGTCCACGAGGCCGCGCTCATTTTCCTTGGCCGTTTCAATGGTATTGGTTTTCAGCATTTCCGCGTTTTTCAAGAGCAGCTCATTGGTTGTTTTTGAGACCTGCTTTTGCGCTTCAACCGCATGGCGCTGACGGATAAGGGTCAGGGCAATTGCCACCTGGTTTTTCCACAGCGGGATGGCAGTGTTGATGGATGCCTGGATCTTTTCGACAAGGGCCTGGTTCGTGTTTTGGATCAGGCGGATCTGCGGGGCGGATTGGATCGTAATTTCCCGGCTCAGCTTTAAATCGTACAGCCTCTTGTCCAGCCTGTCCGCAAACTGAAGCATATCGTTGACTTCCTGGAATTTCATCTGGTCGCCTGATGATTCCGCTTCCTTCCTCATCTGCGGGATTGTCTGCTCATGAAGCTCCTCGAGCTTGATTTCGCCCGCTGCAATATAGACATTGAGAGCGTGGAAATATTCCTTGTTCGTGTCATATAACTTCTCCAGCATATGGATATCGGATAAAAGGACATTTTTGCTGCGGTCCAGCTTTACGCTGATCCGGTCAATCTGCGCTCCTGTTTTTTGATATTTGGAGAGGATCTCCTGGACAGAATCGGAGATTTTTCCGAACATGCGGGAAAACAGCGACTGCTTGCCCTGCTTCAGTTCATCCGGATTCATATCATTGAGGCGCTTCATCAGGTCATTGATGATATCACCGACCTCTCCGATATCCTTTTTCTGGACATGCTCGAGCATGCTGTGCGAGAAGGTGAGCAGCTTCGTCTGCGCCTGAGTCCCATAAGCAATCATGGCCTGGTGGTTGCGCGGGTCGATCTGCTCGGCAATCTGATAAGCCCGGGCGCGGTTTTCCTCCGGGATCACGTCTATGAGCTTCACCGGTTTCTCTTCTTTCGCTAGCTCCAGGGCAGGTCCGCCATTCATGTCGCCGAACGGGTCGGCAAGGATATCATCCATTAGACTGCTCGTCTTTTTCGTTAATGATGGGTTTTGTTCGCTCATTTCAGCCTCCTGCTTTCTTCAGGTAATCGGTTTTCCTTCCACGTTTTAATCGAGTTTTTTGCCACGTCTATTTCAAAATTAAGATTATCAATATCATCGGAAATCACTTCGTACAAATCCTTCTCAACCGTCTGGGAGAGTTCATTGATGGTCCTTCGGGTTTCCAGCAGCGACTGGTCGATTTCAAGGTTCTTCTTCGGCTGGGTGGAGAGGAAAACATATTTCTCCGTCATTTCCACCAGAGAATCAAGATGGGAAAAATAAAACCGCTCCGCCTGGTAAAAACGCTTCGGCTCTTTCTTCGTCAGCCTGTAAATCTTCCGTGTGATCCTCATCAGTTCAATCCGCTGCTTCAAAGAAGGAAGATGGCGGATCGCAAACAATGATTTGTGCAGGCGGGAAATTTTCTTTTTCCCTTCTGCAAGGTTTGTCTTGATATACTTGTATTCCCTCCGCGTCAGCCCGTGCTTCCTGAGGAAACGGACACGCCCGATCTGGAATGCGGCCAGATATACTAACACAGCCGCTCCGCCTGCTATCAGCCCGGATAAGAAAAACGTCTGGTCAAATCCGAAATAGCTGACCGTCCAGACCGACCCGGCGAACGGGACAGCCAGTACTGTGCCTATAAGAAACGAAACAATCCGGTTCATTTGTATCGACTCCTGACATAAAATCCTGCTTTATCTACTCATACGGTTTAAGACAGAATAGGTTTCACCCAATCTTTCCCACTGACAGAAAAAGTAAGATTATCTTATTTAATTCAACAATACACGATAAAACTCCTCTTTTCCATAGACCAGGACTGTAAATAGGGGTAGGGCTAGAGGCGTAGACGGTGACACATTTCTCCAGAAAAATGCTGACTTCGTCGAAAAGCTTTTGCGCATAAAAAAAGTGTTAAACCAAGAGATTTAACACTACAGGCATATTATGTATAGTCAACCGCTGTCCCTTGTTAATTATCTCCCTGCTCTTCACTGTGTGCTGAGCTCCAATATAGGTGAGTGCCATTGATGAAGCTATGGATTTCCTCTATTGAAATCCCGCTGCTCTTTGCTTCTAAGATCAATTCAAGCCAATCCCTATCAACCTTTTCCGGCAACCCCATCTTAACAGTCTCCTAATGCGGCAGCCCGGCCGTCATAGCCCTGCAGAACCTTAGACCCGAGGCTTTGCGCCCTTATTTTTCAATAAGTTTGCATTTCACAAAATGTATAGCTGGGTATATCTACCCTCATGAAGATTCAATCAAACCTGTCAATGTGGCGCCATTTTCGACTGTTGACAAGCATCTAATCGATATTTGTCGAACCAGCTCAAAAGAGAAATCTGCTAACCGAAAAATTTCTATGCTGTTTTATAATAAATAAATATCCCTCACCACCTGGCCTCCCCGGACAAGAGCCATTCGATGTCGTCATCCTGATTGCCAAGCGCTGAAAAAACACCTATTTATTCTAGCTTTTCTTCTATCGAAAGATCTAGGTTAAAAACCTTCGCCAACCTGATCAGCTATGGAGCTGACCGCCAGGAATAGAAAAAAAGAGAGTGAAGGGATGTATTCCTTCACTCTCTTTTTTTGCTACACAACTGCAGCATGTTTTTCGCTATATGATGACAGCTGGTGATCCAGCTTCCTGCCTGCAGCCATCAGGTTGGCCAGGCATTCTTTCCGGAGGCTGTCTGTACAGATGAAATTAAAGTTCAGCTCGTGCTCAAGCTGGGAGATGCTCGCTGATAGATTTTTCCCGCTCTCTGCAGCCTTTCTCAGCTGCTCCTCAAAAAACTCCGGTGTACCAAAAAAACTCATGTTTCTCCATCCTTTCCTTTCAGTAACTGCGCCAAAAGGTTCGGCCGATTAGCTCCGAAAGTACTAAGATCAACTTCAAAGCTATTCCACGTTATCACCCTGGCAGCCCGACGATCATAGCTTGCGCCTTAGACTCGCGGCTTTGCGTCCCTACTTTTCAATAGGTTTGCCTTTTTCAATTTTCATACTATTATCATATTACTTTTGTCCTGATGTATCAATTGTTGAGTTCAATTTTTTTGAAAAAAATTAGTATTTGGTTTGTATGAACCAAGCTCAATCATGATATTTTTTCTAATAAAAGGGAAAGTTTTGCCGATAATATAATAAATGGCTTTTGCCGGAATGAAATATCGGAGGACAACATGAATACGACAAAACGGGGAATAAGCTTTGAGTTGAATAGATCAGCCAATCCTGATGCAGAGACCCTGATCTTTGCACACGGTCTTGGTCTGGACAGCACTGTTTGGAAGCTTATTCTTCCAGGGCTGGCAGACTATCATACGATAACATTTGACTTTAGGGGGCACGGGTGGAGCAGCATGGCAGACAAAACCATGGACTGGCAGACTTTGAATGAAGATTTCGAGTCCATCCTGGAAGAGACCGGATCCTCTTCTTTCCATTTCTTCGGACAGGGCCTTGGGGCATATTTCGGCTCCCAATGGCAGGAATTGAACCCAAGCAGGATCCTTTCGTTCATTGCCTTTTCTACCCCTGCCGTAAATCTTGCGGATTGCATCAGAAAATCACCCTCTGAAAATAGCATGCCGCTCATTGATAAAGAAGGGCTGGCAGAATTCTGGATCAGCCACCTGCTTTATAAATCGATCGGCCCTCATTATTTTCTTTTAAAAGATGCCTGTTCGAGGCTTGATTTGCATTCGTACTTTCTAACCAGGCATTTAATCTCAGGATCGTCCATAATCAATTTCAAACATATGAATATACCTATTTTATTTTTAGCCGGGGAATTCGATCACTTTTATCCATCATCACTCGTCATGCTGAGCAGCGACTATATCAGGCAGAGCAGGAAATATATCATCCCTTCTGCTTCTCATCTGATCCAGCTCGACCAGCCGGAAATGACGCTGGCCAGGTGCCGGGAGTTCCTGGCAGATCCGGCAGCAATGGCTGAAGTAAAGCCCGATGCGCGGAGTTCTTACACACAAAAGCTGCTCCTTCAGCTGGAGGCAGCTTTCGAGACGCCTCCTCCAAACGAAGATAAGATCCAAGTCTGTATGCTTGATGAATTTAAAGTAACAGCGGGCAATACAGTGATTGAAGGGAAATGGAACCAGCGCAAAGCAAAAGAAATCCTTGCTTACTTGTGCCTTCACGGGCCCGTTTCAAGGAATATTCTGGCAGAGGTCTTTTGGCCGGAGCTTCCTGTTGCCAATGCGCAGAACCAGCTCCGTGTCAGCTTGACCCATCTGCGGAAAATATTTCAGGGAGGCGGGATTCCCGATCCTTTCACAATCGAAAACAATATTATTTCAATGAACCGGGATATTGAAATTGACGCCCTGCAGTTCAGCCATTTGCTGAACCAGGCGCTGGAAGCAGATGACTGGGCCGCAATGAAGGTCTTGAAATCAAAAGCAGCCGGCAAGATTCCGCCAAAGCTGCTGCCGCAATTCAAGGCCAAGTGGGCAGATGACTATCGGAGGGATTTGGAGCTTTCCATCATCAGGCTATTGAACCTGACTTATAAGCAGCATCTGCACCTGAGGGAAGTGTCAGACGCTCTGAATGATATGCAGCTGCTATTGAAGCTGTCCTCGGAGGACACAAAGCTACATGAAGAAATCAGCAGCCTGTATCAAAAAGTCAGTATGTCCCCGATTGAAATATGGGAACCTGCTTGAATGGTGCACTCTGCCAAAACGGTATATGCAGAAAGGACAGCGGCGGATGCCGCTGTCCTTCTCTTTAGCTCTCAACCTTGAATTTATGTAGCATCCCATCGAGGTCTGCCGCAATTTCATTAAGGGCCTGTGATTCCTTTTTGACTGTTTCCATGTCTGCGGTCTGGCCGTCAACATGGCTGACCACTTCCACCAGCCGTTCATTGACATGCTGGAATTGAGAGGATAACTCTTCAACGCTTGCCGCCACCTCTTCGCTTCCTGCTGCCATTTGTTCACTCACTGCCGATATTTCCTGGATGCGCCCGTTTACATTATCAACAGAACCCAGGATACTTTCAAAGGATTGTACGACAGCATCAATGGAGAGCTTGCCGCCTACTACATCCTGATTGGTCTTTTTCATGGCAGCCGATGTGGCATCCGCATCCTCCTGCAGCTGCTGGATAATTGAAGATATATTTGAAGCAGACTGATTAGTCTGGCTGGCCAGATTCCCTACTTCATGGGCGACAACAGCAAAACCCTTCCCGTGCTCCCCGGCCCTGGCCGCTTCTATGCTTGCATTCAGCGCCAGCAGATTAGTCTGCCCGGCAATATCCGATATTTCCTTTGTTATAGCAGCAATTTTTTTTGAACCCTCAAGAAAGCCGTTAATTGCCTCTTCAAGTGAGTTGAAAGACTGGTCGATGCCATGCATTTTTTCAGCAGCCTCCAGCACCTGCTGCTTGCCTGATACCGCAAGGCTTGCTGTTTCTGCTGATGCCTGATTGACAAGGCTTGACGTTTCAGCGGTATTGCTGACGCCAACCGACATCTCATCCATCGTGACTGCAACTTCATTGGCTGATTGCAGCTGCTGAAAGACAGTCTGCTGAAATTCCATGATCTGCATTTTGATTCCCTGGAGGCTCTCATTGGTATCTGCCACTCTTTGCTCTAAAGAACCTGATGACCGGGACACAGTGCCTCCCGTATCCTTGACGCGGGCAATCAGCTCCTGAAGGCCGCCCCGCATATGCTCCAGCGGTCCACTGATGCTTTTCAGCGGACCCAGCTCCTTTATATCAGCCGGCTTTGACAGATCTCCCTGGCTCACCCGCTCCACAAAACGCTGGATTTCATTGAACGGCTTTGCATAAGAAGCAAAGTTAATAAATCCTGAGAGGACAAATGCCAGGATGATCAATCCCAGCAGTGCAGCAGATTCTGCCGAAATCACAGGCTCTTTGAAAATCAGTGAATAGATGGCTATGATGATCATGCCTGAGACCGCTGCCTGGATTGCCACATTCAGCATATAAACAGCGATTTTTTTAATAATGTCATTCTTTTTCTGCCCCATTATACTCCCCTATCCCTTTTATAAATAGTAGCTTAATAGATATATCGGAATAACAGTGGTAAAATTTAGGTCGAAAGAAAAAAATGTAGCTGGTCAGCACCATTTTATTTTAAGGCAAAAAAAAAGGCCTCCAAACAGAAGCCGCTGCAATCTATCTATTCATATGTCTTAACCATCAGCTTCAGCTTTTCTGTAATCTCTGCCATCAGCTCGGCCACAGTGAGCTTTTTCTCCTCCTGAGCCTTTTCCAGTGCATGCTGCAGCACTTGGATGAATTGTTCATCTTTAGCCATTTTCTGTCACCATAATGTCCTTTTTTTAAAAAGATGTTATAATCATAGACTATTTGTAAAAAAATGTCTATTGGTATTTCTATTGAAAAATATTAATCCCTTTTCTTATACAAACATTCTATCAGGACAAGATAACAGAAAGATGTAAATTGCATAGCAATTCCTTTACAGATTTGACGGCTTCCGTAACATTACGACAGTCATTTTATATAAAAACAGCCGGCAGCATTTTGAGCTGACGGCTGTTCATTCAACGGCATTTGCTGGCAATTAATCCGCCGCCCGGACCTGCTGAATTTAAATGGCAGCAAGTGACCTGCCATCCTGCAGCGCCGGGATCTTCCGTACGATTTCTCTGCCAATTTCAATAGAGGCTGTGGCTGCCGGTGACGGGGCATTGCAGACATGAATGCTGCTTTTTCCGTTAACGATGAAAAAGTCATCAACAAGGCTGCCGTCGCTTTGGAGTGCCTGGGCGCGGACACCGGCTTCTGCCGGGACAAGGTCGTCCTCCTGGATATCCGGCATCAGCTGCTGGACGTTCTCTACAAACTTTTTCTTGCTGAAAGAACGAACCATTTCATCGAGCCCTTCCTTCATATATTTAGAAGCAATTTTCCAGAAGCCAGGATAGCCCATGACTTCGGCAAAATCCCTCAGGTGGAAGTCGGTCTTTTTGTAGCCTTCCCGCTTCAGGCTCAGCACCGCATTGGGGCCGACATCGACGGCGCCGCCGATCATCCTGGTGAAGTGGACGCCCAGGAATGGGAAATTAGGGTTTGGGACCGGATAAATCAGATTATTGACGAGCCCCTTTTTTTCTTCCTTCAGCTTGTAATATTCGCCGCGGAACGGAACGATCTTCAGGTCGACATGGTAACCTGCAAGCCTTGCGATACGATCGCTCTGCAATCCGGCGCAATTGATCAAATACCTTCCCTTTACCGTTTCCCTGTCTGTCTCAACCGCCACCTCATCCTTCAGCTCTGTGATGCTCCTCACTTCATTGGAAAGCTTGATTTCACCGCCATGCCGGCGGATGATCTCGCCCATTTTTTCTGACACCTGGCCATAGTTGACGATGCCGGCCATCGGAACATGAATGGCTTCCAGCCCGTTAACATACGGCTCTTTCTCTCTCAGCTCTTCCCTAGTCAGCTTCCGGACCGCCAGCTCGTTCTGCAGGCCGCGCTGATAAAGATCTTCAAGCAATAACAGCTCCCTCTCATTCGAAGCCACAATCACTTTTCCGCAGATATCATGGTCGATGTCATGAGTCTCACAAAACTCGGCCATTGAACGATTGCCCTGCCTGGCAAACCTGGCCTTATAGCTGCCCGGCTTATAATAGATGCCTGAGTGGATCACTCCGCTGTTATGGCCGGTCTGATGGGCGGCAACCTTCTTTTCCTTTTCAAGAAGGACCACCTTTGCATCAGGATTTTTTTCATATATAGCCATGCCGACTGAAAGGCCGACAATCCCTGCGCCTACAATAATATAATCGTACATTCTGCCACACCTTTCCTAGTTAATGCCGCAGGCTTCCGCCAGCAGTTCGACAAGATGGAGAACCCTTACCTGCCCCTGGAGGCCTTCCCGCTCTACTCCAAGCAGCATCTGCAGATGGCAGCCCGGATTCGTGCTAATGATCAGATCAGGTCCCGCCTTCTGGACATTCCCCATCTTCCTGTCCAAAATCTCCATTGACTCCCCATAGTGCACAATATTATAAATGCCGGCCGAGCCGCAGCACATATCCATTTCTGGAAAAGACCTGTATTCCACTCCTGGAACCTTATGGATCAGGCTGACAGGCTCACTCGCAACCCGCTGGACATTTTTCAGGTGGCAGGACGGCTGGTAGACTGCCTTACCCCTGATTTCCTGCCGGAAAGGAAGCTCCGGCCTGTCGAGGAGGACACTGATATCCTTGCATTTAGCGGCAAAAGCTTTGGCCCTCTCATGCCAGCTGCTGCCCGCTTCAAACAGATGATGATATTCCACAAGGGCGGCACCACAGCCGCCAATACTGTTAATCACATAATCAACTTCATATTTTTCAAAGGCCGCGATATTCCTTTTTGCCAGCTCCACCGCTTTTTCACGCTCGCCGCTGTGCTGGTGGAGCGCCCCGCAGCAGGTCTGTTCATCGATAAAAACAACCTCGCAGCCGGCTGCTGCCAAAAGCTTCATGCTCAAATCATTCACCTTGGAAAAAACAGCATCCATCACACAGCCGGCAAAAAAACCGATCCTGTACTTAGGCTTGGCCTCCCCATACCGAAGCACATGCTGCCTGCGTCTCCCGCCTTCTGCTTTAGGCATCACCTTTTCCAGATTCCGCATTGATTCAGGCAGCAGGTGCAGCAGCTTCATTTCCCTTAAAAGCACATCTGCTTTAAGAGTCTGATAGATTTTCAGGCCGGATCCTATGAATTTCAGCATTGGCCGGTTCGGGAATATGTAGTCGAAGACAAGCTTTTTGAGTGCTTTTTCCTTGAGGTTCTCCTGGCCCTTCCGATGCTCTGATACCGCATCAAGAGCCGATTCCAAAATGCGCCCATATTGGACATTGGTCGGGCAGGCAGGCTCACATGCCCGGCAGCCGAGGCACAGCTCCATTGGCCCGGCCATATCTTCGATCGAGATCCGGCCCTCTGCCGCCATCTTGACCAGATTGATTCTCCCTCTCGGCGAGTGGGTTTCTTTTTCCATCGTCGTATAGGTCGGACAGGAAGGGAGGCAATAGCCGCATTGCACACAGCTGAAGGTTTCGGCATAAGCGAGCTTCTCGAGGACATTGGTCTGTTCAGCCATTATGCAGCACTAGCCTTTGTCCTGGCTCAGGGAAAATCTTTCCCGGGTTCATGATATTATTTGGGTCCCATGCCTCTTTAATCCGCTTCATCATATCCAACCCTGCCTTCCCAAGCTCCATTTCCATAAATGGCGACTTCATGACACCGATGCCGTGTTCGCCTGACAGCGTACCTCCAAGCTCCACCGCCGCTTTAAAAATTCCTTCCACCGCCTGCTCCACCCTTTTCATCTCCTCGCTGTCCCGCTGGTCAGCTATGATATTCGGATGGAGATTGCCATCGCCTGCATGTCCGAAGACTACAAGATGGATCCCAAATCGGTCCCGGATCTCCTTCAGCCTCGCAAACATATCAGGTATTTTGCTGCGGGGGACGGTGGCATCCTCGGATATCTTCGTCGGCTTAATGCGGACGATGGCAGGGGACACCAGCTTTCTTGCCCGCCACAGCTCCTGTTCCTCTGCCTTGTTTCCGGCTATTCTAACATCAGATGCGCCTGTTGCCGTACACACCTCGCGCACAACCTTCATTTCTTCTTCAATCGCCAGCGGGTGGCCATCAAGCTCCAATAGCAATACAGCTTCGGCATCAAGCGGCAGTCCAAGCGGCTCATATTGCTCCACCGCCAGCACAGAGGCCTGATCCATGATTTCCATTTTGGAAGGAAGGATACCTGAGGTCAGCACCTTTGAAATTGCCCGGCCGGAACTAACGAGATCTTGGAAGCTGATGAGTGCCGTCTTTGTAGCCGCAGGCTTCGGAATCAGCTTCAGCACCGCTTCTGTAATGATGCCAAGCGTGCCTTCCGAGCCGACGATCAGCTTGGTCAGGTCATAGCCTGTTACGTTCTTTACCGTCCTGCCGCCTGTCCGGATGATTTCACCCTCAGGTGTCACAAATTCAAGCCCGATAACATAATCCTTGGTCACCCCGTATTTCAAGCCGCGCGGACCGCCGGAATTCTCGGCCAGATTGCCGCCGATGGTCGAGACATGGGCGCTGCTCGGATCAGGCGGGTACATTAGCCCGAACTTGCCGGCTTCATCATTAATCATTGCCGTCAGCACTCCTGGGGACACAACAGCCACCATATCATCAGGGAAGATCTCAAGCTTATCGTTCCACAGTGAAAAATCGAGCACAATCCCGCCGCGCACAGCAAGCGGGCCGCCGCTGAGGGAGGTTCCCCTTCCACGCGGATACAATGGGACCTTATATTCATTCGCAAGCCTGACGATGCCCGCTGTTTCTTCTGCTGTCACCGGCTGCAGAACCAGGTCGGGCCTGTAGGTGCCGAACGAGGCATCGTAGGAAAAGCTGAACAAATCTGCTTCTTCTTCAAGCACCCTCTTCGGGCTGCCCATCATCTCTTTCAGCTTTTGCAGGCAATCAAAAGGGATATCTGCCATGATAATCCTCCTTTCCTCTATTCCATATGCTCGCTCAGCGGCTCAATCCGCTTGTCTCCGAGCTTAATGCGGGCATTGATCAGATGGCGCTTCATAAAATAGGCCGCCGCCTTATCATTCCCTTCCATAATCGCTTCATAGATTTTCAGATGCTCCTCATAGACTTGCTTTCTCTTTCTGGCTCTTCCGATATTCTGCTTCAGGGAAAAATTGAGCGAACGCTGGTAAAGCTCCCGCAGACTTTCAACCGATTGCAGCAGGAACGGATTATGGGATGCCTTCACGATTTCATGGTGAAACTGAAAATCTGCTTCTGACCCGATGGATTGGTCATCCTCCATTTTTGCTGCAAAAGCATCAAGTGCATCCTTTATTTTCTCCACTTCTTCTGATGAAGCCCTCAAAGCGGCAAATGCGGCTGCCTCAGTTTCCACAACCGTCCTCATCTCCAGCAGGTCATACACCTGGTCAATCGATATCATTTCAAACGTGACTGAATCCAGCATGTTCGCCAGATTGACTTCACGGACATAGCTGCCGCCGCCCTGCCTTGACTCCACAAGCCCGCCTGCCTCAAGCACCCTTAAAGCCTCCCTGATCGGCGAACGGCTGACCCCGAACATTTTTGCCAGCTCATTCTCTGACGGCAGCTTGCTGTCTGCCGGGAATTCCTTATCCTTAATCATCCTTTTCAGCTCATCCAATATTTGCGCTGAAACCTTCTTTCTTTCAATCGGAGTTATCATGTAAGCGCTCCCTTTTTAAAATAAAAAAATAGATCGATAGAATCAACTTGTAATACAAGTATACAACAAACTGATTCTTAATCAACTAAAAGTTCGACAATTCAAAAAAATAATCGCCCGTGCCTGACACCGTCCGTGGACAAATGTCCATTTCCGGTGCCTGGCACGGGCAGTTTTTTGTTTATGCGGGTACTCCAAATGAGCTGTTCTTTTTAATCCTGATAAGGTGGAAGATGACGGCAGCCGAGCAGATGGCCAGGCCGGTGATATCTGTCATCAAGCCAGGCTTGATCAGCAGGAGTGCACCTGCCAGGAAGAAGATCCTTTCAACGAGTGACAGCTTTCCGAACAGATAGTTCCCGAGAGAACTGGCCAGGGCGTAAATGCCGATCGTGCTTGTAATTACAACCAGGATCACAGACAGAGCAGATACCGTCTCCCCTTCGGCTGATGGCTGCAGCAGAAGGATCGGGTTATAGGCAATCATAAACGGGATGATGAATCCCGGAAGCGAAATCCGGAGCGCTTCCCACGACGTTTTCATAGCATTCGCGCCTGCCAGCCCTGCCGCTGTGTAAGAGGCAAGAGCCACCGGCGGCGTTATATTCGATAATGCGCCGAACCAGAAAACAAAGAAGTGGGCTGCGATCGGATTGACGCCTGCTTCAACAAGGGCAGGAGCGGCTGTCACTGCTACGACGATATATAGCGCCGTGGATGGCAGCCCCATGCTCAGCACGATGCAAGTCAGCATAACCACAATCAGGATGAGCCATAAAGCTCCGCCAGTCAGTTCAACAATATTGTAGGCAAGTGTAGATCCGACCCCTGTCATCGTTACTACGCAGATGATAATGCCGATGGCGGCACAGGCGATGCCGACCTGGATTGTTCCTTTTCCGCCTTCAATGAACGCTTCAATGGTCTTTTTAAATGTGATCCTCGAAGACTTATCGCGTGTCAGCCAGCTTGCTACAATGACAGAGCCGATGCCCGCGAAACCGGCAAACAATGCCGTTTTCCCGGCAAGCAGTGTTCCAATCACAACAATGATCGGGATAAGCAGGACACCGCGGTCCTTTAATATCTGCACCACGTTCGGGATGTTTTCCTTTGAAATACCCTTAAGGCCCTGCTTCTTTGCTTCAAGGTCAATGGCAAAAATGAGCGCTATATAATAGAGAAAGCTCGGAATGATGGCAGCAAGAATGACCGTTGTATATGAAATGCCAAGGAACCCGGCCATGATAAAGGCAGCTGCCCCCATGATCGGCGGCATGATCATCCCGCCAGTTGACGCCGCCGCCTCAACAGCTCCGGCAAATTTCGGCTTCAGGCCGATCGATTTCATCAACGGAATGGTAAAAGCGCCGGTAGTGGCTACATTGGCAACCGCCGAGCCGCTCAGCGAGCCTGTCAAAGCACTTGAAATGACGGCAACCTGTGCAGGTCCGCCCCTCTTCCTTCCGGCAATCGCAAGCGCCAGATCATTGAAAAGCTGGGTCGCGCCGCTTACAGAAAGAAATGCGCCAAACAGGATGAACATGACAATAAAGGTCGACGCCGTAGAAAGAGTCAATCCCAGGACACCTTCTGTAGTCATATACAGGCGATACAGCAGACGCTCCAAAGAGAAGCCTGCATGCCCGAAAATCCATGGAAAATAGGTGCCAAATAAAGCATAGACGATGGCAATGAGGCAGAGCACCGGGATGAATATCCCGACCGCCCGCCTTGCAGCTTCAAGCAGGACAATGATCGTGATTCCCGCAAATATATAATCCACCATGATCGGCTGTGATCCGCGGTCCACGTGGATGGTTGTATAATTCAGCAGCAGATAGCCGAGCCCTGCTGCTGCAAGCAGTATAAAAAGATAGTCTGCCGGGCCAAACCGGTCTTTCCTTGACTTTTCACCTGCCGGATAAAAGAAAAAGGTAAGAATCAGCAGCAATCCCAGGAAAATCAGATTCCGGTAGATTTCCTGGATATTGGACAAACCGTTTGTATAGATGGCAAATACAGAAAACAGGACGGCGACGGCAGCGGCGACCTTCCGATAAGGACCGGTGAGCGAGCGCACACCGCCCCCAGCCTCCTTATCCAATGCCGCCGGTGCAGCAGTAGTCGATTCAGGTTTCGTCATGGTCATTCCTCCATTTCACATTTATTTTGCTTCAGGCGGTATTAATTCCTCCGGTATATCTGCCCCAGCTTCTTTAAAATAGCGGTAAGCACCGGCATGGAGCGGCACTGTCACCCCGTCCAAAGCCGTTTCAATCGTCATATTTTTCGCAGAGCTGTGCACTTCATACATTTCCTCCAGGTTTTCATATAACGTCTTTGTCAAAAGATAGATGGTATCCTCATCCATCTCCCTGGTCGTCGACAGCAGATTAGGCTGGGCAATCGTCTGGATGTCCTTATCTACACGAGGGTACGTGCCTGCTGGAATGGTAAAGCGGTACCAGCTGTTTGAAACCGCATTGATCTTCTCCAGCTGCTCATCTGTCACTTCAAGAACGGATGCTTTCACATTGCTCGCATACATATCCGTCACAGCGGAAATCGGGATGCCCGCCGGCAGCGATCCCCCATCAAGGCGTCCGTCGCGCATCGCGGAAACAGTATCGCTGTATCCAAGATACTCAGGAGAAATATTCTTTTTCGTCAGATTCATGCCTTCCATCATGACAAGAGTCGACTGCTCTGTACCGCTTGCCTGCGGTCCGACAGAGAAGCTTGTCCCATCGATATCTTCAATGGTGCCGGTCTTTACCTTATTGTCCATCAGCACAAAATGTTCGACATTCGGCCAAAGCATGGCGATTGTGCGCAAATCCTTATAGCGCTTGCCTTTAAACGTGTCCTGACCCTCATAGGCCTGGGTAGAAATCAAGCCCTGCAGAATAGCGAGCTGTGCTTCCCCATCCCGAAGTAATTCAATATTTTCAATCGAACCTGCGGAAGACTGGCCGCTCGCCTGCACTTTCTCATCCTTCAAATGGCTGCTCCAGACATTCGCCATCCCAACCCCGATCGGATAATAGGTCCCGCCCGTCGAAGCCGTTGCAACGGAAACAAAGGTCTTGTCCTTATTGCCCTCTGCTGTTCGTACTCCCACTACAGCCGCAGCCGCCAGGATGACTATAGAAATAATCGCTTTCCATTTTCTGCTCACCAACAAACATCAGCCTCCTCAATATGTAAGCGCTTCAAAACTTGTATTACAAGTATACAATATTACAAGAATTATTCAAAGAAAATTCACAAAATTAAATAAGTGGCACCCGGCTGTACCAGGCACCACTATCCGAAAAATTTTCCCAACTTTATGCAATTGTAACTTTTTACCTATTATTGTATGATGGACCAAAGACCCACACACCCTCTAAAACCGCAACCTTCTATTAATCAAACGTTTGATTAATAGAATATTCTTACACTTATTCCCCTTTGCTGGTATACTATTCCTACGGGAAAAGTAGGAGGTAAAAGCATGAGAACCGGAGCGCTTATCAAGTATTACCGGACAAAGAAAGGGATGACCCAGAGGGAATTGGCCCAAGGTGTCTGCTCCATCTCCCACCTTAGCAAAATAGAAAACAACTCCAAAGAAGCCCATGATGGCACGATCGACTTATTGCTGAACAAGCTTGGCATCACTTTACAGCAGGCAGAAGATAAGCAGGAACAGTTCGGGAGTATGATTGAGGATTTTATCACCAAGCTGATCTACTATCAAAAGGAACAGGCAGAAGCAGCATTCCAAACCCTGTCTAAAGCAGAAGAGCTGATCACCTTTACTCCTTACATAAACTACTATTCTCTCTGGAAATACCGCTATCTTATCTTCGTCGGAGATATAAATGGAGCAGCGGCTCAGAGAGAGCATCTAGGCAAGATAAAAAAGAATTTTTCCCAACATGAAACCTATTTATACAGCTACTTTAATGCGTTATCTTTAATACAGACAGGTCAGCTGGAAAAAGCAGACAATATCCTCAGCACCCTGATTGAGGATAAAGTGAAGGAAAGCGCCATCGGAGCCGGGGATTTGTTTTACCATTACGGACTTGTCAAAAGCATGAAGGAAGAGTCAGGGGCAGCCGTCCACTATGGAAAGAAAGCACTGGGACATTTTTCAGACCAGTTCAATTTCAAGCGGATTCTGCACACCCTGATGCTGCTGGGCATCAATTATACCCACGCAGGCATTTATCATGAGGCAGCCGAGTGCTTCAGGCATCTGCTCAGGAACATTGAAGCGCTGAAGATCGAGACAGCCCTGCTGCCGCAGATTTACCATAATATGGGCTATCTGTACAGAAGGACCAATGACCTGAAGAAGGCATCATTGTATTACAAAAAAAGCCTGGCCCTTCATCCGGTTGAGTCGTCCAACTATTTGATCAGTCTGTATTCATATGCCGAGACTCTTCACAAACTCGGCGACAATGACAGCAGAAAGCATTTTGAAAAACTGAAACTGCTTGCACAGAAAGCCAGCTCCAGAAAGTATGAGCTGATGTCCCATTATCACCTCACCAGTTTTGCAGATGAAAGCAAGGCTATAGAGTTTTTGCAGGAAAGGCTCCTGCCTTTTCTTGAAAAGACCGATGAGCACGAGAATGAGCTGGAGGAATTCTATCAGGTGCTTGCAAGGCATCTGATTCATCATGGCGAGTACGAAAAGGCAATCCAATATATCTCAAAGTACAGGGAGGAATTACAGTAAAATGAAGAAAAAATATCTGTTTCTGCTGATTGCCGCTTTTGGTTTCCTGGTCCATTACGGTGATGCAGCTCCCCCGGACGCTAAAAGCTCCTTTGCTGCATCTGAAAATCCTGATGATCGTCCCATTCAGCCTCCTTTGAAGGAAGACAGCTGATACCCCCTCTACTATCTTCCCCACGCATATCCCTCAAGTCACAGGAAAAGAGCTGCTTCTCACTGGAAGCAGCTCTTCTTCTGGTTAAAGAACTAACCGGTATTCGGCTTTTAATAGACCCCTACATTGTCCCAGGCAGTTCTGACTGCATTATAAGCAGAGCTTCCGCTTCCATATAAATCAGCTGCAGACTGCAGGAGCGCTGCGCGTGCATAGCTGAAATTGCTCGTCGGTGTCAGATAGACAGTCAGGGCACGGTAGTAGATTTTTTCGGCCTGGGCCTTGCCGATGCTGCTGATTGTATAGTAGGCAGCTTTATTCGGGATTCCGCTGTTGATATGGACGCCTCCATTATCGGAGCTTGTGTTCACATACTGGTTCATATGCTCAGGCTGCCCGTACAATGTCGGGTTGGACATGCTGCGGAGGGCATCGCCGGAACGGCCAGGGGTGTACACATCCTCACCCATCAGGAAGTCGCCTGGGTCAAGGAAATATCCAAACACATCGGAGAAGGACTCGTTCAGAGCACCAGACTGATATTGGTACTGCAGATTGGCCGTCCTTTCAGTGACCGCGTGGGTGATTTCATGGGCCACTACATCAAGGGCTCCAGAGAGAGATGTAAATTGGGAGCCATCACCGTCTCCATACACCATTTGCGAACCGTTCCAGAACGCATTATTATAGCGTGATCCGTAATGGACCGTTGATCGGATGGTTGCCCCATTATTGTCGAAACTGTTGCGGTTATGCGTGTTTTTAAAATAATCATAGACCTTTCCGGCGTAATAATGTGCATCCACATCCGCCCTTTGATTGGTCGCAGTCCATGCATTATTGCTGTCGGCGGAACGCGAGCCTGGCAGGGAGGATCCGTTATTGGCAGTGAAGGTCTCAATGACTCCATTCATTGGCTTTGTAACATCATATAAGTAATAAGTTCCGCCTGAAGAATAAGTATTCAATGTTTTGGAGCCGCCGGTCACACCTGTGCCTGTCCCGGTTGCAGCCGCATCAGCCACAGCATTATAAGCTTCGACAATATGGCCGTTCTTCGCGTCGACAAAGATCTGCCAGTTCGCCCCATACGGCTCAATGAACTGCAGCTGGACCTTGTAAGCGAGCGTATACTCCCCGTCCTTTTCATGGATCACAAGGTCATTTTTCACATGCGTATTTTTCACTTCACTCTTTTTGCCGGCTTTCTGGAGGTCAGCAGGCACAGCCTGGTCGCTGCCTTTTGTATCCTCTTCTGTCAGATTGATATTTTTCCAGGCAAGATCAACCGCTTCTTTTTTGCTGATTGAAGCTTTTGTGTCTGTCACCTTTTCGGAAGCATCTTCATATAATTGCCCGGTCGCTGCTGTCACATCATTATTTTTATCCGTATGCACCCGGAAAATCGCTCCCTCTACCGGCACCCCATTGATAGACTGAGAGAATTTATAATGCTTCATGCCAAGATCATCTGTCTGGGTCTCCAGTAAAGTCAGCTCCTTTGCAGGGTCCACTTTAAAGAGATCTTTATTTTCCTGGATGAATTGCTTGACCTCATTTTGATTGTTAATCTTCTTTTTTGAGAGCTTCCCTGCTATGAACTTAGGGGCATGCTTGCCTTTTTCCGCCTGCTTCTGCTTAAGCTCCATCTGGTTCTGCATTTTTTCTGAAGGAGATAGACCGAATGCAGTGGCTGCCGGAAATGCAGCACTGAAGGCTAAAGAAGTTCCGAGTACGATTGCTGTTAACTTTTTTGGCATAAAATTATCCCCTTTTCAGCTATTATTTAGGACCAGCTAATCCATTGCTACACGTGTTAGGGATAATTCTATTCTCGAAAATGCCTGCCAGCAATCAATCAATGTACCCAGCTGGGGAATTCTCTTCAACTTGATAGAAAAACTAAAAAAGCAGCAAAAAGTTTCCCAAATAAAATAATAGAAATGATGCAAAAAAGGCTGCTTTTTGAGCCTTTTATAATCCCCTTTAACCATAAAGAAACCTAATTACATATTTTCCCGCGATTTGATCTATCATTTTTTCCCCATATTTATTAATAATCCCCCCCTAAATATTAGTAATAGACATTAAATTGATTGGGTACTTAGCTCTGAGAAAAAACCAAATTATACTAATTTATTTGTTGATACTTATTTAGCCGGGAAATTGAACATGTATGCATCAAAGCACTTATTAATAAATAAGAGTGTCCAAACAAAAAAAAGAGCCTTATAGAGGCTCATCTGTCAGTTTGCATATACTTTAATTTTTACCGTTTTGCTGCCCCACTGCAGGGCCTGCTGGCGGTTTGGAATGAACACATCAATCTTATTGCCTTTTACAGAGGAACCTTTGTCAGCAGCGACAGCTTCTCCATAGCCGGGTACATACACTTTTGTACCGAGCGGGATAATCTTCGGATCTACTGAAATTACCTTAAGGCCGGGATTTTTCTTTAAATTTAAACCTGTGGCGGTGATGCCGCTGCAGCCTTTGCAGCTGGCAGTATAAGCAGTGGCTTTCACAGTGATTTCTTTATAAGTAGCTTTTTTGGCAGGTGCAGGAGCCTTGGCCGATTTTACAGAAGAGGCAGGGGCAGAGGCTGCAATTGCCAGCTTTTGGTTTATTTTAATTGTATCTGAACTAAGCTTATTCCAAGTCTTGATTTGCTGAACTGTGACATGATGCTTTTTTGCGATTGCCCAAAGCGTGTCACCTTTCTTAACTTGATATGTATTTCCAGAGGCAAAAGTGGCGGTTGAAAATCCAAAGGACAAAACAATAGATGCTGTAAGTGCTAATAGTATTTTTTTCAAACCGATTCTCCTTTAACTTCTTTCATAGGAACATGTTAACAGTTAAAGGTAACAGGAATATTTCAATAGATTGCTAATTGTGTTACAAAATATGATGCTGAAGTGTGTTTTTGTAATATAACAGATCGAGCCGCTTAAGGCCCAGATGCGCAAAAAAAAAGCCGAGACCGCCAAAGTTAAGGCGGTAACGGCTTTAAATAGTCTATTCTAATTCCTTCAGCTTTGCTTTGGATGGAGTTTGATAGCTTACATACCCTTCCATATCTGTAACATAATATCCTCCTCCTAATCCATACTGGCCCCCAAAGTGATCATCGTATTGGTAAACCCTATATGGAACTCCTGCTGCCAGCACACGGGCAAACACCAGCTTGCCGCCTTCTCTTTTCCAAAGATTAATAGGCTTCTTAATAGTGACTTTTCCAATCTGCCCTTTCTTCATCAGTAAACCATCCCAATATACTTCCTTGCCCTGCTTCTCTTTCCCCGGGCCAATGCTGCCTTCCTTGATCCACTTTGCAACATCATGAATCAGCTCTTGTGCTACATTTCCGGGCTTCATATATTCAGTTATCCCATTAGGCTCCCCGTTAAAGTCAGCAAGCATATGGAACATATTTGGATATGACTTGAATTCAGTGTTTTCAACATTTTTAAGTTCCCGCTGAAGTGCCTCATATTCAGACAATGGCACCTGTATATCTTTTTCCCCTTGAAGAAAAAGCATGGGGACATCCTGCGTTTTGGCTAAATCCGCAGGCTTATAATCCCTCAGGCTAAACCACCAGTAAGGATTCTGCAGCATGAAACCTGGCGGAATCAAGGTTTCCGTAAACTTTGGATCTTCCAGGAGTTTAAATTGCTTTGTATAGAATTCCAGCTCCTTCTCCATGGTTTGTACTTGATTTTCAGGTGCTTTCATTTCCTTTGCCCGCGCCACAGACTCTTTCATCTGCCATATCAGCAAATCCTGAAATTTGCTTGCTGGTCCAGCTGCATTAATGACGCCTTTTATATCGCCTTTTTTATCATTTTCTACTATTAGGGGTGATGCATAGGCTCCCTGGCTGTGGCCAAAGATAAAGATCTGTTTTTTATCCACTTCCGGTAAGGATTTCAACCTTTCCACTGCAAGATTGGCATCGAGAACAGTCTCCTCCTGAAGAGAGAATTTTGGATCCATTGCAGATTTAACCGCATGCACCCTGGTCCTTTTATCATAACGGAGAACAGCAATCCCTTCATTGGCCAGCCCGGCAGCTATATCCCGAAAAGGTTTAAAGTTATACATGGTCTCATCCCTATCGTGGGCTCCTGACCCATGGACAAGAACCACAGTCGGAAAAGGTCCTTTTCCTTTTGGAACCGTCAGTAAGCCAGGGAGTGCGAACTTGCCGCTTCCGATCACGATTTCCTTTTCAGTATAGTTTTGTTGGTCATAGCCGGGAACAGGAACATTTGAGGGATGTATCGGATTAAATAAAAAGTCATCGATGTTTCCTTCTTTATCAAGACGAATAACGATATTATAGGCACCATTTTCTGCTTCTGCAGAGAAAGTGACATTCGTATGCACCCCATTATCTTCAATTTCCTTAAATCTGGTCTCCTTTTTTCTGCCAAATGGCGCGAGGAGTCCTGTCCAGAGCTGCTGTAAGACTTCACTCGAAAGGGATTCTTTAAGATTGCTCCCAAGCAGTGCCTGTGCATTGTTCCACTTGCCTGAATCAGTCAGAGCAAGGAATTCCTTTGCCCTCTCTTTATGGCTATCCTGCTGATCTGCCTGGGCATATACTGGTCCGCCCAAGAGCAATAATGCGCCTTCCGAAACAGCCCCCAGACTGATCATTCCTGCTAAAATCCACTTCCCATAAGATTGCAGTTTCATTATTTTCCTCCTTCTCTTTTTTCCTGCAATTCTTATACGTATAAGAAGGATGAAAAGTTCAAAAATAGATAATTTTACCACAAATAATTATTGGTAATTTACTAGTTATATTTGTTATCTTTTTAATAGATGGAAAAAGGAGGGAATAGAATGAAAAGAAGAATGATGATGGCGCTCTGCCTTTTAGCCCTTTCACTCACTGCTCTCAACGGCCAAGCCTCTGCTGCTCCTGTCATGTGGGGAAAAACAGAGTTAAAAAAAGGCCAGCTCGGTAAAGTGACAGTCATGAAGGAGGTTATGCTGTTTCAGTTAAAGGAATCATATATTGAACCTGTCAGGATGCTTAAGCCTGGCGAAGAATTCCGTGTTTATAACACAAAAACTATCCGTTTTATTCCTTTATATGGGCTGGGCGGCAGCATGTATGTCATTCAAAATGATAGAAATAACAATGACAGCTACATTAAATATGAGACTCCTTCTAAAAGGAAGCTCGCATTATTGAACAATGCTTCCCAAAGTCCTGTTATGTGGGGCAGTATGGAATTGAAAAAAGGGCAGGTCGGAAGAGTCACCACAGTGGAATCCGGATTTTCCATCTATAAATATGAAGATGGTAAAATGGTGCCTGCAAGATATGTAGACAAGGGAGAAACATTTCGGGTATACGGCATTGTTAAAGAGGGGAATACAACCAATTATGCTCTTGGCGGGAACTTGTATGCATATAGAAGCAGCATTCGAAAAGATGGAAGTGAATATATGCAGAAAAATTTAAAATACGAGACTCCTTCTAAAGAAAAACTCGACCTGGTAAACCAGTGAATACCCTCTGGTACAAAAAACGGACCGGCAGCTTCATTATGCTGCCGGTCCGTTTTGCAAATCCGGTTGCTAACCCGTTCTTCTAATTACCCGCTTCTGCTCCGCTCAGCCCATTACCAAACATATATTCCAGTCCTTCCTCAAAACCCCGGCCCCATAAATTTGTATCATGCCCGCCGTTTAAGATTCTAAGTTCTGCCGGGCTTCCCGGAACCTCCTCCCATTTTTCGAAGGGGCGGTTAAAAACGTTGGAGCGGTGAAGATGCTCATAAAGGGTAACCGCTTGGACTTCCATATTATATTTCCAGGAGTCTTCAGGCAGATCTTCTTTTTCGCTGACATGGTTCCAGTCATCATCACCCGCATAAATATAGACTGGAACTTCATAAGGCTGCTTGCCATATTGCTCAAGTGCTGCAGGGTAGTTAAGAGCATCCCAGAGAGCAGGGTTAAACGGCTCCCCGAACGAGCCCCTTTCGACAGCGCCTGATGTTGCAGGCGCCTCATCATGCTGGAGGGCCGGACTCAGCAATGAGGCAGCGGCAAATTTATCCGGATAGGTCAGAGCATATCTTAAAGCGCCATATCCTCCCATGGAGTAGCCGACAAGGCCGCGCCCTTCCCGCGACGCAATAGTTTTATAGGTCTGGTCGATTTCATTTACCAGATCCGAGACCACTGCTGTTTCGACTGCACCATATTTCTCAGAATCAACCCAATAGCTGTTCCCTGTAATCGGCGCAACAGCAATGACAGGGCTGATTTCTTTGCTTTCAATCTTCTTATCCAGGATAGGCCAGAACTTATCCCAGCTCTTTTCGTCTCCCCAGCTTCCATGCAAAAGATATAAAACGGGGTAATGCTTATTTTCTTCAGCATTGTAGCCTGGCGGCAGATAGACCTGATAAGGAAGGGAACCTTCGCCATCTCCAGCATCTTCTCCAAGGATTTTGGACGTGACGGTTCCTTTCCTTTTGGAAATATATTCAGAAGCATCATAAACGGGTGAAAATTCCGGTGCTTCCGGCTTCCCAAATAGATATTTCAGCCCCTCTTCGAAGCCCTTCAGCCAAACATCCAGCCCATGCCCGCCATTGATGATCCTGAGTTCGGCAGGATTGGCCGGCACATCCTCCCACTTCTCAAAGTCGGCAGCAAAAAGGTTTTTCCTGTGCAGCTCCTGATAAAGCTGGACAGCCTGGACTTCCATATTATATTTGTAGGCATCTGCCGGAAGGTCTTCCTTCTCGCTCAAATGGTTCCAGTCATCATCCCCTGTGACGATGTAGATTGGAAGGCGATGCGGCTGTTTCACATAAGAGTCAATGCCTGTCGGGTAATTTTTGCTGGTCCAGATTTCCGGATCATATGGTTCCCCAAAGCTTCCTCTTTCCACGGCTCCTGAAGTAGCCGGCGGTTCAGCTTTCTGGATGGCCGGGCTGAGAAGAACAGTACCAGCGAATAAATCCGGATAGGTCAGGCTGTATCTCAATGCCCCATATCCGCCCATCGAATAACCGGAAATATAGCGGCCTGTACGGTCCTTTTTCGTATTATACTTTTTATCCATCCATGGAATAAGGTCCTGGATAACGGCTGATTCATAATGGCCATACTTTTTGGAGTCGACCCAGTAGCTGTTTCCGGTGGATGGGACAACAGCGATGACCGGGTCGATCACCCCTTTTTCAATCATTTCATCAAGCTTAGGCCAAAACTCATCCCAGCTGTTTTCATTTCCATTGCTTCCATGGAAAAGATAAAGGACCGGATAGCCTTCTTTGCGTTTTTTATCATAGCCTGAGGGCAAATATACCTTGTAGGATAGCTTATGCTGCTTCGGGGTCTCATCATGGATTAAAGCCTGAGAGGTTATAGAATCGGTAATCTGGAAACTTTCCTGCTCCTGTTGAAATGCGAATGCGTCCGGTGCGATTGACGCCAATATAAAAAGAATCAGTACAGCTGCAATATTTACCTTCCTGGCCATGCATACCCTCCTTAAATATATAACGTCATTCCGCCTGCCCATTCCTTTTCGTTGATTCCCTTATTACGAGGCGGACATCCAGTACGGTCTGGCTTTCGTATTCCCCGTTGTTCTCAATCATTCCAACTAAGCGTGCAGCAGCGACTGTCCCGATGCTGAAGATCGGCTGTTCAATGGTGCTCAGCTCGGGTTCAACCATTTCACCAAGCTTAATGCCGTCAAAGCCAATGACAGCAATATCCTCCGGCACCTTTTTCCCAAGCTGCTTCAATGTTTTCAGTGCACCGATGGCCATCATATCATTGGCAAGAAACAGGCCGTCGATATCGCTGTGCTGCTTCATCAGTGCTTCAGTTACAGATTTGCCGCTTTCCAGGGTAAAATCCCCCTCCATAACGATGGCACTCTCGGACGGCAGCTGCTCTGCCAGTATCTCTTCATACCCGCGAAGGCGCTCAATCGATGGGGGAAATGTGTGCGGTCCGCTAATATGGGCAATTTTCTTACAGCCGCTCTCAATCAAATGGCTGACCGCAAGCCTTGCCCCCTTTCTGTTATCCATCCCGATGCTATTAGGGGAATCATGGTCGGCTGCCCGGTCGATCCGGACAAATGGTACCTGAAGGGCATCCAGCTCATTGAGGATTTTTTGGCTGAATTGAAATGAGGCAAGAATCAGGCCATCAATATAACGACTCTCAAGATTCCTCCAGAATACGCTGTCCTGCAGGCTTTCTTCATCCGCATGGATCAGGATGAGCGAATACCCCTTCTCCTTCGTTTTTCTCTCAATGGACACAACAAGCTCCGGGAAAAAGGGATTGGTGATCTCCGGGATGATCAGAGCAATGGTATCCGTTTTTTTCCTGGCCAGGCCGCGGGCAATTTCATTGGGCCTGTAATCCAGCTCCAGCATCACTTCCTGGATTTTCTCTCCGGTCCTCCCGCTGATATATCCGTTACTGTTTATATAGCGTGAGACAGTGGCTACGGAAACCCCGGCTTTCCTGGCAACATCCCGGATGGTGCTGTTTTTTTTCATGCAGCGATTCCCCTCTTAGCGGAAAGCTCTTTTCCGTTTTGCAGGATTCCACAGGAATACAGGCAGACGTGAAAAGAGCTTCGCTTATTTAAAATGATCCTTCTGCTTTCACTTTAAAAGAATGGACCAGCATTTCCCCTTCACCCATACAGCCGAAGCCATACATTCCATAATCATGGGTTTCATCCTGATAGGACAGAACAGTCAGACCGTTTATATAAAATTTAATCAGGCTGCCCATGCATTCCGCCCTGAATGTATACGTCTTTCCATGTTTCCACTCATAAGGGACTGTCAGGAGACGCTTAACCCCGAAATCATTTAAAATCAGCGAAACTCTGTTTTCTCCATCAAAGCCGGCATAATAACCTCGTTTTATACCGGGGGCACGGAACAGCAGAAGATGGCTGTCACCTCTCACCGGTTCAACTTCTGCAGTCAGCACAAGATTCCGACTGTAATAATTTCCTGTAAATGAAGCACTGTCACCTTCGCTTATGCATCTGATGGAATTTCCCTCAATCGTCCACTCTCCACCGCTGTGGGAAAATGGCATAAGGCTGAGAAACTCCCTTTCCAGTCTGGAAAAATCGATTTCATAGTCGGCGGTGCCATGGATATGAAATGAACTGATATAAAGGGCACCAAAAGCGCGGGCAGTCAATATGGAAGGGCTTTCAATTTTATAGCCGATTTCATCAATCATACAGCCCTTTGTTTCGGGAATAATAAATTCGAGCTTTTCCCATACCCCCTCCTTCAACAGCACCTTATCCATCAGAATATCTTTCTGTGTTGAGGTATCTCTCACATATGGAGTAATATAAATGCCCGAACCCTGCCATTTATCAAGATACAGCTCTGCAGTCACTGTTTGCCCGCTGTATGCCTGCGGGGAAAAGACAGGCTTATATTTTTCATCATTGAAATCGGTCCGCCGGTAATACGGCTTATAAAAAACCTTTCCAAAGTCTCCATCAACCATCCGGTCAAAAATGACTTCAAGTGAGCCGTTGCCTATTCCAGAGTGATGGCGGAGGGCCGGAATCTTGAAGGAATTGCTGGTGCGGAATCCATGGGTGGAGCCCGGAAGAGCAAAATCAAAGTATACCTCTCCCTTCCTGACCTCAAGTCCTTCAGGAGGCGCCTCGCCGGCTAATTTGTATCCGAGGAGGGCCAATTCCTTTGAAAAGGTCGGCATATCAACGATATTAAGATAGCCGGATACACTGGAAGCGACGATATAGTCATTCATCGGCTTCCGATAATGGGCAGGTATACCCTCCAGGCCGTTCATTACACCAACGATCGTACCGACATTTCCGGCATTGCAGTCGGTATCCCAGCCGCACATCGCTGCAATCTCAATGGTCCTCGCGAAATCTCCTTCTCCATATAAAAGGGCAAGTGCACATACTCCGGCATTCGGGATGATATGGCAGATTCCTGTATATTTATCATATCCCCAGTCCTCATGCAGGTAGCGGAGGCAGGCTCGGAAATCATCCGTATTCTCCTGATGGCAATTCATAACCGCCTCAACGACCTTGCTGTACAGCGAATCACCCGGAATGACACTGAGCCCCGCCTGAATCACTTCATCTACCGCTGCTGTTTCAAATGCCTTTGCAATGCACGCAGCCATAAAGCGGGCACCATACAATCCATTTTTATCATGGGAAACACTTGCCGCCATTTCGGCATAATGGGCAGCCCTTTCTATATTGCCGGGAAAAATAAGCCCCCAGCTGTCCACAAATATCTGGCCGCCAATTTGTTCCGCCAAAATGATTCCATTTTCTTCAGCAGACCCTGACCTTGGGGCGGGTATGCCGTTCTTAAGATTCATGTATGCCCGATGCTCTGAGCTGATATCCTCTCCGCCCCACCAGATCATCCCGACATTTTCGCGGCAATAGTTCAGCCATGCTTTCCCAACATCCTGCGGCTCCATCTCCCTGCCAGCAGCATCATCATAAAGCGCCCGGATAAAGAACACAGGCCCATTTGCATCATCGTCCGCCGAGAATGTTTTGTAGTCCTTTACATACCCCTTGATTTCTCCATAAACAGCCTGGATTCTTTCTGCTGTCCATTCTGTCGGCTCCACCGGGACACCCAGCCTGATGCCGGCATTCATTCCCAGGAAACCGGCATAGACCTTATGCAGATAGTTGTCAGAAATCAATTCCTCACTCCCGTTTCTATTGCTGAAGCAATTTCTGTCTCTTTTCGTTCAGCAGAATATCCTCTCGGATCAGCTCCTGAGCCAGAATGGCAAATTCATCAGCAAGCCCCATGAGGTCCATCTTATTCGTCTCTTCCAGCAGCTCAATATCCTGCTCAGCCAAAACCTCTTCTCCATGAATCGCACCCAGGATCGCACCAGCAATGACCCCTATTGAATCGGTATCACGCCCGGAGTTGATGCCGTCATACACAGACGGATAGAAACTTCCGTCATTCAGGACCATAAAGGCCAGAGCCATTGGCAGCTCTTCTATTGAGAAAAGCCGGCTTGGCGTATAATGATTGGATGCTAGCCCAGCTTTCTCCATTTTCCGGTGGACATCATCTCCCATCGGCGAATATGGGGCCATTTTCTCCTGCAGTGTCCGGATCACTTCGTCCATATCCGCTTCTTTTGACCGAAGCTCAAAAGCCGCATCAGTCAGTTCACGGATTGCTTTTTGGGTGCCGTCCTTTGCATACAGCAGCGCCGTCTCAACAATATCAGCCGCTCCAGCCCCAGGCTCGAACGCCTTCGCCACACAGGCGGCAAACACCCCGGCTGCTTCGAGTCCATAGCTGACCTGATGGCCAATGGCAAACAGGATCGCTTCATCGTAGGCAGCCTTCGGATTGCCTGCATTTACGATCCCTATCGGAGTGCAGTACATGGCCGCACCGCAGTTGACCATATTCCCATGGCCGCCTTCACGCGGCTCGCAATTGGCAAGGACATGGCGGAGAAAAATATGCTTCTCCGGGTAGAAAAGCCTGTCAATGATGAGCCCTTCTTTGCCGAATTCGGGGATATACGTTTTCCGGAACGCAATTTCCTTTATAAATTCCTTCCCCATATCATATGCATCAAGATGCCTTTTTTCCTTCAAATAGACATAGATCAGAGCACGCATCATGAGGGTGTCATCGGTCACGATCCCATTGCCGCGCTTTCTCCCGAGATTAGTCTCGGGAGAGTTTGCTTTGTACCATTCTGTCCGGAGCGATTCGACGCGCCCGTACTTTTCCTTGATTTGCTCATAGCTTAGCTTCTCAACCGGCGCTCCCAGGGCATCACCCAGGGCAGCCCCAAAAATTGCGCCTCTTACTCTTTTTTGAAAAGATATCATGAAAATCTCCTTATTTGATATTTTCATTCGCATAGTTGGTGATTTCTTTTCCGCCCGCCTGGTTCCACTCGTCTACAAACTTATCGAAATCGGTGACAGGGCGCTTGCCGGTAATAATATCTGTGGCATATTCCTTATAAAGATTCTCCATCGCATCCCAGTTGGAAATATACTGCTCCGGAAGGATGAAGCTGTTGTCTTCCTTATAGAACTCATTGGCAAGGTCTCTTGATTTCTGTGCAGGCTCACTCAGCAGCGGCGTTTTCAATGGCTTTTCAGTATTGAATTCAGCAGGTTCCCAGAATCTTGCATACCACTCGCTGTAATACTTGTCAGTCAGCTCGATGCCGCTGTCCGTAACATTATAATGCTCTCCTTCAAATCCAATTCTGTCCAGAAGCTGTCCTTTATCACTCGCAAGATAATCGAGCACCTCAAACGCAGCATCCTTATGCTTGGATTGTGATGAAATCGCCAATCCGCGCGATTCTTTGGTGATATCGGTTGCTGTAAAGCCCTGGTCCTCGCCTTTCGCCGGCGGAAGAACGACAAGGCTCGCTTCATCGCCGTTGACCTGCTTCATCTTTCCATCATAAATATCAATGACCTTTCCATTGGTTCCTACGATTACGGCTGTTTCTCCATCATAGAAAGCTTTTTCCTTCGTATCCCATTGCTTTGTCAGATACTGCTGATCAAGGAGACCTTCTTCATAAAGCTTATTGTAGAATTCCAGCTTCTCCTTTTCCTTGTCAGATACTTTTGAATAAATATATCCATTGCCTTCCTTCAGCCATGTCTGATTCAAGCCGAAAGCCATTTCAAAGATATAGTCAAGCTCTGTTATATCTCCTGCTGCAGTGATGGCATTCACCGGCTTGCTGCCTCCAGGAGGGTTTTCGACAAGCTCCTTAAAGAAGTTATAATAGTTATCAATTGTCGGATCTTCCATCAGCTCTTTTGAACCGGCTGTTTTATCAAACCAGTCTTTGCGGATGACCGGAGTTTTGCTGTCCAAAGGCTTGATCCAAAGAAGATAAGGATAATTAGCCAGCCTTTTCTCGTTATGCGGCTCCAGAATGTTCTTCACATTTTCAGATTTCTCAATATAAGGGCCCAGATCCTCCAGGAGATCCTGATCGGCAATCTGCTGGTCTCCGCCCTGGAAATAAATCAGATCAGGAATGTCACCGCTCATTAAAAGCAGATTCAGCTTTTCTGCATAGTTCCCCTGCGGCATCTCTACCAGTTCAAACTTTACATCCATATCCTTATCCTCTTTCAAGGCTTTGGAGAGTGTTTCAAAATACTTCTGTGCAACCGGATTGGATGGACCCTCATCTTTATAGACGACCCTCAGTGTTGTTGAACCATCTTTTGATTCTTCTTCACCCGTATCTGATTCCTTTGAGCAGGCCGTGACCAGGATCAGCATGAGCGACATGAATAACAGCAAATACTTTTTCATTGTGTTTCCCCCTCTTTCATTTAATGGAATGTAATAGGAATGCATGCTGCAGGAAAAGGATGATCAGTCCTTAACACCCCCTTCAAGCGCTCCTTTCGCGTAGTATTTCAGTATCAAAGGATAGAAGATCAGCAGGGGAACGATTGAGATGATAATGGTGCCTGCCTGAAGCGACCCAAAATCCAGGGCAGCGATCTGTTCATAGGAAAGGACATTCTGCGCCCCCAGCAGGGAGGTGTTATCCCTCTCGACGACAAACTGCCTCAGAACCACCTGAAGCGGCCATTTGTCAGGGGTCGTCAGGTAAATTGTCGCCCGGAAATATTCATTCCAGTGATATACACCGTAAAAGAGCCCCATTGTAGCAAGTGCCGGCTTTGACAGCGGCAGCATGATTTTCGTAAAGATTTTAAAATGTCCTGCCCCATCAATCCTGGCAGCTTCCAGGATGCTGTCAGGCACATCCTCAAAGAACCGCATCATGATGAACAGATAAAATACGTTGATGGCTTTATACAGAATGAGAGATAAATAGCTGTCAAGCAGACCCAGATCCTTTACCAGCAGGTACTCAGGAATCAGCCCCGGCTCAAATACCATAACAACGATCAGAAATAGAATGACCAGCTTTTTTCCGGCAAAATTTGTCCTTGCCAGCACATAAGCAGCCATGGCTGTCAAAAATAGATTCAGTGCTGTTCCGCAGATGGTGATCAGCAGACTGTTAAAAATGCTCTTTACAATCAGCGGGTTGGAGAACAGCACCTGGTAATTGATGAGCGAGAAGCCTTTCGGCAAAATATCAAGGCCTTTCAATTCATGCACCTTAAGCGGATCTGATAGTGACATTGCCAGCAGATTCAGGATCGGCACAAGGACCAGAAGCGAAATAATAATCAAAACCGTATATATAATACCCATGGATAGGCTAATTTTTCTCATTGTCCCCCACCTCCTACCAGACTCCTTTTCCGCTGATTCTTTTCGCGATAAAATGCGTGCTCAGGATCAGCACGACACCGATGACGCCTTTGAACAGACTTGCTGCCGTGGCATAGGCATACTGGCCATTCAATATCCCGATACGGTATACATATGTATCCAGGATGTCGATAACCGAAATGACCGAATCGTTGATCAGGTTAAACACCTGGTCAAAGCCTGCGTTCATGAAAAACCCGAGGTTCAGGATAAATACGGTTATGATGGTCCCGTAAAGCTCAGGGATCGTAATGAACCTCATCTGCTGAAGCCGGGATGCGCCGTCAATCCTAGCCGCTTCGTATAGCGACGGACTGATTTTCATGATGGCCGCAAGATAAATGATAGAATCCCAGCCGGCACTTCTCCACATCTCCGAGAAAACCAGCACCCAGCGGATATGATCCTTGCTTGTCATAAAATCGAGCGATGGGAGCTGAAAGAAATTCCGGAGCGTATTGACTCCCCCATCAACAGGGCTCAGGAAAGCGATCCATACCCCTGCAATGACAACCCAGGATAGGAAATGCGGAAGATAAACGACAGACTGGACATATTTCCTGAATGGGCCGTTCCGTACTTCGTTGATCATAAGCGAAAGAATGATTGGAACCGGAAAAAAGAACACCATCTTCATGGTTGAAATGATGACCGTATTCCTCAGCACATCGAAAAAAGCCGGCGAGCTGAACAGCACTTTAAAATGCTTCAGCCCCACCCAGACATTGTCCCCGATTATCCTGTAATCCTGAAAGGCCAGCTTCATGCCTATAAGGGGAATCACATGGAAGATGCCGAAGTAGACCAGTGCAGGAAGTAGCATTGCGTACAGCACCCAGTCCGCCTTCAGCTTTTTAAAAACTCCCTGCACCATCCGGCTTCCCTCCCTTCAAATAGGCATCCAGCTCAGCCCTTGCCGGCATCCCGGTCTGGGCGCCTTTTTTTCTGACGGAAAGTCCCGCTGCTGCACTCCCAAACCGGATGCTCTCCTCCAATGCCCAGCCCTCGGACAGTCCGACAGCCATCGCCCCGCAGAAAGTATCCCCAGCCCCGGTTGTATCCTCCGCCTTTACCTTCAGCGCCGGAATATGGACAATGCCTTGCCCGTCATGGAATTTAACGCCCTCTGTACCGCAAGTAATAACCAGTTTTTCCGGATACCGGGCCAGAGCTTCCTCTTTTGTTTCATCTGTGCTGAGCACCATTTTGTATTCATGCTCATTAGGAGTCAGGTAGGTTAATTGCCCGACCAGCTCAGGACTCAATTTTTGAGCGGGTGCAGGGTTTAAGATAATCACCTTCCCTTTTTCGTGCAGCCTGGGCACAATATGTTCAAGCATAGACAGCGGTGTTTCCAGCTGAAAGACAATGATATCGTGGCCCAGCAGAGAATCTGCCACTCTCTCAATATAGTGAATATCCGTATGCTGATTGGCACCAGGAATCACGATGATGCGGTTATCAGAATGGCTGATTTCAATGAAAGCCACACCTGTATGGATATCTGCCTGCTGCAGTCCTGTAATGTCTACATTTTCAGAGAGCATTTTTTCCCTGACCAGTCGGCTGTTTTCGTCATTTCCGATGGAGCCGAACATTGAGACCCTGCCCCCAAGGCGTGCGGCCGCTATCGCCTGGTTGGCGCCCTTCCCTCCGAGTGACATAAAGAAATCGCGGCCCATCACTGTTTCCCCTGCAGCCGGAAACTGGTCTGTTTCTGCAAAATAGTCCATATTCAAGCTGCCTACCACTGCAATTTTTTTCATATTTCAACATCCTAATCTATTAGTAAGTTCATCAGCGGGGCATGCTGCTGCGCCCCATACACATCCCTGTCGCCTGCTGATCCTGAAGAAATCTCTCTTAATATGGTGATTTTGATTCCGAGGGCCTGGTCGAAAAAGACAAGATGCCTCAGCTGATTCTCCTCAATGCCGTAAAGCCGGCATACTGTCTCCGGAGTCAGCTTGCCTGACTTTTTTACTCTTTCATAAATCTCCCGCGAGTCAAAAAGAACATCCAATGTCAGTTCAAATGGTCCGGAATTTTTGCTGCGGAGGACCTTTGCCAATGCATATAAGCTTTCCATCAGGCACCCTCCTGCCTGTATTCAATCTTGAAAGGGCTTTCGGATATCTCCATTAAATGATAGACGGAAAATTCATAAACAGGTCCGCATTCTACATCACTTGGGGCAAACGGGAAAGCAAGATTGCCTGCAGTCGATTTGCGCCCTTCATGTCCATAGTGGAGAAAGGTGGAACGCGCTGTCGCACAGATGCTGCTTGCCAGCTCCTGTGTTTCGGCGGTTACCTCAAGGAGCACGCCGATTTCATGTCCGCTGAATGCCTCTGTCTCCCGTCTGCCGAGCACAGCATTCATTCCGTAGTTATAAAAGCGGATCTGATAGGATTCTCGGGAAATCTCCGGATAATAGGCATATACCTGCTTTTCTACCTGGAGCTCGATGTCCTGGATATTCTTAAGCAGGATCGGATCACGAATGCCGGCAAAGACGACCGTCCGGTAGCTTGTTTTCCTTGCTCCCTCCAGCTTGATGCTATGCTGTTCGGCCGGGATATAGCGGCTGCCGGAAACCTCCACCTCCCCTTCACCCAGTTCCGTAAAGCGGCAATCGCTCAAATCAAGCAAAAAACCCGGGCCATGAAGCAGAAAAGGATGCTCTTTTTCATAAAACGTATGGGCCGCTACGGAAATCTTCGTGCAGATGCGGGATGGATTCAGTGACCTGACGGTAAAGCAATCATCCTTGATGGTGCCGAGAATGCTGTCCTTGGTTGTGCCGGGTTCCGCACATAGCGCGCCGCATTCGAGAATTTTCCCTAAATGATAGGAAAGCCCCGCATCCTTGCCATGAAAAATGCCCACCGCAGCAAATGGAGAAGGATCATAAGCGCGTCCGCATATAATAATCTCTGCTCCGCCCTCTAAAGCTTCCAAAATGGGCCCGTGCCCCATCTGCGCGACAATTCCGTTTGTTTCCAGAATTCTCTTCTCTGTCAGATCCGGGACATTGGGACTCATCTGCATGACTTTTCCATTCTGGAACGCTTCTTTAACCTGCTCCTTTGCAATATCTGCCCAAATGATGGCAAGCTTCACAGACAAGCCTTTTTCACCAAGGATTTCCCGGATGACATCTACGGTCGACTCTACATGTACCTTGGCGCCCGCGCCTCCGGCGGAGCCAATGATAATCGGAACCTTGGCTGGCACCCCGTGAGATATCATCATTTCCAGGTCTTTTTTCAGCGCACGCCTGCTCACAATAGAAACCCCAGCGCCAAGCTTATGGGGACCCGCATCCGTCGAACCGGCATCCACCACGATCGCATGCGGCTCCGCCTCCATCCCCCGCCTGAAAGATCCCTCCGGAAAACCATAGCCCAGCATCCCGCATGGAGAAAGGATTCTGACTTCCTTCATTTTTAATCACCTCTATTTATCAAATATGTGAACTTACCTGTTTCTATGAGTAAAATATGTAACCGGTTACACAAATCCTTTAAAATATGCCGGCCACTCATGTAACCGGTTACATATTATTCTAAATGTTCAGATAAGTGGTGTCAACACTATAATTCCAGTTCCCAAACCCTACTATACGGTTAAAAGCACTAAAAGAGGAGGCACTTTTCAGCAGCCTCCACAGTCTCAAAATTGTTCTACGGTTTCACATATTTCTTGAACTCCTCCATACTCGTCTCCGCCACCACTGGAAGCCTCGGTATTTCATAAATGTGATCGCCCCTCTCTGCTGCCTTTTTCTCAACCGTAAATGCCATGCGGAAACCAAGCTTGACGATGGAGTTTACGGTTGCCGGAGAATATTCCCCATAAGGGTAGGCAAAAGCCTGCTTATTGCCGTCCAGCTGAACGATACTTGTCAGCATATCTTTTTCTATCACTTTTTTCTCTTTTGTCAAAAGGTAGGAGGCTTCCTGGTTAAAGCGGCTTTTCTCTCTTTTATGGAGGCTGTAGGTGTGGCTCTGGTAATCGAAAATCCCACACCCTTTTTCAAGTTCGCGCAGGCTGAGATACTGGATTTCCCCCGGCTCATAAGGATGGAGCTTGCTGGTGATATGTCCGGTGATGAGAAAGCTGACAGCTGTATAATCATATTTTTTCAGAATGGGGTATGCCTCCACATAGTTATCCTTGTAGCCGTCATCAAAAGTAATGACCACACTTTTGGCAGGGACTTCCTTTTTCCTTGCCAGAAAGTCATAGAGCTCTGAAAGCGTTAGAGTTGTATAGCCTTCCTTTTTCAAATAGGCCATTTGTTCTTCAAAGTCTTCCTTCAGAACGATCATAGGGTTCAGCTTGCCTTTTATATAATGGCTGTCAGCCAGGTCTTTCTTGCTGATAATATGGTGATACAATAGAACAGGCACTTTTGCCGCTGTATCCTTCTCATTTGAAAAATCCCTTGAGGCCTCCCTGCGGCATGCATGGAGGCGGAAACGCTCGTCTGCGGGAAATAATCCTTTATGCTCGACTGCAAGGATATCATACTCATCGACTACGAAATTAAATCCTGATACCATCATGCTCAGGAATATCAGGAAGCCAAAGGCGACCGCTGCCTTTGCAGCCTGTACTTTCACGCCTTCTCCGCCCCTTTCCATGCCAGCTTTCCAGACCTTTCGAGCTTATTCCAGCTCTTCGATTTATAGAAGAAAGACAATGTTCCATAAGCGACAAACAGCAGATTCATGATTCTATAGAAAAATATATCTGCCGGCAGAAAGATAATAATCCTGAGTATGTCCCTCTTTCGGAAAGCCACGCCATGAAGGTGGCTGATAAAGATGGTAGTAAAAAATTGATAGATATAGAGGAATACTGCTCCCGATCCGAGCAGGAGAACAAGCAGGAGCTGGCCTTGATTCAGAAGCACCATGGCCGGAATGGCCAGCATCGGAAAAGCATTCAGCGTGCCAATCATAAACTGGTCAAAGATAAACACGATGGAGAACCTGAAAGGCAGCTTCCGGAAAAAGCAATTACGGTATTGAATCAGGCAATCAATAAAGCCTTTTTGCCAGCGGACCCTTTGCTTGAACATATCCCCCAGTGTCTCCGGGCATTCGGTATAACAGACAGCAGATGGGACATAGGAAATCTTCAGCCCGCAGCCTTTTTCCTTGATCAGCTTCTGGATCTTAAGGGTAATATCCATATCCTCCCCGATTGTTTCCCGGAAACCGCCGACTTCGAACAATAAACCGCGCCTGAAGGCCCCAAAGGCCCCGGCAATAACGGTCATTGCCCCCAGGGAAGCCTGGGCACGCTTATGAAGATAAAAGGCCGTAAGATACTGAAGGAACTGAAACTTGATGACTCCCTTCATCTTAAAAGTCGGCTTCAGATGGTTGACATGCCCGCTGAACGCCTGGGCGATCAGCACATTCCCGCCGCAGGCAATCACATTCTTTTTTTGGAATTCAGCATTCATTTCCATAAGACTGTTCCTCTCCAGGATGCTGTCTGCATCAAGAGTGACGATAATGTCATTCCGGCTGAAGTTGATTCCCGCATTTAAAGCATCCGACTTCCCGCCATTCCGCTTATCGATGACAAAGATATTCGGAAATCTCTTAGATTCATAGACTGCCGTAATCTCTTTATGCTCAAGCCTCTTTTTAAAAGACCTGCTGCTCGGCGTCAGGCACAACAGTTCTGTTAGCATGGTGATTGAATGGTCAGTAGATCCGTCATTGACGATGATCAGTTCTGATTCCTGCTCCCTGAGCCCGCAATAGCCTATAATGCACGATTCCAGCACTTTTTCTTCATTAAAAGCAGGTACAATGACGGAGAAACTGTGCATTTTTTCAATCAGGCCGCGCTGCTTCTTTTCTTCTTTAAATAGCGGCTGCAAAATATAGTAAGACTGCATGATGACAAAGGCAAGAAAAATGGTGAAAGAACTATAAAGCAATATGGTCACTGGCCTTCCCCTCCCTCCTGGTATACACGTACATAGTCAATCAACAATTCTTTCGGAAAGCTGTCCCGAGGATCAGGCGGTCCCGGCCAAGTGCCTCCAATGGCTGTATTCAAGTACAAAAAGAGAGGAATATCCGGAGAATATTTCTTTGTTTCAAAAATGCGTTTCCCATCAAGCGTCCATACAATCCTTCCCGGTTCCCATATCAGTCCGTACAGATGAAAGTCTTCGGCAAAGTCAGTTTCACCGGTCAGCTTCTTGTAATCTCTCTTCTGCTCTCCTTTCTCATCCCTCCAATGGACAACAAAATACAGTTCGTTCGGGTCTTGGCCGATACTCTCAACAATGTTGATTTCCGGCAGCCAATACTCTTCGGAATTAACTAGCCACAAGGCAGGAAAAACTCCCTGTCCCTTTGGCAGCTTCGCTCTTATTTCGATTCTTCCATAAGTAAATTCAAACTTATCCTCTGTCGTAACAGCACCAGAGGTATAAGATCTTCCTTTAAAAGATTCTTTCCGGCTTGAAATGACCAATGAGCCATCCTGGACATCAATATTTTCCGGAAGATAGTATTGCCATTCCCCATTCTTCTTGGACGGCCAGTTTTGGGGATTCCATTTAATCAATGACTTTTCGCTATGAAATTCATCATTCCAGACAAGATGCCAGCCATCCTGTTCGGTTACAGCCGTTGAAGGAAGCGCCATTGCCTCTTTACTGATTAACCTCTCAGACATCATGGCAGCAGGAGGAAGATTAACCGCCAATTCACTCCCTGAAAGAACCAGAATCAGGAAAAACAGCAAAATACTCTTCATGAATGCACCTTCATTCTTTTCAAAGTATGAAAATTTCTTTTAAAAGAACAAATTATATAAATTTTTTGTTCTCTAGAGAGAACGATATAGATTATATTAACAAACAGTTTATTATCCGTCTACTCAAAAGCATTGAGAATAAATGACAATATCCTCGATTTTTCCACGGTACGCTTCTGGGCATTTAATGCGCCCCAAAGATAAAAGGCAGAGCCGCAGCTCTGCCTTTTATCTTTGGGGATGACGCCTTGCCACCCATATTAAATTCAAACAATATACATATCCATTTCCCCATTGTCACCAGCATACTCGATGGTACTCTTATTCGTTGCCAGATCAATGAACAATGTGCAGCTTTTGCTGCCGTTTCGCCAGGAGAGGCGGAGTTCGCTGTCTGGTGAGTCGAGGACCTGGAATTCGCCGCTGAATGCTTCATAATCATTGCGGAAGCGGATGAGCTTCAAGAGTCTCTGGACAACTGGCTTTTCCAGGGATTCTTCAATTTCCTCAAGAGTGAAGTTATGGCGGTTGATTTCGCGCCCTTCACCGGTGCGTGCTACATTTTTCACATCATTTTCACCGGCAAGAAGCCCGACATAATAGACCTGCGGGACGCCCGGCGTGAAGAACTGGATGGCTCTGGCAGCAAGATAGGCATCATCATCGCTGTTCAGGACGGAATAGTAGGAGCAGCGGATCTGGTGGACATCAAACCCGTCCTCTGCCTTATGTTCGTCAGAAAGAATCAGGCTCAGATTGGATCCCCTTTCAAGGCAGACATCCACAATGTCTTTCGCTTCCTTTGTATCGATCAGGCCGTCTAGGTCAGGCTTGACTGGTATGCCGTCATGGCAGTCGAGCATCGTGAACTGCTTGTGCGGGCGGTTCTTCAGGTAATCAGCCAGGTTCTTGCTTGATTTGTTGATCAGCGTCTCGAGTACACGGTATGGCAGGATAAAGTCATAGATCCAGAAGCCGTGTTCGGCTAGCTTATACTGAATGGAATAATGGGAATGAACCTCCGGCAGAAGCTCGATGCCCAGAGAATTCGCCAGCTCCATGATCCAGTCAAGGAACTCATAAATTTCCGGTTCAACAAAGAAGCAGCTGGTGCCAAGCTTTTTCACGACATAGCCGACAGCATCAAGGCGGACAATTTTGACGTTCTGCTCTTTGAAATTAGTGAAGAAGTCGGTTAATAGCTGCCTGACCTGCTCTGATTTGATATCAAGGTCAATCTGTTCAGAGGGGTCTGTTTTGCCAAAAGTGGTCCATACTGTCTCCTGTTCGCCTGTTTCCTCTATTGTGAAGGTTGAATATGGGAGCGGCCTCCGCAGGAACATCTTATCAACATCCTCCTGTACAGGCTGTCCGTCTTCCCAAAGCTTGTCAAGGGTGATGAACAGATCTGCATACTGGGACTGGCGGCCTTTTGCCAAAAAGTCCTGGAAGTACTCGGATTTCTGCGAGATATGGTTGACCATCAGGTCGACAAGGATATCAAAGTTTTCGCCGATCTTCCGGATATCTTCCCATCCCCCGAATTCCGGGTCGATTTCAAGATAGGTAAGCGGGGCAAATCCCCTGTCGCCTGAGGATGGAAAAGGTGGGAGGATATGCACGCCACCTTTGAAAATATCAGCAAAATGTTCTGTCATTACTTTGTTGAGCATTTTCAGATCTCCGCCGAGGGAGTCCGGATATGTGATAAGCTGTACTTGATTTTTAACTGCCATTTCTAAAACCTCCTACAGTCCGTACATTTCTTTTAGTTGTTCCAGCGGGGGCATGCTGCAGACCGCACCTGTGAATTTTAATTTATAGGCGCTAGCTGCCGAACCCAGCTCCAGGGCTTCCTTTACGGAAAAGCCTTTTACCAGTGCCGTATAAAAGCCTGACCAGAATGCATCCCCTGCACCGGTTGTGTCGATTACATCAGTCGCAAGCGGCTTGATTCGGAAGGTTTCTTCTCCATTGGATACGATTGCTCCATCCTTGCCGATCGTCAGGATGACAAGCTTTGCGCCAAGACCAAGGAATTTGCGGATCTGATTTTCATGGGTGTCCTTCCCGAACAGCCGCTCCGCATCGTCCTCAGATGGCTTTATAATATCGACCATCCCAATGATTGATTTAACGTACTCAATCCCTCCGGCCCCTTTTTTCCATACCATCTGATGGTAATTCGGATCCAGGCAGACCAGGATATTTTGGCTGCGCGCCTGTTCAATCACTTTTTCAATCGTATGGCGGGCCGGTGCCATCGAAAGGGGCCAGCAGGAAAAGTGGACGATTTTTGAATCCAGCAATGCCTTTTCAAGCTCTTCCGTATATTGGAGCTGATAGTCTGCCCCGCGGTAAAAGATGGGATCGGGCGTTCCTTTGCTTTTTGCGACCACAACCATACTGGTGGACGAATCTACCCGCTGAACCAGTCCCGGGTCAATCCCTGTTTTGCGGAGATGGCTGATAAGAAAGGTTCCCAGCCTGTCTTCCCCTACTGCAGACGCGACCAGGGAACGGATTCCCAGCCTCTTAACATTCATGGCAATATTGGCCGGTGATCCGCCAAAATAGTTATGATAAACTGCCGGCTCATCTGCAGGACTGTATTCTTCCGAAATCATGTCGATCAGGATTTCGCCTATCGTTAAAATATCATTGCCTCTCGGCTGGAATTCAATTTTCTCATCTAATTTAAGCATCGTAATCCTCCATCGCTGTACTTGCCGCAACTGATATTAAGGGAATATCTTTCTGCTCCTTTTTCCGGCAGACATGTCCAGTGCTGTCAGGCAGTCTGTACCGTTTTATACCGTCAGGCAGCCTCTATGACTCTACCTTCTGCAGGAGAAAAACTTTTACAAATATTGAGTGCAAAAAGAAAGGGGCAGGTGCCCCATTCTTACTTTAAGAGATACACCCTTGTTTCATAAGGGCTTAAAGTGAATTCCTTTTCCAGCTTCTTTTCAGGAACATCATAGTTATTTAAAACCAGTTCACTTGAAGCACCGCCGATTTCCGACGGCAGCTCTATTTTTTCAGGTTTGTCATGGAAATTGCAGATTACAAGGGCCTTGTCGCTTCCCATTGTCCTGGTATAGACAAAAAGTTTCCCATGGTCAGGAAGGATAAGCTCGTACTTTCCATATACAAAGACAGGGTTCTCTTTGCGGATGGCGATTAGTTTTTTATAAAAATGAAGAATTGAATTTTCATCCTTCAGCTGGCTTTCAACATTGATGGTACGATAGTTTGGGTTCAGGCCCAGCCACGTTTTGTTTCCTTCCGTGAAGCCGGCCATATGCGAGGCATCCCACTGCATCGGAGTCCGTGAATTGTCGCGGCCCTGTTTCCAGACGACCTCCATTATGTCATCGTGTGGAACGCCTTTTGCGGCTTCCACTTTGTAATAGTTCACCATTCCAACATCGTTATAATCTTCTATATCAGGGAATTTCACATTGGTCATCCCAATTTCCTGGCCCTGATAAATGAAAGGCGTGCCCTTCATCAGGAAGTAAAGCGCCCCAAGCATTTTCGCACTTTCCTTCCAGTACTGCTGGTCATTGCCCCAGGATGAAACACGGCGCGGCTGGTCATGGTTTTCGATAAACAGGGCATTCCAGCCTCGTCCTTCAAGGCCTTCCTGCCATTTGGTCAATGCTTTTTTCAGCGCTTTGACGTCCACAGCATCTTCTGTGTCCTTGTCCCACAGGTCAAGAAATTCAAATTGGAAAATCATATTAAAATAGCCATTTTCCTCGCCGACCCATCTGTCAGCATCAGGAATGCCGACTCCGTTGGCTTCTCCGACAGTCATGACGTCATAGTTGCGGATCGTCCTGTCCGCAAATTCTGTAAGGAAATCATCAATCCCAGGGAAATTCATCATTTTCGGAAAAGATGGGACTACATCCAGATTGTCCGGGTTTGGCATATCCGGGAAACCGGGCTCTTTTTTGATATGCGAAATCGCATCGATCCTGAATCCATCAATTCCTTTTTCAAGCCACCAGTTGACCATTTCATAGAGAGCTTCCCTGACCTCAGGATTCTCCCAGTTCAAATCCGGCTGGCGTGCAGAGAATATATGCATGAAGTATTGCTTTGTTTCTTCATCATATTTCCACGCAGGCCCGCTGAAAATGGATTCCCAGTTATTCGGCTCCTTGCCATCTTTTCCATCACGCCAGATATACCAGTCCCTTTTCGGATGATCTTTTGAAGAGCGGGACTCTAAAAACCATGGATGCTCATCACTCGTATGATTAATCACCAGGTCCAGGATCATTTTCATCCCGCGCTTATGGACTTCTTCAAGCAGAAGATTAAAATCTTCCATCGTGCCGAATTCATCCATAATATCCTGGTAATCAGAAATATCGTAGCCATTATCATCATTAGGCGACTTATACATCGGGCAGATCCAGATCACATCAATTCCCAGATCTTTAAGGTAATCAAGCTTCGTAACAATTCCTCTTAAGTCCCCGATGCCGTCTCCATTGCTGTCCATAAAGCTCCGCGGGTAAATTTGATAGGCTACTGCTTCTTTCCACCATGCTTTTTTCATCTCTGTCAAAATCCTTTCGTTGTGCCTTCATTTTTCTTGCAGAATTTAGCCTGGTTGAGGTGTGAAATCAGTGTTAATGGCGTTTTTTTAAAAAAACTATCTGGTATTGCCGCCGCTTAACACTGATTCAGCCCACTTTTTCAATAATTCGGCCAGTTTTTCTATTTTTTCTCCCTAAAATTACGGGAATTCACCCCAAAATCCGGGATATTCGTCTCACTTTACATTTTTTACCAAAAATACAACCTAATATCATTTAGCCGGACTCCAGCCTATTTAATAGATCCCTGCATCACGCCATTAATAATCGCACGCTGGCCGATCATGTACATGATCAGGATCGGGATGACGGTCAATAGAATCGCCGGGATCAGCAGTTCCCAGTTATTCATATATGTGCCGTTGAATACTTTCATCTGCACCGGCATGGTATAGACAGATTCATTGTTCAGCACCAGTGATGGCAGCAGGTAATCGTTCCAAATCCACAGCACGTTCAATATTGAAATCGTAACTGCGATAGGCTTCAGCATCGGAAGGACAATCAGGAAGAAGATCTGCAGGGAATTACAGCCATCAATTCTTGCTGCTTCTTCAACTTCTATCGGGATCGATTTGATAAAGCCATGGAACATGAATACGGAAAGCGCACTGCCGAACCCAAGGTAGAAAATGATCAATAGCGGAATAGGAATCGCATCAATCAGCTGCAGTTTCGCCCCATAGATATAAATCAGCGGGATCATGAGCGACTGGAACGGGATGACCATTGATGCAACCAGCACGGTGAAAAAGAATTTATTGAATTTGGACGGCCTTCTCACAAGATGGTACGCCGCCATGGCAGAGAAAAAGACAATGAACAGTGTGCTCAGTGTGGTAACGATGAACGAGTTCCTGAAGGTGACACCAAAGTTCATCATATTGATCACATCTGCAAAATGGGCGAAATTCCAGTTTTCCGGAAGGGCAAAGGGACTGGTCAGGATTTCGCCATTGGTTTTGAATGAGTTGATGATGAGCAGCACAAAAGGAAAAATAAAACTTACTAGGGCAATGATTGCCAATAGGTATAGAAAAGTGGTAGTGACAATTTTTTGCCTGGCCATTATGCTTCGACCTCCATTTTCTTGCTGGTATAAACTTGAAAACCGGTTACAGCGGCTACAATCACAAACAGGATAATCGCCTCAGCCTGTCCTGTCCCATAGTTCGATTCAATAAAGGCTTTATTGACGACATGCATGGATACCATCTTGGTGCTGCCAAAAGGGCCTCCATTTGTGAGAGCAAAATTCAAGTCATACACCATGAATGCATTTTTTAAAGAAAGGAACCCGGTCACTACGAATGAGGGAACCATTAAAGGCAGCGTAACATTCAAAAGCCTTCTGAACGGGCCGGCTCCATCGATTTTGGCTGCTTCAATCAGCTCTCTTGGAACACTGATCAATCCGGCGATGAAGATGATCATCATATAGCCGGCTGTCTGCCAGATGGTTACGATGACGAGCGACCAGAAAGCCATGGTCGGATCCCCGAGCCACCCGAGTTCAAGCCAATCTATGCCAAGTTTGGTGCCTAATGCAGGGAGCGACTGAACGAAGATAAATTGCCATATATAACCAAGTACCAGTCCACCGATCAGGTTAGGCGTAAAATAAGCTGTCCTTAATGAATTCTGGATCTTCAAGCCGGACGTAACCAGGTACGCCAGACCGAAACCGAACAAGTTGACAAAAAACACGGTTGCCACGACAAATTTAAGTGTCAGCCAAAGCGATTTCCAAAATTCCGTATCTTTTACAGCTTCCAGATAATTCGCCATGCCTGCAAACACCACCGGATCAGCCGGAGTCTGCATCGTATTAAAAGTGAGGAAAAGGCCGTATCCAAATGGGACCAGTACGGTGATACAGAAAAAAAGGAAAACAGGGCCCAGGAATAAAAGCGAATTGCCGATATCACCTATTTTTTTATTTTTCTTCATGCTTCCACATCCTGTCTGTTAGGTAAAAAAAGCAGGCAGGATAAGTTCTCTCCGCCTGCTTTTTTGTTTTCACTTGAGTCTGGATTATTCTTGGTGGGTCTTATAATAGGTTTCAAAAGCTTTTGCAAGGTCTTCTCTTTTGCTTTGACTCGCAATGTATTTCTGAACCTCAGGACCAAGGATAGTAGTCCAATCCCCTGTATTGATATAGTTGGTGCTGAAAGGCATTGTCTTGCCGGCAGCAAGTGCATCACTGATGGCAACGCCGAGCGGGTTGGTTACTTTGTTTGGATTGTTTTTGAATGCTGAGATGATTTGAGATTTATTAACGATAAAGTCTTGTCCTGCTTCATCGTATACCAGCCAGTTCAAGAATTCTTTCGCAGCGTCCTGTTCTTCTTTAGAAGCCTTCTTGTTCACAACAAATGCTTGAGTAGGACCGGCTGCAATCTTGTTGTTCAGCGGGTTATCAGGATTGTTGTCGACAGGGACAGGCATGAATCCAAAGTTTGTACCTTCAAGCGCTTTCAAAGAATCAAAAGCCCAGTTTCCGTTGAAAAGCATCGCAGAATCGCCTTTTCCGACAGCTACATGCGCAGCATCATAATATTGGCCAGTCGGACGTGCACCGAACATATTGTAATCCTCTGAAATCAGCATATCCAATGTGTCATAATAGCCGTTCCAGGCTTCATTCTTGTTATAATCGAATTTTCCGGCTTGCACTTCTTTCAAAGTTTCCGTTGGATCTTCTGTCTGATTAAGAAACAGAGAGCTGTAATGGTTCGCAACTGACCATGCTTCAGTCTGATAAGCCACTGGCTGCTTCACACCAGATTCCTTGATTTTATCCAATAGATCTGCCAGCTTGTCGCGTGTATTGATTGAGAATGGATCAAAGCCTTCGCCTGCTGCTTCTTCAACTACTGTCTGGTTGTAAACAAGTCCCATACCTTCCAGGGCGAACGGGAAACCGATTACATTTCCTTCTTCATCTTTAATGGCATCGCTTGTTTCTTCATTCCATTTTTCATCAGACAAATCGATTCCTACATCTTTATATTTATGAGTGGCATCATAAGGAGAAAACATTGCCAATGTAACCGTTTTCCCAGAGGCGGAAAGCTTATCATAAACGTTCAATGCGTCTCCGACTGCCACTGATTCAACCTGTACATTGATGTCCTTATGATCAGCCATAAAATCCTTTGCGGCCTGCTTAAACTGGGCATCAATCTCACCCTTGCCGTTTGTAACAATAATGTTTACTTTCCCATCTTTTGAGCCTGTATCTCCTTCAGAAGAATTGCCTGAGCAGGCTGCAAGAGAAAAGGTTAATGCGGCTGCCATGCCGGCAGCGGCCGTCTTTTTGAACATTCCTGATTTAGAGAAATTGAACATTTTTTTTACTTCCCCTCTGTTTGAGAATAGTTTTAGCAGATTAGACCATTAAGCTCTTCTGCATGAATTTGTGAAAAGGTTTTCCTAACTCTTACAATTATGATTATATTAAGTTATTAATATTTTGACAAGTACTTTTGAAAACGATTTCCTAAAAGTATTAATTTCAGCAAAAAATCACAATTCCCTATCTGCCTGCATCATTTTCTTGACACTGTCCCTCAGGCTCAGCCGGTAATCAATATAATGCTCTTGAGGCGCAGTTCCGGGCTGGCCAATATTTTGAAGCAGAGCCTCCATTGCTTTGGACCCCATAGCTTCAAAGTCGACCCTGACCGTTGTCAGCTGCGGGCGTACAAGCGTTGCCAATTCAATATCGTCAAACCCCGCAATTGAAATATCGTCAGGGACCCTGTATCCCTGGTCCTCTGCGCAATTTTTGGCGCCGATGGCAATCGTGTCGGATGCGCAAAGAATGGCGGTCGGAAGATCCCTCTTTCTAAGCAAAGTCACCATCGCCTCATACCCCTCCCCAGAGGAAAAGTTGCTTTCAGCAATGAAATCCTGATTGACAGGAAGACCTAGGCGTTTCATTTCATCAATAAAACCCTTATAGCGTGAATAGCCTGCTGACTGATCGTGCAGCGGACCATGAATCATTCCGATTTTTTCATGGCCGCAGCGTACCAGATACCTGACCATTTCTGTTATCGGTGTATAGTTGTCAACATCTACCCAGGTGATGTTTTGCCCAGTTACCTTCTGCCCGACTACTACAATGGGGATCTTATTGGCTTTTATCCAATCTACATGCTGCTCGGTCGTATGGATTGCGGATAAGATAATACCATCAACCTGCTTTTCTTTAAATATTTCAAGAGATTTCAGCTCCATTTCCGGATCGAGCCTGGTGTTGCTCAGGATAATATTGTAGCCATTCCTGTTAGCCACATCTTCAATGCCGTTGATGAGCTCGGCGGAAGTATAGTTGATTTGCGGAAAGATGACCCCTATTAAATTCGTAGATTTGCTGATCAGGCCCCTTGCAAGTGCATTGGGACGGAATTGGGTTTCACGGATGACCTTCTCGACTTTTTCTCTTATATCATCATTCACAGGCTTGCTCTTATTAATTACACGTGAGACCGTTGCAACAGAGACTCCTGCCATTTTTGCAATGTCTTTTATAGTTAATTTCATAGTTTATTCTCACCCTTCAGGAAAACGTTTTCTTGTCACTTTGAATCTATAATTACACAGCGGGTTTGTCAATATACTTATTGTTGGGTGCCAGGTACCATGAAAAGACACTTCACCCCATCTGTCCACGGAGCGTACCTGGTACCACAAAAAGACACTTCACCCCATCTGTCCACGGATGGTACCTGGCACCACAAAAAGACACTTCACCCCCTTTTGTCCACGGATGGTACCTGGCACGGAATTTTTGGTATATAATAGGCAGAAGATTACAGCTGATGCGGAAATAGGTGAATGGGATGGAGATTACATTAGGGGTTATTGGGCCTGAGGATTCGGTCCGGCATATTATGGATTCGGCGGAGTCTTTTTCGGATTTGCGGCTGGTTCCTTTTTATTATGGGAGCCTGGAGGATATTGACGGGATCATCGGGGAAAACCAGCAAAGGATCGATCAGTGGTTTTTTTCCGGTCAGGTCCCTTATACATATGCTTTATCAAAGGAGCTGATCTGTGAGGAGAACAGCTTCTATCCTCCCCTGTACGGCGCGAGCCTGCTTGGAAAGGTGCTGGAGTCTTATCTCGATAAGGAACGAGTGATCAAAAGCATCAGCCTGGATACGATCCAGGAAGAGGAGCTGGAAACGACGAAGCGCTATTTTTCTCTGCAGAGCCTGGAGATCCATTCTTTTTCTTATCCGGATTTCCGCCCTGTTGAGGAGCTGGCCGAGTTTCATATAAAGCTTTACCGTGAGGGCCGGACGGAGGCTGCTTTTACCTGCCTGCGGGGAGTCTATGACTATCTCAAAGAAATGGATATTCCCTGCTATCGTGTGTATCCTTCCCATCTATCGATTCAATTTGCGCTTAAAATTCTGAAAGAACGCGGCCACTCATCCTGGTATCAGCGTTCGCAAATGGCGCTGCTCGGAATTGAACTCATCCAGCCTGATAATGAGGGAGAATTCTTTCATTCCTATGAACGAAAGCACAAGGAGCTTGCTATGAAGAAGCTTCTCATCGAGCTTGCAGAGCATGTGAACGGTTCATATGTGCAAATTGGGGACGGCCTCTATTTTATCTACACAACGCGCGGCGAGGTAGAAATCAAACTTGATAAAAAGGATCTTTACGACCTGATTGAAACGGTCTATGCCCAGACCCATTTCCGCCTCCGCATCGGCCTTGGCTACGGAATCACAGCCCTTCAGGCGGAGGAAAATGTGCAAAACGCACTCAGGAGCGCCCGCCTGAAGGCCAAGCCGGCAATCGTTCTCGTTGATGAAAATGAGGAGCTGACAGAGTTTCATCCGTCCGGCGATTCGGTTACCTTTCATTCTAAAAAATGGAGTGACGAAGGTTGGGCAGACACGCTGAAAAAAGCGAATATCTCTCCTGTCGCGCTTTCGAAAATCCAGACATTGTCCAATTTTTATAAAAAAACCGAAGTGAATTCCCGGGAGGTGGCAGGCTGGCTGGAGAGCACTGAGCGGAATGCGCGGCGGATCCTTTCAGAGATGGAGACTATCGGCCTCGCTGAAAGCAAATCAGTCCAGACTGGCCAGTCAAAGGGCAGGCCGAGAAAGGTTTATAAACTTTTATTGAATGGTAATTAATAGCAAGCCAGCAGGAGTCTTCTGCCGGCTTGCTTTTTATTTTGCTTTCAAGCCCTGCCCTGCCCATTTTCTCACTATCTTTATATACCCTGTTTGTGAATTATTCTACAAAGTATCAATTTTCTAAATATTGTAGTATACTCCCCTTTAAGGAAAATAAACGGCAATTATCCGAAAACAAAAACTCTGATGATTGCCCCAACTTAATGTCTCTATAACTTTTCTAAATTAGGAAACAACCAAAATTTTACATACAGGGAGTGCTGAAATATGACCAGCGAGTTTGTCAAAAATCTTACTCCGCAGCTAGTGGAATGGCGCAGGACGCTTCATAGCCTGCCGGAATTGGGCTTTATGGAATATATCACAACCTACCGGATCGGGAAGGAGCTCGAGAAGATGGGCTTTACCCTCCATATCGGGAAGGATGCCCTGCAGGAAGATGCCCGCCTCGGCGTGCCGAAAAAAGAGGCCTTGGAAGCCCATGAGGAAAAGGCGGCGGCATGGGGAGTCGAGAAAGAATGGCTTGAAAAAATGTCAGGCGGCAATACCGGCCTAGTGGCAACATGGGACACAGGAAGAGCCGGAGACCATATCGGATTCCGCTTCGATATCGATGCCTTGCCGATCCTTGAGTCTGCCGATGAGTCCCACCTCCCATGCAAGCATGAATTCTCATCCGGGGAACCTAACGTGATGCATGCCTGCGGACATGACGGCCATGCGACAATCGGCCTTGGCACAGCGAAATATATTGCTGAGCATACCAATGAACTCAAGGGAAAATTCACGCTCCTTTTCCAGCCGGCAGAAGAAGGCGGCCGCGGTGCGAGAGCAATGGTCGCAAAAGGCTGGCTCGATGATGTCGATTATTTCTACTCCGGGCATATCGGGATTCACTCCTATCCGGTCGGAACCATCGCCGCAACAACGACAGGCTTCTTAGCCTCAACAAAGTACAATGTTTCATTCAAGGGAGTTTCCTCCCACGCAGGCATGCATCCGGAGCTCGGCAAAAATGCTCTGCTTGCCGCAACCACTGCAGCCAATAATCTATATGCAATCCCCCGCCATTTCGACGGCGTCACCCGCGTGAATGTCGGGCGCCTGACTGCCGGGAGCGGACGCAATATCATCCCAGAGGACAGCTATATGGAGATTGAAGTCCGCGGTGAAACGCATGCTATAGGTGACTATATGGCAGAGAGTGCCCTTCGGATCATCAAGGCGGCGGCTGATATGCATGATGTCTCCTGTACGATCGAGCCTGTCGGGGTCACCGAGGTGATGACCTGCAACGAAGAACTGATTCCGAAGATCCAGGAATGGTGCGCTTCAAGCGAGCTTGTCACAGAGGTCATCCCTTCTGTCCCTGTCTCCGGCTCTGAGGATGCAAGCTTTATGATGAACAAGGTCCAGGAGCATGCCGGTAAAGCCACCTATATGCTGTTTGGCACTAAGCTTGACTTCCCGCACCATCATCCTCAGTTTGATTATGAGGAAGGAGTGCTCGCGGCAGCGGTCGATACATTCGCCAGCATCATTAAAGGCGGCTCTTCTAATGGCTGATTTGAACAGCTGGCTTGAAAAAAATCTGGCCATCCTGAATACAGTCTCTAGCATGGACCAGCCGGAGGGCTTCACCCGCCTCAGCTTCACCGCCGAGGAAAAAGCTGCCCATGCTGCTTTCAGAAAAGTGGCGGAGGAGCTCGGGCTCCACACCCTTCAGGATGCGGCCGGCAATCAGTGGGCCATTTGGAAAACAGACAGCAGCCTGCCTCCTGTGGCCGTCGGCTCCCATCTTGATACAGTTGTGAACGGCGGCGGATATGACGGTCCAGCCGGGGTGCTCAGCGCCCTGGCCGCCATCAAAACACTGAAGGATTCAGGGTTCCAGCCAGCGAGAGATATTGCAGTCGTCTGCTTTGTCTCAGAAGAGTCAGCGCGATTCGGCCTGTCGACCATCGGCAGCAAAGCCGTTTCCGGGAAACTCAACAGCCGGGAAGCCGGCAGGATGACTGACCGCAATGGTGTCACTGTTAAAGAGGCTGCCGAGGAATTTGGGCTTGACTGGTCCAGGATCGAAGAAGCTGAACTGCCTGCTGAGAAGCTTGCCTGCTTTTTGGAGCTGCATATCGAGCAGGGAACCCATATTGAGCAGCATGGCGCAGAAATCGGGATTGTAAACGGCGTCGCCTGCCCGGTCCGGCTGAAGGTTCACGTCAAAGGAATGGCCGGCCATACCGGAACGACCCCAATGCATAACCGAAAAGATGCATTCGTCGCCATCGCCCCGCTCGTCACCTTTGTGCATGAAAGGGCGTCACAGTTAAGTGAAGAAAGCATCCAGCCGCTCGTCGCTACAGTCAGCACCGTTGAATTGAAACCGAACAGCATGAACGTTATCCCTGGAGAAATCGAGCTTGGCATTGACATCCGTAGCGTTGATGACATGCTGAAACGTTTTTTTGCTGAAGAAATAAAGGACTTTTGCCAAAAGGCCGCTGCAGACAGCGGGGTGGAAATCCACGTTGAAACCCTAATCAACAATGATTCCATCATGCTTGATCCCAACATGCAGCAGAAACTCACCGGCATATGCGGAGAGCTCGGCCTGAAAGCCCACAGCATGAACAGCGGCGCAGGCCATGATGTCATGAATATGGCAGCCAAATGGCCGTCCGGATTGATTTTTATCCCCTGCAAGGATGGCATCTCCCATCATCCAGATGAATTTGCCTCCATTGAAGACATGATCAAAGGTGTCCGGGTAATCACAAGATTCCTGGAAAAAGAGGCTTCCTTATAACAGCCGATATTTGACTTATTTTAAAGGAGTGACCTGATGACATCCCCCGTAAAAAGGTATTTATCTGAAAATAGACAAACTTTCGAAAAGATAAGCGAATACATCTACCATCATCCTGAAACACGCTTTGAAGAATATGATTCTGCTGAGTTCCTCGCAGCGGAATGTGAAAAAGCCGGATTCCAGGTTGAACGGAATGCCGGGAATATGGAAACAGCCTTTGTTGCCTCTTATGGCAGCGGTTCGCCTGTCATCGGCTTCCTCGGAGAATTTGATGCCCTTTCCGGCCTTGGTCAGGAGCCCGGCAAATCCTCTCCGGAGCCGACAGGAAAAAATGCCGGCCATGGCTGCGGCCATAATCTGCTCGGCACCGGTGCCTTTGCAGCAGCCTGTGCCGCCAAGAACTATCTTGAGGAAAATAATCTGCCGGGGACCATTAAATTTTTCGGATGTCCCGGTGAAGAAGGCGGATCAGGCAAGACCTTCATGGTCAGGGAAGGTGTTTTTGACGGAGTTGACGCTGCCCTTACCTGGCACCCGTCTCCGGCCAACAGCATCATGAGCTTATCTAGCCTTGCAAACTATCAGGTATTTTTCCGCTTCAAAGGGCTTTCCTCCCATGCGGCCAACTCCCCGCACCTTGGGCGGAGTGCACTTGATGCAGTCGAGCTTATGAATGTCGGGGTCAATTATCTCCGTGAGCATGTGATCCCGGAGGCGCGCATCCATTATGCGGTCACCAATACGGGCGGCATCTCCCCAAATGTGGTACAGGCGGATGCAGAGGTTCTGTATTTGATCCGCTCCCCGAAGGTCAAACAGGTTGACGACATCTACATGCGGGTGTGCAAAATTGCTGAAGGCGCAGCTTTGATGACTGAAACGGAGCTGACCATCGAGTTTGATAAAGCCTGCTCCAACTATATCCCTAACCGCAGCCTGGAGCGCATACTCCATGAAAACTTGCTTGAGGCAGGGATTGAAAAGCCGGACAAGCAGGAAGAGTTCTATGCGAAAAAGCTTTGGGACACGCTCTCTGAAGGCGAAAAAGAAAGCTATATTGATATTTTAAAAGGCTTCGGCTACATAGGGGACGGCAGTGAATTTGCCGGAAAATATCTGGCAGACACGATATCGCCGTATCAACCGTCAGACGGCATCCTTCCTGGCTCAACCGATGTCTCGGACGTCAGCTGGGTCATCCCGACCGCGCAATTGACAGCTTCCACCTCTGCTCTCGGAACCCCGCTGCATACCTGGCAGATGACAGCCCAGGGAATCAGCAGCTATGCCCATAAAGGCATGCTGCGGGCAGCAGAGGCGATGGCATTGACAGCCATCAAAATGCTGACGGAAAAAGAAGAGCTTGAAAAGGTACAGCAGGAATTTGCTCTATTCAGGGACAGAAATCCCTATACATGTCCAATTCCGGAAGGTGTAATGCCTTCCAAGCTATCGGAGGGGTCCTCATGAAACTTGAAAACCAGCCTGGAACAAGTCCACAGAAGAAGGAAGGCATTTTTCAGAAATTCCTGAACGGAATTGAAAAAATAGGCAATAAGCTGCCAGATCCATTTATTTTATTCGTCGTCCTGACGCTTCTTGTCATTGTCGCTTCAGCCATTTTTAAAGCGTTCGGTGCTACCGTCGTCCACCCCGGAACAGGGGAAGAGCTGCCCGTCAAGAGCTTAGCATCAGGTGAAGGTCTGCAGTATATCCTCAGCTCGATGCTCGATAACTTTACAGGCTTCGCACCGCTCGGCCTCGTACTGGCCATGATGCTTGGTATCGGCTTGGCCGAGAAAGTCGGTTTGCTTGATTATGCCATCAGGAAAACCATTCTGAAGTCACCGCCGGTATTGATCACTTATACTGTCGTATTTGTCGGAATCATGGGGAATCTGGCCTCAGATGCGGCCATGGTACTGATTCCGCCGCTAGCCGCCATGGTTTTCTACAAGGTTGGGCGCAACCCGATCGCAGGTCTCGCAGCAGGGTATGCTGCAGCCGGTGCCGGCTTCACAGCCAACCTTGTCATTACCGGGACAGACACATTGCTTGCAGGGATCTCCACGGAAGCTGCAAGGATCATTGATGACAGTTTTACCGTTTCACCTGTTGATAACTATTATTTCAATATTGTTTCCGTCTTCCTTCTTACAGTAGTCGGTGCCCTTGTCACCACTAAGTTCATCGAACCTCGCCTTGGCAAATATAAAGGTGATGTCGTCGAGGAAGCAGTCACTGAGGACCACCCGAAAGCAGGCAAAGGACTTCGCAATGCCGTCATCGCCGGGGGAGTTTATTTAGCCATCATCCTAGTCACTCTCTTCCTGCCTGACAGCCCATTGCGCGGCGAAGGCGGAACCATTGTCCCGTCTCCATTCATTGACGGCATCGTTCCTATTACCCTAATCTTCTTTATTGTGATCGGGGTTGCTTACGGTATGACAGTTGGAAATATCAAAACAAGCGGAGATGTTGCCAAATATATGGCTGAATCCATGAAGGATATGGCAGGCTATATCGTCCTGATTTTTGCCATTGCCCAATTCATCGCCTATTTCAGCTGGTCCAACATCGCGACATGGGTAGCTGTAAACGGCGCCGAATTCCTGAAGGACATCGAGTTCACCGGAATCGGACTCATTATCGGATATATCATCTTTACCGCCTTGCTGAACTTCCTGATCACATCAGGTTCAGCCAAGTGGGCGCTTGAGGCTCCTGTCTTCATCCCAATGTTCATGCAGCTGGGCTACAACCCTGCATTCACCCAGGTTGCCTACAGGATCGCCGACTCGTCCACAAACATCGTCACACCATTGATGCCCTATATGGTCATCACCTTATCATTCATGCAGAAGTACGATAAAAAAGCCGGGATCGGGACCTTCATCGCCCTCATGCTCCCGTACTCCATCTGCTTCCTGCTTACCTGGATCATCCTGATCCTCGTATTCTACTTCTTCGGCATTCCATTTGGGCCGGGGATTGGGCCGATGTTGTAAAAGAGGTTATTAGGTACCAGGTATACCAAAAAGACACTTTTGCTGTTTTGTCCACGGAGGGTACCTGGTACGCAGAAAAGACAAAGGGTACCTGGTACCGGATGAACGGGAAAAGGCCTGCAGCGAAGCTGCGGGCCTTTTTTTTTATTAACAAAATCATTGTGTCAGGTTATATTCCTTGTTCTGTTCGTCCCACACAAGAGAATGGTCATCAACATGCACATGCCACTCAGCGCCTTCTAAAACATTTCGAATATCCGCAAGCAGTGATGCCCAATGGTCCACCCCGTCAAACATGGCATCTTCACTATTATCGGGCAATTCAGTTGACCCCTCAAAAATTATATCAGGCTCCGAAGGGCTTTCGGGATCATAGATAAAAAAACTTGTCCAATTATGGCCTTCTCCGGTCCTTAAGTATTCTTCTATGTCATCATCGACGGAGTACCTTTCCAGTAATTGATCAATCGAATCTTGTTCAGCTGAAGTTAGTTTTTGTTTGCGTTTTGCTGTGTAGTAAATTGAAGTACTCACTTTTGAAGATCCCTCCATTATCGAAATTAGCAATGGTTATTCAGGAGAATAGATTTTAATTAATTCGCGTTTAAAATCCTCGTACATCAAAATTGCTTCTTTTAGAATTTCCTCTAATTCCTCATAGCTTCGATATACCGGCTTCTTTATTCTTTGTCCTGAAGGATTTAAAAATCTAGAATAGATACTCCAAGGACTTCCCAATTGCACCTCATTCTCATGATAAACAACCCAAATAAATTCTGTCATTCCAAGCTCTACACTAATATTGAACCATATTTTGTAATCGGGTGACTTGTATTCAACCCCTAGCTTAAAAAACTTTTCTCTTTTATCAAATTTGGCAGGATACCCTAAACTATTAAATATTTCTTCAACTTTATCTTTCTCATAGCTTTCCAGCCTATCTTCCATATCATTTGAATTTGCCTTATAACGAGCGGATAAACTTCTATACCGATCTTCAAATGAGATATTTTCTAATGCCATTTTGATTTCTGGTTTCATTTCCATACTCAATTTCTATTCCTCCATAAATCTTAGTACTACACCATATTCCTTGGCTATTTGTTTATATTTTTCTATATCAGCAAGGTTCCTATTGGTAGCCGGAATCTCAAGTACCAGCTTTCCTTCTAGTGGTTTCCCATCCAGTTCTGGATAGGCATTAGAAAAAAAAACCCGTACTATCCCCAGCCACCGGCTCCTTAAACCCAGGCACATCCATATCCGTCTTAACATCCCCGCCATCAGCTTTCGGCTTATTAATACTGACATGGATGTCATTATTCTGAATCGATCGGCTGATAACTGGAGCATCATCGCCAAAGATCTTCGCTTTTGTACCGGCGAACATCCCGGCGCCGATGAGCGGAATGGTGAGGAGAGCAACGACGGCTGCCCGCTTTCCGTTCTTCTTCCAGTCCACGTTTCCAGTCTGCCGCCACTGGCTGAAGGCATCAAAGGCAGAGGTGATTAGGCTCGTAGCCCCGCTGTATATCGCTGAATTTTTAACAATATGAACACCTTTGTTGATCTGGCTGGCGAGCTTGCGGCTGAACGGCTTCTTTAAAAGCTTCGCTGTGAGGCCGGCAATCCAGTTGCCGGGGCCTTTCATGAGGTTTGCCGGTCCAATGCTCCTGAAAAGCTTGGCCCCGAGCGGCCCCAGCACAGCTCCCATGGTAAAATTGGAAAGGAGACTTTCCCATGTAAAGGCGTCTTTTAATAGGCTGCTGTCGCCTGTAAAAAGGTAATGAAGGGTTCCATGGAGGAACGAGTAGGCGACTGCTCCTGCTCCTGTACCTGCGGCGAAAGCGAAAAGCCTTGGCAAACCAACCAATGATAGAAGTTTGCTGCCCTTAAGAAGCCTGAAGACAGCAAACCCGCCGAATACAGAAAGCGCCCCAGACAATCCGCCGGCGAGCATGCCCCAGGACACATACATTAATACTGCAGCTAAAACGGGAACGTCTTTTGAAAGTACTGTCAACTGCGACAAAATCAGGCAATGCCCCCAGTCCACTTTCTTGTAAAGTGCTGCTCCACATATCTTAACCTATGATTTTGTAGGCGCTTATTTACGAAAAAGGCTTGTGCTGGTATACACAAGCCTTAAATACAAAATACGGATTTTAATTAAGTCGCTGATCTCATATTTACTTCCAAGGTTCTTCCTTATCCGTTCCTTACAATAAAAGGTAGAGCCTATTCCCCTTTGAGAATAACGCTTTATTTAGAATTACTCAGCTTTTTTAAATCTTCCTTTTTAATAAGGATCTTCAGCTCCCAACCCTTAATCCACTCCGGGCTTTCATCGATAGCTATGAAATGAAGATTTTCATTATATGGAATTTTAAATTTCATAAGCTGGTTTTTCCGCTTGGCACTGTCCCTGTCACCTTCTTGCTCTACAGAAGTCTCCTTGCTTCTTTCCTTTCCATTGATCAGAGAAAAGTTCTTTTTCCTTTCTGGTACAAAATCTCCCTTTACATCATATTTAACCCAAACTTCTCCTTTTTTCTCTACAATTTCATTAATTAGGATTCCGCCATTTTCTCCTTGGGGCAGAAAAATAGGGAGCTTCTCGGTAATACTTATTATGTTTTCCTCCGGCTCTCCTTTTAAGAATCTTAAACTTATATATGGTTTAACTGTAATGCGTTTTGGGATACTGTCCGCAGGAGAATATAGGATGCTAGTTATGCGAGTACCCGTGCCTGATTCGTATTTATAGGATGAACCCGATTCATTTAGTGGTGTCAACAGCTTACCTTTATCATCATAAACTTTATAGGCAATCACTCCTGTTTCCTGGATTGCTTCTTGAGTTTGCTTTGTTTCAATATCCATCAGCATTCCGCTTGGTGAGAAAGTCATTTTCCTTATTCTGAAATCGCCAAGATTGCTTTTACGTACTATAGATGGCTCAAGTTGATAAATTTCTCCGATCCTTTTAATCGGGAACGAGAAACTCCAGCTGCCTTTTATAGTATCGCTTTCCATATCCTCCGTATTAATCAGTTCATCAATGCTGAGTTCAAAAGTAAAGGTTTCAGGAAGCTCTTTTTCAATATCGATGTTAACAATTTTATTAATCTTATTTCCTTCTCTTTCTATGATTTTTCCTCCTGAGAATCCAATATCCCCAGCATTTCCACCGTCTATCTTCATGTTATATGAAAAGAAGTCCAAGTCTTTAGCTTTGTCCTCATTCTGATTCTCGATAGCATATGAAGCAGAAATCCTTGCCCCATCAAAGAAAACCTCATTCATTGTAATCTTAATGCCATTGCTTTCAGCTGATTGATTGATCTGCTGGGGCTCATACTCTTTTAAGGCTTTTTTCTGTCCTTCATCTCCATGTTCTTTCAGCAAGCTTTCTAAGAATGGAAGTGCCGATGTGATATGCGGCTTAAGCGGTGTCTGCAGAAGGGATAAAAGGATTACAGCCAAAAGGACAGGCGTCATGATAGAAGCAGCAATAATTGTAAAGCTGGCTTTTTTCTTGCGCTCGATACTGCCGTTTTGTATCTTGGAAAACACAATCTTCCGATCCTCAGAAGAAAATTTCAGTTTTTCCTGTTCTTGCTTTGAATAAATCCTATTGATTTTTTTATCAGGATTATTCATAAATGAAACCCTCCTTTTTCAAAATCTGTCCCATTTGCTCATTTGCTCTTCTTAGCCTTGTACGTACGGTCGCTTCCGGAAGCTTAAGGACGGAAGCTATTTCGCTTATGCTGAGATCCTGAAAGTATCTCATGAATACCACTTCCCGATATTTTAGCTTCAATTTAAAAACTGCTTTTCTCACCGAGCTTGAAAACTCCTTATCAATAATGCTCGTTTCCAAAGAAGGCTCAGATTCTTTCTTTTCAATGGGCAACCCAAATGGAACCACCCTTCTGACAAGCGAACTTTTCAAATGATCCTTGCATTTATTTATCGTCACCCTATAAAGCCAGGACTTAACGTAATTTTCCTGGACTTCATTTAAATGCCTATATGCTGTAACAAATACATTTTGTACGATGTCCTTTGCATCCTCGCTGTTTTTCACGTATGAATAGGCAAGATACGTCAGTTCGGTGCCGAATTCGGCCATTAATTCTGCTAGTAATGCTTCCTCTTTCCCCTCGGGATATCTCTCTGAAATTTTGCCGGCTTTCATTTTTATCCCCCTTTCAACAATTAAACGAGGTGGATCACATTTTTTATTCAAAATCATTATAAAAGCCCCATTTACCAATTATAGTAAAATGAATACAGGGTTTGAACCCCCGTTTTTTTGCCATTCGTCTAATTATTATGAGAGGGGGGAAGGTATGTTGGGAAATGCCATCAACATAGAAAATGAAAATGCCGATATCTTACTCGACGATATCATGGAAGAGTTTGGAACAGATTTAACCATCCTGGCCTTTTCCTATGTAAAGGATATAGAAGCCTCTAAGGATATTGTTCAGACTGTATTTTTGAAATGCTTTATGCACATAAAAGGTTTTGAGAAAAGGTCGTCTTTGAAGACCTGGCTATACCGGATTACTGTCAATCAATGCAAAGATTACTTGAAATCGTACTATATCCGGAAGATTTTTCTGACAGATGATACAAAGGAGCAGGCAACAGAGCAAACACCAGAAACTATCACGCTGAGAAAGCTAAACGACCAGGGCATCGTCGACCACATCATGAGCCTGCCAAAAAAGTACCGGGAAGTTCTGATCCTGCGGTTCATCCACGAACTGGAGTCAAAAGAGATAGCAGAAATATTATCGGTTCCATTAGATACTGTTAAAACCAGAATCCGCAGAGCCAAGGATAAGCTGCGCCCGACTCTAAAGGAGGAATATTTTAATGAAGAATAAATCATCTTTAAAACAGGAGTTCATCAATCAATATGGAGATGGCCTGCAGTTTTCTGAAAGTGATAAAAAAGGCGTATTCCTTAAGATGGAAAAACAGCAAAAGCCTAAAAGAATAAAGCTTATTCCGGCCCTAACACTGGCTGCGCTGCCTCTTATTGCGACTATTCTTATTATCAGTTCCAACTCTTCTATCAATATTCATCCAGAGAAGCCTCTAAGCTCCACCATCGCGGACAGGGACGAAGCAGTGCATAATCCATTGGGAGATGCAGGGCTGCAGAATCTGCATAATGAAGGGAAATTCCAGGAGATAAACCAGACCGTTGAAGATAATGGCATTGCAGTCACCATTCATGAGGCCTTGTATGATGGAGACCGCATCGCTTTGATCTATTCGGCAAAAAAGAACAATGTACCGATGGAGCGTCCATACTTTTACGACAGATTAACAGTAAATGGAGATAATTCTTATAATTACTCAGGGGGTGCCCGCAGTATAGACAATGGGCCCCGTTACCTGCATCAGATTCATCCTTCCGAGGATTGGCCAGATCAATTTGAACTTGGGGTTCAATTATTCTCTGTTGGAGAACAAAAAGGAGAGTGGAACTTTGAATTTCCAATTGAGAAAGCAGTTGATGCCCTTGAGCTGCGGCCAACAGATACTGCCAGCAATGAGGAATGGACAGTTACTCTTGAAAAAGCTGCATTATCCCAAAGCTCCACCTTTCTAAAAGTAAATATGGCCACACCTGGATTAAAAGAGGAAGTCATGGGTCATCTGGATAGATTCATTTTTGAAGTGAAGGATAACAAAGGAAATATCCTTCCATTCATGACTATGGGAGGTACTTCCGGAGACGATATTACAGGCGAGTATATTGAAAAATACAGGCTATATTACGAGCCAATGAGCAAACTGCCTGAATCGTTATCCATCCAGCCTTATATCGAGGATGCAGACTATCATGAAGTATTGGATAGCCCGCTTAAACAAGAACTGCCTTTTTCTCTGCCCCAAGATAAATATGGCGGAATCACAATTACGGATATACAGCAAAAACAGGGGGAAACCTGGATAAAATACAAAGCGGACGGACCGCCAAGCCTTACACGCAGCCATCTATCATTAAAGAAAAAAGGAGAAAATGCCGAGATTGAACGGTTAGACAATTATACCAGTGATGAGCAAGGCTATATCCTTGCCCGGTTTAAAACAAATGACTCCCTGGATGAATTAATCGTGAGTATCTTTAAATCCAATATTAAAAAACTCGATGGCCTTACATTAGAAGTGGATGTTAAATAGTTATAGAGAGCTTCAGCCATATTGGCTGGCTCTTTTTGTCAGATGGTATTCTTGCTGTAAAAAAAAAATGCTATTAACAAGCGACGGCATTGATACTAAATATTTATAATAAACCTAACAGTGATACGAATGTCTCCTCCTGCGCTTATACGCCAATAAGTAACTAAATATTCAAAAAACATACATTTATCAGCAGGAAACTTCCTCCTTTTGCCGAATAATGACAAAAAAGGAGATGATCATATGGAGCAGGCTGCCGCAGAAAAATGGATTTGCTCTGCATGCAAATCTGAAATTGCTGATTACACGGAGTTTATTGATAATGATGGAGTTTGTGATGATTGCTACAGCATTCCTTTAAAGAAGAGGCGCGGATTGGTTATCAGGTAGGAGCTAATACAAAATGAATGAGAATCTTTCAGCACCCTGATGGGTGTTTTTTTATGAAAACAGGGAGACAGATTCACTGTCCCCCCGTTTTTTATGAGTTTTATTTTCTCCCCTTCTTCTTTTCATCTACTTTAATGATGAGGGTTGTTAAAGGTTCGATGGTGAGTTTGTTTTTCTTAAGAGAAAATCCTGATTCCTTCTTGACCGGCTTTGTGCCCGCTTCGTCGTTATCGGCCAGCACCTTGCCTTTCGATAGATCCAGATTCCCAAGCGTCAGGCTGCGGGCTTTGCTGTCCGCATTGACGAAGACATAATAGCTGCCTGTTTTGTCTGTGGACACATTTTTGTAAGCTATCAGCAGATCCTGATCCTTCATTTCCGGGAATTTCAGCAGAGAGACATTTTTATCTACGAGCTCTTTATCGCCGAGGCGGAAGGCGTTTGTTGACCTTCTCAGCTTTATCAGCCCTTCTGTGTATTCCCTTGTAACGTTGTTCACCTTGTATTCTCTGCTGTTCGTGGCTTTCTGCCAGTCGAACTTGTTGATCGCATCAGATGAATCATAAGAATCATGGATAAAGTATCCAAACGGAACCCCATTTTCATCTGTCAGCTCATGGTATTTCTGCTCCGGCACTCCTTCAGCGAGCCATTGCTTTGTCCGGCCGTATTCCTGGCCGGCATGCAGGAAGGCAGTTCCCTGCGAGGTCAGGATCAGCGAGTTGCCGAGGCGGATCCGCTTATGGATTTCCAGATTATTTTCCGGGATGGCCGGGTCTTTTTTAATAGACTGGGCGATTACATCATACAGCGGCAGATTATCGTGTGCGGCAATATACTGGACCATGTCGCCTGGATCATCATCTGCAGTGTTGGATGGCTGACCTTTGATATTATTGAAAATAACACCCAGATCACGGGCACCGCCTGTGATGAATCTCGGCTCCCCTTCCGAACCGAATCCGGATTTCAGCTCATTGCGGATTTCATCCGAAAATACACCGACATCATCAGTCTTATCCATCCAATCCTGATCTGCTCCCATTCCTTCAAGTGCCGGGTCGGCAAGATGACCTGCAAATGTCCGCCAGCCTTCGCCAATGAACAGGGCATCCGGATTGATTTCGGCAGCTGCATCATAAGCATTCTGAATGGACGGATAAGTTGCATCCCCCATCATATCGAAGCGCATGCCATCAATCTTGTATTCGTCAAACCAGTATTTCACTGAATCTACCATCAGCTTTTCAGCCATTGTATGGCTTGTTGCCAGGTTATTGCCGAACCCTCCAAGGAAATTGCCTTTGGCATCCTGGAAAGCATAATAGTTTGGCACAATATCATTGAGCGTGCTTGCTTTGGCCATATGGGTATAAACAACGTCAAGGACAACACCCATGCCGGCATCGTGAATTGCGTCGATTAGTTTCTTCAGTTCCTTCACACGCAGCTCCGCGTCTTCAGGATTTTCCGAGTACGCTCCGTCAGGCGAGAAATAGCTGTGCGGATCATAGCCCCAGTTATACTCGTTCCCTCCTGCTGAATATGTCATTTCCCTCTCGCCCATTTTCGTCTCATCGCCAAAATACCAGGCCATGACAGGCAGGAGCTGGACGTGCGTCACACCCATTGACTTAATATAGTCAAGCTTGTCGATGAATGCTTCGTAAGAGCCCCATCTCGCATCCAGATCGCCTTTGATGGAAGGATCGGAAGTGAAATCACGGACATGGACTTCATAGATAATGGCATCCTCGCGCTTTTCATACCCTTTGATTTTTGCATGATCAAAATGTTTCGGGTCTGTTCCCTTCAGGTCGATGATCGCCGCTTTTCCAACATCATCGCCGTCTGGTCCGGCTTCCCCTTTCGTGTTAACGGTAAAAGCAGCCATCGACTTCGCATAAGGATCAAGCACCTTTTTCGTTACTCCGTTATTGGTCACTTCATATTGGTAGTAATAGCCTTTCAAGTCCTTTACCCGAAGGTTCGATGGCTTGATTTCTTTTGACCAGACGCCTTTTTCACCAAGCTTGAGATCAAAACTGCCGATCAGCTTGCTAGCGTCTTTTTTATCATAGAAATTGGCCGTAACCTTGCTTGCTGTCGGCGCCCATAGCTTCAGCACCGCTCCGCCTTTTTTGTAGGTAGCTCCAAGATCATCGCCATCATAGCTGTACAGCTTATCAAGCATCCGCCAGCCTGATGAAGCAGAAACTGTGCGGCCGGAATAGGAGACGGAAAGCGGCAGTTTCTCAAGTTCGAATACTGCTTTAACTTCAGCCGTTTTATCACCTGTAATCTTTGCACTTGTAATGGGTATTTCTTTACCGTCCTTATCCTTGATGGACAAGCCGGCTTTCAATCCGTCTGCAGTCAATCCTTCTGTCATGGTAAAATTCAATAGAATCGTATCTTCTGAGATGACTTCTGCAGTGGTCATCCCTGATGCCACGTCTCCATATGGTGAAATATAGACCAGATCGTCTCCCTGCTTGATCCAAAGCTGATTATATTTATCCAGCAGGCTGAAGGTCTTGTCACCGGCATCCTTTTCCCCATTGCTTTCGTTCACGATAAGGAAGCCCAGTTCCTTGCCATCTTCCTTCAGTTCGATGTCAGCATACGCCCCGTACCGGTCTGTTCCGGTAAAATCAGCTGCGCCAGCAGGCCAGTTTTCTGAAGGAGCTGCTGAATCGCCCCAGTGCCATAGTCCAAAGTCATCATAATCCCGGTTCTCACGGGTATAATGGATGCGGACTGTGTTTTCTGGAAGATCGACAGGTTCATAGGTAAACACCTGATCAGATCCCTGCTCTATCCAGATTTCATTCATCTCCGGCGAGGAAATAGTGAAGCTCTTATCTCCGCCGTCCTTGCCTGCATCCCCTTTGGACACATCCATGATAAGGAAGCCGATATTTTTGGCTCCTTCAGCAAGGGGTACATCAATATAGGCACCATAGCTGTCTTTCTTTTCAAACATAGTAGCACCGACCGGCCAATTGGCTGACGGGGACTTCACGTCATTCCAGAGCCATGCCCCGTAGTTTTCATAGCTGCCGTCGGCACGGTTATAGTGGATGCGGACAGAGTTCTCAGGAATCGGCTCGATTTCAGGTTCCTCGCCCTCTTCCCCGCTTTGAAGCGATGCTCCTGTGATGCTGCCGGTATCCACGGTCAGCAGGACAGTGCCGCCATCTGAGTTGGCCGGGATTGTCAGAATAACTTCTCCAGCTTCGGTAGTTTGATAGTTTTGATCAGAATAATGGTCTGTTACTGTGGCTGTTTTTGAATCAACAGCCAACTTAATGGTTTTTGCCTTATCCGCTGTGTTTAGGCCGGCATACACGGTCTGCTCCCCATAGCTGCGGGCAAACAGCAGGAATTGCTCCTTGTCAGAGCCGCCAGTCACTGTACGGTCACCTTTGGCAAAAACCTTGGAATGGTCCTTCCTGAAGTTAAGGATCTTTTTATAATGCTCGAGCATGTCATTATCTTCCACTCTATCCCATGCAAAATCGTAGCGGTTGTCATACTGAGGATAGTTGTTGGCGCCTGTCTGTCCAAGCTCTTCTCCGTAATAGATGACAGGCTGGCCTTTTGCCGTTGCCTGCAGGGAGGCTGCTACCTTCATTTTGCCCTTATCACCGCCGAGTGAATGCAGGAAACCGTCCTCGTCATGGCTGCTTAAAAACTGGCCCAGTGTTGCGGTGTTATCCACTTTTGCATTCCGGGCAGCAAGGGCATCATTGGCGGCCTTCAGCTTGCCGTTTACAAAATTGCGGGCTGTTTCTTTGAAGCCGAAGTCCAGCAGGGAATCCATCATTCCGGACTCGAGGTAGCCAAAATCATTGCCAGGTGCTGCACCCCATGCTTCCCCGATCATTTTGAATTTCGGCATTTTTTCAGTGAGCGCATTCTTGAAGCTCATCCAGGTGGCGTCCTCCACATGCTTGACGGTATCCACACGGAAATAATCGATTGTATTGCCGTTTGCCGTTGTTGCTTTTTCAATCCAGTCTGTCTGCCAGTCGATGATCTGCTTTCGGACAGCAGGATCCTCTGTTTTAATATCCGGCAGGCTGGACAGCTCGCCAGCCACTTCATCGCTGCCCACATTACCCTGGCGGACGATATCCTTGAAGCGGCTCCGGTCTTCATCATCCGGGTAGCCTGGCGGAGGGTTTTCTTTGCCGGCATCCAGCTCTTTGAGGCCGTATCCGGTATGGTTCAATACAACATCCACCATGATTTTAATGCCGCGCTCATGGGCTTCGTCGATGAGGGTATGGAAGTCCTCCATTGTGCCGAAATGAGGATTCAGCTTGCTGAAATTTTCCGCCCAGTAGCCGTGGTAGGCATAGTATGGCTCGCCATCGGCCTCACTGTCACGGACATCATATTGAATATTTTCCACGACCGGAGAGATCCAGATCGTATTGACGCCAAGCTCATCAAGGTAGTCCAGCTTTTCTGTTACCCCTTTGAAATCCCCGCCCTGGTAGGCGCCGCGGGACTCGTCATAATTCAGTCCGTATGGATCATTATTGGAGGAATTGCCGTCAAAGAAACGGTCTGTCAGCATAAAGTAGATGACTGACTCATCCCAGTCGAAATCAGCTTCGCCGGCAGATTGCCGTGTTTTGATTTCAATCTCGGCATTCCCGCTATATTCATTGCCATAAGAATCTACTGCTGTAACAGGAATCTTTTTCACACCTGCGGTAGTGCTGTCATCTGCAGCAATGGTGATTTTGCCGAGTGAAGGGTCGATTTCCAGCTGATCAGGACCTCCCAATGAGGAAGTATCAGCGAGAATTTTAGTAATCTTCACCTCGTCAGTCTGTCCTGCTATATCCACACTCAGGACAGCATTTTGGCTATAATCGATGGCTGCTGGACTGGTTGAAGCAGATACTGTCAAGTCAGCCTGCTGAAAGTCGATGGCAGAGATACCGTCCTTGGTGTTATAAGGATCTGTGACCTCTGTTGTCTTGCCGTCTTTGGTAACAAGATAAGAGTACTCATGCTTCCCGTTCGGGATATTTTCGTATGTAAGCATGAATCGCTCGTTTTCCGGCTCATACACCATCTCTTGTGTTTCACCGTTGAACTTGAGTTCAACTTTTTCAATAGAATTCATGCTGTCATTGGCAAAAAGCTCTTTATCGCGGTAATAAAAAGTGGCATTGCCTTTGTTGATAACAGGCGCTGATCCGTCCGGGACAATCCGGATCTTTTCCACACCGCTCGTGATGTATGCTTTTGTCAAACTGTCATTTTTGTTCACAGGAATGAAGCGGTCGCCAAATTCCTTTTCCGCAGTATCCCAGTCCTCTGTGCTACGGAGCACAAAGCCGAACTGCTTTGTTTCAGGGGCAACAGCAATATTGACGGTCGCAACCCCGTTTTCATAGGATTCAAAATTAATCTGGTCATCCTTCACGCCTGTGTTCCAGGCCCAGATATTCCAGCCGTCATATGTCTTGTCATCGCGGGTATAAGTAAAACGGACCTGCCGTTCAGAGGTTTGTGCCGCTTCAGGGGTGTCGGATGCTTCTGTTTCAGCTGCTGCCGCACGTGCCGGCATAAATGGCAGCCACAGGCTTAATAGCATAATGGCCGACAGGAAGATGGACAGTGGGCGTCGGTTTTTTTGCATGAATTGCTTTCCTCCTTTTGGTTGGTTGGATAGGATAAACTTTGTTCGGGGGTGCCTCCTTTCTGTCGGAGATAGCCCTGCAGCGCGGGTTGCGAAAGCGTTTGCACAAAGTTGCACAGTTGGACAGAGACGATATTGTTTTAAAAGGATGCTGAAGAAAGAATGATGTTGGTACCAGCGAAGGAACAATTGTGCAAGCGCTTGCAGGATTGATAAGAAAATTTTACAATAACCGGCAATCCCTTACAACGGAACAAAGTCCTATAATGCGGCCGGGTGGGCCGGGGGGTCAGGTCCCTTGGCCCAAAACAAAAAATGAGCCGGGGGGTCAGACCCCTTGGCCCATTAACGCAAATAAAAAAGGAACAAGGGGGCTGTCCCCTCATCCCTTCTACTGTCTTCTCAATTGGAATAAGTATGCTGCAGAAACGACGCTTTGCAGCAGGAAGATCAGCAGTATATAGAAGATAAAATAATCCTGGTGCATGATTTTTGTGATGGCGGAGAGAAAGAATCCCAGCATGACACCGGCGTTCAGGAGCTTGTAGGAAAGGGACATGACCTTCAGCTGGATCACCTGTCCCCTCTCATCCTTGGATTCACTGTCTTTCTCAAACCTGGCCTTATAGGCCTCCGACACAATGACACAGACAACAAGTACGACAATCGAAACATTGAGCATTGAAAACATCTTATTCCTCCTTGTAATCAAAAACGTCCATGATTGGTTTGTCTAACACCTTTGCAATCTTAATGGCCAATATCAGAGAGGGATTGTATCTGTTTTTTTCAATGGAGAGGATTGTCTGCCGGCTGACCCCGACTGCATCTGCCAGCTCCTGCTGCGTCATTTTCTTTTCCGCTCTGTACACAGAGATTTTATTATCAAGCATTTTCATCCGCCCTTTAGGTAAGCCATTGAGTGAATGGTAATATATTTCTTACATAATGTAAAGTATTTTTTACAAAAAGTATGGAATTAATTACATATATAGATTCATAGTCATGCTTAATCTGAGAATGGGTGACAATGGACATGATCTTTCTATACACCTGATAGGACGAACTATTCAATTATTTCGAAATGCGAAATATTCGACACTCTTCATTTCATTCCTACAAAACTAGACCTGTGCGTAGTTCATATTTCGACAAGGTGACGGCGGCTTGTCGATTTACAATAGTCTTTGTAAGAAAAGCGAAGGAGAGTGACAGGATGAAGGTAAACAAATGGATTGCAGGATTCAGTACAGCAGTTGTTTTATGTGCGGGGGCTGGAGGCACAGCTATTGCGGCCCCATCTCCTGACAGCGGCAAAGCAGGACAGTATGAGGCCAGCTCTGTGGCTGGATTTACTGACTATGCCGAAATGGTAAACAAGCTCCAGCAGATTGAGAAGAGCAGCCAGGGCAAAGTGTCGTTATCGGTTGTCGGCCAATCCAATCAGGGACGGGACATTTACCAGGCACGAGTTGGTACAGGGGAAAAAGTGGTACTGATTGAAAGCGAAATTCACGGCAATGAAAAGACAGGCACAGAGGCACTGTTAAAAATCCTTCAGCATCTTGGATCCAGCAATTCACCGGAAGCGAGGCAGATCCGTGAAAATGTCACTTTAGTGGTGCTGCCAAAAATCAACCCTGACGCTTCTGAGCTTGACCGCCGCGGAAATGATATGTCCTGGGAGGAAGCTGTGCAGGATTTCCCTCAGCTTGCAGCAGCCGCAAAGCCAGCATGGAATTATTATGCCTCAGGCACAATCCAGGAGCGAAATTACACCGGACAGCCCGGGTTTGATGTGAACCGCGACTTCAACCCTGACTTGGATTACGTACCGCAGGCCGGAGATTTCCCTGGCAGGTCAAGCGAACCCGGCTGGTACATAACACCGGAATCCCAAACGGTAAGGGATGTGTATAAAGCATTAAAGGCCGAGTTTGGGAAGGTTGATGTCTTCGTTGATCTTCATCATCAAGGACAATACTATGTAGAAGGAACGGACGACATCGTCACGATGTCCTTGTCAGGCGAGTTTGTGCCTGATCCAAATACATCTGCGGGAGCCAAATATGCGGAATATGCAGATCAATATAATGTTGAGTATTCAAAGCAGCTGAACTTAGCAGCTTATAATGCCCTTCAATCAATCGGCAGCTCGCCGTTCAATAACATCACCCTCTATCAGCAGAACCTGGACCTTCCAGGCACTGCATTGGGAAGCTTCGCCCTTAACGGAAGCGGCACGGTCCTATTCGAGGTCAGGGGCCAGTCCCATACACTGGGACAAAAGAAAAAGGGACAGCTTGTGAAGGCGGTTGAAACCGGCTTGAATGCTATTATTGAAGGAGTTGCGGACGGCTCGGTGGAGAATCTGGATGCTAATGAGTATAACGAGATTCCGAAGACCGCTTATGAGCCAGGTCTGTAAAGGATTAAAAAAGCCTCCATCCTGGATCCCCGGCAGGATGGAGGTTTTTAATTCTATTAGTTACAGTTATATGTCATTAAACGCTGGCCCACATAAATCTTATTCGGATCCGAAATATTATTTAAGGATGCAAGATAGGAAGCCGTCACCCCATACTTAGCGGCAATTTCAGAAAGAGTGTCTCCTGACTTCACATAATAATAGACCGGGCCAAAGCAGCCTGGAGGCGCGGCTTCAGCAGTGGAAGTGCCTACAGTGCCGAATCCCCCCAGAATCCCTAAAGACATAGCAGACGCTAATACAATTTTCCCAAGCTTTTTCATAGAAATCTCCTCCTAATATAGTTTCGGTTCTTCCTTTCAAAACTATCAAATATTGGAAGCGGCAACAATAGGGTTGACCTTGGGAAAACTTACGGAAATCTTGTTATGATAACTTAGGGCTTATGGGGTGTTTATTTAAAGGCTGATCTAATTTAAGAATACGAGGTTCTTTATTGCGTAATTTACTCGCAACAGGAGTTGGCCTAACGTTCTTTATAGCAATTCCTGCTTGGGAAAATCAGAAGATGATAGTATCTTTTAGCAAAAAAAGAGGAACAAGTACCTGTCCCCCTTCCTTATACCGCCTTAGACTGTATCATAAATCTTCTCTCACCGTCCCACCATGCTACCCTGAGTTCAGGATATTGAGAGGATATTAGAATGGCCTCTTCAACATTCACTGTCACCACATGGGTAAAGCCGAGTGAAATCGCCATTTTCCCTTTATCAATATGACCTGCCGCAATCCCATCGCCTTCGCGGACAAAGGAATAGAGCTGTTCATCCCAAAGGGTTCTCTCAAATTGATGATCGGCGATATTTTCTGATCTAGAAACGCTGCTTTCCGCTGGATTAAGCCTGAATCTTTCCCACGGCAAAATGAAGCGGGCATTTTCTTCCTTAGTTTCAAAGCAGAAAAAGTCAGGCACTGAAGCGGATTTCAAATCCTCAGATAACCAGTGTTTGTACTTCAATTCCTTGTTGGATTAAAAACTCTTTACTGTTGATCAGCGTATTCCCCATTCCCGCAAAATCTTCAACTAGGAGGGCTTTCTTTAGGCTGGGGGCATGCCCTTTCCACTCTGGCGACTCGCTGTTGCGGTCATATGTCAAAAAATAATAAGGCAGCCCTGTCAGGAAAGCCAGGTGAAAGCCAGGAAAAGAGCCGCCCCGCAAAATAATCACGAGCCCGTCAAAGCCCTCCCCCCTTATCTCGTCCGCCAGAGAATCGAGCGATAGGGAAATCTGATTATAATCAAGATATATATTTTTCATTTATCTAACCTCTATTTGAAAGATCCAAAAACCAGGAAAGCTGATAGAATGCATCTAAAAACTTTGCCTGTGTCATTATATTATAAAAAAAGAGGAAGGGTAAATGGCAAGATTTGATTGATTCCTTTTGGGGGAGCTGTGCGCCGGTTACTTAGAAACCTTTATTTGTTCTGGCTCATACTTTTTTGCTGCCTGCTTTGGCCGGCAGCAGACTTTATTAAACTATAGATAAGCAGTGCAAGGGAGATGCCTCCGCAGTCCACCATCACATCCAGAAGCAGCCCGCTCCTCAAAAAGTATAGCTGCAGGAATTCTGTTGCCAGCGCATATATGGCTGCAATGATAGCTGAATATGCTTGGGGGAAGAGGCTCAGCAGCCCGCCAGTCAACATGAAAAAGGCAAGAGCATGCCCAGCCTTCTGGTAAGCAAAATTCTTATCAGCACCGGATGGCCAAGGCAGCAGCAGTTCTTCAAACGAAGGGTTCCCCTGCCATTTAAAATGAACTTCTCCTGAATCTCTTAAATCAGCAAAATTGCTCGAACAAGTACAAACGAATTTAAAGACACTCATCATAACCACAAAGAGAATCCTCAAAATAGCGCACCGCCTTAGTTTCTTTAAGAACAGTCTCGGCCATGAGGAAATAAACTATACAGCGTAGATCCCCGTGTCAGGCACCGCTCGTGGACAAATATGGGGGAAGTGTCTTTTGGCGGTGCCTGACACGGAATATCAAGAAGGGGCAGCCGCCGCTGCCCCCTCTCTTAGATCATTTGCTAAAATTTATAGTTTCTCTTTGCTCCCCCAGCAGAATAGAAGTCTGCCTTGGGCTTGTCTGCGCAATGATCCTGCCGTTTCGGATAGAGTAAAGGACGGCTGCCTGCTTGCGGATGGCTTCGTATTCATTTTCAGCGTCTAGGACAATGAAGCTGGCCGGTTTTCCAGCTTCTATTCCGTAGCTGTCTTCGATATGAAGCGTCTTGGCGCTGTTATTAGTAATCAAGTCAAAGGAACGGACAATTTCTTCGTAGCCCATGAGCTGGGATACGTGGATGCCCATGTGGAGAACCTGAAGCATATTGCCTGTACCAAGCGGATACCACGGATCAAAGATATCATCATGGCCGAAGCTCACATTCATTCCTGCTTCAAGAAGCTCCTTCACTCTGGTGATGCCCCTCCGTTTTGGATACGTATCAAAACGGCCCTGAAGATGGATATTCACAAGGGGGTTAGCCACAAAGTTTATTTCCGACATCTTCAGCAGCCTGAAGAGCTTGTAGGCATAAGCATCATTATAGGAGCCCATCGCCGTTGTATGGCTGGCCGTCACTTTGCTGCCGAACCCGCGCTCATATGCTTCCGCTGCCACCACCTCAACAAACCGTGACTGCTCATCATCGATTTCGTCGCAGTGAATGTCTACAAGGCGGTCATATTTTTCCGCGAGGTCGAATGCAATTTTCATAGAAGATACGCCATATTCTCTCGTAAACTCAAAGTGCGGGATGCCGCCGACCACGTCTGCACCCATTTTCAGCGCTTCTTCCATCAGCTCTGCCCCGCTTGGATAAGAAAGGATTCCCTCCTGCGGAAAAGCGACCAGCTGCAGATCAACATGTGAAGCCATTTCTTCTTTTACTTCTAAAAGCGCCTTCAGCGCCGTCAGGGTTGGATCCGTCACATCCACATGTGTGCGGACATGCTGGATTCCCTGTGCGATCTGCCATTTGAGCGCTTTTTTAGCCCGCTCCTTTACATCCTCATGTGTCAAAGTTTCCTTGCGCTGTGCCCATCTCTGGATGCCCTCGAACAGTGTGCCGCTCTGATTCCATTCAGGCTCTCCTGCTGTGAGCGTTGTATCCAGATGGATATGCGGTTCAATGAACGGGGCAGAAACAAGCGCCCTTTTTACATCAAGCTCCTCACCTTGCCAATCTGATACATCCCCCTGCGACAATTCCGCAATCTTTTCGTCTCTTACTGTTATATTCCAAAGCCCATCCTTGCCTCTAAGCTTCGCATTTTTAATTAACATCATTTAGCTCACCTTTTCCATTTCTGTTATCGTGCCTGTGTTTGCCGTGAGAGCTGCAATCTTGGTGATGACAACGAATGTGATCGCCGCCCCAAGCAGTGCATTGACCGGAGGAATTCCCGGGATGAAATTCGCAGCAAGCACACCCGCTCCCCAAGCGATCATGGCCGGCCAGTTGACAGCTTTGAATGTCATTTGCTCAAATTTCTTATACTTGCCTCTGTTGATGATAAAATAGTCCGCCAGAATGATGGCGCCAACAGGCGGCAGAGCTGCCCCAAGGATGGTCAGCCATCCGACGAAGTTATTGTAAAGCCACATTGCCAGGATAGTTCCGACGATTCCGTTAAAAATGACAACCTTGCTTTTTGAGATTTTCGTGATGCTTGAGAAACCGAGTCCGGATGCATACAGTGCATTGTCATTAGTTGTCCAGATATTAAGCCCCAGCACAAGGATGGCCGGGAGGATCAATTTTTGAATGAACATCACTTCGGAAATATCTGATTGGCCAGTTGCGATTGCGCCGATAGCACCGAAGATGAACATGAGTGAATTTCCGATAAAGAAGGCAATTACAGTCGTAATGACTGCTGACCGCTTTGTGTGGGCGAAGCGGGCAAAGTCAGGCGTAAGCGTTCCAGCACTGATAAAAGAACCCACACAGATCGTCAATGCCGCAGCAAGCCCGATTGCTTCTGTAGGCTGATACTGCATAAGGCCTTCAAGCCCTCCAACCGTTTCTGTAGCCTTGAACACTGAAAAGCTGCCGAGGATCGTAATAAGCGGTACCGCGATAAAGCTCAAGATCGCCAAGGCTTTCATTCCGAAAAATGCTGTTGCCGTCATAAGGATACCGGCAATTCCAATCAGCAGATACGCATCAAGCCCTGTCACCTTCTGGACAGGAAGAGCAAACATCGCCACACCAACGCCGAACCAGCCAACCTGGGTCGCTGCCAGTAAGAATGAAGAAAGATATGAACCTTTTTCACCAAATGCATAGCGCGTCAGCAGATGGGTCGATAAGCCGGTCTTGGCCGCGATATAGGCAAGCGCTCCAGTATAAGCGCCAAGAATCAAGTTCCCAGCCAGGACGATGCCGATAAACTGCATAAAAGTCAGCCCTGAGCCAAGCGTCCCTCCTGACCACATGCTTGCCGAGAAAAACGTCAGCCCCAGCATCACCACAAGCATTCTCCAGAATCCGCTCCGGTGTTTCTGCGGAACCTCACTCAGTGAAAAATCCACATCTACCTTTTTCATTTCCATTCCTCCTATAAGTTTCAATAATGTTGAAACTGGTACCGAAGGAGCCTTCGATGGATAAGAAGTTGGAAACGAAAAAAGGCTTCTCGCCGTTTCCGACAAGAAGCCTTTTTCCTCATGAAAAACCAGCGGGCAGGATACACCTCACCCAATGATTCTCATAATTTCCGCTGTCCTTGCCAGCCTCACGGGACTGAATTAAAGGTACCAGTATTTAATTGGTTATTATTATTGCAGAAAAATAGGGAGATGTCAAATAGGTGGGTGGAGGGAAGATGTGTGTTTTACGATTTTGTGGGTTTTCCTCGGAAAATTGGGTGTCAGCTCGGCAGAAGGAGGCTGGCTCGGGAGATAATGTCCTGCTGGACCGTATTTGAGTATGGTATATCATGAAAAATGCCCTTCTACTGTATGTAAAAGGGACATTTTTCCTTAATAGAGCTCCGAAACGTATATGATTCTACATAAATTTTCTATTATTCTACCTAAATTCTTAATTATTCTACCTATTTTTCCAATGATTCTACATAAAATCAGCGTTATTCTACATAAAATACAATTAATGGAAACAAGCACATCCTGACTCCGCCAAAAATGCCTTCATTCTGCGAACCAAAGCAATATCAGTTAAAGACAGACAAAGAACCTGCTCCCATAACCCAAGTCCGCGCCATCAGCATATCCCCCGCCGAAGTCATATGCACTCCATCTGTCGTCAGCTTAAGACTTCCCCCTGATTCAAGGTACTGGATAAATGCCTTATGCTCCGTTACAACCGCTGCGTTGAACTGCTCAGCCAGTTCATGCACTGCCTCAACATATGGAATCAGCAGCCTATTGCCTTCCGAATGAACATCCTCCTCTATGACAGTCGGCTCCATGAGCACGATTTGAGCTTCAGTCTCCTCCTTCACCTGTGTCAGCAGATCCTGATATACCTCCTTGAACCTGCCAGGATCAATCTGCACAATCCCCGGACTGTCCAGCTGCCGCCATACATCGTTAATGCCAATTGAAATGGACACAAGATCCGGCTGAATATCAATAACATCCGCCTTCCAGCGGTCGGCAAGATCAATAATACGGTTGCCGCTCACACCTCTGTTGATAAACTCTAACTCCTTTTCAGGAAAAGAGGTCAAATAGTAGTCGCGGAGGTTCCTTACATAACCGAATCCAATCTGTTCAGGATCCTCTCTTCTGCCATGATCTGTGATGCTGTCGCCGATAAATAACAGTTTCTTTGATTTCATATGCTTCACCTGCTTTAGTTTGATTCTTTATATATTAGATCAACATCCTGGGGATTCCTGCTGACAGGACAAGATTACAGGCTGCTTGTCCAACCAAAATGGCTACTGCCCCTCTATCTATCTGATTAGGGAAAAAACGAAGTCATCACCTGCTGAGAAATGAACTGCTGCCCTGCAAAATGGTGTGGAAAGAGACATATTGTCTTGCCGATGAATACTAAAAGTTGAAAAAGCATAAAAAATGCCCCTCTAAAATGTGTGAGGGGCATTTCTCATTAATTGAGATGGATTCATATAGGATTCTACCTGTATCCAGTGCGGTTCTACCGACTTTTACTGTTATTCTACCAACTCATCTGGTTTTTCTACCGACTTCTCGAATTATTCTACCAACTCGGCTATTTATTCTACCAACTTCTCTAGCCACGCCATAAAAATCACATTTATTACCAAGACATTGTACCAGGCGAGATATAACCCCGCTCTAACCTATCAGCGACTGATAATACTCATACCCCTCAACCCTTCATGCACCACTTTGCTCACAGCCTGCACCATTTCTTCTGGATGCTGGGATTGGAAAATGTTTCGGCCCATATCTACTCCGGCTGCTCCTCCCTGAATCGAGTCCAGAACAGAAACCCTGTCCCCCTACTCCCCCAGCAAAGCTGCCCCAACAATCCCGCTCCGGCTATCAAGCCCGGACAGCCTGATTTCTGTATCTCGTATCAGTGACTGAAGGCCAATCCTCTGCAATTCTATCTTCAGCTGGTCAATGATCCATTGGCCGCCTGACATAACTCCTCCGCCCAGTACGATGACCTGCGGGTTGAAGGTATGTATAAGATTGACCAGCCCATAGGAAAGCCCCATGATCATAATGCTGACCGTCTCTTCAGCGAGGGGATCTCCTTTTTGGTACAGTCGGAATACTTCCTCCCCGGTTACTTCAGCAGGATAGTCCTGGTGCAGTTTCTTCTTTTCAATTAAATCTATCATCCTTCGGGCAATCCAGGTACCGGAAGCATAGGTTTCCAAACAGCCCTTCATGCCGCAGTTGCACTCTTTGCCGTTCATATCAATCGTGATGTGGCCAAGCTCTGCAGCCCCGCCCCAGGCTCCCCGCATCATGCTTCCATTTGTGATGACAGCACCGCCAACACCGGTACCCAGGGCAAGACAAACCACTTCACGGAAGCCTTTGGCAGAGCCGAACTGCTGCTCAGCAAGGCATAAAGCATTAACATCGTTATCAATATAAACCGGCAGCCCCGCAAACTCTGATATGATCCCGGCAAGGGGGATGTTTCCCCACTCTTTGATATTGGCGGTCCCAGACAGAATCATTCCGCGCGAGAAGTCCACCTGGCCAGCTGTTCCGATTCCGACTTTCGCCAAGGTTAAACCCTTTATCCTTGCTTGCTCCTGCATTTCTTTAATTATCGTTTTCAATGAATCTATGATTTCACTTCTGCCTGCTTTAGGTGTCAGCATCCTGTTTTGATATATTATATTGCCACCGGAATCCACAATGCCGGCTGCAATTTTTGTCCCGCCGATATCAATGCCGATGTTATGAAGCATCTTTCTTCCCTCCGGTCGATTCAATTTCTGGTCGGTTCCTCTGCAAAAGGCGGGATTGTGACAGGCAGCTTCCCCCTGAATTCAGCTCTTCCTTCAACCAGCTTCTTTAGAGCAGAGATCGTGTGGCTTGTGTTGCTATAGGCAGCAATATAGGATGCGGCATCTGCTGGAAATGCCGATATGATCTGCGGGTTCCATAAAGAGACGAGTACAATTTTGCCTGTGATTCTATTGATTTCCTCATAGAGGCTCACCCAATCTTCATCCAAGGTTCTTCGCTCATTGATTAAAAGAAGCACATAATCTTCCTCTTTAATGCTGCCAGCCAGCTCTTCAATTTCCTCCAGGGTAGGATTGGCACCATTAATATAATAGGTTTCGTACCTGCCCCCATTGAATACTTGATGGACAACCGCTTTCCGGTCTCCGACATAATTTTCATCATTATAGGTTTTTTGGCTGATAATTTTAACTGACGCTTCTGATGGAAGAGGCAATAATCCTTTCCTGTCAAAAAGGAGGGTGATGCCTTCCAGAGCAATTTGCTCCATCCGGTCATGGTAGTTTTTTCCATAAACTTCTGGCATATCTTCTTCTGCAGGCTCATTGCTCTTTATCCACTTCTGTTTAAAAGCACTTATCCTCCCAACCGCCGAATCTATCGTCTCTTCACTGAGTTGTCCGTTAGCAACAGCCTGCTCAACCGCTTCGATCATAAGCTGCTGGGCTGCCACGTCCCTGCCGCAGGCAAGAATCACATCGGCACCTGCCTGAACGGCCATTACTGTTCCCGCTTCCCTGCCGAAAAACTTGGAGATAGCATGCATCTCCATGGAATCCGTCAGAATCAGGCCTTCAAACTTATACTTTTCACGCAAGAGCTTTTGGAAAAAGAAAGGACTGAGTGTTGCCGGATGGTCCGGGTCGAGCTTCGGATAGACGATATGGGCAGTCATAATGGCTTCCATGCCTGAGTGGATATTCTCGATGAACGGCAGCAGCTCAAACCGCTCCAGCTCTTCAAGGTTTTTATCAACCTTCGGAAGGCTGAGGTGTGAATCAAATTCGGTATCCCCATGTCCCGGAAAATGCTTCCCAACCGCAAGCATTCCTGCAGCATGATAGCCTTCTATGCTTTTTTGGCCAAACCTGCTCACCATCTCTGCCGACTCACCGAAAGAACGGGCTCCGATGACAGGGTTTTTGGGATTATTATTAATATCAATATCCGGGGCAAAATTCATATTGAACCCAAGCTTTATTAATTGAATCCCCATTAAATATGAGGCATCATACGCATTTTCAGCATTACCGGCAGCACCGATCAGCATATTTCCGGGAGAGATGGCCATCCCTTCCCATAAGTAAGCTATCCCTCCGCCCTCCTGGTCGATGGAAATCCAGAGGGGCGGCCGGTTGTGCATTCTGGCGATACGCTGGATGTCCTTGTTCAGCTGCCTTACCTTACCGGCGTCTTTTAAATTACGCTGAAAAAGGATGACTCCTCCAACATTCAATTCCGCAATGGCTCTTTCCAGCTCTGGATTCATTTCTTCCCCAGCAAATGCGATGATGAACATCTGTCCAATCTTCTCTTTCAGAGACCAGTTATGATTCATGCCTTTCCCTCCAATACATCCTCATGTCTGCCCGGCACTTCTTCCAGGTTCAGTGTAAAGCCGACTTCAAACATTCTTCTCCATGGAAGATAGACACCGCCCAGTATGACTTTACCTTCCGGAATATCCGCGAGATAAGTATTAGTAAATTGATGGAGTTTTTCTGAGGCCATATCTGTCACTTCACTGACCTGGCCGCCAAGATTCCGGGGAGTCAGTCCCATCTGCGGCAGAACCTGATAGGAAATATGCTTCCGCACAATCGACTGGTAGCCCCAGTCTTCCACAAGGCGGGAATAAAAGAAAGAACGGCTGGCCTTATTAAAGGCAGCAGGTGTCTCCTTATCCTCCTGCTGGTAATACGATGCGATGACGGCATGTGAAATGACCGTCCCCATAGTATTGCCATTCGTATTCCAGCCGGCATATGCCAGGAGGCTGTGAAGGATAGACTGTTTAAAAAGCTGCTGAAGAAGGGAATGGTCCCCGCCATTGCATATGGCCACATCCGCTAATGCTACCTGCTTGCCTTTTCCGATATAATGCTTCATTGCCTGGATGAATTCCCGGATATTCACCTCTGAGAAATAGGAGCGGTGCCTGCTGCTAAGCTCATGGCTTGATTCTGCCATATGCTCTGCCCCGGCAGCCGGGGAATGGACCATCAGCAGGAAATCATTATCCTTTTCATTTCCTGTGATGATGCCGCCTGCCGCAGTGATATGGGATTTGATGCTTTCCATCAGGGTGCGGTCCTCGTATCGTGGGATAATGTACGGTCCGTTGGCAGAAGAAAATCTGAGCGCAATCTCAGGTCTATACTGCTGGATTTCGCAGAACACTCTCGCAAAAAGGGTGCAGGCAATTTCATCGGCTCCCGGGTATATTGCCGTCCGGTCCATTAGATTGAGCCGGTCGATTTCAAGCATATGCTGCCGCTGTTCTTTGGCAGTGAAGCCATATTCCGAATTATCATCCAGCGGGATGATGAAATAATCGATTATCTCTTCCTCAACCATCTGCAGCACATGTGAAGTCAGACTGAAATTGGTTTTTCTCCGTTCAAAATAATCCTCCTTCACTTCCTCCGGGAGCCTGCTTTCGATATTCAGCAACTCAGCTAGCTCCTCCTTGCCAGCCAGCCCCTGATCTCTTTTATCGGACAGGCGGCCAAGGCGGCAGATCTGCTCGCCGTAGTGCTCGTAATAGTCGGGCTCCTCCTCGCTGCTGCTGTAGGCAGGGACACGCATGATCAGATTATAGGCATAAATTTTTATATGTGGATTTTCGTCCTGAACTGTTCTCAGCACCTCGAGCCGTTCCTGGCATTCATCTATGGAAAGGTGATGCAGCCGGGAAGGGACAATGCCTCCATAGATCAGCATATCAATGGAAACAATGAGATAATCTGCAGATTTTGCTTCCTCCCTCAGCCATTTATGAAGGAGAGGCACATCAGCCGGCCTCTTCATATCGCCAAGCAGCGGCTGGTCCGGAACAACAATCTTCAAGTCTGTCATTGCCGCCAGGTCCTGCGGATATTTCAGGTTGCAGGGCCTCTCATCAAGTGGAAGGTATACGACCTTTTTCATAAGGATCCTCCTCTGCTCAAGTTGTGTTCTTTCAATAAACCCCACCAGCCGTACTGCTCTAGATAGATGCTATCAAAAATCATCAGGCTTTCTCCGTTCTTGGTGCACATCTCCAATGCCTTTTGAAACTGCTGTTCATTTCCTTCATAATCCTTGAGGAATAGGGATGGCAGGTAGGCAGGTTTGTTCATCACAGCCGCCTTGCTGATCTCGATTGCCCCTTCAACACTCTCCCATTCTCTCAGACCTGCAGCTGCAGCTTCCTGTTTTGTTACATGAAAGCAGTAGCAGCCAGTCATTAAAAAATCGAGCTCTTCAGCGTATCCTGTCTCACTGTAATCCGCATCCATCCAATCATAGCCAGGACTGAACTCCTTGCTGCCCCAATTGACACCTTCCTGAAAAAACTCCGGATACCACGAGCCGACATACACACCAAAATCCCTGCTGCTGCCCGCTTTCTTCACTTCTGCTTTCGCTTCCTTTATAAAGCTGCTGATGACCGATGCCCTCCAGGCAAGCCATTTTTTAAAAAAGGGGCCTCCCTCAGCCACATCATAAGGCCAATTTTTTATAGAAAGACTGCTGTACTTTTCAAACTCCCTCCTGCTAAGCGGGCTGTAATCGGCTTTTACATTCGGATAACGGCACCGGTCAAGAATGAAGGCGTCAAACTCATAATTTTCTCCCAGTTCGCGGATGATGGAAAGCTCATATTGTCTTACATCAGGCATAACGGGATTAACGAAAACTGCATTTTCAGTCCAATCCTCCGCCTTCGTAAAGGCCGGCCGGCCATCTCTTCCCTCCCCCAGATAAATCACTTGCCAATCTTCCTGTAAATGGGGCAGAGCAGGCGCTCCGATCCTGCCTTCCGCAAAAATATCCGCCTTCAATATTGCCTTTAACCCCTGCTCTTTAATCGCTTCAAGCATCACTGCCACAAAATCAAGCCCCTGCCAGCAGGAAAACCTCTCCCATTCTCCGGCATGCGGAGCTATTTTACTTTGATAAGTAACATATCCGTAAGGAATCTTTGCATCTACAACAATATGGGTAAATCCAGCCTTTTTGGCCTTATCTATGTACTCATTCCGCTTTTCTTCTATATGGAGTCCCGTGCCATTGGCCAGAAAGTCTACCCACAGAACCTTTGCCTCTTTCATGAAGCCATAACAACTCCTTTCCCTTAAGTGAGAAATGGCGCCTCCTCAGGCGCCATTCCTATTTGATCCCGCTTTAACCATTCTCCAAAACAGTCAGCCTTTTACTTGTTCTTATACCATTCATTTACTTCATCGGTCCATTCCTGGCCGCCTTCTTTATTCCATCTTTCTACAAACTTATCAAAAGCATCGATCGGCTCGTTTCCAGCAATGATATTGGAAAATACTTCATCTTCCATTGTCTTCAGCTGGCCGCCGTACTGGCCGCTTGCACGGGTTGGAGGACCCTGGTATTCCGTATGCATGGCATGCTCGCCAATCTTGGTCACATTGTCATATAATCCGAATTCAAGCCCCAGGGAATCGAGGCGGATCTTCGTTGTTTCCGGATCAAGCGGCTCTACAGTAACATACATTTGGCGGTAAAGATGTTCATTATGTTTTTCAAAATCTGTTGATGCCACTCCGTCCTTCATGCTCCAGACATCATCTTCAAACCCGAGGAAAATATCGCGGAAACCGTCAGACACGATAAAGTCCAGATACTTCACTACGGCTTCAGCATTATCACTTGTCACTGGTACCGCATTATAGCCGCGGACAAGGGCGCTTCCGGCAGTTCCGGAGTCTCCATTCGGCCCAACCGGATACTCGAGCGACGTCCATTTGGCATCAGGATTATTCTGCTGGTTAGTCAGGATCGGCCCGCGCGGATCCCACCATGCTGCTGTAAACAGGCCGGCGCGGTCATTGGCCACTTTTTCACCCAGGACAGAGAGGCTGTTGGAAGGAAACTCTTTATCCAGTAAACCTTCTTTATACATGTCTGCCAGGAACGCCAGCGCTTCCTTCATCTCAGGAGTGGTGCTGGAATATACCAGTTTCCCGTCGCGCTCCACCCACTGGCTGCGCTGAATCCCGAATGCCCCAAGGAATGGAGAAATACGTCCGAGTGTATCGGTCATGATCAAGCCAGTATTGTCTTTTTTCGCTTTGAATTCTCTCAATACATTCACATATTCATCAAGGGTTTCTGGTTTTTTAAGCCCCAGCTCATCAAGCCAATCCTGGCGGACATACATGATTTCAGACCCTTTTTCCTGGAGGATATGGGGAATAGCATATATTTCGCCATCAACGGTCACAGCATCCCAAGCTTCCTCTGGTATCAGCTTCTTCAGATTCTTTCCATGCTTATCAACAAGATCAGTCAGCGGTGTGAGTGCCTGCTGGTTTACATAATTGACGAACCAGTTTGCATCCGGGCTGTAGATGAGGTCTGGAAGATCATCACTCGCCATCAGGACATTCAGCCTTTCCATATATCCTTCAGCTGGAGGCACCTGGACAGATACATCAATGCCTGTATTCTCCTCAATAAAATCGAGGTAAGGATTCTTATTTTCATCCATGCCGCTTGGGAAAGTCCGACCATAGTTATTCACAACAATATCAATCTTCGGATTTTCCTTTGAATCCTTTTCATCGGTGCCCGATTCTTCGGAGCAGGCAGTACTGAACAGCATCACTGACGCTAAAGCGAGGCCTAAGCCAGCTTTCTTTGAAAATAACCCCTTCATTCTACATTTCCCCCTTTGGAAATTTAATTAAGATAACACCTTTCGGGTATGAAGCAGAAAATAAGTCCAGGCTATACAGGCATCATCCCGGACACCCCCTTTTATTTGCTGAAAAGCATCAGCCCTTTACAGAACCAATCATGACACCTTTGACAAAATACTTCTGAAGGAATGGATAGACAATCAGAATCGGCAGTGTACTGGATATGAGTGCGGCTGCCTTCAGTGACTCATTGGCAAGCAGCTGCTGCTCAAAATTGTCCCGCAGATTTATTTCTGACTGATCGAACTGGATCAGCTCCCGGAGATATACCTGGAGCGGATATAACCCTCTGTCATTGATGTACAGAACTGCATCAAAGAAGGAGTTCCAATGGAATACTGCATGGAACAGTCCTATCGTTGCAATGACCGGCATGGACAATGGAATGACAATCTTGAACAGGATGCCAATATTAGAAGCTCCATCCATCTTTGCCGATTCCTCCAGCTCTGCCGGGACACTCTGGAAGAAATTCTTGACGATGATCAGGTTGAACGCGCTGATCGCTGTCGGGATGATGTATGCCCAGAACGTGTTAAGCAATCCTGTTTCCCTGACGACCAGATAGGTAGGGATCATCCCTCCGCTGAACAGCATCGTGAACACCACGAGAAACAAGATGACGCCGCGGCCTTTAATGTAAGATTTCGACAATGGATATGCCATCAGGCAGGTCAGGAAAACGTTTATAAACGTTCCGACCACCGTCCGTGCCACACTGACCCCAAATGCCCTGAGGAAATGCTGGTCCATCAGCACCTCTTTATAGGCGAGGAAGGTAGTCTCGATCGGGAAAAAGACGACCTCCCCTGAAACGATGGCACGCTGGCTGCTTAAAGACTGGGCAATCACATGCAGGAAGGGGAACAGGCATAATAGTGCAAAGCCCCCTAAAAGCAGGTAATTGATGACGGAGAATGTTTTCTCCCCTTTTGTACGCATAACTGCCATTTAAGGCACCCCCTTACCAAAGGCCATTCTGCCCCAGCTTTTTGGCAAACTTATTGGCTGCCACAACCAGGATGAGTGCAATGACCGATTTAAATAATCCGACCGCAGTCGTATAGCTGAACTGTCCCTGGGTGACGCCGACCCGGTACACATATGTCTCAAAGACGTCTCCAACGTTATATACAAGCGGATTCAGCAAAATGAAGACCTGTTCGAAACCGACCTCCAGGATATTGCCCATCTGCAGGATCAGCAGGATGACAATGGTCGGAAGAAGGCTCGGCAGGGTAATATGCCATGTCTGCTGCCACTTATTGGCCCCATCGACTGTTGCCGCCTCATAAAGCTGAGGGTCGATGCCAGCGAGGGCAGCCAGGTAAAGGATGGTTCCCCACCCTACACTCTTCCACAGGTCGCTCGCGACAAGGACGCTCCGGAACCAGCTGTCATCTGCAAGGAAGTAGATCGGCTCAAACCCCAGGAACTCTACAAAGCTGTTCACAATTCCGGTGGATGGCCCGAGAAGATTCATCATGATCCCCCCGACAATGACCCAGGAAAGAAAATGCGGCATATAGATGACCGTCTGAATCGTCCGTTTATACATCATGTTCCTTAGCTCATTCAGCATCAGGGCGACAATGATAGGGGCCGGGAATCCCCAAAACAGCTTGTAAAGACTGATAAGCAGTGTGTTTTTGAAAATCCGGTAAAACTCCTCCGCCTCAAACATCCGCTCAAAGTGTTTAAAACCAACCCATTTGCTTTCAAGGACACCGGTAAAAATGCTGTAGTCCTGGAAGGCAATCACAATGCCCCACATCGGTACGTATTTATAAATAATGAAAAATAATATGCCAGGCACCATCAGCAGATAAAGATCCCAGTATTTCAGGAAAACATTCTTCCGTTTAATCTTTGGCCTTGTTTTAGCATCAAACTTTGCCGCCTGTGTTTCAATCGGTGTTCCTTTAATCATAAAAACCCCCTCCTTTCACTAACCTGCCAGCACTTAAACAGAATGGACAGCCGGCCACGACAGCTCAATCCCCTCAGCCTCAAGGAACCTCTGGAAATCAGCCAGCCTGCCCGCATCATTGCGGATTTGACGGGGGGTCAGACCCCGCTTCAGGCTATATGCTGCCAAGTAGCCGCTCGCCTCGCCAATATTCCATTCGACCGGATGAAGACGGTAGCATCCGTTTGTGATATGCGTCACGCCAAGGTTCTTGGACGCCGGCAGCAGATTATCGACCCTTACTGGGATCAGGCTGCCCAGCGGAATCTGAAACGGCAGGCTGGAGATATCGATGAAAGTTGACAGGCCTGTACTCGGATGAAGATCAATCCGATAGCAGCCGATTCCGACAGAATCAGGGAAAACTTCAGCGCCCGCTTCTCCGCGGACAGCCGTGCTGATATGCTGCTCCAAAACGGTGAATTCTGCTTTAATTCTCCTTGATTCCCTGATATAGGGATACATGGCAAGGCCATCGTCAGTGCCGGTCACATCCGGGCGAAGCCGCAGCCCTTTATACCCCTGGCCGCCATCAGGCCTCGGCGCTTCTGTCTGCATCCAGTAAAGTAGCGATAAACTCAGCTGCCTGGCTCCTTCGAGATGCTTCTTTCTCTCCTCTTCATCCACTTCGATTACCGGGCCAAGCCAGTAATCGTTCTGCGGCCAGTTGATGAGAGAAATGTCGCCCTCATAGGTACCCTTCTGGAAATTGCTTTTATCTATCAATCTCCGATATTCCCATAAAGAGAATTTACCTTCTTCCTTAAAGAAGCCATAAGTAATCGGTTCTAGTGTTACAGGGCTGACAGCCGTCCAGTCCAGCTGCCTGTTCGGCCAGAAAGAAGCTTTGTAATCCCGCCAGAAGCTGTATGTTTCGGGTTTCTGGATGGTAAAGTCTTCTCCTTCCAGATAGTCAACGGCAAAGCAATGGGTGATGGCCTGCATATCCAGCGGATCTGATTCCCCTGGCCGGGCATGAGGTTCTCCAGTATCTTTCTGCGATTCCGCCCCTGTCACGTATTCCACCCCGGCAAGCGGCAGCAGATCCCCGCAATCCGTTGCATCCAAAAAGTAGGGAGCAGTCAGTATATAGCTTTGCCCGCTTAACAGATGCTCTGCCTCCACAGCCTTGACCTGGTCTCCGTCCGACTCTGCTTTTATTGCTTTGGTTTCCGTTAAGACCACGATCTTCCCGCTATGTATGTACGGAGCCAGCATTTCCTGCAAGGCAGCCAGCGCTGCACGGGGCTCGTGGGAAATCCGGCTCACAATGGCGCTTCCCGGGTTGAGATGCGGCATCTGCAAGGTTTTTTCAGAAAGCGGAAAATGCGACTTGTAATAGTTTCTTACCAGGCTGCGGAAAGTTCTGTAGCTGCTGGTACAGCCAAATTTTTCAATCCAGCGGTGCTCATCCGGGGGGACCGCCTGGTTTGTCAGCTGCCCGCCGATCCATTTCGTCTCTTCCGTCATCACGACTTTGCACCCGGACTTGGCAGCAGCCAATGCTGCTGCACATCCGCCTGTACTTGCGCCGATGATGACAATGTCTGCAGACAATTCTCGTTTCAGCATTCCATTGGCCCTCCTAATATAATTTGTCGGAAACGGCTTTGGCCGTCTTCTGCAAGGCAGCCAGCGAATGTTCCTTATACTGCCTCTCAATAAATCTGGTCAGCATATCGAGCACATGCATCTGAGAAATAAGAGAAGAGAAAGCACCGCCATGGAGCGGGTCTTCCACACCAGAGGTCAAAAGGGCGACATCGCCGTATTTGGTAATCGGCGATTTCATATGGTTGGTGATGCAAATGATGAATGCCCCGTTTCTTTTGGCGATTTCAATGGCATCGACCAAATCTTTTGTACTTCCAGAAGTAGAAATCCCGATGACCACATCCCCTTTTTTGGCAAGGGCACAATTCATTGCAATCACGTGGGAGTCAGAAGCTGATTCTGCATTAAACCCCAGCCGCATGAACCTGTATTGCGCCTGCTGTGCCATCACACCGGATGCACCGACGCCGAAAAGATACACCTTATTGGAGGCAATGACCTCCCGGGCTGACTCCTCCATGGCATCCGGATCGACCAGGCTGAGTGTATTCTGCAGTGTAGCACTGTTTTCGGCCGTCACCTTTTGAGCAAGCACATAGGCACTGTCCGTATCTTCCACTTCGCCAAATTCCTGCCTCGCAGCTTCGGTGCCATTCTGGGCAACAGCAAGCTTGAAATCCTGGTAGCCGCGATAGCCAAGCTTCCGGCAGAAACGGATCACGGTCGTCTCTCCAACTTCGGCGTGCTCGGCCAGATCTGAAACCGACCAGTATACCGCCTGCTTCAGGTGGCTTCTGACAACCTCGGCCACCTTTTGCTCTGATTTTGTCAATGATTGAAATATGCTGGTGATCATCACATCAGGATTCATTGTCGTGCTGATTCTATTCATTAAGACATTCACCTTCTAAAGTTCGTATAGTTATAGATATTGATTTACATAGGAAAGCGTCTGATCCATATGGCTGATGATGCCCATATCATGGCCTGAAAAAGGAAATACCTCAATCGACTTCTCGGCCTGGATATTGTTGTAGACGCCGTATATAGGCATCGGCGGGCAGACCAGATCCTTCAATCCTACTGTGACCCTTGTTCTGCAGGTGATGCGCGAGCAGAGATTCAGATTATCGAAATAAGAGAGAGTCTGATAAACGGTTTCTATATGCTCTGGATGCCTGTGAAGGAACTGTTCGACTATGGTCAGCGAACCTTCAAACTTCTGCTTCATGGCCAGGCCTATGTCACACATATTCGGAACATCGGCAACAGCAAGCTTTGGCCTTCCGTCAAGAGCTGCAACAGCGAGCGTGATGCCGCCCCCCAGGCTTGCCCCCATCACAGCGATACGCGAGCTGTCTATCTCCGGCCGGGAGCTTACAAAGTCGATTGCCCTGACCCCATCCATATATACCTTCCGATAATAGTATTCTTCCTTATCGAGAATCCCTTTTGTGGCCCAGGTGCCCATTTCATCCGAGTTATAGCGGGAATAGTCGCCTGTCCTTCCCTGTCCCCTGCAGTCGACAGCCAGGACAGCATAGCCCTGGATCAGCCATTTCATATAATGGGAGACTGAATTTTTATGGCCCCCATAGCCGTGAAAAATGACCAGGCACGGCAGGTTGCCGTTATGCTGGGCCGGCAGTATATAGTAAGCCTGGATAGGAGTTTCATCGAACCCATGAAAGCTGGCTTCATATGCCTCAACCTGCCTGATCGGATAATCCATCCGCTTCACTTCATCCCCCAGCGGCCTGCTCCTTGTCTCGAGAAGCGTCCGATCCCAGAATTCATCATGGTCCCCAAGCTTTGTCCGGCCAGGGATATATGCTTCCAGCTGCCTGATATGTTCTTCTATATGATTCAGCAAGGGCTCACCTCCTTCGCTTCTTATTTAACTTGTTTTTTAAGAGCCATCCTTTCGGCCGTTTCCCTGATCGCTTCATAGAATTGTTTTGTGATGACCTGCGGCCTCGTAATGGCAGTGCCTACTACTACCGCATGGGCCCCCAGTTTAAGGGCTTCGGCTGCCTCCATCGGGGTCTTAATATTACCTTCAGCGATAATCGGGATTTCTGTCGCCTTTGCCAATTCCTCGATCAGCGGCAGATCGGGTATCCTGCGATCTTTGGTATAAGGGGTATAGCTGGATAGCGTTGTGGATATTAAATCAACGCCCGCCCAGCCTGCGGCAATTCCTTCCTCGAAATTGGAGATATCGCCCATGATAAGGCAGGAGCTCCTTTCCCGTATGTAAAGAATCAATTCCTCAAGAGATTCTCCATTCGGCCGCTTTTGCTTTGTTGCATCCAGGGCGATCACATCTGCTCCTGCTTCGATTAAAGCGTCCAGTTCAACTTTTGTCGGGGTAATATATACCGGGGAACCAGAATAATCCCTTTTAATCAGGCCGATGACTGGAAGATTGCAGGCCTTTCTTATCGCTATCACATCATCTGTTCCATTTGCCCGGATGGCAGCCGCTCCTCCTTCTTTAGCAGCCACTGCCATTCTTGCCATCATATCTGCCCCGTGAAGAGGCTCTTCAGGCAGCGCCTGACAGGATACAATCAGCTGCCCTTTAATTTTTTCCATGAAAGCTTGTTTCACCATATTTTCACGTCCTGTTTTTAAATTTCGGTTTTGATTTGCCCGCTTGCCATCTGCCCTTTTTCAGATTGTGACACGCTCTTTTCAGTAAGCGCTTCCACTTTACTGAATGCTTTAAAGCTGACCAGCGTCAATGCATAGGCCATAGCACTTCCTGCAAAAAGCGGGATGAGTCCTGGCAAAGCTCTTAGAATGATTGCCCCGCCCATAAGGATGGCCAGATGGGCCAGAACGGCCAGCGGATTCATGAGCATAATCATGAAAGTGCTTTTAAAATACTGCCACCATTTAGCTTGATAGTGAACATAGACTGGGAAGAGAAAAGTGCCAAGAAGCAGATAAAGAAAGGCTGTTACCCAAAAGAAGTAGTAAAGGATGAGCAGACCGATATTCGCGGGAGAAGAAAAATAGAGAATATCAATATACAGGATGATGCCTGCCCCAAAGTATGCTGCGCCAATCATATTAGCTTTCACAAATTCTTTTTTAAACGTATTCCAATAGGTCTGGAATACTGGAAGATCTTTGTTACCCTTGATCCACTGCCTGACGATAGTAAACATCGCAGCAGTTGAAGGGAAAAAGCCAAGGAATACGGCACCAAGGAGGGTAAAAAAGATCCACAGCAGATTGACATAAGCGAGCCGGACAAACATGAGGCAAAACTTATATAATCCATCCATATGGGGATTATTCGTCAAAGCACACGTCACCTCACAATAGAATAATTGAAATGCTGGACCATGAAAAAGTGGAGTTATCCTCCAATGAATTAATCATTTATTGGAATATACCTCCATCATAAAGCCCAACCCATTTATTGTAAAGACTTTATTTTATAAATTCAGAAAATTAAAAAGAAAGACAAACACTCTTTCCAGCAGAATGTTTGTCTTCTAATTTTTATAATAAGAATTCAAGCAAACCGATGATTTCAGCTGCAGTGTCAGGGTCCACATGCTTCCCGCTGTGCTTCTCCAGCTGGTCAATCACCTTTTGAACGGACTTCTTGCCATTCTTTTCTTCCTGCAGAGCTTTCTTTTCATCTCCTCTTTCCCGGAACTCCTCCATCCTTTCAAAATGCCTTTCTGCATTTCTCAGCTGTGCAAGCAGGCTGTTGCGGATACCGGCATCAATCTGCTCTTCAATCAGCTGCATGGCTTCCTGAAGAGGATCTTCACTGGATTCACGGTTCAGCTCCAGTACTTTATGATGCGTCTTCATGCCATCCACAAATACTTCGACAGTTACTTGATTAGCGCTCACCTGAAGCGGAACAGCTGCAGAAAAAGCACCGTTCGATTGGACAGCTGCTTCCTCTCCATTAATTTTAACAGCTGCAGCCCCCGCTCCAATTACCTCGGCCTTTCCTTTAATTTCGATTATTGCTTTATTAAAAGTTTTGCCATCATACTCAAGGAAGCCGCTCAAAAGGGCTGCTCTTACTTCATCCCCAATGCTATAGGCATTAGCGACCAGCTGCCTTCTTTCCCTTACACCTGAAGCATCAGCGGCAGAGATGACAAATCCGCCTTCCGGTATCAGGCTGTTGTTATCATTGGCTACGCCCCAGCTCCAATTCATGGCCTGCTCTTTATTGACCATTTTTGTAACCTTCCCTGTTCTATCAACAACTGCCTCAACGCCCCATTTATTGGTTCCAGTGCTTAGGCCGAACCCATCAGAATAAACGTTAATATTATCTTCATTGCGGTTGACGTTGAAGAAATCACCCTTGATCGGCTCCGAGCCCTCCCGCGGATCGCTTATCCCCAGCTCATAATCCTTCACATATTCCTCGTCATTGATCGATGCTTTAATGACCGGAAAATTTGCCTGGGAATAGTCAAAAATCATCAGCCCGGCAGAATTTTGGAGACCTGCCTGGAATACTTCACGCTGAAGCGCAGGCTCCTGATGATTAGCAAGAGCCATACCGGCATAGACAGGCAGCTCGCCATTCATAAGGATATTTCCAAGAGTGATATATTTCTTCACCTCTGCTGCAGTATCCTGATATGTGCCGATCATAAGGAAGTCCAAGTCTTCTGTATAGCCAAACTGCGCATAATCATCAGTATAAATCTGGTCATTAGGAAATTGCAGCCGCTCATCATACTTAAAATTAGGGCTGGACCAATTGACTCCGTTCAAGTAGTAAGAATCAAACCAGGAACCTACATAAGATGAAATCTCCACCTGCTTGGAACGCTTGCCATTATAGCTATCCACAAGCCCTCTCAGCTGAGATGTGAAGTCTTTGATCACGCTTGCCCGATAAGTGAACCACTCATCGATCAGCGGTCCATCCACCCGGGTTGAGCCTTCATAAGTAAAAACATCTTCAGGCCAGCTGGTCAGCTGTTTGCCGCGTTCAGCCAGGAAGTCTTCAAATTGAGCCCGGGAAATGTCACTGAAATCGGCAAAGAAATTATCATACCGGCCTCTGTCCAGGACAATTCCATCAACATCATAATTTTTGATCACTTCTTCATAGGACTTTAATTGATAATCAACCACTTCTGGGTCTGCCGGATTCACAAAGGCAACCAGCGCCCCGCTTTTTCCATATTTGCTTTCCCGGAGCGGAAGGATCTGGCCGCCGTCCTCATGGCGGTATACCTTCTCTTCCCATTCCGGATGATCATTCAGTACAGCATACTCATCATAGGCAATAGATCCTTCAGCAAATACGTTCATAGAGGCATGCACCGTCAAGCCGAGATCATGGGCATGAGATATGAATTCTTCAAGCAGATCCAGGTCAGGATTGGAACCCGCCCTTGATGGAGCCGTCATTTCACTCACATAGGGCCTGCCTGTCAGATCATTTTTCTTATATGAGGCAAAACCTTCAACTCCCTTAACATCAAAGACGATGCTGGTCACACCAGCATCCTTTGCCATCACGAGCATATCGCGGATGCTCTCGGATGACTGAAACTTCCGGGCATTCGCTGCCTGGTCTACCCAAAGGAAAACTTCCTTGTCTTCTTCAGTATAGTTTTTATAAAAAACAACAAGTGATTTCTTCTCATATTCTGTGCCATTTTTTGAAATCGTGAGATCTATATAATTCGTTTTCGCTGACAATGGGGACTCATACTGGAAGGAGCCATCAGAAGCTATAGCTGCCTCCTGCCCATTCACCATAAGGCTGTAATCTTCCCCTTCTTCAAAGTTGCGGATTGTTCCCTTCACCAGAGTGGAAGCTTCCGTTACAGTATACATCGGTTCATTGGCCACCTCGATGCCAGGCACCAGCCCTTCTCCGGTCATGAACTCGGTAATCGGGACAACCTCGCCATTCTTCCGGAGCTTGATCACATCACCCTCTGTAAAATTAACGGCCAGGAACTTCCGAAAATCCTTCGTTGCCCAGGAATCATCCTGTGCCAGGAGTACATAGCCCCCTGCCGGTATTTCAATAGTCTGCTCAGGCTCCCAAACAGGCACAGCCCCACCTGCGGAAGGATTGACCACTTTTGTCACTTCGTTCTTATCGTTCACTTGAACAGCTACCCAAAGCCTCTTCACAAGGATCTCCTTTGCATACTCAGATGTATAAAGGCCGATGAAATCAGCTTTCCCTTCAAAATCCTCATCAATAAATGAGATTTGCTTCATTTTCCCAATAGGATCAATAGTAATATCCTCGGGCGCTGCCTCCACTTCTATCACATCATCCTCTGTATAGTCAGCGGAGGCCGAGAAAACCGGGATCATGGAGAATAATAGAATCAGAACAGAAAACACACTGAAACGCTTTTTCCACATTCTTATTACCTGCCTTCTTTTAGTTTTTCTCATGGCATAAGGGATATAAAGTTTTTATGAATAGATGTACTGTCACACCTCCTTTTAGATTTTAAGTATGGAGTTCTCTTGGCTGGATTGAAGCATTATGAAAAAGCGTTTTTAGAACGCCTTTTTAAAGAAATAGTGGTATGTAGAGGAAAACTTGATGAATTCTTGTGAAGTCGGAATGGAGGAAATCTCCTTTTCTATTTACATTTTCGGAAGATGAATCCATAATAAATGAAAGCGCTTTTATTGTAAAGTTAATAGTCGGAAATTTCTGAAACTAGTTATTTAGAATCATATAAAGGAGTGAAGGCAATTGAAAAGCTCAGAAGAACAAGCGGAGAAATTGATTTGGCGTGATCCGAAAGAGGCACCATTTGTGATTAGCGGCTTTGCCTGGTTCCAGGATGAAAAGAAATACAGGCGGCTCCCCTCCGAGCCTGACTGGGAAATACCTGATATTGTCAGCAGGCTCGCAGACTGTACAGCCGGAGGACAGATACGGTTCCAGACAAATGCCAAAACGATCGCTGTAAAAGTAAAGCTGTCGGGGAAGGCGGATATGAGCAATATGCCTGCCACCGGACAATGCGGCTTTGACTGTTACATCGGACCCGCCGGCCACAAACATTTTGTTAATATAACAAGATATGAGCCGACACTGCAGGAATACGAGCTAGCTTTCTTTGAGCGGGAAGGAACTGACCTCCTGCCCATTACATTGAATTTTCCGCTTTACCAGGGAGTAGAGGAAGTTCTCGTGGGAGTCAATGAAGGAGCGGTTATATCTGAACCCGCCACCTTTGACAGCGCCCGGAAGATCATTTTATACGGTACTTCGATTTTGCAGGGAGGATGCGCTTCAAGACCGGGGATGGCATATACCAATATTATCAGCCGCAAGCTCAACCTTGAATTTATCAACCTTGGATTCTCCGGAAGCGGCAGGGGCGAGCCCAATATGGCAAAGATCATCCGTACGATTGAAAATCCCGCCTGCCTTGTTTTAGACTATGAACCGAATTGTGTCAGCACTGAGCTGTATAAAAAGACCCTGCCAGAATTCATACGGATCTATAGAGAAACTCACCCTTATGTCCCGATTATCCTAGTCTCTAAATTTCCTTATGCTGCAGAAGCTGTGGACCGGCAGCTTTATGAAGACCGGATTGCCAGATTAGTATTTCAAAAAAACTTAGTTCAGGAACTTCAGCAAAAAGGCGATCAAAACATAACGTTCATCGAAGGCACTAATATGCTCGGAGAATATACAAATGAAGCTACTGTTGATGGGGTCCATCCCACAGACCTGGGGTTTATAAAAATGGCAGAGTATTTGGGGCCGGTTATTGCGGAAACTGTCGGCCGGCAGTGAGTTTACCTGACGCACAACGCAAAAAGGGACAGTAAATCTGTCCCTCTGTTCCTGTTTTACCAGGAAGCTATAATCCTTCCGTCTTCAACCCATGTTGCATATGCAAGATTATGGTCAAGAACCACACTTACTTTTGCTCCTGTTTCAGCTGAGAATAGAACATTTTCAGGGAAGTTTTTATATTCCTTATGTTCCCCTACCAATTCCGCTACCATATTTGCGTATTTCAGAGGGGCGCTCATTATCCCCGTACTCGTATGGACGATGGCTTTTCCATCTTTAATATATGCAAACAGATCACTGTTTGGGATACCGTACAATTTTGCACCGTACTTCTTTGCAACTTCGAATTCATATAAGAATTTTTCCTCAGGATCTACTAACATATACGTGGAGTCACCAATTTTAATTGTATCCAACGCTGCGTCCGGCTTGGATTCTTTTTCTTGAGCTTTAAGAGGAGGCTGTTTTTGAGCAGGATCGTTTTTCTTTTCAGAATCATTCCCCTCCACTTTTTCAATCACCGGCTCTTGAACTTCTGCCGCTTGCACTTTTACTTCCTCTTTAAAGCTTTCTTTAAATTCACCGATTTGGGCTTTTGTATCCGGTTTTTCTTCTGTAGCCACAGCATTTTCTGGAGATCCTTCATAATAAAATGCACCGGCACTGCCTAAAAATAAGGTCATAAGAATAATTGCTGGAAATTTCTTTTTCATTTCTTTTCCTCCTCAAGATCATTTCATAGATTTAGACGATGTAAGATTAAGAAAGGTTTACAAAATAACAAATAAATTTCAATTGTTACAATTATGTTTCTTAATCTCGTAATAGGAACACTAAGCTAGATTAGAATGCATTGAAAAAGATGGAATACAAAATACTAATAAATTCACCAATCTTTAGAAATATGATTCTCTTTCATATTAGATAATTCCATTGTAAAATATAGTAAAATATTACCAATAAAGTGAGGGGTAGAAATTGAAGCTTAATCCATATATTCTGCTGCTTGTAGTAGCAGCTGCAATTTATATAGGAATAAATATCAACGAAGAAACTCTATTACAAACTGAAATTAATAAAACTAGTACCCATGCTAAACCAGCAGTACAAAAAACTGCAGTAAAGAGTATTCAGGATACTCCCGATATCTCTCCGGAGCACATAATGGAGCATCTACAAAAAAACGGCTTTAAAATCCTCCCGGTAACCGCTGGTAAAACAACAGATATTCATACAGGCACCATGGCCCTGAATAACAGCAATTTTGTCGTACAAGTCGATGTGTACTTTGAAAGGTCCAGCCAGAAGGTCCTTCTTATTGAAACCAACATTGACGCCAGTGCATATATTGATCATCCAGACCAGTCTGAGGTTGAAAACACTGTCAATAAAATGGCTGAAAACTATTTCATCCCTATTGCCAAGATTCCTTTTATAGGAACAGAAGAGAATGAAGCAGGAGAATGGGTGAAGGCAAACATACATAACTCATATTCTAACGCCCCTAAGGAAAAGACTAGTACCCAGGCAGGTGCTGCAACAATTAACATCTTTGGAAACCCATTAATGAGGACTTTGGAAATAGACTTTGGGTTTTAGCAGTATTAGGGTTGAAATTTCGTGACTTGATAAACACGACAGAACTAGGAAAAATTAATTCAATTTCGTATTAATTTTGAGGATGACAGTTACCTTATCCATGAAAATAAAAGAGGGACAGAAACCTGTCCCTCTGCTCTATTTACCATGATGCTACAACTACTCCGTCTTCTATCCATATGCTATATCCTATTTGGTTCCCGAAATCGACAGTTACTTTAGCTCCAGTTTTAGCGGAGAATAAAACATTTTCAGCAATGTTCTCATATTCTCCTCCTGGTGCAAGAAATTCAGATAATATATCGCTATACTTAAGCGGGGCTGCGGCGAGTCCAGAGCTCGTTTGAAGGATGGCTTCTCCATTTCTGACAAATACAAACATGTCACTGTTTGGAACTCCGTAAAACTTTGCACCATATTTCTTGGCAAACTCCTGGTCATGATTGAACTTTTCTTGGGGAGAGATTAGATAATAAGTTGTGTCTTCTATTTTAAACGTATCTTGTACTGAGGCAGGCTTAGATTCAGGCTTTTCAGGTTTTGAACCAGCCGGCTGTTGGCTGGAGTCACTTTTCCCTATAGGTTCGGCATTCTCAACGTTTTCGTTGGATGTCAAATCAGGTTCAACGGTTGGAACTTTCACTTCCTCTTTGAAAGTTTCTTCTATTTTACTAATTTGAGCCTTTAGATCAGATTTTTCTTCCGTAGCATTAACTTTCGCCGGAGAACCTTCATAGTAAAACGCACCCGCAGTACCTAAAAACATTGTCATCATAATAATTGCTGGATATTTCTTTTTCATCTTAAATTTCCCCTTATTGTTTATTTATCTTAATAAAAATCAGTTTCTACCTGGAGCTACTTTATAATTGCGCCGGCTGCACCAAAAAGTATCAGAGGAATAACTGCTTGTTCTTTTCAGTAAGAAAATTCCCCTCAAGTACATTTCAGAATTTAGACGATACAAACTAAGGATGAGTTTATAAAAATGACAAATAAATTTCTTTTTTTACAAAAATATTTCAAATCAAGATATCTTCTTGAAACTACGGCACAGACCTAAGAATCAGTCACCTTGGTTTTAAATTAAAACTAAAGGATTCAGCCGTCTCCTTAGCGAATTACAACACATCTAAAACTCAGAGGTGATCCTCATGCACAAAACAGCTCTCTTAACTGTGACCCATGATCCAACCGGGAACAACTGTGAATCTTTCATTGAATACAAGAGCTTGCTTCAAGATCTATATGAGGATTTATTTATTGCAGTCAGCAATGAAACTTCTCCTGATTTGATCAAGCTTTTGGAAGAAAGCCAATTCAAAGTAAAAATCATCCCTAAAAGAGGAGCTGCCCATGCCCGGCGCAAAGCAGTAGAATGGGGACTAACGTCACAAATGGATTACTATCATTATTGTGATTTTGACAGGATATTGACCTGGAGCAGATATTACCCTGAAGAGTTAGGAACCATAATTTCCAACATATCAGCCCATGACTACACAATCATAGGGCGCACCGAACGGGCATTCAAAACCCATCCTGTTGAATGGGTAGAAACCGAAAAAATAACAAATAGAATCTGCTCACTGGAACTTGGAAAACAAGTAGATATAACCGCGGGATCCTGTGCATTTTCACGGCAAGCTGCAGGTTATATCAATCAATATTCTGAGGCAAAGATGACAGACGCAGAGTGGGCTATGATCATCCATAGAATAGCTCAGTTTAATTTAGGATATATAGCTGCAGAAGGTCTTGAATATCATGAAGAAATAAATGGGGTTTCCAAAAACATCAGCCAAACTGAGAAGTGGATTCAACGTCTGGAATTAAGCTTAATTATAAGTAAATCTGCCAGGGATACCGTGGCTGGTGCGTGTGTTAATCAAACGTTTGATTAAACTGGAGGAGGGTCAGACCCCTACTAAAGTAGGGGTCTGACCCTCGAGTTTTTCCTTCGCTCTAGTCTTGCTTGGACAACTGAATTGGCAAGATTCCTTTATATATTGCCGATGACTATAGATATAGACTGGGTAGAAAAGAACAATTAAAAGAGCAAGGAATTGCTATACTGCCTCAGTAACCAAGCTGAAATGGAATATGATACCAGTGCACTTAAAATGTAAAATATAGTTAAAGATGGATACAGTATGTTACCATTTAATTGGATAAAACAGAAGGAGGCAGACATATGAAACTGAAAAAAACTCTATTTACTTTTCTTGCCGCGGTTATTTTGCTGTTCCCGTCAACTTTTGCTTCAGCGGATGTGATGTGGGGAAAAACTGAATTGAAACCAGGGCAAATCGGAAAAGTCACTATTCTGAGGGATATTGGTGCTATCAAATTCAAACCAATCCGGGAGGATGGTCCGCAGAATCCAATGCATAGTTTTAATCGTGATGTAGTGAAAATGTTAAAACCCGGGGAAGAATTTCGGGTGTACGGAGTTAAACGCATAGGAGAGGCGCTGTTCTATGATTTAGGCGGAGAGCTGTATGTCCAAAGGACAAACAATATAAAATACGAAACCCCGTCCAAAGCCAAACTGGCTCTTTTAGAATCAAGCAATCCATCGGCTAAAGTAATGTGGGGGAAAACAGAACTGAAACCAGGTCAAATTGGTAAAGTTACTATTTTACGTGATATTGGTGCCGAGAAAGCTGATCCGGCAGCTATCAGGAAGTATAGGGTAGTAAAGATGTTAAAGCCTGGTGAAGAATATCGGGTTTATGGGACAAAACGGATTGGGGAAATACTGCTCTATGACCTTGGCGGCGGTTTATATGTCCAGAGAACAAATAACATAAAATATGAAACTCCTTCTAAAGCAAAGCTGGCTCTTTTAAACAATTAACAAAACAGGGTCAGACCCCTACTTTAGTAGGGGTCTGACCCTGTTTTTCTATTGAATCTTCTCTATCTTATAACCTTTTCTCTCCAGCAATTTAATAACACTCATGTCACCAAAATAATGCCCTGCACCTACAACGACAAAATAGGTTTGTTTATTGCCTGCTTTGAGATACTGCTCGATTTTATTGGCCATGCCCATATTGCGTTTATCGAACATTTCTGTCATATATTCTTTGTATTCCGGGCTGTTATCAGGGATGTCGAATACCAGTTTCTCAATAGCAGCATCATCGCTGTACTGCCATGCTTTGATGAGAGGTTCGATTTCATTTCCGCTGCGTTCTGTTTTCAGGAAGTCTTCAATAAGCCTGATTTGCATCTTATCTGAGAAATTTGCCATCATATTAAGCTGGAAGTCCATTCCTTCAAGCTCAATGATCTTTTTCTTCCCGGCATTGGATAATAATTGATAATCAATCCCCAATTCCGGATTATACTTGGGATCCATAGGAACCAGGCCTTCTAGCAGCATGTTCATATACCAGGGCTTGAATTGTTTCAGTTTATTAATATCCATTCCATATTCGTCCAATGCAGCTCCCAGCTTTGTATACAGTTCCTTTGAGATATGATCTTCAATAGTCGTTCCGTCAGTATAGACGCCTTTTTCCATGATGAACTGCTGAATTTCATACGGATCTACATTCAGAATATTTGCTTCTACAACCAGGTTCTGTGATTTATTAAAAGCATTCATGATCTTTGAATTCAATGGGTAATATTCTTCAATGCCAACATGGATGGATCCAAGCATATAAACGGTGTTGCCATTTTTCTCTGCCTTCCACAGGAAGCCGCCCTCATTTTCAACACAAGCAGCTGCTTTAAGCTCAGCCAGCTTCCGCTTTGAAGGAGTTTCATACTTAATCAGGCTGTCTTTTTTAACATATGATCCGCCGCCGACTCCATAAAGTTCCGCTCCTGCAGCCTTCTTAAAAGAATAGACTCTGTATTCACCTTTAGCAGGCAGTGTTTTTCCCGCCGCAAGCTTATTATCTTTCAAGGAATATAACTTTGTTTCTTTTAAAATTGTAACTTTACCCAATTGCCCGCTCTTCAGCTCTGTTTTTCCCCACATGATTTTTTTTGGGACACAATTCCTGGTTTGTTCCGCTGCAGAAACTGAAGTATTTGCAAACGAAGAAACGAGCAGCACAACCGCAAATAGCGTCGCTAAACTTTTAAACAACTTTTTCAACGTCCTTATCTCCCCTTTAATCTTTTTCACCAATAGATTCCTATATATTCATTTAAAGGAAACTATTAACATTTTTAATGTTACTTTAATTTAGGTAGAGGGACAACTTTTAAGAGATTTATTTTTTGATTCATCATTAAATTAATGTGTGCTAGTTTAGGACCAGTCTATGAATATTGCCTTAAAAATAAGACACCTAACAAAGCGGAAATACAATAAATGAGTCTTGGAATCCTTCTTGCGAAAGGTAAAAATGATACGCGTTCACGTACCACTTTATTAATTCCATATAACCGTGCTTCTTTAAATAGACTTGCTCACCTTCAAAGGACGGGCCACAAAACCCTTCCTCCTATCCCAACCTGAACCTACATACCCAGCTGCCCCCAAAACAAGCACCGCCCCCATCATCACCCAGCATCCATCAGCAAAAGCAATACCAGGGTTATTCAACTCAACCGACATTTCCCCGTTGATTACCTTAGCAGGGTTAAGATAAGTGAAAGGCAGCATATGCGCAATAGCCGAAAAAATCCTGGTGCTTACGGCATAACCGGAAATGCAGACAATCACTGCCACTGCCAGCACACTGAACTGATTTTTGATGAGTAAAGAAAGAAACACAGACAATACGATTAAAAACACAAGGACCAGGCTATGCAGCGCATAATTCTCCAGTACCACTCTCCCCAAGCCTTCCAAATGGAAGCCGGTGCTCCATCCTGCCGGGCTTTGGCCGGTGTAAGAAGCCGAACCAACCGCGGAGGCACTGTCATAATGGACAATCGGATACAGCCAATCCCCGAATCCATTTGCAAACGCCCCTGCCAGCACCACCAGAAAGACCAGGACTGTCCAGCTTAAGAGACTTAAACTTGAAGCGGCTATCAGCTTTCCGATAAAAACCTGTCTGCCTGTTACAGGCTGCGTTCTTATGAATTGAATGGCAGGCCGCTTGCCTCTTTCCCTGGCTAGCCCTCCCCCGAGAAGGAAGAAGAATACAACGATAATATAAGAAAAATAGTGGTCAAAATAATAATACAGCGAATATAGGCCGGAGTTATCAATCTTTTTGTTCTGATTCACCCATTCCTCTTGAGTCTGATTCGGCTGTTCATGGGTCCAAGTGGTATTGATGGTTGGATTGAACTCCCCGGCTATGATGGGATCTATCTGCTTTTCCATCATCCATTTCTTTTCGGCTAAGCTGACATCGACCGTAAATTGTCCAATCTGCATAATCTGGCTTTGTACAAAGTTTCCTAGATCATACTCACCGTTTGCTGCCTGCAGTTCATACAAATGATACTCCTGCAGTTGGGAGAGTTCATTTCGCTGGTAGCCATCAAGAGCTGTTTTTAATTTCCCCAGCCTCACTTGGGTCTTTTGAATAACTTCTTTTATGGCCTCTCCATTCTGATGATCCCCTTCAATGCCTTCAAATGAAGCAGCAGCTTCTTCATAATAGGGAAGCGCTTCTTCCTCTATCACTCTGGCCTCTTCTTCAAGCCCCGCAATATAAGCTTCGGCTCTTTCATTTTTCTCATAAGTAAGAATGACCGAGCCAAGGACAATAAACACCGACAAAACGGCCATTACCTGCAGCAGCAGCCCTTTTCTCCTTTCTTTCCTCCATTCAAACAGAATGAAATTCGCCAGGGTGCTGCTGGTCCGCTGTGTTCTTCCTTTGTAAAATGGCCGGTGAATAGAGGAAATACGCTGCTTTCCTTCCTTTTTCAATAATCTGCATGCCACTATTAAAAGGGCAGAGCTCCAGAGTAAAGCACCAAGAAAATAGAGAAAATCAGTCTTAGATGGGACTGTCATGGCCAGGGTGTCAGCCATCAGCAAGCGAAAAGGGTTGAACGGCCGCTGTAAAACAGCCTGCATATCCGTCCAAATAAAGCCTGCCAGCGAGAAGAAAACAGTCAGCATGATAGACATAAAGGTGTTATTCGTCCAGCTGCTGAAAAAGAAAATGAGGCTGAACAGAAAGGCATTCGCACACACAAAAAACAAAATGGCACGGAGGATGAATTGATAAATAGGAATAATTGTATCCGCATCTCCGGCTCCGGCTATCACTGGATATCGCAGGCTTAAATGCTGCTGGTGAACCACGAAGGGAATTAGGATGCTGACTCCAATAACAATCACAGCAAACAATAACGCTGACACCAGCAGGCTCATATACTTGCCGGCGGTCAGCCGCGAGCGGGATATCGGCTGGGTGGCCAGCGTGGACCAGGTGTTCTGTTCCTTTTCCTGCGAAAGGCTGCCGCCGAATAAAAGCACCATAAGCACAAGCCCGATTACCCCGAAGAAAACGGAGCTGCCCTCCTTTAGGATCAGATGAGGCGAAAGAGGATACTCTTCATCCTCATAAGGCAGATTGTACTTTTGGAGCCAGCGGCTTTTATCAAGCCTTGCCTGGATCTCACTCTGCGGAATTCCAGTGAATACCCCGCCACTGTCCAAAAAAGCCTGCAAATGCGATATAAACTCACCCTCCGGCTTCGGAATGTCCCCCCATCTTTCTTCTGTAACAGCCACCTTCCACTGGAATATGCTGCTCAGCATCCCTTGTACTTCAGAAAGCTGTTCGGCAATCATCGGATTTTCCGGAGTTTCCTTTTGCTCGAGCGTCAACTGCGTCTGAACACCCCTTGCCTCTACATCCAATTGCTGGACCGCGAAATAGGCCCGGTCTTTCATTTCCGGGTACTGCTGGTAATGATAAAAATAGACCGCCATTGTGTAGAGCAGAACAATGAATAAGAGCCATAGAAACTTCTTCTGCCTGATCAGCTTTTTCAGCTCGAACACGATATGCTTCATAGCCCGGCTCCATTTTCCATGTAAATCCTCTGGTACCTTTCTTCTGAACCATGCACCTTTTTCTCAACATCCAGGATGCTGATGTTATTCTCCTCCATCAGCCTGATAAATGATGGCAGAGGGCACTCTTCAGTGGTAAAAACAAATTTCTCTTCATCATAAGAGACATTAGTCTCGTTTTCTTTTAATACGATTGCTGCCCTTCCCTGATCATCAACCAGAACATGGTAAAATACCTTCTCATATAATGCGATATTTTCCTCTATCAGCTCTCCGCCCTTCATGAACAGGATGTGCGAGGTGACCCGATCGATTTCTGATAAGTTATGGGAAGATAATAAAATACACGTGCCCTTCTGCTGTTCTTCCAGAAAAAGATTCCTCACCCGGATGCTGCTCGTTGGATCAAGTCCATTCAAAGGCTCATCCAGAATCAAAAGCTTCGGCTCGTTCACAAGCGCCATCGTCAAAAGAAGGTGCTGCTTCATGCCAAGAGAATACTTTCCGACCTTCTTATTCAAATAAGCATCCATGCCAACCCGCTTAGCAGTTAACAGCAATCTTTTCTTAGAAATTCCCTGCATATCGCCGATGAATTGGAGATGGTCATATCCAGTCAAATAGTCGTAAAGGACCGAGTTGTCCTGCATGAACGAAATTTCTTTAAAGATACTATGATCCTGATTGCTTTTATGTAAAATGGTTACCTTGCCCTGGTCGGCCTGCTGCAGATTGGCAATGATATTCAGCAGCGTAGACTTTCCCGCCCCGTTAGGTCCGACAAGCGCCACAATTTTCGGTTCATCGATTTGAAATGTTATACCCTTTAATACCTTGTCTTTTCCATACGTCTTATGTATTCCGTCAACAGAAAGTATCATCGTTTCCTCCTGGCTGTTTTATTCAAAAAGAAAGAGTGGGACTCGCTGAGGAGTTTTGAGTAGTATTATATATTAATAGACGGATGGACATGACAAAAGTAACAGATTTAGGGGTTGGGAAAATTTTAATGCCCTATATAAAATGTAAAAATGGAAAAATGGAAAAGGGCCATACTCCACAAAAAAGGAGTATGGCCCCGAATGTCTATTTCGCCCGATGAACAGTCAAATTAACTTTATTTGTTTCACATACAAATGTAGAAAGATGGACTGGTTCATCCTTTGAATCAAAAGCAATCTTTACGATTCTGAATAGATTCGCGCCGATATCACATTCCAGCAGTCTGGCGTGATCTTTCGTGGCCCCGATCACATCGATGATTTTGTCATTGCTGATAATTTCAGTGCTGTAATCCTCGAGGAGGATCTGATAGGTGGATTCAAGCCTCGCAATTTTCTTTTCCAAATCAGGGAACCGAATGAGAGAGTAGTGTGCGATGTCGTAGAATAAAGGGCGGTCATTTACATACATCAGCCGCTCCAATTCAAGAACAGGGCTGCCTTCTTCAATGCGAAGGTGCCCGGCGACTTCTTCCGATGCAGATATGACTTCGCTTCTTAATATCCGCGAGTTGGGAATCATGCCTAGCTGGTGGCTGAATTCCGAGAAGCCGCTTACAGACAAGAGCTCGTTATGGAACTTATTTGAAGTTACAAACGTCCCTCTGCGCGGTACGCGTGTAAGAGTTCCTTCATTCACTAATTCCTCTATGGCTTTGCGAATCGTAATCCGGCTCACATTATAAATATCACAAAGCTCTGCTTCTGTTGGAATTTGTTCATCGGGCTTGTACTTTCCGCTCTGGATGTCATTCTTCAGCATTTGCCTGATTTGCATATACAGCGGCTGAGGCGTTGAAGGATTTAAATTCATCTGGCTCATCCTTACCTTCGATAGATTGTTAAGATCTATTATACATTGATCTAACTCCCCAGTCACCAGGCACCAAAATATCTGATTGTATTGGCGGCAGTCTTCGCGCCCAATTCCAAACGGCTTTGTGTTGAAAGGCCTTTCAAAATACCGTAAGTAAACCCGGCTATGAAAGAATCTCCCGCTCCCATCGTATCCACAACGTCAGTAGCCACCACACCATACTCGTAAAAATCTTTTCCATCATAAGCAAGCGAGCCTTTTTCACCCAAAGTGGCAACCGCAATCTTTGCCCCTTTGCCAACCGCATTTTTTAAAAACTGGCGGATAAACGCATCATCTTCCTTATAAGAGAAGAAAGGATAATCAACATATGGCAGCAGGCTTTGAACCAGCTTATGGGCCAGCTGATCAGAAAAATCAAAGGACGTCATCAGTCCTTTTTTCTTAAAAAGGGGAAAATAATTTTCCGCGTGCCCCCATAGTCCGGCATGCACCAGCTGATGAGAAGCAATATATTCAAGTTCTACTCCTGTCAAAACAAACTCGCTCATAACACCCTCATCATAGTCACCAAACCGCCGGTCATTGCCTTCCATATGTACATCTGTAACAGCTGTTTTTCCTTCCTTTATAGAAATATGGGCTGTATCCACTCCCTTATCCTGGATGGCTTTGATCATTTCTTCTCCATATTGGTCTGTGCCGACCCAGCCAATATACGCAGGTTCCGCTCCCAATGCTTTTAAATAAACCGCCACATTTACCGGATTCCCCCCAGGATAAGCTTTCCCGCTGTCCTTATAGACATCCATGCAGTTATCCCCGACTGTAACGACCTTCATGGTGCTGTCACTCCTTTCAGCTTAAGAAAGGAGCACTACCGCAGCAGTGCCCGATCTTTCTAATATTCCATTTTGCGATAATAGCGTCTGAGTTCCAAAGGATGATTTCTCTCCCGCTCAAGGTAAACGCTGATGCGGCTTAGGACAGCCCAGTTGATATTGACAGCGAAATGCTTCCTGAATTCATCGCTGATTCCTTCCATTTTAAAATCCTTCGTATCGATTACAGTAAGTTCTTTTGTAATCTTCTCAGCGAAACGCTCAACACGCTCGGCAAGCGGACGGGTTTCATCTTCCCCTTTTAGCAAAATGACACTTGTATCTTCGACAACCAATTCAAGCGTGCCATGGAAAAACTCAGCAGCATGGATCGATTTTGCGTGGATCCACTGCATCTCTTCCAGAATGCACATTGCATAGGAATATGTATTGCCCCAAAGATTGCCTGAACCGACCATCATATGGTAGTCCGTATCTTTATGCTTTACAGCAAATTCCTCCGCTTTTTTATCGAAAGACTGAACTGCATCGAGAATAGCTCTTGGCAGCAATGATACTTCTTTCACGAATTGATCATATTGCGGAAACTCTTCATTGTTATGCATGAACCGGAAGGATACCATATATAAAAGCATAAAGAATGTATCAAAAGAATGCTTTTCAGATCCAGTTGTGATGCAATAGTCAACGATTTTTGTCAGCGGCGTATCCGCTTCAGCGACCAAAGCCAGCGTGGTTGCTCCTCTTTCCCTGCAAAATTCTGCTGCGGCCACCGTTTCCTCTGTTGTGCCTGATACAGAAGTAAAGATGCAGACAGAATCCTTTGTAAAATGCTTAGGATTCGTAACCATGAATTCTGAAGCAATTTCTGCACGGACATCAATGCTTGAGTGTGTTTTGAACATATATTCATAAGGATACATCATGGCGATTGTTCCGCCGGCGCCAATCATGTAAATATTGCTGTAGCCTTTTTTGCAGATACCATCAACAATCTCTTCAATTTTGCCCCTGTAGCCAAGGCCCTCTTTTTCTACTAATTTCAAAAACAATTCTTCATCAAACTTCAACATGGGGAACACTCTCCTTATGAGTCTCTTGCTCGCGACTTTATTTGTTATGTCTTGTATTATAAATAAACATTACAAATAATTCAATCTTTTTCCTTTGAAAATTTTCAGGGAGTCAGCAATCACTAACTCCCTCTTGCATCAGGCCACTATATTTTCCTTGCCAGCCTTTGAACCATACTTTCTTTCCCAATAATAATAGACAGGAAGTCCTGTGGCGACGACGATAAGCGCCGCTATCATACCCTGGATCGGCGCCCAGGTAAAGGTTCCCCAGGCAAGCCAGGCAGCCCCGGCGATGGCCAAAATGGTTGTAATCCTCCATAAAGGCATCCGATAGACCGGCTTATAATCGTCTCTTTTCCGGCATTTATAAACGGCCGCAAAGTCCATAATGTTGATCAGTAGCTGGATAAGCGTAAAATATCCCAGCAGGGCCGTTAAATTGCCGAAGAAAACCAGGAAGCAAGCATAAATGACCTGCACCAATATTGAAAAGCTCGGAGTTTCATATTTCGGATGAACCTTGGCAAAGCGCTGAAAAAACAGGCCATCCTTTGCCATCGCGTACTCCAGGCGAGGCTGGAACATGATGCATGAGCTCAAAGAACCGAGTATGACAACAATCGCTGTCACTCCTACGAATGATGAAGCAATATCCGATAAACCCGGGATATACTTAACCGCATCAGAAACAGCAGCATTGGATTGAATCAGCTGTTCAAAAGGCATCAGTCCGATTACACAGACAGCAAGCAGCGTATAAAGCGTAAGTATAATGAAGATTGAAGTAATCAGCGCACGCGGCAGCACCTTGCCCGGATTCTTAAATTCCCCGGCCATAAAACAGATTGCCGCCATGCCTGTATATGCCCAGGTTGTAGCTGAAACGCCTCCGATCAGGCTTGTTTCCGTACTTCCAGACACTGGAGTATAAGAAAAGTTTCCTGGGTTCATATAGATAAAGCCAAGCGCAATGACAATCAGGAATGGAATGATTTTTACTGCTGTAATAATGACTTGAAAAAGGCCGCCTTCTTTCACACTCCTGTAATGAATTGCGGTGATGGCCAAAATGATGGCGATGCCGAGCAGTTTTCCATTCATCCCGTCAAAGAATGGGAAGAAAGAAGCAACATACGAGACGATCGCAAGGGCCATAATCGAAATGCTTGGCGGATCAAGCGCCCAGAAGGTAGACCATCCATATAAGAAAGCCAATGGCCGCCAGCCTGCTTTATTGAGATATACGTAACCGCTTCCATTTTGCGGGTAGGCTGTAGACAGCTCTGCCAGCACCATAACTTGCGGAATAGCAATCAGCCCGCCGATGACCCAGGCCAAAATTGAAATAGTCGGGGTGCCAGCCGCTTTTGCCACTTCCCCTGTCGAAACAAAAATCCCGGATCCTATTGTCGTACCAACCGCAATAGCCAGCGCAGCCCAGAATCCAAGCTTGCGTGTAAGAGCCCCATTACTCATTTTGAGTTCCCCCAGTTTTAGAATGGAATGCTTCCATCTCTCTTAATTTTTTCACAGACTCTGAAACTATTTCCTTTGGATTCTTATAATAATCAGATCCCATAATCTCCAGGGTGCATGCACCCTTGTACCCGCTGCGTCTTAGAGACTCCATATAGCCCCGCCAATCCAGCACCCCATCATCCAGGGCCAGATGGGCATCTGACACACTATCCCCATCAATCAAATGAAAATGCTTAACCTCACGAAGAGCGGAAAAATAATCTTCAGGAGTTTCCCCCGCGAGCTGCATCGCTACAGTGTCTATCATTCCTGTTAGAGAAGGTGATTGGATATCCTCGAGCATCCTCTTAACTCCCTCAACATCCATTACAAGATTGGTCTCAAACCTTGTTAACGGCTCCAAGACCAGATTCATTCCTTCCTTTTCCGCTATCTTTGCTAGCTGGTGAATCGAATCAGCGGCATAATTCCACGATTCTCTCTTGCTCACAGAATGATCCCCAATGCCTGAAGTAATCAGCATCATATTGCAGTCCAGCTCCAACGCAGCATATAAGTTATCCTTAAAGTACTCAACACTGCTCCTTCTCCAATCAGAATCGGACGCCGCAATATTGTACGGATAGACACACTGCTCCGGCGTAAAGCAAACCAGCTCCATATTTCTCGAACGAAGCTCCCGCTTCATACTTCTTAAATTGCCAGGCAGATTCCGGTATACATAGAAATGCGGCTCTCCAGCCCATAACTCAATATGCCGGATATCAAGACTTGTCATGCACTCCAAAAACTCCTTAAACGGATAATGCCTGAATGTAATATTCATCCCGGCAAGCTTCATTAAATCCCCCCCCTTATGAAAACGCTTATTCATTTGTTATGATTTGTATTATAGTTAGATAGTACAAAACAAGCAACACTTTTTTGAAAATTAAATTTCATCCGAATGATATGCAGGGAAAGGCACCTTGTCCCACAATAAGAAATACATTAAAATTTACACATTAGGCTAGAAATCTAATTACAAAGCTAGGAGCTGCCCTGTTGATAAAAAATTTGCTTTTCTTTCTCTTTCAAATGATCTTATTCACTATACTTCTCACCATCAACTACTTTGTCGATCAACATGTAAGCAGCCCCTATGATTCTGGTGACCTGTTCGGCATTGGAGAAATGCTGCTGTTATTCATCCCGCTTGCCCTCATTGCTGAAAAGGTATATAAGCGTTTTACAAAGATCCGGTTTTTCCATAAGCTGCTGTTAAGTATTCCGGCCCTTGCTGCAGCTGTCTTGATAACCGGTTTTGCATTGGGGCAAGTACAGTTCGCGTGAATACTATTTTAAAAGTTTACTGACAATTTTCACTCTATTCTCGGAAACTAGAAGATAGGAAACAGGAAAGCCCGCATTTATTATTCATCAATAATAAATCCGGGCTTTCTGACATCAATTTGCATAGGGCCACCTATTATGGCAACGGTTTTACCTTCTTCCCTTCACTTCTCACTACCCATCCAAGACACCAAACCTTTCCCTCCGCCCCATAAGGCACAAAGCATCAGCACACCTCCAAACCCCGCAATCACAACCCCAGGAGAGATTATCTTCACAAAAGAAATCCCAATCATGGCAATACCGACAATCAGATAGTGATGAATGGCATGCAGGCGGAAGGTTTTCTGCTCTATATGCCAGGCGTGGTGATAGCCTTGAAGGAACCCAAGTGTTGTCTGAAGCAGGAGTGCTATATAAGGCAGAGAGTCCGCAGGCTGACTAATGGTGCCTGCCAGGATATAGACAGCTCCCATCCCGGCGTAGATGAACGGGTGATGGCGGCGATATTTATTGCCTTTGGTCTGATAAAAGCGATAACCGAAGGCAGCTGAGAAGGAGAATATGGCGAACAGCCAGCCAAACAGAGTAAAGGACAGGGCAGCCTGCTTTAGCCATACGATATAATAAGGAAAAACGACAACCTGCCCGACCGACACCAACAGGGGGATGGCCTGTTCACTCTTGATTTTCATCTGCTGCTCCTTCTTTCAGGTAATAATCATAGAATAGGTTCTGAAAGACTTCATTTGGATCGCGTTTCAGCTTTTCCGCCCGGAACTGCTCCCACTCTGGATACGCCTCTCTGAACTGCTCCTTCGTTTGATAATGGTAGTATGGGAGATAGTAGGTTCCGCCGTGTTCGAGTGTCAGACTGGTCCACTTTTGGATGATTGCTTCTGCATCTGCTATCTGTTCTTCGTTGAGACCGTGCTGAATTAAAACGACCAGGCCCAGCATATCTTCCTTGGCATAATTCAGGCTAGTTATGCTGTCTTTTGCTGCATAACGGACCGTAATATTATGGATTTTAAAATCTTCACCCCGATCCGAAGCTGGCAGCAGATTTTTCAAATCCTCCATATACTCCCCGTACTGATTGACAGGCACGAAGAATTCCTGCAGAACCTCTACCCGCCCCGGCTTTGTGAACTCCATGAACGCAGAGTTGCCGCGCATCACATTATTCCTGGTGATGTTCTTTCCATTCAGAGACCTTGCCATGAGCTTTTGATTATTCCAGAACAGGTCCTCCCACATCCCGCCTTGACGGCCGATATCCATTGCAAGCTTTCCCATCCTGGCTCCTTTTTCTTCCTTAAGAGGGACAGCTCTATCCTGCTTTCCCGTATGGTTATAATCCACCACATACATTTCATCGAGGAAGGTACTCGGTGCGACGCTTACCCTTGCATAATGCATAGCTGTGTCATCATGGTTAAGCAGATTTGTAAAATACGATTCATATTCATCCGTTTTCAGCTCATCTGTATGGATGGTGTACACTTCATCCTCAGTCAGCTCCAGCGTGACATCAAGGATCACCCCAAATAATCCGTATCCGCCAAACATATACTTCATCCATTCCTCCGAATCTTCCCTCGCTACTGTCTTAATTTCACCCGCAGGCGTCAGCACAGTCATTTCCTTTACAGTCCCGGCCATCGGACCGAAGCGGATATCCCGCCCATGAGCATTGACCGACAAAGACCCTCCTATTGTAAAAATCGATTGTGACTGTGTAACCTTCAAGGCAAGCCCATCATCTTTCACGGCCTCCTGGACATTCTCCCATGAAGCCCCGCTCTCAACCTTAACAGTTTTAGCTTCCTTATCGACTTTGAGGATCTTATTGAATGACCGCATATCCAAAACCACACCATCTTTGTAATAGGTATGGCCTCCCTGTGAATGCTGCAGACCGGCAATCGAAATCTTCTGGCCGTTCTGATTAGCTTCTTTTATAATCCGCTGCAGTTCAAGGCGGTCATCTGCTTCGACCACCCGCTCAATCCGTTCTGGCAGAAGGCCTGTATAATCTGTTGCTAAGGCACTTTGCGACAGTCCATATTTGCGCGTTTCGATTGGGATGTTGAAAAGAATCCAGAGAAGGAATATACATACGATACATCCTAGAAACCAAGGTTTTTTAATTAATTTGTTTAGCATCTTCATTTCGCTCACCTGTAATAGTATTTGCTTATCCCAACATTAAATGTGTAATTTTACACTATTGTATTACTTATTCCAAAAAAAGGGAAGTTATTTATAAGCCATATATTTTTTTATCTATTGTTTATATACATTTATTACCTTACAATAAAAGTGTAATATTACACTTAAAAGGTGGTATGAATTGAAAAAGCTAATTTTTATTCCCGTTTTCATTTTTCTTATATGGGGTGTAATCAAGCTAAATTTTCTGCATTATGAATTACTAGCTGATAAAAGAATTGCACAGGTAATAGAATTCCAAGGAGCATTAGTGGAAAATAGAGAAAAACTTGTTAATGTGTATGATTATAAAAATGGATGCTGGTTTCAGAGTATTGAATATAAAGACGATCCTGAAATTACATATTACTATGAGTTTTATAGGTCAGAAAGAAATGTAAGAGTTTTCGCAAGGTATAATAATATGTCCCTGGATTTAGCTAAGAAGCAAGCGAAGTATCCTGTATATGACGTTTATTTCAGAAAGGGAAAGATAGTTGAGGTAATCGAGCGAAGATAGGACAAAAGTTAGGTGGATCTCAAGGAAAAATAAAAAAGGGACAGAAAACCTGCCCCTCTTTTGTCTTCCTTTAGCTATACCGTGAAACTTTTATGTGAAACAAGATTATTCGGGTGGTGCCTGTCACCGTTCAATCTCCTCTACAACTCTCCCAAACTCCTTCTCTCCCATACTGCCAAGCCTCATATGATATCCCTCAAACGCCAAATTCTCAGTAATCTTATTCGGCACGATCACACATCTAAGCCCTGCAGCAATGGCAGCTTTTGATCCGTTCATAGAGTCTTCAAACGCAATGGCTTCAGACGGTTCAATCCCGAAATGGCTGATAACATTCCTGTAGAGAGCCGGATCTGGCTTAACCTTTTCTACATCGTCAGAGGTCTGGATGTAGTCAAAGTATTGAAGGAAGTCCAACTCCTTCAGGAAGAAGGTGACCCATTCCCGGTTGGAGCTGGAGGCGAGTCCGATTTTCAGTCCTCTGCTTTTGGCTTCCTTCAGATAGTCTTCAACCCCTTCACGGGCATTCGGGGATTGAAGTTTTTCCTTATGTAAAATATGAGATCTCTCGATAATTTCCTCGATTGTCATGGTGCCGTTTGATTTTTCCATGATATATTCATACAGGCCTTTTGAATCTGTGCCGATGAAGTGAGCATAGTCGGCAATCGGCATTTCACTGTGATCAATTGCGAGCATGTCGCAGAATGCTTCGTAAAGGGCATATTCTGTGTCGATGATCAGTCCGTCAAAATCGCAGACGATTGCTTTAATCATAGGTTCCACCTTCCTCTTTCTTTCTATTTATCCTCGCTTAAAATAAACTGCCTTCCCCATACTGCCCTATCCAATCCTGCCTGAAAGATTCTACATTGTCTTCAATGGAAGGAATTTTGACGAGTGCTTCGATCAGTTCCGGTGCTGCAGTAATTCCATGTGCACCGGCAAGGCAGACATTGTGGATCTGCTGGACGTTTTTAAAGCTGGCTGCCAGGACTTCACAAGATAAATTATGCTTTGAGAAAATCTCAGTAATCTCTGCAACTACCTTCGCACCATTGCCTGTAAGATTATCGATCCGGTTAACATAAGGAGCCACATAATCGGCGCCGGCTTTGGCAGCAAGATAGGCGTTCATCGGTGTATAAACCGTTGTTGCCAGTGTGCGGATGCCCTCGGCCTTCAGCATTTTGATTGCTTTGATACCCTCGAAGGTGACAGGAATTTTTACAACAACGTTCCCGGAAACAGCTTCACAAAGCCAGCGGGCTTCTCCCGCCATTCCTTCTGCATCCCCGGCGATCGTCTGGGCAAACAGCTCTTTTTCTTCTCCGATAACAGATCTGATTTCCTTAAGCAAAGGCAGGAAAGGCTTTTGCTCCTTTACAACGATGCTCGGATTGGTGGTGACCCCGTCAATCGGGAAAAAATCCACGAGCTTTTTAATGCTTTCAACATTTGCTGAATCAATGACTAATTTCATTTCCCTTGCCCCCTCTTATTAAAAATAATAGCCTAACTCTTGGATGGCAAAAGTTAAGCTATTGTTTTTTATTCATTATGAGTAGATCCGAATAGTGTCTCCAGCATTAACTTCCTGGATTTCACTGTCTTCCAGGTAAAGGGTGCCTGGCAGCTCCGGAGTCTGGGATCCGTCGAACTTCAGGGTAATATGGCCGAGTGAGGAAAGATTTTGTTTCACAGCATCACCGACAGAAGTAACTTTATATTCATTGCTGCCGATCTGCAGGGTATCGCCTGCTGCAATCTCGCCTTCAACTTCTTTTACATCGATAAGCAGGCAGTACTCAGCAAGCTCAGCTGGAGCATTATCCCCGAAAAGGATGAACATTTTTTCACCGATAAAGTCAGTTACCGAAGGGCCGATGCTGTTGATTTTAGTTTCAAATTTCGTTGTCATGGTTGAGTCTCTCCTTTGGATCAATTTTCTCTATTGCGGTACGGGGACAACAGGTGCAGATGCACTAATGAAGCCCATTATCCGCATGCTCATTTTCTATTATTCAATCTCAATCATACAAGCCAAAGCTTGCGAGCCAGGCAATGAAGACGGTCGGCGCCCCCGTGAGGAATCTGGAATATAGGACAGATGGAACCCCTACTTCGACTGTTTCAACCTCAGCTTCTGCAAGTCCAAGTCCTACTGGCACGAAGTCTGCCGCAGCTTGAGCATTGATGGCGAATAGGGCCGGCAATGCAAGGTGGGCCGGGATGTTGCCTTTTCCGATTTCAACCCCGATCAGTGTTCCGACTACCTGGGCAATAACAGCGCCAGGGCCTAAGAATGGGGATAGAAGCGGGAATGAGCAGACAAGTGCGATGACGATAAGCCCCCATACAGAACCTGCGAAAGGTGACAGGAATTTCGCGAACACGTCGCCGATTCCTGATTCCAGGATGACCCCGATGAGCATAGCAACGAATGCCATGAACGGAAGAATCGTTTTGATAACCGTATCAATGGCATCACGGCCGGCCTGGTAGAAGACGCTTGTGATTGAGCCCATTGCCATGCCGACTCTTGCCATTAAACCTTTTGGCTTCTGCTGTTCACTGATTTTCTTGTCTGAGCTGTATTTAGGTGTTTTGATCCCTTCAGCTGCCTCTTCCTGTACTGACATTGCCGGTGCCGGAGCCGCTGCACCTTCTGCATCTGCCAGCTGGATATTTTCCGCCTTTACGCCGGAAACGTAGATGTCTTCTGTAATATGCTTGGCCAATGGACCGCTCTGGCCTGTCGGCATGATGTTGATTGTCGGGATGCGCTTTTGCGGATATAATCCGCAGCGCAGTGTGCCGCCGCAGTCGATGATGACGCAGGCCATTTCTTTTTCCGGCACAGATGTCTTAAAACCGTCGACAAGCTCACAGCCTGTCAGTTCAGCGATTTTATCAGCAATTTCCGGCCTTTGTCCGCCGGTAATATAGACGACTTTGTTCTTCTCGTCTGTTGGTGTTATTACTAAAGGTCCGCCAAATCCGCCGGCACCCTTTGAAATTTTGATTGATTGAAAAGCTGTCATGTTTCCCACCACCTAGAATTCTATAGTTGAACGGTATCTTTTAGTTTTACGTTTTGCTGTTTGGCTACATAAGAAGTTGTCAGGTCAGTGATCCAGCCTCTTAAGAAGTTGGTGAAAATACCGACAAGGAAGTAGCGGAGAGCAAGCTCGGTTACATCATGGCCCAGCGTTGTGATCCCTGCTGAAATCCCGAGGAATACGAACAGCTCACCTGGGTTAACGTGCGGGAATAAACCGTTGTGTGTATGGCATGAATAAGATGCTGCTGCATAATAGCTTGGCTTATATTTTTCCGGAAGGAATCTTCCAAGTGATAATGTCATAGGATTGGCAAGGACAAATGTCCCGATGATCGGCAGAATGAAATATCTTGTAAATGCGTTTTTTCCTGATTTTCTTGCAAGTCTTTCAACACGTTCTTCCCCGACGAGGCGGACAAGCGCGTTCATGGCAACCAATAGCATGATCAATAGCGGTACAATATCTGTGACAAGGCCGACAAAGGTTTCGCCGCCTGTGCGGAATAAGTTCATGAACCCTTCAGCTAATTTGATGATAAAATCCATCTCTTCACCCTCTTCTCATTTCTTTCTTTTTCGGCATTAAATAGTCGATCCAGCCCTTTTTCACCTGCAGCTCGCCGCCCTTAGAAATGATGTCATAGCTCTTAAGCGCATCGGCAATCGCAAGCCGGGTCAATTTATCATGCCCTTTGAAATCTTCTTCGGAAATCTTCAGCAGGTATTTCCCCTCAAAACCATTCAGGTCCTTAACCTTGGAAAAAACGGTCACGCCCTGCATTTTCGCTGCCTTCAGAATTTTATTCCTTTTATCGATAGCGAACATGACGACCGTCCCTGCACGCAGTTTCCCTGTTCTTTTGCCGATGGCCACCCGGCCGAGCGATCTCATTTCGGCATACTTTTTATTAAAATGCTTGATCTGGAAAAACCCAAGGATGCTCTGGACCAGCCAGGCGATCCCAATCAATATGATTAAAAATAGAATCATCTTCTCAGCCCCTTTCCCTGTTTGACCGTTCGATGCCGGAGACAAAATCCTCGTAGGATCCTGCCTGTACCAGCTGTGCGATGAGCTCTTCATTGTTCGCAATCGCGATAATTTCATCATAGATTTTGACAATCAGGCTTTCATTGCATTCATTCTGTTCCTCCGGCAATCCGAGCAGGAACACAACCCTGACTTCCCTGCCATTCTCCATGACCCCTTCCGGGAATATCCCGACCGCCAGCTCAATGTCATTGGACTGCTGATTGAAGGTGTGCGGAAAGGCGATATAGCGGTCAAATACCATCGAACCCTTTTCTTCCCTTTCCTTCAGCCGCTCCTCGAATCCAGGGTCAAGGCGGCCAATTTCAGTCAGCTCATTTACCATATGGAAGACGTTTTCGTGATAGCCTTTAGAGCTGTCCAGCTGGAAAAATGACTCTTTAGCAAGCAGCTGGGCCATCACAGATTGATACTCGCTGCCATTTTGAATGTTGAGCCTCTGTCTGTAGGCCGCCTTCTCAATCTCCCTCTTCACACGGCTCTCATCGAATATTTCGTTGATCATGATAAAAGGTGCTTTAGTCTCAAAGGACAGCTTTACGGTAGAAAAAACAAGATCATATGAATCCAGGACTTCCTTCGCTGCGTCCTTTTCGGCAAAAAGGTCTATTTCTGTATCCTGATTCAGGATGCGCTCCAGCTGGATGCTGACGAGCTTTGCCGTCCCCCGGCCAGTCCCGCAGACGACTGCGGCTTTTTGGAAGCGTTTGACCTTGATATCGCTTTGGCCGATGAACACCCCGAAATAAAAGGCCAGATAGCCAAGCTCATCCTCCGGCACCTCAAGCCCATATCTGCTCTCGATCACCTGTCCGGCAATCTCGGCCATCTTGTAGGCAACCGGATATTTTTCCTTCACATCAGCGAGCAGCGCGTTTTTCAGGCGAAGCCCGAAAATCAGCCGGTTCAGCATAAAGGTCAAGTGGTACAGAAGATCCTGAAAGAAGGACTCATTCTGCTCAATGATTTCCTTTTTAAAGCCAACCTGTTCCAGGATCTGTTCAAGCAGCCGCCTTACATCATCGGTAATCGCAATATCTGCCAGCGTCCGGTTATTTGTCGGCGTCCGCCTTCCTGCAATCGGGATCGTGATGAACAGAGCCTCCGCCTCAGGAATTTCAATCGGGAGCTGATTTTGGATCGCTTCAACAATTTCAAGCGCGATCCCATGCTCCTGTGTGCCGATCAGCTTTTTATGCTTTTCCTCGATAGCTTCAAGATGATGGTTTTTCAAAAGCCGGTCCAGCATGATGATGATGAATTCCAACAGCCTCTCCTGGGTAGGAGACTCGAGGTTATACTCATTCGAGATCCTCTCGATCGCCTCTGTAATATCTTCATCGAGCGGATAATCGCCATACAGCACATCATAAAGATGATCCAGGATGTAGAAGCGCAAATCCAATTCCCTGCCGCTCAGCTCCATCCCCCTGTTCGGCTTGCCGTGGATGATGAGCTTGTATGTTTCAAGGGAAACGGCTGCCTTTTTCAGCTCATTGACGAGCGTTGTGCGGCCTAAGTGCATTTCCTCAGCCAGATCATCCAGTGTATACGTTTCTTCGCTGTTGATGAGCCGGTCGATGATGAACCCGATCCGGCCCTTTTGCGAATTCAGCGAGCTATCTTCCGAGCTGCTTTCTTCCAAATAAGATTGGAACGCTTTCATATTATTGATATCGAAACGGAAGCCTTTTCCTCTTTCATTGAAAAAAGAAGCAATTCCGTCCAAGTCTTCATTCAGCTGTTTGATGTAATTTCTGATTGTCCTGGTGCCCACACCCATTGCTTCTGCAAGCTCATCAAGTGAGTGATAGGTTTTTGTCCGGGCAATTGCCAGCATCTTTGCTGCTCGTTCATCTATCATTCTGTCAGACATTTTTATCACCCCTATTTATATGGAAGCCGGACGGTCTGCCCGCTGGCCGGCTCCCATAAAGGCGCTGAAACAACGTCTTTATAAGCGTCAGCCGCGGGATTTGCCGCCTGAAATATTAAAGGTTGTCCCTGTCACATAGCCTGCACGGTCAGAAGCAAGATAAGAAACCAAGTCAGCGATTTCCGTCAGCTTCCCTTCGCGCCCAAGCGGGATTGATTTGCTGTAATCCGTTGAAAGGCCATCAACCGTCACACCGCGTGTATAAGCCAGAGCTTCATTATAAGCATCTGTCCTGAGGCCAGTCGTTTCAATGATACCAGGGGCAATCGCAACGACACGAATATTGTGTTTGCCAAGCTCCTTCGCCCATGCCCTAGTAAAAGCAATTACCGCTCCCTTTGTTGCGGAATAACAGCTCTGTCCGGCAGACCCTTCCTGGCCAGCCTCTGAAGAAACATTGATAATCACGCCGCCGCTTTGCTGCAGCATCTTCTTCGCAGAAGCCTGGGCAAACAAGTAAGGACCCTTCTGATTCACAGCAACCATGAAATCAAAGTCTTTTTCACTTAACTCATATTCCGGCTTTTCTCCCTTATCGTCAACCAAAAGTCTAGGAAGATTCACACCTGCGTTATTCACTAGGATATCCAAAGACCCGAACAGCTCAACCGTCTTCGCAACCGCCTGATCAACGCTCTCCTTCTTCGTCACATCACATTGGATAAAATAAGAACCGTTTTCCTGCTCGCCTTCTTCCCCATTCAAATCGGCAACCACAACCTTCACGCCGTTTTTCAGGAGTTCATTCGTAATATGTAAACCGATGCCCGAAGCACCACCCGTAACAATCGCTACCTTCTCTTCCAAACCAAGCCAAGAACTGCTCATCTGTCATTCCTCCTATAACCAAGTTGAAAACACTTACAATTTCTAATATCAGTATAGTAATAGAATTGAGAATAATTAATACAGACTTTTTCACTTAAGAGTGAAAATGGGTGTATGAAATGTGGGAGCGGGTTCCTTGGGTGGGCCATGGGGTCAGGTTCCTTGGCCCGTTTCCTTGGGAGAGCCATGGGGACAGGTCCTCGGTCCATTTCCACAAAGCTTTGCTGGTGGAACTAGGGGGACAAGTTTCCTTTGCCATGGAACGGGAGAGACAGAAAGGTATAAAAACGCGTATAATGCTTGCCTCTGGGGCTTAAGAGGGAATTAATCAAACGTTTGATTAGTTTTTTACGGCTGACCGGCATCTGTATTGAAGATGAATAAACAGCAGAAACTTAACAAGAAATGTCTAGTTAACCATATATATAGTGTGAGGATTTATTGTTAACTGGGGGAATTATAGGATGATGAGATGGGGCCAACTAATAAAAATGGGAAAACAAAGATTTGTGCGGATGTACACCCTGGCAATCTCAATTCCACTTGCACTAGATTACTATATAATTAAATTCCTACTTGATTCATTTCACATTAGTTTTGCATTTACTGAGATATTGATTGTCTGGGCAGTATGTTTGTTATTTGGGGCAGTCCTTGCTAGCTATGTTTGGAGCAGAATGGATAGATTGGGTTAAAGATTATCCCCTTATTTAACAGGACAGGGAACATATCCTTCTGTCAAAAAAACAGCCGGCGATAGTTCGCCAGCTGTTTCCTTTTTTATGCCTTTACCCCAACACCATTCACAACATTCTCCAACGGCTCGTCCCGCAGCAGCCTTAGCACATTCTCAGCGGACATTTCACTGGTAAGCTGGACTGCTTCGTTTGTATAAGCGCCGATGTGCGGCGTTGTAACCAGATTTTTCAAACCGATCAGTTCTGGATAAACCGGCGGCTCCTGCTCGAATACATCGAGGCCGCAGCCACGGATTTTATTGTTGGCAAGTGCTTCGTATAATGCTTTTTCATCGATTACACCGCCGCGAGCCGTGTTAATGAGGATGCTGTTCGGTTTCATGAGGTCGAACTGCTCCCTGCCAATCATCCCCTCGGTATACTTATTGAGCGGGACATGCATGGAAATATAGTCAGCAGAAGCAAGCAGTTCAGTTAGGGACACCCGTTCAATGTTCAGCTCCTTTTCATCAGGGGCAGGGGCAGATACATCATATCCCAGCACCTTCATCTCAAATCCCTGGGCTCTTTTGGCAACTCCCTTCCCGATGGCGCCGAGTCCAATGACCCCCAAAGTTTTGCCCCAAACAGATACACCGTCAAAACGCCCCCACTCTCCGCCTTTCACAAGTGCGTTTGCGGCAGGAATGGATCGGGCTGTACTGAGCATAAGACCAAAAGCAAGGTCTGCGACAGCGTCATTATTTGTTCCCGGTGCATTTGTTACGGCAATTCCTTTCGCACTTGCCGCTTCAAGGTCGATATTGTCTACACCGACCCCATGCTTGGCGATCACCTTTAAGTTCTCTGCCCTTTCAAGAAGTTCTTTGTCAGCTGATTCAAGACCCACAATCCACGCATCGGCATCTACAATCTCTTTCAGCATCTCTTCCCTGGAATATGGGATCAGCCGCAGGATTCGGCATCCCTTTTCCTCCATCTCTTCAATCAATCGTTCATGAAATTTTCCAAAGCTCGGTGTTGTAATGATTAACTTCATGATTTCCCCTCTTTTCATAGCGGGCCACCCCCTCACTGGAGGGACATGCCTATGTTATATACCTTTACTTCAATAGCTTTCTATAAATATCCTCCATGTCTGAAACAGACAATTCTTTTGGATTATTGTTCAGAAGTCTTGTCACCTTTGAAGCTGCTTCAGCTAATTCAGTCACATCGTCTTCTTTAATTCCGAATTCTTTCAGGTTCTGCGGGATATTCAATCTTTTTGTCCATTCTTCAATCTGGCTGATCAGTGCTTCAGCAGCCTCTGCAGCAGATGCCTCCCTGTTTGAAACGACTCCGATTTCCCTTGCGATCACAGCCATGCGGTCCTGGATATGATCCAAATTGAAACGTGTCACATGCGGAAGCAGCATTGAGTTTGCCTCTCCGTGGGGAATATGGAACTTACCGCCAAGCGGGTAAGCCAGGGCATGGACAGCTGCGGTGCCTGCACTTGTCAAAGCCATGCCGCCATAGGCAGAACCGATCAGCATATCATGGCGCGCTTCAAGGCTGGACCCTTCTTCGTATGCTTTTACTATGCTGCGTGAAATGAGCCTCATTGATTCCATTGCGAACATGTCGCTGATTGGATTCGCTTTGTTGGAGATAAATGATTCAAAAGAGTGGGTGAAAGCATCCATCCCTGTTGCCGCTGTGATGGCAGGCGGCAATGACAAAGTTAGTGTCGGATCCAGTATGACGAGGCTCGGCAAGAGGTACCTGCTTACAATTCCTTCTTTCAGCTCTGCCTCTGGAACGGTGACAATAGCATTCGGCGTCACTTCCGAACCTGTTCCCGAGGTTGTTGGTATAAGTACTGTCGGCACCCCTTTATTCTGCACTTTGTCAGTGCCGATCAAATCTCTTAAAGGAATTTCATTTGTGCTCATGACAGAAAAGATCTTCGTTGCATCCAGGGCGCTGCCGCCGCCAAGTCCAATCATCAAATCAAACGATTTTCCGGCGAGCTTTCCAAATACATCTTCGATATGGCCAACCGTCGGCTCCGGCTCAATCTCGGCTATGATTTCATAGGTAATCCCCGCTTCCCCCAGCTGTTCTCCAATCAGATCGGTAAAGCTATTATTCTTAAAAAATGGGGTAGTGATGATAGCTGCATTTTTCACCTCTCCTAAAATAGACAGATGATTCTTCAATTGTTTTAAAGAGTCATTTCCCGCTACAATTCTTCCTGCTGTTTGAAATGAATAGATGTTATTCATGATTGGCATCCTCCTGCTCTTTTTTATTCGTATGCTTTCATGATTTCCTTCAATTTTTCCTCCACTGCCTGTGTGACTGGTTCGACCGGATCTCTTGGAGGGCCGACAGGGTGTCCAAGAAGCTCCATCGCCTTCTTAAATACTGCCGGCGTACTCGCCATACTGGAAGCATCCCGTATACTCCTCAATTTCTCCTGTGCTTCCCTGGCCTTATCTAAATCCCCATTCTTCCAATGGTCATAGATGGATACCACCAGCTTGGGATACATATTGGACGTTGCAGCGATGGCCCCCTGTCCGCCTGCCATCAAGGTCCACAATATCAGCGGATCAGCTCCGGAATATACGGCAAAGTCATCATCTGTAGCTCTAATAAACTGCAGAATCTGGTCAAAATCACCTGTACTGTCCTTGATCCCAACGATGTTCTCAACCCTGCTGAGTTCTGCTACCGTCTCTGGCGAAAGCCTATTATTTGTTCTTCCCGGCATATGGTAGATAAGGATAGGAAGAGAAGTCGCACTGGCGACTTTTTTATAATGGTTAACAAGCTCCTGCTGGCTAAGGGTCATTAAATAAGGAGTGATAACAGAAACACTGTCTACCCCCGCCTCTTCCATCCGCCTCGTCAGTTCAATCACTTCTGCCGTACTGATCGCCCCGGTTCCGGCACAAACCGGAATTCTTCCTTTTACTTCATCAACCACAATTCTCGCAAACTGGACTTTTTCATCCATGCTCAGGCTGAAGAATTCTCCGTTTGTACCGAGGATGAATAACCCGCTGATCCCTTCATCGATCAAGCGGTTGACCTGCTTTCTTGCAGCAGCCTCATCAATCGTCTGGTCCTCCTTGAACGGCGTCAGCATGGCCGTAATGATCCCTTTCATTTGTATGCCCTCCCTTTTCAGATATCTTCACAAAATAAAATTAATCAATATCAGTAACGCTGTTGATAGCGGAATAAAAATCAATGCGAATAAGTAATTTCTCCTCCCTATCTCATAGGAAGAAAAGGTCGGGAGGAGATTGCTGATCAAAATATTGGCGCCGCTGAATGTACTGGTCTGCATCCCTGAAACAAAACCGACCAGGAGGGCACTGGCAAAAACCGTCTGATGGATTCCAAACAAAGCTGGATCTATCAGATTTGCGGCAAACAGCATCCCTACAAATTGGTGGACACCTGCCAGAGATAGGAGCACCACAATCAGCATAGTTGCCGGTATGTAAAATAGAAAAGCCATATCCGCCCCAGACCATGGCAGCAGCTCGACAAGCTCATCATCAAGACCGGTTATCTCCATAGAATAGATGAAAAGGCTCGCACTGATAATGACCGCATATAAACCGAATGACCTTGGAGCTTCTCTGAAAATCTGGAATTTCACATGCGCCAGCCATTCCCCTGCCTTTTTCAAAAAAAGGCTCCAGATGAGAGTAAACGGCAGGATGCTGATCACAATGATTTCCATGATGCCAAGATGATAGACAGTCTCCACGCTGAGCAAAAAAACGAAATACAGGACCAGCGGCACAAGCATGAGAAAAAGGCGTTTATAATCAGGCTGCTCAACGGCCTTCCCCTTCTCTGCTCCCGCTTCTTCTGCTTTGCCTTTGACAAGGCGGTAGGATAGCCAAAGTCCTGCAGCGATAATCAGCAGATTGACCGGCAGCAGACTTGTCCACTTTGTCCCTGTCAATTCCAAGGCAACAGCAATCGCTGCTCCTGTAGGAGTAAGCATCATGGCCAGCCCAAAGGAACGGCCGGCAAGCTCAGCCACCGCTGCCTGCCGCTGCCGTTCCTGATCCTTCTGGATAAAAAGGATTTTCGAAATCGGCAAGGCTGCCAAATTAATCAAATTCGCCAGAATGAATGTCCCATAATGGACCAGCTTAAGTGTCCGGATCTTATCACTTAAAACAGTCATATACTGCTTGATGTCCTTTATAAAATCACCGACAGGAAAAGAAATCAAAGGAATCAGGCCAATGAAAAAAATCAGTTTGATTAAAGAAGAAAAACCAGCCAGCCATTCCATCCAGGATGCACTGCGCATTACGGCAACAGCCAGCGAACAAGTAAGGAGGATGGTGGATAATACGGAATAGAACCGTCCAGACCCAATGATCGCTGTTAGGAACAGCAGGAATGCCGCCGCCGATAGGAGGGCCTGAAGCTCTGCCGAGGAAAACGCCAGGCTGCCATGATAGAGGACGAAGGCAGTGAAGAATATGGAGCCCCTGATCAGGAACAGTACTGGCTGGCTACGCATTTTGCCCTTTCTTCTTAGGTTTAAGGACAAAAACAACGGTCAAGATGGTAAATACAAAGAACAGCAGGGCAAGCGGTCTTGTGAAGAATGGTGTAAGATCGCCGCCGCTTTGGATCAAGCCATTTCTCAAGTACTTCTCAAAGCTGGCTCCAAGAAGAAGAGTGATGACAAGCGGCAAAGTGGAGAACTTCCACTTGTCCATGAAGTATCCAATTACACCGAAAATCGCCATGATCCACACATCTGTAATCCGGAAGCCGATGTTATAGCTTCCCGCAATACTCATGACAAGGACGATTGGAAGCAAATAAGACTTCTTGGCCGATAACAGGAATGGAAAGATTTTTGCGCCGATTGTTGTCATGAATACATACATGATCACAACGGATAAGAAGAACGCAATAAACAGTCCAGTCAGGAAATCAGGCTGGCTCGTGAACAGCAATGGCCCCGGCTGCAAGCCGTGCATCTGCAGTCCGCCAAGAAGGAGGGCCGTAACGCCATCGCCCGGTATCCCAAGGGCAAGCAGAGGGATCATCGCGCCGCCGATGACGGCATTGTTGGAAGTTTCAGATGCCACAACACCCTGTATATTTCCTTTTCCAAACGTTTCCGGCTCCTTGCTTGCTTTCTTTGCCCTGTCATAGGCAACAAACGTAGCCAGCGATGAACCGATGCCCGGAAGAATTCCAATGACCGTCCCGATCAGGCCGGAGCGCAGGAAGTTCGGCGTCGATTCCTTCATATCTTTAGAGGTAGGAAACGTCCTGTTCGTTTTGCTTTTCGGAATGATCGGGCTGCCCTGATCCGTCTCAAGCTCAATGAATACCCTTGAAATGACAAACAAACCAATCATCGCCGGGACTGCAGGAACGCCGTTGCTGAGGAAATCCAGTCCAAGCGGGTTTCGCGTTGCCGCATTGATGGGGTCAAATCCCCATGAAGCCAGTACCAGCCCGAAGATGGTTACGATCAAACTCTTGAAAAAGTCACCTGTCAGCCCTGCCACCATGACAAACGCAAACAGCATGACCATCGTGTATTCAAATGGCGTGAAAGACAACGCCAGCTTTGCCAGCTGCGGGGCAAGCAAAACAAGGAACACCAAGGAAATTAGGGAACCGATTAAGTTAGACATCGCTCCCATCCCAAGGGCTCTTGGCCCCATCCCTTTTTTCGCCAAAGGGTATCCATCAAACGCAGTTGTTACAGATGAAGGTGTTCCCGGCATTCCGATCAGGACCGCAGCGACCACCCCGCCTGAAATCCCTCCGATGTAAGCTGCCAGCAAGGTGGCAATCCCGGCAAGAGGATCCATTCCATAAGTCAAAGGAAGAAGCATGACTACGGCGAGAGTTGCTGTCAGACCCGGTATGGCTCCGAAGATTACACCTAAAACGGTACCGATTATGATGTATACCAGCGTGGGACTTAAAAAAATCTCTTGCAATATGTTTAAAATTTCCACTTTTTACAGCCTCCCACAAGGATAATCAGAAAAATAGAGTTTTAGGGAAATACACATTGATCAGGTTGAAAAGGAAATACAGCACAGCATTCAGTCCAATGCTGAATAACAGCGGTGCCAGCCATTTTTTCCTGTCCCACTTGAACATAAGCCAGGTGATCAGGAAGACAAACAGAAATGAAGTGACAAAATATCCGATTGTAGAGAAACCTAAAACAAACAAAAATAAAAGAATCATAGCAATATAGATGGAAGATCGGCTATTTTTCTCTATTTTCACTTCTGAGTCAGCTTCCATCTCTTCCATTTTGATCTCAGCTTCCGTCAGATCCCTCTCTGTGCGCTCTTTCCGGCCTGTCAGGTATTCCCTTAGAACCCCCGCCGCCGAAAAGATGATGAGCAGCCAGGACAGGACAACCACATATGTCCTCTGGTTAAGGACATCGCCGTTGAACCCCATCGTGCTGATATTCTGGGCCGTTACTAAAAATAGGACGCCGCATAATGCCAAAGCTGCCTGGATGATCATATTTTTTTTCATAAGCATCCCCCTGTAAAAAAATGTGTACAACAGACAGCCTCCTGTCTGTTGTACATCCATCATTTAAATGTTATTGGTTCAGATCGATATTTTCAGCAAGTTTATCAAAAAGGGTTTGGACCTCTTCATTCTTAGCCTTGAACTCCTCTTGATTCAAGAATTCCGGCTGCATCCCATTATTAGCGGCCGTTTCCTTGAAGGAATCTGATTCAGAGACTGCTTTGATCGTTTCTTCCCACTTATCCAGCACAGCCTGCGGAGTTCCTTTTGGCGCGTAGAAGCCGAAGCGGACAACCACATCGGTATCCAGGCCTAGCTCACCCAATGAAACGGCATCCTTCAGGCTTTCATGGAAATGACGGTCACGGCTTGAGGTAACGAGCGGGATGACGTCGCCTGACTCAACATACTGGATGGAATCCGGGGTAGAAGCCATCCTAAGGTCTACCTGGCCGCCCATATGTGCAGTGATCAGATCCGCTCCGCTCTGGAACGGCACCAGCTTGAACAGCCCTTCAGCGCCAACCGCCGAGATGATTGCTTCATAAGCTAAGTGCGCTGTTGAACCGATATTTGGAACGCCCACCGAAATTGATCCCGGATTCTTTTTGGCTGCTTCCAGGTATTCATCAAACGTTTTATATTTTGAATCAGCATTGCCGACAAGCACGTTAGGTGTATAAGCGACCTGTGCAATCAGCTCATAATCGTCATAACCAATATCCAGCTGCCCGACCGCATTCATGGCATTCAGAGTAGAGTGGTGAAGCAAAACAGTATGTCCGTCCGCATCAGCATCCAGTACTTCCTGAAGGCCGTTCTTTGTATTGGCACCCGGAAGGTTCAGGACAGTCGTATTCTCATCAAAAAGCTTTTCTTTTGTGATGACTTCGGATACGGCGCGGGCAGTCAGATCGCTTGTTCCGCCCGGATCATAAGGAATGACGATCCTGACATCCTTTTCAGGGAATTCCGCCGGGTCACTATCGCCGCTTCCGCCTGCTGAATTGGAACCGCAGCCTGCCAGAAGACCTACCAGCATCGTTGAAGCCAACATTAATCTTTTCATTTTCATCTCATTCATCTCCCTTTTGAATAGTTAAAGAAAGCGTTAGCAAAATCATCCACGGCAGCCGCGTCAGTCAAATTCACCGGCTTGCCTATATTGACTGACAATTTCATCCACTTCAAGCTTCGTCTTTTCAGGCAATGGCTTAACTGGAAGCCGCGGCTGACCGACCTCAAGACCGGCACTGTTCATCGCTTCTTTCAATACAGACGGCAAGGTTCCTTTTCCAAAGGCATTCCTGATCGCCCTCAGCTTTTTTTGCTGCAGCTCGGCGCCTTCCAGGTCACCCGCACTCCATTTTTCATAAATAGACACGACAACCTTTGGAAGCAGATTGGCCGTTGCGGCGATTGCTCCGCCTCCGCCCGCCATCAAAGCCGGCAGGATCAGGGAATCTGTCCCGACCAGGACGGTAAATTCCGGTCCCTGTGCTTCCAGATTTTTAAGGACATTATCAAAGCTGCCGCTGCTGTCTTTAATGGCAACGATATTGGATACCTTGGCCAGCTCTTTTACTGTCGATGGGGCTAATGGATTTCCGGTCATACCCGGAATATCATATAAGATGATCGGAATATTGACAGCTTCTGCAATCAGTTCAAAATGATTCTTCAGTTCTTCCTGTGAAAGCTTCACAAAATACGGAGTGATCACGGAGACTGCCGTGACACCGGCATCTTCCATCTGTTTTGTCAGACTGATGGTCTCAGCTGTGCTGTTCCCCCCTGTCCCTGCATAGACAGGAAGCCGCCCATCCACTTCGTCGACTACAATTCTGGCAATCTCTATTTTTTCTTCATTGGACAAGGAAAAGAACTCACCATTGCTTCCCAAAACGAATATTCCATGGCATCCAGCCTCGATCATATTGCCGGCAAGCCTGCGCAAGGCCGCTTCATTGACTTTTCCTTCCCCATTAAAAGGCGTTACCATGGCGGGGATGATTCCATTTGGTTTAAACATAAGACCCCTCCTGTCTTTCTTTTGGTGATAGATCAATGGCCATACGGAGTGCTTCTGTCATTGAACCATCATCAGCAAGGTTTTTCCCTGCAATATCAAATGCTGTTCCATGATCAACAGATGTCCTGATGATGCCATTTTTAAGTCCGACCGTAATATTGACTCCTGCTTCAAGCCCCAGCACTTTCACCGGCCCATGCCCCTGGTCATGATAACAGGCAACCACTATATCAAAATCCCCTCTGACCGTCCGGAAAAATAACGTATCTGCAGGATATGGCCCTGAGACCTCAATACCTTCCCGCTGCGCTTTCTCAATCCCAGGAACAAGCTTTTCTTCCTCTTCTCCCTGGCCAAACAGCCCATTTTCACCAGCATGTGGATTGATACCGCAAACAGCAATCCTCGCTTTTTCGTATCCAGCCCGCTTCAGCGTATCATGTGCCAACTTAATGACTTTATAAGTGCGGTCCGGGTTGATGGAGTTGACGGCTTCGATCAGACCGACGTGGGTCGTCAAATGGATTACCTTAAGATTCGGTGCAGACAGCATCATCGAAAAATCTTCCGTTCCCGTCAAGTCTGCCAATATTTCTGTATGCCCCGGGTACAAGTGGCCGCCTTTATGCAGCGCTTCTTTATTTAGTGGAGCAGTGCATATTGCGCCTATCTTCTTTTCGAGCGCCAGGGATACTGCCTTTTCTATGTAGCAAAAAGCTGCATGCCCTGCTTCTGCCGATACATTACCGTAAGGAAGATCCTGCGGCAAAAGATCCAGGTCGATGCAATCGACCGTCCCTTGTTCATACTTGCCTTCCTCCGGCTCTTTAATTATGTTCAGCTCCACCTGGAACTGCATCTTCTCCGCTTCTCTTTGCAATATTTTCGCATCCCCGATCACAACCGGGCGCGACTTTTTATACATCTCCTCTGACTGGAGGGCTTTCAGAATAATTTCAGGGCCTACTCCAGCAGCATCTCCCATGGTTATCCCTATAACTGGGCGCATATCTTTTTATCCCCTCTCAAGATGGTCAAAGACCGAAGCAGCGAAGACTCCGACCCAAAACCGCCAGCTTTGGTTACCATCACAATTTCCTTTTCATGAACCAAGATTCCAATCGGTATTCCAATTTCCACTTCATCCAGCAACTTAAATTCGTTGATTCCCATTGAAAGGCAAGCCTTTTTGGCCGTGTCCCCCCCTGTAAGGAACAGCCTGTCAACTCCATATTTTTTGACGATTTCGGCTGCTGCCATACCAAGTGTTTCAGAAATTCTATCGCTGACCAATGTGGGAGCCAAGCCTATTCTTGCACCGACTTCCTGTGCCTGCTTTATTTCTTCCGGGTTTCCGGATGAATATAGGACAATGTCAAAATTCCCTTCAATAGCTTCCTTGACTGCATTCATTACACGCTCTATTTCCCCTGCTGATTCTTCCTTCCGAAGCACCTTGTGGGAGTATAGCTTGATGCCTTTCACTGTTGGGTCCTTTAAAACCTTTTCCAGCTGCCTGCGGGAATTTCGATTGACACTCCCTACAACCATCAGCACTTGGTTCCCCGATTCCCCGTTCCAATGTTCTTCAGGCTTTCCCGTCTTCATCTTTTCTTCAAGAATGTAATTAGCCAGTCCCGCGGAACCGGACCAGATCACTTGATAGTTAGCTTTTCGTACATGGCTGACAATATTTTTTAAATCTTCCTCTGTAGTGGAATCAAATACAATGAAGTGAGTACCTTCATGATAATGCGCTTTCATTTTTTCAAGGACATGCGCTTCCCCTTTTTCCAAATCCTGTTTTGTAATCATTGCAACCTTTTTACCCGATTCTTTTTTCAAGATTTCCACAATGCTGGATTCTCTGACAGGCGTTTTGGGATCCAAGGCAAATTCGGTTTGCGCTAATGGCCTTCCGCCGATAAAGAGTTTGCCATTTTCCACTGTTCTATTATTCTTGGGATAGCCAGGGGCGATAATAGCAAAATCTGGCCGGAAACTATCATACACGGCTTCCAGCTCTGCACCGATATTTCCCCGCATGGTTGAGTCCAGCTTTTTATAGATTAGCTCAGGACCAATCTTTTTTATAAGCTCACTTGTTTGTTTCACTTGCTGATAGGCTTCCTTAGCAGATAATGCCCTGCTGTCTGTGTCGATCACCAGTACATCGATGTCCGTTTTAGTTGGTTGCTCATTGGACATCAGCACATATGTATTAAGTCCATTTCTCGCAAACTGGACACCTGTATCGTTAGCACCAGTCAAGTCATCTGCTATGATTCCGACTTTCATGTCTCCCCTCCTGCTGCACAACTTAAGATAACGCTTACATAGTGTTGAATAAAACAACACTGTTTTTTCTGAGTATTCATAACCCTTAACCCAAGGATAAAATTTATCATTTAAAAAATCAACACTTTTTAAATAATAAATAACACTAATTAAAAAATAGTTGCATTTTTAAACACAAAAAAAGCCGGCGTTTTGACTGCCGGCTTCTACTTATTATTAAGCTTTCTCCATAAAGTCGATCGATTGATCCCCAGCCGTTTCGCCACCCTGGATTGATTCATATTTTCCTCATGCATCAGTCTGTCTATAATCTCTGCTTCAATCTGGTCAAGCGGCTGATTAAGGTTGATAAACGCTCCCTGGACACCCTCCCGGCCGTTGACATGAAGTCCATAGCCATCAAGCAAAGGCAGTACTTCTTCGGTAATATAAGCATCTTCTGACAACTTTACAAATTGCTCAATTACTTGTTTCAATTCAGTCAGATTAGCATTCCAGCGGTGGGCCTGCAGTGCCTCCAGCACGGGGGGCCTGACGCCGGCAATCTGCTTTCCATATCTTTCATTGAATTGAACAATGAACGTGTGGATCATTTCCTCCAGTTCCCCTCCCCGCTCTCTGAGCGGAAGAAAATGGACTGACTCCTCTCTAAGGATTTCTAACAGCTTTTCATCAAGCTGAGAGCCAGCTTCTTTGAGGAGGGCTGAATCAATGAACGAGAACACAAGGGACGCGCGAACGCTGCCCATCATTTCGCGCAGCCTTTGCTGCTGCAGGATGGAGGCATTCTCGATCCCTCTTAAATGGACCAGGGTTCCTTCCGTTTCATTCTCCAGCAGCTTCAGCAGCTGATTAAAGGATTTAACGCCCGGGCTGCCCAGCTCCACTTCAACATGGGTGCCACCTTCAGGGAGTGCAGTTTTGAACAGCGCCTCCACAAACAAGCTTTTCCCTGTGCCTGATTCCCCCGTCACAGCAACCGGCAGGCCGGCCAGGATCCTCTTTTTGCCCGTCTCCAAAGCCTGTTTGAATGTGTCGGTAGACAGAAGCAGCTGTGGATAGCCATCCTGATTATTATGGGGAAATATGATATTCATCTCCCTCTTTTTTTGCAACTCAGCCCGTTTCAGTTCAAAGTGGTACAATGGCTTGCTGCCGCCATCGCTGATATAGTCAGCATTGATGTCGTAAAGGCCGGACCCCCCGGCCACAGAAAGCTGGAAGGGGACCTGCAGCCCTTTCTTAACAAGCTTGGCTATCTTTTGAAAATAGGGATGGAGTGCAAACAAGGAGTTTCCTTGGACTGATGGGATGACCTGATTGAATGAGTAATTTGAAAAACAGACATCTCCCTCTTCATTGACAAGGGCAACGGCTGACTCAAGGCGATTGAGGATGCCACAATAGAAGGAGGTTTCAGCAGTCAGCCTTTCCTGCACTGCATACATCTGCTTCGCTCGATCAAATGCCTCCAAAATTGATTCCTTTCCGGAAGTGATCAACACACCCTGAAGCCCCATTTCACCGGCAAGACGAACGGTGATCGTGTCGCCGACAATAATTTTCACTCCATTCTCCTTTGCCTGCCGGACCGCAGCCGCCACTTCATCTTTATGGTTGATGGCGGTGTATACAATATCCATGTCAATTAAAGCGGAGACCGACTCAAAGCCCTGGATGATTTTCTTAAAGCCAATCATCCCGACTTTCTGCTGGTAACCTTTTAACAAGGTCAGAATCCTGAGGACATCGTACCCCGAAACCTCTATATCAATAATAGGCAGCGAAGCACTCTCCCTAAGCATGTCCGCTGTCCCGCCGCGGCTGATGATAAAGTCAAATGGCTCCTCCCTATAATTCTCCAGCAAATTCAGGCTCTCAACCAAATCAGCTTTGTGGACCACAATCTCAAATCCAGCAAGCTGCGGTTCCAGACTCTTAATAACCTCCGTTAAGCCTTGGTAAGGAGCAATAACTAATACTCGAATGTCCATAACAAACACCTACTATTGCAGATTTATACAGAATCTATTAAAGGGTATTTATCTCAGAAAAATAAAGCGTTTTCAAAAAACAAGAAGAAAATTAGATTAAAAATGCAACACCATCTTTATCTATTTTATTATTTAATCGACGATTGCACAATCCCTAATATGCCTTTTCAGGAGCCATGGGGACAGGCCCCCTGGCTCATTTTCCGGAAATGGGTCTCTGTGTTTTAGGACTGCCTTCAGAACCTTTGGCTTTCTCCCCGTATTGTCTATTCAGAGACATAACATCTGCGGCCGGACACTTTGATAAACGGAACATTGAACCTTATAATACATGTTATAATGAACAAAAATGACGGAAGTTTGAATTGGATGCTAAAACAGAACAAATCATAGTTGATGCTCCCCTTTCTGCCAAAATGAAAGCAATGATTGGCTTTCGCAATATAGCGGCACATGATTACCAGGAATTCGTCATCATGAAAAAATACTTGAGAATCATTTAAATGATTTTTTTACAGTATACCTCGGCCATCGAAGAAAGAATTTCAGTTTTCTATTTGAATACTGAAAAGCGCACAGCTCTTGGTGAGCCGTGCGCTTTTTTGCAATTCTATTATTTCCTCTCCGTTTTTTAACTTATTCCTTCACGAAGAAACATAATTCCCCATCGTATGAAAAGCATCAAACTTCTTCCCATTCAGCTCCTCAATCGCTTTAATAAACGTCTTTGTCGTATGAGGTGTATCGTATAGAATCCTGAAATATTCTCCCCGCTTCTCTTTTGGTGTTTCTTTATAGGAGTTGCCTACCATCCATCTGCCATAAAAATAGCTGGGGAAATAGGTTTTTTGGACAGGGTCAGAGAAAAAGCGGAAGGCGTTGTTGGCTTCTATTTCGGTGATTCCGCCTTCTTCGATCAGATAAGCGATGACTTCTTCTTTTGTTTTCTGTCCAAGATTATACTGATAGCAGGCGTTTGTTGTGAACATCCGCTGATAATCAAGATAGTTTCTTGCAAGCTGGTATTGCTTCTTCTGATTATCGGTAATGCCTGGAGTTTCTTCGTTGGGATCATCCCAGCCAAGGAAGCTTAGCGCTGTCTCTGGCCCGCCTTCGAATAAAGCATTTGTCGGGCTGTTGATCAGATAATAGGATGCCTCCAGCGGGAGTTTGCCCTGCTTGAACAGATAATCCCAGCGGCAGTAGAAGGCCTGGTGGCCCGGGTATGCTTCATGTGTCATGATTTGCGCCAATATCGGCTCAGTCCAGGGGCGGTCGATATTAAATGTAAGGTTCCCGCGGTAATCCCCTGTGTACTTAGAATAGCCGCTCCAGAACACGCCCCGTATACTCTTGATCCAGTCAATCCCATCCTCTTCAGGAAGTCCGATAACTCTTGAAAGGGTGCCTTGCTTGCTTTTTTCGCGGAAGTTTTCTGCGACAGACGTCACTTCATCAGGTGCTATGAGCGTGTCTGAACGCCATGCTTCCGCTTTCTCCCGAACAGTCCCCTTATATCCTAAATCTGTCAGCCCCTTTTCAACCAGCTCCTTTGCATGCTCAAACTGCTCATCTGTAATAAGATCGGATGGCAGCTCTTGAATATTGGCGATCAGTTCATCATATGCTACCTGATCTCCCTGCAGGCTTCTGGCGAAATAGCGGAACCCATTGACCATGGAGCGCAGATACTCTCCTTTATGGCCCTCGATTGTTGTTATGGCATTTTCTACTTCATCAAGAGACCTGCCTATTTCATCAAAGGTCGAAAGTGAAGAAGCTGTATCACTATAGCTGGCAGTGGCCACTTCCTGTTTATACATCTTTTGAGTTTGTTCATTTAAGCTAAGGACAATGTCTACAATCTTTTCTCCTGTTGGTGCGTCCGTCCATCTAAGCATTGATTTTTTCCTCCTTTTCAGCTGAAGGTTTTGATAGATTCCATAATTCTTCAATGTCAGAGATGATAAGCTTCAGCAGGCTTTGGTATAATTGCTCGCCCTTGCCGGCTGTGGCTTCTCCTGCATTGCCCATATAACCGTCTTTGAACAGCTTCTTGCCTAAGTTCTGAAACTTGATTTTCGGATTCATTGCTACCTGATGATTCCCTGCCAAAGAAGGATCGGCAAGCTCTTCACTGATTGCCAGCACAAGAGAAGTTTCATCCTCGCCGCCATGCCCCGGCCCTTTGGTGATCGTTAATATCTGCTCCCTGTAATCGATCCACCAGTTGATGGTCAGGACGCGCATCCCCAGGTCAGATAGCTTTTCAGCCACAATACTGAGACTCGGTATATTTCCCCCATGTCCATTAAATAGGATGATTTCTTCAAATCCATTTCTATGAAACTCTTTCCCAATTTCAAAAACATACTGTGAAAAAGCTTCAGCAGAAATATCGATCGTTCCTTCAAACGGGGCAAGTGCCCATGAATGGCCATAGGCGATTTCCGGAGCCATTAAAATCCGATTGCCGACTTCCTTCTCGAGCCTCCGGACGAATTCACGGGGAATCCATACATCAGTTCCGAGCGAGCAGTGGGGGCCATGTGTCTCCATCATGCCAATCGGCAGCAGCACAGTACTGACCGACTCTTTTATTTCTTTAAACTGCAGGGCCGTCAAATTCATCATATACATAGAAATGCCTCCTATTCTTTCATATGTTTTAAAATCATTTCTGCAAGCAAAGCTGCTCTGTATGGGAGATTATCCAGGTTCACATGCTCATTTTCTGAATGAGCACTCTCTCCAATAGGCCCCAGCCCATCTATCGTCGGGATATCGATGCCGGCTGTAAAGTTCCCATCGCTGGCTCCTCCAGAAGATCCTTCCTTCAATTCGTAGCCATGGGAAGCAGCAATCTCTTTCAGGTCCTTATATAAAGCTTTCACTGCTTCGTTCCGTTCCAGCGGGAAGCGTTCAAACTCGCCGATCACTTCTGCTTTTGTTCCCTCTACAAAGCTCGGCCGGTTCCTGATTTTCTCCATCAGCTGAAAGGCCTGTTCTTTTTTGGTTATGCGCACATCAATTTCGGCGGAAGCTTCCTTCGCAATCACATTGCACCGCGTCCCGCCCTGTATCACACCGGCATTAATGGATATTCCTTCTTCCTTATTGGCGAGCTTCTTTAAGTCGATAATCTGATAGGCGAGTTCTTCGACGGCACTTGCCCCGTCCCACGCATTAATGCCGGCATGGGCAGCAACACCCTCAACTTTTAAAACAAATTGCCCGGCACCTTTGCGTTCCGTCTTCACAGCACCATCCGGGCTGATGCTGGATTCCGGCACCAGAACCAAGGAGCTTTTCTTTGCTTCTTCGAGAATAATATCCTTCGAATGCACACTGCCTATTTCCTCATCAGTCGATACCAGAAATGCCACTTTGCGGCTGCCAATTTCCCCGAATTCCTTCAATGCTCTCAATGCCCAGAGAGTGATGGTCAGGCCGCCCTTCATATCAAACACACCGGGCCCGTATAAAATATTTCCGTCCCGCTTTATCGGGATCGCTCCCACGTCCCAAACAGTATCCATATGGCCAATCACGAGAATCTGCTCTTTATCTCCCTCTCCATATGTAAAGAGATATTGATTTCCCACCTCCTCTTTATCTATTTTTCTTACTGGCCCGCCAATTAATCTGGCATACTCCTCACTCAGTACCTCCCCACAGTGATCGACATGGGACTTTGAGTAGGATGGAGATTCGGCTTCTGTCAGTTTCAACAGGGTTTCGATCATTTCAGTTTGATTTTCTTTTAAGAAACTCAAAATTTTAGACATTGCAGCCTCCTTTCTTTAAAAAACCTAATTGTTTTTCTAGCCTGACTGCCCTTTTTAGTAATCGAATATCTTCTTTATGTTTGCCGGCCAGCTGCATGCCAATCGGCAGCCCTCCTTTTGAAAGCCCGGCTGGAATAGTTACAGCCGGATGCCCAGTTACATTGAAGATGCCAGTGAATTTCATTTCATCATCCATCTCCAGGGCAGGATCCTCTTTCGGCGCGGGATAGGAGACTGTCGGCATGAGCAGAATATCGGCAGCATTCAGTGCTTCATCAACCTGCTGCCGGAGTGTTGCCATTTGCTCCCTGGCTTTCAAATAGTCAAGCGAGTTATGCCGCAGTCCCGCTTCAATCTGCTTATAAGTGACAGGTGCGTAATCTTCCTTTCTGCCGGCCCATTGCTCATGAACCAGTGCCGCCTCTGGCAGGAGTACATTCATCAAGATGTGCTCCGTTTTATCGAATAAAGGGATATCACTCTCTCTTATTTTCCAGCCGGCTTTTTCTGCCTCGGTTAAGGTGTTATTATAGGCAACCATGACATCCTCTTCCGCTCCATAGAGGAAAGAGGGAGGCAGCACCCCTACAGTCAGTGCCTCTTTATCATCTGAAAATTCAGCCACCTGAGGACACAGCGATTCCATAATAACCAGCAGGTCTTCAGCACTCTTAGCCATTGGCCCGGCATGATCAAGAGAGCCTGACAAAGGGAATGCACCTTCAACAGGAAGAAGGCCATATGTTGGCTTCAAACCGGCAATCCCGCAATAAGATGCCGGTACCCTGATGGAACCTCCAGTATCCGTACCAAGAGAAAACAAGCTCAGCCCTGCCGCTACCGAGGCAGCTGATCCGCCGCTCGAGCCTCCAGCTGTCTTTGACCGATCCCAAGGATTATTCGTTTGGCCATAATCAGGATGGACAGCCCCGTATGCAAATTCAAGCATATTGGTTTTCCCTGTCATCACAGCGCCGAACTGATCCAGAAGCCGTATCAATGGCGCAGTTTCCCGAGGGATATGGCTATTTAAAATCCTTGAGCCGCAAGTCGTCTTAACTCCACTTGTATCGAACAAATCTTTTACACTGAAAGGAATGCCAGCTAAAATGTGCAGCTTTTCCTTCCTTTTAAAAGCCCTCTCAGCCTTTAGAGCAGCTGCTAAGGCACTTTCCTCCGTAAGAGTGATAAAAATATTGAGCTCTTCATTCAATTCCTTTACTCTCTTGCAGATATCCTGAACGACTTCGACAGGCGACAATTCTGTTTTCCGATAAAGCTCGGCTGTTTCAATGATTGAAAGTTCATCCCATCTTTTCATCTTAATCTCCAACAGCCAATAGAGGATCGTCCAGGTTAATGGCGAGAGATGTTACCAAAAACAAGATGATGCCATCTGTATTTGCATGGTACTCCTTTATGCTGTCTCCAAACTCATCAGTGATTTTCCCAACAAAATCACCTTTTTTAACAGCATCGCCGACTGAAACCGATGGATACCATAAACCTTTGTGGTCAGCCCTGTACCAGTCAAAAGTATTCAGCAGCCTCATCGGTTTATCTTCTGCAGTGCCGGAGAGATTTCCAATATGGCGCAGCGCGTTCTTAGTGCCCTCTTGCAGGAGAAGGGAGCTCTCCTTATCCAGGATTCCCTGCTGCCCGGCCTCTGCGATGATCGCTTTTTTACCCTGGAAGCTGGCTGAACTGTAAGTAGATCCCCCTACCTGATCGGTTGAACTTACTATATATTCAATCCCCATGGCAGAAGCAAGCTGACTGGATTCGGCTGCCAGTTCCTGGTTTTCTCCCTTATGATAAATCGTGAAAGGGACAAGGGCTTCAATCATATCGCCGCCATGAAGGTCAATGATATATTCCACAGGTTTGAAGGCTGTCTCTGTTAAAAAGAAGGCCAGCCTTTCCGCTGCAGTTCCATCCTCCTTGCCAGGAAAAACCCGATTAAGATTCTTTTTGTCATCTGGATGAACATAGATGCTTCTGGCATAAAAAGAAGCAGGGTTTGCGATTGGGAGGACTGCTATTTTTCCTTTTACATCTTCTGCTGATAAATTTCTGCCGAGCTCCAAAGCAGCATCGATAGATGTATATTCACAGCCATGGATGCCGCCGAGTATAAGGGTCGCCGGTCCATCTTCCGCTCCATTGATCAAAAAAGCCGGAAGTTTTTCCTGGATCCCCGGGAATTCAAGATAGCCTTTTACTTTTTCTCCCCTGCCGGCAGCAAGATTTCCGAATTTCCACATACAAGCTCCTCCCCTTCTGTTATGTAATTGAATAGAAGCGGCCGTCTGCTGATTTCAAACGGACGCTTCTTTAAAATTAAGGCTTACTCTTTCGTCAATTTTTGGAACGGCACATACCAAGTGTTCATAGGGTTGATTTCATAGCCTTTAACCCATGTTCTCTTAGCGGTTTGCACCAGGCGCTGTGCCGGGAAGATATACGGCACTTCCTCTGCCATGATGGCCTGGACTTCTTTATAGACCTCTTCACGGCGGGCTTCATCAACTACTTCTCTTCCTTCTTCAAGAAGCTGATCGACTTTGCTATTATCATAGAAAGCGAGGTTGAAGCCCGGGCCTTTGCTGGAAGAATGGGCAAAGTACCACAGATTATAATCCGGGTCGGCATAATCCGGAGTCCAGGCAGCCAGAGCCAGCTGATGGCCGCCGCTTGTGACTGTTTCAAGGAATGTCGGCCATGCCAGAGTCTTGATTTCCAGGTCAATTCCGATTTGCTTCAAATCTGACTGCATCATGACGGCGATATTTTTACGGACTTCATTGTTTTCGGAGATCAGGAGCTCAAGCTTGAATCCATCCTCATGGCCGGCTTCTTTTAATAGCGCTTTTGCTTTCTCAAGATCAAACTCTGGCTTTTGGATATCCTGGTTATAGCCAAACATGCCTTCAGGGATGATTCCGCCTGTTCTCTGTGCAGCTCCCAGAAGAATATCATTAATGATAGAATCGTAGTTTACAGCATGTGACAATGCCTGGCGGACCTTCACATCATTGAGCGGCTCTTTTTCCATATTGATGGCGATATCATCGATCTGGTAGCCAGGAGAGCTGACGATTTCAACCCCTTCTGTTCCTTTCATATTGTTCATAACATCCGGGGAAAGCATCGTATCATCGAGTAAATCGATTTCTCCTTTTTCAAGCATCAAACGGGCAGTTGCCGGTTCATTGACAATCTGGATATTTACGGTTTCAATCTTAGGAGCTTCTCCCCAATAATCTTTATTTGCTTTTAAGACCAGCTTCTGTCCGCGGTCCCAGCTCTCCAGAACATATGGCCCTGAGCCCATCTCTTTATCTGCAAGGAATGTTTCCCCAAGATCATCTCCATGGTTTTCTGCCAGCTTCGGATTGACGATATTGGCGTATACAGTTCCAAGGCTCTTCAGGAATGGAGCAAACGGTTTTTCGGTTGTGATTTTGATCGTATGATCATCGACAATTTCAAAGCTGTCTTTGTTGATGACCTTTGAAAATTGCCCGGCGGCTGATTTTCCAACATCGATGGCGCGTGTATAAGAATATTTAACAGCTTCGGCAGTAACAGGTGAGCCGTCATGGAACTTGGCGTCTTTATTTAAATAGAAAGTATAGGTTTTTCCATCTTCGGAAATATCCCATTTCTCCGCCAGCTGCGGCTTGACCTCTGTATCAGTTCCATCGTATGTCACCAATCGGTCATATAGCATGTAAGTGATTCTGAAAGAAGTATTGGCTGCGGTTCCGTGTGGATCTAAGTGAGGTATATCCTGGTTCGTTGCAAAGTTCAGCACATTTGGATCACTTGGTGCAGCACTTTCCTGGCCGGTGTTGTTTTCTCCTTCTGAAGCTGTGCCTTCACTCGTAGAGGTTTCCTGATTGTATTTATTGCAGCCTGCTAATGCCAGTAAAAGAACCAAAACGAGAGCCATCATTTTTAACAAAAAAGGTTTTCTGTTCACTTCTTTTCCCCCAAACTATTTTTATTGTAAAGATGCAAACAACCAGCCTAAGAAAGAATCGCCCCCCTTCAAGTACTGCTATTATCTATTTTTTGGATCCAGCAGATCCCTTAACCCGTCTCCTAAAAGATTAAAGCCAAGAACGGTCAGCAAAATAGCCATTCCAGGGAATGTCGCTGCCCACCAGGCATCACGCAGTATTTCCCTGCTTGAAGACAGCATGGCTCCCCACTCCGGGGACGGCGGCTGTGCGCCCAGCCCGATAAAGCTCAAGCCTGCTGCTGCCAGGATCACAAAGCCCAGGTCCAGGCTTGCCTGGATGCTCGCCGGCGCGATGGAATTCGGGATGATTTCCTTTAAAAGGATCCGGATGGGGTTTGCCCCAAGTGCCCTTGCAGATTCCACAAACTCCGAGTTTTTAATAGAAAGCACTGATGAACGGACAATCCTTGTGTACCAAGGCCACCAGGTGATGGCCAATGCCAGCAGTACATTTTCAATGGATGGCCCCAGGGCAGCTGCAATGGACATGGCCAGAATGATGCCCGGGAAGCTGAGAAAAATATCGGTGATCCTCATGATGGTCTGATCGACGATCCCGCCCATATATCCTGCGACCGCTCCAAGGATGGTGCCAATAGGGAAGGCGATCAGCACGACCAGCAGGCCGATTTTCAAAGAAATGCGTGTGCCGTAGATAATCCTGCTTAGAATATCCCTGCCCACCTCATCTGTTCCGAACCAATGCTCTGAACTTGGAGGAAGCAGCTTTTGCCCGATGTTTACCTGCAGCGGATCTTTAGGCGCAATCCACGGAGCAAAGATGGCGAGGACGATGATGAGGATGACTAATATTAATCCGATCAGTGTTAAAGGACTCTGGAAAATGCGTCTGGCCATTACGTTCCCTCCTTATTCATAATTAAGTCTCGGATCGATTACCTGGTATAAAAGATCGATGATCAGGTTTACTGTGATAAACAGCACGGCAATGAGGATGGTGACTGCCATGACTGCCGGGAAATCAAGATAGGTGATCGCATTGACTGCATACTTGCCGAGGCCCGGCCAGGAAAACACCGACTCTACCAGGACACTGCCGCCCAGTGAGTGACCGAAAGTCATTCCCAGGAGTGTCAGGATCGGCATCATGCCATTTCTCAGCGCATGGCCGTACAGCACCCTGTTTTCAGACCCGCCCTTGGCTGAAGCTGTCCTGATATAATCACTTCTTAATACTTCAAGCATCGAAGACCTTGTCATCCTCGTAATCATCCCGATTGTGACAGCAGCCTGTGTGACTCCCGGCAGAATCAGATGGATCACGGCAGAATTGAACACTGTCCAATTGCCGGTTAAAAGTGCGTCGATTGTGTACATGCCTGTGATATTTGTCGGCGGGGGAAGCCCGGTATCCAGCCTTCCTGATCCAGGCAGCACCCCCAGCTGCAGATAGAAAAACAGCAGGAAGATGATGCCCAGCCAGAATGCCGGCATGGCGACCCCTATCAAAGCCATGACCCGGGCGAATTGATCCGCGATTTTATCCTTTTTGCTGGCGCTAATGACTCCTAAAGGAATGCCAATCAGAATCGTGATAAACATGGAAAAAAAGGTCAGTTCCAAAGTTGCAGGAAAATACTGTTTGATATCCTCCATAACAGGACGGTGCGAATAATTGCTGTTTCCCAAATCTCCCTGCAGCAGATTTTTCATATAATTGAAGTATTGGACATATACCGGATCATTCAGACCCATTTTTTCCTGCAGCTCTTCAATTACTTTCGCGTCTGCGTACGGCCCTGCAGCCAATCTTGCCGGATCTCCCGGGATGGTGTTGGATATGAAGAATGTCAGCAGGCTGATGCCGATCAGGATCGGGATCATCAGCAGCAATCTCTTTAGCAAATAGCGGAGAGCATCCACTTATTCCGCCTCCTTTGTTTCTATGAAATTTGCGATTTTCTATTTGCCTCTTCTGGATGTACATGGATGCAGGCAACCCAGTGGTCCATCACTTTTTCTTTAAGGCTCGGCACGTCCTCTTTGCATGCAGCGGTAGCGGACGGGCATCTGGTATGGAACGGGCAGCCGCTTGGAGGATTGATGGGACTTGGCAAATCCCCCTGCAGGATAATTCGCTCTCTTTTCTGGGTAGGATCCGGCAGCGGCAATGCTGTTAAGAGTGCTTTTGTATAGGGATGCAAAGGATTTCTGTATAATTCCTCCACATGGGTAATCTCAACGATTTTTCCCAGATACATGACCGCGACCCTGTCAGATATATGCTGCACCACCGATAAATCGTGAGAGATGAATATGTAGCTCAGGTTCAGCTCTTTCTGCAGATCGACCATCAGATTCAGCACCTGGGACTGTACGGAGACATCCAGTGCTGATACAGGCTCATCCGCTATAATGAGCTTGGGATTCAAGGTAAGCGCCCTGGCAATGCCGATCCGCTGCCTCTGGCCCCCGGAAAATTCATGCGGGTAACGGTCCAGCTGATCTTTGCGGATGCCAATTTTATCAATGATGCCCTCGATGATTTTCATCCGCTCGGGCCTGCTTTTCATTCCATGTATGATCAGCGGCGCTTCTAAAATAGAGCGGATGGTGCTCCTCGGATTCAGAGATGCATAGGGATCCTGGAAGACAATCTGCATATCCCGGCGCAATTCTTTCATGTCTTTCCTTGGGAGATGCGTAATATTTCTTCCATTGAATAAGATCTCTCCGGAGGTAGGCTTGATCAGCTGAAGAATCGACCTTCCCAGGCTCGATTTTCCGCAGCCGGATTCACCTACTATCCCCAAGGTTTCCCCCTGCTCTACCTTAAAGCTGACGCCATCTACTGCCTTGACCGTTTTCTTCTCGCCCAGAAAGCCTTTTTTAAGAGTGAAGTGCTGTTTTAACTCCTTTACTTCCAGCAGTGTCAAAAGATTCTCCCTCCTTTCCTTCGTATAGCCAGCACGCAGCTTGATGATTCTGCCCGACATCCTTTATTTCCGGCATATTCGTTCTGCAGATTTCCATGGCCATCCCGCACCGGTCGTAGAAGCGGCAGCCCTGCGGCATTTTATCAGGTGAAGGCACCATGCCTGGAATCGACCCGAGCTTCTCTTTCTTAACTCCAAGCCTCGGCACAGAATCCAGCAGCCCTTTTGTATAAGGATGCTTCGGGCTGGCAAACAATTCTTTCACATCCGCCTGCTCGACGATTTTCCCGGCATACATGACCACGACCCTGTCACATACTTCAGCCACAACGCCCAGATCATGTGTGATCATAATGATCCCCATATCATTGGACTTCTTGAGCTTGTTCATCAGCTCAAGAATCTGCGCCTGGACTGTCACATCCAAAGCCGTGGTCGGCTCATCACAGATCAGCATGCTTGGGTTGCAGGCCATTGCGATTGCGATCATAATCCTCTGTCTCATCCCCCCGGACAGCTGGTGGGGATATTCATAGATCAGCTCGTCAGCCCTCGGAAGCCCGACCTCTTTCAGCAGTTCAATGATCCTGCTTTTTCTTTGGTTTTTACTTAAATCGGTATGAAGCATAAGCGTCTCATCAATCTGCTTCCCTACCGTGTGCAGGGGGTTCAGGGAAGTGAGCGGATCCTGGAAAATCATCGACATCTTATCGCCCCTGATTTTCTCCATCTGTTTCTTCTTATATTTGGTTATGTCGTTTCCATCCAGAACAATTTTGCCATCAAGCTTGGCCTTATCCGGCAATAGGCGCATAAGGGAAAGTGCTGTCATGCTTTTCCCGCAGCCGGATTCCCCGACTATCCCGACTGTCTCCCCTTTATTCACCTGGAAAGAAATCTGATCTAGTATTTTTGTATATTGGCCGTCCTTTTTTAACTCGAGGGATACGTTATTGATATCAAGCAGCACAGAATCACCACCTTTAGATTGTTAGTAGGCTTTTTACATTTTCCAATTCCTCAAGAGCATGCACATAATGATCTGAAAACTCCCTGCTTACCCGTTCCTCATCCTTCGATCTTAAAGCTTCCAAAAGCTTTTGATGATTCTCAACCACCAGTGCCGCCCGGTCCGGCAGCATATTGGCGACAGTCAAGAACATGGCGCCAACCTGGGTGTTCAGCTGTTTATGCATATGGATGAGCCTTTCATGCCGGGAGGCTTTGACAATGGTCTCGTGAAAAAGAATATCGCATGAAGCCTCTTCTTCCAGATCCTTATTCCTTAATGCCTCCCCAAAAACATCCAGGCATTCTTGCAATCTATTAAAATCATTTTCTGTTAAATGTTTTACAGCGAGCTCTGCAGCCTTTGCTTCCAAAAGGGCCCTTAATGTATAGATTTCATAAGCATCCTGGAAAGAAAGAGTCGTCACAAAGGTTCCTCTGTTGGTCTCGTGCTTGATAAGCCCCTCATTCTGAAGCATGCTCAAAGCTTCCCGGACCGGCCCCCTTGAAATATCAAGGCTTTCGGCCAGCTGTACCTGGTTAATCTTTTCACCTGGCTTAAGCGTTCCATTGAAGATCATTTTTCTGATTAATTTTGCTACATGGTCTGATAGATTTTCATGATTTAATAACATTCTTCTGCTCACCCTGCTCGTATTTGGCTTTTATTAGATTCAGATTTTCCCACGACATCTGCCGTTCGCCATTTTCTATTTCTTTGATAAGAGAGATCAATGTTTTCGTTAATGGCATCGGAATATGATGCCTTTCCCCTATCTCGACGATCGGGACGAGCTGCGAATCTATTTCGGTTCTTCGCTTTCTGACAGCCAGGTCCCGCCAGATGCCGCTCTTGGTTTTTTTATTGCTTGCCATCCGTTCGCTCAGCCGTTCCAATTGATCATTCAAGGTTTCTTCATCCGTCTCTCCCCTTGGATAGACCAATGCGGGTACCCAGTCATCAAACCCGATAGGGACAATACCAATCTCCTCAGCTACTTCCAGGATTTCAGCGCACAGCTCCATCAATGCTGGCCGCAGCTCCTTGTTCCGGACGACAGCGGCCATCGTTTCATCCACAAGTGCTGTTCCGTATAATAATCCTGCGTAAGACATCTTCCCCCATAAATAGCCCCAAATATTTTCTGTTACCTGTACAGGGCCCCAGCAGGAAAGGATATCTTTTAATTCCAGAACCCTTGCGCTGATATTACCATCCAGCTCCCCAAGGTATAGCGCGGCTGTACCGCCATAAAGGATCCGGCCCGGGCCCAGGTAATCCGCTGAGAAATTCACAAAACAGCCGATTGTCTTTTCCTTGCCAATCAATTTAGCAATCTGGTTTTCGCATAATCCATTCTGGAAGGAAACCACCTTGGTGTTTTCGTCAATCAAAGAAAGAAAAGGTTTCAGTGCCTCTTCGGTATGCTGCGCTTTTACACAAAGAAAGACAGTGTCCAATGGCTTTCCCTGCTCTACCAGCTCATCAGGTGTATAGGCGGTGCATGCTGCATTCAGGATCTCATCCGGACCTTCAATCCTGAGTCCCTGCGCATTCATCGCATGTACATGGTCTTCAGCCGAATCGCAGAATATCACTTTGTTTCCGTCCCTGACGAGATATGCTCCCAGCACCCCGCCTATTGCTCCCGCTCCAATAATCGTAATTTCCATTTCTTATCCTCCTAGAAGAGTTGTTGTCCGCCATCAGCTGAAAGGATTTGCCCGCTCACATACCCAGCCCAATCAGATGCAAAGAATAACACTGGATAAGCTATATCTTCCGGCTCCCCCAAACGCTTTACTGAGATGGAAGCAATCAGATTCTGCTGCTGCTCTTTTGACATGCTCTCCCACTGCTTCTTGGTTGAAGGATTAGAGACAACAAATCCCGGAGCAACATTATTAACTGTGATTCCGTAAGGGCCCAGCTCCTGCGCCATCTGCCGCGTCAAGCCGATCTGCCCCGCTTTGGCACTTGCATATGCCTGAATCCCGGTCAGGCTCGTGCTTCTTCCTGCACCGCTTGATATGTTGATGATTCTTCCATAATTGTTTTTCTTCATATACGGAGCGGCAGCTTTAATCGTGTAAAAAGCCGCATCCAGATTAACAGAAAAGATCCTGTGCCAATCCTCCTCCGGCACTTCCTCCACCGGCTTGTGCACCTGCCCGCATACACCGCCGGCATTATTGACAAGAATATCGATTTTGCCGAGTTTGCTTATAACGAAATCGATCAGCTCTTTTACATTACTTTCTTTTGTAATATCAGCTGCATATGTATGAAATTGATTTTCTTGGCCCTGATCTTTCGCCAAGCTGTTGATCTCTTTCTCTGCCCTTTGAAGATTTTCTTCCAAAATATCCGTTCCAACAACAGTGGCCCCATGCGTTATAAAAGCCTCGCAAATCCCTTTTCCAATGCCATGGCCTGCCCCTGTAACCAAAACGACTTTCCCACTGAAAAATGTTGAATGTAAACTGTTAACACTTTTAACCAAGACAACACTTCCTATGTTTGACAAATTTATTACTATTACAGTAAAGGGTGAAGGTTGAATTGTCAATATTTTTTGAAAATTAATAATTTTACTACTATTTTAAAATAATGACTCTTGAATGCAGCTGATCACTCTCTTCTTTTTTAAAGCATAGAATCTCTCAACCAGAAATCTTGGTACATAAGTATGAGGAAAAAGGGATAAAAAGAACCCGGCTTTTTTATATATGCGGGGTTGAGAACAGGTTAAGTTTTAATCAAACGATTGATTAAATGCCCGTTCTCTATTGGCACAAGTGGATTGTCTCACTTTCGAATATGGATTAAAATGGAATGAAACAATGTACCTAGTAGGGGGAAACACTTTGGCAACTCCAGCCCAAAAGCATTTTCGAAAACAAATGAAGGCGCTTAACCGCAGCAGCCAAGCATTCAACCAGACCGATATATATCAGCCTGCTTTCAAAATCAGACAGCCCAGGCCCAGGTGGAGCTATAGCCTGATTGCTATTGTGCTGATCCTAGTAGTACTATCCGGCATGCCAAAGCAATTCTACGATAATTTCATTGTATACAAGCATGATAAGATGATTGCTTACTTGAAGGAACAGCAGGCGTACACAGAACAAAGCGCTGCTATTTTAAATACCTATCTCATGCAGTCATCCGCCCCTGCCTCCTTGAATTTAAACTCATTGCAGGAAAGCAAAAAAATTCTAAGTGATCTCATTTTAGAAGCGAATAATATGAAAGCCCCTTCTGCATTCAAGGAGCACAAAAATTCTGTCATTGGAATCATGGAAAAAAGGCTTTTTATTGTAACTTATTTAGAGGTGCTCGCCAGCAGCAGCAACCAAAACTATAACGAGCTCACCCCTCACATCAATGAGCTGAAAACAAGACAGCAGCTGGAGCGGAATCAGCTAGCGGGTATATTTGAGGAAGAAAACATTCCGTATATATTAGAGGATGATGGAACGATTCAGTACGAGTATAAGACTTACCGTCCTGGGAATGGGAAGTCTAATTAAATACATGGGCCAGGGGGTCAGGTCCCTTGGCTCACTTTTCATGAAACATTTATGTGAAACAAGGGTGGTGTCCCTTCATTAAAAGCCATTTTATTACGATAGAGCTCTACATAAATATAAAAATGCTTTTAATGAAAAGAGAAAAATACTTTTCTTGCTTGAGGGCTGTTATTATCAACCCTTATTACTACAAATATGAAGAAAGTATTGCTACACTAAACCTGAAAGTTACCATCCTGAATAGTCAGAAACTAATTCTATTAATGGGAGGAGTCAACATGGCAAGATTGAGTGACAAGGTAGCTGTGATTACCGGAGGAGCAGGCGGCATCGGCAAAGAAACGGCCAAGCAGTTCTTAAATGAAGGCGCTAAAGTCGTGATTGTGGACCTGTTCCAGGAATCTCTTGATGAGGCAAAAGCTGAACTGGATGCCCTTGGTAAAGTAATTGCTGTACAGGGAGATGTGACAAAAGAAGAAGATGTGAAGAATTATGTTCAAAAGGCTGTTGATACTTTTGGCAGAATTGATATTTTCTTTAACAATGCAGGAATCGAAGGCAAGGTTCAGCCTATCGCGGAAACAGAATTGGAAGACTTCTTGAAGGTCCAGAACGTGAACGTGGCCGGTGCCTTTCTGGGACTTAAGCATGTTATTCCTGTCATGACCACGCAAGAGAGCGGAAGCATCATTAATACATCATCTGTTGCAGGCTTTGGCGGAACACCTGGAGTTGCACCTTATGTTACATCCAAGCATGCGCTCGTCGGCTTAACGAAAGTGGCCGCACTCGAGGCAGCACCATTCAATATCCGTGTTAACTCGATCCATCCATCACCTGTTCATACACGCATGATGCGTTCGCTTGAGGCCGGATTTGCTCCGGATAATGCTGAAGGAGCTCAAGAACAGTTTGCCCAGGGCATCCCGCTCGGCCGCTACGGCGAAAGTGAAGATATTGCAAGCCTGGTGGTTTTCCTTGCTTCAGATGACAGCAAATTTATCACTGGCTCACAATATCGCATTGACGGCGGTATGGCTGCGTTATAGCATTAGTAAAAAAAGCTGACTCATCACTTTTCGAGTCAGCTTTTTCTTTTGAAAAGATTATTATGCTTTTATAGGTTTATCCGCCTATAGGAGTGGTAAAAAATTAGTTGAGGCTTATTTTAGGATTGAGGGGTACAAGTACATATGAATTCAAATGCTTTTTCTTACAGCAAGTTCATGAATTTCGACGAAGCGGCGGACAGCATTCTAAGAATGATGAGCAGGATTTTAAATATAAATACTCTTTTCATTGCCAAAAATGATCAAAGGACAAATGAGATTGTCAAGGTTGTTAATGATGAGGATATATTGCTAAGCGAAGGAGATACTCTTCCGTTTGAAGAGACCTTTTGCAAGCTGAGTGTGGATTATGGCAAGAAGGTCCTTTATATTCCTGATATTACAAAAAGCGATCTGACAAATGCGCTGAATGTCACCCGGAATTTAGGAAGCGGCAGCTTTGTGGGCCTTCCTATTTTTTATGAGGATGGAAGGAATTACGGGACCATCTGCGGACTGGATACGGAAACCTTTGAACTCACTGAAGAACATGTGGATCTTTTCGAGACCATGAGCTCGCTGCTCTCCTATGTACTGGAGCTCGATGATGCAAACAGACAGATTCAAACTTTGTCAGCACCGCTCGTACCGATCACTACAGGAGTGGCCATCCTTCCGATCATCGGCAATATCAATGAATTCCGGCTGGAGACCATCATAGAATTGGCCCTCACGAAGAGCGAGAGCCTGTCACTGGAGTATCTAATCATTGACCTGTCAGGAATTCTCCAAATCAACGATATGGTGAGCTCGTCCCTTTTAAAAGTTGTCAGCATGCTGCGCCTGATCGGAGTCACCCCCATACTTACCGGAATCAGACCGGATTTGGCATTAAGAGCTATCAGCACAAACACAGATTTAAAATCGGTAAAAACTGAGGCAAGCCTGGAGAGTGCTTTGAAGACGATTGGATTTACACTGAGCAGAGACGAAGGCAAAATCAGAGGGACAGGCTCATCGTCCCGCTCCCTTTTTAGTTAAAACTTATTAATCAAACGTTTAATTAAATGCTCTTAAAGCCAGAAAGGGACAGTAAATCTGTCCCCTCCGGCCTACAGCAGCAAACTTTATGAAACATAGCTGTGAAACAAGATTTTTCGGGTGGTACCTGTCACCTAAATCCTCCCCACAACAGCCGCAATCACCATATGCAAATCCGCCTTCCCGTTGTACCAAACGTACATAACTGTTTTCCCTTTAGAAGCAAATACCTTTTTAATGCCCTCTTCCTCATAAACTATCAACTTATCCAATGCAGGATGCTTTTTTTGCAAGAACTTTTCCGGGCTGTCTTCATACCTGTATCTTTCCACAAGATCAGAAATTAGATTATCCGCCAGACCGGCTACACTAAGCTGATAGACCTGTGTTTGAATGGAGGGTGAATATCTGCCGCTGCCGTCATCCCACTTCTCACCAATTACTTCTCCGCTTTCATCAGTTTCATATTGCTTGGGTGCCAATGGACTCCAGTCGCGGGAATAGCGGTTGCCCCAATCCACATCATCATCGAAATATACCGGCTCTTCCCTGATCAAGTCCGGATTCTTTTCTACATCTGCTAATCTCACAATCGGCAGGTCTATGTTTCCTTCAGGCAATGTTTTTGTGTCCATCATAGAAAGCTGCGCGAATGATATAGCAGCAGTCGAACCGGCTGTTACTATAAAAAGCAAGGATATTGCCGTATTCCGGCGGAAGCGCTTCTTCCACGGAGCATGGTGGTCGATCGGTATTCCTTCGGCAAGTTTTTTCCGCAGCGACCGAATAGAAATCGCCGCTTGGAGGGAATTGTAGGCCGAGTATCCGAGGATGATAGTTAAAATCGTTTGTGTAAGCACATTGCCCTGAACCATCATTAAAGTTGGTGTTCCGTCAAGGAACCATATAGAAGCCAGCATCCCAAACGTCAGCAGTATCATAATCGTGACGGTCCACGCAGTCTGAGCATACTTTTCGTCCAGAGCCTTTAATGTATATGACTGCTCAGCTGGATCTGTATGGAGCTCAGTTGCATGAAGCTCAGCCGGTGAGGAAAAGACATGGAAATAACTGTAGTTTGTGACATAATCCCATCCGCTTTCAGCATACATCTCGACTTGCTCACTGGAGATTTCCTTACTGAACGATACATCAATTCTGTACTTCACCTTCTTCGGCTCACCTTTGACAAACTTAGCAAACCGGCTCCCCATCTTCTTAAGGAAAAGCCCTTCTGCTGCCATGTCTGTGAACCAGCTTTCATGCTCCCCGATTCGCCAATAATCACTAGGGCGGAGTTTGCGTACAGTTTTACCCATCCCCCTCACCCTCCTCTAAAATCCTGCTGTCTTCAATCAGGGCTTTTAATCGACCATACTCAACACGCAGGGCATGTTCCCCATCAGTTGTAATTTTGTAAGTCTTCCTTCTGCCATCATTTTCGGCCAGGTAAATGAGTCCGTCCTTTTGCATCCGGGACAAGACCCCATAAAGCGTTCCCGGACCCATATTCACTCGGTCGTTTGAAACTTCAGTGATGGCATGCATCAGCTGGTAGCCGTGATTGGGACGCATGAGTGCAAGGAGTACGTAGTACATGGCTTCGGTCATTGGGCCTCCGTTGTATGACATTGGTTGGTCCCTTCTTTCCTCGTCGGAGTTAAATGTTGCTCGTTATTATGTGACGCGATATATCGTGTGACATAACAATACAGTATAGGAAACTTATTGTAAAGATACGAGGATTTCTATTTTCTTGTTAACCTTCCGTTTCTTCTCCTTCAATGTTTTTTCGTTTTCTTAATTAAATATTTGTTTTAAATAAATCCAATATCATTCGGGAAAGTTAAATAGAAAGGTACATTGGATGGAGATTTTTAGGTAGCGAAGATTTTAAGTGCGGTTTAGGAAGTAGTCTTTATTTTGTAACGGCAAAAGTCCAAGCAATTTTTACTTGCTTGGACTTTTTAATCCATTCCTCTGCTGTCTGATGAAAATAGCCAATACTGACAAGAGTTTGTTATATGACCTGGATTGATTATCCGAGAAGAATCTTGGGCTTATTGATACCGGCTCTACATGCTCCTCAAATTTTTTATCACAATATTACTAATCGATTAAAACAAATGAATCATATTTTACGAGTATGGTTCCATCTTTATAATTATTTTCTTTTGGAATATTTCTCTTTCCACTTATATTATTTACAATATAATTCACATAATTATGTCCCGCCTCATACGCATGCAAATACCCCCCGCCGAATCTTGGGTTTATTTCTGAAATAACATACCCATTTTCTGTTTTAAAACAATCAATATCAATTGGCCCTACTAAATCTAAAGTACTGAGCAGCCTTAGAATGAGTTCCATTAATTTATTGTCTTTAACCGCAATTGACTTGTCTGTTTCACCCGCTCTCATTTTCACCTTTTTCTTTAGGAATATAGAAACAACTTCTTTTGAAACGATATCGACATAACAATCAATACCAAATTCCTCTCCTTTTATAAAGGGCTGCACAATAAGGTTGTCCATAGATTCTTCATCAATTAGTAGCTTAAGATCTTTAATGGAGTGAATAGTGGTAATTCCGATACTTGCGCTTCCTTTCCTTGGTTTAACAATCAAAGGAAAAGAAATTTCATGACGCTGAATCTCTTCAACTATTTGGTGAAATTTAGTGAATGTTGGAACACAAGGTAAATGATGATCACATAGATATTGATAGGTTAAATGCTTATCAAAGCATATTTTTACAACATTTTCATCAGAAACAATAACCCTTACGCCTTCTCTCTCAAACTCATCCTTATATTGTGCTAATAAGATTAATTCCGGATCAATTAATGATAAAATTGCATTAATTTTATACTTTCGGCAAATCTGCTTGATGACAGAAATATAATCAGGGTGGTTTATCTGCGGGACTATTTCATAATGATCCGCAAAATATAAACCAGCAGCAGTTGCATCGCAATCTACCGTTATAACTACTCCACCAGTTTCATGACAGGTTTCTTTAAAGTACTCCACAAGCTTCACTCTGCGACCAACACTACAGATTAAGATATTCATTGTTTCCCCCTTTTGGAAAGCAGTAAATTTCTTCATTGAAAAACTGCCGGAATGTTTCTGCCCTCCGTGTAATATAAACCTTACCCTCCTCCAATGCTATAATACTTGGCCTGCCTTTAATAAATGGAGGATTGAAGACAATGGTATAAGCACCTACGTTATGAAAAATAACGTAATCGCCCCTCAGCGGAAGTTCATCATGGACATCATGGGCTAAATAGTCTTTCTCCATGCAGGTATAACCTACTATCTCAAATGGTCGCTTATTACCTCCATCAGCGTGTTGTCTAACAATTTTCATCGGAAGGTTCCTTTGGTGCATAGTTGGCTTAATGTTATGAACACTGCCGTCTAATAATACAAATTGTTTTCCACGCACTTCTTTAGTGTCCATTACCTTAGCCATAAAACTAAACACGTTAGCAACCATCGACATCCCAGGTTCAATAATTAAATAAGGTTTACAACTGTTATCACAAAACTCTTTATTCATAATAGTACCTATGACTTCGGCGTATTCTTGAAAAGTAGGGGCATTAAACCCGAAAGAACTAGGTAATTCTCCGTACATCCCTCCTCCTACATCAATATATTCAACACTTTCAGAAATGTATTCTTTTGCAAGTTTACAAAGATTAATGGTAATCTTCCTGTAAGTCTCTACACTTCTATCCTTTGTGGAAAAATGGCCATGAAATCCTACGATTTTAATATTATTAAGAACGTTTATTTTTGCAATTGCTTTTATTACATCTCCATTTTCCACACAAAATCCAAATCTGCTAACTTCATAACCATTTTGAAGAGGACTGAACCCTTCTAGAGAAATATCAAAATTAACTCTTAACCCGATTTTAATTAGTTTTTTAGGATTGTTTAGTGCATATTCGTTTACATAATCTATTTCATAAAAAGAATCTAAGTTTATGATGCTCTCATTTTCTAAAGCAAGCTGAACATCTTCTTTGCTTTTGAGGGGGCCATTAAAAATAATTCTTCTTGGATCCTCTCCTATTTCTATGGCTAGGTCATATTCCAGCCGTGATACAACTTCCGCATATGCACCGAGTAAGGATAGTTCCTTACATATATGCGGAAGATAATTTGTTTTATACGAGTAACCGATTATTAAATTTTGATATTGAGTTTCGAAAGTGTTCTCCAGATTTCGGTAATTCTCTCTTAGTTTATCAACGTTAAATATATATAATGGTGTTCCAAACTTTTTCTCAAGTTGATTAAAAGATGCGTATTCAAGTGTCTCTAAAGTTACAACATTCTTATTTTTCATAAGATTTCCCAACCACTTCTCCCCCTTTAAGAAAATAACGTTAAAGTATCAGCTTCTTCACTTCGGTTTCTTTAGTGAATTTATATTCAGCACTGCTTTTCCATTTAAGGTATAAAAAAAAGAGACCGATTCGCCCGACTATACTTGTTGCATAAAAAGTCCTCGAATCATATCCCACGGTTGGTCCATATTCTTCTTTAAATTTGTTTACGTTTTGTCCCCCCTGATCTCTTTCATTCAAAACTTTACCGCTAAAGTTATACCATTTACACCCTTTTTCTTTAAAACTCAGAATATCTTTCCAATGTAAATACCTATTGGCTCTTCCAATTAAATTACGCTCTAAGGAGTCACTCTTTTCATATCGTTTAGAAGCAGAGTAAATCAAATATCCCTGTTCTTCCTCTTTGTGATGTACATGATAACAAAGGACTTGATTATTTTTACTGACAACGTACGAAATAACCAAGGACCTCTGATCCCTAATAGCCATCAACTTACTTACATCACAGAGCCGAATGTTTCGCTCTTTTGCAAATGGATTAAAAAACTCGCTAAATTTTTCAATTTCCTCATTTTTTGGATGGGTAAGCTCAATATACGTTAATTCATCCCGATTCATTGCACGCTTAATTTTATATCTAGTATTTTTGTGGATTCTCTGAAAAATCCCCTCTTCTTCTTCCTCCAAATTAATCAGATAGTTTGGAACCACTAAACGGAAAGATCCCTTTAAAAGATTGGTATCAGCCTTCGTCGGTTCTGATAGCAAAAGTTCCTGCTGCAAATAAATATCTGCATTCCCTATGTTGATATTATACGGAGGAACCCCAATATCTTCTCTTATTGAGAAAAAACTCCGTTTATATTGAATTGAAAACATAGCTACCTCCTGTTTAATCTGATTTACAATGTTCAATCATTTCCAGCGTGAGCTAAACCAGTTTTTCCACCAAAGTTAATCTGACCTGCAAAATAGTCCACGACTCTCTCATCAACGACTACATCGAATTTTCTGGCAAAAAACTTTCCAGAGGTTAACATGTGTGGAATGTCCTTTTCAGTTAGGCATACTGGAGAATTTCTCTCCCTTAACTTTTCACCCATTCTTAAGTACAATAAATTATCTTTGACTATCGCTGACTTGTAAGGCGAATTCATTATTAATGTATGAAAAAACCACTCATCTGGAGTATATGTGTCTTTGAAATACTCATAATACCATGGATTATTGTCTAGAAATTCAACCATGTATCTTGCTACCTCTAACGGCATAGTAAACCATTGGGAACCACAGAAAAAATCATAATTTTCTGGCCAATAATGATTATTAGGAAACAGAACCACACCATTATCATAAAAAACTTTAATCATTTTTCTATATATCCGGAGAGGGTGTGCAGAGGTATATCTTCTTCTGGTTATTCTCGGCCAATTCATTAATACAGCACCTTTGTTCTTCCAGGTAATATCAAAGAATTCCATAAATATTTTTCCCTTATTTGTTGCCAAATAGTTTTGAAATCCATTCTTTATTAATAGATCCTGACCGCTCCTTAAGGAAACAAAATCATATTGTTGCTCTGAATTTAGTACCTCTCTTAATAGGAGAATAGTAGCATCAATTTGACTAAAATCACCCCATTCACAAACAACAGATTCCTCCAGTATTTTCACAAATTCGCTAGTAATAATTTCTTCCTTAACTTTCTCATGCTGTCTTTTATCAATATGAATATAAACGTCTGCTCCTCCTTCTCCTATTAATTGTTGGATGAACTTGTTCACCTGGCTTGGGTTTTTATGGATTTGCAGAATAAAAGCACTACGTGGTTTGTTCATCTTCTACTTCTCCTTAGATTTTATAAAAAGTCAACTTTATTCTTTGTTATCGCATTACTCGGATATTTTATTTCTTTTAACCTCCTTTTTCAGAGACACTGGATATGAAATTTTATTATTATCATTGTTGATTAACTCATTCTCAGTGATTTTTAAATTATCCGGAATAAAATCCACGTCAATGGCAGCATATGATCCTCCGTTACTTAATCCGGAAAGATAATTTTTGCTGATTGTTAATCCGTTTAATGACCCTCTCCCATACTCTTCCACTATTATTCCTTCTTCACCATCGGTAACTTTATTATTTGATATGACAATGTCACTCATCGGACGTCCTTCATGAACATGGAGATACACACCAGATGAATCCTTAATTTCATTCTCCGCTATTACCACCTGATGAACCGGACCCTTTATTAAGGAAGCATAACTCTTGATATTAACAAACACATTATTTAATATTTTTACGTCGTTTATAAAATAATCTCCGTAATACTCAAAATATACTCCCTTTTCGTATCCCTTAAAATCGTTGCTCGCTATGGTTATATCTTCTAAGTCATTTGATGCAAACAATTTAATAGCAGGCATTGTTTCTTTTCCGGTAAATTTATTTTGCAGAATTTTGGTTTCCTCAGTTCCAGCCTGAATTAAAATACCTTCGTTTAAAGTATTGAATGTATTCTGTTTAATTTCCGTTCCAGTAGAAACTAATCTGCCATCAGACCCGCCTTCAATCATGACACCTACTTCACTAGTTATCTCATTTTGATAAATCTTCACCTCTTGGTTTTTTCTCCATACATGTATATTGCGAACATTCAACTCATTATTATATATTTTTGCGCCTAGGCTATCTTGAATTAAAAAAACTCCTGATGGACAGCTTACATAATTATTGTAGAACTCTATTCCATAATAAAGATTACCCGCCTCCGCAATCTTTGTCTGTTCAGAATCCGAACCTCTAAGTAGTACACAGTTCCCGTCTACAGTTGAAGTCAATTTATTCCCACTTATATCCGCATCAGATAGTTTCATATCTTCCCAAGGCTCAAAGTGAATAGTTGAGCTTCCCGTATGTGAAGTAATAATATTATTCAGGATTTTTACATGATTTACTTGTTCGATGACAATTTGGGCACGTTGATTTTCCTCCACTATATTATTTGTTATGACAACAAAATCGCTAGAATTTTTAGAACCGGAAATTGATATTCCATCGCCAACAGCATTAATCAATCGATTATGGTCGATGACTATGTGATCAGAATCATAGGCAAAAATACAATGCATATGTTCTGTTCCATTGGGGTATTGCCCTTTATTACCATCACACGTTATATTTTCAACTTTCGTATAATCATTCATGTTAATCAAACGCCTTTGTCCAACTGGTACATCATCTGAAAGCCGCATTATCACTGAATCTTGACTTGCCCCTACCAGATTTACATGCGGCTCAAGAAAAATAGGATGTAAACTATAAGTGCCTGAGGGAACAAAAAGGTTTCCGCCACCATTAGCTGAAAGGTTGTTAATCGCTTTTTGAAATGCAGCAGTATCATCAGACCTACCATCCCCTATTGCTCCAAAGTCTTTTACACTTATTTGGTTCATTTGAGACAATACTTTTATTTTCAATATTTTTTTTATGTTTTTATAACTGGCTGTAATTTGGACTTCACCTTCCATGATTGCTGTTACAACGCCAGTTGGGCCCACGGCAGCTACCTCAGGATCTGAAGAATGAAAATGACTCTCCTTAGTTACATTTAATTTGTTCCCACCTTTAAGATCCTTAATCACAAACATATGATGAATAGCACCTTTCCCTAATGAGATGTCTGTTTCATCTAAAGTTATACTTTCATTGGAAGACTTTTGGCTATTCCACCATACCAATAAGACAGCAACTAGAAGGAATACTATAACTGAATAAATTACTAGATAAAGCCTCCGCTTCCTTCTAAAAATCACGTCAAAAACAACCCCTTCGCTTATAACATTACTTTGTTCAAAGATAAATCTTTACTAATTGCCTTTGCTAAATGGTATTTTCTCCAATAGATTTATAGGGAGAAACATAATGAGTAATGGCCGTAATGCAAAGATTCTTCACAAGTAAGGTATATTTAAGCGTTTACAAGCTTCCAATCTGGCTTTCTTTTCATATATACGGAATATCCTGCTTTTTTAGCAAAAGATTTTTAACCTTCTAGAAAATAAATCAATGGCTCTTGTATATTGTTTTTTCACAGTTAAATTTACCCATGATAATTGTATTTTGGGTTCATATAACTATCTCACCATTGAGATACAGTGTTTTTTGCATGACTTTTAATACTTATCAAATGCTTGTTATACACTTCATCCAAGTCCCCAATAATTTTTTCTATTGCATAGTTCTGAATACATTCTCTATTCTTTTTTGCACAAGCTTTTCTCAATGTTTCTGAATAATATAGTTCCTTTATTTCCTTAGCAAAAGCAAAGACATCTCCCTCTCCTACAATGAGTCCATTAACACCATTACTTATAAGATCTCTATTCCCCCTACAATCTGTTACAATAATTGGTAATCCAGTTGCCATGGCTTCAATAATATTCACCGGTAAACCTTCCTGTCTTGATGAAGAAACTGCTATATCAGATAAAGTCATCAGTTGAGCAACATCTTTTCGATATCCCATAAAAACCACCTGATCATTGACCTCGAACTGCTGAACTTTCTTTTTATATAAGCTCATTAGATCTCCATCCCCGACAAGCAGAAGCTTCAAATTAGGAATCTCTTCCTTTAACAAACCCACAGCCTCTATTAAGAGATCTTGACGTTTCCGATAACTTAGCTCTCCCACATAGATTAATATCAATTCTGATTGTTCAAACCCGTATTCTATTCGCAGCCTCTCTTTTCTCTCTTTTGTCTGTGGTAAGAATTTCTTGAGGTTGAGTCCAACACCATTTACTTTAAACACGGAATTCCCATTTCGCATCTTCATTTTTTTGGCTGCTTCATAATCCTCATCATTCATGGTAATAAGAGTATCTGTCCATCTGGCTGCGAATTTTTCTATCGTATAATAGAGGAGCCAATTGACTTTAGGTGCTCCTTTATAAAAATGAAATCCATGGGCTGTATATAGGACCCTCACATTTTTATTTTTTCTGCAGGCAAAGCGTGTTATGAAAGAAGCTACAGGTGTATGTACATGGATTAGATCATATTTTTCGTTTTGTATAATTTCCTTCACCTTTTTATATGCGGTAATATTTTCTTTCTTTAAAGGTGAACGTTGGAATTCAACAGGATGAACCTTGCACCCTATTGTCAATAATTCATTGTTGATTAACTGTATGATGTTACATGCGACATCGACTTCATTCCCCTGTTCCACAAGGAACTTAATATGTGGCACCAGAAAGGCATTCACAGTATTCGAATTCGTGGTAACATACAAAATTTTCATTCAACCTTCTCCTTTTCAATTTATTGCGAAGAAACCTTGCTATTCTTAAAGATCACCATCATTCTAAAGACAGTATTGTTTAGGATACTTGTTTTATACCATCTTTTTCCTTACGCTTGAACTTAACATGAGAGACAACGCTTTGTACTTCATTAATTCTCATCACAAGAATGATTCCTATATAAAGTAAAAGACCCACCAAAACAGCAAGTGTAAAAGCTAGTGTAGAAGCAACTGAATTTTGTAATAGGCCATAACTGATAGTACTGACTGCCCCCATTGCAACAGCGGCCAAGCATGATTTAAAAAAGGTGATCACAATGGACTTTACTTTAAAGCCTCCCATTCTCTTTTTTAGTTGAATGAATAGAAGTAGTGAACAAAATAGGACAGAAATACTTGTAGCCAAGGCTATACCTCCTATCCCTAAGAACCGATACAGGGTAAAGTTCAAAATAATATTAATTATTATTGAAAAGGTTGCATTTATCATTGGAGTTTTTGTATCCTGCATTGAATAGAATACCTTAGAGAAAAGTTCTCTTTGGCTTAGTCCAACCAGACCGATTGAATAAAACAGAAAGGCTTGGGAGGTCGTGTCAATTGCTTGTGTATCAAATTCTCCTCTTCCATACAAGAGTTGAATAATTTCTTTGGGAAATAGTAAACAAATAATTAAGACTGGGAGAACGAAAAGATGAATGGTATTCATAGCATTGGATAGATGTTTTTGTATACCTGTTATATTGTTTTCGGATGCTGCCTTGGAAATCTTAGGGTACAAAACTGATGTGATTGAAGAAACAATAACTCCTATCGCAACCAAATTGGTTGTATTTGCATAGTTTAAGGCCGATATCCCTCCAACAACAACTTGAGAAGCCAAAGTTCGATCAATTAGCAGATTAATCTGTGCAGCCGAAGATCCTAAGATAACAGGCAAAGCTAGATACATCATCTTTTTTAGATTACTGTCTTTAATATCTAAGCGTAATTGATAACGGTATTGATGCTTATGGCAATAGACAATAAGTAAGAGAAATTGAGAGACAGTGGCAACCATACTGCCTACAGCCAATACATATATATTAGTCTGCGAACTTGCTATAAAAGAAACAATAATGATAATATTTGCTGGCAAACCCATAATTGCGGGGATAGCAAAAATTCCTTTCAATTGAAGAAAAGCAGTATAAACGTAAATAAGTCCACTAAAAAAAACACTTACTAATGTTATTCTAGTAAAAATAACAGCCAATTCTAACGTCTCAGTATTAAAGCCAGACGCAAAGAGTTTAACGATTGGTTGTGTAAAAATAAAACTTATTATAAAAATGCCGATGCATATTAACAGAACAAAGTTTGCTAAGTTGTTTGTATATTGATTTGCCTTTTCCAGGCCAGATTTAGTTTCAATTCGTGTGTACATGGGGACGAAGCCTGTAGAAATTCCATCACCGATGATCGCAATAAGAACTGTCGGGATCGTTAAGGAAATTAAATAAATATCACTGATTTCAGAAGCACCATAGAAGTATGATAAACTGATATCTCTTAAAAAACCGAATAACTTCGAGATTATCGCTATCAGCATTAACAAAATAATGGTTTTTTTCATACAATCTCCTGCTATTTCAAATTACCGTTCTAAAGTTTCGGAAAATTGACATTTCCTTTAAACTCGCGTTCCAACTTTCTCTCTTTTGTAATGCAGCGGTTATTGGACGGTTTTCGAGAGTGATGCAATTTCAAAAAGTACACTGTAGCACCTAAGAACAACCAAAGCATTCTTGCATTGTTTAATGAGATAGCCAATGACCCAATTAGCAGAATGATAATTATGTCCCTTAGGATTAAATTCATTACAGAAGTTTGAGAAGAGTAAATAGTTATTTTTCCGAGAGAAAAGGCGATAAATACAAAAAAAGAAAGTGCCAGAGGGATTCCCCATTCTGCAGATAACTGTAAAAAGGTATTATGGGCAACATTGTTAAAATTAAATAGGTCAGTGGCCAATGAAGTATACATCCCAATTCCTACACCTAAAAATGGAGAGATTTGAATTATTTGAAGAGCTGTTTTCCATGTATCCGCTCTTCCGGATCCTTCTTCAGTAATGGCACCGTTAAAGTCAGTAACCAAATTATAAATGCGGCCAAATGAAGGAATATTCGTAGCTATGTTATTAAATAAATACTGAATTTTATCGAATATCAAAGGAGTAATAAAAAGTAATAAGCTTAACACCAATAGTTGACAAGTAAATAGCATTATTTTTTTTCTTGTGAAAAACAGATATTCCAGCAATCTTATTATCAAATAACACCCTAACGTCATAAGGCCTGTTTTTGATCCAGATATTAGAACAGATAAGGAGATTATAACTACAGCGATATATTTATATTTTACCTCTACCGTTTTTACCCTGGTTAAAAACACCAATGATGTAACTTGTAAAACAGCGTAATAATTGGGATCTATCATCAGGCCACGATATCTAGTGCCCCCAAAAAAGAAAAACTCCCTATAAAATTCTAAGTGAGTAAAAGTCATAACTATACCCGCAGCCCCAATAAGAATTCCAGATATTGAGTATCCTTTCAGCAATTTTCCCATTAAATTTTGAGATGATAAATTATATCCCAATATAAAATAGCCAAATAAAGCTAGCAACTTTAAATAATCACTTAAAATTACTGTGGGAATTACAAATAAATCGAATCTCAATGGGATATAAAAGGATGCTGTAACAATAACCTGTACGGATAAGAATAAGAAGCAAATAAGAGGACTAATAGGAATATATAATTGTTTTACCATAAACAAATAAATTAATAGTAGGATACAAAAAAAATCAGCGAAAGAAAGATTTATCCCATATATGACATTAGAATGATGAAGTAAGGCAGCTATACAGATAATAAATAGGCTTAATGCAGTGCTCTTATATTCCAATTTGAACGTACTGTGCACCATTTTTCCACCTTCCAGCAATACTTTAAAAAACCCCTATAAACCTCTTCCTTATCGGCAAGGGATCCTCAAGTTTTAAGCTTTCTCCTTGCATAAGCTTATAAGCATTATCCTTAAAATAAGCGGCTGACTTTTTTCCATATTTAACAGAGATATGGTCATAAGCATACTGAAGTGAGAAACCTCTAAATTTGATGTCATGGGCATCCGTGGCAATAAAGTGCACTAAATGATGTTTGATCATCTGTTCAGCAAACGACTGTACTTTCTTACTGAAAAAACCCAAAATACTTCCAGCCGTTAGTTGTGTCATTGCTCCCTCACGTACTAATTCATAGATAATTTCAGGATTTTCTCTAATAATATTATTTCTTTCTGGGTGTACTATGATAGGGGTTATACCTTTTAGTAAAAGTTCATAAACAATATTGTGAGTGTACGGGGGTACCTCACTCGCGGGCAGTTCGATTAATAAATAAGATTCATTATTATCTAATGTTAGCACCTCTTCACTTTCAATAGAGCGAAGTAACCCCCCGTGAATTCTTAGTTCTTGTCCAGGATGAACAAACAGTGATATATTATTAAGTTGTAGTAGATCGTTTGCTTTAAAAACGCTCTCTAGTATTTCAAATTTTGTATTTATAAATCGACCATTTAAATGATGTGGAGTTGCATATATGTGAGTAATTCCAGACTCTATTGCTGCATTAGCCATTTCTAGAAATTCTGTTTCATCCGACGGTCCATCATCTAATCCAGGAATAATATGACAATGCAAATCGACCACTTGCAATCCTCCCTACTCTAATAGTAATCTCCATAATAATCATTGCGTTTATGATTCACCCCATTTATAACCACTCCCAACATTTGGGAGCCTGTTTTCTCCAAAAGTTCCTTTGCCTTAATTGCTCTATCCCTTCGAGTTTTCCTGCTGGAAATCACCATAACCACTCCGTCACATCTGTTTGCAAGGTTCTGTGAATCAGCGACTGCTAAGATAGGAGGTGTATCGTAAATTATATATTCATATTGGCACTTTAATTCCTTCATCAAAATGTCCATTGAGTTAGAATCCAATAGTTCCGAGGGATTTGGTGGAGTCGGCCCGCTAGGCAGCACATCAAGATTTGGGACTTCCGTAGATAATATTGCTGATTCCAACTGACAATCCTTAGTCAATACAGTTGTAATGCCATCTAAATTACTCAAAGAAAAGGCACAATGAATGGTCGGTTTTCTTAAATCCGCATCTGCCAGGAGTACTTTCTTTCCTTTTTGGGCAAGAACAATAGCCAGATTAGCAGCTGTTGTCGATTTTCCTTCATTGGGGAATGCTGATGTGATCAGTATAGAACTAATATTCTTATCAACTGAAGTAAAGTGAATGTTATTCCTAATTATTCGATATTGTTCATTCATAGGGGATTGCGGATTAGCAAGAGCAATTAAGGGAATATTTTTCTTAGTAAATTGTTTTACTTTATGCCTCAAAGGTTTGCCTCCTTAATTTACGTGATATCCATTTTCCCTCAGTATCTTTTTTCTGTGCCATTTGAACAGAACCGAGAATGGGTAGGCCTAGATAGGCTTCCACGTCATGATCATCCTTTAATGTTGAATCCATGACCTCTGATAACATTGCTACACCTATCCCTCCCATGAAGCCGACAACAAATGCTATAGCAATATTAAATAATAGATTAGGCTTTACCGGAGTTGGGTGCTCCTTTATCTCTGCCTCTGCTAGAATATTTACATTATCGATCCTCATAATCTCTTTTATCTCTTTCTGGAATGTCTTTGAAATTGTATTTGCAATGAGCACAGCCTGGTTAGCATCATTATCTTCAACGATCAAAGAAAAAATTTGAGAATCTTGCTGACTGTTAATGGTAATTTTACCAGTGAGTTGGTCGACGCTTTCCGAAAGGTTGAGTTCCTCAATAACCTTACCGAGAATTACAGGGCTCTTTATAATCCCGCCATAGGTATTAATTAATCCAATATTGTCACTTAATTGACTAAGATCACTTATATTCTCAGAGCTCTTTGAGTTGACTAATATTAGCGTAGTTCCTTGATATACTGGCGTAAGAAGAAAATAGGTAATGAAGCCGCTTATTATCGGAAGCAATAAACTTAAAAGAATAATCGGTTTCCACCTATTCTTTAAAACTAAGAGCAAATCCAGTATATTTACTGTTTCATTCATATAGACCTCCAATTAGTTTTTTGATTTGTATTGTTACTACTACTTACGCTAGCTTATTATTGTCCCAATACATTGAATAACCTTGTATTGATCTTCCAAGCTCATGTTTGAACCAGATGGTAAACAAATTCCTGTATCAAATAATTTATCCGATATGCCTTCTCCACCATCATGTGAGAAAAATGAATTTTCAGTGAATAAAGGTTGAAGGTGCAGAGGTTTCCATACCAGCCTTGCTTCTATATTTTCCCTTTCTAGATAATGCAAAATATCATAATTCGATACACCTGCCTTATTCTTGTCAATAGTTAATACAGTCAGCCACCTATTTGATGTGCTTTGTTCAAGTTCCGGCATGAATGTAATTCCAGGGAGATGGGATAATTCCTTGTAATAAGTTGTGTATATCCGCCTTCTCTGTTTTACTCTAATGTCTAACATCCTTAGTTGGCTTCTTCCAACTCCTGCTAATATATTACTCAAACGATAATTGTATCCGATTTGGCTGTGCTGATAATAGGGAGCAGGGTCCTTAGCCTGAGTAGCTAAAAACCTAACTTTATCTAGTGTCCCGGTATCGTCTGAAACGAGCATACCTCCTCCTGAAGTAGTAATAATTTTATTTCCATTAAACGAATAAACACCAATTTCTCCATTTGTCCCACTTGCTTTACCTTTATAAATGGATCCTAAAGATTCCGCTGCATCTTCAATAATTGGTACATCATATTGGCAACAAATATATTTTAGCTCGTCCATCTTCGCTGATTGACCATATATATTAACCACAATCACTGCTTTGGGTAGTTTGTTTTTTTCTGCTGCGATAATGAAAGCCTCTTTTAAAGCTGTTGGAGACATGTTCCAAGTATCAGGTTCGGAATCAATGAAAACTGGCTCAGCTCCCAAGTACAATATTGGATTTGCTGTAGCAATAAAGGTCAAGCTGGAGCAGAAGACAAAATCACTCTTGTTAACCCCTAATACCGAGAGAGCCAAGTGAATTGCAGCAGTACCAGAACTTAGGGCAACTGCACCCTTAGCTCCTACATAGCTGGCTACTTCCTTTTCAAAAGCATCAACATTTGGTCCTAAAGGCGCAATCCAGTTTGTTTCAAAAGCTTCTTGAATATATTCCATTTCATTGCCACTTAAATGAGGAGAAGAAAGAAAGATTTTTTTATTTACCGATGTATTGATCATTTTATAAACACTCTCTCTCATTATTGTTTGTTCCTGTAAAATCAGGGACGTCTACATTTACATCATCGGAACGGATAACCTTTATACATGTCATGCAAAAAATTTTCAAATCCAGTAATAGAGAGTGATTGTCAACATACCAAACATCCAGGGTGAATTTTTCTTCCCAGGAAATAGCATTTCGTCCGTTTACCTGCGCCCATCCTGTAATTCCAGGCTTGACTTGATGCCTCTTGGCTTGTTCTTTCGAATACAAGGGGAGATAATCCATTAATAATGGCCTTGGTCCCACCAGACTCAACTCACCCTTCAATACATTAATTAATTGCGGCAGTTCATCGAGACTGTACTTTCGTAAAAAAGACCCTAAGTATGTGGTTCTGGATGAGTCCGGAAGAAGCTTTCCCTCCAGATCTTTTAATTCTTCCATGCTGCGAAACTTATATAAATAAAAAGGCTTCTCATTTAATCCCGGGCGCAGTTGTTTAAATAATATGGGAGAGCCAAGTTTGTATTTAATTAAAAGAGGTATCACTATAAATAATGGGGAAAAAATGATAAATAATAAAAGAGCTCCCAATAAATCTATAATTCTTTTCATATACTAATCCTCCACCTTTTTTATCACCAAATGAAAGACCGGATACTCGCCACGTTTATAGTGTATCTTAAGAATTTACGGGACTTTTTAATTAAACTGATACAGCCATAGCTGCCTTAAACTCCAATTTTTTGTTAACAAGAATCAACAAATTTTTACGTAATTCAGGTCTTTCCATATTAGAAAAATTGTTTAAAAACTCTTCAATTTCACTGGCATTTATCTGGGTTCTTTTCCCAATATAAATGTTGGGATATATTTGTTTATCGTATACCTCTTCATCTTTTAGCAATTCCTCGAATAATTTCTCTCCGGTCCGTATACCTGTATATTTTATTCCGATATCCTCAATAGAATGACCTGATAACTTTATAAGATTTTTGGCAAGGTCTTCTATCTTCACAGGATCTCCCATGTCCAAAACAAATATCTCACCGCCCTTGGCTAAAGCTCCTGCTTGAATAACCAATCTGGAAGCTTCAGGTATTGTCATGAAGTATCTAACCATATCCGGATGAGTGACGGTAATTGGTCCGCCCTTTGCAATTTGCTTCTTGAATAAAGGAATGACACTGCCTCTGCTACCAAGGACATTCCCAAAACGAACAGCAACAAATTTTGTATTACTCTGCTTATTCATTTCCTGAACAATTATTTCAGCCAATCGCTTTGTTGCACCCATCACACTTGTTGGATTAACAGCTTTATCGGTTGAAACCATGACAAAATTCTTTATTTCATTGCAACTTGCAGCCTTTGCAACATTCAGCGTGCCAATTACATTATTTTTGATCGCTTCCTCTGGATTCCGTTCCATCAATGGTACATGCTTATGTGCTGCTGCGTGGTAGACGACATCGGGCTGATACATCTTCATGACCAGGTTAACCTTTGCAGCATCCTGTATATCTGTAATTTCAGGAATAAATTCAATTCCTGTATGTTCAAATAGGTCTATTAATTCACTTTCAATTGTATAAATGCTGTTTTCTCCATGCCCTAGAAGAATCATTCTCGTTGGCTGAAAAGAAGCAACTTGACGGCAAATTTCGGATCCTATTGAACCACCCGCACCAGTAATTAGAATTGTTTTTCCAGTAATATATTGTGAGATGCTTTCAATATCAAGTTGTATAGGCTCCCTTCCCAATAAATCCTCCACATTAACATCCCTAAATTGATTAACCGAGACCTTTCCAGTAACCAAATCCTCTAGCATCGGTAAAATTTTTGTTTTGGCAGTTGTTTTGGCACACTCTTGGAAAATTTTGTTTAATCCCTTCTTGCTAAGGGATGGAATGGCTATAACGATATTATCAATGTCTAGCAAATTTACCATTTCTGAAATATCAGGCACACCTCCCAATACAGGTATTCCCAAGATATCCAGCCCTTGCTTTTTGGAATCATCATCAATAAATCCTACAGGTACAAGAGGAACTTTATTATTTTTTAAAAGCTGCCTAGCAACCATGATACCGGCTGAACCCGCTCCTACAATTATTGCTCTCTTACTATTTTGACCATTATTTATATAGGAGGTGCGATATAACCTGAAGCAAAATCGTGACCCTCCAATTAACATGATAGTAAGCAGCCATGCAACAGCTAATAAACGGAAAGGGACTTCCTGGATAAGCACTTGTTGAATGATTGCGCCTCCAACAATTGAAGCTGAAACAACTTTAATAATTACCAGTAGTTCACCGATACCGGCATACTCCCAAGCTTTTTTATACAGGTGAAATTTAAAAGCAAATGAATGGTGATTAGCCAATACAGCCAAAAGCAGGACAATTAATGAATTTGTCATCATATTTAATTTAGCTTCAACCAGAAAATAACTTATAAATATAGAAATTAATACTATACATGTATCAACAACTAAAAATAATGTGACTCTTTGTTTGTAGCTCATTCCATTTCCCCCTTTCCGATACAGACCCTTTTAAAAGCTAACCCCAAACATTGAGACAACTATGTAAATTTTTTCTTAATATTCCAGAAGTTCTTTTGTTTAATGGTTAAATTGTATACTGGGGCATTCAACCCCCCCTCACATCACACTATCGACGACCCCCGTCTAAGGCTTTATAAACCCACAGCATAATCGAGTGCCTTCATTGATAAGGGTGAAGGAGGCATTACCCGTATATTTAGCTAATTATATTCCAAGAAGAACAAGAAGTTCTCTAAAAAGAACAAAACGAATAAAAAAAAACGTTCCGCTTTATTATATAAACTATCACACTCAAAATTTGGGTTAATAAGTTAATAATTAAATTCCCATTAACCTTGTTCGTTAAAATGAATTATACGTTCTTATAATAGTGCATTTTATCTAGATTGTAAATAACATTCACAAAATTTGTTCTCTACAAAAAACAAACAAATCTTAAATTTGTATACTCCCACTTATCCTTTTGGAGATACTCTCAAAAATAAATATATTTTCAGAAATCATGCTTTAGAAGCTTTTTTTGTATATTGCCTTTAATTATCTTAGTATCTGGTGATAGGTACCGAATCACCCTCGCCTGCCGGTTGGTAAAAGACTATCACATCTTATACATATTCCCATTGTCTTAGAGTAGGGTAACGAAGTGTAAGATACGAGTCCTTTTTAATTTTATTTTTATTGAAAAAGATAGGTGATTGAAGGAGAAATACTGAACATAAAAGAACCTGCCCAGAATATATTACTGAAAGGCAGACTCTTCTTTAAGACACTCTTGGTAACCCTTCCCCGCTTGCCTGCGCATTATATAGGACCAATTATCAACCGGTGTAATCAACTGAGTTGATCGCCGTATTATTAGCCTTTATTTAATAAGAAATTAAACAAAAAAGATTAAAAACTAACTAGCACTTTAAACATTCAAGATTGTGTGGTCTGGAATATTTTCACACAACAAAAAACAGATCTACACATCTGGCCTGTTAAATCCTACTTAAATACTAGGCGGTACATACCAAGTTAATAGGAACAAACGAAAGACCATTAATTTGGTAAAGTCGCACGCAGTTAGAAGTCATCTGATATAAAAATGACAAAAACCTACTATTCCTCATGCCCCGAATCTAATGAAGGCAAGAGGAAAAAACAAAAAAGGCATTCAGATAACCTTTCGGCTCATCTGCACACCTTTTACTTTGATCTATTAGTTATACACTTTTGAATGGTATTGCTAGGTCACAAGATCTCACCTGCCGGTCAGCTCTTTACCTCAATCCATCTCCTCAAACAACTCATCCTTCCTCACAGTGATCTTCTCCTGCGCAGCTTCCTCAAGCTTCCCGCTGTATTCACCAAGAACACTCAAGCGCTCATCTGCCATTTCCGTTATCGCCTCAGCATCCTCAGACTTAATTTTCTCCTGGCCTTCAAGCTCCTGAAGCGAGCCCTTCAGAGCCTTTTAGACTACACTGTCTTCGCTCAAATTCAATAACTCATAAAAGAGCCAACAAAATATTATCCGGACCAGATATTATATGGAAATAATTGTTTGACCTGTTTTAATAATGGAAGTTCAAGCAGTTTAGCCCTTTCCTTCTTTACAAATGTTACAATACGATTGCAAATGGATAATATTTTAGGGGGATAATTTTAATATGTTTGGCGTTATTTTGTTTTTAGCTTGGATTGTATTTTCTGTATTATTTATTGTTTCATTGGTTAAGAAAAATGGGAAGGCCAAAAGAAACTTCCTAATTGGGCTTGCTTCCTTTGTGCTCTTTATTGTGGTGATTTCTACTACTACTGAAACCGACTCTGATGCAGATGTTGCTGAAGAGACCGCTGCTGATGGAACTTCAGAAGAGAAAAAACCCCAGAAAAAAGAAGAAGAACCTAAAGAAGAACTTTTTGTTAAACTTGAGTCTTCTGCCTATAGCAAAGATACAGATGCTGTAACTCTAAATCTCACAACGAACCTGCCGGAGAACACAGAGGTTTACGCTAGCTTCCGCGGAGAAGGCGAAACTGATTTTCCATTGGTTCCAGACCACGGTAAAGTACAGAATGGAAAAGTACAAGTGGTAATTGGTGATTATGAAGATGAATATGATGGTTCTGAATATGTTATCAATGGAACATATCCAATATCGGCAAGTTTTTCTGTCGATAAAGACCTAGATTCGAATAAGCACTTGCTAGATGAGCTTGGAGAATTTAAAGAGGTTAACAAGAAGTATAAATTCAACGGCAATCTGACAGAAACTGAAAAAGGTTATGTGGTAGAGGACATTGCCCTTGGAGATATGGAAATTAAAGATGCTTATACACAAGAACAAGTTGATCAGATGAAGCTTGAAAAGAAAAAGGGTGAAGCCACAACAATTGATTTCAAGCAACTGGAGAAAAATCCTGACCGTTATACAGGTGAATATGTAAAGTACACAGGTGAAATTGTTCAGATTCTTGAAGGAAATGATACGACAAACATTCGCCTGGCGGTTACTAAAACTTCTTATGGCTACAATCCAGGAGAAATTGTTTTCATAGAATATGAAGGTTATACTGACTTTGTTGATGGAGACATCGTTACAATCTATGGAGAAGTGTACGGTAAATACAGCTATGAATCACAGGCTGGCTATAACATTTCACTTCCTGGAATTGTTGCAGATATTGTTGAATAATTAATTAAGCGGAGACCATTAGGCAGTATGGTCTCTTTTTTGTGTGATGGGTTGTTTTCCTACTGCAGGATAGTCAGACCTTCTATTATCAGATCGATCCTACCTTTTGAAAATTTTACATTTTCCTGCCCTTATTTTGTAAGTGACGGGTACCTAAAACTTTACATCAACTCATAAAAAGACTCTTTCCCTAAATGTGGTGTGTACTCACGGACTAAACGTTCCAGCTGATCCGGTCCATCAAGGTAAATCCAGTCGTCAATACTGCCCGTATAACAAAATCGTTCAACTTCAAATGTACGCTCATCCTTGTCAATGAGAGTATAGCGGAGAGATGTCTCATATACTTTATATTTCTCCTGCAATGGCTTGGGTATTAGAGCGTCATCGAAGGAATCGACTGCCTGATAGATATAAACGGCATCCTTTTTGACATCTAATTTAAAATCCTCAATGATTGAGTATTTCTTCATTCCCTCTTCAATCAGCCGGAGCTCGTCCGCTTTGATAGGTGAGATAATCTGTTTTCTCAAATACACTTTACCGTTTGGCTCTTCATAGATTTCATATCCTTCAGGGACATCCTGAATATCTGCTGCGCCTTCAGTCTTTTTTGAAAAATGATAAGAGAGGTTTCCTTTCTTTGTTAACCGGCTGTGTAAAAAATAGGTATCACCTCTGAAATTTTTAACAAACAAAACCACATGATTTCCACCTTTCTGCATGGCAATTTTTCACCTGCAGAATACCACAGGTGTTCAGGTTGAGGGAAGCAAAAAAGTGCATCGTTCTGCAAATTTATTTTGCAAAACTTCGCACTTTTATTTTGGAGTAAACAATACACTTTGTTACTTCATCGAATGTGGGGTCAGGCCCCCTATACAGTCTGGAGCTAAGAATACTATAAAACAAGAATTGCCGTAAAGTGACAGGAACCTAATATCACTACTCACCGTCCAATTCCAACAAATACTGCACCATGCTATCTGCTTCCTCTTCAGATACCAATCCTTCTGGCATAGAGCCCTTTCCATTTAATAGAATGTTTACAATTTCTTCTTCACTGTATCTAAAACCTACATTATATAAAGAGGGACCGACGCCACCTTCATAATTACTGCCGTGACAGCCGATACAGGTTTGTTTGTAGATTTCTTCAGCAGACAACCCATAGTCCACAAGCTCATGACTCGATACTTCGTTAACATTCAGAGTCTTATTCATTGCTAAGTGACCCTCATCTACTTCTTTCAACAGATAATCACTGTTATATCCCTTGACTTTAACTTTACCGTCATCATATGTTATTCTGTACTCTTCATATGTCGAAACTTTGTAAGTGAATTCATCTAATATAATTACACTGTTAGCTTGAAATTCCAGTAGTTCCTCCTGTCTCACTTGACTGTTGACTTTATCAACAGCATTTTGACTCTGCAGATATGATTCACCAAGCGGATCCAGCATAGGTTCAATATATGAGAAATCATTTTTATTTATGGCCTCTATCCCTAACTCAACATATTCTTCTACAAATTCTTTGACTTCATCTTCACTTATTGAAGTATAACTGATTGTTTTTTCTGTTATATCTTCTTTCTTCTTTTGATCTTCTTTCATGTCGTGTGAACCTGTTTCTTTTTCGTCATTGGTATTCTCGCTTTCCTCAACGAGGATATCGCTGCTCATTGAATATAAGTTACCGTATTTACTATATATTGAAGCGGTCGGTGTTTCTCCAAAGTTAATACTTTGAGTTTCAATTGTTGCTGCAGTAGATACCGATCCATCCAAATACTCAGCTCTTAGGCTGACCTTGATCTTAAACCTTCGATCATTACCGTATTGAAGATAACTGACCTCCACCCATTCATTATCCTTTAGGTATGTTGAATTCCTTTTATTATGTACATATGCCTTTAACCACTCATCTGAAAGGGTCTGATCATTTGCTTCAACATAGGTAGTTAAATCAAAAGCTATATCTTCAGCCTTCGGTTTCACAACAGCAAAATACAATCCCCATTCGACTGCTTTTACAAAAATCAACATTAAAATTATAAGGGTAAAAGCTGCCTTCAATAAAAATAAAAAGATATTTATTATACTCTTTATGTATGTCATCAGGTGTCTCCTCTTGGGAAATTGGACCCAAACCATTTATTTGCACCAAGTGCCTCAAGTATTATAACGGAGTAACCAGACAAAATTTAAAGGTTATTTTGAAGATTCGCCTAAATATTTTTAAAGAATTTTCCATCTAAATAGTGGCAGCCCCTTTAAGTCTATGCCCCTCCTAGGACATCAAATTATTTACGGTTCACACATGTACATAATTCCGCCAACTTCCGTACTCCTGGCATCCCATCAACTCACCGCAAAACAGACAAAAATAAATAGCGCTGCAGGATCACTGAAAGGTAATCCTGCAGCGCTATTTCCTTCTACTTCTCACATGCCCAATTATCCTTGTCCCGATCATGTTTTGACTCATAAGCAGGATGCCCTTTTGCTACACCGTTCGGATAATATTCTTTCATTGCAGTACAATTAGGAAAAGACGATGGTGCTCCGGGAATCACATAAAGCCCATCTCCATGATCTACTGGCTTTGATGGTGAGCTTTTGCTTTCTGATTGCTGCTTCAGCAGTGCTAACTTAGCCTTGGAGGGTGTTTCGTATTTGACCTTATTGCTTTTAGGCACAAAGCTTCCTCCGCCTACTCCATAAAAACCGCCCTGGTTTCCTTTATAGCTGTAAACCCTGAATTCTTCTCCGGCTTTTAGTTTTCGAACAACTTTAACAGATCCTTTTGCATCAAGGCTAACCAATTCAGTATTGGAAAGAATCGTTACCTTTCCAATCTGGCCAAGCTTTAGCTCTGTTTTCCCCCACATTACTTTTGAGGCGGCATATGTATCCACCAATGAAAAACTTAAAAATGAAAAGCTAAGGACAAGACCCATCACAAACTTTGCCATTCTATTCAATATCAATTCCTCCTGAGCAGATTAGTATTTTTGTACTATAATTTAAAATATACAAATATTGGAGAACTGTTGCAATAGTTTTTGGGATTTATTTGTATTCTAATTTATCTACACCTTCTCCTTCGTAATCTAATACAAATTCGGGTTCAAACCAAAACCATTTAAATCTCTCATTATCAGGATACAAATTATCATAACAATGAACTCCCGACGTTTAATTCAAGACTAGTATTATATCCGGTTCGACAAGGGAATTTTTACTAGGACTTTTTGTATAAAATGTTGCTCCCTAAATATTGTTTTGATTGTATAATTGTTCTATAAAGTATAGGAGGAGAGAAATTTGTTTTCTAAGCTATTCAAATCTTTCATCATGTTTTTGCTGTTAATTGGTTTTGCTTCTTACAGCGTTCAAACAGCCAATGCAGCTACTAAGATTATGTGGGGTAAAACAGAACTGAAAATAGGCCAGATAGGTAAAGTTACTATTTTATCAAATACAAACCTGGTTAAGATCGCCAGCAATGGTTCATTGACTACTGTCCGTACGCTGAAAAAAGGGGAAGAATACCGGGTTTACAGCTATAAGAGCAATCATGGCGGTCTATATGGCGTAGGCGGCGGGAGTTTTGTCCAAAAAAATACGAAAGTAAAATATGAAACTCCATCTAAAGCTAAACTAGCTCTGCTTAAGGCGCAAAGTGTCCCTAGAGAATATACAGCAGCCCTAAAAACAGCAGAGTTATACTCGGATATGATGCACATGTCAAAGGCAGGAATTTATGATCAATTAGTGTCTGAGTATGGAGAGAAATTCCCTCCAGCAGCTGCTCAATATGCGATCAATAATTTGAAAGTCGATTGGAAGCAAAATGCCTTGAAGAGTGCTCAATCTTACGCAGAATTGATGAATATGTCAGACGCGGATATTTATGAGCAATTGACTTCGGAATACGGAGAAAAATTCACTGAGGCAGAAGCACAATACGCGATAGATCATTTGTAGAACAGGAAAAAGCCCGACCACAACTGTGGTCGGGTGTAAACGATAAACTAGAATCAACAGTTTTCCACAAATAAAGCTAAACAGATTCCAACAATTAAGAATCAACAGTTTATCTTAATTGATCCCCTTTCTATATACTTAAATCAGTCTATGGAAAGCGAGGAATAAACAGGAGTGGAAAGACTGATGATCTACAACGAGGTTCATAAGCTTCGCAGTGAGGGTTTTACAAATAGTGCGATAGCTAGAAAATTAAAGATTTCTAGGAATAGAGTAATTGAATATGGAAAGATGTCACCAGAAGAGTTTTACTCGTTTTCAATCTCATTACAAAGCCGGAGTAAAAAGCTAGATCCCTTTCGGGAAAAAATCATTGGATGGTTAAAGGAACACCCAGACTTATCAGGAGCTCAAGTATTGGACTGGTTGGGGGAGAAATTAGACGTTAGTGCTGTCTCAGAAGGAACTGTGAGGAATTATGTCAATGAGTTACGTGAAGCTTATCATATCCCTAAAATGGTTTCTGAGAGAAGTTATAGTACAGTCCCGGACCTTCCAATGGCTCAACAGTTACAAGTAGATTTTGGCCAGGTGAAGGTCTCTACAACGAATGGAACATTTAAACGGCTCTACTTTATTGGATTCGTTTTAGCCCATTCAAGATATAAATATGTAGAATGGCTAGACCGACCTTTTCGAGCATCAGATCTTATTAGAATGCATGAAAATGCCTTCCGTTTTTATGGAGGCATGTCTATTGAAATCGTCTACGACCAAGATCGTTTACTCGCTGTTAGTGAAAACGCTGGAGATCTTATCATGACGGTGGAATTCACAAAATATCAACAGACAAGAAAGTTTAAGGTCTACCTATGCAGAAAGTCTGATCCAGAGTCTAAAGGGAAAATAGAGCAAGTAGTGAAATATGTAAAGAATAACTTTGCGAAAAACCGTACTTTTGATAATCTACTAGATTGGCAGGAATCTAGTATGAGTTGGTTAAAGAGAACCGGGAATTATAAAGTACATCATAATATAAAAAAGAGACCTGTCGAGGTGTTCGCCCTGGAAAAGCCACACCTACAACCGGTCTCCGGTACTTACATTTTTGAAGATATCTTAGGTACCAGTATAACAAGAACTATAAACAAAGACAATGTTATACGGTTTGATGGGAACAGGTACAGCGTACCGCGCGGTACTTACCGAAAAGGAGCTCCCAATATAGCTTATGTCGGAACAGATACTGAGTATCTATACATACGACTGCAGCAAAATGGGCAACCACTAGCCAAGCATAAAATTGCACAAGGAAGTGGTGCTGTTATTTCAGAGCCTTCCCATCGGGAACGTGAACAGCCTAAACGGGATCTATTAATACAGCAAATCAAAGAAATGTTAACCGATAAACAAGCTGCAAGTTGGCTGATGGAAATTCTCTCTGATCAATATCCACGCCATATAGTAGATCAGCTTAAAGTTGTACAATCTGTCATTTTAAAACATCCATCTTTCATCGATGAGGCACTTAGCGAAATGAAACGGTTGCGGTTGACTAGTGCAAATGATCTTAGGGATATTGCCATTACTTTAGAAATCCATAGCCGAAAGAAACATAAAGAAACTGGAATCGCTAACGAGAAATATAAGGAATTAGTTGCCCCCGAACGAAGGGAAGATATTTATTTTAGTGTCCTTCAAGGAGGAGCAAATCAATGAGCCAACCTTACGAATCACTTCAGGATAAATGCAGAACCTTACGTCTGGCTGAGACAGCCAAGGAATTACCTTCTCTTCTAAGGGAAGCTGAGGCAAAGGGATGGACCTATCATGAATTTATCCATGAGTTTCTTAGTCATGAAATGCGTTGTAGGGAAAGAAAAAACAGTGAAAGATTAATGAAGTGGGCTGAGTTTCCAGAAGCTTTAACATTTGAAAACTTTAGACTTGAGGAACAGACAGCGATTGGAGAAAAACAGCTAAATATTTTAAAACATTTATCATGGGTTGATGAATTTTATACCTTAATTATGATGGGACCAACAGGTGTCGGCAAGACCCATCTATCAACTGCCTTAGGTATCCACGCAATAGAGCGTGGGTACCAGGTTTCTTTTATATCAATGGATCGTTTAATTTATGTCTTAAAATCAAGAGAGTACATTAGTAAATCTAAAACAAGATATAACCGTATAGTCAAATCTGATCTGATTATCATTGATGATGTCATGTATATGGCTTATGAACCACAGGATGCCCATTTATTCTTTCAATTTATATATGAGATGTATGACAAAGCTGCATTTATCCTTACCTCTAATAAAGGTCCTGGAGAATGGGGAAAGTTCCTTGGGGATCCGACACTTACGACAGCCATACTGGATCGTCTCCTTCATCGGAGTGAAATTTTGACCTTCAGCGAAGAACAGGACAGTATCAGAATGAAATACAGAAAAGCGTTATTTGATAACCAGAGTGTTGAATCTTAATTGATGAAAACTGTTTAATCTTATTTGCTAAAAACTGTTGATTTCTACTTGACGGTTACATCGGGCTTTTATTTTGAACTTTTGTTTGGTGCCGGATCAATAAAAGATTACTCGTTCGGAGGAAATTTGAACTACATTTACCTGCATCTTTTCTCATTATTACAGCGGAGATCTGTTAACGATAGAAAGGTGTTTTTAATCTTTGCTATTACAAGTTGTTATGAACAGATGCGCCTGGTCCTTTCTGATGCAAAGAGCCTTTCCGAACTAATAAAAAGTAAGATAAGAAAGCCAACAAGCTTGCAGCCAAAATAATAATCCCCATTGGAAGAGCGGAGTACTCACCCGCTACTCCAACAAGTGGAGCTGTTATGGAACCAAGCAGGAACGGCAGCACCCCTAATAAAGCAGATGCACTTCCGGCCACATGCCCTTTTGTTTCCATGGCCAGGGAAAATGATGCTGTTCCAATAATACTGATGGACATGACTAAAAAGAAAATAGGAAGCGCAACTAACAGAAGCGGTGCCTTTAGCAGAAGGGCCGTCAGCAAAAGAATAGCAGCTGTATTGGAAAGCCATAATCCAATTTTCAAGAATGTTTTTTCCGTTATATAATCTGATAATCGGCCAACCAGTTGAGTCCCAATGATTAAGCCGACTCCATTTACGCCAAATAAGAAGCTGAATACTTGAGGGGAAACTCCATAAATGTTTTGGTAGACAAAAGAAATACCCGACACATAAGCAAAGATCCCGGCTGTTATAAATCCCTGAGTAAAGGCATATCCCGCAAATTCACGGTCCTTTAATAACATTCCGAAGTTCTTAATGACTTGCTTGAAATTTCCCGGTACCCGTTTTTCAGCTGGCAGCGTTTCTTCAAGTTTCAAGGAAACAATGATTGTGAAAACCACGCCGATACAAGCAAGGACAATAAAAACTCCTTTCCAGCTCGTAAACGTCAGAATCGCACCACCTATAATTGGCGCGATAATGGGACCAAGATTCCCAACCAGCATTAAAGAAGCAAAGAACTTTGTAAGTTCCCGTCCACTAAACAAATCCCGTACAATGGCTCTTGAGATAACCAATCCCCCTGCAGCTGCAAAGCCTTGAATAAAACGAGAAACGATCAATGTATAAATATTTGGTGCGATGGCACAAGTTACAGAGGATATAAAATACAAAGTGAGGAAGATGAGCAATGGTTTACGACGACCATGCACATCGCTCATAGGTCCTATAACTAATTGACCTAATCCGAGTCCTAATAAACAAGTGGTTAAACTGATCTGGACCAGCGAAGCATTTGTGTGGAATTCATTAACTATAGTAGGAAATGATGGCAAATACGTGTCAATCGTAAATGGGCCTAAAATGGCTAGAGACCCCAACAGAAAAGCTAGCTGTACTCTTTTTTTCTTTGATAAGTTCAATTTTCTATCGCCTTTCTTATGAAGTAGATTAATGGTTTAATAATTCCTTTGTAATTGTATAACTTCCAGCAGGGTTTTTCACTTAATATGCAAGATTTTAATTTAGATTTTTGGGTTAACTTTTCTTATAAATAGATTGAGTCTACATGTACCGGCTAAAAAAAGGCAATTGAGCCAAGGGACCTGCTGTGGCTCTGAGGTCTTGAACGTGGGTCAGAACTCCGATTTTCCCAAAATTGTGTATCTGATGTTTCGAGGAGGAATTGGTGCTGGCTTTTGATTGAATATTTCTATAGTCTGCATTAGTGACATTTCCATCTATATTACCTTATAAGTTATTTTCTGGTAATAATGAATTTTTTAATAAATATTTTCAATATAAACGAAAAGAAAAGGGAATGGTAAAAGTCTTCCATTCCCTTCCTGTTATGTTATTACTTCTTGAAAGAAGCAACAAGTGCTTTCAGTTCAGCAGTGTCTACACCTTGCTTCTCTAGTTCTGCAAGGATTGCATCAATAGCCTCAACATCAAGCACGCCACCGTCAAACAATTCCTTAATAAAGTCTGCAACAAATTTAGCCTCTGCTTTAGAAGCAACTTTCACGATAACGTCAGAAGTAAATTCAACAGCTTGCTTTTTGTTACCGAATTCAACTAGCTTCTCGGCAACTGCGCTAACTTTACCAAATACAGATGATACAGTTTCCTTAGAAAGCTTTAGACCTCCTGGTACCTTTGTGATTTCGGCTGTAAGTTCTGCTACAGCTTTGTCATATGCGGCAGTTGCTTGCTCTTTTGTAAGGATCGATTGTTTGGCTTCTTGCTTCACTTTACCAACTTCTTTAGAGAAATCTTCAAGTTCTTTGTCAGCAGGAACTTGAACTGCTTCCTCTTCATCATCATAAACTGGTACTCCCGGTTTTGCGAAAACAACTTTAATTAGAACGCCGTCAATATTGATAAGCATTCCTTCTTCAAGTTTATCAACACCTGTTACTTCGTTGCCGTCCTTGTCAGTGATGATAACAAGTTCTGCACCTTGCTCAATTAAAGCTTCAATGATTTCTGAAATTGTAGTTTCAGTATTCATTTCAAACTCATATACAGGTGGAGCAGGTGGCTCTTCTTCATTGGAACCTTCTCCGTCTTCATCAGATGGTTGTTCACCTTCGTCAGTTCCTTCGTCTTCGCCACCTGTTACAGGAGGTTCTACAGTGCTGCCTTCACCATCGCCTCCCTCAGCAGGAGGTTCTTCGACAGTACCTTCATCATCGCCACCAGTTGGCTCTTCAACAGCTCCTTCGTCAGAACCCTCTTCTACACCAGTTGCAGGTGGTTCTTCAGTGCCGCCTTCACCATTGCCTCCGTCAGCAGGTGGTTCTTCGACAGTACCTTCATTATCGCCACCAGTTGTTGGCTCTTCAACAGTTCCTTCGTCAGAACCCTCTTCTCCACCAGTTGCAGGTGGTTCTTCAGTGCCGCCTTCACCATTGCCTCCGTCAGCAGGTGGTTCTTCGACAGTACCTTCATTATCGCCACCAGTTGTTGGCTCTTCAACAGTTCCTTCTTCAGAACCCTCTTCTCCACCAGCAGGTGGTTCTTC
>NZ_PKLA01000002.1:122695-488055 GCF_002858875.1 Bacillus sp. UMB0728 | reverse complement strand
CAGCAGGTGGTTCTTCGACAGTACCTTCATTATCGCCACCAGTTGCAGGTGGTTCTTCAGTGCCGCCTTCACCATTGCCTCCGTCAGCAGGTGGTTCTACAGTGCCGCCTTCACCATTGTCTCCGTCAGCAGGTGGTTCTTCGACAGTACCTTCATCATCGCCACTAGTTGTTGGCTCTTCAACAGTTCCTTCGTCAGATGCACCGTCGTCAGAAGTTTCTTCTTCTTCAGTTCCTTCATCAAGATTTTGTTCAAGTGCAGGAGTTTGTTCAGGGGCAGTTACTTCATTGCCAGTTGTTTCATCAGATGCACCTTCTGTGGCAGGTTGAGTTGTTACCTCAGTACCTGTTTGCTCACCCGTAGATTGGTCTATTGCATCGGCAGATGCTACACCAGCAGTTGCCATTAGTGCAAAACCAAATGCTCCTGTTAGAATTGCTTTGCGGAACATAGATGCCCTCCGTGCTTTTTTAACCGCGAATGTTTGTGAGCGTTTCATCCTCATGAAATAAATTCCCCCTCAGATTCTCTTTATATTATGTAAAGGGTTTTCCCCTACACCACCAATGGGGAAGACTACTTGTGCAAATCGCACTTTCACCTTCCCCCACTTTCAATATTTAATTGCCACAGTTAAAGTGTTTGTTACTTAAATTTTCTAAATGTTAAATGGATTTGAGTTGTTGTCCATTTATTTTTCAGCTATTCTTTTATAGTTGCTCTAGTTTTACGCTCTATATATATAAGCAGGATGGATATTACATATAATCTTTTTATCTTATTTTACATATAATTACAATGTGCCAATATTATAATAATATATAGTTAAGTTAAATGATAGGGCTAGGGATAAAAAAGTATGATAATAGTACCAAATTAATCATAGTCAATACTATAATGTTAATGTTGTTCTACTTTATTCAGAAATACACGGTACTATAGTCCTGAAACGGTGGAGTTACTGCCCTAAATGAGGGAAGCAGTCATTTGCTTCCCTACCAATTTAAACAATAACTTAATACTTTCACATTTCTTTTGGTAATATTTTAGTTAGTCTCGGCCGGTAAGAATACATCAATCTCATGCTATTTCCAGGTGGATACAGCTAAGAGATCATACCACCTTTGCCATTCTACACAACTGTCCGCCAAGGAATTTTCCAGGATACGCCAACAGATTTACATCCCGTCTCATGGACAAATTGCCGCCAACTCTCGGACACCTTTCACCGTCTTTTTACCGGCAAATAAGCATAAAATAATAGCACTGCAGGATTACTACAAAGAGTAAATCTGAGCCGCAATTTGCCAATGGTAATTTTAATAACACTGCCTGGCCATCCCTTGACAAACACTGGTATCAAACATGGCAGACATAATCAGACCTCACAATTAACTATTTTTATAAATCTCGCTAATGGTACGCTTAGGTGTACCCTTTCGGCAGTCCCTTTCAATAGCACTTACTTATACTTGAGGGTGTAAAGCCAAAAGGGACTTGGCCTATATCTTTAGGATTTCGACGACTGTAAATCATGTAAACTACTTTAAAGGAATCATCTTTTTTATAGGGAACATCGGTGTGAGGGGAAATGTTTTTTAGACATAATCTTTTTATCTGCCTCTCAATCACTTTGAAAAATTCCATTATTTTCATTATAATAATAATAGCACTATAGGAATAGAGAGGTTTATTTGGTGACATCTACTAAAAAAGGCTTTGCAGATTCAAATTGGTTCATTTTTTTGTGTGTACTGTTTGCAGGTTTTTATATCTGTTTTCATTATTAAATAGCATTTTTTAATGCACTAAAAAAGTTCAAAGCAACTTATAAAGACTTCCATAATTGTGAATACGCCTTAACGAAGAAATTGCATTTACGGGGGTAGACATGTTAAAGACATTATTAGAACATTATGGTCTGGATACCAAAGCTAAGATTAAAATCGCACGCCATAAAGACGAAAAGCGAGGATATGATCTACCTCTCCTGTATAAAAACGGACAATTTGACATTTACCAAAGTTATCAGGAAGGTCCGGATTTTCACAATTGCAAGTACCTCGTCTCCTTTCTTGGAATTGACAAGAATCAAGCTGTATTTATTGGCGTATACGAGGTATTGGAGATAATAGAAGCAAAGAATAATAATGTGGACATGCTCCCGCCACTTCCCGAAGACTTCTTGTTTTATTCGATTTATAAACCTAAAAGGCGTTTTTATTACAAACTTAGAAGAATGAAAGAATTCCAGGAGTTAGAAGACAGACTTGTCATTCAATGGAGCGGTGGTGCAATTAACTGGATTCAAAACTTTCATGGTACTCCTAAGGAAGTCGTTCAGTTGCTTCCCAAAGGCTATGTTGGTCATTTTCCAGGATACTTAGATTTCTTTTTGTCCTATGAGGAATTAAAGAGAATGATTGAACATAGGGATGCTCACAGTGATTGGCATAAAATGCTTTCAGCTGTTAGCGGAGTGTATGTCATTTTAGACACTGGAACAGGAGAACAATATATTGGATCCGCCTATGGGAAACGGGGAATCCTAGGGCGTTTTGAAAGCTATGCAAAATCGCCTGATGGCGGTAACCTGAAGCTTTTAGCACACATCCAAAATGACACTGATTCCGTTGCCCGCTTTCAGTACTCACTGCTTGAGACACTTCCCGCTTCTATGACTTTGAATGAGGTTATAACACGCGAAACACTTTATAAACGAAAGCTTGGTACACGGGCTTATGGACTTAATTTGAATTAATCTAAATCAAGCAAGTGGCAGAGGGTCTCATTAATCCTGTGCCGCTTTTTTTATTTTACTAGAAAGTATAGTTCCATCATGTGGTAGTATACGAATAATTGTATTGAACCATTAGAGAATACAACGAGTAATTAATCAGCTTTCCAGCTTTACTCAGTATAATATTTCATACTGGCAGACTAAAAGACTGTAGCATTATAATGAATCAGCCACGTAAGCTATTAATTGATTTTCAGCAAAGCAGGCGTTTCTCTTCCTTTTTAATTTTTTGTATTTCTTATACATCTAAGAAAACATTTATCAGTCTCTCAGCCTCTTCCAGAAGATCCTTTTGACCATTAATAGATAGCAGATCACGGCACCAGTACAATGTCTTTATGCCTTCTTCATCAATGTCTTTATTAAGTTCACCACTCTTTAATACTTTATCCCAACCTTTATCTTCGAACACAGTATATTTCAGCCACCAATTATCGATATATGTTTTTACAGCTTCAATAGGTTCTGGGAAGATCATCACACTATTAATTAAAGTAGGGGGTATCACTTCATAATCTCCGTGAAAGAACTGTATATTAATAAATAATATCTTACTAACATTCTTAGCGTTAACTTCTTCTGCTAGTCCGTATTGTCTTGCTATGTACTGGGGGAAAAAGGTTGAGTATTGAGACATAGATTGATTTATATTTTTGCTAGTTTCGGTTCCTAAGGCGTTTCCATTCAGGGGTTGGAAACCGTGCTTTGAAAGAGCTGCATCAAAATCTCTTAACATAAGAATTGAATTATTAATAAGATGTCTTACATTAATAATAGAGTTAATGATTGAATTATTTTTCTCCACTTTGATTGCCTCCATAGTACCAATTTAACTTTCTAGTATCCCTCTGATATGTCCATGAATATGAAGCTAATGTTGTATTATAAGTGTCAATTATTCCTGATACTCTTTCAATATTGTGTAGAAATCCATTAAAACTCTGAAGACCTTTCTTTTCTAATAGTGTTTTAAGGTCGTTTAAAAGCTTCGAGTCCTGTACCGTTAGAAAGCTCTTTATCTTACTTATTGAATTATGTATTTCTCTCCAAGTAACCCAGTAAAGTTGTTCTTTTCGAAATTGGACACCATTTACATGGAGAATACTCTCAAGGACTTCTTCTCTTGGAAAGGATGTATGGTTCGTTAGGTATATTAAAACAACATTATTCATTTTATTTTTGTCTATATTTAAATAACGCATGCAGTTATTTTTGTGAATATCCTCTATTTCCCGTGCTAATTGATCACGTTGGCCACTGGTCCTTTCGTGAATATCCGTTAATTGATCCTCATGACTCGATTTATCCGACCAGTATTTCGCTTCTATACATATCAAAATCTCAGAACCACTTTCGGTTTTCACTTTAATAAGTAAATCCGGTTCTGAATTCTCTAACTTTGGCCAAAAAACAAAACGACATTCATTAATAGGTGATCCAAAAGTCATTTGCTGACCGCTAATGTTTACACATGTCTCTAAGACCTTTTGAAAATATGTATGGGAAGACAAATATTGAAACGGACCAATTACTGATGAAGTCAATATATCCTCATAATTTTGTAATGCAGAAGGTATCTTTCCATTTAACTCCGCTGCAAACAATAGCTCTCACCTGCCTATTATTAATACAGATTACAAATTTTTTCGACCGCTCTTTTTTTATATTTTGTTTTCGATGTAACTGCAAGGGACACATTTTCATCTCCAGGACCGCGTAAAGCGGATTCGACTTGTTTTATGACCAAAATTGCGGACAGTATTAATTTTTTTACCTAGGACCTATGACTTTAACCAACACTAGTACTAGATTGGATCCAGTAAGGAATTTTTCACCAACCAACCTTCCTTTTTCTTATTAGCCCCTTATAAATTGGTGATTTCAAAATCTGTTCGTTAATCTAAAATGCCCACCATTAAGGTGAGCGTCTTTTGTTTTTAAAAATCTTCATCTGCTTCTACATACTCAAAATAATCTTCAAAAGCTGCCGGAATACTAACTCTACCTTCCCAGATATCCTCAGGGTCATCTATGAGGATTGTTACTTCGTCTCCCTCTACATAATCTATTGTATACACCTCTCCTCTATTAAAGGTAAATTCATGTTCACTTGGAAGATGATTAATAGAGAAACTCCGCAAAATTTTTATTGTATCCATTGTTAAGACTCCTTCCGGCAGGTTATTTTCCATGCTTAAATAATATACAACATTCTAGAAAATTTTTACAGTAACTTGCTCAACTTTTAGTCAATCGACCTATTTGCTGGGAAATCCACCAGCCTAATAGTTAATTAACAAAAATACCACATGAAAAAAAGACCAGCAGAATTTTGACTGATCTTATTTTGCTTTAACGAAGAATTATCGAAAGTATAATATGAGCCTACCATAATGGCACTTTTTCGAAACACAAGGTTTAATCAGCGTTCTATTTTCAATAAAAAAAGAAGGGCATCGGTATCCAGACGCCCTTCTTTTCCATTCATTAAATTATTTTACTTGGTATCCGTTAGCATCAGTTAAAACTGTTTGAGCAGCTTTTACTGTTACTACTGGGTTAGTTGCAGGAGCTGTTTCTAGTGTAAATTTAACTTGCTTAGCATTTCCGGCTACTGCAGAAAGGTTACCAGCTTCAGCTACAGCGTTAGAAACTGTAATGTTAAATGCGTTATTTGCATCTACATCCTCACCAACAGTAACAGCTTCGTTAAATGTTACATATACATCTTGTCCAATAACCTGAACGTTAGTAATCGCAGCAGCTGTATTGTCTTTAACTGTTACTGCAGTGTTTGTTGAGTTAACAACATTTCCAGCTACGTCAGCAACTCCAGAAACATTCAGGATCGCACTTGCACCAGTTGTCTGGTTGCCAATGTTGATAGAATTTTCCGGAAGTACAATTTGTACCGTAGTCTTTGCAGCGCTTGTGAAGTAAATATCAGTACCTGCTGGTAATGCTGCGCCATCAAGCTTGTAGCTACCAAGGTTTAGAGCTGAAGAAGTAACTTCCTCACCATAAGCCACTTGGAAAGCATTTGCTGTACCAACAACGTTAGTAACTGTAGCAACTGGCTTAGTTGTATCTGCGTTTGATGGAGTTCCTACAGTGAATGTAGAAGTTACAGCAGCAGATTGGTTACCATAAACATCAGTGAAGTAACCTGCTGGGATTGTTACTGTGTAAGTACCAGCGTCAAATGCAACATCACCATTTTTAATGTCAACTTGGTATACAGTTGTGTCTCCAGACTTCAAAGCAGTTTCAGCATCTGCAGCAATTTTAACTCCTTCAGAGTTTCTAACAGTAATATCTGCAGTAGAACCAGCTACAGTTAGGTTCTCGTTGAATTTGAAGTCAAACTTTTTGTTATCAGTAGTTACATTTGATGTTGTTAAAACTGGACCTGTAACATCTTTATTGAATGTAACGCTTGTGCTGAATAGTTCATTTGCATTCGCAGTAGCATCAGTCATAGCACCAGCAGCTACGTAAAGCGTGAATGTTTCGCTAGTAGAATTACCAGAGAAGATGCCATCTCCAGCAGTATCTCCATTTAAGTCTACTGTTAGAGTGTAAGTTTTTCCAGTTGTGTCAGCAGTGTCTTTAACTAGAGTGACATCTGATTGAGCAGCACCTTTTTGAAGCTTAGCTGTTACATTTGTTTGATTGATAGCTTCACTTAAAGTAACTGTCGCTGTGTTTTGTCCAGTAACTTGTACAGATGTGATTGATGGCTTTGATGCATCAGCAGATGGAGCGATGACAGAACCATTGTATAAGCTCATTTCATTTTCTGCTACTGAAGTATCTTTAGCACCAGCTACATATAGGGATGCAGTTGCACCAGCAGCTAAAGTATGAGTGATTTCAATCTTTGTAGCATCTGAATCGCTAATCTTATAGTCATCAGCAGATACAGGAACTCCGTTAACTCGAACAACAGCTGGCTCAGTGCCAATTTCTTCTGAGAAAGTCACAACAATTGTTCCGTTTTCATAAGAAGTACCAGTTACTTGCGGCTTAACAGTATCTGTGTATGAGAATACTTTACTGAATTTTTCAGTTGTAACAGCTGCACCGTTAGCATCTTTCTTAGTAGTAGCAACAGGGTTAACTACCAATACTTGATCTTGACCTTCTACATCACCAGCAAAAGTTACAGTAACTGTACGCTGATCTTCAGAAAGGACTGCAGAGCTTGCAGGTGTGCCACCTAATGTATAGTTAGCTGCGTCAGTTGCATCGTTAGTTACATTAGCATCTTGGCCAAGTACCGGCTGGTTGAAAGTTACTTCTAATTGCTTAGCGTTGACTGCACTAACAGACTTAACCGCTGGAGTTAATTGTGCTTCAATTTCGTCAATGACTTTAGACAAAGTTGCTTTCATTGCAGCGTTTTGAACTTTACCGATATATTTGTTAGCTTCAGCCAGGTGCTTTTCTACATCAGCTGTCTTGTTGTTTTCAAGAGCATCTGCAGCTAGGTCCAGCTCCATTTTCACTGTTACAGCATAAAGAGCGCTGTCGCGAACTGCTTCTGCAGCTTGCTTGTATTGTCCGCGGATTTCATCGCGAGTTGATTTTCCGTACACGCGGTCTAGAAGGACTGCTTGCTTGCGGATTTCTTTTGAAAGCTCGTGGTATGCAGTTTCAGTTGCATCGTTGATTGCGCCTTTAGCGATTTGAGCAGATAGAACATCTTGCTTAGCTTTGATCTTTTCGCCGGCTGTGATCGCATCGATATAGTACATAGCACGAGTGATATGTAGGTTCACGTTTGCTTCAAGGTCAGCCAGGTAGCCAGCTTTTTGTGATGCAGGCAGCTTGTTTACAGCAGCAACTGCTTTGTCGCGTGCAGCTTTAGCAGCATTGTATTGTGCCCATGGGCGAGTCGTGCCATCAGCAGAACCTTCAGTTGAGATAGCCCACTTTAGAACAGTACCAGCATTCTTAGCTTGGTTTACTAATTTTTGAGCATCAGATTGTACAGATGCATCTGCTGGTGAAGTTGCTACAAATGCTGTAGCTGCAACAGCTGTTGCGCTTAATACCTTGATTGCGTGTTTCTTATTCACGAGAAAAAGCCCCCTAATAAAATTATTGTGTAAAATTGACCAGTTGTTGTCAAAAGCAGCCCCTTAATCTAGATACCTAGGATAAAGTTTCTAAACTTTTAACAGTTTAATAGAAGTCGAGGTAATATCTAGTATTTCCTCTCCATAGAATATGGTAAATCATTATAGTATTTAGATAAATGATAAATTCTTTCCAACGATATATTAAAATGGATATTAAGGAAATATAATACAGCTAATTGTCGAGTTTCTTCTATTAATATAGAAAAAAACCCAGAAGAAAAATTTCTGGGTTTTTTTATAACAAATATTATTTTTTTGCAATTCTCTATTTGTTCTGGTTCTCTTCGGGCTCCTTTAATGAATACATCCAAAGGTCTGCCTGATTGCGGAAATAGAGATCACCCTTGAAATCCTGGACTAAATCGTAGGCTCCATCTTCTTTTAAAACCTCATAGTACAGAGTTTTAGGATCTGCTTTGAAGAGCTTGCCTTCGACAGTACCATAAATGGAGCCATCAAGGCCTTCAATGATTTTTCCGTTATGGAAGCGGCCGGAAACCAGGTCAAGGATCTGCTGGGTCTTGATTTCTTTTGTGTCCGGATTATACGAGAACAATGTCCCATCTGCCATTCCCCAGATGATATTATTCTTATCTACCATCAGGCTTGTAATCATGCTGGCGTTCATTGGAAGGTGAATGTATTCCGATTTTTCAGGGTTATCCGGACGGAATCGGAAGAATCTGGCGCCTCGCTCATTCACTTTATAATTAGCATGTATGGACGTACCTCCATATACATAGCCATTATGAGTGACGAATGAAACGAGACTTTGATTGTAGATATAATTTTCATAGACCTCATATTTATTTTCTTTCAGGTCGTAAATCGCGAGTGCGCCACCGCCAACACTTGTTTCCGGATAAGTACCGACAAAAACTTTGTTCAACTTCGGCATAGCTGTTATCGCTGTAGACCTGGATTGCCCAAAGTTGCCAAGCCTCATCATTTCCCGAGGATTTGTGGCAGACCAAGGTTTCGTTAGGTCAAGCTCCAGTACACGGGCATTTGGATATGCACCAATATACAGCTTATCTCCCATCAAGGACATAGACTCAATTTGGCTGATGTCCTGGAATAGCTTTGATGTATGGTCTTTTGTGTTATAAATGGCCAACCCGCCAGACATATACCCATTGATAAAGATATTCTCTTTTTTCTCATCGGCCAGCATGGTATACAGTGTGACCGGCTGGGCCGGAAGATCAAGCATGGTTATCTCATAATGACCGGTTTGGATGTTATATCGGAACATATTGCCGGCATTGTCAATTTGGCCAACTAAAGTCAAGCCAGGATATACCTCCTGGTCATTCAATTCAACAAAATCTAAACTGAGCAGTTCGGTACCTTTTAACAGCGGCACCTGAAGGTCGGTTATTTCTTTTGTTATCAGATTGTATTTATAGAAGGAATTATCTTTTGAAAAGTAAATTTCATCTTCCAAGACATTCGAGACAGTTCTGGAGTTCAGCTCCAACTCATCCATCTTTTCCAATGTATTCTTGTCAAAAATGACTAGCCTATTCGATGGATCCATTCGGGCAAATAAATAATTATCCTGGATTTTCAGGTCTCTTATGTACTTATCATCCTGATACTCACTCGGAAGAAAAGCCGTCTTCTTTTTCGTCTGAAGACCATACTTCACCAGCTCTGCCTTTGAACCTACACCTATATAAAGAGAATCATTTTCTTCATCATAGACAAGGGATTTCGCAAATTCTTTCTTACTCATAATCTGACCAAAATTATTCAAATCTTCAGTCTCAGAATCGTATAAAAAAACAGACCCTCCATAGGCTGTTGAACCAAATACCTTTCCATTTGCTACATCAATGTCTTGGATAGCCGTATCCTTAGGATTCGTCAGCATATCCCCGTGATCGACAAACTCGTTTGTATTTGGATCGTAGCTATACACATTTCCATCCGTCGTACCGCCAACCCATACTATATCCTTTTCATCAACATCTAAACCCCATGCGCTTGTAGAATTTGATAAAGTGAAGACGTTTACCGTTTGATTTGTGTTTAGGTCGACAACTGCCAGGGCTGATGGGGTGCCGTGCATGACGAAATACATGTAGTCGTTTCCGAGATCGTCGGTGCCTGACGTGGCGGTTAGGGCTGAGGTTTGGAAGACTTTTGGGCCAAGCAGTTCAGCATGAGACGTATTATTCTCCACTCTTGCCTTAGCAAAATCCATATGGAACAAAATAATAATAAGAACAGATAGAACAATAAATATATTGATTATTATTTTCCTTGGTACCAATTTATAATTCACTCCCCTAATATCGATAAGGTTTTCTTATGTCAAATTTTGGGCAACATAGGGACGATTGGCGGTTATACCCAGCAGTAAGCTAGACTTTCTTCCCTCCTGTCCCTTTGTACTCACCCACCAAAATCAATTTTTATATTCCCCTGGACTTTAAATAAATTTGAAAGAACCCAAAAAAAAGGTAAGGCAATAACGCCTTACCTTTTTATTAATAATCCTTCTTACCCCTCAGGAGTTACGTCTACTTCAGGAGTAGCGTCTTCCACAGGAGCTGGAGGAGCTACAGTAGTAACATTAATTGGATTAGTAAGTTCAAGCTTTAGACCATCTTGGTTAGTTACTCCAGTTACTCCAACCAGACGAATTGCTCCTGTGTGGTTAAATGTAACGTTTGTATTACCTTGAGGCCATGTATAAACAGGTGAACCTAGTTTAACATCTACATTATTTGTAGAATTTGTGTTGTTAATAACTTTAGTGTCTGTAACTGCACTTCCAACAGTATAAGTAGCTCTGACACCTTGGTTATCTTCGAAAGTTAGAGTTGCACCTGGGCTGAAAGTCGCTTCATCAACAACTGTGTTAGATGAGCTACCAAAGCTAGAGAATGTAAACTCCAATTCAGACCCTACTGAAACTACATTACTAGTAGTTGCAGGTGTTGATACAATATTGCCAGCAACAGTAAATGTTCCTTCTTGTACATGAACTACTTCACTAGATTCTGGCGCAGTAGCAGGTGCCTGTTGAGTAGCAGGAGTTTGGACAACAAGGAACTTGTGCAAGCCATTAGCTTGTAGGTTAACTTGATAGCTCCATTGACCAGATCCATTTACAGGTACAGTTACGAGGTATGAACCATCAGTCTTGTAAATGTGAACACTATAGTTTGGATGACCTTCTCCTCTTAAGAAGAATTGTTGTTTCGCAGATACACGGAATGCGTCTTCAATATCACTAGTATCTCTATTAGGAGTAGTAACTTCTAAATCTTTAAGAGTTTTTACGAAAGTAACATTAAAGTATGAAATACCAGAAGGGTTAGCAGTATTAGTTCCATCTTCTGCTGTAGTAACATTTTGGTAGTTAACCTTAATTTGGTTACCTTCAGCTAACAAGCCTTCAAAAGCAGCTGTATCAACTAATGCTCCGTTATTATACAGTACATCGGTTGAGTCATAGTTATACCACTTGTTATTAGCAACGAAGTATTTGCCGGCTTTATTGACATAATTAATAGTCACAGCAGATGAATTATCACCTTGAGTTGCTTCTGGAACAAAGTGAGTTTCCCCAGTTGTAACCTTCTTGTTTGTAGTTAGGTTTGTGAATGTAACTTTACCACTCTTCACTTCCACACCTGATTGTGGAGCCACAGTGATAGTAATTTTGCCGTCTACATTTGGAACAACTTTTGTGAAATCAAATCCGCTACCAACAGCTGTACCATTTACAGTAGTTATATCAATCGTATCACCAGCAGCTTTGGCGATATCTACAAATCCTCTGTAAGGTGTTCCGTCTGCATTCTTAAATGTAGCTGTAAATGAACGTGTTTGTGTGTTCTTAAGGTATGCTTCAGCAGAGTTATCAATAACTAATGAACTGTCAACTGGTGCAGTTGGTGTAGTGAAAGAAACTGTTGCAGCTCCCTTATAGGAAAGCGTGTAAGTCTTACCATCAGCTTGTTTAGTTGTTGTCAAAGTTACTGTCTTTTTGTCTGCAGATAATTTAGCATCCGAAACAGTTAACCCGTTGTCAAAAGCAAAGTGTGCGACAGAAACAACATCAACTGCTTTGTTGAATTGTACTGTTACAGTATTTTCATTATTGCTAACAACAGAAACTGGTGTTAAAGGAAGTGATGCTACTACATCATTTCTGTCTTTAGTAAGTTCGTCTTTAAAAGCCGCACTTACTTTATCGAACCAAGCATTAGCTTTTTCTACATGTTCACCAGCTTTTTTGTAGTCGCCAGCTTTAACTGCTGCGGCTGCATCAGCTAAGTGCATGTGAACAGTAACATCTACTTGTACAGATTTAACTGCATCTTCTGCAGGTTTTTTAGTTTGATCAAGGATTAGCGCACGAGTTGATTGACCGTATACACGATAAAGTAACTCAGCTTGCTTACGAACCTCTTTAGTAAGAGCATGGTAGTTTGCTTCTACTTTATCAAGATCCTTTGAAGCAATTGCAGACTTTAATGCTGCAGTTCCAGCTTCAATTTTCTTACCGGCCGTAATCCCGTCAATGTATGCCATTGCACGTGAGATCTGAACATCGGCAGCTTGTAAACGAGCTTCATAAAGAACTTTATCTTTACCGCTAGTTTTAGCAACAGCTGCTTTAGCACTTGCAGTTGCATCCTTAGTTAAGTTGTAAAGCGCCCAAGGAGCATTTGCTCCATCAGCAGTACCCTCAACTGAGATTGCCCATTTAAGAGCACCTGCTGCATTTTCAGCGTCTTTTACTAATGCTTCTACATTTACAGCTGCATCAGCTTGGTTAGCTGGAGCTGCTGCTACGAATGCTGTAGCGGCGATTGCTGTAGAAGTAGCGAGTTTGATTGCTTTCTTCTTCATAAACTTGTATTCTCCCTTCAGCTATGTAGTGCTATTTTATTTTGTAGCAATGAATACCATGGTTGTTTGTACCTATTTATTCACCGCTTACCTAACTAGTAAAAAAGTATACTAGAGTCTCAAATTAATTGCAATAGTTTCCAACTAATTATTTTTTTGGTAAACAGCCATTATTTTTCCACCAATGGTCTTCTTTTCAATATTAATACATATCTTACTAAATTTCTACAATTTTCTGCCGAAAAATGCTTATTTTAATAAATTTGTAATAAATTTACTTTCGTCCTCAGTAAATTCACACCCTGCTATTCTATTCAATTCTTTTCCAATTATACCTTAATAAAATAAAAAAATGGTTATACCGGAAAATTTTTCATGTACTTTCCTTCTAAATTTGGTAAACTATTCTTTAGAAGGTGATTTCCTTCCAAAAAGGATGCTGCTTTCTTAAAAACTTGTATTAGTACTGCGTACTAACCTTCTGCTTCAGCGCAAGGGAAAAGCTGCCAAAAGTTGGCGGCTTTTTTCTTTTATAGGGTGGTACATTTAGCCTATCCATTGTAAAATTACTTTTATACATAAATGGAAAGAAAAGGTGGATTACTATGAAAAAAGGATTAAACCTCTTTGTCGCCCTCGTCTTGATTGGAACTGCTGTGTTATCTTTTCATTCTATTAAAGGATATGCAGCGACTATTCCAACAATCGAGTATACTTATCCTTCGTCCAATGATCAGTATGTGCCGGTGGATACGGATATTAAGATTGAATTTAATGATAAGGTGCTGCGAGTGACACCCGGTTCCATAACTGTCCAGGAAGACGGACAATATGTTCCTCTTGATATTAAGGAATACAGGAGAAGCGGAAACTCAGTGTTTGTTATTTTAAGCAAGCCGTTAGACTTTAATAAGACATATACAGTTGACCTTTCCGGAAATTCAGTGACCTTAAGCAATGGACAGTACGCTCAGAATATTAATTTTTCCTTCAGAACTAACTATTATGACTTTTATGAACTGATGGTGATTAATGAAAAGCGCCTTAAGGATATGCTTGCAGCCTATTCCCCAAGACAAATTATGGCCGTTGCTCCGAAAAAGTACATTAATGAAGTAACTGTGCTTCATAAGAAGCAAGGAGCGCTTCAGGAAGAACAGTCTTCCACTAATGGGATTACAAATATTGATGTTGTGACAAAATCAGAAGATGTGAGTTATGTTCATGTTGATATTATGAAGGGCGATAGGGTATTGAAAAATCAGTATGCCAGCAAAGTGACTGCCGATTCAAACGGCAAGACACAGTCTAAGGGCGATACTTTTACCTTTGATGTTGGTTTTTCGAAGATGCCGGATTTCTATGATGTGAGGATTAAGGTCTTTAACAGCGCCAATAAGCAAATAGATGAAAAACTTGTGAAGTTCTCTGCCGCTGAAAAGCTGATAACAGAATACAATGAGTCTTTTAAATATGAAACAGACGGTGCGGTCATTTCGTTCCACGAGCTCTTGTCCGATGAAAAGCTGTTCAGCAGCCTGCTCAGTGAGCATAATATCCGTGATTTAAAAGTACAGGTTGTGGATAGGTAATGTTTGGCAAGAAAACTGTTTTAGTTCTTTTGCTGCTATTGATACCTATTAGTCTAAGAAGCTATGCTGCTGCAGAAGAGGTTCGTCTTGATGCAAGAGTGATCAGCGATCCTCAGAAAAGCTGGAGCATCACTTTCAATCACCCTATAAATAAGGGGTCAGTAAAAAAGGAAAACGTATACATTATTGATCATACAGGAAAGCGAATCAGCACCTCCTTAAAGGTCTCTAATGATAACAAGCTCAACATTTTCCCTATTACCCCTTACTTGAAGGATAAAACCTATTTTTTGCATATTAAGGGAAATCTTCGTTCAGGGGAGAAGCTTTATTTGAATCAGCATACGATTATGCCTTTTGCTTTGGAGGGGGGAGAAGCTGCCAAGAGCTTCGACAAGAAAGCAAACGGAGCTTCTAGTGCCGGCAAAAGCCTGGCGGCCGGGAATCGCAGTTCATCTAAGTCCAGCAGTTCTAAGCCTGCTGCTTCAGGGAGCAATAAAGAAGAAAAACCTCAGCATATCCTGAAGGCTGACGTAAAAAAACATAGCCACTTTGCAGAAATCACCGTTGTTGTAAGTGATCAGGTGACAAGTGTTAAAGCTGGTTCGGCTGGGCTTGATTATAAAGGGAATAACCAGTTTATTCTATATAAGCCTGGTGTTGAGGCTGGAGATAAGATTTTGATTAAAGGCTACAGCATGTCCAAAAAGGTATTGGAAACAAAGGAGATCATTGTTCCGTAATGAAGAAGAAATCACCGTATAAACTGATGTTGATTAATATGCTGGTATTTACGCTGATATTGGTGAATATAGCCATGTGGCCGAAGGTTATTTCATATCTGAATCCTGAGGAGCGGGCTGAGGTTCCTTCGGAAGGCTCTGCTGCCGAGAGTGATCAGAGTTCCGCTGAAAGTAGCTTTAATGGTGAGACAGTTACAGGAGAAAAACAAGAGGATTCTTCTGGAGATTCGGCGAAGGACAAAGATATATTTAAAATAGTAGAAATAAAATGAAACTTTTTCGCTGGGTGCCTCGTCTTAATATGTGACACTGGTTCATTGAGCAGTGAATGGTCCATGGCTGGTGCTTACCTAACTAGGCAGATCGCTCTGCCCCCTTTAAGCCGGTACAGAGATTTTCTCTGCTGCCGGCTTTTTCTTTTGGATTCGGGGATGATAAATGTGGTGATGTTATATGGATGCTAAATTGCTGGCTATCATTTTATTTACGATTATTATACATACGAGCGAGACGCTTGCTTACAGCATTCGCCTTGGCGGTGTGAGGCTGCGTAAGATTGCTGTGTCGCTTTCATTGACGGGAATTGTGCTGTTGGTTGCGAGGACTTCCAATCTTGTACAGGCTCCCCTGCTTGGCGGAGTCATCGACAGTGCCCGGGTGGATCAGGCTATTAATGTGGAGGGGACTTTCCGCCTTGTACTGCTTAGTGCATCTGTAGGTACTCTGCTGGCCATTGTACTGTTTCCCACTTTTACTAAACTGGCCATCTTTGTGATTAAGCGGTTTGAGGCAGAAGGTTCTGTGTTTGCATTGGTCAGTGCGACTAATATAAGCAAACTGAAAAAGACCGGCTCTTATGTGAGGCGGCCCAGGTTCCAGATGATCGAGAGACTGCGGGTCGGCGGCATCCCGAAACGGATCATGCTGATGAATATGATTGTGACAGCCATTTATACGACAGGTATCCTTTCTGCTTTGTATGCTTCGCTGGTAAGTCCAGATCATTCCACAGCTTCCAGTATGGCAACCGGGCTGATCAATGGATTTGCAACGATTCTGCTGACATTGGTTCTGGATCCTCGCATCGCGCTTTTGACCGAGAAGGCGCTGACTGAAGAAGGCGGAGCTGACAATATGGCTAAGATGTACGGCTGGCTTATGATATCACGGTTCTGCGGGACTTTGCTCGCTCAGCTGCTGTTTTTGCCTGCCGCTTATTGGATTGCCTGGGTTAGCGGGGTATTGAATTAGGGTCTGACCCCTACTAAGGACCTAGCTCTTTTTCTTATGCGCTACTATATCCCTTTTGCGGAAGGATAATGGCTTAAAGATGGTAACGGCATATAGGAGGCAAATCAATCCAGGTAAGATGATGAAGAAGATTGTTCCTGTCTTGGTGTTTATAAAATCTAGGAGCATGCCGGCTTTCGGGATGGTTATACCTGTGTAAAGGCCAGTGATTTGTTGCGGCAGGACTGCTTCCTTGTCTGGGAATTGATTCTTATCCCCTTGTGTTACAAAGGACACTTTACCATCCGGGTTATTTATGTTGACTATTCTGTGGGTTACGGAATGGTCTTCTTTTGTAAAGGTTATGATGCTGCCTGCTTTTAGTTCTTTCAGTTTATATGATTTGTTCATAATGGCAATGGAGCCTGTCGGGATAACAGGCTCCATTGAACCGGATAAGACCTGTTTGGCTTCGTAGCCAAACAGGCTTGGGTTTTCTCCTGTTAGTTTAGATGAAAGCAGAGAGAAGATGATCACAATTGATAGAATGAGAAGACTGTAATATAAAGATCTAAGCAGCAGTTTCACCATTATTAGTCCGGTTATCCTGCTGTATTGCCCGCAGCTTCTGACTGCTGCTCAGATTCAGCTGGCTTATCCTGGGCAGGCTGTTCTGTTTGTTTAGATTCCTCTTTAGCCGGTTTCTCTTCTTTTTGCTCATTATTGCCTTTATCCGCACCTGGTTTTTCAGCTTCTTCTTTTTTCTTTTGATCTTCTTTCTTTTTATTATCTTCCTCTTCCTTCTTCTTTTGCTCCTCTAGCTTTTTCTGTTCTTCTTCTTTTTTCTTTTCCTCTTCTTTTTTCTTCTCTTCTTCCTTCAGCTTTTTGAGGCGTTCTTCTTCTTTTTGTTTTTCAATGAGCTGCTCTATTTGGGTGTCAATGCTTGCGATTTCCTGCTGGAGGGCTGCTATTTTAGATTTAAGGCTTTCATTTGCCGCTTCAAGTGACTTAATATTGTCTTCGAATTGTTTCGATTGCTCTTCGAATTGTTTTACTTGCTCTTCAGTCTGCTTGGTTGCCTCTTCCATTTTTTCTGTGTTCTTTTTAGTTTTTTCTTCGATTTCCATTAAAGCATCCATGATCATTGGGAAAAATTCAGGGTCATACTCGCATGGAAACTCTACCTGTTCCCTTGCCTCTTCTATAAACTTCTTAATCTCCTTGAATTGTTCAGTTTTATTTTGGATGTCTTCTTTTACTTTAGGCAGTGCTTCACCAGCTATCTTTCCAAGTGCTGTCTGTAAAGCTTGGAGCTCTGAAGACAGCTCAGTGATTTGGCTTATTTTTTCTGTATTGGACTGAATCTCACCTTCGGCATCTGTAATTTCAGAAGACAGCTGTGCCTGAACTGCCTTCAGGCCTTCAACGGTTGATGAATCGCCCGGAGGTGCCGATGAAGATGGAGGCGCAGCTTCACCTTCTGTATCTTCTTTTATTGCCTCACCAACTTTTTTGGTGAAGTCGTCAATTTTCAGCTCTTCAATTGTACTCAAGGCCTCTTTAAGCTCTGCCTCCATCTCCTTTGCCAATTCTTCTGCTTTCTCTTTTTGCTCTTCTATGTATTTAGGAAAAACAAGGCATGCACTAATAGCGATATCCTGCTCTTCTGAATCATTGAACTCCCCGTACGTCGTAGTTGTCAGCTTTGCACTGCCCAGCAGAATTGATGAAATAGCAATGCTTGAGGTAAACACTCTTCTTAACCGCTTTCTCTTTTCCTCGAGCCTTTTCTTAATTCGTTCAGACCTGGGATCCATGAACAACCCTCCTTTGTATTCTTTATAAAGAACAATAATTACAAAAAAAATACCTGATTCCCTTAGTAATAATATAATTATACATTATGAGACCAAATATTCAACTGTTTTTTCTTTATAAAGAACTAATGTGAGTATAAAGATTGTAGATAAGGCACTAGATAATCGACTTTTGGCTGGGTATTTCCTTTGAGGAACTCACTTAGGGCATCGGGATTATTTTGAAGTATAATCAGTTTGCTGAATTCAGGCTGCTTTCCCTCTGTAATAAGGGAGTTTGAGTGCTGTTCGAATGCTGTTTTGACTTGTTCTGCATGTAATTGGGTTGTGCACTCGAAGATAACAGCCCAATGGTCGTGCTCTCCGCCGCTCTTCAAGTACTTGTGGCGAATTTGGAATTGTTCAGGGTGCAATCCAAGCTCCTCCTGGATTTCTCTATTAATGTTTTCCTCCAGATTAAAGCGGTTGTCCTTCAGGTCTGTTTCATCAATCCCTCCACCAGCAAATTGGAGGCGTCCAGGTGTTGAGGTATGCTTATTCATTTGTCCGAAGATAAGATGCCTATCATTCGTAAACACGGCTGCACATGTATAGATGACTCTGCATGGATTATCCGATCCGGGATGGTTGATGGTATAGAGATAATGCCTGTAATCTGTTTTGTTTACTTGTATATGAAGTTTTTCTGGAGAGTGTTCAGCCTCTCCAATGCAATAAACAGTCCCATTTGTGAGTGAGGGATTTTCCTCTATCCTTTTTTGCCAGTATTCCTCGTGGCTCTTATGGGCCGCTTCAGGCATAACCATTGGTCTGTCATCGTATTCTACTACCACTTTTTCTGGTACCACTTGAAACTTTATCTCTTTCACTACGTTCACCATTTTCGATTTATTGTTCTCTCATATATTAATATTCTACAGATAGCAGAAAGGCTCCTGCATATTTCTGGTAAAAAACGACTGCAAGGAAAAGACCGGCAAGGGATAAGTTCCTTGCCGGTCTTTTCTAGGCAAAAAGTAGGGGTCAGACCCCAACTTTGATTTCGAGATACGTGCCCTTAGCCATTTTCTTGGCAGAAGTGCTTGTCCATTTTGGATGGATTAGGAGCAGGTACTGGCCATTTGGCTGCAGCTTTTCTTTTGGCGTGATGGTCATGGTGCGGTTGTCATTTGCTTTTACGTTAACCGGGACATCTTGGCCGCCCAGCTTGATTAACTGAACGTCTTCCGGTTTGAGGATTGACCAGTTCATATCCATATTCATGGCCACTTTAAAGGTCTTTGTGACTGGTACGTTGTTCAGTGCGGGCAGTTTTAGATAGCCTGGGTGGTGTGCAAGAAGCTGATCCCTGTGGGAGATGAAAAGCTCCTCGTTCTCTGCGGTTATTACGTCTGGTTTCACTCCAACTTTGTTGACCGGTGTCCCTTTTGGTGAATAGAAATGTGCTGTTGTGAGCTTAAGGAAACTGTTGTCGCTTAGAGCGAAGAGGGTTTGCATGGATCCTTTCCCGAATGAGTTCTGGCCGTACAGCACGGCTCCCTTTTGTTCCTTCACTGAAGCCGATAGCATTTCTGACGCACTGGCACTGTATGGATTAATCAGTATATGCGTCGGTTTTGTGAAGTGGACCTTTTGCGGTATCGCTTTATAAACCTCTTCTATCCCGCTCTTATCACGGAGCTGGAAAGCATCCTTTACGCCAGGAAAGTAGCCGGCTATTTCCTGCGCTGCAGCAACATGACCGCCTCCGTTATTGCGGAGGTCGAATATCCAGCCTTTTGCCGCTGGCATGCTTTTGATGGCTTTTTCGATCTGCGCTGCTGAATTTTCGGCAAAGCTGTTCAGTCTGATGAACCCTATATCTCCTCCCAGAATTTCAGTTTCTGTATTGAGAAGATGGATAACCTCTCTTATTAGAGTTTTTGTTATTTTTTCTTTCGTCTGTGATTTTGTTATTGCCAGCTCCACTGTCGTTCCTGCTTTTCCAGAGATCAAGGATATGGCGTATTGTACAGACTCCCCTGCCAGGCTTCTTCCACCAGCGTGAGTGATAATATCCCCTGCTTCCAGACCGGCTTTCCGGGCCGGACCCTCATCAATGACTGAGAGAATTTTTATGCCTGCCTTGTCTTCCTCCAATGTGACACCGATTCCGACAAGCTCTCGTTCAATTGATTGAAAGAATCTCTCGTATTCATCTGCGGACATGTAGACCGAGTAAGGGTCCAGATAGTCTGTGATCCTCTTTGCAGTGGGCTGTTCCAAGACATGGGCCGGGACATCTTCTACATAGTAATTGCTTATGATCTGCCTAATCTCGTTTAACGGTTCTGCAGCTGAAGCGGTTTGTCCTGAAAACAGCAGCAGGAAGGCCGTCAGGCCTGTTAAGGCAGTCTTCAATAGTTTCATTTCTGTTCCTCCATAGATAGGTTGGTATATAACTATCTTAGTATTATTATCCATATTTTGATAGATCCCTATAGAGACTTTTTAATCATGAAGTCTTTTACTTGATACATGGCATAGTTGATAGGTCCCTCATTTGTTTGCTTTCTGGCATACAGCTGGGACGGACTTCCTTATTCCGAGAGGAGAATGCCTTTCTTCCTGTCTTTCCTTTTGCGTTCAAAAGAGGAATTTCGACATGTTTCCCCCCTGCTATACTGGGTAAAGGATACGGATTTATGACTTTATTTATTGGAGGGATGTATGCATTGAAAGCTAAAACTTTATCTTTCTTTATTTTCACGGTGCTGCTTTTGGCAGGACTGACGGTTGGAGACGGAGAGGCCTCAGCCCAAAAGCTTGATGCGCCGCATATTAAACAGATGCCAGAGCTTCCGAGAGGCTGTGAGGTTACTAGTCTCAGCATGCTGCTGCAGGATCAGGGTGTGAACATCGGCAAGATGCAGCTGGCCAAGGAAGTGAAAAAGGTGCCATTCAAAACGAATGGCGTTTACGGAAATCCTTACGATGGTTTTGTAGGGAATATGTATACATACGGTCTTCCGGGACTAGGCGTTTATCACGGGCCAATCTTTGATTTGGCCAATAAGTATTTGCCGGGGAAAGTGGTTGATTTTACAGGCAGCAGCCCTTCTGCCATTTATAAGGCAATCGATATGGGAAGTCCTGTATGGGTCATCACCAATACACAATTCAAGCAGCTGCCGAGCAGCTATTTCCAGACCTGGAATACTTCCAGCGGCAATCTAAAGATTACATACAAAGAACATTCTGTTCTTGTCACTGGCTATGACAGCCAATATGTCTACATAAATGATCCTTTATATAATAAGAAGAATCGCGCAGTGCCGCGCAAAAATTTCGAGGCTTCCTGGATCCAGATGGGCAGCCAGGCGATTGCGGCCATCCCAAAGACGGATTGGGATAAAGAACTTTCGTCTGGCCAGATTGGCAAGCTGACTATCATGAAGCCGATTACTCTTTGGGATCGGACAAGCACCGGGCTGAAGGCCGGCCGTGTGCTGCAGCCATTTGAAACTCTTAAGGTGTGCGGCTATGACGGGAATTACGGCGGCCAATACAAGCTTTGCGGCGGAGGCTACGTCACCAATATGGCGGGCTATATCCGTTATGAGACACCTCCTTCCAGCATGCTGCAGGAAAGGGCAGTGGCTGATGCACAGAAGGTCTTGGCTGCGGCGAAGTCCTATGCAGGCAGTTTGAAGTGGGAGATTCAGGCGGACTACAGGAAAGGGAAATACCCTGGTGATGTGGCCGGTTATCCAAATATGACCTATTTTAATAAAACGAAGGAATATATGAATCTGTCACAGGCTGCCATCGGCAGGGTCGGGGATGCGGCGAAGAAACAGGCGCTGCAGAGTGAACTGAATGCAGAAGTTATCACTTATTATAAACGGGCTGTCGGCTATATTGATGCTGTCACTTCCGGGAAGAAGCTCGTAGAGATGGCCCATTCCATGGATGCTGCAGTCTTAGCCGACCCGCTTGGTGATACTGGTGAAGCGAAGTATCACCAGCTGTCGGCGGAAGTGCGAAAAAATGCGGTTCTGTTATATCGTGTGTATGGACAGTCGACGCGGGAGGCTGTGCTTGCTGCATATAAGAAACCTGCTGAGGATATGATTGCGAAACACCGCTATACAGTTACAGCAAAGATGATGATGGATGACTTTAAAGCTATTGATCAAGCCAAGGTGGCGCCTGAAGAGTACAATCAGAAGGCGGCCGAGCTGAAAGCTGTTGTTGGGCAGATTAAGGATGCTGAGGTTCGGGAGAGGTTCCTGGCGGAGTTAAAGTAAAGGCTGGGGTCAGACCCCTACGAAAGTAGGGGTCTGACCCCAGTTTTAATGCATAGGATTAGAGGTATAGTCTTAAGGTACATATACTTATTTGGGAGGTCATTATGTTTAAAAAAGTCAGTATATTGGCAATTGCGGCTGTTTTGTCGTTTGGATTGCTCTTTATGCCTTCTTCTTCTCCTGCTAAAGCAGCAGAGCTGATCGGGGTTCCTTGGGGAAAAACGATTCTGATTCCAACACAGATCGGGAAAGTTACTCTTTTGAAGGACTCCCCTCTTTATAAGCTGTCAAGCAATGGCAAGCTTCTGCCTGGAGGCTCAAGGGTTAAAGGAAGCGAGTTCAGGGTGTATCAGTATCAGGATATTCATGGCGGGCTTTATGGATTGGGGGCTGGCCTTTTTATCAAGAAAGATCCGGAGATGGTAAAGTATGAAACGCCTTCGACACATAAGAAGATGCAGCTGGCACGGGTTGTGTTCTTTGACGGTAATGTCCTCACCCAGCTGGAAAAAGGGGTCTTTAAGGGGCAGCCGTTCTCCATTGATGGAACCACCGATATCAAAAAGGTCTTTGATTACTACAAGAATGCTCCTGTATCAGTCCAATATCAAAATGATGCATTGGCCCAGAGGTTTGGACAATATAGCTATTACAACTATTACCCGTATGATCAAAATGTCCATGCCATCTCTTGGATAAATGACTATCTTGTTCCGATTACTCCGTATATCATCAGGGAAAGAGTCGGAAACCCAGATTGGGAAGGCATAAGCGATAAGGATAGTGTCTGGACGATCAAGTATACACGAGGCGGCTATGAGATGTACTTCACCTTTGACAAAGGAAAAGATTCGCAGCTTAACAATATTTTGCTGAAGAGAATTAATTAATAGAAGAAGAGGGTCTGACCCCTACTTTCGTAGGGGTCAGACCCTCTTCTTCGTTTGCTTTTAGACTCCTGCCAAATGCGGTATAATAAAGGAATATGTGTTTTGTCGGAATGGTGTTGTTTTTTTGTGCTTTTTTTGTGTTTTTTCACCCGGGTTTTGCCGGGTTAGAGTATAGGGGGGATTGTTATGGCGCAGATTCCTGAGCGGTATTTGGAGGGGCTGCAGTTTGCTGCGGGCGAGCTGAAGAGCCTGCTGAGGCCTGAGGACCAGGAAGATCAGAAGGTGGTCCAGAAGGGCCTGCTTTTGTATCATCAGGGGCTTGTGCATCAGCTGAAGTATGAGGGTGACCGGATTACAGCCGTGGTCCAGGATGTGACTCCTGCTAGGGTGTCGCTTGATCTTGACTTCATCAACCATAGTGAATGCTCCTGTCCGCACGAAGGGTTCTGCCGGCACCGGATGGCTGCTTTTTTCCATCTGCTGTCCCAGGGAAGCAGTGTGGCCGCCTGGCTCAATGACTGGCGCCAGCCGGTCAAAGAGACGAAGACGGCTGCCCTGCTGGGGCTGAAGACGGCAAGGGATCTGCTGAAGGCGAACAAACAGCAGCAGGAGCCGGATTATGATAACTGGAAATCTTCCATTGAAGAAAGCTTTGATAAAATCCTGCTGGGCCAGGGTGACCCCAAGCCTTATGTGATGGCCGAGTTGTTCCAGGTCCATTTGCGGCGGCTTAGGGCGGCAGCCCCGGTCGAGCAGGAATGGCGGCTTCTTTATATGCTGATTGCGCATATTGTCTCTTTTAAGAAGCTTATCTCCCTTAGCATGGAGCTCGGTTATTTCGAGGATACGATCAACCGCTATTACCGCCACCTCTTCCATCTCATGACCGAAGAAGCGGCGGATATTACTGGCAAGCTGACGGTCCAGTCAGTGCCCTTTGCGTTTGATGAATTCATCGGGAAGCTGAAAGAGGAAACAGCAGAGCTTCTGACGAACGATTTTGAGATTGAGTATGAGCGCGCTCATCTCTACCGGCTGCTTTGGACCCATCTTTTCAAGAGCAAAGAATGGCGGGAAGAGGAAGTCAACAAGCTTAACAGTCTCCAGGATGAGCCATCAATGCCCCTGGTTGTCGGGGTGACCCATCTTCATATCCTTCTTCGTGAGGATGAAGAAGCGATGCAGAATATCCAGGTCCCTAACGCGGAGATGACGCCATATCTGTTATACTGGCTCGATTATTTCACCGCCCTTAAGGAATGGAAGCGGATGGCTCCGTTTGCCGAGTTGTTTGTCTCACGGCTGAAGGAGTATCTGAGCTGGAACAATGAATATAATGCCAGCATGGATTTTTCCAGGATGGCTTTGAAGGCACTGCGCACCTATACCGGCGAGATGCGGAGGCATGATCTGTATGAGAAAGCCATGATCCAGACGCTGCCGTACAGCTATCGGGAATATGAGGATGTCCTTTTTGAGCAGGAAAACTATGAAAAGTGGGCAGAGCTGCAGTCTTATATCGGCTTTGATATCAGCATGCTCCCTTCTGAACGGATCAAAAGGATCCAGCAGGCCGAGCCTGAGATCCTGCTTGGGCTTTACCATCAGTCTGTACAGGGCCATATCAACATGAAGAACCGGGATCATTACCGGGAAGCTGTCCGCAAGATGAAGAAGCTCCGGACCATTTATAAGAAATTAAAGCGGCAGAATGACTGGGAGCTTTTTCTAGAAATGATTCTTGAAAGGACAAGGCGGCTGCGTGCCTTTCATGAAGAATGCAAAAGGGGTAAGCTGATCGATGCTTAAAACACGTTTTATAAAAGTGAACGTCCAACAATATGATAAAGATACTTTTTTCATTGGAGCTTCTGATGAGCACGATAAATGGATGGTGCCGAACGAGTGGCAGAACCTGTTGTTCAACAATCATAAGGAAAGTTTTTTCGGGACGATGCTTGCACCGGCTGAGCTGGATGGCGCCCCTGGCCTCCTGGTCAACGGCTGGCAGCTCGCTACGCTGTTCGCGAACGAGCAGTTCAACCGCCTGATCGAATGGGACTGGGATGACACAGCTGAGATCTGCCTTGCTGCCGGACATGCGCTAGAAGAATCCATTCTTGAAAAAGAATGGGTGCCTGACTTCAAGGCGTGGGAGCGGAATGAATTCCACTGGGCACTGCCTGAAAATGTCCTTTATGAATTCGATGATTCCTTTTGGGAGCGCCCCCTTGCAGAAGAAGATGGCAGGTCTGTCAAAGGCTTTGTCCAGCATTGGTTTGACCGGTCTCTGAATGATTATTTGAACCGGAATAGAGAAATGAAAGAAATGTTCGGCCGTAAAATAGACAGCCTGCAGAATGAAGATATTGCGCCAAGCCAGCTGGCTGCCTACTTTGACGAAGAAAGCTGGCAGGAATGGATTGGACTGAAGGACAATGATGTGCCTTTTACAATTGGTTTGAAGCTTGAAGAGCCTGCTGATATTGACAGCTTCTGGGACTTGTCTATTTTCCTGCGCGGCAAAAAGGAGCCTGACCTGTTTGTCGATTACCGGGATGAGAGCAACTATCCGCGAAGCTGGCTGAAGTATCAGGAGGTCATTGAACGGGAGCAGCAGCGCTGGATCAATGTCTTCCCCTGGCTGAACGGCGACCGCGGCATCTCCACCCGCCTGACTGAGGATGAAGCATGGACTTTCCTGACAGAAGCCAGCGAAACACTGCTTGCCCTTGGTGTCGAAATCCTTCTTCCTTCCTGGTGGCAGGCGATGAAGAATGCGAGTATGAAGGTGAAGGCCAAGGTAAAAGGAACATCTGGCAGCCACCGCCCTTCCTTCGTCGGCCTGCAGGCGATGCTAGATTATGACTGGCGCTTCAGCATGAACGGAGTCGAGCTGTCAGAGGATGAATTTAATAAACTCGTTGAAGAGAAGCGCCGCCTTGTCTATATCCGCGGACGCTGGATCAAGCTCGACCATGGCTTCATCCGCCAAATTCAGGATTTGATGAAAAAAGCGGAAAAAGAAGGGCTGCATGTCCGCGATCTGATTGAGCAGGAATTGTCAGGAGAAGATGATTCAGAAGACGAGCTCGATAACCCGAAGGCATTTGCACGCATCCAAATTGAATTGAACCGTCAGTGGAAGCAGATGGTGAAGCAGCTGCGCGAGGTGAACAATATCCCGCTCGCTGATGCGCCGGAAGCACTTCACGGCGAGCTGCGCCCATATCAGCAGCTTGGGATGAGCTGGCTGTTATTCCTTAGGAAATATGGTTTTGGTGCGATTCTCGCTGATGATATGGGGCTCGGAAAAACGGTCCAGCTGATTTCTTATTTATTGAAGGTGCGCGAGCAGGAGCATGAGGGAGCTTCCCTCATCATCTGCCCGACCTCGGTGCTCGGCAACTGGCAAAAAGAAATTGAACGCTTCGCCCCTGATTTGAAGGTGTATCTCCATTATGGACAGAATCGCCTGAAGGGACAGATGTTCACGGAAGAGGCCGAGAAAGCGGATATTGTCTTAACGTCTTATGGCCTCACTCATCTGGACCTGTCCGATTTCGAGAACGTCACCTGGAGCTCGATCAGCATTGATGAAGCCCAGAACATTAAAAATGCGCAGACCAAGCAGTCCCGGGCAGTCCGGAAGCTGCGCGGCAAACATCATATCGCCCTGACCGGGACACCGATGGAAAACCGCCTCAGTGAGCTGTGGTCAATTTTTGATTTTACCAATCACGGCTATCTTGGCAGCCTTGGGCAGTTTCAGAAACGGTTTATCCTCCCGATCGAGAAAGAGGATGAAAAAGAAAAGGTCCAGCAGCTTCAGGCGATCATCCGCCCCTTCCTCCTGAGGCGGACGAAGAAGGACAAAGAAGTTGCTTTGAATCTGCCGGATAAGGTGGAGCAAAAGGAATATTGCCCGCTGACCGCAGAACAGGCTTCCCTTTACGAGCAGCTGGTTAAAGATACTTTTGCTGAGATTGAAAAGCTGTCTGGCTTCGAGCGCAAAGGGCTTATCCTGCAGCTGCTCAGCCGCCTGAAGCAGCTTTGCAATCACCCGGCTCTATATTTGAAAGAAGAAAAGCCAACCCATCTGCTGGAACGGTCATCAAAGCTCGAGAAGCTGAATGCCCTCGTTGATGCCGTTCTGGAGCAGGAGGAAAGCTGCCTCATTTTCACCCAGTATATTGAGATGGGGCATATGATCCAGAAAATCATGAAAAAGCGGCACGGAATCGATGTGCCATTCCTGAACGGAAGTGTCTCAAAGAATGAACGCGACCGCATGATCACCAGGTTCCAGGATGGTGAATTCCCTGTCTTCCTGCTGTCCCTGAAGGCCGGCGGTACCGGATTGAATCTGACTGCGGCGAACCATGTTATCCACTATGACCGCTGGTGGAACCCTGCGGTCGAAAACCAGGCGACAGACCGCGCCTACCGGATTGGCCAAGAGCGGTTCGTCCACGTTCATAAACTGATCTGCACAGGAACTTTGGAAGAGAAAATTGACCTGATGCTCGAGAAAAAGCAAACGCTCAATGACCAGGTCATCCAGAGCGAAAGCTGGATCACGGAGCTGTCCACCGATGATCTCCGCGATCTGGTGCATCTGGCATAGATATTACAGGGTCCGCTTCTGTCTTTTGTACTCCGCAAGAGATGGCAGCGGACTTTTTTCTTTATTTTTCACCCGGCTGTCAGGCATCTGGATGGCAAATGACACTTTATTCCGGCTTGTTTTTATCAGCAGGCTCGATAATAGGCGATAGTTGATGCCGCTATTTTCATGGATGAGATTCCCTCGGCCGTCCGGCTCGTCGTCATATGGCAGCACCCGGACATCAGTTTGATATATTTTGGAATAGATAGGATGTGAGGTGTTTGGGTCAAGGAGGATTTGACAGAAGTGGGCTGATGGGTAGGGCTTAAGCAGCTGAAGGGCATCAAAAAAGCCTGGCTTGAAATCAAGATTGATCTCCTTCGAATCTGTTTTTTGAAAATAAATCCTTTGCTGGTTTTTCTTCATATACAATTTACACTCCCTTTATTTTAGAATCTGTTTCCAATTGTTATTTCGACAGCTATCTCCAAATTCCTTCAAGGACACAAAGAAAAACAGGTATTTTTTACCACAAAATTACTTCTAACTGCAGAAGCTCTCCGCGACTTATAATAAATGAAAAGAAAGTTTTTACATTTTATATAAGACAGGAGAAAACCATGAGAATCCTTACCCCATTATTGCTGTTCTGCCTCTTCATTGCCGCTGTTCCCGCTGACGCAGCAGAACCCGTGTCAGGGTTTACTGGCCATGCCGCTCTGATTTCACCTTCTGGAGATCATGCTTATATCCAGGAATACAATTTATATACAGGAGAGTACACGACTTATTTATATGATGTGCAAAATAAAAGGAAGCTGTCTTCCTACCCGCACAGAATTGATAGTGACTTTTCCAAAAGTGTTAATTTTACTCCTATGGGAGAGTTAATGGTAACAACCCGTTCTGACGGCACCCATTTTTACCACCCTCGCACAGGCGGGCTGATCCGGACGCTTCCCGAGTCGAGTTCGCTGAATAACTACGCTTTTCAGCCAGGCGGGCACCTTCTCGCCCTGGCGAACCAGGAAGTGGAACAGAATGATTCTGAAGGCTATTATCTGGCAGTCTATGATACAAGGAACTATGAAAAGTTATATAAGATCAATTTCCCTTATGCCCGCACAGCGGCTGCAGCTTTCAGTCCATCAGAAGACATTCTTGCTGCGGGCAGCAGCTATCATGACACCATCTCCTTTTACAAAGCTTCAACCGGTGAAAGGCTTTCTTATGAGCTGCAGGACACTTCCTTTATCGGAGTAGATGAAATTGATTTTTCCCCGGATGGTCAGCGTTTGTATGTCCGAAGTGAAAATAGTGTCTATCTTGCAGTGAAAGCTGACGGCAAGTGGAAATGGAAACAGGAGCGCGCCCTTTTCTCCGTGAAAGACAGCCACCTTGGGAGGATCCTTCCAAGTGTGGATGGACGTTATCTGTTTTCTTATACAAATTCAGGCTTCCGCATTTATGATGCCTATAGCGGCAAGCTTCTTGTGGAGAAGCCCGATTTCCAGAATATGAATCTCAGTTTGGACCAGAAATGGCTGATTGCAAATATCAACAATTACAGCACAATCCAGCTGTTCAGCACTGCAGGCCTTTTAGCAGGATCAGATAGCAAAACAGCTGCGGAGCTTCAGGCAGAAAAGTATCTGGCAGAAGCCGAAAAATATGCAGGCGCCCTGAAGTGGCAGATTTCAGTTGAGTACACAAAGACAGTTCAATATCCTGATATGTCTGTTTTCAACTTAACAAAAGATCATTATGTGCGGGCCAAAAACCAGATCAACAGCCTGGACGGCACCTATGAGCTCGAGTACAGGCTTGCAAATCATGTAGAGCTGCATTATTTCCGGGCCATCGGCTATATTGATGCTATCACCTCCGGACAGAAGATCGTCAATCAGGCAAAGCGCTTCAATCAGCTTTACAGCACGGCTCCGGCAGCCGACGGAACTGAAGCAGCCTACCATGCCCTGTCCGGTGAGATCCGCAAGCAGGCTGTACTCTTATACCGTGTATATGGACAGACAACCCGCAACAGTATCCTTGCCAAGTATAAAGCGCCTGGAGAAAAGGCTTTACAGTCAGCGCAAAAGGCCATTACCGTCAAAATGCTGATTGACGATTTGGCTGAAGCCTCCTCTGCGGATGAAAAAGCAGAACTGAAAAAAAGAATTGAAATGCTGCTTGCCAATATGGACCAGGATTGGGCCTATCAAGCCTTGATACTAAAATATAAAGCAGTAAAATAAAGAACAAGAAAGCCGGCACACCTAAATGGTTGTGCCGGCTTCTCTATTACATTGCTTCTTTGCCTGGGTCTGGCTTGACAGGAGTATCAGGAGTGCCTGGCAGTCCTGGAATATCAGGTTTTACAGGATTGCCCTTATCAGGAGCTGGAGTTTCCCCTTTGTCAGGTGTCTCTCCTTTATCAGGCTCCTTTTCGCCTTTTTTCAGCTTATACAAGTCAATTGTTTTCGCTGTTTTATTGCCTGCAAGGTCAACTGCCTCAAAGACAAATTGATTTGGACCGTCCTTCAGCTTCAGCTTTACCTTCTTAAGGACTTTTTCAATATTCCTCATTGCATATGGCTCTTTGAACTCATTGTAGAACAGTTCGCTGCCATTTAGGGAAATGCGGAGCTCATCGAAATTGTCAGTAACCTTTACATCGACAACAGGATCCTTCGCATTATGCTTTAAGTACATGCTGGACGGAAGCCCGGTGACTTCCAATCCTGGAGCTGCTGCATCGACCATCACAGTACGTTTGAAGGAGATGGTGTTGTTTGCTCCATCTGTTGCTTTCACTTCAAAAGAATGGACGCCATCTTCGAAGTGAAGAGTTGAAGTGAATTCATATTGCTCTTTCTCTTCATTGTAAGTCAATTCAACTTCCTGCCCATTGATTGTGAATTCCTTCATATCGGATTCTTCTTTAATGGTGCCTGATACGTTCAGGTCATTTGTATTATAGACTTCAAGTGCAGCAGGCTCGTCCAGGTATACGTATGGAACGGTCTTGTCATTGCTGCTTTCGCCGAGTTCAGCTTTTGCTTCAGCTGAATTTCCAGCGTTATCATACGCGACAACTGTCACTTCTTCTTTCTCGTCCAATGCTTCCGGCAGTTCAAATTCATCTGTTTCGCCGCTTAATGGCTCAGAAAGAACTGTTTCTCCGTTCACAAGCACATCGAGATAAGATAAGCCTGATCCCTTTTCATTGTCGGCTGCTTCAATTTTTACAATGGTATTGTTTTCTGTCAGGTTTGCCTTCACGCTTGGTGCAACAGTATCAACTTTTACAGGAATCTTGACGCTTTGCCATTCAGCTCCTGCAAAATCTACCACTGTCTTAATCTCGAAATAATACTGGCCATCCTTGGCCACAGCATTATTCAGCTGGCCATTCCATCCCCATGCCGGATTCAGCGTGTAATTGGCAGCTGCTCCGCCATCATAATAATGCTTGCGCAGATTGGTTTCGGTGCGCAGGGTTCTAAGCGTTTTCCCTTTTTCATTGGTAATGATGAATTCTGCCTTCTTGGCATTTCTCAGGAATGACAGGACAGGAATGATCTGATCCTGTACCTTGTCCCCGTTTGGAGAAATGGCAATGGCTTCTTTCTGGAATAGATCTTCTACAGGGTTATAGCCCAGGTAATTATAGCTGTCTGCAGACTCGGAAACGGCTCCAGCCATTCCGTAGAATGAGCTTTCATCATATTTTGTTCCATCCAAGATCGGTGCCTTGTCCCAGTCACCTTTGAAACCAACATAAGGGACTGTAAGCTCGGCATTCACATCGTTAGGGTCCTTTAGTGTTACATATCCTTCAACAAAATAGCCGTTCGGGAACACTTCATCAATGGCAACCGGTGTTTCCCAATCGCCTGTGATGGAAGGATCGACTACCTTCGCATTGCTCACATCGACAGATACCTTAATGGTTGCAATGCCTTTTGCCGGGATATTGACAGTGGTTGTATCCTGGCCGTTCACCTTGATGGAAGAGTCAAGGATCTTCTGTGCTTCAAGGCTGTCTGGATCCCAGCCCAGCTCGCCATATGCTGCAAAGTCTGTCTGCAGGTTGGCTGCTACATCATATTTCACTTTTTTGCTGCTGTAGTTTTTCGCTTTCAATGTGAATTCAAATGTATTTCCTACTTCTTTCAAAGCTACCTTAGCTTCATCTGTTGATGCTTCGGTTACGATTACCGGAGTCTGCAGTGCGGAGTTCAGCTGCATGATTCCTGAACCCTGACGGCGCGGAGAGTATGGAAGCTCCCAGCCGAATGACGCATTTACAGTTCCCTGGTCAATGATTGGCTTAGCCGTATTCATCAGAAGGCTCTTAGCAATATTGACACGGTCAAAGCCTTCCACCACAAATTCATTATCGACTCTTTCAAGGATGAGTGCAGAACCGCCGGCAACATGAGGTGCTGCCATAGAAGTACCGCTCATCATTCCGTACTTGTTATTTTCCAGCGTAGAGTAGATCTGTCCGCCTGGCGCCGTGATTTCTGGTTTGAAATCAAGGTTTGGGGTCAGACCCCATGAAGTGAAGGCACTCATTTTGCCAGCTTCAGGATTGGCTGATTTTACTTTCTCGCCGTTGAACGTCAGTGTTACCTGCTCGCCTGCTGCAAGGGCAGCCTGAAGCTTGTCCCCATCCTGTTTCAGCATGAACAGCTGAGGGATTTTGATGGCAGGGTCTGTCTGCATGTTGACGTAGCCGTCAGCATTGTTATAAATGATGACGCCGACCGCACCTGCTGCCTGGGCATTCAGTGCCTTATCAGTAAATGCGAGCTCACCGCGCTTGATGAGTGCATATTTGCCTGAGACATTACCAAGTTCCTCCGGCTTACCGAGGCCGCCGTAAGCAACTTCAAATGTTTTGGTTTCCACACTGTTCGGATGGACGCTTCCTGCAGACAGGAATGCTGCCTTTCCGCTTTCCGAACCGAATGAATAGTTAACTGCATCAAGGTCCATATAGGAATTTTCTACAGAAGCTACCTGCAGTGAGTCATAGGAAACCCCAGGAGATCCTGAGACACCTACGTCAGGGTTTGATGCCCAAGGATTGGCAAAGCCATTTCCGAAGTGGGCGGAGTTCCCTGCAGAGATGGACATAAGGATGCCGTTGTTAACCGCTCTTTCAACTGCTTTTTGCTCCTGGTCTTCCGGAGAAACGAAGCCGGCAGTAGAGCCCAAACTCATATTCAGTACATCTGCGCCCAATACGATGGCATCATCGATTGCTTTCACATAGATATCACTGTATGTGCTAGGCATATTCGGATCATTTCCGAAAACCTTCAGTGCCAGGATCTGTGCTTCAGGGGCAACCCCTTTGATCCCGCCGTTTTCTTCATCGCCATTGGCGCCGACTGTACCTGACACGTGCATTCCGTGCATAGAGGCATCAGGGCCGATGTCGCCGATTGTATCGTTTTCATCCATATAGTTGTAGCCATAAGGCACTTTTTCGGTATAGTACTTTCCTTTAAGTGCATTGTTCTTCACGAATTTATTGACTTTGGACTTTGTCAATTCTTCTTTCGTTTCAGAGGAAAGCACCATATCGCGGTGGTTCGGGTCCATACCTGTGTCGATGACACCAACAATCATGCCTTCTCCTTTAAAGCCGTATTCCCTCCAGGCTTCTTGTGCCTGGACCAGCTCCTTGCTGTATACCATGTCCGGCTTTTCTTCCGGGCGTGTATATTCATTAACTACCTGTACATCAGAGACTTCCGCCAGTTCTTCGACCTTTTCGATATCCCCGTACATCATTTCGGCGCTGAAGCCGTTGACAACCGTTGTAAAGCTTTCATGCTCAATAAGCTTTACCCGGTTTTGCTTTGCTTTATTTTTGACCGCCTGCTGTTCAGTCAGCTTCTCGTTCTTAAGCTGTGTTTTTGTTGCATCAGGCAGCTCTTTATAGCGCTTGTTCTGCTTTTGTGCAACAAGAATCGCAGGCTCCGATTTCATTTCTACGATAACACGGACAATGTCAGTGTCTTTGTACTGCTTGTCCAATTCAGCCTTTTTGATCTGCTGAATTGTTTTCTGGTTCTGCTGCCCTTTTGTGCTCTTTGATTTTTCAGGCACAGCGGCTGCAGACACCGAGCTTGAAAACATTAAGAAAAATAAAGATAAAATAGCCAATAGCCTTTTGGTCGACTTCATGCTTTTCCCCCTTAAGCGGTAAGTTTATTCAGAATTTTTCTAATACTACATAAAGTTACCATATCGGAAAAAAGGTTATTAAGGGGAAATAGTCACGATTGTGTTCGCTTTATGCTAGTCCTATAGGCTTATTTGTTCGACTCTCGAAACAAATTCCGACAGCAATTTCTCACTAAAAAAGAAAAATCCGGCGAATATCACCGGAAAATGCGGGAAGTGGGGATAAGATTGATTCTTTCTAGTGGGGTCATACTGCGTGGGTAAAAAGGTTATTTAATGTATTCGGCGAATTTTTTGAGTATGAAGTTTCTCTTGCGGCATACGGCGGAGGACAAATTCAAGCTGCTCGATCCTTTTTTCCAGCTGGCCTATCCTTTCATTGGACCTGCCAGTCATTTTGATCAGCATTTCTATGAGTGTTTCCAGGTTTTGATTTGTGTTCAAACCTTCGCCGCCTCCTTTTGGCTGCTAATATTCCGTTTTGGTTCAAGGAAGCGGACCGAATCGGCCATAACCTCTGTCACATACACCCGCTTTCCTTCCTGGCTTTCGTAGTTCCTTGTCTGAATCCGGCCTGTTATGCCAATCAAGGAACCTTTTTGGCAGTACTGAGCAGTGTTTTCGGCTGTTTTTTCCCATAATGTGCATTGGACAAAATCAGCCTCTATTTCGCCCTTCTGGTTTTTGAATTGCCTGTTTACTGCCACTGTGACATTTACAACCGATGTTCCTCCAGGGGTAATTTTCAGCTCCGGGCTTTTAGTCAGCCTCCCTACCAGAATTACTTGATTGATCATTTCTCATCTCCTCTCTATTTGATAATTTTTATATTACAGGCTGTGCAGGAAATGGTAAAAAGGCGGAAAACGGCATTTGTGATGGCCTTTTGCCGGACGGAGGCTCTTTTGGGTTGCGGAAACCGAAATTTCAGGCCATCTCTCCTATATAAAAATGAATTTTGGGTGCTGCCGCCGTTATTTTTCGACATGGCTAAAATTCGCTTTCAAAGTGGGCTGTGCTATAATTTTAGCAAGGACTATAAACCAGAACGGAGGCAATGATAATGAAGACATTTAAGTTGATCTCCCTGCAGATTGTTGAAGAAGAAGGCTTGAAGGATATTGCGCTTGATGATGGCTTGATCATTAATAAAGAGGATGATTTAAGCAACTGGCTGATCGAAGCCTATATCAGTAAAACTTATCTCGACTATTTCACCGCGGCGGAAGACGCTAACAAAGAATTGACCGTCCAGGCTGTTATCACGAAGAAAGAGAATGATCCGGCTGCCTTTACCACTACTGTTTCTTCTGTGAAAGAGTTGGAAAACCATATCAGCATCCTTCTTCAAGGAAGCTTAAGAAGAACAAAAAGCGATTATGCAGAGCTGCTTCTCGGTGACCTGGTACAGCAGGGATTGGATGGAGAGGCACTCGTCACTGAATTTAAAAAGAAAATGAAAAGCAAGCCAAGACTGGCAGCAGCAAAGAAATAGGAAGCTCCTGAACGGGGCTTCCTTTTTTTGTATAAAAAAGAGCAGGTTCCCCTGCCCTTCTCATTCATTATTTATCTTTATTATCGTCATCCTGCATGTCAAGATCGTCTTCGACCGCATCTTCGCCAGGATCATTATTATCTTCCATCATATCCTTGTCTTCGTCAGTGTTGATGTCGCCGTTTTCGCCATTATCGTCGATAACGCCGTTGTCATCTTCGCTGATGTTGCCATTGTCTTCGTTATTGCCATTCATGTCGCCGTTTTCTCCGTTCATGTCGCCTTCTTCAACAGGCGGCGTGTTATCGTCTTCCGGAGGCGGCTCCTGGTCATTATTGCATCCTGCCAATACCATAGCTGAAAGCACCGATCCGCCAATTAATGTTAAAAGCCTTTTCTTCATAAGTAAAAAGCTCCCTTCTGGTTGTTTATATTGACCTTGGTCTTTTCATATGATGTCCAAAAAAAGAAACAACTTGCATATAAAAAATTATTTTAGGGGGATTTTTATATGCAAGTTGTCACCTGCTGGCCAGGATATTATATACATACACGTATATGGGACAAGCTAAACGTGTTAGTTTGTTTTTTCGGCATATTAAAAAAGAATGTCCGGCAGCCGGACATTCTGAATTTATTCCTGCTTATCTCCAAGGGCAAACGTCAGCTCTGCTTCGCAGACAAGCTCCCCATCTACTGTTGCGGTGCCTTTCCCTTTTCCGATGGCTCCTCTTACACGTGTCATTTCAACTTCAAGACGGAGCTGGTCGCCCGGCTTTACCTGTCTTTTAAAACGGCAGTTATCTATGCCTGCAAAGAAGGCGAGGCGCCCGCGGTTTTCCTCTTTTTTGAGCATGGCCACGGCACCGACCTGCGCCAAAGCTTCAACAATCAGCACTCCTGGCATAACCGGGTAGTCCGGGAAATGCCCGTTGAAGAATTCCTCATTCGCCGTCACATTTTTTATCCCAATTGCCCTCTGCGCCTCTTCAACCTCAAGGATGCGGTCCACGAGCAGGAAAGGATAGCGGTGGGGAATGATTTCTTTGATTTGGTTTATATCCAGCATAATTTAGTACCTCCTACTAATAATAGGTATCATATGTCTTTATTGTACTGTAAAAGAACAGAAAAAAGGAAGGGCAAATCCCCTTCCCGGCAAAAATTTATTCTTTTTCAACCAGATCCTTGATATGCATCCAGGTCGATTTTTCAAAAATATCGGATGCTTTGCCGCCGCCCATTACACTGTAGCCCACAAATGCTCCGAGGATGAGGCTTCCGGCGATTAAAATCAGCACAATGATGACTCGAAGCCAGATCGGGACAAGGCGTATGCGGATGATCCTTTTGCCGGCCGCTTTCTCTTCCGCTTTTTGTTTTTTCTTTTGTTCACGCGTGTTGGCCGCTTCCTGGTTTTTCTTCACTAGCATCAATTTTAATCCCCTTTACCTGATCCCGTTTACAAGCCCCATCATCTGGTCTGCCATTGAAATGGCGCGTGACTGGAACTGATAGGCACGCTGTACGGTAATAAGATCAGTCATTTCTTTTTGCATATTCACATTCGACTGCTCAAGCGCCCTTTGCTGGACACCTGCCTCGCCGCGCAGTGCGCCTGTCAAATCAGTCAATACATCGATCCCATCCGCGCCGGCTGCCAGTGCCAGCAGATTGCCTCCCTGCTGCTGCAGGAACTGAGGCTTATTGACCCTGACAATACCGAGGCTGAATTCCTGCTCCAGGCCGGTGCTGTCCTTTGCCGTCAGGATGCCGTTCTCTGTAATGGCAAATTCACCGGGCTGCCCATTGATGTAAATCGGATTATCATTCTCATCCAGGACTGCGTTGCCGGCGCTGGTGACAAGCATGCTTTCTGTGTCGGATACCGGCGTTAAATAGAACGCACCATCCCGTGTATATTGAACCTCTGAGCCTGTCTCTGTCTGGACAAGGACTTTATAAAGCTGATTCTCTTTCGTAAAAGCCGTGTCCAGCTGGCGGTCCGTCGTTTTGATGCTGCCCTGCGCCATCACGATCTGCGACTGGGCCAGCATCGCCCCGGTGCCCTGCCTCAGCCCATTAGGCGTCAGCCTGTTTTCATCAGCCGAGTTCGGCTGATTGGCAAATTGCTGCACAAGCAGGTCTGTAAACGTGGCTTCCCTGCGCTTGTAGCCGGTCGTATCGACATTCGCCATATTGTGGCTTGTTATATCCATCTGCTTTTGCAGCTGGGCCAGCGTATTGGTGGCTGTAATCATCATTCTGCTCATAATATCCCCCTTATCGGGCTGCTGTTATTCGGAAGTCCGCTGGCGGCCATCATCCGATGCGGCCGACCTCATTCGCCATTTTTTCCATACTGCGGTCATATGCCTGCAAAACCTTCTGATTCGCTTCAAACGCCCGGTAGGCTGTCATCATATCGGTCATCGTCCTGCTTGCATCCACGTTTGAGGATTCCAGGAATCCCTGCTGCAGCCCGAAGCCGGCTTCCGGATTACCTGCGGCCTCTGCAAGCGGCGCTCCATCTTCAGTCCGGAACAGGCCGTCGCCTTCCTTGATCAGCTCTGCCGGATTTTCCGAGAAGCCGAATCCAAGCTGTGCGGTTTCGCCGTTTTCGCCTGTGATTTGACCTGCATTCGAGACAGTGAAGCGGTCGCTTCCAAGCTGGATCCGATTGTCCTGCCCGTCGAGAACGTACATGCCGGAAGCTGTAGTCAGGAAGCCTTCCCCATCAAGCGTGAAGTCGCCGTTACGCGTATAGCGCGTCCCGCCGTCTGCTCCTGCCACCTTGAAAAACACCGAAGCGGTGATACCTGTTTCTGCATCCTCCGGCATTGTGATATCTACAAGAGCCAGGTCAGTATTCTGTCCGGTTTCCCTCAGGTCTCCCTGAAGGAAGTTAGGCGTGTTCTCCTGCATATAAACACCTGTGTTGATGCTGCCGATTTCCTTGTTCAGCGGCATCTGAAGCCTGTTCTGAACGGGGATTTCCAGCTGCCCCGCACTTTGGAGGAGCATTTCCGGAAATGCCCTCATCGAGGACTGATCCGCCTTGAAACCTGGTGTATTGCTATTGGCCATATTATTCGTCAGCATTTCCGTCCTGCGCTGCTGGGACAGCATCCCGGAAGCCACCGTGTAAAAACCTCTAAACATGTTCCACCTCTATATATTGACCGGTAACGACCGGACATCATTTCACCATCAAAAGGGACATACAACTATTCTTGCGTTACTTTCTATTATAAAAAAAATCCGTCCAAGAAACAGCAGATTTTTGCAGAAAAGTGTCAATATGTGAAAAAAACAGCGGATTTTGCGGTTTGAGGTTGGGATTTCAGAGGGATGGAGTAATTTTAGATGAGGGTGGAGTTGCGTGGTGGTGCCTTGTTGGGAGTTGGCGAATTTTTATGCTGGTCAGATGCAGGGGGCTTGGCTTGATGATTTGTAAGTATATGGGGTCAGGAATTATTATGGATGAAACTGGAATGATTATTCGCAAATTCGGAATGATTATTGCCGAATCCGGCATGATTATCAGCCAATCCGGAATCATTATTGCCGATTCCGGCATGATTATCAGCAAATCTGGAATGATTATGTCTGAGACTGGCATGATCTCTTCAAAATATCAAAAAACTGCCTCCTAGATGGCATGCTCCCCCTCCATTCTAATAACATCTCCTCGAAGATACCTAAATTTATGCCCATTCCCCCCAAGAACACAGCAAAACAGAGTCAAAACCTTCCCAAACTCCGGCCCAAACCACAGAAAAAAGCGCACGGACCCCCGCACGCTTTTTCATTAGCCCAATCTTCTCTTAGGCAGTTTATCGATATTGTCCAGCATGATGCCGGTTCCGATTGCTACGCAATCCATCGGGTTTTCAGCCACAAGGACCGGCACTTTAAGCTCTTCTGCCAGCAGCATGTCGATGCCATGCAGAAGGGCTCCGCCTCCTGTGAGGATGACACCGCGGTCGATGATGTCGGCTGAGAGCTCAGGCGGTGTCCTTTCCAGGACTGTTTTGGCAGCCTGGACGATGACCGCGACGGACTCGCGGAGCGCCTGTTCGATTTCGCCGGAACGGACTGTGATCGTCCTTGGGAGGCCTGATACCATGTCACGGCCGCGGATATCGATTTCTTCATCCCTCGAATCCGGGAATACAGTTGCGATATTGATCTTGATGTTTTCGGCAGTCCTCTCACCGATCAGAAGCTTGTACTCACGCTTGATATAGTTGAGGATTTCGGCATCAAATTTGTCGCCGGCCATCTTGATGGAAGAAGATGTAACGATATCGCCCATTGAAAGAACAGCTACATCTGTAGTTCCTCCGCCGATATCGACAACCATGTTTCCGCTCGGCTGGAAGATGTCCATGCCGGCGCCGATTGCAGCGACCTTCGGCTCTTCCTCAAGGTAGACTTTCTTGCCGCCGCTTTTTTCGGCAGCTTCCTTGATTGCTTTCTGTTCGACGCTTGTAATATTGGTCGGGCAGCAGATCAGGATGCGCGGCTTGGATAAGAATCCTTTTACATTCAATTTGTTGATAAAATGCTTCAGCATAGCTTCAGTCACATCAAAGTCGGCAATGACGCCGTCCTTCAGCGGGCGGATGGCGACAATATTGCCGGGCGTACGCCCTACCATGCGGCGCGCTTCTTCGCCGACAGCCAGCACTTTATTATTGTTCCTGTCAATCGCCACTACAGATGGCTCATTCAACACAATTCCCCGGCCTTTTACATGAATCAGTACATTGGCAGTACCCAGGTCAATTCCAATATCTCTAGCAAACATTTTACTTTTTTTCCTCCCTGCACTTAGCCAGCGCGGGCTTCCGGCTCCTGAATGAAGTCAATAACGATTTTTCCTGGCTGGCCAGTTGCCGCTGCTTCATATTTTTTATGGATGCCTCCTGCGCCTATCCTGCTTTTTGGCGGAAGCTGCCAAGCAGGTTCGGCCAGGCGGCCTTTATGCAATAGCTTTAAACCGCCGCAAATCCTTCCATTAAGGAAGCCTTTCCAATTCAAGGTTTCGGCGGCTGACGAAGCTGCAAAATATTTTTTTCCAAGTTCTATCCTAATTGTTTATTTTATCACAATCAAACCGTAACTAGAAACATTTTGTAAAAATTATGTAGCATTCCCGCAAAATTTGTCGCTACATTTCCAATAAAGCAGAAAAAAGCACAAATCCTGTCGGCTGCGCTTTCTTCCTCTCTCATATTCAATTCATAGCCTACTGAACAGGCTCGCCTTCCAGTTCCTCTTTCTTGTATTTCATTTTTGTTGCTTCTCCCCCGCGCAGGTGGCGGATCGATTTATGGTAATCAAGTATTTCCTTTACTTCGTTTGCAAGATCAGGATTGATTTCAGGAAGCCTTTCTGTCAGATCTTTATGGACTGTACTTTTGGATACGCCAAACTCTTTCGCAATCACGCGAACTGTTTTTTTCGTCTCCACGATATACTTTCCAATCTTGATAGTTCTCTCTTTGATGTAATCGTGCACACCACTCGCCCTCCCTAAATTGGTTGTGAGGAGTGTAAAATGAGACCCGTTTCGCTTTTTCGAAATTCTCCATTCCGCACATTCTGATACAACAGCTGGTAGAATCGGCTTTTTTTGCGGCAGAAAGCTGTGCTCTCTAATACTGCAGGGAATAAACATGTCCTTTGGGGCCTGCTCTTTGTTGGTGTCAAAACGACTCTGCACCTCATACTCTCTCTTTTGTGTAAGGTTTGTAACAGTTTATTAGCTTGGTTGAGATTATATGCACGATTACGGCAATAAGGACAAGGCATACCTGAAATTATTTGAAAAATCGGACATTCACTATTCTCTTATAAGTCTCCTCTGGAGATACAATCCAGATTCCTCCTCCCTTTGTACCTTAGACTATGAAGGGCGAAATAACCTTTTTTCGACATAACCCGACATTTCTCTGGGTGTTTCTGCCCTGCGTGAATTGTCTATCTTTTATCCGCCTGCTCCTCTTAATAGGAAAATCTTTAATCATTTTGCTCTATATTTTTAGAGATAATCTGCTCAGAACTGGGCATAAATCCTCCTATGCAGGAAAAAGAATGGTTCTTCCAGCAGGATAGAGCCCAGCATTTATTCATGAGTTTATCCCTATTGCCGGAGGGTATTGATTACCATAAAATGAATTCTGGCTCAGCGTTCATAAATTTGGTTGCACATCCAAACTTATCCAAACTATATAAAAAGGCGGGTTAATCAATGGAACATACAATTACGATAACGAGAAAGGAACGTATAGAAGCAAGCAGGAAAAAAGACAAGCATAAAGGCAAAAAGAAGGGTGCTGCCATTTCCCTGTCAGCGGCCATGACTTTGTCTTCTTTTATGGCGGCTGGCACCAGCTATGCAGCGGCCGAGGAACAAACGGTATACAGTGTGAAAAAGGGAGATTCTCTTTATAAAATCGCAAGAACCTATGACGTTTCTGTTTCTGAGCTGAAAACAGCAAATAAGCTTCATGCTAATCTTATTTTTCCAGGGCAGGAATTGAAGATACCTGAAGCAGACAGAACGGCAGAACCACCGGCATCTGACCGGAAGACACGTGCAGATGTTTCCGTCTATACTGTGCAGGCAGGAGACACTCTCTGGGAGCTGTCACAGCGTTTCCAGACCCCGATAGAGACGATCAAAAGGCTTAACGGCCTGAACAGCAATTTCCTCTTGATCGGCCAGAGACTGATCATTCATGAGGAAACTCCTTATGTAGATGCACAAGTAGTTGGGGCAGCAGATAACTTCACAGTGGAATTTAAGACTGAGGACGGATATGTGGCTTTAAAAGTGGCGTATGGAACCGCCCAGGACTATCAGAAGCTCTCAGGCCAAAAAGTATCTATTGCCTATAAAGACGGTGCACTTGTTTCTATGAAAAAATAATATTTCCCGAGAAATTTGTCGATAGCCGCAAAGAAAAGCCGTACAGCTTCTCTAAAAGGAGAGAGCCGCACAGCCTTATTAGAAATCTGTTAAACGGATTTGGATTTCCCCTCATCCATCCATACTTCCCCATCTTTATAAATCATCTGTTCAGGATAGCGCAGATTGATTACTTCCTCCTGAATCTTTTTGGATGGGGCCTCGGTGGCCTTCGATACAATGATATTGGTCAAGAAGGCTGCTGCTGCCCCAAAGACGCCCGCTCCTGTATCGATAATGCCCAGGATAGTGAAGCCGCCGTATTTTGCGGCAAAGATATAAGCCAGGGTCACTCCCAGACCGACAAGGAGCCCGGAGATGACCCCTTTTGCATTGGAACGTTTCCACCAGACGCCAAGAACGAGTGCCGGGAAGAAGGTTCCTGTAGCCAGAGCGAATGCCCAGGCGACAATCTGGGTAATGGCTCCCGGAGGATTCAAGGCGATCAGGCCTGCCAGAAGCGTGGCGACCACAATGGACCAGCGGGCAACACTGAGCCTGGTTTTTTCAGTGGAATTAGGCTTCCAGACCCGATAGAAAATATCGTGTGCAAATGAAGATGAAATGGCGATCATCAGCCCGCCTGCTGTTGACAGGGCGGCTGCCATAGCACCGGCGGCAACAAGGCCGATGACGAATACACCAAGATTGGCAATCTCCGGTGTAGCCATGACGACGATATCATTAGAGATGATCAGTTCACTCCACTGCAGAATGCCGTCCCCATTGCCATCGGCAAGCTGCAGCTTTCCTGTGTCGACCCATGTTTTGGTCCAGGCCGGGAGCTCGCTGATGCTGCTGCCGGCAACCTTTGTCATCAGGATGAAACGGGAGAAAGCAGCATAAGCCGGTGCAGAAAGATAAAGCAATCCGATGAAGAGCAAAGCCCAGGCCCCTGACCAGCGGGCCGCCTTCATTGTAGATACCGTGTAGAAGCGGACAATAACGTGCGGGAGTCCTGCTGTACCCGACATCAAGGTAAACATGAGGGCAAGGAACTGCCATTTAGTCCCGTTCGTAAATGGAGCGAAGTATTCAGAGATCCCAAGCTCCCTATCAAGCTCACCCATCTTGCCGACAAGCTCTCCATAAGAAATCCAAGGAAGCGGATTATTGGTAAGCTGCAGGGACATGAAGATGACCGGGATGAGATAGGCAATAATTAGAATGATATACTGGGCCACCTGTGTCCAGGTGATTCCCTTCATCCCGCCGAAAGCGGCATAAAAGGCGATCAGTACAACGCCGATCATAGTACCGAGCTTGGCATCGATCTCAAACAAACGGCCGATTACTACGCCCGAGCCTGACAGCTGGCCGATTGAATAGGTAAATGAGATGACGATTGTACAAATTGCGGCTATGACCCTTGCTGTATGGCTGTTATAGCGGTCGCCGATGAATTCCGGAACGGTATAGCGCCCGTACTTTCGCAGCTGAGGCGCCAACAGGAACGTCAGGAGCAGATAGCCGCCCGTCCAGCCCATAATATAGGCTAGGCCGTCGTAGCCGAGAAGCATGATCGTCCCGGCCATCCCGATAAAGGAAGCTGCACTCATCCAGTCGGCACCGATGGCCATTCCATTGAAAATCGGCGGGACACCGCGCCCTGCCACATAGAAATCTGAGGTGGCACGCGCCTTATTATAGACCGCAATGCCAATATATAAAGCAAATGTAGCCAGAATAATTGATAATGAGACCAAAAACTGTGTATCCATGTAATCCCCCTTAAAAGGTTTCTATCTACACAAAAGCATTTTAGTGGTCCAGCACCTTCCCTGAGCTGATCTGTTCGTTTTTATCCTCATCAATCCCATATTTGCGGTCAATTGAATCACTAAGTTTCGCATTCACAAATAATAGAATGATAAACGTGATGACAGCTCCCTGTGCACCCATGAAATAATGGAACGGGAAGCCATTGATCGTTATTTCACTGAGCGGCTCTGCAAATAGCACGACACCGTAGGAGACGATGAACCAGATAGCAAAATAGATGATCATGTTTCTCGTTTTTTCGCGAAAATAACTGTCTGCCGTTGCCTTATCAATTTTTTTCAAACCTTTGCACCTCGCAATTAATGGATTTCCCCTCATTTGGAAGCGTATTCATTTATTGGCTCGATTCCCTCCTTCTTAAAAAGTTATATTCTAATCGGCCCGCCTTAAAGAAGGCAGGTCCGGATCAGCTGAGGCTGAAAATAAACTTGATGGTATCGAGAAAAGGCGCAGGGACCAGGATGATTTGTACGAGGAAGTAAACGAATATCCCTAGAAAAGGAATCGCAAGGAAGATAGTTTTCTTCTTCCGCAGCGCAAGAAAAAGGCATAATGCTGTCAATAGCAGCACAATAATAAGAGTCGGCAAGTAGTTCCCCCCAATGCCATTGGATTAAAAGACTAAATTTTATGAAAATTTTAACTATATTATCACTTGAAACTCTCTCGGGGTCAAGATATTTCCACAGACATATTTCTTCAAATCAAAAAGGTGTCCATTTCGTAGAGGACACCTTTTCACTGTTAATCTAAATCTACTTGTAACTCCAGCCCTTCCAGCTTTGTTATATTTCTCTCTAGAACACTTACCATTAACTCTTCAGCTCCCAATGGAGTTTTAAATTTTACTACATAGCCTTCAGCAGCTTTCTGATTGATCCCCCTTATTGATTTTCCTGAAGATTTGTCTGTTAGAATCGGGGTGGTTCCCATTCCCTTCAGCTCGCCTTCAGGCTGATAATATATCCAAACCTCTCCCTCTTTTTGTTTAACATTGGTAATCTCAACTCCCCCATAGGAATCTTGTTCAAGATAAAAAGGCAGCTTCTCTTTAAGCGGCTTTTCGTTATAACTGGCCTCTCCAAAAGTCCTTAAATATGGTGTGATTGTCAGGGACTTTGGCTGACTTTCTGCAGGCTCATAATATTCATTGAACTCCTCGGAAAACATACCCTCCTCTTGGCTGCCCCCGGTGGCGCCAGAGATCAAATGAGCAAAGCCTTTATCATCCTGGTCTTTGATCTCAAAAACATAGGAACCGTTTTTAGCATTATATTTTTCCATTGATTCCCTCATAGTTATTACCACTTGGGTTCCGCTTGGAGCAAATGAGACTTTATTAAGAGTCATACTAACTTCGCCATTTTCTACTGTGTTATTAGGACTGGCTGAGTAGTAATCCTCTCCTGCTTTTTCCACTGGAAAATCAAAGCTCATTTTTGTACCTTTCTCTCCCAGAATCATTGCATTTATCCCGAGATTAAACTCCTCAGGCAAATTCCCATACAAATGAAACTCATATAAATATTTATCTTTCTCATCTGTAAAAGAATTCCCTGCTGAATATTCCATGTATGGTTTTCCATCTACAGATAAATTAAATTCAGGCAATAAAGGATAACCTAGTTTGTCCTCTATATTCTCTCCCGCGATAGAATATACAATCGCCAACCGGGTCCCATCATACAAGAACTCATGCAGGGTAATGCTTGTTCCATCTTTTTCAACAGTCTGATCAATCTTTGTAAAAAGACCTTCCCTTTTGGCCCGCTGAATTCCAATATCACCAAATAATATCTGGTCTTCGTCTGTCTCATTAATGGCCTTCTCTGTATCTGGCGAATCCGGATTTTCTTTTGTCGGCAGAATGTTGTAACTTAGGAGCAGGAAAACGGCAATCAAAGGCGCTGCTATCATGATGAGCGGCGGACCAAACTTCATTTTCTTCCTGGCTGACTTTTGCTGCTGGCCTTGCGCTTTCTGCAAAACTTCCTGCATATCGGTGTCTGAAAAATTGAGGTTCTCCCCATATTTTTTTATAAATGCCTGTTCCAAGGATCTTTTCCTAGTCATAAAGAAATTCCTCCCTTAATTTAGGCAGCAGCTTATTTTTCCCTCTTCGTATCCTCGTTTTTACTGTTTCAACGGAAACAGATAGAACCTCAGCAATTTCCCTGGCCTCTAGTTCATGGATATACCGCAAAATAAGAACTTCACGGTACTTTTTGCTTAAACTCATAATTTCTGCCACGACTTGTTCGTCATCCAATTTGTCTATCGTGATGGTTTCAGGTGTATGATAGCTTGTCTGTTTGATCGAACTGTTCTGAAGGAACATCCTCCTGATATACTGTGACTTCAAATAGTCTTTACATTGATTGATTGTGATTCTATAGAGCCATGTCTTAATGGATGAACGCTTTTCGAATGTATGGTAATGGATATAGCATTTTATAAATACGTTTTGGATGATATCCTTTGATACTTCTACATCCTTGACATATGAGTAAGCCAAAATTGATAGCTCTGTTCCGTAATTTTTCATAATACCGGTGATGATATTGTCCAAATCAACTTCCCGTATATCCTGTTGGTTCAACTTTAGTCCCCCTTTCTCATTCTTAGACGCCTCAGTGAAGTGAGGAGGTTCAAATTTCTTACAGGAAATCAAATAAGCAATTATGACGAAAGAAAAAGCCCAGCCAATTGGCTGAGCCTGCAACTTATCTTATACCAGCTCTTCTATCATCAGTTTCACTGCTTCCTGCAAATCGCTGTCAGACCAGCTTGGCAGGCTGCGTTTGCTTTTGGCAGCGAGCTGGTGGGAGGCCGGAATGTGAATGAATCCAGCTGGGATCTCCCTCCCGCTCTTCTTTATTTCATGCAGGATGGTGTACATGACATTATTGCACAAATAGGTTCCTGCTGTATTGGAGATTTCAGCCGGCAGACCGTTCTCTTTTAATCTGTTGACCATCTTCCTGATTGGAAGAGTGGAGAAATAGCCGTCCGGCCCTTCTTCATCGATCGGCGAATCTTCCAATCTTGCTCCGCTGTTGTCAGGTTCGCCGTCGCGGCAGTTGATGGCGATCCGCTCTGGTGTGATGCTGTTCCTGCCTCCCGCAAGCCCGAGTGAGATGACAGCATCCGGCTGGTGCTCATGGTAGGCTTCCAGTATTTTAACCGGTGATTCTTTAAAGTCGACAGGAAGAAGGACTCCTGTAATTTCATAGTCTCCGATTTTTTTCCCGTTCAGGGCTTTAACAACCTTTTCCGTCGGGTTGATCGGAAATTCCAAAAAAGGCTCAAAGCCTGTTAAAAGCAGTTTCTTCATTATGCTCCTCCTTTACCAGCTGGCAATCGTTCCATCTGTGCGCGGCTCTGTTCCGCCTGTAAGCACGCCTGTTTCCGGGTTGCGGGTGATGACCTGCCCGCGCCCAAAACCGCCTGAATCGTGGGCCACCTTGATTTCATGCCCTTTGGCGGCAAGCTGCTTCACAAGGTGGTTTGGCATTGTATATTCAACCTCTATTTTATTGCCTTCAATCCACTGCCAGCGCGGTGCATCAAGAGCTGCCTGCGGATTCAGATTGAAGTCGATCATGTTCATGGCAACCTGCACATGGCCCTGCGGCTGCATGTATCCGCCCATTACGCCGAACGGCCCCACTGCGTCACTGCCTTTTGTAATAAAACCAGGTATGATCGTATGATAAGTCTTCTTGCCAGGTGCAAGGGCATTTTCGTGGTTCGGATCAAGGGAGAAATCATGGCCCCTGTTCTGCAGGCCGATTCCGGTGCCTGGCACCACCACACCTGAACCGAATCCCATATAATTGCTCTGGATAAACGAAACCATATTCCCTTCACTATCCGCCGTTGACAGATAAACTGTGCCGCCCTTTGGCAGGGAGCCTGGCTCTGGGAGGCGCGCTTCGCCTGTAATTTTCCTGCGGGAGGCTTCTGCATAGCTTTCAGAAAGCATGTCCTCCACCTTCGTCTTCATGAAGTCAGGATCGGTAATATAAGTTTTGCCATCAGTAAACGCCTGCTTCATCGCTTCCAGCTGCAGATGAAGCTGTTCAGCGTCTTCACGATGGGTAAATTCATAGCCTTTTAAAATATTCAGGGCCATCAGTGCTACCAGCCCCTGGCCATTCGGCGGAATTTCCCAAATATCGTAGCCACGGTAGTTAACGGAAATCGGATCCACCCATTCAGCTTTATAGCCTTCCAGATCCTCTTTGGAAAGGAAGCCTCCGCCCTCTTCGGATGCCTTGGCAATCTTATCGGCGAGTTCGCCGCGGTAGAAGCTTTCAGCGTTCGTTTCCGCAATCGCTTCGAGCGTTCTTGCGTGATCCTCAGACTTCCACATTTCACCGATTTCCGGAGCCTTGCCATTCGGCGCGAACACCTTGAACCATTCTTCATATTCAGGGCCGGTAAAGCGCTTTTTATAAACCTTATGTGCTCCTGCCCAATATTTCCCGAGAATCGGGGAGACAGGATAGCCATGGCGCGCATAGTCGATGGCCGGCTGGAGCACCTCTTTCAATGGAAGGCGGCCAAACCGCTCTGACAGCTCTGCCCATGCAGAAGGAGCACCAGGAACGGTGACAGGCACCCAGCCATGTGATGGCATGGTTTCATGACCCTTTTCCTTCACCTTATCAATACTGATGCTCTGCGGGGACGGTCCGCTTCCGTTCAAGCCGTACAGCGAATCATTTGTCCATACAAGCGCAAAAGCATCACCGCCGATCCCGTTTGAGGTCGGCTCCACGACCGTCAGGCAGGCAGCCGTTGCGATTGCCGCATCAATGGCATTACCGCCTTTTTTCATTATGTCGAGCCCAGCCTGGGCAGCAAGGGGCTGGGAGGTCGCAACCATCCCGTTCCGCGCAATTGAAGCCATCCGCTGTGACTGATATGGATATGTAAGATTTGAAGACAAATTCTTTTCCCCCTCTATTGACGGTGCCAGGCACCAGCTAGGCAAAACCTTCGCCTTGCGAAATATTATACCAGAGAAAAGGGGGAAATGTCGAAAAATTATGAATGAGTGAGTATTCTGGGTATAGTTTTGGTTGGGGAGTACAGTGTTTAGATGAAAGAGGGGGGATTTTGAGTGTAATTGACCATTGGAGGAGCCGGGGATTTCGTTTATTAGCAACTTTTTGAGTTTATTAGCAACTTTTTCCGTATATTAGCAACTTTTCCTTTTTATTAGCAACTTTCCGGATATATTAGCAACTTTCCCATTTTATTAGCAACTAGCCTCAGAGAGCAGCCAGCCCCATCGAAAGAGCAGCCAGCCCCGCCTAAAAACCAACCCCACATCCACTACGAAAAAACCCGCCATCATCACGGCGGGCTTTTCCATTCTTATTACGCGTTTTCGTTGTTCAGGCTGGCGTCAGATGAATCTGTGGACTCTTCTTCCTGATCTCCGGAATTGTTTTTGTCCTGGTCTTCTTTATCGCCTGCATTTTCGTCTTCTTTATCTTCTGCTGCTTTATCGTCTTCAGCAGCTTTTTTCTCATCTGCTGATTCTTCTGTTCCAGTTGCGGCATCGTCTGCTTCTTCACCTTCAGCTGCTGCATCGCTGTCATTTTCTTCAGCGGCACCGCTGTCGTCGGCTGCACCTGTGTTATCGGTCGGGGCAGCTTCCTGTAGCGCGCTTAATGGCTTATTGAAGTAGTCAAGCGGGTTGACAGGTACATTGTCTTTACGGATTTCAAAGTGTACATGGACGCCTGCTTCTTCGTTAAATAGGCTTTGGCCTGCTTTTGCAAGAGCTTGTCCTTGTTCAACCTGGTCGCCTTGCTTTACACTTACATCTGTAACAGATTGATATTGTGTTACAATACCTTTGTCATGCTCGATTTCGATGACATTTCCTAACAGCGCATCTTCATCCACTCTTGTAACAGTTCCGCTTAGGGCTGCTTTCACTTCGAAGGATTCGCCATCTTTTTGGGCGATATCAATTCCAGTGTTTGGATGGTACGTGTTATTGTAGAAAACCAATGCTGCTTCCTGTTCTTCTTTCTTGCCTGTGTAATCATAGAACTGCTTTTGGATTTCGACTGAATCCTGGTTGGCTACCGGCATTACGAAGTTTTCCATTGAGCGGGTTACTTCTACTGATGGCTCATCGTATTTCTTCTCGGCAACATCAGTATCGCTGTAATCATACTCATCAGACGCATTGTTCGAGTTTTGATACCAAAGAACCGCGGTTAGAATGATTGCTGCGCTCGCCAGATAGATAGCCGGGAATGCCCACCTTTTTTTCATAAAGCGCTTGAAACCTGAATCTTGAGAAGATCGTTGCTTTTCTTCCTCTCTCATTTATCATCACCTCAGCAATCATTCTGAACAGATTGAGGGTTTTATATACATACCTTGAAAAAAATTTTTAATGCTTATTTTTCGACAAAGCTTTCCGCTTTATGCATGAAAGATCAAAATAATTCTAAGGAGAAAAATAATGAAGTGGATCATACGAATTTTGCCCCTCTTATATATGGGTCTGATCTGGTTTTTATCGAGCATGCCGGCTGATGCTGTCGTCGCCCTGCCTGATTCAAAGGTCGACAGCTTCCTGAAGGAATCCATGCATCTGATAGAGTTTGCCATCCTTTATATCCTTTTGGTGCTGGCCTTTTTAACAGGAGGCTCTTTTACTAAAAAGCTCAATATCATCCTCGCGGTCATTGCCGCCCTGTACGGCGTGACAGACGAAATTCATCAATCCTTCATCCCGGCACGGTCTTCTTCGCTGATCGATGTGGCCAAGGATTGGATTGGCGTGGCTGCTGCTTATTATTTTGTCTATCAGGCCAGGTTCGGCGGACGCTTCAAGCTGCTTGCCAGCTTTTTAAAAAGAATAGAGAATATAAAAAAATAGGACTGGGGTCAGACCCCGGTCCTATTTTTGTGCGGTTATTTTTGTCAATGCCTGATCGGCCGAGGCAATTTCGACGCCTTTATAATAGTATGTGACGATATCCTTGAAGGTTTTCCCTTCTGCTGCCATCCCGTTTGCTCCGTATTGGCTCATGCCGACACCGTGGCCGAAACCTTTCGTGATAATGACAATATTATTGCCCTTGCGCTCCCATGTGAAGTCGGTGGACCTCAGCCCGAGATCTGTGCGTATCGTCGTGCCTTCCAGAATCTTGCCGTTAATATCCACCTTGCCGACCCTCTTACCGGCCGTTCTTTCAATAACGGTCCCGATCGTATTGTCAGCAGGCAGCTTTACGCCAAGCTTTGCTTCAAATTCTGCCACTGTAATCTCTTTTTGCGCCTGGTACTTAGGCGTACCCACATCCCATGGGCTTTCCACACTTTTTAAATATGGCATGGCATTGGACCACACTTCTTCCGAGCTTTCGGTATACCCGTTTGCCGTGGAGAAGAATTGGGCTTCAATCGGTTTGCCTTCATATGTCAGGATCTGTCCGCTCGTTTCATTCACGGCCTCTCTGATATTTTTAATCTTCCAGCTGTAATTTTCCTTCCAGAGCTTTTTCAGCTCAGCTTCATTCTTATAGACCTGATGGTTCTCCGTATCGGTTACGATGGCTCCATCCGGCAGCCCGTCTGTCACCTTGCCCATCATTTGCCTGACAATATAGGTCCTGGCTGTCAGTGCCTGTGCCTTCAGTGCTTCTTTTTCAAAGTCGGCAGGCATTTCTGAGGCGACTACCCCGACTACATATTCCTCAAGAGGAAGCGTTTCTACTTTTTTGGCCATTGTGCGGTATACAGACACGTCGATTGCCGGTCCGGCAGGCTTCGCCGCTGCCGGCGGCTCTTCCTGCTGCTGAAGCTCTTCGCCCAGCTTGCCGCTGACTTTCGCATCCTTAAATGGGAGGACGAGCAATGTCGGAATCATCAGGGTTGTTACGAGCAGTAGGGCGGATAGTAGTAGGATCGGTTTAAATTTAATCATGAATTATGCCTCCATATCGAATGATTGTCAAATAACCAAATGGCCATCTCCATTCATTCATATGGTTCGGGACAAGCTTTTATGACAAGAATCATCAGATGGGAGAAGGGTTTTGCATTGAGACCAGGATGATATTAAGAATAGGTTACATTCAGCATAAACAGTCGTAAAAACAGCTTTTCCGCATAAAATCAAAAAACCGCAGAACCTTATCGTCGGATATCAGACAACAAGGTTCTACGGTTTTATTGAACATCATCCGGAATGCTATTAAGCATTCATATCGGATACGTAAGTTTCTTCAGTAATTGTTTCTTCCACTTCTGTGATGCGTTCGATGTCAGCGCCAAGTGCTGCCAGTTTGTTGTGGAAGCCGACATAGCCGCGGTCAAGGTGCTTAAGCTCTGTTACACGGGTAACGCCGTCAGCGACCAGGCCAGTCAGGATCAGGGCTGCTGCTGCGCGAAGATCGGTTGCTGCAACTTCTGCTCCCTGCAGATTGGATGGTCCATTCATGACAACGGAACGGCCTTCAATCTTTACTTCTGCATTCATCCTGCGGAATTCCTCTACATGCATGAAGCGGTTTTCGAATACCGTTTCAGTGATCATGCTGGTTCCTTTTGCACGAAGCAAGAGGGCCATCATCTGGGACTGCATGTCAGTCGGGAAGCCAGGGTGAGGCATGGTCTTGATATCAACAGCCTTCAGCTTATCAGGGCCGATGACACGGACTCCTTCGCCTTCCTCGATGAAAGTGACACCCATTTCCTCCATTTTGGCAATCAGGGATGTCATGTGTTCCGGAACTGCATTCTGTACCAGCACGTCTCCGCCTGTGATAGCAGCTGCTACCATGAAGGTTCCTGCCTCGATGCGGTCAGGGATGATGTTATGGACTGCTCCGAAAAGCATGTCTACGCCTTCGATTTTGATCGTTCCTGTGCCTGCGCCTTTTACTTTTGCCCCCATTTTATTGAGGAAGTTAGCGAGGTCGACAATCTCAGGCTCTTTTGCAACGTTCTCGATGATGGTTGTGCCCTTTGCAAGGGTTGCAGCCATCATGATATTTTCAGTTGCCCCGACACTCGGGAAGTCCAGATATATTTTTGCTCCCTGCAGGCGGTCTTCTACTTCCGCTTCAATGAAGCCATTTCCTACTTTTACCTTAGCACCCATGGCTTCAAAGCCTTTAAGGTGCTGGTCGATCGGACGTGATCCGATGGCACAGCCTCCTGGCAGTGCGACACGGGCACGGCCATTGCGCGCGAGCAATGATCCCATTACGAGTACAGATGCGCGCATTTTGCGAACATATTCAAACGGTGCCTCAACCTTAAGCTCTCTTGATGCATCCACGATGACTTCGTTATTTTTAAACTCCACTTCGGCGTTTAAATAGCGTAACACTTCATTGATGGTATATACATCGGAGAGAGTCGGCACATCACGAATTACGCTTTTTCCATCACTTGCTAACAGTGTAGCGGCGATAACAGGCAAGACAGCATTTTTTGCTCCTTCTACTTTAACAGTACCGCTTAGCCTTTTTCCGCCGCGGACGATGATTTTTTCCAAAGTGTATTCCCCTCCGCGTCCAATTTCTCTATATTAATATTCAATCGTAATGATTGGTGTTCCAACTACAAGGGTAGTCTTTCCGCCCAATCCTTGAGTTCTTAATCCAATTTGTAAATTCATCTCATCATTGTTGCTTTCAATCGACCCGGCAAACATTGGAGAATACGCCGATGCTGATATAAAAGAACTTTCTTTTAATGACTCAATTTCCTTTGCATCAAAAGCTTTCATCAATTCATTTACATTATCAGGCAAAGTCTTTTTCATCTTATCACCGAACTCGCCTTTAATACAAGAGAAAATTGTGGCATTTCCACGAAATATGTCGGAGAGCTTATCGGAAAGTTCCTCTTTTAGGAAGGTCTCCGTTCCCTTCCCCCAGCCATGGCCTGTGGCCTCATAAATTAAATACGTATGAGCCTTGCCATTTGTGAGGGTCGATAGGATTTTTATGCTCTCTTTTTTATTTCCGTCTGCCTGGAAAACCGCTGAATACTCGGCCTTATCCTTGCTGGAGCTTGATGTCCACTCCCATTCCGGATAATCTGCCTTCATTTTCCCGGCAAGCGTTTCGGCGTCCCGAAGATTTTCGACATTTTCCATATTTTTTCTTGCATGGATCGTCCAGTCTTGAATCAAAATATCTTTGTTTTGAAGAACCGCGGCCATAGTCAATAGGTCATGCTTTCCGATAGCTACAGTCGTCTTATTCCCAAGGTTTATAGTGACAAAACCAATAATAGCGATAATTGCAAAATAAAGTGTGTACTTTTTCAACATGTATCTCACTCCCCTTATTACCATTGTTGCCAAGCTGGGGGAGAGCATACCAGGGAAAAGTCGTCACTTTTTGACAAATACAGAAGCCGGAAAGCTCACATTATGTTTATACGTGACTTTTTTCACAAAAGTGCGCATATGTATTTGCAGCAAGAAAGCTGCTGACATACAAAAAAGATTTTACTAAGATTCCTGCTGGAATGGAACATGCATGAAGACCTATATTTCACATTTTTCTGCTGCCAAAACCTGCTTTTTATTGAAGAATGAGCGGCAGCTGCTGAGACCATAGCAGATAGTCGAGAAAAAAATTGCTGACAATCGATCCAATGACGATGGAAAGCATGACGAACAGCACTCTTGCCTGGAACACATGGTGGGCTCTCAGAAACTTTTCATAGTTGACTGACTGCAGTGCCCACCAGGCAATCGCGATGAAAAACAAGTGTGAGATGATGCTTAGTAATGCCTGCTGGCCGAAGCCTGAAATCATTTGGCAATCCCCCTAGAACTTTTCAGTACTTAGATTGTAGCACCAATTGCCATGCAAATAAATCGGCTGGCGCACATTGCTTCCCGAAATGCAGGCGAAGCGGATGCCTCCTTTCATTTGACGTAAGCTCCCCTGCAAAGGTTTCACACTTTTATAGAAAAAATAAAAAGGAGGCTGGCGCTTTTCACCAGCCTCCTTTTCTTCTCATTGAAGAAAATCAGCAAATTGATTGAAGTTGCTTTGCAGAAAATCAATGGCCAGATTCGGCAGGATCCCAAACACAATGACCGCACAGGCGCAGAAGCCGATGACAATGGATACAGAAGCAGGCTGGGCCGGTTTCTCCCGATCAGCTGCTGGCCTGAAGAACATCTGCGTAAGGATTCCAAAATAATAATAGTAAGAGACAACCGTTGCGGCAACCATGATCGACACGAGCACATAGTGAGCCGGCTCTGTCATAAGGGCGCCTGTGATGATATTGAGCTTCCCGATAAAACCTGCGGTCCCCGGGATGCCTGCTAAAGAGAGGATGAATATCCCCATCGCAGCAGCAAGCAAAGGCGACCTTTTATACAGGCCGGAAAAAATGCTGATGTCTTCTGATCCTGCTTTTTCAGAAACAGCCTGGATGACCGCAAAAGCCCCGAGGCTCATCAGCAGATACGCACCCAGATAGAACCACAGCGAGTCGAACATAAATACCGATGCAGCCGAGATCGCAACAAATATATAGCCGGCATGGGCAATGCTTGAGTAGGCAAACAGCCGCTTGATATTCCGCTGCCTCAGGGCAATCACATTTCCAACGATCATCGTGGCCCCTGCCAGGAAGGCCATATAATCCTGGACCTTGATGATGAGCGGCAGCGAGCCCGGCCCTTCAGACGGTGCTGATAAGGCTATGACGAGCACCACACGTGCGATCAGTACAAATCCTGCTGTTTTTGAAACCACACTCAGGAAAGCAGTGACCGGAAGCGGTGATCCCTGATACACGTCCGGTGCCCACATATGAAAAGGCACAGACGCTATCTTGAAAGCGAGCCCAGTCAAAATCATGAAAAAGGCCAGGCCAACAAGGTACAGATACTGTGATTCCGTGATGGATGAGAGTGCCACTCCGATTTCCTTCAGATTAGTCGTGCCGGCAATTCCGTACAAATAGCTCATCCCAAACAGAGTGATTGCAGTGGAAATCCCACCATTGATGACATACTTCATGGCTGATTCATTGGACTGCAGATTCCTTTTCTGCATGCCGGCCAGAATATAGGAAGAAATCGACAGCAGCTCAAGCCCTGTGAAAAGGGTGATCAGGTCACCGCTTGAAGACATCATCATCGCACCAAGAAGCGCCGTCAGAAAGAGATAGTAAAACTCTCCCCTGTATTCCTCCAGTCCCTCTTTCCCTCTATATCCGAGAGCGAGCAGCATTACAAAAGCGGAGCCGATCAGGAGCAGCAGCTTGAATGCCTTGGCAAACGAATCGAGGCGGAAGGTGTCAGAAAGGATTGATTCCGTCCCGCTTCCCAGCAGAGCAAGAAGGGAAGCCAGTGCACCAAGGATGCCGGCTAAGGCAAGCCAGCCAAGGATCTGCCTGCTTTTCTTAGAGGGCATGAACAGATCAATCAGGGTTAGGATGGCTGTGCTGCCAAGGATGATGAATTCCGGTGTCATCAAGAGCCAATTATATGAAAGCAATGTTTCCAGGTCCATCGTTCATCACCCTCCCATTCCTGGCAAAATCGTTTCCAGCACCGGCTGGAGCGGTGCGCTGATGGCGAGCGGATACACGCCGATCAGGACAATGGCCCCAATCAGGAGCACCGCCGGCATCATTTCCAACGCTTTTAGGTCCGTAACATTCCCATAGTCGGACCTCGCTTCCCCGAACGTCACTCCAAGGACAGCCCTCAGAAGATAGACAGCTGTCAGAATGATGCCCAGTGCGGCAACAGCAGCTACCGCTGGCCGGTTTTCAAAGAGGCCGAGAAAGGCCATGAATTCACTGATAAATCCAGACATGCCGGGCATGCCGAGCGAAGCCATCGCACCGGCGAGCAGGAAGCCGGCCGCAAGCGGCATCTGCCGGGAAAGCCCGCCAAGCTTCTTGATGGAAGAGGTCCCGACCCGCTCATATAAAGCACCGACAAGATAGAACAAAAGCGCAGAAATAAGTCCGTGAGACACTACTTGAAAAATGGCCCCCTGTACGCCCGCTTCATTTAATGCGCCTAATCCGATTAAGACGATCCCCATATGGGAAATGGAAGAATAGGCAAGCACTTTCCTGAAATCATCCTGGATGAAAGCAAGGAATGCCCCATACAGGAGATTGACTGCACCCAGTATGCTAATCAGCAGGCCGAGCTGCTGGAATTGCTCCGGAAAAAATCCGAGGCCAAAGCGGATGAGGCCGAATGCCCCGATTTTCAAGAGGATGCCGGCATGCAGCATCACAACCGAGGCCGGCGCCTCAGCATGGACACGGACCATCCAGCTGTGAAGCGGAAAAATCGGCAGCTTGACGCCAAATGCAATCAGGAGGGCAATGAACAGCCCCAGCTTCAGCTCCTCAGAGAAAGGCGAAATGGCCTGTGCTCCTCCCTGCATGATGATTTGAAGCTCTTCCATATTGGCCGTTCCGGTTCTGGCAAATAAAACAATGAACACAATCAGCAGGATGGCTGAGCCTAGGCCATTGTAGATCAGAAAGCTGAAGGCAGCTTTTTCTTTTTCAAACAATCCCCACTTTCCGATCAGAAAGAACATCGGGATGAGCGTTATCTCAAAAAACAGGAAGAATAAGAACAGATTTTCTGCGGCGAAAACGCCAAGCATCCCCGTTTCCAGCAGAAGGAAAAGCATAAAATAACCTTTCCATTCTTTAGTGATCCGGAACGATGCAGCCGCAGCAAGCAAAGCAAGGAAGCTGGTGAGCAGGATCATGATCATTGAGAAACCATCGGCCCCGAGTTCATAGCTGATTTTAAAATAATCGCCAACGAGATCAGGATGGCCAAACTGGATCCAGTCTGCCCTTTCATCCATCTCTTCGAGCCCTGCTCCTGAATGGTATATAAAATAGGCAGCGAGGGCGAGTATGGCAGCCGGCAATGCTGCGGCCAAGCCTATCCACTTTATCGCCCTTTCTTTGGCTTTTGGCACAAATAGGAGCACAAGCAGCCCTGCTAACGGGGAGAATACCAGCACAGATAGATAATAAGGAAATGTCATTTAAAGAACCCCCCTGTCAAAGCAAATACAGCTGTCAGGATGGCAAGGCCAATAAAGGCGGCCGCCCCATATGTCTGTACCTGTCCATCCTGGAGCCTGGAGCCTGCTTTTCCAAGGCTCTGCACCGCAGAACCGATTCCCTTTACGGCTCCTTCTACAATGAAAGCTTCAATATAATGAAGGAAAAGACTGAACACCTTCATTCCCTGTACAATGCTGAGCCGGTAAAATTCGTCCACATAAAATTTGTTCAGCAGGATGCTGTGGGCAGAAGGCATATAGCTGCTGAGCCAGGTGCGCGATACCGTCCTCCTGCCGTACATCAGCCAGGCAAGAAGGATGCCGGCAAGTGAAACCGCAGTCGCTGCAATCATGATCCAGACAGGCGCCTCAATATGGCCATGCCCTAACAAATCATTGCCCTCTGCCAGCCAGTCGCCCAGGAAGGTACCGAACCAAGGGGTATTCACATAGCCTGCAATAATAGCCAGTACTCCCAGCACTAACATCGGGAAGGTCATCATACCCGGTGATTCATGAACACTATCTGTTTTTGTACGCGGTTCTCCGGCAAAAACCATGAAGAACAGCCTGAACATATAGAAAGCGGTAAAAAAGGCGGCAAGCAGTGCGAGCCAGAACAGGACCGTATTTCCGTGCACCCAGGCAGACGCCAGTATCTCATCTTTGCTGAAGAAGCCTGAAAAAAGCGGAACCCCGCTGATGGAAAGCGTCCCGATCAAAAATAGCGGACCAGTCAGCTTCATTTTTTTCCATAAGCCGCCCATTCTCTCGATATCCTGTGTATGGACTGCATGGATGACGCTCCCTGCCGCAAGGAAAAGAAGCGCTTTGAAAAAGGCATGTGTCATCAGGTGGAACACCCCGGCCGTGTAGCCGGCCGAGCCGAGGGCAAGCATCATATAGCCGAGCTGGCTGACTGTCGAATAAGCGAGCACCCTTTTAATATCCGTCTGGACAAGACCGATGAGGGCGGCAAATACCGCCGTCCCTCCCCCAATGGCTGCGACGGTGAATAATGCTGTTTCACTGGCTGCAAATAGAGGGAAAAGCGCAGCAACCAGATACACACCCGCTGCCACCATTGTTGCAGCGTGGATGAGTGCAGAAACCGGGGTCGGCCCCTCCATCGCATCGGGAAGCCATGTATGGAGCGGGAATTGTCCTGATTTTCCTACTGCTCCGATAAAGATAAGGATCGCTGTCAGCGTGATCATCCCTTCAGAGATGGCACCTTCCGCGACAGCAGCAAAAATCTCGTCGTACTCAAAGCTTCCTGTCTGCCAGAAAAGCAATATAAGTCCGATCAGGAGGCCGACATCGCCGATCCTTGTCATGATGAAGGCTTTCTTGGCAGCCTGCTTTGCTTCATTTTTGTAAAAATAGAAGCCGATCAGCAGAAAGGAGCCGAGACCAACAAGCTCCCAGAAAATATAGGTCTGCAGGAGGTTGGGCGAGAGGACCAGGCCAAGCATGGCAAAGGTGAAAAGCCCAAGGTACGCGTAAAAGATATGGAACCTCCCGTCCCCGTGCATATACCCTTTTGAATACATATGTACAAGAAAACTTACCAGAGACACAATGATCAGCATTAATGCGTTCAATTGATTGACTTCATACCCCGCTGTGATCTGCAGTCCGCCGATCTTGAGCCAGATTCCTTCCGCCTTGAAACTCGGGGAGGCAAATCTGTCAATCAGGACGAACAGGGATAACACAAAGGAGGCAAGGCTTAAGATCATCCCGATATAGGCGCTCGCTTCCTTGAGCCTCCTGCCGAAAAGCAGGAGTATGACAAATGATAACAGCGGGAACAGCGGTATGATCCATGCACTTTCCATCAATATCACGATCCCCTTTTGCACACCGCAAGCCGGCGTGCTGGATGGAGGCCAGCAGCAGGCAGCAGTATCATTTTTTCTGCCGGGCACAGCCTCTTTCTATCTGCTTGTTCCGATCCAGCGGACATCCGCTGATTTTTCCTAAGAGCTAATGTTTCATCGTACCCATTTCATCGATGTTGACCGTCCTGCGGCTGCGGTAAAGAGAAATGAGGATGGCGAGGCCTACCGCCGCTTCCGCTGCAGCAACAGCTATGGCAAATAAGGCGAATACCTGTCCTGTGATTGACGGGACCATCCCATATTTGCTGAACGCGACAAGATTGATATTGACCGCATTCAGCATCAGCTCAATGGAAATGAGGACGATGACGGTATTCCGTTTCGTAAGGGCCCCGTATAGTCCGATGCAAAATAAGATGAGTGCCAGCGCGAGATAAGCTGAAACAGGTACACCTGTCATCTTCCATCCTCCTCCGTTTCCTCATCATCCTTCCTCGACAGGACAATGGCCCCGACTAAAGCGACCAGGAGCACCACTGATGTCAGTTCAAACGGAATGACAAATTCGGAGAATAAGCTGATCCCGATTTGCTCTGTATTGTTTTCATGAAGCAGCACCTCCTGCTCTGGAAAATCCAGGTTGTAGATGCCGATATACACACTGAAGGCAAAGGCCAGGATCGCCAGAAATAATAGAATCCTGCGCAGTCGGCCGGCTTTCTGCCCGCTCTCGTCATGATGGCGGGTAAGCATGATGCCAAACAGCATAATGATCGTGATGGCACCCGAGTAGATCAGCACCTGGACAACGGCAATGAATTCAGCAGACAAAAGGATATAAATGCCCGCTATGCTGATAAAAGTAAAGACAAGCGCGACCACCATATGGACCACTTTTTCAAGGTTGATCAGCAGGATCCCCCCTGTCACTGCAGCGATGGCCAGCCCCAAAAAGGCAAGCAGCTCTCCTGAAAATGTCATGCTTTATTCACCTGCCGTATGTTTTCATCATTTTCATCAAGCCATTCAAGGTTTTTGAACAGCTCATCCCGGCTGTATTCTGCCAGCTCGAAGTTATTGGTCATGATGATTGCCTCGGTCGGGCATACCTCTGTACACAGGTCGCATAAAATGCAGATCTCGAAATTGATGTCATAGGTGTCAATGATTTTCCCTTTTTTTGCAGGGTCAGGATGCTTCTTGCCTGTCAGCTGGATGCAGTCTGTCGGGCAGATATTGGCGCACTGATTGCAGACGATGCATTTTTCCGGATAGAATTTTTGGATGCCCCTGAACCGATCCGGAAGCGGCAGCGGCTCTTTCGGATAATTATAGGTGACTTTTTTTCTTGCCAGATTACTAAGGGTATATTTGAGTCCCTTTGCCAGTCCCAGCATGCTTTTTCACCCTTTCTATCAGTCTGGAATATAAGCGGCATTCCCGGCATCTGCGCCGGGCTGCATGTTTAGAAGAATCTGATCAGCTCTTTAATGATCGCGGTCAGGAAGATATTTGCCAGGGCAGCCGGCAGCAGCACCTTCCAGCCGAACTCCATCAGCTGATCGGCGCGTATGCGGGGGAAGGTGACCCTGAACCAGATGAGCAGGAAGACAACCAGGCTGAACTTAAGTGCAAACCAGACTGCTCCGGGAATGAAGCCAAGGAATGGCAGCGGGAGCCAGCCTCCGAGAAACAGCACCGTGGTCAGGGAAGCCATTGCGAAAAAATACACATATTCCGCGAGCATGAAAAATGCCCATCGAAACCCTGAATATTCCACATGGAAGCCGGCAACAAGCTCCGATTCCGCTTCCGGGAGATCAAAAGGCGCCCGGTTCAGCTCTGCTACTGATGCGATGATGAAGATGATGAACGCCACCGGCTGCCAGATGATGAACCAGCCGCCCCGCTGAGCCTCGACTATTTCATTGAGATTCAGGCTCCCTGTCAGGAGTACGATACCGAGCACAGACATGACGAGGGGGATTTCATAGGAAATCATCTGTGCGGCCGCCCTCATGCCGCCGAGGAGCGCGTATTTATTATTGGATGCCCATCCCCCGGTCACAATCCCGATGGTCGTCAAACCGGAGATGGCAATATAGTAGAGCAGCCCGACGCCAATGTCGGCGAACTGGAATTTATCCGTGAACGGGATGACCGCCAGGACCATAAAGGCCGGCGTGAAGGCAATGACCGGTGCCAGGATGAACAGCGGCCGGTCGGCCAGCTTCGGGATGGTGTCCTCTTTTATCAGCAGCTTCAGCACGTCAGCCACTGTCTGCAGCAGGCCCCACCGCCCGCCGACCTGGTTCGGTCCCTGCCTGAGCTGCATAAAGCCCATTACTTTCCGTTCGGCCAGGATGGCATAGGTGACAAAACCTAGCACTACGAGCAAAAGGACCGCAGCGAGCGCGAAAAAGATGCCAAAGTTCAGAAGGCCAGGTTCTGAACGGAGCAGTTCATTGACCATCAGCCGTCCACCTCCCCTAGTACAATATCAATCGCTCCTAAAATAGCAATCAGATTTGCGATATTCTCCCCCTCCAGGAGCTTGGGAAGAATCTGCAGATTATAGAAGGATGGCCTTCTGAATTTCAGGCGGTACGGCTCTTTTTTCCCGTTGCTGGCAATATAGCAGCCGATCTCGCCGCGCGGAGATTCAATCCTTACGAAGGCTTCACCCTTCGGCGCTTTGATGATTTTCGGAACCTTTGCTATGAAGTCCCCAGCCTGAGGAAATTGCTCTGCGGCCTGCTCCAGTATTTTAAGAGACTCTTCTATTTCTTCTAGGCGGCAATGATAGCGGGCCCAGGCATCCCCGCCTTCCCGGACAGGCACATCGAATTGGAAGCGGTCATAGATGGAGTATGGTTCATCCTTGCGGAGATCCCATTTGACGCCTGTACACCTAAGATTGGCGCCGCTCAGCGAATAGCTGAGGGCTTCCTCTTTCGTGTAGGTGCCCACTCCTTTTACACGGTTCATGAAAATTTCATTTCCTGTGACAAGATCGTGATAGCCTTTCAGCTGCTCCCTCATGTAAGGGACAAATTCTTTGACCTTCTTGATCCAGCCTTCCGGGGCATCCCATTTAACGCCTCCGACACGCATATAGTTAAAGGTCAGCCTGGCACCGCACAGCTCGTTGAGCATATTGATGATCATTTCCCGTTCGCGGAAGGCATACAGGAACGGGCTTACCGCCCCGATATCGAGCAGATAGGTTCCCCACCATACGAGATGGCTTGCAATCCTGCCGAGCTCCATCGAGATCACGCGAAGGTATTCGGCCCGCTCCGGGATTTCGATGTTCATCATCGTTTCCACTGCATGGACAATCACATAGTTATTCGTCATGGCAGCAAGATAGTCCATCCTGTCTGTATAAGGGATGATTTGTGTATACTGAAGATTTTCTGCCAGCTTTTCTGTACCTCTGTGCAGGTAGCCGATGACAGGCTTCGCTTCTTTAATGATTTCTCCGTCTATTTTGAGGACGAGCCTGAAAACACCGTGTGTACTGGGGTGCTGCGGCCCGACATTCAGGAGCATTTCCTCTGTTCGCAGCATCGGCTACACCTCCACATCATAGGGTTCATAATCTTTTCGGAGCGGATGGCCGACCCATTCTTCCCCGAGCATGATCCGGTACAAGCCTGGATGACCCTTGAAGCTGATGCCGAGCAGGTCATATGCCTCGCACTCCGGCCAATTCGCCCCCGCCCATAAAGGAGCCAGCGATTCAATAGCAGGGTCTGAACGGTCTATCTTTGTTTTCAATGCCACCGTTTGGCGGTTTTTATAAGAATACAAATGTACATAGACCTCCATATGGGTTTCAAAGTCAGTACCGTGGAGCTCGGAAAGATAGTCAAAGCCCAGCTGCTCGTTATAGCGCAGGAACTCTGCAATCTTGAAATATGTATCCTGCCTTGCGACAAGAGTCGGAACATCCTTCGAAAGCCTATTAATATAGGAGTCTTCCAATACGTCCCCTCCGAGATGTTCTTCAATTACCTTATTGTACAGATCAAGGAAAGGCTGGTTTACGGAAGGCTTCTGTTCTGCTTCAGGCTCTGCGGCCGGCTTTGCGCCTGAAGCAGATCTTGCTTTGGCTGCTGCTGCGGCTTTCGCCTTAGCCGCGGCAATCGCTTTTGCTTTTTCATCATCAGCGCCGGCTCCTGAAGCTTTCGCGGCAGCAGCGGCTTTTGCTTTGGCAGCTGCTGCTGCCTTTGCCTTAGCGGCTGCAATAGCTTTTGCCTTTTCGTCATCTGTACCAGACTCACCGGCTTGCTTTGCCATAGCTGCCGCTTTTGCCTTTGCCGCGGCGGCTGCCTTGGCTTTTGCAGCGGCTGCGGCTTTTTTCTTGGCAAGATCCTCGTCCCCTGCTGCTTCCCCTCCTGATTCCTGTTCCTTTGCTTTCATTTTGGCGAGGGCTGCGGCCTTTGCTTTGGCTGCTGCGGCGGCTTTCTTTTTCGCTAGGTCATCTTCTGCTAACTCTGCAGGGATGCCCTCTGCCTTGGCTGCCAGTTCTTTTGCTTTCATTTTTGCAAGGGCTGCGGCCTTTGCTTTGGCTGATGCGGCGGCTTTCTTTTTGGCAAGGTCATCTTCCGGCTCATCTGGAGCAGAGGCCTCTGTCTGAGCTTCCTGTTCCTTGGCTTTCTTTTTAGCAAGGGCTGCGGCCTTCGCTTTGGCTGCTGCGGCTGCCTTTTTCTTCGCCAGATCATCTTCTTGAGGTTCTTCTGGAGTTGGGGTCTCTGTCCCGGCTTCCTGTTCCTTGGCTTTTCTTTTCGCTAAAGCTGCGGCTTTTGCCTCGGCTGCTGCGGCGGCTTTTTTCTTTGCCAGGTCTTCCTCTTGATCTGAAGCTTCTTTTAGTTCAGCCTGTTCAGCTGCCCGCTTTTCTTCAAGCCGCTTTTTGGCGATTGCTTTGGCCTTTTCTGCTGCCTCTTTCTTCAGCTGCTCTTTATCCTTTTCATCGCCCATAAGCCTAGATCACCCGCTTCCCGGTCTTTGCTTCATATCGGATTTTTTCCTTCAGCTTGTTGATTCCGTAAATCAGGGCTGCCGGATTTGGTGGACAGCCCGGTATGTATACATCCACCGGAACAATCTGGTCAACGCCTTTTACAACTGAATAGGACTTTACATATGGCCCTCCTGCAGTTGCACATGAACCCATGGCAATGACCCATTTAGGTTCAGGCATCTGATCATACAGGCGGCGGACAATCGGAGCCATCTTCTTTGTGACGGTACCGGATACGATCATGACGTCCGATTGGCGCGGCGAGGTACGGAAAAATGAGCCGAACCGGTCCAGGTCATAGTGGGAGGAACCTACCCCCATCATTTCAATTGCACAGCAGGCGAGCCCGAAGGTCATAGGCCATAATGAGTTGCTTCTGGCCCAGGCTTTGATTTGTTCAAGGGTGGCCATAAATACGTTCCTCTGCAGTTCCTGCATTTCTTCTGGTGTGATATTCTCAAGCTTTAAGTCCATTTGAGCACCTTCTTCTTCCATGCGTAGATTAGTCCGATGACCAGCATGATGGTAAAAATGAGCATTTCAATCAGGGCAAATATTCCGAGTTTTTCATAGGCGACGGCCCAGGGGTATAAAAATACGGTTTCAACATCGAAGATGACAAACATGAGGGCAAAAATATAATAGCGGACATTGAACTGCACCCTTGAATCATGGAATGGTTCAATTCCGCTTTCATATGTGGTGTACTTTGCTTCTGACGGCTTGCTGGGGCGAAGGAGCTTTCCCATGAATAATGCGACCACTGGAAGCAGGACACCTAGACATAGAAATACGAAGACAATCAGATAGTTATTTTGGTATAAGTTCAGCAAATCCATGTCTTTTCCTCCCGAAACATATGAATTTTCAAAACTTTTAGAAATGTAATCGTTATCATTATAGCATCGTTGGTTTTTACTGTCGATAAAGCTTATGTATTATTTGGAAATATTAAGGTCCTTGTACATTTTACGCAGAATCGTTGGAGTTATGACCTAAGTTTTTGTGATATAAGGAACTGGGGGTTAGTAAGATAGCATATTCGGTTGAAGGATGGGGTTCTGATGATAATGGGGCTGTTGATTTCCGTTACAGGCACTTCGTTTTCCGCGGGGCGAAGTTGAGCCTCCTCGCGCTTGCGCGCTGCGGGGTCTCAACATTTTCGCTTCAATCCCGCAGGAGTCTGCGTGCCTTCCACTGCAATCAACAGGTTTTTTAAAATTTTGATGGATTTATGAAAAGATCACTGAGGAGCTAAAACTATTTACTTAAAAAACTCCGACAGGCACTTAAGATAAGGTATAAACAATTTATGTCCTTGGCTTTCTATTGGTATGGGGCTGTTGATTTCCGTTACAGGCACTTCGCTTTCCGTGGGGCGGCGCTGAGCCTCCTCACGCTTGCGCGTTGCGGGGTCTCAGCCCTGCCGCTATCTCCCACAGGAGTCTGCGTGCCTTCCACTGCAATCAACAGGTTTTTTTAATTTTAATGGATTTATGAAAAGATCACTGAGGAGCTAAAACTATTTACTTAAAAAATTCCGACAGGCACTTAAGATAAGGTATAAACAATTTATCTCCTTGGTTTTCTATTGGTATGGGGCTGCTGATTTCCGTTGCAGGCACTTCGCTTTCCGTGGGGCGGCGCTGAGCCTTCTCACGCTTGTGCGTTGCGGGGTCTCAGCTCTGCCGCTATCTCCCACAGGAGTCTTCGTGCCTTCCACTGGAATCAACAGGGTTTTTTATGATTTTTATGGATTCTTGACGAAAAAATAAACGGAGAAAATCCCTCTATTTTAAAAAATTCTCTAAAAATAGCTAAAATAAAGAGAAATTCCGGCTATCGACTCAAAAAAACAGGTTAATGGGCAACTTCGCTCCTCTTAACTGCAATTTCTCCGCTTATTTTTAAGCTTGGTGTCGCTTACTCAAGTAAGGATAAGACTTCCTTTTTTTTCAAAACCATTCTTTCACTATCCTGCCGCAAAGAATAAGACTTCTTCATCCGATACCCATAAATGCAATTTACTCCTTGTTATCATTAAAAGCAACCAACAAAAAACCCCCGGCATTTACCGGAGGTTTTTAATTATATTCTTCTTTCAGCAACTGAAATACGGTTAACTGCCCTTTGGAGGGCTAGTTCGGCCCGTTTGGCGTCGATGTTGTCACGCTTTTGATCGGCGAGGCGCTGTTCGGCGCGCTGTTTGGCGCTTTTGGCACGCTCGATGTCAATTCCTTCTGATTGCTCAGCGGATTGCGCTAGGATCGTTACTTGATCCGGACGGACTTCGATGAAGCCGCCATTGACTGCCAAGAGTTCAGTATTTCCGCCATTCTTCAGGCGGACGGCTCCAATTTGCAGCGGTGCGACCATTGGAATATGTCCAGGCAGGATGCCAAGCTCGCCGCTTTGAGCTTTGGTGCTGACCATGTCCACATCTGATTCGTACACCGGGCCATCGGGAGTAACAACACTGACTTTGATCGTCTTCATTTTTTACCCTCCTGGTCCGAAATTAGACCTCTACGCCCATGCTTTTCGCATTTTCAAGCACGTCTTCGATCGTTCCGACAAGGCGGAAAGCATCTTCTGGAAGATGGTCGTATTTGCCTTCAAGAATTTCTTTGAAGCCTTTAACAGTTTCTTTAACCGGAACGTAAGAACCTTTCTGGCCAGTGAACTGCTCGGCAACGTGGAAGTTCTGTGATAGATAGAACTGGATACGGCGAGCACGGTGTACAACAAGCTTGTCTTCGTCAGAAAGCTCATCCATACCGAGGATCGCGATGATATCCTGAAGTTCTCTGTAACGCTGAAGCGTTGATTGAACCTGGCGCGCTACTGAGTAGTGCTCTTCTCCAACGATTTCCGGTGACAGGGCACGGGAAGTTGAAGCAAGAGGATCCACCGCAGGGTAGATACCCATCTCAGAAAGCTTACGCTCAAGGTTAGTCGTCGCATCCAAGTGAGCGAACGTTGTTGCAGGAGCTGGATCCGTATAGTCATCGGCTGGTACATAGATTGCCTGGATGGAAGTAACAGAACCTACGTTAGTAGATGTGATACGTTCCTGAAGGCGTCCCATTTCTGTTGCAAGAGTCGGCTGGTAACCTACCGCTGAAGGCATACGGCCTAACAGGGCGGAAACCTCAGAACCTGCCTGTGTGAAACGGAAGATGTTATCCATGAAGAAAAGAACGTCCTGTCCTTGGTCATCACGGAAGAATTCAGCCATTGTCAAACCTGTCAGGGCAACACGCATACGCGCTCCCGGCGGCTCGTTCATCTGGCCGAATACCATCGCCGTTTTCTTGATTACGCCTGAGTCGGTCATCTCGTGGTAAAGGTCATTACCTTCACGTGTACGCTCGCCGACACCGGCGAATACGGAGATACCGCCGTGCTCTTGGGCGATATTGTTGATCAATTCCTGGATCAGAACGGTTTTACCTACACCGGCACCACCAAATAGACCGATTTTACCACCTTTGATGTAAGGTGCAAGAAGGTCTACTACTTTAATTCCAGTTTCAAGGATTTCAACCTCAGTTGAAAGCTGCTCGAATTTAGGTGCTTCCCTGTGGATGGAGTCGCGACGGATGCCGGCTTGGAGTGCCGGATCAAGGTCGATTGTTTCACCAAGTACGTTGAATACACGTCCAAGAGTGATATCCCCAACTGGTACAGAGATAGGTGCACCAGTGTCAATAACTTCAGCACCACGGGTTAAGCCGTCAGTAGAAGCCATGGCAATAGTACGAACTGTATCATCACCTAAGTGAAGGGCAACTTCAAGGGTTAAGCTGATTGCAACTTCAGATTCGTTACGCGCAGGGACTGAGATTGTTAAAGCATTGTAGATTTGCGGAAGCTCGCCGCTGTCAAACTTTACGTCAACAACCGGACCCATGATTTGAAGAACGCGTCCTTTGTTCATCATTTTCCCTCCTAATATTTCAATTCAATAGAGGATTGCGCCTGGCATGATATCAGTCGGGCATCTCTATCTTGCTTGCCTGGCCTGTGCCGTAAGATGCAGATGCTATGGCGCCATCAGCAGTGAAGGCACCTAAGCAGCAGCTTCTATAAGCGTCCAGGACTGGCATTTATTATTCCAGCGCTGCCGCGCCGCCGACGATTTCGGTAATTTCCTGGGTAATGGCCGCCTGACGCGCACGGTTGTAGCTTAGGCTAAGCGAATTGATAAGCTCCTTCGCATTATCCGTCGCACTCTGCATCGCTGTCATACGGGCCGCGTGCTCACTGGCCTTGCTGTCCAGCAGCGCGCCATAGATCAGGCTTTCTGCATATTGCGGAAGGAGAACTTCCAGAATATCTTCTGCAGAAGGCTCGAATTCATAGGATGTAAGCTTTCCGCCGGAAGAAGAAATATCCGTCAGCGGGAGAAGCTTCTTCTCTGTTACATCCTGCTGAATTGCACTGACATAGTGGCTGTAGTAGATATATAGTTCATCAAATGTTTCGTCTGAAAACATGCCGACTGTTTTGCTGGCGATATCTTTGATCTCCGCAAAAGCAGGCTGGTCCGCAACTGCCACGATATCCAGGATGACGTTCATGCCGCGCTTCCTGAAAAAATCGCGCCCAATTCGGCCGATGGCGATGATTGCATACTCATCACTTGATTTATGGCGTTTTTGGATGGTCTGGTATACAGTCCGCAAAATATTGCTGTTGTATGCCCCGGCCAATCCGCGGTCGGAAGTGATGACCAGGTATCCTGTCTTTTTAACGGGACGGGATGTCAGCATTGGATGGGATACGTCAGTGCTCCCCAGTGCGATGCTGGCAGTAACTTCCTGGATTTTTTCCATGTAGGGAACGAATGATTTAGCATTCATTTCTGCACGGTTCATTTTTGCCGCAGATACCATTTGCATGGCCTTTGTGATTTGGCTCGTCTTCTTTGTAGAAGTGATCCTATTTTTTATATCGCGCAATGATGCCACAGGTTCTCACCACCCTTTTCAAAGAATGTCAGGCTGAGAGCCTGCCCGCATAGGAGCAGCCCCGGCAGCCCTTCTATTGTCAGACCTTTAACAGCGATATCCATCCTCAAGGGAAAAAGCCTGAATCAGGCTTTTTCTGCTTGGGACTTGCGCTATTACTCGGTTACTGCGAAAGTCTTTTTGAAGCTGTTGATCGCAGAAGCCATATCATCGTCAGCAGGAAGCTCTTTCGTTGTAGCGATATGGTCTAACAAATCTTTCTTGTTATGGTCAAGCCATGTAAGGAATTCAGCTTCGAAACGGCGGATGTCCTGGACAGGGATATCGTCTAGGAAGCCGCGTGTCAATGCATACAGGATGGCTACCTGCTTTTCAACCTTAAGCGGCTTGTTAAGATCCTGCTTCAGTACCTCAACTGTACGGGCACCGCGGTTAAGCTTCGCTTGTGTTGCTTTATCAAGGTCAGATCCGAACTGGGCGAATGCTTCCAGCTCACGGTATGATGCAAGGTCCAGACGCAGTGTACCGGATACCTTTTTCATGGCTTTGATCTGTGCAGATCCGCCGACGCGTGATACAGAAAGACCAGCGTTGATCGCAGGGCGTACGCCTGAGAAGAACAGGTCAGACTGAAGGAAGATTTGTCCGTCCGTGATGGAGATAACGTTAGTTGGAATGTATGCAGATACATCCCCTGCCTGTGTCTCAATGAAAGGAAGTGCAGTGATTGAACCTGCTCCCTTCGCATCGCTCAGCTTTGCAGCACGCTCAAGAAGGCGGCTGTGCAGGTAGAATACATCCCCTGGATATGCTTCACGTCCTGGAGGACGGCGCAATAATAGTGAAAGCTCACGGTAAGCAGCTGCTTGTTTTGTAAGATCATCATATACGACAAGAACGTGCTTGCCATTGTACATGAATTCTTCACCCATTGTTACACCTGCATAAGGAGCAAGGAACAATAATGGAGCAGGCTGTGATGCAGAAGCTGTCACAACGATTGTGTACTCTAATGCACCAGTCTTGCGGAGCGTTTCTACTGCATTACGTACAGTAGATTCTTTTTGTCCGATTGCTACATAGATACATACCATATCCTGGTCCTTCTGGTTCAGGATTGTATCGATGGCAACGGAAGTTTTACCAGTCTGGCGGTCACCGATGATAAGCTCACGCTGTCCGCGCCCGATTGGCACGAGGGCGTCGATCGCTTTGATACCAGTCTGCAGCGGCTCATGAACAGATTTACGGTCCATTACGCCTGGTGCAGGGCTTTCGATCGGACGTGTTACAGTTGTATTGATTGGCCCCATGCCATCAACAGGCTGTCCAAGCGGGTTGACTACGCGCCCGATCAGCTCAGGTCCTACAGGAACCTCCATGATGCGGCCCGTACGGCGGACCTCATCTCCCTCACGGATTTCAGTATATGGGCCAAGGATGATAATACCGACGTTATTTTCTTCAAGGTTTTGTGCCATACCCATAACGCCGTTTGAAAATTCAACAAGTTCTCCAGCCATGACATTGTCGAGGCCATGAGCACGGGCGATACCGTCACCGATCTGGATAACTGTACCTACATCACTCACTTGAATTTCCGACTGATAGTTTTCGATCTGCTTTTTTATCAGCGCACTGATTTCTTCAGCTTTGATGCTCATGAGTTTCACCCCTATCTATAAATCTCAGCTTAATAATTGACGTTCCAGGCGTTCCAGCTTGCCGCGCATGCTGCCGTCGAAAATCCTGTTTCCGATGCGGAGCTTGATGCCGCCGAGCAGGCCCGGGTCCACGATATTCTCGATGCGGAGGGACGTTTTTCCGACCCTTGATGCAAATGCAGCAGATAGCTCGCTGCTCTCAGCCTCTGTCAGCGGACGGACTGAGTAGACCTTTGCTTCCGCAATGCCCCTTGCGTCATTCGCAAGGCTGATGAATTCCTCCGCAAGATCAGAGAATTGATCTTCACGGTGGCGGTCAATCAATAGCATAAGTGTATTAAGTACTAAAGGATTAACAGACGCGAAGGCAGTTTTGATGATCCCTTTCTTCTCATCATTCTCGAGTTTCGGGGATTTCAGGACTGCATCCAGGCCCTTATTATTGTTTACGACATCTTTGACGATGCGAAGGTCTTCTTCCATTTGGCCAAGAAGCTGATGTTCATTCGCAAGCTGGAACAGAGCCAACGCATAGCGCTTTGCTACTGTAGAGCCGCTCATCGGTTTTCTCCTGCCTCTTGAATGTATTCATTGATCAGCTTTTCCTGGTCTGCTGCACTCAGTTCCTTCTCAATAACCTTGGAAGCAATAAGGACAGACAGTGAAGCAACCTGCTCGCGGATTGCGGCAACTGCTTTTTCTTTCTGCTGATCGATTTCCAGCTTAGCTGATTCTTTGACGCGCTCTGCTTCAGCACGCGCTGCGGCGATGATTTCCTCGCGCTGCACGTCGCCTTGCTTCTTCGCACCTTCGATCAGGTTCTGAGCGTCTGTGCGTGCTTCTTTCAGAAGGCTTCTCTGCTCTTCCAGAAGCTTATTTGCTTCAACACGGCTTTGTTCAGCCGCGCCGATTTCATTGGCAATATGCTCTTCACGCTGTTTCATGATGCCCATTAAAGGACCCCATGCAAATTTCTTGAGCAATGCCAACAAAATGATAAACATAGCCAGCTGGAATAAGATATCCCCGCCGTTGAATGCTGTATGTGCTGCGCCTTCTGCAGCGCCTAATACTAAATTGCTTGCTAACACCCTCGATTCACTCCCTTCAAGAGTCTTCCACTTTCCCTATCAACAAGTTAACGAATTTCATCATATGAATTCGGTTCTTTCAGATTCAAAAAGCCAGTTTGCATCCGCCTGCACAGGCTAAGCGGACCTCCAAGATTAAGGCGCACCCGCACCTGGGCATAAAGGAATGGCGAAGGGTCACATCCATGATCTTCGCCATTATGTGTACTGCTTATAATTATTGACCAATAACCATGAACGCGATAACAACTGCGATGATCGGCACGGCCTCAACTAACGCTACCCCGATGAACATAGTTGTTTGAAGCATTCCGCGAGCTTCCGGCTGACGGGCAATCCCCTCAACTGTACGTGATACGATAAGACCGTTACCAATACCGGCACCTAGTGCTGCCAAACCAATTGCAATTGCTGCTGCTAAAAGACCCATTATAAATTTCCTCCTTAGGATTGTATAAAATAATATAGTGTTTGAATGTTTTGTTCATAGAATGAACAGGTATATATTAATGGTCAGAGCTCACTTTATGGGAGAGATAAACCATTGTTAACATACAGAAAATAAATGCCTGGATCGCGCCGACAAATATTGAGAACCCTTGCCATGCAAGCATTGGTACAATCGCGGCCAGATGTCCGACCCACCCTGTTGCCAGGCTTCCGGCAATCAGTGTCAGCAGGATTTCACCCGCATAGATGTTACCATAAAGACGAAGGCCGAGTGTAAGCGTGTTGGCAAACTCCTCGATGATCTTGATCGGGAACATGAACCAGAATGGACGGAAAAATTCTTTTCCGTATTCCCCTACTCCCCGAAGCTTTACACCGTAATAGTGCGACAATCCAACCACCATAACTGCCAAAGTCAGCGTTACGGCAGGGTCTGCTGTAGGCGATTTCCACCATAATTGGTCATTGATGACCACGGAGAACGGAAGCCCAAGCATATTTGAAACAAAAACATACATAATAATGGTGATTCCAAGGATATGGAATCTTCCGCCATCTTTCCAGTCCATCGTACTGTTGATGATGTTTTTTACAAAATCCATGACCCATTCGAAAAAGTTCTGCATTCCGGTTGGTTTCATGGCGAGCGTACGAGTGGAAAGAACAGCGATGATGAAAACAATGGCACTGGCAACTGTAATCATCAACATGTTTGCCAAGTTGAAGTTCAAACCAAGAAATTCAACTATAGGTGCTTCATGATGCACAGTATTCACCTCTCTTCCCGGCTATTTACGTAAAACAAAAAGTTGAAGAAAATAATCTATCATAATGACAATATATGATGTCATTAATCCCAGAACTACGCTGATCAGGTGCACCTCATCCGGGTACTTCATGCTGATCATGACGGCAAGCACTGCCGTCGCCATCCTCGACAGCATCCCGAGAGACCGCATCCTTTGGCCATTCGCTGCCGCTTCCCCAAGCTGGTCCGTCTTCCTTACCATCAGCCATAAATTGAACAGGCTCAGGCTTGTCCCCACTATCAGCCCCATAAAAATAGATTGATAAGAGGTGAACCCCCAGCCGAGAACATAGACTGACAGCAGTAGGAATATGTATTTGCGCTGCCGTATAAACATTGTTTTGAGGTCTGGCATAGGCTGTTAGTCTCCTGTAAAGAAACGTCTGACCAGGTGAAGCATGGCATAAGTCCCTGCGGCCAATCCTATAAGCAATCCGACTATCAGGAATAACGGCTCGGTTCCAATCACATCATCAAGCCATCTTCCAAGGAAGATGCCGATCAGGACGGAGCCTACTAATTGGGAAAGGATGGCGGACATTAAAGCCATGGCTTGAAACGGGTGGCGGTCTTTTCGACGCATGATAACGCATCCTCCACACTGGAAATATATTCCTTTGACGTATTTATGTCTTGAGAATGCAGGGTTTCCTGCTAGTGAAAAGAGAATGGTGTTTGAATTGAGGTAAGTGTTTTCATTGTTGATATCATGCAGATTGCGGTTATTTTCTTCCGCATGAAATCTGTGAAAACCCTATCATTTTATACCCTATGTAAGCATACAATAGGCATCTGTCAATGTCAATGCATTCGGAGTGAAAAAGTTCACAAACTCCAGTAACGGAAAAGTCTTTGTTCACACTATTTTCGAATTTTTTTTCGAATAATAACTTGCAATTGGAGCGAGGTATTATCTCGCTCCAATCGCACCCTCTTCCTCTTCTTTTCTTACCTCCAGATAGGCCTCAATCATATCCTGCCTGCCGGCTTTCCTTGCAAAGACCTGAGCAATGTAGACGCCGTCCGGAGGCAGATTATCGTTTGCTAATTCCTTGCGGATCTGGCCTTTGCCTGCTCCCCTCTTCCAGTCAAGGAACTGGACGAACCGGAGTGTATCAGGATCAAACAGCGCAATACCGAATTCTTCCGCTCCCCCGGGAAGGTAGACTTCATAGCGATAGCTCCCTCCATTGTCTCCCCTGCCAAAATCGAACCCCATGACACGCGGGTAATCCGGCTCTTCGAGGACATACAAATACGGGATGCCGACTTTCCTGCCTCCAGCGTTCAGGACAAGCCGCCCATCATGAATTTTCTGTTTGAATTCTTCCGGGTCTATTCTCATCTTGATAGCGACCTTCTTTTTCCCGCCGGGTTCAAGGCGAAAGGCGAGCGGCATCTCCCATTCAATCCCGCTTATGTTAGCGGGTACAGTGAATGAATACGATTCTGTTCGGCTGCCTGTATTTTTAACAGTCAGATACCGGACATGCTCATTCTCACGCCCGGCTATCTTGAACTTTCCAAACTGAAGTGAAGCCGGCGTCACTAAGGCAGGAGCCTTCACCGCGTCTTCGACCTGGATCCGGCCTGCCCCCTGTTCATAGGTCCTGTACAGCATGCCTTCTTCATTATAAAGAGGCAGAGCCGTATTCATGAGCGAGGCTTTGATTTCTTCCGGACTCCAATCAGGATGGGCCTGTTTAATCAGCGCACATGCACCTGCAACATGGGGGGAAGCCATACTTGTTCCCTGCAATGGCAAATACCCCCCGGGAACCGTACTGCTGATAGCCACACCCGGGGCAAGTACATCCGGCTTGATTTCCCAAGTATCGGTCACAGGTCCGCGTGAGCTGAAATCGGCAAGAATATCCTTTTCTTCTATTATATATGTCCGGGCCAGCACCGTTTCTTCCTGCAGGCGCTTCTTCAGCTGGTCCCCATCCTGCTTAGAGAGCGACACAACCGGAAGGCCGGCATCCTCCTCAAGATTGCCTGCAAAGCTTCCGTCTGTATTATTGTAGATAATGACTGCGATCGCGCCTGCCTGCCTTGCATTTTTGGCTTTTTGTGAAAAAGTAAGGCCACCCCTCTGAATGAGGGCAATCTTCCCTTTTATCCTCTTAAGCTCTTCAGGATTTCCAAGCCCGCCTAACGCCAGCTCATAGGAGCGGTCTAAATTCCAGAGAGAAGAGCCTTGAAGGGGATTCAGTTTGACTTTCTTTCCGCTGCCGAAATCAAGATAGGGAATCTGGAGCATTGGCGTAGAGGCGCCGACGGATATCGCTTTAGAGGCAGTACCCGGCGAGCCGACTGTCCAGGTATTCGGTCCTGAGTTTCCAGACGAAGTGACAGCAGTAATGCCCTTATCGACTGCCTTATTGAGGGCCAGGCTGATGGGCAGGTCCGGGCCATTGACACTGTTGCCGAGCGATAGATTCAGGATGTCGACTTTATCCTTGATGGCCTGTTCAATGGCTGCAATCACCTGCTCTGTTGTACCCGCACCGCCTGGACCGAGCGCACGGTAGGCAATGATCTTTGCATCTGGCGCCACTCCCGTCATTTTGCCATTGGCTGCAATCACTCCTGCTACATGGGTGCCGTGAAAAGTATCCTCTCCTGCCGTCCTCACCGTTTCCATCGGATCATCATCCTGGTCCACCAGGTCACGCCCTCCGGCGTAATTCCTCCGCAGGTCCGGATGATTATAATCAATTCCCGTATCAATCACACCGATTGTAACACCCTTCCCCGACAGCCGCTCCCCCTTTTCATCAAACAGCCCCCTGACTGTATGACTCCCAATCAGGCTGATGCCATCCTCACTTTCTGCCTGATAAGAGACCGCTTGGGATATGGTTAGGACTTCCTCTTCTTTGGCAAGCCTGTCCAGCGATTTGACCGGACCCTTTACTGAAAAACCGTTCAATGCCTCCTGGAAACTTTGCCTAAGAATTAAATCCGGGTACTGCCGGAGAAGGATATTCCGATCCTGTTCGGTTTGCCCTTCTTTCATCAGGACAATTGCCACACGCTCTGCATCCTCCGGTTCAGCCGGAAGCGGAGGGATTTGTAATGTCCTTGCATTCACATGAGGACTGAGCATAAGCGCAAACAGACTGATGATGAGGAAGATTTTTTTCATGGGAGGCTCCTTTCGGCATTTTTCCTTAGGGTTTGTCTTGAAGGGCGGGAGTATTCAAGAGGTTTTCGAGGTCCTCCCAGTTTTCTTCCGAGGGGGAATGGTATAGGCGGTTTTTGGTGGTGCCGGAGGATTGGAGGTTGAGGGAGGATAAGAGTTGGTGGATGTTCCTGCTGGAGTCATATAACAGAAAGTCTCTGCATTTCTGGCTGCTGACGGAATTATCCACGAGGAGAAAGTAATCAAGGATGGCGCGGATATGGGCTTTTTTTGACTCGCCCGCACAAGCCGGGCAAATCCATCTGCCATGGAAGCGTGACATGGCGTACAGCTGGCATTCGAAACATTGCACTCCGCGAATGATTTCATCTGGTGAGATGCTATATTGTTCGAGAATGGATGTATAGAGCGGCTCATGGTTTTTCAGCAGGAGCCTTTTCACTTTGTTCATCTCTTTGCTAGTTAGAATTAGCGAGGGAGAGAACGGGCGGAGCTTTTCGAGTTTTCCGGGCAGCTGTTCAGCATGTATCACAGTTTTATAAATTCGCTCATTGCCTGTGCTGGTTTTAACAATCGTGGAATTAGAACTGATGATGACCAGCGGATCGATCGGCAGTTCTGGAAGCTTCATCTTCTCCATCCACCCTTTGAGCTGAACTTTATGCCGCTGGACTTGAAGCAGTGGATTGGAAAACCCGTCCTCTCCCTTGCTGGACTGCCTGATTAGTTGATGGGAGTGTTTTTCAAAATATAGCGTCCCGGAAATGTTCTTGATTTCAGCTGCTGCGATAAATGAGGGAGCAAGTATGAGGGTATCTATCTGGAAGGGATGCTGATGGACTAAACGGAGGCCGTGGAATATGAGATATTCATCCGGCAGGAAGGAAATATGGTAATCTACATTCTTTTCCCCGCGGTATCCGGTGCGGCGCTTGATGAGTTCCTGCTCAATCAGGGGAATTTTGAGATGGTTCTGCGGCAATCTTCTCAACAATGCTTCAAGCTGCCTGATTTTTAAAGGGACGACTCTCTTTTTGGCAATCATATGGGCATTCACCTCTTTGGAATGGTATTTGGTCAGTATTTTATTCTCTGTTTTATACGGATTTCCTCTTTTATCGGGAATAAAGTATGGGGATTTTGATAGACTGGTCAAAATTTTATAAAAATACATATGATCCACGCCCAGTGAGGAGGTCTTCTTAATTTTGCAGAGGGAAATTTATGCTGATTCTACACAAATTTGCCGTTATTCTACCAATTATTCTGGTTTTTCTACATAAAATTAACATGATTCTACATAAATTCTTCGTTATTCTACAAAAAATACATTAATTACCATAAAATCAACAAGAAACCGGCCGCTCTCACGGCCGGTCCCAAATCATCTTACTATTTAGTTCCAAACAAACGGTCGCCAGCGTCGCCAAGGCCTGGTACAACATAGCCTTTTTCGTTCAGCTTTTCGTCAAGTGCAGCAATGTAGATGTCTACGTCTGGATGTGCTTCTTTCACTGCTTCCACACCTTCAGGGGCAGCAACCAGGCACATGAATTTAATGTTTTTTGCGCCGCGTTTTTTCAGGGAATGCATCGCTTCAATGGCAGATCCGCCTGTCGCAAGCATTGGATCGACTACGATGAAGTCCCTTTCCTCTACATCGCTTGGCAGCTTGGCATAGTATTCAACCGGCTGAAGTGTTTCCGGATCGCGGTAAAGGCCGATATGCCCTACCTTGGCAGCAGGGATCAGCTTTAAGATGCCGTCCACCATGCCGATTCCCGCACGCAGGATTGGCACGATTCCAAGCTTTTTGCCGGAAAGGACATTTGATTTTGTTACGCTGACAGGAGTTTCAATTTCTATTTCTTCCAAAGGCATGTCGCGTGTGATTTCAAAGGCCATAAGTGTTGCGACCTCATCAACCAGTTCGCGGAACTCTTTCGTGCCAGTGTTTTTTTCTCTGATGTATGTAAGCTTGTGCTGAATGAGCGGGTGATCAAAGACGTATACTTTTGCCATTGAAAATCTCTCCTTTATTCTTCGCTATGTTTCGTTTACACTTCGTCTAATTTTACAGAAAAATAAATGCAAGGGCAACTGAGAGCAGAAATTGTTAATAATTCGTAATGAGTCTTCGCTGCTCTCCGCAAAAAGAGCCCCCCGCAAAGGAAGGCCCTCCATTTTAAAGCTCTTTATAAAGGATGAATCTGCCTGTGAGTTCCTCAACACGGCTGCTTGCTTCTGCAAGCTTTGCTTCGTCTTCATGGTTCTTGAGGGTGAAGGCAATCAGGGATGCGATTTCCTTCATCTCTTTCTCGCCGAAGCCGCGGGAAGTAACTGCAGCTGTTCCGATGCGGATGCCGCTGGTAACAAACGGGCTTTCCGGATCGAATGGAATCGTATTTTTATTAACAGTGATGCCAATTTCATCAAGCACCTTTTCAGCCACTTTGCCTGTCAGGCCAAGGGAGCGGAGATCGATCAGAAGAAGGTGATTGTCCGTACCGCCGGAAACGAGGTCGATGCCTTCCTCTTTCAGTCCTTCTCCCAGTGCTTTAGCGTTATTAATGATACTTTGCGCATAATCCTTGAAGCTGTCCTGCAGTGCTTCGCCGAATGCGACAGCCTTGGCTGCAATCACGTGCATCAATGGGCCGCCCTGGATGCCAGGGAAGATAGACTTATCGATCTTCTTCGCGAATTCTTCACGGCAAAGGATCATGCCGCCGCGCGGTCCGCGCAATGTTTTATGTGTAGTGGTTGTTACAAAGTCAGCATATGGCACAGGATTTTGGTGGAGTCCCGCTGCGACCAGGCCGGCAATATGGGCCATGTCGACCATCAGGTAAGCACCGACTTCATCGGCGATTTCCCGGAAACGCTTGAAGTCGATTTCACGCGGATAGGCACTTGCACCGGCTACAATCAGCTTCGGCTTATGCTCGCGCGCTTTTTCAAGGACATCATCATAATTGATTCGGTGCGTTTCTTTATCCACCCCGTATTCAACAAAGTTGTACTGGATGCCTGAAAAGTTGACAGGGCTGCCGTGGGTGAGGTGTCCGCCATGGGACAGGTTCATGCCTAGGACAGTATCCCCTGTTTCAAGGATCGTGAAATAAACAGCCATATTCGCCTGCGCGCCTGAGTGAGGCTGGACATTGGCATGCTCTGCCCCGAAAATCTGCTTCGCACGGTCGCGCGCCAGATTTTCCGTCACATCGACATGCTCGCAGCCGCCATAATAGCGTCTGCCCGGATAGCCTTCCGCATATTTATTGGTCAATACAGACCCTTGCGCTTCCATCACCGCTTCACTGACAAAATTCTCGGAAGCTATTAATTCGATCTTCGTTCTCTGGCGCTTCAATTCATCCTGAATCGATTGAAAAACCTGCTCATCCTGCTGTGCTAAATGCTTCATTGTAATCCTCCCTTTTTGAAAAACTACATATGTATGCTTTTTTTGTAAAATCCTCTTACATTCTATCATGTTTTGGTTTTAAATAGGAACCCAACTTCAACACCCCGCCAAAAACAGGCGGGGCTCTTTGATTATTCCGTCCAGTTCCAGTAATCCATCTCGCCAAGCTGGGCGCCGCGCAGCTCTTTTACCTCTCTCAGCTTCAGCAGCTCCTTGACTGGCCCCGTTACAACAGCTCCGTATACCTGAAAGCCATTTTCTTTCAGGTAAGCATGCCTTTCTTCAAGATAGCCTAGTCCGAGGAATCTCTCATAATAGCTTTCCCGCTCATCTTTTAGGAGCTTCTCCATCTGTCCGAGCATCAGCTCCTTATTTTTGCCGAGCATTTCCTGTGTAAACTCGTATTCACTTTCTGACATGCGGTCATCGCTGATTTCCCTTCCGCCCGTAAAACCGAAGGCAGGGATCGGAGAAATGGAATTGCCGCCGCTGCCTGTGTTTCCTTTAAAAGTCTTTAATTCCCCTGTATACAAAGGCATCCACAGGACATCCAAGTCATACGGCTCAAGGAGAGCGAAGAGCTCCTCCGGCTCCATAAACCGGTCTGTCGAAAAAGCTGCCTCTGCCACCGTTCCCTCATGAACCTTATCCAATTCCTCCCAAACGCCATTATCGTCCTCGGCATCAAGCTTCTCCCCCGTCTTCGGATTTTCAGGAAAGTAGAAACGGAATCCTCCTTCCTGATCCGGCTGATAATAGGAAAGCGTGCGCGTCGAATAGCTGTTCAATAGCCCTTTCCTGATCTGCATTTCACCTGCTGGCTGTTCTTCTTTGCCGACCCGCCTTGTTACAGGGTAAGAAATCTTCTGCGTAAAAAATGGTGTGATTTCCGACTGTGCGAATCCGCCAAAGTCTTTATGGATATTCGGCTGGGTCCAATCCAACGCCAGCTGGGTGTAAAAAATATGTTTCCGATCCAGGTGCAGGCTGTCATAGCTGATTGTGACGGCCAGCATATATATCCAGAAGAAAAATAATGCAGCAATCAGGACTTTAACTACCCGGAATGTCAGGGCAAAACGGTATTTCGTCAGGATTTTCTTTTCTTTATCAGGGCTCCAGTCTGCCATCCTTTTTCCATCCTTTCTTTTCTGCGATTACAGCGAGCTTTTTCCTGGCACGATGAAGATCAACCTTCACCTGGCTTTCTGTCAGGTCAAGCGCTTCCTGTATTTCCTTATAGCTGAAATGCTCATATTCTCTTAAATAGAGGACCGTCCGGTATTTTTCCGGCAGCAGCCTCAGCATGTCAGCGGCGTCCTGCTCCAGCTCGGCACCCAGGGCTTCTTCTTCCGGCAAGCCGTAGGGGCTGAGCATCTCTTCTTTTGAAAAAAGATAGTCTGCAAACGGCACCCATTTGCGCCGCTGCCGTTTTCGCCATTCGTCCAAGTAGGCATTCCGGGCCACCTTGAACAGCCAGGACCGCACATCCTCCTGCTGGTAAAAGGAGAGTGAAACAGTTGCACGCACGAAAGTTTCCTGCACAAGTTCTTCGGCCAGATGGTCTGAGCCGGAAAGCTTGAGCAGGTAGTAGTAAAGTGGTCTTGCATAGTGTGAGTATAGGTCATCGAGTTTTTCTTTTCTGCGGGCGTCCAACTGTTTTTTCCCTCCTTTCTTTGAATGGCTATAATGATAACGCAGGGGGTTGCTATTTGTTACAGGTTTTTTAGGAAAAATAAAAAACAGCCTTGGAATGGCTGCTAAATACATAGATTTATATTTATTTATGGGGCTGTTGATTTCCGTTCCAGGCACTTCGCTTTCCGCGGGGCGGAGTTGAGCCTCCTCGCGCTGCGCGCTGTGGGGTCTCAACTTTTCCGCTACAATCCCGCAGGAGTCTTCGTGCCTTCCACTGCAATCAACAGGGTTTATAAAATTTTATGGCAAGTTTCCGGTATCAGGCTGGTCTTTTCCACTTATAGACTTGCTTGAATGGCTGCTGATACATAGGATTTCTACTTGTTAATGAGGCTGTTGATTTCCGCTGCAGGCACTTCGCTTTCCGCGGGGCGGCGCTGAGCCTCCTCACGCTTGCGCGCTGCGGGGTCTCAGCTCTGCCGCTATCTCCCACAGGACGTTGAATCCGCTCCTTCGAAACTTCATCGCACGAAGAAAATGCGCAGCATTTTATGAGGAGTCTTCGTGCCTTCCGCTCCAATCAACAGGGTTTTAAAAATTTTTTGCAGGTTTGCGGTACCAGGCAGTCTCTCTACAAATCAAAAAGGAGTACGTGTTATTTTACCCGTACTCCTTTCTCTAAAAAAGATATCTTTCATCTTAACACGATTCATTCTCCGGCAGCCTCTCATACACGGCGCGCCTTCCGCCGATGAGTTTTGGTCTTGTGGAGGCGAGGGTGACGTGGGCGCTGCCGATGCTTTTTTGTTTGGTTCTGATTGGGACTGCTACATGCTTCAGGTGCATGCCGATGAGGGTGTCGCCGATGTCGATGCCGGCGTCGGCCTTGATGAATTCGACGACGGCCGGGTCCTTGAATTGCCTGTAGGCATATGAGGCCATGGCACCTCCGGCCTGGCGCACCGGTACGACTGATACTTCCTCAAGATTCTTCTGATCCGCAGTCTGCCTTTCCACAACGAGCGCCCTGTTCAGATGCTCGCAGCACTGGAAGGCGAGTCTGGCCCCTGTCCGTTCGGCAAAATTCTTTAGCTCTTCAAAGAGGATGGCCGCGGCTTCATCTGTGCCGGATGTGCCGATCCTTTTGCCGATTACTTCACTTGTGCTGCAGCCGACCACAAGCACGCTGTTTTCGTTAAGCGCCACCTGTCCGCCGAACTCATCCAGGATTTCTCTCAATTCAGTCTGAATCTCTTCGAACATGGTATCACCCTTCCAGTTGCTTATAGATCTTCGTAGGTTTTGATTTTTCCGATCCGGTTCGCATGGCGTCCGCCTTCAAACTCGGTTTCAAGCCAGGTTTTCGCTATTTCCCGGGCAAGTCCCGGTCCGATCACACGCTCGCCCATGGCAAGGATATTGCTGTCATTATGCTGGCGGGTCGCTTTGGCACTGAATACATCATGGACCAGTGCACAGCGGATGCCCTTCACCTTGTTGGCGGAAATGCTCATTCCAATCCCTGTCCCGCAGATCAGGATTCCTTTATCAAATTCGCCTGATGCCACCTTCTCCGCTACAGGAAGCGCATAGTCCGGATAATCAACGGAGACGCCGCACTCGCAGCCGAAATCTTCATATTCAATGCCCATTTCTTCCATCAAATGTTTCATTTCTTCGCGGATATTCACTCCGCCATGATCTGAAGCAATTGCAACCTTCATTACAAGAACCTCCTAAATAAACACGATTTCTTCCTTTATTTTGACACAAGTAAGCTGAAATAGAAAGCTGGCCGGACTGTTTCTGCTGCTAAAAAAATTACAGAAAGGTAACGCCTATTCCTGAAACTGTAAACAATGCTTAACGATTTTTTTCCCGCTGCCATTTACAATTACCAATGAAGACAAACCAAAGAAAGAAGGAATTCAAATGAAAAAGAATCTATTCAAAGGCCTTGCTGCCGCTTCTGTGCTGATGGCAGGATTGTCCTTCCATTCAGCAGGTGCATCAGCAGACGTTTTCACCGATACTTTCGGGAAGCTCCAGCCAAAACTGAATGTTGAACAAAAACTAAATGTCGTCATTGAATATGCAGATGCGCTTACCCATGCAAAAATCAAATACAAATACGGCGGCACATCAGAGAAGGGATTTGATGCCTCCGGTTTTGTTCAGCATGTGTACGGCAAAGCAGGCGTTAAGCTTCCGAGGACTTCTGCCGCAATGCAGCAAACAGGGAAAACCATTCAGAAGAAAGACCTGAAGCCGGGTGACCTTGTCTTTTTTAACACAGCCGGCGGCAGCAGCAAAAAGGCTTCCTTCGTGGGCATCTATGCCGGTCACAATCAATTCTTCGCTGTTACCGTCAAAAAAGGCGTCACCGTTGTAAAGCTGACAGACTCTTATTGGGCGAAGAAATACCTGGGCGCCAAACGGGTTATGTAACCCGGCGGCCTTTCCATCGGGAAGGGCCTATTTCTGTTCCGGCAGTTCATTGACAATCTCTATAAAATGCTGCAGGATCCGGGCGGTCAAACCCCAAATGACCTTATCCTCAAAATAGTAGAAGCATTCTTCCATTGACCTTGTCTGCCAATTATAGTTTTCGCCGCCGGCAATCCGGTCGAAAGGAAAACCGTTTTCCGGTTCCAGCCTGAAATTCATTTTATAAATTTCAGGCTTGGCTTTCAGCAGATAGGAAAGCGGTACGGTGAATACTTCCCCCACCTCTTTCGGGTTCACCTGGAAAGGCCGGGAAGGCTTCAGCATTCCTGCAAAAGGGTAGATGATCATGCCAAACGGGGATACCATATAGTCAAGGGGAACTGTCCCTCTAATTTCATCCATGGGGATTCCCAGCTCTTCGGTTGTTTCCCTGATTGCTGTATGCTTCACGTCCGGATCCGATCTGTCGACCCTTCCCCCCGGAAAACAAATCTCCCCCGGCTGCCTGCGCATTTCCATGGACCGGACCTCAAAAAGGACATGGACACCGTCTTCTTTTTCAATCAGCGGTACGAGAACTGAATAGTTTATGAATTTATTGCTTCCCAGGATGGCCGGTGTCCTGCTGCCCAATCCTGCGATAATATCCTCTATATTCATTCACCCATCCACCTCCATTTATATTTATATCTATTCCCCTATTTATCCATCAGCAAAATCGCCTGCTGTGAAATAAAGAAGAATCCCCGCTTGTGCCGCAGAGATTCTTTCTTGTTGTTTAAACCCTGAACTTGGTGATCGTTTCCTTCAGCTTTTCCGCCTCATCCTTCAATTCAAAAGCAAGCTTCTCCACATTGGAAATGACCATTGATTGATTTTCAGTTGCAGAGGCGACCTCCTGGGCTCCGGCGGATGTTTCCTCCGCGATGGCTGCCACTTCCTGCGACTGGGTGGCAGAATGGCGGATGCCTTCCATCTGCTGCTCCACCAGGCTCGAAATCGTTGTGACAGACGAAGCCATCTGGTTGACGGTATTCGTCATTTCACCGATGACCTGATTGGTTTTGACTCCTTTTTTCCCCTCGGCCGATGCCGTTTCGACCTGGTCCGTAATTTGCCTAACAACATTTTGGACTTCATTCTGGATGTTTTTAATCAATTCGGAAATGCCCTGGACCGCTTTGGCGCTTTCATCAGCCAGCTTCCGGACTTCCTCTGCCACGACGGCAAAGCCTTTGCCGTGCTCACCTGCACGCGCAGCCTCAATCGAAGCGTTCAGCGCCAGCAGGTTGGTCTGAGCTGCAATATCTCCCACCAGCTGGATGATCTGCTCTACCTTCGCGGCATTATCTTCGAGGCGCTTGACGGTCTGCAATGATTCCTGATTATCTTCCGCCAGCTTGGTAATTCCAGTTACAAGAGAGTGGATGACTTTCTTCGATTCATTCAAATCATCGACTAGCTCACCGGAAACCTGCTGGGACGTTTTCGCCTGCTGCTGTACTTCTTCAGCAATTCTTGTTGCATCCTCGACCGACTCGGCAGTCGCCTGAATCGACACAGCTGAGCTGTCGGCACCCAGGGAAATCTCGCCGATTGTCCTGGAGATGCTTGCAGCCTGCTCGGCAGCAGCTGATGCTTCCTGTGAAATGCTGATTACTTTATCATTGGTATGCTGAAAATTTTCATCGATTTTCGCGACCATTTCCCGGAGATTTGAAAGCATATGGTTGAACGCCGCTCCGAGGGAACGGATTTCATCATCTGATTTGGAAAGCTCCGCGTCTTCCCTGATATCGCCTTCTGCCGCTTTCAGAGCTGTCTTCTCCAGCTTTTGCAGCGGTTTCGTGATAAAGCCGGCCGCAACGAATGTCAATACACCGGACCACATGGCCCCAAGAGAAAGCGTGATAATGTTAAAAGCCGCTTCCCCGAACGGCAGATACTCCTTCACAATTGGATAAAGACCATAAATGAACACCGCACTCGTGGTGTAGGTAATGAATGCCAGTATGGTCGTTAACAGCACAAGCTTTTTTCTCAACCCGAACTTATAGCGCTTCTTCTCCATAATTGCCCCCTGGTCGTTACTTCTCTAATTTGTTAATAATCTGTTCAATATGCTTTTTCAGTTCATTAAAGGTTTCTCTGTATATTTCAAGGCTTCCGCCGAATGGATCAAGGATCTCACCGCCGTGTTCCCCTGCAAACTCTGTCAGTGTAAAGGTTTTGCCCTCTGCTCCCTCAAACATGCTGACCACATTCCATTTATGCCCGGACGTCATCGTCAAAATGACATCTGCCCATTCAACCAGCTCTGCCGTCAGTGCGCTCGAGGTATGTACATGGGCAATCCCCTGCTCCTCAAGAACCTGCTTCGCATGTGCGGAGGCCTGTCCCCCATTGGCAGCAAACACACCAGCAGACTTCACCTCAATCCCCGGAAGCTCCCTGCTCTTCAAAATAGCCTCTGCCATCGGGCTCCGGCAAGTGTTACCAGTACAAACAAACAATACGCGTCTCATCGATGCAGCCCCCTTTCCCTCCATTATAAGCCAATTGTCACAGTTTCAATAGACAAGCATGGAAAAATTTATAGAAAGTTCACACGAAGTGCGGAAGGGGCTTGCTCAGATTAAGGATCGCGGACTAAAAACGCCACGTCCTGTGGCAACGTCCGCATGACCCGCATCCTGCGGGCCCAGCATAAGGCGCTTAGGAATAAAAGGCGTTCTTTGCCTTTAATTCCTAAGTGACTTATGACTCGAGGCTCTAGCCCCTGGAGCCGGACAAACCGAAATGCGGAGACGGCTTGCCCAGGGCCGACAAGCATAAGACGCGCTAGAATAAAAGGCGTTCTTTGCCTTTAATTCTAGCGTGGCTTATGACTCGAGGCCCTAGCCGTCGCAGCTGGACAATACGAAATGCGGAGGGGGCTTGCCCAGCAAAAGGAACGCAACATAAAAAGACACCCGCCAGGATGCCTTTATTTTCTGAATGAATAGCCTCCCGCATTAAAAAAATGGCCATAACAGCTTTATGCCGAAAGCGAGGAGGATGGCTCCGCCGAGTGCTTCGCTGTAGGATCCAAGCCATCCCTGAACCTTGCGTCCGGCCAATAGCCCTGCCCATGTCAGAATCGCCGCGGCTGCACCGAAACATACCAGGACAAGCGCTGTTTTCGCTCCATAAATTCCAAGAGAGAGACCGACCGAAAAGCTGTCCAGGCTGACACTCAACGCAAAAATGAGCAGGCCGAAACCAACGGGTGTAATCAAGCTTGAATCATCATCCTTGATGCTTGACCAAATCATCTGGGCACCGAGCAGCAGCAGCAGCCCTCCCCCGATATAGGCCGCAATAGAGCCGAACTGCTCCGATAGGAACCTGCCGGCAATCATTCCTAACAGCGGCATGAAGACATGGAAAAGACCGATCGTTATTCCTATTTTAAAAATTTGCCTCAGGCGCAGCTCGAACATGCCCATGCCAAGCCCGACCGAAAAAGCATCCATCCCGAGGGCAAACGCCATTAACATCAACGTAATAAGTTCCCCAAAAAACGAAGTCATCCATTCTCCTCCTTGGACTTGCTAATTCAGCATATGCACGTCCAAGGGAAAATAGAATTAGAAATGCGGAGGTGACTGTTCTATCGAGGAACGCGGACTAAGTACGCCACGTCCTGTGGCAACGTCCGCATGACCCGCATCCTGCGCGCCTCATGCATAAGACGAGCAGGACGGAAGGTTGTTCTGTAACCTTCTGGCCTGCTTGGCTTATGACTCGAGCACCTAGGAGCCGGAGCTGGACAATAGAAAAGCGGAGGCGACTGTTCTATCGAGGAACGCGGACTAAGTACGCCACGTCGTATGGCAACGTCCTCATGACCCGCTTCCTGCGGGGCTAAGAAATGCCAGGCACCTCCCGCGCACAAATCACATTGAAATGTCCACAGACGGTGCCTGGCACTAAAATTATTTAATGATTCGATGGCCTGCTGCTTTGAGAAGCCGGTTCATAATGGCTTCACCGACACCTTCTGCGGGGAAGGATTCGCTGAAGATCACATCCACTCCAGAGCTGTTGAAGCTCCGTAATGCTTCGTAAAGGGAGGCTGCCACTGTTTCCAGATTCGCTCTCCTGCCGCATATAAATGTAAAATCGCTGTCGTAAAATTTTTCATTTTCGGCCGTTGTAAGCACACCGGCTTTCAGGCCTTCCGTATGCTGTTCGTTCACCAATTCTTGAATCCGTTCCCTTGTTCCTTCTACTATATATAAGGGAGCATCAGGTGCATAATGCCGATACTTCATGCCGGGGGAGCGCGGCGCCTCCTTCTCATCGGCAAGCGCAGGATCGGCCGCTACCTCTCCCACTACCCGCTCGAGCTGCTCTTTCGTCACTCCGCCAGGTCTCAGGATGACCGGAATCTCTCCCGTACAATCCAGGACAGTGGATTCAACACCTACTCCGGTAGGACCGCCATCCACAATTCCTGCAATCCTCCCGTTCAAATCTTCCTCCACATGTCCGGCAGTAGTCGGGCTGGGCCGCCCGGACCTGTTCGCGCTTGGAGCGGCTACCGGAACGCCGCTTTCACGGAGAATGGCGAGAGCCACCGGGTGATCCGGCATCCTGATTCCTACCGTATTCAGCCCTGCCGTTGCTGTCTCTGAGAGCTGCCCGTCTTTTTTATTGAATATAATTGTCAGCGGACCTGGCCAAAAGGCTTCCATCAGCTTATCTGCACTAGCCGGGACACTTTCCACAATCCCCTCAAGCTGCTCCCTGTCCGCAATATGAATAATGAGGGGGTTGTCAGAAGGTCTGCCCTTCGCTTCAAATATCTTCTTGACTGCTTCGTCATTTCTTGCATTTCCACCAAGTCCGTAAACAGTCTCAGTCGGAAAGGCAACCGTCTCATTTTGGGCTAAAAGAGCAGCTGCCTGTTTAATCTGTGGATAATCATTTAAACTATCCACATTTTTATCCACTGACCAAATTTCTGTCTTCATTGTTATGCCCACCTTCAATACTGTTCAAATTCTGTGTGGTATACCCTTTGTTTCAGCTTTTAAACCACAATCACTTTTGAAAGTATAAAAGAAGATGGAGGATAACTCAAGTTTTGTCCACAATTTGTGTATAACTTTTCGATAATAGTGGATAACTTTGTGGATATATCCACAATTCATAATGAAAGCTTCAGGAATGAAAAGTTATCCACAGTTAGAATATGCTGGACATGGGCGGAACTGTACAGTTCTTCCGGAAGCTCGCTTTTTTCATCCTGAAAGCCAAGCAGTTTGAAGAACTCTGCTGCTCCTTTTTTATTTGTCGCCATATATAGTGACTCGAGTTCCCTTTCCCTCGCAAGCCGCAGAATCTGCTCCACAAGCAGCAGCAGATCTTTTTCAGATGCTCTTTCCGAAAGTACCAGTGAGCGGAGGAGGCCCACACTTCCTAGAGGCTCAATGCCTAATGTCGCTTTAATATTTTCCTCTTCATCTTCCATAAGCAAGAAATAATTGATAGAATCAGAAATGCCTTCTGTCCCCAGATTGGCTTTTTCCAAAAACGCGGCCAGTTTATTTTCGTCTCCATTTTGTGCACAGCGGATCATTGTCTCCATACGCTCACCCCACTAAGATTTTGTAATCTAGTAATATATCTATGGGGCGCGGGAAAAAGTAGAACATAAAAAGAATAAAAAAACACGGCAGCCATCAGTTAACGGGCTGCCGTGCTATCTGGAATCTTTCAATTTAAACTTCCTTTACACTATAAACTTAGTCGTTGTTGTTGTTTCTTGAATTTCCGCCTTTTTCACCAATTTCGCGGTAGAAGTCTTTATCATGGTTTTCAGAAGTAGCTTCTCCGCCTTTTTGGCCGATCTCCTGGTAGAATTCCTTGTCATGGTTCTCAGAAGTAGCTTCTCCGCCCTTTTTACCGATTTCCTGATAGAATTCCTTGTCATGGCTTTCAGCAGTAGCTTCTCCGCCTTTTTGGCCGATTTCCTGATAGAATTCTTTGTCATGATTTTCAGATGTTGCTTCTCCGCCTTTTTTACCGATCTCTTGATAGAATTCTTTGTCATGGTTATTGCTGGTTGCTTCTCCGCCTTTGCGGCCTCTTTCCTCGCGGGACATTTTATCGTTGTTATTGTTGTTTGCCATGTCTTCCATCTCCTTTTCAGTAATTGTTGTTTTGGCTTACACTCCTTTAATATCCGCTTCTCCCAGAATCAAACATGCTCCCAGCATCTGTAAAAGGCTTGTCATGCACTTGTAACAATGGCATCAGCTTCTCTTGTGCCGTTTTTCCTACAAAAAGAAAAGCCGCTCTATGAAAAGAGCAGCATACTATCCGAAGATTTTATCCCATAATTCTTTGATAAAAAACTTAACTTCCGGCTTTTCTTCCTCTTCTTTAACAAAGACCGGCTCTTTTTCGCTAGATGGTTCTTTAGACTCACTATCTTCCAGCACATTCCCATCTAGTTCTTTTTTACCAACTTCTCCTTTTTCCTGATTTTCCTCTTCGAATCCATCACTTACAGCTACTCCATTCGAGAAATCAAGGAAGCATAGAGGAGGAAAAAGAACACACCACCAGTTCGCTCCATCGCCTTCACCAAGTGTAATTAAAATTGCTTCGTATTCGCCGGCAGGATATAGAAACTGGCCATAGAGCTTAGTAGGAAAATCCACTTTGCCGAAATTGGCTTTAACTGTCTGATCTGAATTTTCTTCTTCTACCACGTTCTCTGCTATCTCCTGGATTTCCGGCAGGCGCGACTTGATTAATGAACGGGCTTCTTCTATTGAAGTCAGTTCGCTGACCCATTCAGTGATTTCCTTATTGACTGCGTCCCTCACCAGCCGTTTCAACGCCTGGTCTCCTTCGCTGTCACTGTTTGCGAGGATGCGTAGGCGGATGGCTTCCTGCGGTATGACGAGCGGGTCTTCCGCTGCTACCTCTGTTTTTGGTATGTATAGGCTTAGCATTGTTCCTAAGGATAAGATAATGATATATAATTTCGCTAATGATTTTGCTGTCATTTCCGACACCGTCCCTTCACTAATCCATTGTGGACAGGAAGGGGGATTCTTAAACTAGCAAAATATAAAAAAAAAATCCCGTGTTTGAGATCTGTCATTTAGATTGCTTATAAATGGGGTCTGTTGATTTCCGTTCCAGGCACTTCGCTTTCCGCGGGGTCTCAACTCTTCCGCTATTTCCTGCAGGAGTCTTCGTGCCTTGCACTCCAATCAACTGGTTTTTTAAAAATTTTTGTGCATAAGACCAAAGGATGGGGACTAGATTCTGTTCTTTGTCTGTTGATTTCTGTATGGCACTATATTATTTGTATTGCACTATCAACAATTGGAAATAAATGTATTTTATGTAGAATCTTTTGATTTTTATGTAGAATAAATGGAATTTTTAGTAGAAATATTGAATTTTCATGTAGAATAGATCAAAATTTATGTAGAATAACACCCACAACGACCAATACCCGCCAATAATAAGACAGGAACACCTTCAGTTTTCTCGAGAATTTTAAAAAATGGTATGCCTGCTCACAAATTTAAAAATTCCTAATAAAATTTGAACGAAAATACAAGTTCAAAATAAAAAAAGGGAAACCATTCCGCTAATGGCCCCCTTACTCTGGAATTCAAATGCATAAATTCCCTTAACAAAACTAATCCTGCCAGCCAATCTCCGCAAAAACCATCCGGTCCTTCCCATTGATGTCGTAGACTATGTCTATGTTGGCATCTGGGAATGCGGTCCGCAGCAGTTCTGATACGGCTTTGCTTTGGCCGGCGCCGACCTCGAAGCCGACGAGTGATTTTTCTTTTAGGACGAGCGGCAGTTCTTCCATGAAGCGTCGGTAGAGGTCGAGTCCATCCTGGCCGGCGAATAGGGCGCGGTGGGGCTCGTTTTCGGTGACGACTTCAGACATCCCTTCCATATCGCTGAGCGGGATATAGGGAGGATTGGATATGATAATATCGAATTTCCGGCTTTCCTCTATGAAAGGCTGCAGCAGGTCTCCTAAAATAAACTCGATTTCAGCACCGTTCTTGTCTGCATTTTCCTTTGCCGTATCAAGGGAAGGCCCGTACACATCTGTGGCAGTTACCTGGAGGTCAGGCGATTCCAATTTCAGGGTTACCGCAATCGCTCCGCTTCCGGTTCCAATATCAGCAGCCGCAGGAGCAGCCTCTCTGCCGAAAAGCTTTTCCTTCCTCTTCAGGGCTTCCAGCACCAGCTCTTCTGTTTCCGGACGGGGGATGAGGACATTTTCATTCACAAGGAATGTCCGCCCATAAAATTCTTCTTTTCCAATGATATATTGGACCGGCCTGCCGTCCGCGTGCAGCTGAACTGCTTCTTTGAAGGCCCCTTGTATCCTCGGATCCAGCTCTTCCCTCATCTCCGCAAGCAGGCGGGAACGGCTCATATTCAGAAAGTGGCCCAGGAGGATTTCACCCGCGTTGGAATCTCTCCCTGCCGTTTCTAAAAAAGAAGAAGCCCACTTCAGGGCTTCATAGACTTTCATAGGCTGATCAGGCATCTGAAGCTTCCTTCAGCTTGGCTGACTGCTCTTCCATGATCAAGGCATCAATCACTTCGTCCAGCTTGCCTTGAAGAATCTGGTCAAGCTTCTGGATGGTCAGGCCGATGCGGTGATCTGTTACACGGTTTTGCGGGAAGTTGTAGGTGCGGATCCGTTCAGAACGGTCACCGGTGCCCACTGCGGATTTCCGCTGCTGGTCGTATTCCGCCTGTGCTTCCTGCTGGAATTTATCATACACACGGGCACGAAGAACCTTCATTGCCTTTTCTTTGTTCTTGATCTGTGATTTTTCGTCCTGGCAGGAAACAACCGTCCCTGTAGGCAAGTGGGTCAGGCGCACGGCTGACATCGTCGTGTTAACGCTCTGGCCGCCTGGTCCGCTTGAAGCAAATGTATCGACGCGGATATCTTTATCGTGGATCTCGATTTCAACTTCTTCCGCTTCCGGCAGAACCGCAACCGTTGCTGTCGAAGTATGGATGCGGCCGCCAGATTCAGTTTCAGGCACACGCTGAACACGGTGGGCCCCATTCTCGAACTTCAGCTTGCTGAAGGCACCGTTTCCGTTGATGATAAAAATGATTTCTTTGTAGCCGCCGACACCTGTTGAGCTGGCCTCGATCACATCTGTTTTCCAGCCCTGCACCTCGGCAAAGCGGCTGTACATGCGGTAAAGATCACCGGCAAACAGAGCAGCCTCATCGCCGCCTGCCGCTCCGCGGATTTCCATAATAACGTTTTTATCATCGTTAGGGTCTTTCGGGATCAAAAGGATCTTCAGGCGCGCTTCCAGAGCTTCCACTCTGTCTTCGAGCTCTCCTATCTCTTCCTTCACCATCTCGCGCATTTCCGCATCGAGCTTCTCTTCGAGCATCGCTTTTGCATCCTGGTATTGCCCGCGGACTTCTTTATACTCGCGGTATGCCTCCACCGTTTCCTGGATGCCTGACTGCTCCTTGGAATATTCGCGCAGCTTCTTTGTATCATTAACAATCTCAGGATCGCTCAAAAGCTCATTCAGCCTTTCGTAGCGATCTTCTACAGCTTGAAGACGATCGTACACAGTCCTTCACCTCATTTTGATTCTATTCTATATAAATCGGCTTTCACACCTAAAAAAGCTCATAAATTCATAAAATAAGTCCATTAAACCATCATGCCCATAACATTCTAATTATAGTATACAGCGCATCCCAGGTCAAAACCTAAAAAGCCCCGGAAAACCAGGGCTGGAAGTGCATAGGCAGTGGTATAGGTGACAGGCACCTTTCAAAAAAGAAGTGGTATAGGTGACAGGCACCCTATTCAATACAAACCTACCCAAATCAAGGTCTTCGCACAGAAAGGTGGTACAGGTGCCTGTCACCATTTCAAAGAAGTGGTACAGGTACCTGTCACCATTTCTTCACTTCTCCTACCGCTCACTCAACCGCACTTCAATGTTATACCGCGGAAGGGCTTTGGTGAGTGTTTTGTGCAGTTCGGCTTGGGCCTTTCGTTTTTCTTCGGCTGACAGGCTTTTGTCTGTGTGGGCCGTGACCCACATGCGGCCGCCATTGATCCAGACTTCATCCGGCTCATATTCTGTGTATTGATTGACGACCTGGCGCGCTTTGTCAACATCAGATTGATCGTTGACCCGCCCTCCATCGATATTGAGGAAGTTCGGGTTCTGATCGCTCATCGTCCTGTCGCGGTCCTCGTCAGACACTTGATCAAGGCCCCTTTTTACCTGGCCCCCGCCGTCAGTGATCAAGTTTGTCCCATTCTGGTCTTCGTTCTGCTCATGGATCCCCGCCACATTATCATCCTGTGCACATCCTCCCAATAGAGCGGCCAAAAGGACTGCTGCAGCTGCGAAAATGGATTTCATCATTTCAAACACCTCCATTAATAGGTTTTCCTTTCCCGGAGGTGAATCCGCAACCCAAATTCAGGCAGTTTGCTGGAGGAATCCGGCCACTCAGACAGCAAAAAACCCTGCTTTCACTAAGCAGAGCCTGAGCTTTCATCTATTAGGATAACGTACGGGTCGTTTCCGAACTGTTGAGGACATTCGGCGATTTCGGAACTTCGTGGTGATGGCGGCAGCGCGGCTCATAAGCCTCTGATGCTCCGACAAGAATGACCGGATCATCGTATGAAGCCGGCTTTCCGTTAATGAGGCGCTGGGTCCTGCTGGCAGGCGAACCGCACACTGCACATACTGCCTGAAGCTTTGTCACAAGTTCTGCAATTGCCATCAAAGCCGGCATCTGGCCAAACGGCTCACCGCGGAAATCCTGGTCGAGCCCGGCAGCGATCACCCGGTATCCGCTATCAGCTAAATGCTGAATCACCTTCACAACTTCATCATCGAAAAATTGCACTTCATCAATGGCAATAATCTCCATATCTTCATCAATATGCTTGAAGATGTCCGTTGAATGGCTGATGGGTTTGGCAATGACTGATGTTCCATTGTGGGAGACAACTGCTTCCTCGCTGTAGCGGTTATCGATCTGCGGCTTGAACACAGCTATCTTCTGCTTTGCAAATTGCGCTCTTCTGACACGGCGGATGAGCTCTTCCGATTTTCCCGAAAACATGCTGCCGCAGATAACCTCAACCCAGCCGTGGTGCTTCATTACATACATGAGTGGCCTCTCCTTCCTTGCTAAAGAAAACACGGCGCCAAAGCGCCAATTCCCCTTTTACAACTTACACTTTTTGTTAAAAGTATAAACCTATCTAATCATCATATTCTTCTATCGGCAATAAAAAACAGGCAAGAAGTAAAAACTTGCCTGTTTCTTATCATTATTGCTGTTGACCTTTAAGACCGTATTTTTTGTTGAAACGATCCACACGTCCGCCTGCTTCAGCGAATTTCTGACGGCCAGTATAGAATGGGTGGCATTCAGAGCAAGTCTCAACACGAACCTCATCTTTTACAGAACCAGTTTCAAACTGATTGCCGCAAGCACATGTAACCGTGATTTTCTTGTAATTAGGATGAATTCCTGCTTTCATTTCTTTCATCTCCTTTTGCCCTGAGTCTTGCGAAACAGAGTTATATAGTACGATGTTTGGACACACCGTATAATTCAAAAACACACTGTTGTTATTATAACAAGGACATCATGTTTTTGCAAGATGGGATTTACTGACTTTCAGATTGTGAACAGATCAGGATTGGGAACGCCTGCCGTTCTTCATTTCTTCGCCGAGATTGGCAAAGAACTCTTCATTGGATTTCGTCTGCTTCAGCTTGCGGAGGAACTTCTCAGCAAAATCAGGCGCATCCGACATCGACTTCCTGATCGCCCACAGCTTGTCCAGATGCTCTTTCGGAATAAGCAGCTCTTCTTTCCGTGTACCTGAACGGCGGATATCGATGGCCGGGAAAATACGGCGCTCTGCAAGCTGGCGGTCAAGGTGAAGCTCCATGTTTCCTGTTCCCTTGAACTCTTCGTAAATGACATCATCCATCCGTGAGCCGGTATCAACAAGGGCTGTTGCTAGGATGGTCAGGCTTCCGCCTTCTTCAATATTCCTCGCCGCCCCGAAGAAACGCTTCGGACGGTGGAATGCTGCAGGGTCAATCCCCCCGGACAGCGTACGTCCGCTTGGCGGGATAACCAGGTTATAAGCACGAGCAAGCCTTGTGATGCTGTCCATGAGGATGATGACATCCCGTTTATGCTCCACGAGGCGCATTGCCCGGTCAAGGACAAGCTCGGCCACTTTAATATGGTTTTCGGGCACTTCATCAAATGTCGAGCTGACTACATCACCGGCAACAGAACGTTCAATATCAGTCACTTCTTCCGGGCGCTCATCAATGAGGAGAACAATCAGCTCTGCCTCAGGATGATTCGTCGTGATGCTGTTGGCGATTTCCTTTATCAGCATCGTTTTACCCGCTTTTGGCGGAGCGACAATCAGTCCGCGCTGGCCGAATCCAACCGGTGCAAGTACGTCCATGATCCTTGTGGACACATGCTTCGGCGTTGTTTCCAGCTTCATCTGCCTATCAGGATATAAAGGCGTCAAAGCCGGGAAGTGGACACGCTCCTTGGCAGATTCCGGATCGTCGCCATTGACAGCTTCAACCTGCAGGAGGCCGAAATAGCGTTCATTTTCCTTTGGCGGGCGGACTTTTCCGGATACTTTATCTCCGTTCCTTAGATCAAATCTCCTGATTTGCGATGCGGAAATGTAGATATCCTCTGAGCTTGGCGAGTAATTGATTGGCCTTAGGAAGCCAAAGCCCTCAGACTGGATGATCTCCAGCACGCCTTCCATGAAAAAGTAGCCTTCCTGCTCAGCGCGGGCTTTCAGGATGGCAAAAATCAGCTCTTTCTTTGTCAGCTTGCTGTAGTAGGAAACTTTATATTCCCGGGCAAGTTCATAGAGCTCTTTTAACTTCATATTTTCTAAACTGGATATATTTAATCCCATATTGACACCACTCTTTTGAATTTTAAATCATTTTCCCCATATAAAATGACAATATCGTACTGTATTAAGAATATGAAAGGAAAAAGGAAAGAAAGCGTTTGAGGTTCATCGAAGCATTGGAAGGATGATTCAGCTTGTTAAAAAGGATAGTATCTTTGGTATGTTCCTGGCACTCAGGCTTAAACAGACCATATCTGCACTGCATAATCATCATAACAGATTTCAAAAACAATCTCTATTTTACCCTTATACCTGAAAGTTAATCAATATAATTTTTTCGCTCTTTCATAGATTGCCTTGTTTCGGGGGAATATATAAAGGGACCGGCTTCAGCCGGCAAGCCAGGTCCCCTCTCTTATATCATTTTTTCTGCAGGCCGATTCCGATTCCCTTCAGTGAAAGGGTTTGCACCGGCATGCAAAAAAAATCTTTATTTCATGACAAGATGCGGCTTCTTCTTCAGGCTGTGACGCCCGTCGATAAAGCGGACCGTGCCTGATTTGGCGCGCATGACAAGTGAATGCGTAGAACCGTAAGAGCCCTTGAACTGGACCCCTCTCAGCAGCTCGCCGTCTGTGACGCCTGTTGCTGCAAAGATGGCATCATCACCTTTGACAAGGTCTTCCATGCGAAGAATCTTTCCAAGGTCAAGGCCCATGCTTTGGCATCTTTCAACTTCAGCATCGCTGTGCGGAACCAGCTTGCCCTGGATTTCGCCGCCCAGGCATTTCAGCGCAACTGCAGCGAGCACCCCTTCCGGCGCACCTCCGGATCCGAACAGAATATCTACACCTGTATGGTCAAAAGCGGTATTGATGGCACCTGCAACATCGCCATCATTGATCAGCTTGATCCTTGCCCCTGCTTCACGCAGCTGGCTGATGATATGCTGATGACGCTCCCGGTTCAGCACGGTTGCCACGACATCTTCAATATCTTTGTTCTTGGCCCTGGCGACAGCCCTCAAGTTATCGATAACAGAAGCATTGATATCAATTTCACCGACCGCTTCGGGACCGACTGCAATCTTATCCATATACATATCAGGTGCATGAAGAAGATTGCCATGATCAGCGACAGCCAGGACAGCAAGCGCGTTCCAGCCTCCGGAGGCAACGATATTGGTGCCTTCGAGCGGATCTACCGCTACATCGACGCGGGGGCCATAGCCTGTCCCAAGCTTTTCTCCGATATAAAGCATTGGCGCCTCATCCATTTCCCCTTCCCCGATTACAACGGTACCCTTCATTGGCACCGTGTCGAACACATCCCTCATGGCAGAGGTAGCAGCATCATCAGCTTCATCCTTTACGCCTCTTCCCATCCAGCGGGCTGAAGCAAGTGCTGCTGCTTCTGTAACACGGATAAGCTCCATCGATAAACTTCTTTCCATTCTGTTTTCCTCCCCGGGTTGTTTTCTCTATCTGTCTTCAGGCGTTTTTCATCTGCTCCATTTCTTCCTTGGTCAGATTCTCGCGCCAGATGGTCGCACCCAGCCCATTAAGTTTTTCAACAAGATGGCTGTAGCCGCGGTCTATATGCTCAAGTCCTGTCACTTCCGTTATACCTTCGGCTTTCAGCCCGGCAATGACGAGGGCGGCTCCCGCTCTGAGATCGCTCGCCTTCACCTTGGCCCCCTGCAGACGGATCGGGCCATTGATGATCGCTGAACGGCCTTCGACTTTAATGCTGGCATTCATTCTCCTCAGCTCATCAATATGCTTGAAGCGGGCACCGTAGATGGTGTCCGTCACCATGCTTGTCCCTTCGGCCCCTGTCAGCAAAGACGTGAAAGGCTGCTGGAGATCGGTCGGGAATCCCGGATACACAAGCGTTTTAATATCAACGGCCTTCATTTTTTCAGCTGGGCTGACAAAAATCTGGTCATCTCCCGCCTCTATGTTCACGCCCATTTCACGCAGCTTGGCAATCAGTGATTCCAAATGCTGGGGAATGACATTATCGATCAGGATTCCTTCACCCGCAGCAGCACCGAGGATCAGATATGTCCCTGCTTCAATCCGGTCTGGAATGATGGTGTGGCGGCAGCCATGCAGCTGGTCCACCCCTTCAATTCTGATGACATCTGTACCCGCTCCCTTGATTTTTGCACCCATATTGGTGAGGAGCGTTGCCACATCGATGATTTCCGGCTCTTTCGCCGCATTTTCAATAATCGTCTTCCCTTTGGCCCTGACCGCAGCCAGCATAATATTGATCGTGGCACCGACACTGACGACATCCAGGTAAATTCTTGCACCTTTCAGCTCGTCTGCGCGGAGATAAATGGCACCCTGCTCATTTGTCACGCTGGCACCGAGCGCTTCAAAGCCTTTAATATGCTGGTCGATCGGACGCGGTCCCAGATGGCATCCGCCAGGCAGGCCGATCACCGCTTTTTTAAAGCGTCCGAGCATCGCCCCCATCAAATAATAAGAGGCACGCAGCTTTTTAACTTTTCCATTGGGCAAGGGCATGGAAATCATCGAAGAAGGATCAACGGTCATATCGTTATCAGCAAAATCGACACTTCCGCCAATTTCCTCCAAAAGCCCTTTCAGTATTTGAACGTCAGAAATATCCGGCAAACCTTCAATTGTTACGGGGGAATCTGCAAGAATCGTAGCAGGAATCAATGCTACCGCACTGTTCTTGGCTCCGCTGATTCTAACAGTTCCTTTTAAAGGGTAGCCGCCCGCAATCATAAGCTTTTCCATTTTCGACTTCCTTTCCTGCCCTTAAGTGCCTTTGCAAATCTCTGAACATTGATTGCCAGCCTGCCGCTGCAGGCGAAAGTATAGCACCGTTGGACTTTTCATTCTCAGTATGGGATAGCTTGTCCATTATATCAAAAGCTACCGTATAGGGATAATTTTCCACGAGCAAAAGACGAATTCCGACATTATCCTCACCATCTAGTTTACACGAAAAATTAAACTTCATGTATGAGAATTGAAAAAAGTTAAATTTTTGAAGTATGCACTTACATTTCCGCCTATTCAGATAATTCCCGGCGCAGCAGTGCTCTCTTCGGGGTTATTCAGAACGCTTGTCCCAATCAGCCAAAAATGCTTCAATCCCTTTGTCAGTCAGAGGGTGATTGAACATTTGATTGATGACCTTAAGCGGGACGGTGGCAATATGGGCGCCTCTCAGGGCTGAATCTGTGACATGCTGAGGATGGCGGACTGAAGCTGCAATGATTTCTGTCTCGATTCCGTGGATATCAAAGATTTCCCTGATGGAAGTTACAAGGTCCAGACCATTATGGCCAATATCATCAAGCCGGCCAAGGAATGGAGAAACATAGGAAGCACCGGCCCTTGCTGAAAGCAAAGCCTGATTGGCGCTGAAAATGAGGGTTACATTCGTTTTGATCCCTTCTTTTGAAAAAGCATGGACAGCCTTCAGTCCATCCGGTGTCATTGGGACCTTGATGGTGATATTAGGGGCGATTGCCGCCAGTTCCTTCCCTTCTTTGATCATGCCTTCTGCATCAAGTGCGATGACCTCTGCGCTGACAGAGCCGGGTACAAGCTCGGCAATTTCCTTCAGCCTGTCATGGAATGAAATATTTTTTTCTTTTGCCACTAAAGAAGGATTGGTCGTTACTCCTGCCAGTATTCCCAGAGCATGGGCCTCTTTAATCTCTTCCAGGTTTGCCGTATCAATAAAAAATTTCATTTCGCTTCCCCCTAAGATTATTCGACTTATTTTTTAAAATCGACATAAATGAATTGAAACCGCCTTTCAGAAAGGCGGTTTCAAGTCTATTTTAACATACTGGATCTGTATTAAGCTTTGTTAGAAGAACCGAATTCGCGCATTTTGCCGATTACTGTTTCTTTAATCGCTTCACGTGCAGGTCCTAAGTATTTGCGCGGATCGTACACTTCTGTGTCAGCCGCCAATACTTCGCGCACGCGCTTCGCGGAAGCAATCTGGTTCTCAGTGTTTACGTTGATTTTCGCTGTTCCAAGGGAAACAGCTTTCTGGATGTCTTTAGTAGGAATGCCTGTACCGCCATGAAGGACTAAAGGCATGCCTGTAAGCTTTCCGATCTCTTCCATTTCAGCAAAGCCAAGGTTTGGCTCGCCTTTGTAAGGACCGTGAACAGAGCCAAGTGCAGGAGCAAGGCAGTCAATGCCAGTGCGCTTGACAAGCTCGTCACATTCTTTAGCATCAGCATAGATGACGCCGTCAGCTACTACATCGTCTTCCTGCCCGCCGACAGTTCCAAGCTCGGCTTCAACAGAAACACCTTTTGAGTGTGCATATTCTACCACTTTAGAAGTGATTTCCACGTTTTCCTCGAAAGGACCGTGTGAAGCATCGATCATGACAGACGTGAAGCCTGCATCGATTGCTTCTTTACATTTATCGAAGCTTGAACCGTGGTCAAGGTGGATGGCAACAGGAACAGTGATCTTATAGTCCTCAAGAAGCCCTTCTACCATTTTCACAGTTGTCTTGAAGCCGCCCATATAACGAGCTGCACCTTCGGAAACACCAAGGATAACAGGTGATTTCTCTTCTTCTGCAGCCTGAAGGATCGCTTGAGTGAACTCAAGGTTATTTAAATTAAATTGACCTACAGCATAGCCTTCTGATTTAGCTTTGTTCAGCATATCAGTCATGGAAACTAAAGGCATATTTCTTCCTCCTTATTAATGATTGCATCGTTCTTTGCAGGGATTCACATAAAGTTTTTCCCAGCATGCCCATGAATATGTACCCTATCTTGCAATAGGCAAAACGGACGCAATCCTTTGGAATTCATTTGTATCATACCAAAAGAGAATCAGAAATTCCATTAATCCAGCGCTATTTTTCGCTGCAGGACAGAATATTTTAAAGCAAACGCTATCATTTTAAATATTCATTTTTTTGGACCGGACCAGCATATTTTTTTAACCAGCTGGCATTTAACATTAGAATTTATCCGGACCCTCCTAAAATGAATTCGTGATAGGGACATACTTTTTGACAGCAGCCCTGATGTCATCAATATCAAATGGCTTGGCAAAATGGGTCAAAGCCCCCAGGTCCTTTGCCTCCTGGATCATGTCGAGCTCACCATAGGCAGTCATGATGATCACACGGATATCCTGGTCGATGACTTTCATTCTCTTCAGGATTTCAATGCCGTCCATGCCGGGAATTTTCATATCGAGCAGGACAAGATCCGGAGAATGTTTTGTAACGATTTCGAGGGCCTGGACGCCATTTGCAGCCTGATAGGTGTCATAGCCTTCCTTTTGCAGCACTTCATTCAATAGAATGCGGATGCCGAACTGATCGTCTACTATTAATATTTTCCCTTTCATACAGCCACCTCTTCCCTAAAATAGTTACATCTGATGCTGATAGACAGAAAGCGGAATTCTTATGTCCTGCCGGGCTTAGATAACCCTTCTATATTTTTGACAGCACATAAGAATTCCCGCTTTCCCGATAAGATAAGAAGCTCACTGCTGACACTTGCCGCTTCCCGCACGGAAGCTATGCAGACTGCTGTTATGCGGGATTCCAGCGCCAGTGAAATCAAACTCCTGCTTTTTTAAAAGTGACCATTGGTCATAGAAAATATATCCACTTCTCAACATTCTCCCTTTCCCGTCTGAATTCCTGCTTCTTTTTGTTCGATTCTGCCGAATATTTTACCTTTAGCTTTCATTTCACTATAATAAGACCACAAATAGTGTTCATGATCCTGCCGGGTTTATGACCTGCAGATTGATTATTGCACCAATTAGGAGGAAGTTCACATTGCTAAAAATGTTTTCAACCCAGCTGACGGGAATCTTCAAAAAGCTGATGGAAAAAGAAGAATTCAGCATTGAGGACGCAGCCCGGCTGCTGGCCCAGGCCCCTGCAGGCGAAGGCAGGATCCAGATTTATGCCACCCGCGAAATGAAGGCTGCTGTCCTGGAGGCAACCGAAGGAGCAGAACCGCTCGCATCCGCTGCCCATTGGACTGATGCTCATTCAGAAAATGATATCGCTGATACAGACCGCTTTCTGATCATCTCCCGCCACTCTAATGATGAACAGGCAGTCGCCCTGGCAAAAGCACTTTCTGAAAAAATGATTCCGTTTGCCGCCATTTCCACTGCTGTGGAAGGAGAAGGCCCATCCCTTGCTGAGCTTGCGGATGTGCATATCGACCTGAAATTAACAAAGGGACTGCTTCCCGATGAAGAAGGGAACCGCTTCGGCTACCCCTCTGCCATCGCTGCACTCTTTGTATACCATGGTCTGAAGTTCACGATTGATGAGATATTGAGTGAGTATGAATAGCAGAACAGATGACTCCAAGTACAGTTTTCTGCCTCTAATGGGGCTGTTGATTTCCGTTCCAGGCACTTCGCTTTCCGCGGGGCGACGCTGAGCCTCCTCACGCTTACGCGCTGCGGGGTCTCAGCATTGCCGCTACTTTCCCGCAGGAGTCTTCGTGCCTTCCACTGCAATCAACAGGGTTTCTTACGCTCTTTGGGCATCTTGCAGTTATTCACCCTGTTAAAAAACTAAGCCCCCTCAAATCCAGAGGGGGCTTTAGTATACTTAGTTATTTTCCTGATGCTTCAAGGATGCACCGACGAAGTCGCGGAACAGCGGCTGCGGGCGGTTTGGCCTTGAGATGAATTCAGGGTGGAACTGGGAAGCGACAAACCAAGGGTGATCCTTCACTTCAATGATCTCAACAAGACGGCCGTCCGGGCTTGTACCAGAGAAGACAAAGCCTTTCTCCTCCATTGCCTGGCGGTAATGGTTGTTGAACTCATAGCGGTGGCGGTGGCGCTCATAGACAACCTCATCCTGGTAAGCAGCATATGCATTTGTTTCTTCATTCAGCTTGCACGCCTGCAGGCCAAGGCGGAGCGTCCCTCCGAGATCTTCAATGTCCTTCTGCTCAGGCAGCAGGTCAATGATCGGATGCGGTGTAGAAGGATCAATTTCCGCTGAATGCGCTCCTTCCAATGAAAGGACATTGCGGGCAAATTCAATGGAAGCAAGCTGCATGCCAAGGCAGATGCCAAGGAATGGGCGCTTCTGCTCGCGTGCATACTGAATGGCAAGGATCTTTCCATCAATGCCGCGGTCGCCGAATCCGCCCGGAACAAGGATTCCGTCAGCATCCTGAAGAAGCTCCTCCACGTTACCTTCTGTTACTTCTTCTGAATTGACCCATTTGATTTCAATATCAGAATCATAGGAATAGCCGGCATGTTTCAATGCTTCCACAACAGAAATATAGGCATCCTGCAGCTCTACATACTTTCCGACAAGGGCGATCTTCGTTGTCTTGGACAGATTGCGGACCTTGTTCAGAAGCTCTGTCCATTCAGCCATATCTGCCTGTCCGCAATCCAGCTTCAAGTGATCACAGACGATCTGGTCAAAATTCTGCTCCTGCAGGGCAAGTGGGACTGCGTATAATGTATCGGCATCACGGCACTCGATAACAGCCTTCGGATCAAGGTCACAGAACAGACCGATTTTATCCTTCATATCCTGGGAAACCGGCATCTCAGTACGAACGACAATGACATTTGGCTGGATCCCGAGGCTTCGCAGTTCTTTTACGCTGTGCTGTGTCGGCTTTGTTTTCATTTCGCCTGCAGCTTTGATGTAAGGAATCAAGGTACAGTGGATGTACATAACGTTGTCGCGGCCGATATCACTCTTGATCTGGCGGATCGCCTCAAGGAATGGCAGGGATTCGATATCCCCTACTGTACCGCCGATTTCTGTGATGACGACATCAGCATTGGTCTCATGACCTGCACGCATAACTCTTTCTTTGATTTCATTGGTAATATGCGGGATAACCTGGACTGTTCCGCCCAGATAGTCGCCGCGGCGCTCTTTTTTCAGGACCGTGGAATAGATTTTTCCAGTTGTCACATTATTGAACTTAGTCAGATTGATATCGATAAAGCGCTCATAGTGGCCAAGATCCAAATCCGTTTCGGCGCCATCGCCTGTAACGAAAACTTCACCGTGCTGGTATGGGCTCATGGTTCCCGGGTCAACGTTGATATAGGGGTCAAACTTCTGAATGGTGACATTCAAGCCTCTGTTTTTCAGCAAGCGGCCCAAAGACGCAGCGGTGATCCCTTTTCCCAATGACGACACAACGCCGCCTGTTACAAAAATATACTTTGTCATGTTATTTCCCCCTCATATTCAGTTTGTGCATTTTCTGCATCCTTTAGGTAAGGCTTTTCCCAAAAAAAATTTGCTGTTCCTGGTTGTAGCCAAGAACAGCTAAAAATAAAAAGCGCTCCCTACCAAACAGTAAGGGAGCGCTATTGCATATACATTCATATGGTCCTTTTTTAAGGAGCCCAAAAATGATTCTACAAGCCTGGCTTGGAAAAGTCAAGCGATTATAGATCTTCTTCGTCTTCTTCATCAAGGTCTTCGTCTTCTTCGATATCATCTTCAAGAAGTTCATCATCATCTTCGAAGTCGTCGTCTGAGTCCTCATCAAGATCGTCTTCGAGTAGATCGTCGTCATCCTCGTCCAGATCATCATCGTCATCAAGGTCATCGTATTCGATGTCTTCCTCGTCGAGCTCATCATACTCGTCCAGATCAAGATCGATGTCTTCAGCCTTCGCCGCTTTCTTGGCCTTTTTCTTCTTCGGCTTCGCTGCTGTCATTGTATCTTCTTCCATTGTATCAACAGGGTACCAGCTGCGCAGGCCCCAGCGGTTTTCTCCCATTGCAATGAAGCGGCCGTCAAGGTTCAGGTCAGTATAGAACTGGGCGATCCTTGAGCGGATTTCCTCATCTGATACTTCAAGACGCGTTTTATATTCGTTCATAATGTCGGTAAAAGAAACCTGCTGCTTTGTGCCTTTAAGCAGTTCGTAGGCAATATCGATAAAGGACATTTCCTGCAGCTCTTCTTTTGTGAATTGGTCTAGACTCACTATACGCACTTCCTTTCCCTATATAACACTCGCTATCGGAGCGCAAAATACTGTAAAAACACCGGGGCTTCCCGGATATGCATTGCTTTTAAAAAGGCATAGGATTCAGCCGCTCCAAAAGCATCCCTAGATGAATAAAAGGCATAAGAATGCCTTTTGCAAGCTGGATAGACAGCTTATGTAAAATACATATTCTTCATTATAAACAAATTGCTGGTGTTTATGCTAGTTCTATCTCCAGTTTCCTTGCATTTTTGCTGTGAGACAAACTTTTGGAAGGCTTGCTGCTGCAGGTCTCCCGGATGGGTTTCTTCTTTTGCACGGGAAGAGCTTCTATCCGGGGACCCTTTCAGGTCTTTTTCCTCTTCCCCGGCCCCCTGCCTTTTCTTCCGGAGAGCTGGCCCATGGCCAGGTACAGAAAGTAGATGGACAGCAAAAAGAAAGCGACCGCACCAAGCTGCCTCTGGTATAAGAAGTAGAAGGCCGCTATCGCAGCAGCAAAAGCGCCTATTGAAAATATCTGTCTCAATCCGTTCACATCCTGCATATCAATATCACTTAGGACTGCATTCCCTTTCATTATAGCGGAGAAAAGCCTTTTATCCTAAACACATTATGATGTTTTCCAGAAAAATATATCCTTTTTCCGAATACAAGACAGAGCCATGGGCTGTCTTTGGCCCCTGGCTCTATCCTTGCTACATATTGCGGCGGTATTGTCCGCCCACCTCATACAGCGCCCTCGTGATCTGTCCGAGGCTTGCATACTTGACGGTTTCCATAAGCTCGGCAAAGATATTGCCGTCTGTCACCGCAGCTTCTTTCAGGCGGGACAGGGCTTCACCTGCATGACCCTTGTTCCGTTCCTGGAAGCTCCTGAGATTCCTGATTTGTGTTTCTTTTTCTTCCTTCGTCGCCCTTGCGATTTCCATGCTGTCCATCTGCTCTTCTGACGGAGGATTTGGATTCAGATATGTGTTCACGCCGATGATCGGGAGCTCACCGGTATGCTTCTTCATTTCATAATACATAGATTCATCCTGGATCTTGCCCCGCTGGTACTGCATTTCCATGGCACCGAGCACGCCGCCCCTGTCGTTGATCCGTTCGAACTCCTGCAGGACCGCTTCTTCCACCAGGTCTGTCAGTTCATCGATGATGAAGGCCCCCTGAAGAGGATTTTCATTCTTTGTAAGGCCATGTTCTTTTGTAATGATCATCTGGATGGCCATCGCCCGGCGGACAGATTCCTCCGTAGGCGTGGTGATTGCTTCATCATAGGCATTCGTGTGCAGGGAGTTGCAGTTATCATGGAGAGCCATTAATGCCTGCAGTGTTGTCCGGATGTCATTGAAATCAATTTCCTGGGCATGGAGTGAGCGCCCTGAAGTCTGGATATGGTACTTCAGCTTCTGGCTCCGCTCATTGGCTCCATATTTATCCCTCATTACAGTTGCCCAGATGCGGCGGGCCACCCTGCCGATGACGGTGTATTCCGGATCGAGCCCATTTGAGAAAAAGAAGGAAAGATTCGGCGCAAAATCATCGATCTTCATGCCTCTGCTCAAATAGTACTCAACATAAGTGAAGCCGTTCGCCAGCGTAAAGGCCAGCTGTGACAGCGGGTTTGCCCCTGCCTCGGCGATATGGTAGCCGGAAATGGAGACAGAATAATAATTGCGGACCTTTTTATCGATAAAATACTGCTGGATATCACCCATCATCCTGAGGGCAAATTCTGTTGAGAAGATGCAAGTATTCTGTCCCTGGTCTTCCTTCAGGATATCCGCCTGGACGGTACCGCGCACCGTCTGCAGAGTCGCCGCCCTTACTTCTTCATGCTCCGCTTCGTTAAGCTTTCTGCCAAGCTCTCCTTCTTTCTTTTCCACCTGCTGCTCGACCGCCGTGTTCATGAACATGGCCAGAATGATCGGTGCCGGTCCGTTAATTGTCATTGAAACAGATGTGGACGGATGACAAAGGTCAAAGCCGGCATATAATTTTTTCATATCATCAAGCGTACAGATGCTGACACCGCTCTCCCCAACCTTGCCGTAAATATCCGGGCGGTAGTCCGGATCCTCGCCGTATAAGGTGACGGAATCAAACGCTGTGCTCAGGCGCTTTGCCGCATCGTCCTTTGATAGGTAATGGAAGCGGCGGTTCGTCCGTTCCGGTGTCCCTTCCCCGGCGAACTGGCGCTTCGGATCCTCTCCCTCCCGCTTGAACGGGAAGACGCCTGCGGTATATGGGAAGGCACCCGGCACATTCTCTCTGTAAACCCAGCGGATGATTTCGCCGTAGTCCCTATATTTCGGGAGCGCGACCTTAGGGATCTGCAGGCCTGAAAGGCTCTTTGTCTTTAGGATGGTAATGATTTCCTTATCGCGGATCCTTGTTGTGAACTGCTCCCCGGAGTATTTCTCCTTGAGGTTTTCCCAGCCTTCCAGAATCTTTTTTGATTCGGCTGTCAGCTTTTCTTTTGTTTCCGCAGCCAGGTCCTCTAAGGAAACCAGAGTCTCTTCGCTTCCGCCTGACTCTTTTACGGCCTGGATTGCTCCTTCAAGCTGGAACAGCTTCCTGGCAAGGGCTGCCTGGTCTTCCGCTTTTTTATGGTAATTGCGGACCGTTTCAGATACTTCGCGCAAATAATAGCGCTGTTCATTCGGAATGATGACATTCTGCTTTTCGACCACTTCATTTTTGGAAAAAGAAGTGCTCCAGCCGAGGCCCGCTTTTTCATTCATTTTTTCGACCAGCGCGGCAAATAAAGCATTGGTGCCCGGATCATTGAACTGGCTGGCGATCGTGCCGTAGACCGGCATCTCTTCCAGCTCTTTCTCAAACAGCATATGGTTGCGCTGATATTGCTTCTGCACCTGGCGGCGGGCATCCTCTGAGCCCTTGCGCTCGAATTTATTGATGACGATCAGGTCAGCGTAATCGAGCATATCAATTTTTTCAAGCTGGGAAGGCGCCCCGAATTCACTTGTCATCACATACATGGACAGATCGCAGATTTCCGCGATTTCAGCATCACCCTGCCCAATCCCGCTCGTTTCGACGACAACCAGGTCAAAGCCGGCAGCCTTTACGACAGAGATGGCATCCTTGATGGCCAGCGACAGTTCGCTCTTGGACTTCCGTGTCGCAAGGCTCCGCATATAGACGCGCGGCGAAAAGATGCTATTCATGCGGATCCGGTCGCCAAGCAGCGCTCCGCCTGTTTTCTGCTTTGTCGGATCGACAGAAAGGATGGCTACTTTCTTTTCAGGGATTTCATTGATGAAGCGGCGGATCAGCTCATCCGTCAATGAGCTCTTTCCTGCTCCGCCAGTCCCGGTGATTCCGATAACCGGTGCTGTTTTTTCCAGTGTCTTGATTCTTTCCATGAGCGATTCTGCCGCAGCTGCCGCTTCTTTTTCAAGCCCGACGCCATGCTCGGCAAGCGTGATCAGCCTGGCGATGCTGTTCACTTCGCCTGCTTCAAGCTTTTCAAGCTCTGCTGCACTCTCCACTGAAACGGTCGGATAGTCGCACTCAGCGAGCATTTCATTGATCATGCCCTGCAGACCCTTCTGGCGGCCGTCTTCCGGCGAGAAGATACGGGCAATCCCGTATTCATGAAGCTCTTTTATTTCGCGCGGGATGATGACGCCTCCACCTCCGCCGTAGATGCGGATATGAGAAGCTCCCCTTTCCTTCAGCAAATCGTACATGTATTTAAAATATTCAACATGGCCTCCCTGATAGGAGGAAATCGCGATTCCCTGGACATCCTCCTGGATCGCCGCATTCACGACCTCTTCCACTGACCGGTTATGGCCAAGATGGATGACCTCTGCCCCGCTCGCCTGGATGATCCTTCTCATAATATTGATAGAAGCGTCATGCCCGTCAAAAAGGCTTGAAGCGGTAACGAATCGCAAGTGATGCTTCGGCCTGTAAATTTCTGCTGTACTCATTCGTCTGACTCCCCCTGTTCCTGGATTTTACTGCCGGCAGGCACTTTTGCCTGATCATGCTTTATCCCTTGAATCAGAAGCTCTGTCTGCAGTTCAATATATTCATCAAGACTGTACACCCTCTGCAGCGCCCAGCGGCGGAATCCCCACATCTGGCCCTGCACGAAAATATTGTGGGCGATCATCTTAACCTCTTTTTCCGTCAAATCGAGTTCCCCGTTGTCCACACAGCGCTGAATGACATCTTCAAACATGGAGACCATTTCAATTTCTTTTCTCAGCACATATGGAAGGGCATCCTTTGACAAGGACTTTGCTTCCTGGTACATGACCAGGACTTCATCCTGCATATCATCCACAACCCGGAAATAGTAGGCGATCCCGAGCTTCAGGCTATCGAGCGTCCCCCTGTTGGCATCAAGGGCCTCCTGCAGCCTGTCGCGGACCGAATCATAGATGCTGTCACAGACAAGGTACAGCACATCCTCCTTTGTGCGGATATACTCGTAAAGCGTCCCGATGCTGAACCCGGAGGCCTTTGCAATCTCCCTTGTCGTGGTGCGGTGAAAGCCTTTTTGCTTAAAAAGATTCACCGCTCCCTTGATCATTTCGTCCCGCCGCTTTTTCACCAGCTTTTCATCTTTTACAGAAGCATGGACTTCCCGTTTTTTCATAAATTTGCACTGCCCTCCTCTGGCCGCTCTTTATGAGGCAAAAGTGGACCTTTCCCTACTGGTGGCTGTTTTCGCGGAGGTTGTTTATTTTAAATTAGGAAAGAGCCCTATCCTCTTATGTTCTATTTGGTTATCATCCTGGAAATGACAAGGCGCTGGATTTCCTGAGTGCCTTCATAGATCTGCGTAATCTTGGCGTCACGCATATATCGTTCGACCGGATAGTCCTTGGTGTAGCCATAGCCGCCGAAGACCTGTACGGCCTCAGTTGTCACTTTCATTGCCGCATCGCCTGCAAACAGTTTGGACATGGCCGATTCCTTGCCGTACGGCAGACCTTCCGACTCAAGCCATGCAGCCTGATAAGTCAGGAGCCTTGCTGCCTCTACACTTGTCGCCATATCGGCCAGCTTGAAGCCGATTCCCTGCTGAAGGGCGATCGGCTTGCCGAACTGCTCCCGCTCTTTCGCATAATCGACAGCAGCGTCCAATGCCCCCTGGGCAATGCCGACTGCCTGGGCTGCAATGCCGTTCCTTCCGCCATCAAGAGTCATCATGGCGATTTTAAAGCCTTCTCCTTCTTTGCCGAGCATATTTTCCTTTGGCACACGGCAGTCTTCAAAGATGATTTCGGTTGTCGGCGAAGATCTGATGCCCAGTTTCTTTTCCTTTTTGCCGACAGAGAATCCAGGAAAATCACTTTCAATGATGAAGGCTGTGGTGCCTTTCTGCCTGCTCTCCGGATCTGTCAGGGCAAATACGACATAGATGTCGGCGATTCCGCCGTTTGTGATAAAAATCTTTGAACCGTTCAGCACATAATGGTCACCGTCAAGGCGGGCCGTCGTCCTCATGCCGCCTGCATCCGAGCCGCTGCCCGGCTCTGTCAGGCCGTATGCACCGATCTTTTCACCCTGCGCCATCGGCTTCAAGTATTTCTGCTTCTGTTCTTCACTTCCGAACTTATAGATTGGCCAGCCTGCAAGCGATGTATGGGCAGACAAAGTCACCCCTGTGGATGCACAAACCCTTGAAAGCTCCTCGACTGCAATGCAGTATGCCAGATAGTCGCTTCCAATTCCGCCGTACTCTTCAGGCCAAGGGATTCCTGTCAGCCCGAGCTCGGCCATCTTATCGAAGATTTCACGGTCAAAGCGCTCTTCCTCATCGCGCTCTGCCGCGCTCGGCGCCACTTCATTCTTTGCAAAATCGCGGACCATTTTCCTGATCATTTCATGTTCTTCCGTCAGTCGGAAATTCATCGTATTTTCCCCCGTCCATTTCAATATTGGCCTGCCTCTTACTTACAGGTTTTTGCTGATGACAATTCTCTGAATCTCGCTTGTGCCTTCATAGATTTCGGTTATTTTACTGTCGCGGAAATACCGCTCGACAGGGTAATCTTCTGTATATCCATAGCCGCCGAACACCTGGACAGCTTCTATGCTCGTTTCCACTGCTGTTTTCGAGGCAAAAAGCTTTGCCATGCTGGCCTGCATCCCGCAGCGCTCGCCATTCTGGCGCATCATCGCTGCCTGGTAGACCAGCAGTCTTGAGGCTTCTACATTTGTGGCCATATCAGCCAGCTTGAAGCCGATGCCCTGCTGATGGCTGATCGGCTTTCCGAATTGGCTTCGTTCCTTCGAGTAGGCAACCGCTGCTTCCAATGCCGCCTCCGCGATGCCAAGGGCCTGGGCTGCAATGCCGATGCGCCCCGCGTCCAGATTGGCCATGGCAATTTTGAAGCCTTCCCCTTCAGCACCAAGGAGATTTTCTGCCGGAACCCACATATCCTCAAAGCTGAGCTGAACCGTCCTGGAGCCGTGGAGCCCCATCTTCTCCTCATCCTTGCCGATCACAAGGCCCGGTGTCCCTTTTTCAACGATGAAAGCAGAAACGCCCTTTGTCCCAAGCTCAGGGCTTGTGGATGCGAAGACGATATACACATCCGCTTCGCCGCCGTTTGTAATGAATACCTTCGAGCCGTTGAGGATGTATTCATCCCCGTTTCGGACCGCCTTTGTTTTCAAACTGCCTGCATCAGAGCCTGCCCCGGCCTCTGTCAGGCAGAATGCGCCGAGATATTCTCCCGCAGCAAGTTTCGGTACATACTTCTGCTTCTGCTCCTCCGTCCCGAAATACAGGATCGGGTTGGTGCCGACCGATGTATGGACAGACAGGATGACTCCGACGGTTGCGGATACCTTTGACAGCTCATTGATGGCAATGATATAGGAGGTGAAGTCCATTTCTGCCCCGCCATATTTTTCGGGCACGGGAATTCCCATCAGCCCGAGTCCGCCCATCTTTTTCAATATGTCACGAGGAAACTCCCCTTGCTCCATTTTTTCAATGAATGGCGCAATTTCGCTCTGGGCGAAGTCACGGACCATTTTCCTCATCATTTCCTGTTCTTCTGTAAACCGTAAATTCATGGCTAATCCCTCCTGGTGTCCATTCTGGGCTTTCCAGTTCAGCTGTACTGATAAAAGCCGCGGCCGGACTTCTTCCCGAGCCAGCCAGCCTTCACATATTTGCGGAGCAGCGGGCATGGGCGGTACTTATCATCGCCAAACCCTTCATGAAGCGTTTCCATAATGTAAAGGCACGTATCTAGACCAATGAAATCCGCCAATGTGAGCGGCCCCATTGGATGGTTCATGCCAAGCTTCATGACTTCATCGATTGCTTCCTTTTCTGCAACACCTTCATAGAGGGTATAGATGGCCTCATTGATCATCGGCATCAGGATGCGGTTTGAGACAAATCCCGGAAAATCATTTACCTCGACCGGCACCTTGCCGAGCTTATGAGTCATTTCCTCGATCGCTGTGTATACCTCATCGGCTGTAGCAAGCCCGCGGATGATTTCAACAAGTTTCATAACCGGGACCGGATTCATGAAATGCATCCCGATTACCTTTTCCGGACGCTTTGTCGCGGCAGCAATTTCCGTAATTGGCAGGGAAGATGTATTGCTTGCCAGGATTGCATGATCCGGGGCAATCCCATCAAGCCGTTTGAAGATATCGGCTTTAATTTCAATATTTTCTACGGCAGCCTCGATTACCAGGTCCACCCTGCCGGAGTCTTCCAGATTGTCAGAAGGCTGCAGGCGGCGGAGCACCTCTTCCATCTCCGCCTCTGTCATGCGCTCCTTGGATACCTGACGGGACAGGTTCTTCTTGATCACACCAAGCCCCCGGTCAATATATTCAGCCTTCAAATCATTCAGCAGCACTTCATATCCTGCCTGTGCACATACCTGTGCGATTCCAGAGCCCATCTGCCCTGCACCGATGACCATTACTTTTTTCACTTCCACGGTTACTCCTCCATTTCTCTTCCAGTCTTCTAATCTATTATTTCGCCGGAACTTCAATCATGATGGCATCTCCCTGGCCGCCGCCGCTGCAGATTGCCGCGATGCCGACTCCTCCGCCCCTGCGCTTCAGCTCATAAATCAGCGTCAGGATAATCCTCGCGCCGCTTGCCCCTATCGGATGTCCGATGGCAACGGCCCCGCCGTTCACATTCACTTTATTTTCATCCAGATTGGCAATCTTTCCGCTCGTCAGGGCAACTGCAGCGAATGCTTCGTTTATTTCAAACAGGTCAATATCATCGAGGGACTTGCCTGTTTTTTTCAAAAGCTCGTTGATGACAAGTCCTGGTGTTTTCGGAAAATCCTTTGCTTCAACAGCGATTGCCGTGTGGGCCAGGATATATGCCTGAACTTCCTTGCCTTCCCGTTCAGCCCGCTCCTCACTCATCAGTACAAGTGCGGCTGCGCCGTCATTCACTCCCGGTGCGTTACCGGCAGTGATCGTTCCATCCCCATTGAATACAGGGGCAAGCTTTGCCAGCTTTTCAATGGAAGTATCCTTGCGCGGTGCTTCATCCTGCTTTACGACAAGCGGATCGCCTTTGCGCTGCGGCACCTCTACTGCCACAATTTCTTCAGCCAGCCTGCCGCTTTCGATCGCTTCGACAGCCCGCTGGTGGCTTCTGTATGCCCAATGGTCCTGTTCCTCCCGCGATATTTCCATTTCCTTTGCCGTTGAATTTCCGTAAGTCCCCATATGGACGCCTGTAAAACTGCAGCTGAGGCCGTCATGAATCATCAGGTCCTTCACAGTCGAATCGCCCATCCGCAGGCCCCATCTGGCTTTAGGCAAAAGATATGGCGCATTGCTCATCGATTCCATCCCGCCGGCCACAATCACTTCTTCATCACCGGCCCTGATGATCTGGTCGCCAAGCGTCACACTCCTCATTCCTGAGGCGCAGACTTTGTTGATCGTTTCTGTTTTAACTTCCCATGGAAGACCGGCTTTATTGCCTGCCTGCCGGGAAGGTATCTGGCCCTGGCCTCCCTGAAGGACCGATCCGAGAATCAGCTCCCCAACCTCTTCAGGACGGACATCGGCACGCTTCAATGCTTCCTTGACGGCTGCAGCTCCCAAATCAGAGGCAGTCAGGCTGCTTAATGCCCCTCCCATTTTTCCAAAAGGTGTCCGTGCTCCGCTAATAATGACTGTTCTTCCCATCTGTATCCTCTCCTCAAGGCAAATTGGTCTTTAATTTGCTGGGCAAATTTAATTTTAATTTGTGGGCAATTTTTGATTGCCAGGTGAATTTGGTGTTCTGTTTTGACTGAACGCTCGCTCGAAATGAAATCAAAGCCTGCTGAACTCAGCCTGTCTTCCAAGTCTTAAACAGAATAAGGACAAAAAGGAGACCATTCGAAAAGGTTCTCCATCTTTGTAAGCGCTTTATTTATATTTCCATCTTACTCCATCCGCAGTGAAAATAAAAATATTTTCCTGAAGATTCTTAATAATCACGGCATTATTTTTCTAAGAAAGGCCCGGTGCGCCAGGCCTTTCTCAAGTTTCAGCTCAGGATACAAGAGTCTGCGGCTCGCCGATCACGGCTTTTTCAAGCAGCTCTGCCACATCATAGGTTTGGACTGTTTCTTCCGCTTCTTTAGCCTTCGTGCCATCTGACAGCATGGTCAGGCAGTACGGGCAGCCGGAAGAAATGACTGAAGGATTGACAGCCAGTGCCTGCTCTGTGCGGGCAACGTTGACGCGGTGTCCTGTTTCTTCTTCCATCCACATAAGTCCGCCGCCGGCTCCGCAGCACATGCCTGTCTCCCGGTTTCTTTCCATCTCCACCAGCTTCACGCCAGGAATGGACTTAAGGATTTCGCGCGGCGGATCATACACCTCGTTATAGCGGCCGAGGTAACAGGAATCATGGAAGGTGATCGTTTCATTCACATCAAATTGCGGCTTCAGCCTGCCCTCTTTCACCAGCTCAGCAAGCAGCTCTGTATGGTGATACACCTCTGCCTCAAGCCCGAAATCCGGATACTCGTTTTTGAAAATGTTATAGGCATGAGGGTCGATCGTTACAATTTTTTTGACTTCATTTTTCTCGAATTCCTCAATGTTCTTTGTGGCAAGCTCCTGGAACAGGAATTCATTGCCGAGGCGCCTTGGCGTATCTCCGGAGTTTTTCTCCTTATTGCCAAGGATCGCAAATTTCACACCGGCTTCATTAAGGAGCCTTGCAAATGATAAAGCGATTTTCTGGCTCCGGTTATCATAGGAACCCATACTGCCGACCCAGAAGAGATATTCGAATTCTTCGCCGGATTTCTTCATTTCCTTCACAGTCGGGACGGATACATCTTCCCTTGCCTCGCGCCAGTCCTCGCGCTCTTTCCGATTCAAGCCCCATGGATTGCCCTGGCGTTCAATATTGGTCATCGCACGCTGTGCATCCGCATCCATTTTTCCTTCTGTGAGAACAAGATAACGGCGCAGGTCGATGATTTTGTCCACATGCTCATTCATGACCGGACATTGGTCTTCACAGTTCCGGCAAGTCGTACAGGCCCAGATTTCTTCTTCTGTAATGACATCGCCGATCAGGCTTGGGCTGTATGCAAGGCCGGCTGCCGCTTCTTCGGCACCTTTCCCTGCAGCTGCCAGTGCAAGCTGGTTGCCTTTCGTATTAGAGAAAGCAAAGGTCGGAACCCATGGCTGCCTTGATGTTACGGCGGCCCCATGGTTTGTCAGATGGTCGCGCAGCTTCAGGATCAGATCCATTGGCGACAGCATCTTGCCTGTACCTGTCGCAGGGCACATATTCGTACAGCGGCCGCATTCCACACATGCGTAGAAGTCGATCATCTGCAGCTGGTTGAAATCCTCGATTTTGCCGACTCCGAATGATTCCTGTGACTCATCTTCAAAGTCGATTTTCTTCAGCTTCCCGGCATTCTCGGTCCGGTCAAAATACACATTTGCAGGCCCGGCAATCAAATGAGCGTGCTTGGACTGCGGTACATAGACCAGGAAAGCGAGGAGGAACAGCAGGTGGATCCACCAGGAAATATAGAAGATGACGATGCTGGCTGTCTCCCCGATCCCTGAAAATGCCCCGGCTATCAGCGAAGCAACCGGCTCTGTCCATGTCCCCTCATGGCCGTGCCAGATCATGCTCATACCGTTTCCAAGGAGAACGGACAGCATCAGTCCGCCGATGAAGATGAGAACAAGCCCTGCCTTGAAGTTGCGCTTCAGACGGACAAGCTTCTCCACATAGCGGCGGTGGAAAGCCCAGAGAACGGCGACAAGAATCATCAGCGTCACAATTTCCTGGAAGAAAGTGAACCCGGGATACAGCGGCCCAAGCGGCAGATGCGCCCCAGGCTTGATTCCTTTGATGATAAAATCGATCGCCCCGAATTGGACAAGGATGAATCCATAGAAGAACATAACGTGGATGGCCCCGCTCTTCTTGTCCTTCAGGAGTTTTTTCTGGCCAAAGACATTCACCCATATTTTCCCCAGGCGTTCTTTGACGTTTTTATCAAACTCCGCTTTCTTGCCGAGCTTAATATATTCAATTCTGGTTTTAACCACATAGACAAACAGGCTGACTGCGTAAGCGGTTACAAGCAGGAACGCAATTAAGTTGATCCATAGTAATCCATTCATGGCTGATAATCTCCTTTCGTCCTTTTTCCACCAGAAAATTTACAACCAACCAAATTTTCTGAAAAGATTCTTAGTACCATTATATAATGAATGAGCATTCAGTCAATAACTTTTTCTGCATTTTCCCACTTTTCCCAGTCTGCTCTCCTATTTCATAGAAACCGCCTTCAAAGGGGATGCTATCAGGAAAAGATCCGAGGGGGACATGCGACTTGAAAACTGCCATTATCATACTTGCCATAGGATTGGCGCTGCTGCTTTGGGTGTCATGCGATATGGCGCTCGGCCGGCGGAAGCAGCTGTCAAAGGTCCAGAGAAAAAACTATCCGGTCAGGCAGAGCAAGATCGATTTGATCACCGCCGGCCCGGACTTATTCGAGAAGTTGTTCCTTGATATCAAACATGCTAAAAAGCATATCCATATTTTATTTTATATTGTAAAAAATGATAAAATCTCAGGCGAGTTCCTTTCCCTTCTGAAGAAAAAGGCCGAGGAAGGCGTCGAGGTCCGGCTGCTGCTTGATTGGGTAGGCAGCCTGCGTGTAAAAAGGAAGCTGATCACCGGCCTGAAGGAAGCCGGGGTCCGTTTTGCTTTCTGTCATGTACCGAAGCTCCCCTACCTGTTCTATTCCTCCCAATCGAGGAACCACCGGAAAATAACCGTCATAGATGGGAGTATCGGCTATTTGGGCGGGTATAACATTGGCAAGGAATACGTCAACCTGGATTCGAAGCTGTGTCCATGGCGGGATTATCACCTCAGGATGACAGGAGAAGGCGTCAATGATCTTCAAAGCGAATTTCTTTGTGATTGGCGGGATGCATCCGGAACAGACCTGCTCAGGGATGCGGCCTATTTTCCCAGGCTTCCACAGGAAGGCCTCCGGCACCAGCATATCCCATCAGAAGCCGGCTATCTGGAAGAAACCTTCCTCGCCATTATCCGGAATTCCAGGAGGAAGATCATCATCGGCACTCCGTACTTCATCCCGAGCCCCGCTCTTTTCCAGGAGCTGCGGCGGGCATTGGACAGAGGCGTAAGGCTGAGCATTATCGTCCCTTCAAAAACAGACCATCCCCTTGTAAAGGAAGCTTCCTATCCTTATCTCAGGGTGCTGCTGAAGGAAGGGGCACGGATCTACCAATACATGAACGGCTTCTACCATGCGAAGATCCTTCTTTCGGATGATACAGTATGCGATATCGGGACGGCCAATTTTGATAAAAGAAGCTTGTATTTAAACCATGAACTCAACTGTTATATATATGACAAAGCATTCATCCAGAAAGCTGAGAAAGTCCTTGAGCAGGATATGAAGGACTCAAAACTGCTTATGCTCAAAAATATTTCGGGCTTTAATGCAATCCGGTGGCTGCGGGAAGGAGTGGCGAAATCTGTTTCGTACTTTCTCTGATGGCTAACGCCTCTCCTCCCTCCAGTGGTGCCGGACCCAGGCCATTTTTTTAAAGGAGTAATTATGAAAATACGATTCGGCTATGTGTCCCAGGCGGTAAGCCTATGGGAGGCATCCCCTGCGAGAACACTGACATTTACGAGATACAAGCAGATGACAAAGGAAGAAGGCATGCAGAAGCTGCTGGCTGCAACTGCAGAGAATCTGCGGAGCACGAGAAGGATGCTTTATTATAACCTCGCCCACGATATAGAATTGTACCGATTCTCTAGCTCTATCGCCCCCCTTGCCACCCATCCGGAGGTCATGTGGGATTTTGTCGCCCCCTTCCGCGATGAATGGCAGGAGCTCGGCAGACTGGTAAAGGACAATGGCCTGCGGGTCAGCTTCCATCCGAACCAGTTCACCCTTTTTACGTCTCCCCGCAGCGAAGTCACAGCAAATGCGGTAATTGATATGGAATACCATTACCGCATGCTCGAGGCAATGGGACTTGAAAACCAGGCGCTGATCAATATCCATATCGGCGGAGCCTATGGCGATAAAGAGACATCCATTGAACGTTTTTATCAGAACTTGAAGACCCTTCCTGCACATATAAAAGCGGTTATGACCCTTGAAAATGACGATAAAACCTATAACGCCGAAGAAACGCTCGCCGCCTGCCAGCGGGAGCAGATACCGCTGATCTTCGATTATCACCATCATATGGCGAACTTGAGCGGAAAGCCGCTTGAGGATATGCTCCCGGACATTTTCCGGACCTGGGATCATTTCGGCATGAAGCCGAAGATTCATGTGTCTTCGCCTAAATCGGAAAAAGCCTTCAGGTCGCATGCTGACTATGTGGACGCCGAATTCCTGAAGCCTCTGCTGGATCACCTTCATGCGATCGGCGAGGATGTGGATTTTATGATAGAAGCAAAGATGAAGGACAAAGCTTTATTGAAGCTTGTTGAGGATATCAGCCGGATCCGCGGCGTGAAGCGGATCAGCGGCGGGGCGGTTGAGTGGAAATAGGTTTTTAGGATACACGAGGTGGGGTTTTTCGGCCGGGTCATGTACCTGTGGCTGCTTTTGGGATACATGAGTTGCGCTTTTTTCGCCGGGTCATGTACCTCAGACTGGTTATGGGGTACATGAGTCGGGCTCTTTTAGCCAAGTCATGTACCCCAGGCTGCTTTTGGGATACATGAGTTGCGCTTTTTTTGCCGGGTCTTGTATCTCAGACTGCTTTTGGGGTACATGAGTCGGGCTCTTATCGCCAAGTCATGTACCTTAGGCTGCTTTTGGGATACATGAGTTGCGCTTTTTTCGCCGGGTCATGTATCTCAGACTGCTTTTGGGATACATGTATCGGGCTTTTTTCGCCGGGTCATGTATCTCAGACTGGTTATGGGGTACATGAGTCGGGCTTTTTTCGGCGGGTCATGTATCTCAGACTGCTTTTGGGGTACATGTGTCGGGCTTTTTTCTCAGGGTCATGTACCTCAGGCTGCTTTTGGGATACATGAGTTGCGATTTTTTCGCCCGGTCATGTATCTCAGACTGCTTTTGGGGTACATGACTCCTCGTTTACACAAATTTTATGTACTACAGTGGCCACATGCTCACTCTTTTCCGGCGGGGCATCGCCCCCTGCCTCTCCTCGCTTACAGGATTCCGTACTCTCCCCCTGCTCCCAATTCTTCATTTTAAAAAGCCTTCAAACCAAGGACCCACTTGTTCAAACGCCTTAAATCCCAAATAGATGCCGATGATACCCACTACTCCAGCCAGTGCTGGCGGGGCGGGTATCGGCAGTTTGAACAGGGCAAAAATAAAGCCGACCGCGAAGCCTGTTATAAGTGACAACAGAACAATTTTCATCAGATTCCTCCTAAAAATAAGCTCATGTTGTTCCATAAATATCCTTTATTATGTGCAATAAACGCTCCATCATTCTACCGCCACTAAAACAGAAAAAAACCCCGCTTTCAGGAAGCGGGGCATGAGTCTTACATTTTTTCAGGTGCGGATACACCAATTAATTTAAGTGCGTTTCTTAATGCTGTTTGTACAGCCTTGATCAGGCCGAGACGGGCTTTTGTTTTTTCCGGATTGTCGCTATCAAGCACTTTTTCGGCATTGTAGAAGCTGTGGAAGGCAGATGCGAGCTCGAAAATATAGTTTGTGATGCGGTGCGGCATACGCTTTTCTGCAGCCTCTGCAACTGCCTGTGGGAATTCACCAAGCTTCTTCAGCAGGTCGATTTCCTTCTCGGCAGAAATGAGGGAGAAATCAGCGTCGGCACTTAATGCCATCCCCTGCTCTTCACCCTGGCGGAGGATGCTCGAGATGCGCGCATGTGCGTACTGGGCATAATAAACAGGATTATCATTGGATTGGGACACAGCCAGATCAAGGTCAAAATCCATATGAGTGTCAGCACTTCTCATTGCGAAGAAATAGCGGACTGCATCGAGTCCAACCTCGTCCACAAGGTCACGCATGGTAACAGCTTTTCCTGTCCGTTTACTCATCTTCATCTTTTCACCGTTCTTGTACAGGTGTACGAGCTGGATGATTTCGACTTCAAGGGCATCCTTGCCATAGCCAAGCGCCTGGATGGCAGCCTTCATACGCGGGATATAGCCGTGGTGATCGGCGCCCCAGACATTGATAAGCTTTTCGAAGCCGCGCTCAAGCTTGTCTTTATGGTAGGCGATATCAGGCGTCAGATACGTGTAAGATCCGTCATTCTTGATAAGCACGCGGTCTTTATCATCGCCGAATTCGGTTGAGCGGAACCAGGTTGCGCCTTCTTCTTCATATACATGTCCGTTCTCTTTGAGTGCTTTCAAAGCATCGTCAATCTTGCCGTTCTGGTAAAGGGAAGTTTCAGAGTACCAGACATCAAAAGGTACGCGGAAATCTTCCAAATCCTTTTTCAGCTTTTCCATTTCGTATTTAAGGCCGTATTCGCGGAATGCATCGAAGCGTTCCTTTTCATCGGCATTCACATATTTGTCGCCAAATTCATCGGCAAGCCTTTGGCCGATGCCGATAATGTCTGCCCCATGATAGCCGTCAGCAGGCATTTCTTTTTCCATGCCAAGCGCCTGGAAATAACGGGCCTCAACTGACAATGCCAGATTATTGATCTGGTTTCCGGCATCATTGATATAATATTCGCGGGATACATCATAGCCTGCTTTGGCCAGGATGCTGCTCAGGGAATCGCCGACTGCTGCACCGCGGGCATGTCCCAGGTGAAGGTCGCCTGTCGGGTTGGCAGAAACAAACTCAATCTGCACCTTTTGGCCCTTGCCTGTATTCGTTTCTCCGTACTGATCTCCGGCGTCAAGGACGGTCGGGATCAGGTTCGTCAGGTAGCTGTTGTTCATGTAAAAATTGATGAAGCCCGGCCCTGCGATTTCAATTTTTTCAATGGATGCTTTGCTGCTGTCAAAATTCTCGATCAGCTGCTCGGCAATCATGCGCGGCGCCTTTTTGGCTACACGTGCAAGCTGCATCGCCATATTGGTAGAATAATCGCCATGCGCCTTCTCTTTAGGCGTTTCCAGGATTACATCCGGGATTTGCTCTTCTGCAGCAAGGCCTGCTTTAATGACCGCCTGCTTGATTTCCTCTTTCAGATTGCTTTGCACTTGTTCGACTATATTCATTTTTCTTCCTCCTCAAACGTAATCGCCAAATGATATGTACCTGCCTGTGATCCCTGCATTTTCATTTCATATAGAAGGTCAAAGGCCCCTGTTCCGCTGTTGTCATCAAAGGACTGTGAGAGCCCTTTGGTCAGAGTCAGCATTTCCATGGTTCCGAAGGGCATTTCGTAGCTTCCCCTCATCTTTTTGTTCAACCGGAAGGGCAGCCTCATTTTCACGGCTCCTGAACGGAGGATCAGGGCTTCTCCCTCTGCCATTTTTACAATCGTTTTAACTGTCCCCGCTTCATTTTCTTCATCATATTGAAGAAAGCGGGAGCCGTTTTTTTTATAGTATCGGCCAAACGCAGTCAATTCAAAAGTTTCTTTGCTGCCTCCGCTGCGAATATCCGTTTTTACTTTTATTTTAACAGGTGTCTGTTCCGCTGGGCTATTGAGCAACGGGCACACTTCCTTTTCGTTTAACTCTTTAGTATAACTTTTTAATTATAATTTTTTTGGGGTTGAAGTGCAAATGAAGTTGGGCAGTAATAGGAATTGGTTTAATTATGGGGGCCTGTTGATTGAATTTTTTCCAGATTGGTTATAACGCTGCAAAAAGTTAAGTAAGCCCTGTTGATTGCAGTGGAAGGCACGAAGACTCCTGCGGGATTGCAGCGGCAATGCTGAGACCCCGCAGACGCGCAGCGGTGAGGAGGCTCAGCGTCGCCCCGCGGAAAGCGAAGTGCCTGGAACGGAGATCAACAGGCCTATTTATTAATGCAAACCCGCCCACCTAATAGGATTTTATGAATGTAGTTCCATTATAAAACAAAAGAGATACAGAATCCTGTACCTCTTTTGTTCAAAGGCATTAGCCTCCGCTTTTCTATTTGTCCAGCTGCGGTGGCTAGAGCCTCGAGTCATAAGCCACCCGGGAATTAAAGGCAAAGAACGCCTTTTATTCCCGGGCGTCTTATGCTTGTCGGCTCTGGGCAAGCCACCTCCGCTTTTCTATTTCACCCAGCCCAAGATCATCTCGCGGATGAGTTTGCTGGCTGTGTTGGCTGTTTGTTCGGATGGGTCGTAGATTGGCGCTACTTCCACGAGGTCGGCTCCGACGACTTTTACTTGTGAGCGGGCGATTTCGTGGATGGAGGCCAGGAGCTCCTTGGATGTGATTCCGCCGGCGTCGACTGTGCCTGTGCCTGGTGCGTGTGCCGGGTCAAGGACGTCGATGTCGATGGTTACGTATACCGGGCGGCCTGCCAGCTTAGGAAGGATTTCCTTGAGCGGCTGGTGCACATCGAATTTTGAGATATGCATTCCGACTTTTTTTGCCCATTCGAATTCTTCCTTCATTCCTGATCGGATGCCGAAGGAGAAGATATTCTGAGGGCCGATCAGGTCTGCGGCCTTGCGGATCGGCGTTGAGTGGGATAAAGGCTCCCCTTCATAGTTCTCGCGCAGATCTGTATGGGCGTCCATATGGATGATGGCAAGATCCGGGTATTTCTTATACATCGCCTTGAAAACCGGCAATGAGACAAGGTGCTCCCCGCCCATGCCAAGCGGGAACTTGCCGGCAGCCAATAGCTTATCGACAAACTCCTCGATCAGATCAAGGCTTTTCTGCGGATTCCCGAAAGGAAGCGGAATATCGCCGGCATCGTAATATTTTACCTCCGCAAGCTCGCGGTCAAGATACGCGCTGTATTCTTCAAGTCCGATTGAAACTTCCCTGATGCGGGTCGGGCCGAAGCGTGATCCCGGGCGGTAGCTGACTGTCCAGTCCATCGGCATTCCGTAAAGGACCGCCTGGCTTTCCATAAAATTCGGATGGCTCCCGATGAATACATTTCCTGAATAAGCTTCATCAAATCTAACCAAAATGACTCCCTCGCTTTACATGCTGGTGCCTGGCACCAATCTTTATTTTACAAGATCCTGCACAAACTTAGGCAGCACAAACGCTGCTTTGTGCAGTTCTTTTGTGTAGTACTTTGTGTCGATTTCGTGGAAGCGCTCTTCGCTTACTTCAAGCGGATTGTGCTTCTTGCTTCCGATTGTGAATGCCCACAGTCCGCTTGGGTATGTCGGGATGTTGGCCACATATAAGCTTGTGATCGGGAAGATTTCTTTTACATCCTTCTGGACGGTGCGGATCAGGTCTGCCTTGAACCAAGGGTTGTCAGACTGCGCAACAAAGATGCCGTCTTCCTTCAAAGCCTTGGAAATGCCGGCATAGAAGCCTTTCGTGAACAGGTTTACAGCTGGCCCGACCGGCTCAGTGGAATCAACCATGATGACGTCATATTCATTCTCGCTGTTGGCGATATGCATGAAGCCGTCGTCAACCTTCACTTCGACTCTTTCATCGTCAAGCATGCCTGCGATTTCAGGAAGATACTTCTTGCTGTACTCGATTACCTTCCCATCGATTTCAACCAGTGTTGCTTTCTTAACGCTTGGGTGCTTCAGCACTTCGCGGATAACGCCGCCGTCGCCGCCGCCCACTACAAGAACGTTCTCAGGGTTCGGATGCGTGAATAACGGCACATGGGCCACCATTTCATGGTATACGAACTCATCCTTGATGGATGTCATGACCATATCATCCAAGAGGAGCATATTGCCCCATTCTTCTGTCTCTACCATATCAAGCTTTTGAAAATCAGTTTGCTCTGTATGTAAAGTCTGCTTCACTTTCATTGTGATGCCAAAGTTCTCTGTCTGTTTCTCCGTAAACCAAAGTCCCATTCTGAACATCCTTCCATTTTAAAAATTTGTATAGTGCGCATAAAACGCTCTCAAAACTTTTTAAAAGTTGTGCGGTTATCTTTATGCTTCCCTAACTGTTTAATTACAAACATGAGAAAAAGTATAGATGAATCTAGCAAAATTGCAAGAAAAAAATGAAACTCGCGAATAAATTCCTTCTCTTATTTCAATACTAGGAATAAAGACCAAATTTGGGTGCCGGAAACCATTGCGCGCACCGTTTATAAAAAGGGGTGAATTATGATGGAAGTCATGGCCGGTCAGCGGTACAAGAGAGCGAAGAAATATGTGCGGGCAGCCGCTGTCATCAGTTTAATAGGAATGATTGCTGCCGGGCTTGCCATCGGCGCCGTCCTGATATATGCCAAGATCCTTGGCCCTCCTCCGCTGGCCGTACCGCAGTCGACCTTGTATTACTCTGAGGACGGTGAAGTGATCGGGGAAAGCAGCAATGGCCAGAAGCGGTATTGGGTGGCGCTTGACCATATTTCCCCTCATCTGATTGATGCAACGGTTTCAGTCGAGGACCAGAATTTTCATTCCCACCACGGCTTTGATTATAAACGGATTGCCGGGGCTGCGCTTGCGGATCTAAAAGCGATGGCAAAGGTCCAGGGAGCCAGCACCATCAGCCAGCAGTATGCCCGGAACTTGTTCCTCGCACACGAGAAGACATGGAAACGGAAAATGATGGAGGCCTTCTACACAATCAGGCTTGAGATGAACTATTCAAAAGATGAGATTCTGGAAGGCTATATCAATACGATTTATTATGGCTATGGCGCTTATGGCGTACAGGCAGCAAGCCAGTACTATTTTGGGAAAGATGCTGAGGAGCTTAACCTTGCCGAGGCTTCCATGCTTGCCGGGATACCGAAGGGCCCTGGCGTCTATTCCCCTCTCGCTTCTTTCGAAAGGGCCAGGGACCGCCAGCGCATCATTCTGGATACAATGGCCATGCAGGGGAAAATCACCGCGGAGGAAGCTGATAAAGCTTTTGGGTCAGCGCTCAAGCTTGTCGGCGAATTTCCGCATAAAGCAATCGAAAAGGCGCCGTATTTTCAGGATGCGGTCAAAAATGCGCTGAAGAATCAGCTTCAGCTTGATGACCGCACAATAGAACTTGGCGGCCTGAAGGTATACACAACACTTGATACAAAAATCCAGGCTGCTGCTGAGAAAGCGGTAACCGGCAATATTAGCAAAGATTCGGAAATCCAGGTCGGGCTTGTGTCAGTCAACCCGAAGAACGGACATGTAAAGGCAATGGTCGGCGGAAGAGATTATAGCGAGAGCCCGTTCAACCGGGCGGTTCAGGCAGTCCGCCAGCCTGGCTCGACGATTAAGCCGCTTCTTTACTATGCTGCCCTCGAACAGGGATTCACCCCTGCAACCATGATGAGGAGCGAGCAGACCACCTTCCGTTTTGATGACGGCAGGCAGGAATACACACCGCATAATTTCAACAATCAATATGCGGATGGTGATATCACCATGGCACAGGCACTCGCTTTGTCGGACAATGTGTATGCTGTAAAGACCCATCTCTTTTTAGGCGAAAATACGCTTGCAGAAACAGCGAAAAAATTCGGCATCACTTCCAAAATGGCTGAGGTTCCTTCCCTGGCGCTTGGGACATCGGGTATTAGGGTCATTGAACTGGCCAATGCGTACAGCCTTTTTGCCAATGGAGGAAAAAAGGTTTCCCCTGTCCTGGTGACAAAGGTTGAAAATCATAAAGGCGAAGTGATTTATGAAGAAAAGAAAGAGCCTCTGCCGGTGCTGAAGCCGGAGGATGCATATGTTATGACGCAAATGATGACCGGCATGTTTGACCATAAGCTTGACGGCTATTCCAGCGTTACGGGCAGCACCATTATCAGCAAGATGACAAGGCCATATGCCGGCAAATCAGGGTCCACCGACACAGACAGCTGGATGGCCGGGTTCACGCCCCAGCTCGTTTCCGCCGTCTGGACCGGATATGACCAGGGCAAGCCCATCACATTGACGGCCGATAAAGCTTATGCAAAGAATATTTGGATACAGTTTATGGAGGATGCCCATAAAGATTTGCCCGTCAAACGGTTCAAAGGTCCAAAAGGAACGGTCGGCGTGTATATCAATCCGGAGAACGGAAAAATCGCCACCGACCATTGCCCGGTTCAGCGCCTGACCTATTTCACCGCCGGGACCGAGCCGACCGAATATTGCACCGATCATCTGGAGCATATGGAAGAAGAGCCGGAACAGCCTGTGAAAAAACCCAAGGAGAAGAAAACCTGGTATAAAAAGCTGTTTCAGTGGGGATCTTAGCAAAGTCATTAAAAGGAAAAACCCCGGGTTTCCGCCCGGGGTTTTTCGTGTCCTAGTTCTATACAGTGCATCAACACTGTAAATAAGTTTACTTTTTTTATCGCCGCTCGGCAAGTAGGTTGGAATTTAAGTTCGAAAATCTGTCACAATTTCGTCAAAATTTTTAACTGGAAGCCAAATCTTTTTTCAGCTGGTCTTCTGCCCTTTCCCACATGCCCATATCGTGATTCTTCAGGAAGTCTGCAAGGATTCCTTTAGACTTGTCATCCATATGGTCGACGATGATATGGCGTTTGATGCTTTTATCAAGCCTGTTGACATGCTCAGGCAGCAGTTTATAGCCGCGGCGGATTTCCCGGTCCACCGTCATAAAGCAGGCAGTGACACCGGCATAATAAGGGCCTTCCTGCTTGCGGTCGATCGTCACCCATACGAGCCAGTAAGGCTTTCCGTTCGGAACGTCCTCCTGGTTGGTCAGGAACTTGATTCCTTTTTCTACAGTGCTTCTTGCATGCATGGCGCCGATATCAACATGGGCATCTCCCGCTTCCACATCCACAAAGACCGGTGACACATTATCAAGGCTGAGGGAGCCTCCCCCAAAGCCGCCATGCCCGTCTGTCGGGTCGCTCTTAATGATGTTGAAGCCAATATTTTTTTTCTTCTTTTCTTCCATTTGATGTATCCTCCTTTTAAAAAGGTCAGTTATCATAATTTGATCTTTAATTTTGGCCTGATTTCCGAATCGTCAGCCGCGCAGGAACAGTCCCGAGAAGAAGTCATGCATCCCGTTGATCAGGACCGGCAGCACAGTGCCGAAGATCGGCTGGATCGTATACTGATCAAGCGGTGTGATGACAAGAATCAGGAATATAATCGAACCATATGCCTCAAACTGGGTGAGCTTAGGCCTGATCCCCGCCGGGGCGAGATCCTCAATGATCCGGTATCCGTCAAGAGGCGGAAAAGGCAGCAGGTTAAACACAAACAGCATGAGATTCAAGTAAATGAACAAATCCAGGAACTCGGGCACAAAATCAGGCAGGCCCGCTGCTGCTCCGGCCGCGGCCAGTCCGTACCAGATGCCCAGGCCCAGGCCCGCCATCAACAGATTGCTGAGCGGTCCGGCAAGCGAAACCGATATCCCCGCAAGCCTTGGATTTTTAAAATGGAAACGGTTCACCGGCACAGGCCGTGCCCAGCCGAATCCCGCTATAAAAATCAGGATGGTCCCAAGGGGGTCCAGATGGTGGATCGGATTGAGCGTCAGCCGCCCCTGCTTCTGTGCAGTCGGGTCGCCGAATTTATAAGCAACAAACGCATGGGCAAATTCATGGACCGTAAAAGCGATCATCAAAGTCAATGCTACATAGGGAATCTCCCTTAAAGAAAAGGCTAAGAATTGTTCCAACGGCAATACCCCTTTATGTGAATGAATAAAGTCCTTAGGCAGCAGGCACATGCCTGCATACTTATCTATTTTTCAGTATACATGAAATGCCGGGCGAAGGGAAAACTCCGCTTCCGGGAAAAGCCCGGCATCAGCCCGCGCCCCGAACTGGCACTTCCCTTAAGCCTTCTGCTATAGTAAAAAGTATAAAAAGGAGGAAGTTATTATGCCATATGTAACAGTCAAAATGCTTGAAGGACGTACAGAAGACCAGAAAAAAGCTCTTGTTGAAAAAGTGACCGATGCGGTCAGCGAAACGACCGGTGCTTCTAAAGACAAAGTCGTCGTATTTATCGAAGAAATGAGCAAGAACCATTATGCCGTAGCAGGCAAACGCTTAAGCGACGAAGATTAAAACATCTTAATGACGCCCGCCAAACAAAGAAAAAGCTAAGCACACCCCTAGTGCTTAGCTTTTTCTTTCAGCTTTTCAATATATTGATAGGCCTCTTCTACCTCTTCTTCTGTGTACTTCTGCTTGCTCTTTAAAGTGAACACCTTCTCCTGCACCTCTTCGCGGGGAAGATTATCAAAATATAAAACCGTTGAGACAAGCTCCAGGAATCTTGCATTCTGGCTGTTCATATCCTCCAGGCAGTCCGGCAGGCAAGGCATATCAACCTGGTTGACGGATAGAAATTCCCGGCCGTTGTCCGTCAGTGTGTACCGGTATTGAAAATAGCCGCCCTTCTTCTCTTTCACTTCATTCAGGAAGCCCATATTGCAAAGCTCCTCCACCCTCAGTGTCAGCTCCTCTGAATAAGGACCGTAAAAGTGGAACTGGAACCGCTCCTGAAAAGGAAAAGAAATCTTCTTTGCAATAAAAATCATCTTCTGAAGCTTTTTCCGGCCGATGACTTCCCCGGAAGCCGCCAAAGCGTGCACCAAATTGGCATGATCTTTTAACAAAACCCCTCATCTCCTACTCCAAAGTAATTACCGCTTCTATGTATGTCGATTAGATCTCCAGCATTTCACGGATTTTTTTCTTAATAGTCTTCTTGCTGCCCTCGTCCATAATCAAATCAGCAGGATAATATAATTTGTGGTCCGTCCGCCTTTTTCCGGATATCGCATCAACAATTTCCGATTCGCGCGACAGTTCCCGCAGGTCCCCGTTTTTCATCTGCAGGTGGATCGGAAGACGCTCCTCTTCCTCTCCCGGCCTGTAGAAGTCATACGGAAGATCTGAAGAGGAATCGACAACCAGATAATACTCAGGATCAAGCCCTGCCTTGCTGAACAGCACAGACAGCTCGGCCAGCTTCTTGTATTCCTTCGCCGGGTCAAATTCCACATATTTAAAGAGATTGCGGTCCATATACCTTTTGCACAAATCCCTCAGAATTGGATCTTCTTCTTCCTGCCACATCTGGAAATAATAGAGTATCACGGCTTCATCAAGCTTCAGATAGTCTTCCAGCGTCACTTCGCCTTCAAACAGTGTATAGAAATGGAGGGGAAGGTACTTGAATGCATAATAATTTTCATGGAGCTGTTTGGCCCTGTGCAGGATTTTCGTCAATATGACTTCCGCACTTCTTGTTACCGGGTGGAAATAGACCTGCCAGTACATCTGGTAGCGGCTCATGATATAATCCTCGACCGCATGCATCCCGCTCTGCTTGATGACAACCTGGTCCTCCCTCGGGCGCATGACCCGGAGAATTCTTTCCATATCAAAATGGCCATAGCTGACACCGGTGAAATACGCATCGCGCTGCAGATAGTCCATCCTGTCGGCATCGATCTGGCTGGAAATCAGGCTGACGACCTGCTTATTCCGGTAAGTCTTCGCAATCACGTCGGCTACATCCTTCGGAAAATCCTTCCCGGCTCTTGAAAGGACAAGATTTACTTCGGTATTGCCAAGGATGATTGCCTGTGTGTAATGCTCATGATCCAGGTCGAATACCTTTTCGAATGAATGGGAAAAAGGGCCATGCCCCAAATCGTGCAGGAGCGCCGCACAGAGGGATACAAGGCGTTCATTGTCATCCCACTCTTCCCGGCCGGCAAATACATCATCGATGATGCGCCTGACAATCTCGTAGACTCCAAGTGAATGATTGAAGCGGCTGTGCTCTGCCCCGTGGAAGGTCAGATAAGTCGTCCCCAGCTGCTTGATCCGCCGCAGGCGCTGAAATTCCCTCGTCCCGATCAAATCCCAGATCATTCTGTCACGAACATGGATATAGCGATGGACAGGGTCCTTGAATACTTTTTCTTCGCTTAATTTTTCCGTTGAATATGGCATCTTTTCCCCTCTTCCTGTGCACCAGCCCGGCCTATTCCCGTTTTTTTCCTTTGTATCTATTATAGCCAGTTTTCACCGCTAAATCATTACAAAATCTGCTGTAATTCCCTTTTCTTCGACAAAATCCAGACACAGCAAGGCTTTCGGAAAAATAAAATTTTCCCTGTGTTCAGATGATGTTCTTTTTCCACAAACAGGCAGCAGGCTAAACGTGCCGGGAAGAAAAGAAATTGCCCCATCTGCCGGAGCCGCACAGCATTTGGCGAATAAAAAATCACCTTAAGACAGGTGTCAAAGGCGATTTATTTTTTCAGCTTTTTTTCGATTTTCTCTCTTAGCTCTTCTTCTGACAATGCTGCCAGAGGACGGTTGTTGACAAATGCAAAAGTCTTCTTCCTGCCCGGCCCGCAATAGGATTGGCAGCCTACGTCCACTTTTGCCTCAGGGTCGATATCCTTCAGCATGGGGATCAGTGTTTTCAGATTAACTGCCTGGCAGTCGTCGCAAACACGGAATTCGTTTGCCATTTCGTACATCCCTTTCTCGGTCTATCATTTTTAAATTATCTATAGAAAATTTTAGTTGCTATCTCAATTAATCTGCCCGGAGGCACTAAAGGGTATTTTACATTTTCTGAACTTGTATTGCAAGCTGCAATCTTTAGCACCGCTGGCAGGCTGCAGGCATTTTTTCCAGCACATTCTCCCTTCTCCCCAGTCCCTGAATATATCAGAAAAAAAAACTACTATCCTTTTATTCCCTCTGTATAAAGAAAGAAAGATGTGGCCATGCTAGTGCTAGAAGGTTATATAAACCAATTTTGCCCAGGGAGTTGAAGAAAAAATGAAAGTAAGACAGGATGCATGGTCAGAAGAAAATGATTTATTGCTTGCTGAGACGGTATTAAGGCATGTCAGGGAAGGAAGCACCCAGCTGAACGCTTTCGAGGAAGTCGGAGATAAGCTGAACCGCACTTCTGCCGCCTGCGGATTCCGCTGGAACGCTGTTGTTAGGCACCGCTACGAAAAGGCGCTGCAGCTCGCCAAGAAACAGCGCAAACAGCGCAACAGGCTGCTCGGGAAAGAACAGGGCGGCAAGAAAAAGCTGCTGTACAATCCTCCGGTCCCAGCTGTTGAAGAAGTTGAATTGCTCACTGCTGATACACTGCCAATGCCGGAAGAAACAGAAGTCTATACGGAGACTTATACAGAAATAGATATAGATGCCGATGGAGATGCTGAAGAAGAAACAATCGAAGCTCCAGAACCAGTATTCTCTTATCCTGCTTATCAATCGGCGCCGCAGCCGCGGGCCCAGCTGAATCTGGATTCGGTTATCAGCTATTTGCAAAGCCTGAACGGCTCCACCCTCAGTGCTGATCTGTTAAAAAGCGAGAATGAAAGATTGAGACGCGAAATCGCCATGCTGAGGAGCCAGAATGAGGAATTATCCGGAAAAATCGGCATGCTGGAACAGAATACCGTCACGATCCAGGAAGATTACGAGACGCTCATGAAAATTATGAACAGGGCAAGAAAGCTGGTACTATTTGACGAGGAAGAACGCCCGGCCACCAAATTCAAGATGGACCGCAACGGGAACCTGGAAAAGGTAGCAGAATAAAGGACCCCGCTGTTTTATAGACTCGGAGAGAAGAAATGGCAGCAGCCTGCCCCCTTAAACAGAAAACCGCCCGGATTAAAGGGCGGTTTTTCTATTCCTGGATGGTCAGGCGGGATCCTGAAGGGTGCCGAATACTTTTTCATTCCGCTCGGCGACCCGCTCATAATAGCTTTCATAAAGGCCGGCTTCTTCTTCATTCAGCCCTCCGGCATACAGCCTGCCTGATCTGCTTTTCAGCACGTTCAGGAACCTCATCATCACATCTGCGACCGTCAGCTCGGACTGGAGCAGCTCGCTGAGCGATGCCATGACCGGCGGTGTAATGTCAGGGTACAGGAACTTCGTTACCGCATCCTTTTTCGCCCTGGTGTAAAACTCCCTTACCAAGTCAGCCCGCCCGCTTCCGCTGCCGTTTACGCATAAATAGATCTGGACTGCCACACCCTTGCGCAGCCTGCGCTGGGAAATGCCGGCGAACTTCCTGCCGCCGATGCTTAGATCATAGCTGCCGGGGCAATAAGAGCCGACAATTTCCCTTGCTTCTATTTCATATGGGAAATCGCTGAACATTTCTTTTATTAAAAGCCACATAGCATCATAGCCGCGGTTGATATCAATCCCTTTTTCTGATTCCGGAAAAATGAGCGACAGATTCAGTACACCCTCATCCAGCACAACTGCCAGGCCGCCCGAGTTGCGGACAATCGCCCGGTAACCCTGCTCTTGCAGCCAGTCCACCCCGTCTTCCAGGTATGGAAGCCGTGAATCCTGGATGCCGAGCACGATCGTCCGGTCATGAACCCATGCTCTTGCCGTTGCAGGGGTTTTTCCCGATCCGACAGAAGCACAGAGCGTATCATCCATCCCGAACGAATGCATCGCATTCAAATGCAGTCCCGCACTCGACTGGTCTATTATCCGCCACTCCGGCTGCTGCAGCAGCTCACTTGCTTCGTTCATCTTCAGTACTCCTTTAAATAAACAATATGGGATTATTATAGCATACGGGCGGCGGGAAGAAGAAAAGGGGCGGAGCCGCTGATCGGCCCTGCGCAGTTGGTTATTGAGTTCAGCTTTTTGACTGCTTTTTCTGCTTTAAAACTGATCTCTCTGCCTGAAAAAAGCCTATCTTTGGGGGTGCAAACAGCGCGGGAGCAGCTTTCTGTCCAATTCGGGGCATATTCTACCGGGTCCCCCCGGGAATCTACCAACTTGACGCTATATTCTACCGACTTCACACTGTAATCTACCGAATTGAGCGTTTTTTCTACCCACTGGCAGCTGACAGCCCCACCGCGCCGCGCCACAACACGCTGCACCGCAAAAAAGAACCGGCACACCAGAGTGCCGGCTCTCTTCTATTACTGATTCAATGCCTGAGCTGCTGTGATCAAAGCAAGCTTATACACGTCTTCCTGGTCACATCCGCGGGACAGGTCATTTACCGGACGGTTCAGGCCTTGAAGGATCGGTCCGACCGCTTCAAAGTTACCAAGGCGCTGGGCGATTTTGTAGCCGATATTTCCGGCTTCCAGGCTTGGGAATACAAATACATTAGCATCTCCCTGCAGCGGTGAATCCGGAGCTTTCTTTTCAGCAACAGATGGAACGAAGGCTGCGTCGAACTGGAATTCGCCGTCCACGATGAGCAATGGCTCACGAAGCTTGGCTTCTTCAACTGCCTGGGATACTTTTTCCGTTTCAGGGGATTTTGCAGAGCCTTTGGTAGAGAAGCTCAGCATGGCAACGCGCGGGTCGATGTCGAACATTCTTGCTGTCTTGGCGCTTTCGATGGCGATTTCCGCAAGATCTGCGCTGTCTGGTGCGATATTGATTGCACAATCGGCAAATACATACTTTTCATCTTCGCGGACCATGATGAAGACACCGGAAGTCTTTTTGACGCCTTCTTTTGTCTTAATGATCTGAAGAGCCGGTCGGACTGTATCTGCAGTAGAGTGAGCTGCTCCGCTGACAAGGCCGTCTGCTTTATTGGCATAAACAAGCATGGTGCCGAAATAGTTTTCATCAAGAAGAATGCGGCGGGCATCTTCTTCTGTCGCTTTTCCTTTGCGGCGCTCAACAAATGCAGCAACAAGTTCGTCCATCATGGCAAAGTTTTTCGGGTCATAGATTTCGACAGAATCAAGGGATACATCCAATGATTTTGCTTTATCCTCGATTTGTGCAATATCCCCGATCAGAATAGGGGTAAGAATTTTGTCAGCTGCCAGACGGCCTGCTGCAGTCAGAATCCTTTCATCTGTTCCTTCAGGAAATACGATTCGCAGATTATTGCCGGAAACCTTATTCCTTAATCCTTCAAAAAGATCACTCATATGAAAATCCTCCTTTTATATGTAACAAATCACTCGGCTTAAGCGGCGCTGAGACTGCCTTTATCCATAGAAGTGGGCCTGCGTCCGCTATTCTCACTCCCTTAGGATACTCCTCCACTGTGAAAATTCAAGAACAAGGAGAAGTGGCAGCGGTTACACCTGAAAAGTTTTTGTTTTCTTAACATTCTTATATTTATATCTGGGAATCGATTCTCTCCGGACGATGTTAATATGGTCCTTTTTGCCGGAAAATATCCGATTTCGCGCCCGTTCTGGTTGCCTAATCTGCTATTCTTTAGAATCCCCTTGTTTTCCCGGCTGGAAACCTGATTGAGAATAATTTTTGAAAGCTGGTAAGCGACATATAATTTTCAAGTTTCAGGCAGACGTGTTATGGTGAAACTATGATATAGTATTGATGAGAATTCGAGTACATATATAGGAGTGATCAGAATGACTGAAGCAGCACAAACGCTTGATGGCTGGTATTGCCTCCATGATTTCCGCACAATGGACTGGACGACATGGAAAATGACTCCGAAAGAAGAGCGCGATGCAGCAATCCAGGAGTTTATGGGCCTTGTGGATAAATGGAATTCCGTGCAGAGCGAAAAGAATGGCAGCCATGCTTTATATACGATTGTTGGACAAAAAGCAGATTTCATGATGATGATCCTGCGCCCTACAATGGAAGAGCTGAATGAGATCGAGAATGAGTTCAATAAATCAAAGCTTGCGGAATATACCATTCCGGCACATTCTTATGTTTCCGTTGTGGAGCTCAGCAACTATCTGCCGGCCGGAGAGGATCCTTATCAGAATCCTCATGTCCTGGCACGCCTTTACCCGGAGCTTCCTAAAGCAAAATATGTTTGCTTCTACCCGATGGACAAGCGCCGCCAGGGTGAAGATAACTGGTATATGCTCCCTATGGAAGACCGCCGCAATATGATGCGCAGCCACGGCATGATCGGCCGCCAGTATGCAGGCAAAGTAAAGCAGGTCATCACCGGCTCTGTCGGCTTTGACGATTACGAGTGGGGAGTAACCCTCTTCGCAGACGATGTGCTTCAATTCAAGAAGCTTGTCTACGAAATGCGCTTTGATGAAGTGAGCGCCCGCTACGGCGAATTCGGCTCCTTCTTTGTCGGAAACCTGCTCCTGGAAGACCAGGTAGGCAGCTTCCTGAATGTTTAATATATGAATCAGGCCTCGGCTTTTGCCGGGGCTTTTTTTATTGAAAATAATTCAACATATGGCATGCAATTGGGCTAAGAATTTTTTTCCACCTATCAGTTACGCAGATAGATTCCTGCTTATAGAACAAGCGCCATCCGCTTTTCTTTTTGTCCAGCTCCGGGCGCTAGCCCCTCGAGTCATAAGACACACCAGAATTAAAGGCAAAGAACGCCTTTTATTCTGCCGCGCCTTATGCTGGGCCCGCAGGATGCGGGTCATGCAGGCGTTGCCACAGGACGTGGCGTCTTTAGCCTGCGTTCCTTTATTCTGAACAAGCGCCCTCCGCTTTTCTTTCCCCCATCAGGCATAATACAGCATTTCCCACATATTTATGAAATAGTGAGTTTGGTTTTATACGGATACTTTCACTTACAGCCTTTGAATAGCTGCTGAGAGAGGTGAAGTTATGGCCGTTATTCCTTATACCGAAGAGGATGTGAAGCTTCTCGCAAGGCTGATGCGTGCGGAGGCTGAAGGGGAAGGAAATCTGGGCATGCTGATGGTCGGCAATGTCGGGGTGAACCGGGTCAGGGCCGATTGCCTGGATTTCAAAGAGATTCCTTCCATCCGGAAAATGGTTTATCAGCGGCCAGGCGGATTTGAAGCCACCATCAAGGGCTACTTTTATCAGCGGCCCCGTCAGAATGAGCTCGACCTGGCCAGGAAAGTCATCAAGGGGCAGCGCCATCATCCTGCCAGCAATTCGCTCTGGTTTTTCCGCCCCACCGGGGACTGCCCTGCCCAATGGTATAATCAGCCGAATGCCGGAAGATACAAAGCACATTGCTTCTTCCAGCCGGCCCGGGCAGACTGTCCCACTGTTTATTAATGACATTTAGGAGGGATTTATTTTGAAACAGCAATCTGTACCGCAGCAGCAATATGTTGATTACCGCACCTATCCGCCTTATCAGCAGCAGCAGCCGCAACAGCAGCAGCCTTACTATGGGGCCGGCACACAGGCACAGGGATACGGCGCCCAGCAGGCCTATCCGCAGATGCCGTCCGGTTCCATGCTCACCACATCTCCGCCTTCAGGTTCACCCGTTTCACAGGTTCCCGGGATGCTGCCTATTGAGCAATCCTACATTGAAAACATCCTCCGTCTGAACAAAGGGAAGCTGGCAACCGTTTACGCCACCTTTGAGAACAACAGGGAATGGAATGCGAAGATTTTCAAGGGAATCATTGAAGCGGCAGGAAGGGATCACCTGATCTTGAGCGATCCGCAGTCAGGCACACGCTATTTGATCCCGATGATTTATCTGGATTATATTACATTTGATGAAGAGATTGAGTATGACTATCCATATGGAGCGGCTCCAGGGCTGGCAGCCTTTCCGCCAAGATAATGAAAAGCCTGGCTTATGCAGCCAGGCTCATTTTTTTACAGATATTTAACTGCAGCAATGATCAGGAGAACCCATGCAGCAAGGAAGGCGACTCCGCCGAGCGGCGTGATGGCGCCGAGGACACTGATCTTTGTCAGCGTCAGGACGTACAGGCTTCCGGAGAAGAGGATGATTCCAATCAGCATCAGCCAGCCGGACCATGACAGTAAGGCCGTTGCCGGCAGTCGTCCCAGCAGAACACCGATGATCAGAAGTCCGGTGGCATGGAACATTTGATAGGTTACACCTGTTTTCCAGGTTTCAAGATACTTAGGTTCAACTTTTCCTTCCAGGCCGTGGGCGCCAAAAGCCCCAAGAGCAACAGCAAGGAACGCATTGATTGCACCGATTATGATAAAAATTTTCATGATTTCACCTCTTCATCGACTTCTTAAAAGTCGAAAATTGAATCTCCATTTGCTTCATTTTCCATATTCATCTTCCTGGGCTGCTGGATTGAAGTCAGCGGCACACTTTCCTGTACAGGCTGAGGAATATAAGATGCAGCCGGCCGCACCGGCTCTGAACTTGTCTTCTCACCTTCCAGAAGCAGCTCGCATAAAGCCTTTATAGAATATACCCGCTCCCGGATCATTTCCTCAGAAGAGCTTGATTTGGCCCCCTGCAGCTCCTTTTCAATCTTGGCAAGCAGATTTCCAACAGGTATCTGCATACTGTTCACCTCTTTTTCCTAAATCTCTACAGCTCCATTTTCGGCAGCAGGCACCCATGCTATTCAGGCAGCCGAAATTACTTGGACTTTCCCTCAAATTTAAGGCAAGGATGGCCTGAAGCCCTTTCAACCGCTTTGGACGGAAGCTGCCTTCCCTTAAATTGAAACGCCCTGCATCCTTTCGGAAACTGCTGGTCCCATGTCACGTAGAAATGCTTGCATTTAAAGCAATTTGGCTGATTGCTGTCCAATCCTGTCATCCTTTGCTGAGCCTTATTTCTAACTCATTTGGCTATCGGTTTCTATTTTACATGACTTGTACCCATTATACATCCTAAAACTCTGACAGTTCTTTGAATAGAGAAAGGCGGAAGCGTCTTGCCCGCCTTATTTTATACTTGTCTATTAAAAAATGCCGTCAGCTTTCGACGGCATTCTTCATATGCAATTTCCGTTCCACGTGAAACATGCCGGAATTAGAGATCTGGTATCTGCCAGTCTATCTCCTCTTCCCCATTATCCTTCAAAATCTGATTGGTTTTTGAAAAGTGATGGCTGCCAAAGAATCCTCTTCTTGCTGATAGTGGGCTGGGGTGGACTGATTTTAGGATAATATGGTGCGGATTATCAATCAGCCTGGCCTTTTCCTGGGCGGGCTTTCCCCAAAGCAGGAATACGACCGGCTTTTCCCTTTCATTCAGCAGGGCAATAACGCTATTGGTAAAAGTCTCCCACCCCTTATTTTTATGGGAATGGGCTTCCCCCTCCCGCACGGTCAAAACGGTATTCAGCAGCAGGACACCCTGCTCCGCCCAGCTGACCAGATACCCGTTATCAGGGATTTTGCAGCCAAGGTCTTCATGAAGCTCCTTGAAAATATTCCTTAAGGAGGGGGGAATCCTGGTCTGCGGCTTGACCGAGAAGCTCAAACCATGGGCCTGTCCCGGTCCATGGTACGGATCCTGCCCCAGGATGACCACTTTTACATCCTCATAATCGGTATACTTCAGGCTGTTGAAGATATCTTCCCTGGCCGGATAGACCGTCTCGCTCGCATATTCTTCTTCCAGGAATCTTTCCAGTTCATGAAAATACGCTTTTTCGAACTCCTCTTCCAGAAGCTCGCCCCAGCGGTTATTTAATAGCTGCATCAGAATCCCCCTTATAGCTGACAGAGGCCTCATAGCCCAGCCTGCCAAAAAATTCGCTGATCGTTTTTTCTGCGTTCTTCTCAGCAAGTTCAAGAATCCCCTGGTCAATCGCTTCCGCTTCTACCAGTTCCTTTGCCTCTGCTGCAAGGCTGTATGCCTCATCCCAGTTCACATCACCCCGAAAAATCCCGGAAGCCGAAAAGGTCTGGACATGCTCAAGATCGAGCGACGGCTCCTGGAGGATGCTTGCCTTCGGAAGGGAAACTTCAATCCTCTTATCCTCTTCCGACACCTTGATATCCTTTTCTCCAACCTGCTCAAGATCGACCCCTGCCGTTACCGTTCCCGGGACAATAAGCAGAAGCTTGCGCTTTGTCCCCGGCAGATCCGTTTCTATCTGCCTTCCAAACAGTTCATTGTCTTCTTTTTCAATCACGGCCTTCACGAGCGCCTGTGATGATGCCAGCGTTGACAGGCCGCGCACCTGTTCTATAAAACTCCCTTTCTCTTCTTGAGCTGATGACCCTGTATAAAAATAAAAGATTCCTGCTGTAAGCAAAATTCCGATCATAATAAGCGACAATAAAAGCAGCCCGATTTTCCAGCTCCACTTCCTGAACCCGTAGCGCAAAAACCGTGAAAACGTGAACGCACCCCCGCTGCCTTCAAGAGCGGCGGCACTTGCAGCCTGCTTGCGGGAAGTTTTCAGTTCCTTCATAAGCGCCTCCATCTGTTCTAATACTTCCTGTTCTTTTTTCAATATCTCCGCTCCTTTTCTATACCCGTTCGTTTCCATTATAAAATGAGAACTGCCTTTTTTGTAAAATTTTGCTGAAACATTGTACACAAAGATTGAAGTTTAAGTATGGAAAAAAAGGATAAATAAAAGAATAAGCGGACAGGCACATTGTCCAAAAAAATTAGAGGAGGAATTATTCATGTATAAAATTGAGGTTTGTGAAAACGGCGTACAAGCAACGGATACTATTAAGACTTTAACAGCAGAAGGCTATGAAAAGGACAATATCTTTATTTTTGCGCATGACGAAAACCGTTCCGAAGATTTAACTGATGCTACCAACACTGGGAGCGTCGGCTTGAAGGAACAGGGCTTATTTGATTCTGTCGGCAATATGTTCAATAAGCGCGGCGACGAGCTCCGCAACAAGTTCGAAGCTCTCGGCCTTTCAAAGGTGGAAGCTGAGCAATACGAAAAGGTGCTTGATGAAGGCAAGCTTGTCATTGTAGGTTCAAACGAATAAGTAAGAAGGTTCTCCAGCCGTTCCGGGTCACCCCCCGGGACGGCTTTCTTACTGAAAAAAACAGAACCCCTCTGCAGCCAGGCAGAGGGGTTCCTGTATTTAACCCAGCAGACGCTGGTAGATGGCTTTTGCATGGGACTCATCCTTCGTGCCATGGATGAGGGCCCGGCCGTCACTGAAAAAGACGGCCCTTTCGGCACCCAGCTCGGCAGACAGAAGATAGGGATTGCCCTTTACTTCATAGCCGAGCCGGCCAAGCTGGCCTGCCAGCCCTTCAAGGTCAAGGTCCCGCTTACCAGGCGGGCGGATCTGGACCGTATCCCGGCCGCAGAGTACGGCTGTCCTGGTCTGGTTATCCTGCTCCAGGTAAGGATAGGTCCTTTCAGCGCCGCATGAAGGGCAGCCCGGATCCTTGGCTTTAGCGGTCCCCATATTTGTATACTGGCTGTGCCAAAGATCGAAGCTGACAAACGAAGTCCTGACAGCGTCCCAGTCTTCTGCCAGGATTTTCAGCGCTTCTGCCCCTTGATGGGCTACGGTCATCTGGACGGCCGGTCCGATGATGCCGCCTGTATCACAGGTAAGCCCCTGCAGCGGAACAGCTTTCAGAAGGCAATTCAGGCATGGGGTCTTGCCCGGGATCACGGTAAAGCTCATTCCAAAGCTGCCGACACAGGCTCCGTAAATCCATGGTATTCCAAGTTTCTGGGACAGATCATTGATGACCATCCTTGTTTCAAAATTGTCAGTGGCATCAATCATCAGATCAGTTCCAGGCGCAAGCTCAGCCAGAAGTGAAGGATCTGCATCCCCAACAATGCAGCTTAAGCTGACGGAAGAATTTATTTCCTTCAGCCGCCTTTCTGCCGCCTTTGCTTTCGGCAGTTTTTCCCTGGCATCCTTCTCTGCATAAAGCTGCTGCCTCTGAAGATTGCTTTCTTCCACATAATCTCTGTCAATGATCGTCATACTCCCGACCCCCGCACGGATCAGGAGCTCTGCACAGCCGGAGCCCAGCGCCCCGGCCCCGATGATCAGGACATGCTTCCGGGCGATCTTCTCCTGTCCCGCCGTGCCGATTCCGGGAAAAAGCGTCTGGCGCGAATATCTTTCGTCCAACCTATTCCCCTCCTCAGCCGCCGCTGACCGGCGGGATGAAAGCGATGACGTCTCCCTCTTTGATCAGCTCGTGATCCAGGGCGAACTCTTCGTTCACTGCTGTCATTACGGTTTCCAGATTAAGGTGATAGGCTTCAGTTAAAATGGCTTTCAGTTCATTAATCGTCTTGCCCGCGGCGTCAAGCTCGATTTCTTCCTTGCCTGCACTTTCACGCAAGTGGGCAAACAGTTTGATGTTATTCATCCAGATCCTCCTTTTGCGGACGGCCAGCCGGATAAGAAACGGATTCAAGCTGGTTGCCGATCCATTCTTCCCCGTCCTCCCAATGTTCCTTTTTCCAGATAGGGACTATCTCCTTGATTCTTTCGATGGCATAGCGGTTCGCTTCATAGGCATCCGCCCTGTGCGGGGTAGATACAGCAATGACGACGGCTATATCGGTAATATCCAGCCTGCCTGTCCGGTGGGTGATGGCTGCCTTCGCGCCTTCCCATTTTTCTTCTATTTCATGGCCGATCTGCTCAAGCTTCTTCACTGCCATTGATTCATATGCTTCATAGACGAGATACAGGGTTTTCTTGCCGCCCGTCAGCTCCCTGACCGTCCCAATAAACACGGTGACCGCCCCAGCATTCCGCTGGATGACTTTATCAGTGACAGCCTGAACATCAATCGGTTCTTTTGATAGTTCAAAATCCATTTTCTCACCTCTTAGGATTCTCGAAGTTTTTATCTATATAGAATAGCAGGATTGGCTTCCCATTCCCAATTTTAAGATTCCCTGCCGAGCATACGCTTAGCCTGCTCGTATTCAGAAGGATGGTTCATATTGAAAAAACAGGCCTCCTCACCACCCCAGCCTTTTTCCAAAAGCTCTTTCTCTGATAAAATCCGGCTGTCCTCTGTGAGCAGATTCCTCATTTTGCGGTCGCCTGCTTCAAGCATTTCCTCTGCCCTCCGGTATAACCCCTTGTGATAGGCACCGAACAAGGGATGAAGCTGCCCGGAGATTTTCGGAACAGCGGCCTGGCATTCGCCCAGCTCGTTTAAAAGGATGCTGCCGAGCCCGGCTGAAAGAAAGGGCATATCACAGGCTGCGGCAAGATTATAGTCTGTTTGCGAATTTTTCAGTCCTGCATGGAGCCCGGCAAGCGGCCCTCCGTCCTGATAGATGTCACCAGCCATCGGGCAGCCGAGAAAATCGTAGTCTTCCGGGGAGTTGGTGACAATGATGATATCCTGGACTGCCTTTTTCAACTCGTCACGCACCCGTTCAATGACCGTTGTCCCCTCTAAGGTCATAAGCGCCTTATTCTGGCCCATCCGGCTTGAACGCCCGCCCGCAAGGATGATTCCTGTTGCTTTCATGCAGCAGCCTCCTTTTTGGTATATGTATCTATTGTAGCTTTCTTGATGGTGGATTAATAGGTAGTGGGAAAAACATCCATGGAGGGGTGTAAAAAGAGATTAGTGGTGACAGAGGAAAAAAAACTGCGGAATTATAAGGGTGCTTAAAAAGTTTTAGAACCTGCTGTTTGGAGTGCAAGGCACGTAGACTCCTGCGGGAGATAGCGGCAATGCTGAGACCCCGCACCGCGGAGCGGGAGGAGGCTCAGCGTCGCCCCTCGGAAAGCGAAGTGCCTGGAACGGAAAACAGCAGCAAATTGTTAAGACTAAATAGTTTTAATCTACAAATATCCGCCCCCATTTTTCCACACAAACTGGATACTAAATCTCCTTGCGCTGAAAGTACGTCATTCCTGATAGGAAAAACAGTACGAAGCCGCCGAGGATGACAATCAGGAGGGTTTCCATGGAGGCATTCAGTGCCCCGAATTCTTCTCCCATCCGCGGAATCATGGTCAGAAATGGCTGTGCCCAGGGATAGAACGGGCCGTAGGTTTCTGAGTTGGCTACCAGAATGTTTGGGAGTGTAAAGACCACATTGATGGCCAGTGGAGCGGCAAAGCTGGACCATGCGGCTGAAACAAACATTTGCAGGGCCGCGACCGGAAGGCAGGCAACCCATCCGCCGGCTATGCTTTCCAGGATGATTTTCCACGGAATCGGTGCATCGAATCCTTTCAGCTGTGCCACCAGCAGCAGGCCGCCTAAAAAGAGCAGCTGGGAGACAGCAATCAGCCCCATAACAAGACTGAATTTCACGATATATACATTTCTCCGGGAAACCGGCAGTGACAGCAGCTGCTTCCAGCCTCCGCCCAGATGCTCATAGCGGCAGACAAATGCAGAAAATACACCGGTCAAGAGCGGCAGGAACAGCAGCGCATGGACGAACGCCATGCTGCTGAGGGTGTAGAGCCATTGCAGCTCCCCCTCCATCCCGGGATGATCCGCTTCACCAAAGCCGGCCAACGCTGCCAGAAGAGGACTTATAAAGATAAGCAGCCAGACAGAAGATTTTCTAAGCTTCAGCCATTCAGAGCTTAATAGATTGATCATGCTATTTCACTTCCTTTCTGGAAAAATCAATCAGCCCGGTCAAGTAGATGCCGATGCCGAGCAGGACGCCGGCCAGTGCCGAATAAAAAGGACCGCCCCAGCTCTCAAGAAACAGCCATTTCAGCGGGACCCAGTCCGGGAACTTCACGGAAAACAGGGTCAGCACCGTCGCCAGAATGCCGGCCGTCAGCGGAATGGCCTGATTTTTCATGGTGATGGAAATCCATAACTGCAGTGCAATGAAAGGCATCCCAGCCAAATAAGGAAAGAACACTGATTCCGCCAGATGAAGGAAGGGAATGTCTGTGCCAAATCCGAGGATCAGTCCCAGAATGATCAGCCCAACGAATAGCAGTACACAGGAAATAAACAATAAGATGGCTGCCAATAGAAACTTGGAGGTAAACACCTTTCCTTTAGAAACAGGAAGGGCCAGGAGCTGCTTCCAGGCATTTGTCTGATGCTCAATATTGGCAATCATGCTGGTGACCAGCGCAAGCCCGAGCATGATCGCAGGGATGCTGAGGAAGCTGGCTTCACCGATCAAGCCTTTCCATAAATCTTTTGCATAAACTCCTGTCAAATACTCATAGCGGAGCCCGAAATTGACCGCTTCAAGAGCGACAACGCCAAAGGGGCCGAGAAAAACGAGAAACAGGATCATTTTTCTTTTGATTTTCAGAAAGTCGGCGGAAAGCATGTTCATCATCACAGGCTTCCCCCTTCTCCTGTCAGCTCCAGGAAAATGTCCTCAAGCGTTTTTCGCTTCTCCTGGACACGGTATACAGAAACATCATGGCGGACCAGTGTTTCCACAGCCGCGGCCACCTGGGCGTCTGTCCCGTCAAGCAGCAGATGTTCCCGCTCTTTTTCTGCCTGGATGCCGTTTGACAGCAGCGCTCTCCAGGCTTTCTCTGTTTCATTGACTGTAATCGCAATCTGGCTGTTTGCCTTCTGCCTGAGAACATGGATCGAATCCTGGAAAATCATCGACCCTTTGGAGATGATGCCCACCTGTGTTGCCATTTGATCGATCTCTGATAATAGATGGCTGGAGACGAGGATGGTCATTCCATGCTGTGCCGGCATGCTTTTGATCAGCTCGCGGATTTCAAGAATGCCGGATGGGTCCAGTCCGTTCGTCGGCTCGTCCAGGATCAGCAGCTCAGGGTTCGCGAGCAGGGCGGCGGCAATTCCAAGCCGCTGCTTCATTCCAAGGGAAAAGCCTTTTACCGGCCGTTTCGCTTCCTTTGACAAGCGGACAATGGCCAGTACTTCATCAATCCTTGATTTTGGCACCTCGAGAATCCTGCGGAGAGCCTCAAGATTTTCGATGGCGGTCAGATGTCCGTAATAGGATGGATATTCAACAAGAGAGCCAACCTTGCGAAGGATCTGCAGCTTCTCTTTTTTCAAATCCCTGCCAAAGATATGGATGGAACCGCCCGTCGGCCTGGCCAGCCCGAGCAGCATCCGGATCGTCGTTGTCTTGCCCGCACCGTTAGGGCCGAGGAATCCGTATATTTCTCCTTTCGCCAGCCGCAGATCCACATTTTCGACCGCACTCCGTTTTCCGAACTTTTTCGTTAAACCATTCGTTTCCAGGATTAATTCGCTCATTTTCTTCACCTCGGAACCATCTTATCCCGCGAAGGTTAAGCTGGGGGTGGGGGGAAGTTTAAATTTGGTTTAAAAAAGGATGTAAGTTAGCATGCCTGCCTGATATTCAACTGGTCTGGGGCAGATTTGAGGTGTTTTTGTTGAGAAAATCTAGCTGTCTTAGAACCCGTTGGTGCCCACAGCATGAATTCCGGCTGATTCTACCTAAATTCGGCAGTTTTCTACATAAATTTTCAATTATTCTACATAAAAATTAAAAGATTCTACATAAATTTTTAGTTATTCTACATATTATACATTTATTACCATTAATCAACATCGCGGTTAGATTAAATATGAAAAAATATTAGAGCTACTCAACGACAAACCAAATTTTATAAACCCTGTTGATTGGAGTGCAAGGCACGTAGACTCCTGCGGGATTGCAGCGGCAAAGCTGAGACCCCGCAGCGCGGAGCGTGAGGAGGCTCAGCGCCGCCCCGCGGAAAGCGAAGTGCCTGGAACGGAAATCAACAGCCCCCATTCGAAGATATAACTCATTACAGCGACAAAAAGGCCCGGATATATGCAATCCGAACCCTCGCTCAATATCTATCCATCCTTATACCCTTTTCCCAAATCCCCCTTCCCTCCAATCACCATCTCCGTCCCGCCGCTGCTGCTGTTAATCTGAAGATCAAGATCCATCTCCTTCAGCATAAGAGCTGCAATGGAGAGACCGATGCCGGCGCCTTTTCCAGCCGACTCTCCTGTCATTCCCGGCCCTTTATCTTTTACGGCCAGAATTTCCTTTTCTGCATCAAGCAGGACGCCGACATATCTGCCCTGGGCGGCGTGCCGGAGGATATTCTGAAACAGATTATCGAGGATGCGGTTCATCCATTGCCCGTCTATATCCCAGTAGATGCTCTTGTCCGGCAGCTCAATATCAAGCTCGAAGCCTTCATTTTCAAAAACAGGATACCAGGCGGCTGCCGAGGTTTTTACGAGCCGGACGATATCCGTTTTTTCCGGATTGTATGGATACTTGCCTGAGGTTAATAGTGTATAGGAAAGCAGGTTTTCGATCAGCTGGCCGAGATAGCTGACTTTATTGTCAATGAGTTCGAGAGATTCCCGGCCTTTTTCGGAAGTGATTTCTTTTTTCAAAGAATAGGCATGGCCCCTGATTGTTGTCAGCGGGGTTCTGAGGTCATGGGAGAGATTGGCGATCAGCTGGCGCCTCAGCTCTTCTTCTTCCCGCTCCCGCTGCCTGCCTGTTTCAAGCTGGTCGATCATCCGGTTAAAAGCCCCTTCCAGCTGGCCGATTTCATCTTTCTTTTCAATGGCGATCGGCAGGGGGATCCCGCCTTCAGCCGGCTTGTCCATTGCCTCCTGGAGGCGGAGCAGCCTTTGGCGTATTCTGTAGAAGAAAATCCAGGATACAAACAGGAACAATCCCAGCACACCAAAGGTAGCAATCAGATAATAATAGTCATAGCTTCTGCTTACTTTCTCCCATTCTGTGTCCATTTCTCCCCGGGGCACCTGGATGACCATGAACCCTTCGGATTTCCCGGACCCGATGAATGAAACGACGGTATAGGGATCAGCTTCAAGGCCCCTATTCGTTTTCATGAAGTCGATTGTGTACAGCGGGTCCCACTGGGCAGGGATCTTTATTTGCTCTGGAAGCTTCAGCTTTGTGCTCCCCTGTCCGTCGACCCAAAAGATGCTTGCCTTATTGTACTTCTGCTTAAGCGCCCGAAGCCTCTCATTAATTTCTTCATCCGTCCTGCCGCCCAGCTTCTTTCCTTCTTCCTTCCACATTGATTCCATGCCTTTGCTGTCTTCATAGACATTCGGGTCATGCTCCTGCATGGAAAATGGGATATGGAATAAAACTGAAACGAGCGGAAAGGTGATTGGCATGAGCACCAGCGCCAGCAGGATGATGAGCAGGTATCTGCCCTGCAGTGATTTTGGCTTCATTGCTTCACCCTGTAGCCGATGCCCCGGATGGTTTCCAGGATGGCAGGCGAGCCTGGGTTTTCTTCAATTTTTTCGCGCAGGTAGCGGATGTGGACCATCAAGGTTTTATCTCCGTCCATATAGGGCTCCCCCCAGACTGCCTCAAAAATCTGCTCTTTTGTGAGAATCTGGTTCGGATGGCGGAGCATGTACATGAAAATCTGATGCTGCTTGCCTGTCAGGATGATCTCTTCGCCGCTCCTTGTATCGGTGATGCGATTCTCCCCAAGGCTGACTTCGAGATGGCGAAGCAGGAGCCGGCTCTGTTCCGGCTTTCCATACCTCCGGAGCAGCACATCGACCCTTGCAGCCAGCTCTTCCGGATGAAATGGCTTTGTCAGGTAATCATCGGCAAACTGCAGGCCCTGCAGCTTATCATCGACAGCCGTCCGGGCCGAAAGCATCAGGATAGGAATCCCCGGGGCATCCTTCTTCAGGCGCTGGCCGACCGTAAAACCGTCCAGACCTGGCAGCATTACATCAAGGATGACCAGGTCCGCTCTGGCAGCTGCCTGGGCTGCTCCCTCCCCTGACTGCAGCCAGTCGACCGAGTAGCCTTTTTCAAGGAGATAATCTTTCGTCCATTTGCCGATTTCTTTATCATCTTCGATATATAGGATGTTCTTCATCTTCATCACCGCTCAATCTTCTATTTCTGTTTTTATCATAGGTAAATTTTGGCGAAAAGAAAAGGGGTCCCTGCAATTCGTTCCAATTGTACTGAGATATAATATTGTTATAATCATAATTAGAACAATAATGGGAGGCGCATGACATGACTATGAAGAAAGTACTTACGATTGCTGGATCGGATACGAGCGGAGGAGCGGGCATCCAGGCGGACCTGAAAACATTCCAGGAACTCGGTGTGTACGGGATGACTGCACTGACAACGATTGTAACGATGGATCCGAAAGACCAATGGCATCATCATGTACATCCGCTGCCAATCGAAACGCTGAAGGCGCAGCTTGAAACCATCCTGTCTGTCGGCATCGATGCCATGAAGACCGGCATGCTCGGAACGGTGGAAATCATTGAGCTGGCGGCAAAGGTGATGGATGAAAATAAATTGAACAACACGGTCATTGACCCTGTAATGGTCTGCAAGGGCGAAGATGAAGTATTGAACCCGGAGACCACTGACGCGATGAGGGAGCTTCTTCTTCCGCGGGCAACAGTGGTAACGCCGAACCTGTTTGAAGCATGGCAGCTGGCACAGACCGGGCCGATCCGCACCATCGATGATATGAAGGAAGCGGCTGCGAAAATTCATGACATGGGTGCGAAGTATGTATTGATCAAAGGCGGCAGCAAGCTGAAGCATGAAAAAGCGGCTGACCTCCTATATGACGGAAAAGATTTCCTTTTGTTTGAAAACGAGCTGATTGATACTGTTTATACGCATGGGGCAGGCTGCACCTATTCTTCTGCAGTAACTGCAGGGCTTGCGAAGGGCCATAGCGTGACAGAAGCTGTCGAGACCGCGAAATCCTTCATTACGGAAGCAATCCGCCATGGGTTCCGCCTGAACGAGTATGTGGGTCCTACGATGCATGGTGCATATCGCAGCAATGGCTCAATCGAAAAAGCCGAGGGCCGGAAAATCTGATAGCGGAGGAAACACTGCCGCTGCTTAAAAGGAATGTGGAAGCGCCGATTTCGCTTTTCCATTCCTTTTTTAGTAAAATAATCTCATTCAAGGAACAGCAGCATTGTGCTGAAAGGAGGCATATATTTATGAAGCCTGTCGTAAAAGAAGATGTGCAAAAAGAGATTAGCCGGCTTGCCGGAAAGAACGTTTTTGTTCACCTCGAAACCACAAATGGGGCATACGCATCCCATTTTGATGAGTCTTTTTTCTCTGCCGGAGCCTATATCCGAAACGCATCCCTCAAATATGAGCTCGGAAAGATTACCGGAGACGGCCCGTTCAGAGTCGGTTTGAAAATGGAATTCGGCTGGGTGTATGCGGAGGGCATCACCCACTTTGAAGTGGATGAAATCGGCCGCCTGCTGATGGCTGGCCATGATAACAGCGGAAAGCTTGCTGTAGCGCTGCAGATCAGCGAGACTCCGTTTGAATAAAAGTGAAAGGAGAAATAGCTAATGGATAAGGAAAGACATGTACTCGTCATTTTCCCGCACCCGGATGATGAAGCGTTTGGCGTGTCAGGCACGATTGCTTCCCATGTTAACAGCGGGACCCCTGTTACATATGCATGCCTGACGCTTGGCCAGATGGGGCGCAATCTGGGTAACCCTCCTTTTGCAACGAGGGAGAGTCTGCCGCTGATTCGCCGCAAAGAATTGAAGGAGGCTGCCCGCGTCCTGGGGATCCAGGATTTGCGGATGCTCGGCTATCGCGACAAAACCATTGAATTTGAGGATGAAAAATTGCTCACCGACCACCTTTTTTCCATTGTGGAAGAAGTGAATCCGTCACTGGTCATTTCCTTTTATCCGGGATATTCGGTTCACCCGGATCATGATGCAACAGGGGCAGCTGTTGTAAGGGCACTTGAGCGCCTGCCTGAGCAGGACCGGCCGAAGCTGCATTGTGTCGCATTTTCCAATAACTGCGTCGATGAACTTGGCGAAGCGGATATTCTCAATGATGTCAGCGCCGTTGTCGACCAGAAGCTTGCTGCCATTAAAGCGCATCTTTCCCAGACACAGCTGATGGCTGCCCAAACGGAGGAAAAGCTGAAAAATAAGGACCCGCAGGCTACAGCCTGGATTCAGAATGAACGGTTCTGGACTTATAAGTTCCAATAAAAAAAGAGCCCCCGGGCTCTTTTTTTTTACTCTTCATCCCCCTGCAGCATCTGCTTCAGATAGGACAGCTGCCTGCCATCTTCTTTTTTTATAATCTTTACGAGCATTGGCTTTGTCAGGGACATGATGAAGCCGGATGTGTGGATATTGGCTTCGAGCTCCACCTGCGTGCCTTCATCAATTTCCGTGAATGTATAATCATACGTGACAACCAGCCCATTGGAATTGCTTTTTGCTGTATAGGACCTGTCCTGTTCAAATTGTGTATATTCAATTTCAGCCTTGACCTTCTTGCCCCTGATCATCCTTGTTTCAATGAATTTCGTCGATGGCCCGATCGGACCGTCCGTTGCCTTTTCCATTTTAACGACATTCGGCATAATTTCAGGCGCGTTGTCCGGGTTGGTGGCGTACTGGAAAACTTCTGCTACTGGTCTTCTTATAATGACAGTTGATTTAAAATCAGCCATATTTTGCACCCCGTTTAAAAGATTTGCTGGTACAGAGAACATTATACCTTTTTGAGGGATATGAGTCAGGTATTAATTTAAGAGATATGGCTCGAACGCTCATTATGTCAAAAAGAAGCATGGCTCTCTGAGCCTGCCTCTTTTCTATTCTGAAAGCTGGATTTTATACAGCTTATCATCGTTTGGCCCCGGGTTGCCGCGGCCATCTGTATTATTGCTGGCGAAATACAGGACATTACCGGAGAGCAGCACATCCCTGATCCTTCCGGCACCGGTGATGAGTTCCTTTTGCTCTCCTGACTCCAGGTTGAATTCAAGTACTGCAGTACCCCTCAGCGCAGCCGCATATAGCTTGCCGTCCTTGATGGCAATGCCGGATGGAGCCCAGGTATTGTCTTCCCCTGAGGTGAAGAGCGGGGTTTCCATGCCTTCCTTCTCTTCGTTGCCCTGGATGACCGGCCAGCCGTAGTTTTTCCCGGCCACGATCCGGTTGATCTCATCATTGGCGGATGGTCCGTGCTCAGAGGCATAAAGGGTGCCGTCTTCAGCCCAGGCAAGGCCCTGCGGATTGCGGTGGCCATAGCTGTATACATAAGATCCGGCAAATGGATTATCGTCGGGAACCGTTCCATCCAGATTCATCCGGAGGATTTTTCCGCCGAGGGAATCCAGATCCTGGGCGATTTCCGGATCGGCTGCCGCGTCGCCTGCGGTAGCATAAAGCTTGCCGTCAGGGCCGATTTTCAGGCGGCCCCCATGATGGTATTGCCCGCTCGGGATCCCATCCAGCAGCAGCCTTGTTTCCTCCCAGGCATCCTCCGTCTGCTTCAGGACGACGATCCGGTTCTGCTGTACGGATCCTTCTTCATACGTATAATACGCAAAGGCTTCTCCAGAGCTTTCAAAATCCGGGGAAAGGACAAAGCCGAGCAGGCCGGCCTCCGAAGCCTGTGAGAGTTTCTTTTTCAGGCGGACCTCCTGCCTCTGCCGGCTGCCTTCTTCTGCTTTTACAATGCTCCCTGTCCTTTCAGTCATATAAAAAGTGCTTCCTGCCTGGTCGATCGACCACGGGGTCTTCAGATCGGCCGCGAACTCTTCCGCCTCCGGCACGGCTGAAGCCGCCTCCTCGCTTTCCTGCGGCCTCGGCTCTGTCTCATTCGATTTGTCTTCTGCCGAGCAGCCCGCCGTTGCCAGCAAACCGAGCAGCATGAATAGGGCTGATTTTTTCACAGTATCTCCGCCTTTCAGTTAAAGGTTTCAAAACGCCCAAAAAACAGGCCGGTTCGTGCCGTCATTTCCCTATGCCTTAAGGGCATCCAGGATTGCTTTTGCCACTCCGCTTTCTTCATTAGTCAGCGTCACAAAGTCGCACTGTGCCTTGATGATTTCGTCTGCATTGCCCATGGCGACAGACCTGCCCACCCGTTTGAACATAGAAAGATCGTTATAGTTATCGCCTATTGCCATTGCATCCTGGATGCCTGTCCCGCTTTTTTCAAGGAAGGCTTCAAGCGCAACGCCCTTTTGCGCTTGTTTGCTAGTCAGCTCCAGGTTTTCCTCACCGGAAGAGCTGATGACGAGCCCTTCGTCCTCAAGCGGCACAAGGGCTTCCTTTGCCGCTGCCAGCCTTTCAGCGTCGAATGAGAAGGCAAGGAGCTTATAAATTTGATGCTCTGTATCATCAAAAAGGATATCGTAGCTGTCCACCTTTTGGACAAGCCCTTTTGTGAACCTTTCCTCTGCCGCCTTCATGACTTCATCCACATCAGCTTCAGGGTTTCCGCTCATAAAGATGTCGACGATGATAGAGACGCCTTTATCGGCATCAATCGTGTAAGTGCCTTTGTTTGTGTACACTTCAAAATAAACGCCATTTTGCAGGAGCGCCATGCCGGCTGTCCTTGCCGTCGACTTGTCAAGCGGATTGCTGGCTATTACTTCTTTATCGATGGACCTCACTTCGGCCCCATTGACGCAGATCATCGGGGTGTGTATCCCGGCTTCTTCCAGGACGAAGTTCGCTTCAAAATAGGATCGTCCTGTGGCGATGACAACCTCCACCCCTTCTGCCTGCGCCTTCTGGATCGCTTTTCTGTTTTCTTCTGTAATCTGCTGGGTTGCGGTCAGCAGTGTCCCGTCCATATCAATCGCGATGCATTTCACCATGATTTCTTCACCTACTAATTGTTTTTTCAATCTATGTAGCATTCTATCAGTTTTTCCTTCTTATTTTAAATATTTGCTACCCTCACGGATGCTCAAGGGTGCGAGCGGAGAACTGCTGATAAAGCTTCTGACTGACTCAGGGTTTGTCTTGCTGTACTCCCTCAAGGCCCAGCCGATTGCCTTTTGGATAAAAAATTCCTTGCTGCCGGCATTCTGGCTGATGAATTCATACAGGATGCCTTCACTTGTATTTTGCTTGTACCGGAGCTGAAAGATGATGCTTGTCCTTCTCAGCCATAGATGGCTGCCATAGGCCCAATCCTTCACTGTATCCTCAATGGTTTCAGGATGATCGGAGGCAATTCGGCCGACAGGGTGGGCAGCCAATGTATCAACAGTATCCCACCAGGACTTTTCCGTAATCAATCTCTCCATAAATAGCATGTCGTCTTTTACAAGCTTCTTCAAGGAGCTGAGGATATAGTCACAGGCTGCATATTGATATTCCCTTTCTTCCTTCTTCCATAGCTCTGACACAAACTCATGCTGAAAAGGCTCCTTTAAGATCTGAGTTTCTGCAAAAAACTCCTTCGTAAGCTTCCTGCGCTCCGGCGTCCTTATTCCCAGGAACGGGAAGTTGCCTTTCATATATTTTCTCATCGGCTCTGCCTGCTCAGCATTCCTGTGCAGGGTGAATTTTTCTTCCAAAGGTTTGAGATACATCTCATCCAGCTCCTATATCAGATTTTTTGCTAAATAGGTTGCTAACTTGCTTATTAGGGTATATATCTACATGAGGCACTCTCAAGGCGGCGAAATACCGGCTTTCCCGCCATATATTCTTGGATATTGCCATTTTCAGCTATTGATGGCGTTTTCTCCAGTCTTTTATACATGTTAAGGTTAAATATAGAGAAAAAACAGGGGGTATTCTATGAATGAACAGCAAGATAAGTCATTAAACAGTGTTTTTTGGGTCTCTGCTTCAGTGATCCTTCTGCTTGTCCTCACAGGCGTCTTCCTGCCTGACATTTTTTCAGGGGCCGCACAGAAAGCCTTCGATTTCACTACATACGCCTTTGGCTGGTTCTACCTGCTATCGGTACTCCTCTTTGTATTTTTCTGCCTATTCCTGGCCATCAGCAAATATGGCCGCATCCGGCTTGGCGGGAATGATGAAAGACCCGAATATTCCTTTTTCACATGGATCGGCATGCTCTTCAGCGCCGGATTTGGCATCGGCCTTGTCTTCTGGGGAATCGCCGAGCCGATGAGCCATTATTTTTCGCCTCCCATCGCTGATATGGAAGGACTCACGCCTGAAGCAGCAAGAACTGCCATGGGCTACTCTTTCTTCCATTGGGGCGTCAGCCAATGGTCCGTCTTCACGATTGTCGGACTCGCAGTCGGCTATTTCCAGTTCCGCAAAAAGCAGGACGGACTTGTTTCCACTACGCTCAAGCCGATCATCAGTACAAAAAAGGAGCGGACAGGCCTCCGGAAATTCATTGATATCCTGGCTGTCATTGCCACTGTCCTGGGTGTAGCCACATCACTCGGGCTTGGGATCCTGCAGATTAACGGCGGATTGAATGCTGCCTTCGGGATCACTAACAGTGCTTGGGTGCAGATTATCATTATCGTTGTATTGACAGCCCTTTTCCTCTTGTCTTCTACTACAGGATTGGATAAAGGAATCAAGTATTTGAGCAATCTTAACCTTTCCCTTGCTCTGATCATCATGCTCTTTGTATTCATTGCCGGACCGACTGTTTTCATCCTGAATACGTTCACACAGGGCATCGGCGATTATATTACCAATTTCATTAACTGGAGCCTGCGCCTTACACCTTATAAAGGCGGTACATGGGTGCGTGACTGGACGATTTTCTATTGGGCATGGGCGATCGCCTGGTCCCCGTTTGTCGGCGCGTTCATTGCACGGGTATCAAGGGGGAGGACCATCAGGGAATTTGTCGTCGGCGTGCTGATCATACCGCCGCTCATCGCCCTTTTATGGACAGCCGTGTTTGGCGGGACCGCCCTGCATTTTGACCTGTTCCAGGGAACAAGCATAGCTGAAGCAGTCAATGCGGATGTTACCAGTGCTCTGTTTACAACATATGGTGAATTGCCGTTTACCTTTATTGTCTCATTATTATCGATTCTGCTGATTTTCACGTTTCTTATTACCTCAGCAGATTCGGCAACCTATATTCTCGGCAGCATGACCTCCAAGGGGTCACTGATGCCTCCCCTCGGTGTGCGCATCGTCTGGGGCATCCTGATCGGTGCGATTGCGGCCGTCCTCCTGCTCAGCAGCGGGCTTGAGGGACTGCAGACTGCCTCGCTTGTCGCAGCCCTGCCATTTACTGTCATCCTTGTCTTTATGTGCATTTCGCTCCTCAAATCATTGAGCAAGGAACCGCCTGCGCCAAGGACCAAAAAATAAACAGCGAAACTCCCGTATTTAAGCGGGAGTTTTTTTGGTATCAAAATTATTTTCCCCTAGTGCTTTGATATATAAGATTTCAGCTCCTGCATGTCAGTTGTACGATAAACAATCTTCTCCTGCTTAAAAACAAAATAGGAGGGAAGCTCGTTCAGTTCCAGTTCGGGATAAGCTTTTTGTAAATAATCCAATTCTCCAGATATGTATCCAGAGGCAAATCGATCGCCTGGTTTTTTATTGGCAAATTTAAGAGATGATGAATTGCTGACAGCAAATCCAATGACGGTCTGAACCTCTTTATCAGGGGCCAGAAGTTCCTGGTAAGAGACAATCTTTTCGGTTTTGACTCTGGTTAAATACGTTGCCTTGCCTTTATTCCACTCAGCCTTAATCACAAGAGTCACAGTTCCGGGACGGTTTGTAAAATGAAAGACAGATCCAACCTGTTTATAGATTTCTTCTTCAAGCCGCGGCTCCCAGGCGGAAATGGATATTAGATCAGGCTTCTCCGGAAAGGAAACTGAAAGATCTGAAAATGGTCCGACCGGCAATGCCTCCATGCTTTCCAGGGAGTCTGATAGATTAGCTTTATTCAATGCTTTGGATGTGTCCGTCCCGTTCCATGAATAATCAAACAACACTGCTTGAGCTTCCTTGCCTTCTGACACTATTTCAGGGAATGGAGGCTTTTCTTCCTTATACAGTTTCCATTTATCGAAAGATAGCAATATAGCCAATAGCACTATCGCTCCAATTCCCCACTTCAAAGATTTCTTAGTCATAATCCGCCTCCTCCACCCCCTAAATGTTACCATATTTTCTTCGACTCGGGACGTTTATCCAGATTTCCCAATATGATATAAGATTCAATTTTTCAAAAAAAAGCAGCCCTTCCTAAAAGGCTGCCATTCCCGCTATCAGCTATGAAAAATGATAGTATCGATAATCCCGTATTCTTTCGCTTCTTCGGCGCTCATGAAATAGTCGCGGTCTGTATCCCTGGCCACTTTTTCAACAGGCTGGCCCGTTTTTTCGGAAATGATTCCGTTGATATGCTCCCGGAGCTTCAGAATGCGTTTCGCGGATATTTCAATTTCAGTTGCCTGGCCCCTGGCCCCGCCGAGCGGCTGATGGATCATGATTTCGCTGTTTGGCAGGCTGCAGCGCTTGCCTTTCGTGCCGGCGAGCAGGAGCATCGCACCGAAGGAAGCGGCCATACCCGTGCAGATTGTCCTGACGTCAGGCTTGATGTACTGCATAGTGTCATAAATTGCAAAGCCTGCTGTTGTGGATCCGCCCGGGCTATTGATATAAAGCGATATATCCTTGTCTGGCGCATCTGCGGCAAGAAACAGGAGCTGGGCAATCACACTGTTTGCCACATGATCATTGATCTCTTCTCCAATCATGATGATCCTGTCCTTCAGAAGCCGTGAATAGATATCATAGGAGCGCTCGCCCCTGCTCGACTGTTCAATTACATATGGTATTGCCGTCATATCCAATCCTCCCTTTCTGCGGTCTACGCCGCGATAGAGAGTGTGCATTGCGGAGGAGACTGCCTGCGATGATGGCAAGGCTTTGGCTCAGCATGGACAGACAGGCTTTTCAGTGACGGCAGCATCGGGAGCGCCCTTAGAAGACAGCCTGGATCTTCTTCCTGGAGGGACTTTACCAGCAGCCTGGCAACAAAGGCAGCCTCTTCGCTCCCGGTGTCAGGACTGCCCGTGTCTGCATCTGACTGCAGCTGCCTGCGCGCCCGGCTTAAGGCCGACTTTACGGCAAATTCGGTTGTCTGCATCAGTCCGGCAATTTCCTTTGAGGTATATTGGAACCCTTCCTTAAGAGCATAAATGACTGCCTGCTTCAAGGTCAGGCATTCCAACAGCTTTTCGACAGCTTCACTGCTGACGTATTGCTTCTCTTCATTCCGGATGGGCTCCGGCGCCTCCTCCAGCTGCTCCTTTTTACGTTTGCGCGTCACATCCACCCAGCAGTTATAGGCAATTTTCTTCAAAAGTGCCTGGCTGACCCGTTCAGGCTCGTAGCTGCTGGCGGCACGGAGGAAAGCCTCCTGTGCAAGGTCATCCCCATCCCAGCTGTTCCGTGCGAGAAATCGGCTATAGCGCTGAAGGGCGGGATACATCTCATCCGCCTTCTCCGCCAATGCCGGCACCTGGTCTGCCTCTTCCTGCTTCATCACCATCGCTGCTCACTCCTTTTACACATCTCTGCCCCTTAAACGGATCAGGGAGGAAGAAAAGATACGGCCATTCAAATATATTTTATGCATTTTCATGAAAGAGTTCTCTAATAGTGTATTCTTCAGGAAGCCGCCCCAAACCTTCCCGGTTTATGTTCCGACTGTAAAAAACTGGACAAGGCACAATTCCCCGTCTTCAGTTTTTTCCATTTCCTCATAAGGAAACCCATTCGTGCTGAATACCTTCTTCCAGAAGCTTACCGCCCTCTTGTTTTCCGCTAGCTGCTCAACATAGTAAGTCCCTTTATGCTTCTGAAACAATACATCGAGAGCCTCTTCAGCAGCCCCCTTCCCCCTGTATGGATGAAAAAGAAACATATCATTGATGCAGAAATCGGCCTTTTTCAGGATAGGTTTTTCCAGGAACAGCAGGAAGCCGGCAATCTCTTCTCCATGTTTAATGAGATGAACTGAAATGCCCGGTGTATCCCAAATGGCATCGAACGAGTCAAACTCAAATGTACCCTGCCCATTCGGCATAAGGGAGGGGGAATATTGAGACAAGTCATGCAGATAGAAGCTGTAAAGGCTGCGGACTATTTCCTTTTTTGAAGCATCTGCTGCAGCTAAAGTAATACTCATAAATGATCCCCTCTCGTTTTTGTCAGATTATTAAAATAATATAAGGTTCCCGGCGTTTCAGCAAGATTTATCCATAAAAAAACCGGGCCAGCCAGCCCGGCAGCTTTCTTTATGAACTCACCATCGTCCCGCCGTTGATATGAAGCACCTGCCCGCTCATATAGCGGGAGTCGTCGGAGGCAAGGTAAACATACGCCGGAGCCAGCTCAAACGGCTGGCCGGCCCTTTTCATCGGTGTATCTGTGCCGAATTCTGATACCTTCTTCGCAGAGAAGCTGGCAGGGATGAGCGGTGTCCATATAGGACCGGGAGCTATGGCATTCACCCGGATTCCTTTTTTCTCAAGCGACAATGATAAGGACCTTGTAAAGGTTACGATCGCACCTTTTGTCGAGGAATAGTCAATCAGATCTTTATGGCCTTCGTAGGCCGTAACGGACGTTGTATTGATGATGGAGCCCCCTGCCTTCATATGGGGAAGAACGGCTTTTGTTAAGTAGAAAAACGCGAAAATATTGGTTTCAAAGGTGTCGAAGAGCTGTTCCCTTGTGATATCGAGAATGCTCTTCTGCACAAATTGGACGCCATGGTTATTGACGAGGATATCGATCCTTCCGAAATGATGAAGCGTTTTTTCGACAATTTCCCGGGAAAAGTCCTCCCTTCTCATATCGCCGGCGATAAAAAGACTTTCCCCGCCAAGCTCCCGTATCCTTTCCTGTGTTTCCCTGGCATCCTGGTGCTCATTCAGGTAGACAATGACGACTTTGGCGCCTTCCTTTACAAACGCGTAAGCCGCCGCACGGCCAATCCCGCTGTCCCCGCCGGTGATGATGGCCACCTTCCCTTTCAGTTTCCCTGACCCCCGGTAGTCCGGGTCCTCCGAAATCGGTCTTGGCACCATCTGATATTCCAGGCCGGGCTGTACATCCTGATGCTGCGGCGGGAAAGACAGCGGCTTTTCTTTGCATTCCTCTTTTTTTCCGTAATAAGGATAGACTGGATACATGATCACCACTCCTGTTCATAGGCATATGACTATCCAGTGTATTCTGTGGATCCCCACTTGGTGAAAGCAGAAGATTAGAGCAAAAGAAGGAAAAATTAGAATATTACAGAAACTATATAGGAATTGTTTTTTTAAAGGGGGAATTAATATGAAAGCTGTCGTTTCACTTTTTAACCGGATCATGCAGCGCTATCTGCCGGATCCATTCCTGTTTGTGGTGATCCTGACCTTCGCCGTTTTCGGCCTGGGGCTCATCTTTACAGACAGCAGCCCGTACCAGATGGTCCAATTCTGGGGAGGCGGGTTCTGGGGGCTTCTGACATTCTCGATGCAGATGGTGCTCGTACTGGTGACCGGCCATGTGCTGGCAAGCAGCCGGATCTTTAAGAAAGGGCTTGGCTCATTGGCAGGCCTGGCTAAATCTCCAGGGCAGGCCATCATCCTTGTCACTGTCATCTCGATGCTCGCGAGCTTGATCAACTGGGGCTTCGGCCTTGTGATCGGTGCACTTTTTGCCAAAGAGCTGGCGAAAAAGGTCAAAAATGTAGATTACCGGCTCCTGATCGCAAGCGCATACACCGGCTTTATTGTCTGGCATGGAGGCATTTCTGGTTCGATTCCGCTGACGATTGCAACAGCCGGGCATTTTTCAGAGGACCTCATTGGCATCATCCCGACAGACCAGACCATCTTTGCTTTTTTTAATATTGCTATTATCTTAGGCATTTTCATCATTATGCCGATTGTGAACAGAATGATGATGCCCTCCAGGGAAGACACTGTCGCGGTTGACCCTGCCCTGCTTGAGGAGGACCAGCCGGCTGCTGCCATTGAACAGGCGGCCCTGACACCGGCGGATCGCCTTGAGAACAGCAAGATCCTTTCCATGCTGATCGGCATTTTCGGGCTTGTGTTCTTATTCTATTATTTTGCTACCAACGGGTTTAAGCTCAATCTTGATATCGTAAACTTCCTGTTCCTGTTCCTGGGCATCCTGTTCCACGGGACTCCAAAGCAGTTCCTGAACGCGACAGTCAATGCCGTGAAAGGAGCCAGCGGCATCATCATCCAGTTCCCGTTCTATGCCGGGATCATGGGAATGATGACCACTTCCGGGCTTGCGGCTGTGATGTCAGAGGCATTTGTGTCCATTTCCAATGATTTCACCTTCCCATTCTTTGCCTTCCTTTCCGCCGGCCTGGTCAATTTCTTTGTCCCGTCAGGAGGCGGCCAGTGGGCCGTACAGGCGCCGGTCATGCTTGAGGCGGCACAAACGCTCGGTGTTTCGATACCAAAGACAGCCATGGCAGTCGCCTGGGGCGATGCGTGGACTAATCTGATCCAGCCATTCTGGGCACTTCCCGCCCTTGCCATTGCCGGGCTGAAGGCCAAGGATATCATGGGTTACTGCGTGCTCGCTTTATTTGTAAGCGGTATCATTATTTCACTGGGAATGCTTTTTCTATAAGACTTCCGAAAACCCGCTCCGGCGGGTTTTTTCATGCAGCCGGTTCCTGCTTATGGGCAGAGCTGCGGCTTGGCTATAATAGACTTAACCAATTTTTTTAAAAAACAGCTTGCATCTCACGCTGCGTGAGGTTTTATGATAAAGACAGATAGATTAAGGGAGATGAAGAGATGGCTGGCAAATACTCAATCGGTCAATTTTCAAAGAAAACCGGCACCACGATCAGGACACTCCATTATTATGATGAAATCGGCCTCCTGGAGCCAACCGAAATAACAGATTCAGGGCGCCGCTATTATTCCGACCCTGATTTCACCGTGCTCCAGCGGATTGTGACACTGAAATACCTCGGCTATTCCCTCGAGCAGATCAAAGGGATGCTCCAGAATGAAAAATGGAGCCTGAAGGATTCTCTTGCCTTTCAAAGAGCGGAGATGATCCGTAAGAAGGAAGAAGTCGAAGGGGTCATCCGGGCTTTGGACCGGGCGCTCTATGTAATGGAGGATCAAAACGAGGTGGATGCTGGCATCTTCATTTCGCTCATCAACACTATCCACCGGGAGGATGAACAGAAAGAATGGCTGAAGAGCTTCCTCCCGGAGGAAAGAGTAGATTCGATTTACGCCATTCCCGAGGAGAAACAGCGGGAATATGAAAGCAGATGGGTTTCCATTTCAATGGGCTTGAAGGAGCTTGCTGGTTCAGACCCTGCAAGCGGGGAAGTTCAGGCTTTAATTGAGGCCATGATGGAGATAGTCGATGAAATCTCGGGAAACGATCCTTCGCTTCTGAAAGAAATCAGTTCGGTGGATTTAAGCGATGAGGATGACGGCGGTCTTTTTCATATCCCCTTCTCCCTTGAGGAGGAAGAATGGCTTGTAGCTGCACTCGGTCTGTATCTGGAGCAGAAAGGAATGAATGTTGATGACGAAAAATGAGGATCCTGCAATCAAAAAAGGCAGCTGGAAAGCTTTCTGGGGTCTGCTGAAGGACTCCAAGCCCCCGCGCTGGATCCTGCTGTCGGCCATCATTCTCAGCATCCTGGAAACCGGTGCCGGGCTGATCGTCCCCCTTTTCACCAAGTCGATGGTCGACCAGCTTGCCGCATCTTCTTTGGAGATGAGCGTCGTGCTCCTCCTGGCGGGTGCCTTTATCATCCAGACCGTATCTTCCGGGTTTTCTTACTATTTCCTCAGCTATATCGGGGAAGCAGTTGTAGCGTCCATCAGGAGGAAGCTTTGGGGACAGATTCTTCATCTGCCGGTCCCTTTCTTTGACCAGCAGCAGTCAGGTGAAACGATGAGCCGGGTCACTCAGGACACAAATATTGTCAAAAACCTCATTACCCAGCATTTGATATCATTCCTGACCGGAATTATTTCCATCATCGGCTCCGTGATCATCCTTCTGCTGATCGATTGGAAAATGACTCTTGTAATGATCATTGCTGTACCGCTGGCCATTGCTATGATTATGCCGCTGGGGCAGAAGATGTATAAGATTTCAAGAGCAACCCAGGATGAAATGGCGAGTTTTTCCGGCAATCTTGGACGGGTTCTTGCAGATATCCGCCTCGTCAAAGCCTATCATGCTGAAAAAGCAGAGCAGGAGAGCGGCGACAAGGGAATACGCCACCTATTCCAGTTCGGGCTGAGGGAAGCGAAAATCCAGGCAGTCATTTCCCCCTTCATGACCTTCATCATGATGTTTGTGCTCGTCATCCTGATCGGCTATGGCGGTGTACGCGTTGCTTCTGGCGCCCTGTCAGCAGGCTCGCTCGTCGCCATCATCATTTATATGTTCCAGATTGTAGTTCCTTTCAGCCAGATGGCATCCTTCTTTACAGCCTTCCAGAAGGCTGTCGGGGCAACAGAAAGAATCCAGCATATATTTGACACCGAAAAGGAAGTGGATAAAGGCACGGAGGCTGTGGCCAATCCAAGCCAGGATATCACTTTTGAGAAGGTGAGCTTCGCCTACAAAGAGAAGGAGATCCTTGGCGGGGCCTCACTGACTGTCCCTGCCGGAAAGACCACGGCAATCGTCGGCCCGAGCGGAGGCGGAAAGACCACCCTGTTCGCCCTGCTGGAGCGCTTCTACCTACCGCAGACAGGCCGGATCCTGCTCGGCGGTCAGGACATCAGCTCCTTCCGCCTCCATGCATGGCGGTCATCAATCGGTTATGTTTCACAGGAAAGCCCGATCATGTCAGGCACCATCCGCGATAATATTGCCTATGGAATGGAGCGGGAGGTACTGGATGAGGAAATTGAAAGAGCTGCGGAGCTCGCCAATGCTTCGGAATTCATCGATGCCCTGCCTGATGGATTCGACACACAGGTCGGTGAGCGCGGCATCAAGCTTTCCGGCGGCCAAAGGCAGCGGATTGCCATTGCCAGGGCGCTGATCCGCAATCCCCGCATCCTGCTGCTTGATGAAGCTACATCCAATCTCGACAGCACATCAGAGCATCTCGTCCAGAAAGCACTGGAGCATCTGATGGAGGGCCGCACCACCCTTGTGATTGCCCACCGGCTCTCCACTGTCGTGGATGCCGATCAGATTGCCGTACTTGAAAACGGAAGCATTACCGGGACCGGCACACACCGGGAACTGTATGAAAAACATTCTTTATACAGGGAGCTCGCAGAGCAGCAGCTGTCAGACCGCTCTGCCGCCTCAGGAGGCTGACTTTTCAGGTCAGTCTCTTTCTTTATAAATATATTTCTTTGGGAAAAAGGTTTAAAAACAAGGGAATCCGTGGAATTTAAGAGAAGTGGGTTGGCAATTCATACAGGATGAATTAAAATAACCTTTGTCTTATAAATATAAATTGTATTAAGGGTGAATGTTTTGATAGAATCTGCAGCGAGGAAAAAAGCATCAGGAAAAAGCTTTATGCTCTTCCTCATTCCTTCATTAATCGGCATCAGTTTATTTATGCTTCCTATTTCTTATAAAGGCGAAGTGACCATTCCTATCGCCATCTTATCGGGTCTTGTCCAGGACCTTCTGGCAGCCTATCTGCCGGCCATCATGACCGTGATCATTTTTCTGACTTTTGCAGGCACACTGCTGGCAAAGCTTGTAAAGCCCGCCTTCATCCGCAGAAGCGCGTTTTTCACTGCCCTGTTCGATGTTCCGGCGATCTGGTTTGCCGCAAGAGTGCTCGGCGCCATCTTTGCATTAATGACTTTTTACCAGATCGGCCCTGAATGGGTATGGTCTGAGAATACAGGAGGGCTTCTGCTTTACGATCTCCTTCCGGTCTTATTCTCGGTATTTTTATTCGCTGGTTTATTCCTGCCCCTGCTTTTGAACTTTGGGCTGCTCGAGCTTTTCGGCTCCCTCCTGACGAAAGTTATGAGGCCCTTGTTCAGGCTGCCGGGCCGCTCTTCGGTTGACTGTGCGGCATCCTGGCTTGGCGATGGCACGATCGGTGTCCTTTTGACAAGCAAGCAGTATGAGGAAGGTTTTTATACAAAGAGGGAAGCGGCTGTCATCGGCACGACCTTCTCTGTTGTCTCCATTACCTTCAGCCTTGTTGTTATCTCCCAGGTGGATTTGGGGAGCTATTTTGTTCCATTCTATCTGACCGTCCTCATAGCCGGGATTGTGGCAGCCCTTATCTGTCCGAGAATTCCGCCGTTGTCGACCAAGCCTGACACCTATGTTACTGAGGATGCTCCCCAGCTTGATGAAACGATTCCGGAAGGCTATACACCTCTTAGCTGGGGTATAACACAGGCAACAGCCAAAGCGGCAACAAACCGCGGCATCAAACAATTCTTTGAACAGGGTGCGAAAAATATCCTCGATATGTGGATGGGTGTGGCGCCGATCGTCATGGCGCTCGGCACATTGGCGCTGATTGTAGCGGAATTCACGCCGATCTTCAAGGTGGCTGGTATGCCGTTCATCCCGCTCCTGGAGCTTATGCAGGTGCCTGAGGCGAAAGCAGCATCAGAGACGCTTGTAGTCGGATTTGCCGATATGTTCCTGCCTTCTGTTATCGGAAGCGGGATTGAGAGCGAGATGACCCGCTTTATCGTCGCCTGTACGTCCGTTACACAGCTGATTTATATGTCAGAAGTCGGCGGACTCCTGCTTGGAAGCAAGATTCCTGTCTCCCTGAAAGACCTGATCATCATTTTCCTTGAACGGACCATCATTACCCTGCCGGTCATCGTGCTGGCAGCGCATCTTATTTTTTAACGAAGCGAAGACCCCTTCAGGATGGCTGAAGGGGTCTTTTTTATTAGGCAATCTTTTCTCAGGTGCAGCGGAATGAGCGGATCCGGCTGGTATCTGTGCCGTAATACTCCCAGCGGAATCCTCTCCACCTCCAGCCGGCGACAGAAGTCCTGCCGACGAATGTTGGATAGAACCAGAAGCTTCTGCCGTTATTCAGCCATAAATAGGTGAACCGATATAAGCAGCCTCTGATGGCGCCGGGATCGACGGCAAAGACGGAGGCAGACTGTGTCTGGAGTTCAGGCGTAAAGGATGGAGGCGGGCTGCTTGGCGGTCCTCCCGCCTGGCCCTGGGCTTCTCCTCCACCAGGGAATCCTGGCTGGCCTCCTCCACCTGGAAACCCGGGCTGGCCTCCGCCTCCCGGAAAGCCTGGCTGGCCAGGGAATGGCGTCCCTCCTGGAAAACCTGGCGGAAATGGAATGCCCGGCTGGCCCCCGCCACCTGGGAATACATTAAATCTTTCCGGCGTCTGCTGCAGGTCTGCCTGAGGCAAAGGATAGTACAGTCCTTGATAAGGGTAATAATTCAATGAGTCGTTCCCCTTTCTGCTTTCAGTTAGTCGGCATAGATCGGATGGGGAGTTTCAACACGGAGAATCTTCTCCTCAATCCTGCCGCGGATCGTGTCCACAATTGTATAATCCATGGCTTCTGAATAAATCTTCTCCAATTCATCATTCAGCCGCTTGGCGTCTGCCAGACAGCCTGTTGCCTCTGTCATCTTCGCTTTATATTTAGCGGCGATTTCTTTGATTTCATCAGCAAAAATTTCATCCGTCCCTGGGGCGATCAGCTGTTCATACATATCAATGATTTCATCCCCATCCCTGCTCGGGAAATATTCATGAGGGGCCGTACTGTCGAATATGGCAAGGCCAAGCTCACGGATAATCAGCATGTCAAGGCTATTGGGATCAAATCCGCAATGATAGACTTCAATGTCAAAACCGCGCTTTTCAGCTTCGGCAGCCAGCTTTTTCAAAAGCGTTGACTTGCCTGAGCCGGGACGGCCTTTGATGAAGTAACGCTTATGGATATCAAGAGTCAGGTTCGGGATGCAGTCTACCGCTCCATTTGGTGTAGCAGCACCCAAAAATCTATGCTTGACGGAAGAGATCTTATTCAGGGTCATTTTACCGAAAAATACCTGTGTCAGCTTTGAAGTAAGCTGGTTCGCTTTCTCAAAGTCCATGCTGTCGATATAGAATTTCTCCCAGTCATCATGGATTTTCAATGCCTCTGCAAAGGTACTGTATGCCTGTTTATAGAAGGCTTCGATCTTGCTGTTGAGCCTGAGTATTTTCCCTTTCTGAGTGGCCAGCTGGGCAGAATCCCACGCTTCCCCAAGGTTGACATACTCTTCTATGGCCCCCGGCGCTTTCGGTTCAATCACCTGCGGCGCAGTGCCGTCTACAATTCCGATCTTCAAAGCTGGGATGATCACACCGCTGACAGAGTCATTGTCCGATGGACTGTGGATGAGCTCAATGTTAAAGCCTTTATCAAGCCATTTAGAGCCGATTCCTTTCATGAGTGTTGATTTCCCGGTACCTGGTCCGCCCTTAAGTATAAATAAACGCGATAAATCCTGAAGATTGGATTCATATAGACTGTGGAAGCCTCTTGCGGTATTGCCGCCTGCAAAATAGTCGATAATTTTTCCTGCCACATTCACACATCCTTTTTCAGTTGATTGCTGAATGGTCCTGCCTCTTTACTGTATGCCGGGACATCATGATGGGTGAACGCCCAGGTGCAGAAAATTGCCGGTGGAGGATGTACTTTTTTTAGGGACAAAATAAAAAGCCCCCTATCGTGCAGAGGCTTTTGGATATTGCTATTCTTTTACAAGGTCCTTCCATTCGGCTTCAATCAATTCCTTCAGCCTCTCAGGAGCCAGTTCGATTTGGAGGCCGATCTTCCCGCCGCTGACGATGATGCTTTCAAGCTGCTCCCCCTGTGAATCGATAAAAGTCGGATACAGCTTTTTCATGCCGACTGGCGAGCAGCCGCCGCGGATATAGCCGGTAAGCTTTTGAATGTCCTTCACAGGAATCATCTCAACTTTTTTCTCGCCTGCCGCCTTCGCAGCTTTTTTGAGGTCCAGCTCAGCTTCCACCGGAATAATAAAAACATAGACATTCCTGCCGGCCTGGGCGACCAGTGTTTTATAGACCAGTTCCGGGTCCCTGCCAATTTTCCCGGCAACCGAAACGCCGTCAATCTTGCCGTCCTTGCTGTCATAGGATAATGAATTGTACTCCAGCTTTGCTGCATCCAGCAGTCTCATTGCATTCGTTTTTCCCTGTGCCATTGCTATTTCCCTCCTGGCGTTTTTCCTTTATAGTAGCATCTCCAATGGGTTCCAGGCACCTGTGAAACAGAAAAAAACCTTCCGCTGCGGGAAGGTTCTTTTGGAAACTGGTCTAGTGGTGGTATAGGTGCCTGTCACCAGAATACTGCACTTCTGGCCGGGCATTCGGGACGGCCGATGGAGATGTAGCGGATATTTGCGGATTCTGCTTCCTGCAGTGTATAACAGTTCCTTCCGTCCAGGACGAGGGGATCTCTCATGAATTCTTTGTAGGCGCTGAGCGGGAAGCGGCAAATTTCAGCCCATTCGGTAGTGATGAAGGCCAGATCTTTTCCATGGATGGCCTCATGAATGGATGCCGCGAAATGAACACTGTCAGGCAGGACCCCCTTAGCCCTGCTGGATGCTATTGGATCATAGACCGAGACGCTGGCCCCTTCATCCACAAGATCCCGGATCAGTTCAATGGAAGGAGCTTCACGGATATCATCTGTATTCGGCTTAAAGGCCAGCCCTAATACAGCTGCATTCTTCCCGGCCAAAGGCATGATGCTTTTGGCTTTGTGCAGCAGCACTTTCTTTTGTATCGCATTAACTTCCATAAGGGCTTTCAGGATCCGGAATTCATATTGATGTTCCTCCGCCATCATGCCCAGCGCTTTTGTATCCTTCGGGAAGCAGGATCCCCCAAATCCTGCTCCCGCTTGGAGAAACCGGCTGCCTATGCGCTTATCCAGCCCCATTCCTGCTGCTACATCATCAATATTAACCCCCAATCTTTCGCACAAGTGAGCCATTTCATTAATAAAGCTGATTTTGGCTGCCAGGAAGGCATTTGAAGCGTATTTGGCCAGCTCCGCACTTTTGGCATCCATATGGATAATAGGCACAGAAAATGGTCCATAGATTTCTTCAACTGTTCTTGCTGCCTTCAGGCTGTCTGATCCAATGATGATTCGATCGGCCTGGAAGGTATCCCTGATTCCTGATCCTTCACGCAGGAATTCAGGATTCGAGACCATATGGACCGGGATGGAGAGATTCTGTTTAAAGAAAACCCGAAGCTTTTCATTGGTCCCGGCCGGAACTGTACTTTTGATGGCAATGACCGTCTCATGTCCAAGTTTATCGGCAATCATCCCGCACGCACTGTAGATAAAACTAAGATCTGCAGAGCCATCCTCTTTTTCCGGTGTTCCGACTGCAAGAAAGATGCATTCAGGATTTCTATAGGCAATTTCCGGATCAGAAGTGAAGGCAAGCTTTCCTTCTTTCATATTCCGGTCAAGCATTGCCTCTAATCCAGGTTCATAAATTAAAGGAACCCCGGCAGAGAGGGCGGCTGTTTTCTCTTCATCATGGTCATAGCATATGACCATATGCCCTTTCTCTGCAAGGCAGACACCTGTCACCAGCCCCACATATCCTGTTCCGGCTATGGTTATATTCATAGAGCGGCTCCCTGCCGGTTCATTAGCATCTTTTCAAGGTAAACGATCAGATCTGTCCTTATGTCAGCCTGCAGCATAGCCATCTCAATGTTCGCTTTTAAAAATCCCATCCTGTCGCCGATATCATAGCGGCTGCCTGACAGCACCACTCCATACACAGGTGTGATCCCTGCTAAAAACCGGATAGCGTCTGTCAGCTGGACTTCCTTATTGGCACCCGCCGGGAGAGTTTCCAGGATAGAGAATATTTCGGGCGGGAGAATATAGCGCCCCATTAAGGCATAGCTGGAGGGCTCCAGCCCTTTAGGAGGTTTTTCCACAAGGCTTTTGAGCTTCATGAGCTGCCTGTCGATAAATTTTTCCGGTTCCACTACTCCATATTTGCATAGTTCTTCAGCAGCGACCTCCTGTACTCCTACTACTGTGCCGCCATATTGCTGGTGGGCCTGCAGCAGTTCTGACAGGCAAGGGCGTTCCCCCTGGACCACATCATCTCCCAGCATAACGGCAAAGGGTTCATCACCTATATAGCTGCGCGCGCAATAGATCGCATCTCCCAGCCCCTTCGGCTCTTTCTGCCTGACATAATGAATGCTGGCGAGGTTCGAGACAGCTTCAACCGCCTCCAAGAGCTCATGCCTGTTCTGTTTGGCCAGCGTTTCTTCAAGCTCATAGGATTTATCAAAATGATCCTCGATCGCCCTTTTTCCCCGCCCGCTGATAATGATGATATCTTCGATCCCCGAGGCAGCCGCCTCCTCAACGATATATTGGATGGCAGGCTTGCCGGCGATCGGCAGCATTTCTTTGGGCTGGGCTTTTGTTGCCGGCAGGAATCTGGTCCCCAGACCGGCTGCTGGAATGATGGCTTTGCTAACGTACATGATTTACCCCCTCGAATGATATTGGTGCTTCTTTCCACTACCATAGGATCCGTCATGATGATCTACACGCAAACTAGCAAATAAGGCTTTACATCTTTAGTATAAAAAGCAATATTTAAAGCTTTATCTACTTTGTGCAAAGAAATTGTTAAGATGAGCGACACGTGCCTGTCTGGCAAACAAAAGACTTTGTCCTCTGATCGGGAATTAAGGAGGTTCAAGTGTATAAAAGTGGTATAGGTGCCTGTCACCGTTATAAACCAAAAACCCCCGTCCCGGATGGGATTGGGGGCTGCAGCTGGTGTCTAGTAGTGGTATAGGTGCCTGTCACCTAAATACGGTATACCCGCGCCTCATAAGGCTTCAAAGTAACGCTTTTCCCTTCTGCTTCTGCTGCCGGATAGTTGTTCAGGAGCAGATTCTCAGGTTTTAAGGCGAAGCCGCTTGTAAAGACGGCTTCTTTAGCGGACAGATTGGTGATGACGATAACCTGATCGTCTTCCAAATTGCGTGTATAGGCATAGATCTGCTTGTCATCTTCAAGCAGCAAATCGTATTGTCCATAGGTAAAGACTTCATTGGCTTTTTTCAGAGAAATCATTTTTTTATAGAAAGACAGAATGGATTCTTCATCCTTTTCCTGCTTTTCAACATTGATGTTTGTGTAATTGCTGTTCACCTTCATCCAGGGACTGCCGCTGCTGAAGCCGGCATTGGCTGTGCTGTCCCACTGCATAGGTGTCCGGCTGTTGTCGCGGGATGAGGCCCAGATGATCTCCATGATTTCCTGGTGGCTCTTGCCTTCTTCTATTTTAAGCTTGTAAAGATTCTTTACGGCCACATCGTCATAATCGTCAATGGAAGGGAACTGGACATTCGTCATCCCGATCTCCTGGCCCTGGTAGATGAAAGGCGTCCCCTGCATCAGGAAATACATTGCAGCCATCGAGGTGGCGCTTTCCCGCCAGAACTCCTGGTCATTGCCCCATGTTGATACAACACGCGGCTTATCATGGTTTTCAATGAATAATGCATTCCAGCCGTCTTTTTCAAGGCCCTTCTGCCAGCGGGTCAGCACTTTTTTCAGCTCGACAATATCCAGCTCAGGATTTGTTTCCGCATCCCACAGACCAAGATGCTCAAATTGGAAGATCATATCCATCTTTCCGTTTTCAGAGCCTACCCATAAGTCTGCCTCGTCCACAGTGACGCCGTTTGCTTCGCCGACAGACATGCTGTCATAGTTTGCATATGTCTTTTCCTTGAACTCCTGAAGGAACTCATGGATGCCTTCCTGGTTCATATGCATATCGAAGGAAGAAACATACTTCTTATTTTCCGGATTCGGCAGGTCAGGCATGCCGGGACGTTTCTTGATATGGCTGATGGCATCGATCCTGAAGCCATCGATTCCTTTTTCCAGCCACCAGTTCACTACATCATAAAGCGCCTCGCGGACTTCGCTGTTCTCCCAATTCAAGTCCGGCTGCCTTCTTGAGAACACATGGAGGAAATATTGCTGAGTCAATTCATCCCATTCCCAAGCAGAGCCTCCGAAGATGCTTTCCCAGTTATTCGGTTCAGCACCCTGTTTGCCGTCGCGCCAAATGTACCAGTCCCGCTTTGGCGAGGTTTCGGAAGACCGTGATTCTATGAACCATGGATGCTCATCGCTCGTATGATTGAGGACCAGATCAATGATCAGCTTCATGCCGCGCTGATGGACCTCTTCGAGCAGCCTGTCGAAATCGGCCATCGTTCCGAAATCTTCCATGATGTCCTGATAATCGGAAATATCATAGCCGTTGTCATCGTTCGGCGACTTATAAACAGGACAGATCCAGATCACATCAATGCCCAGATCCTTTACATAATCAAGCCTTTCAATGATTCCCTGAAGATCGCCGATTCCGTCTCCATTCGAATCCTGAAAGCTGCGGGGATATATTTGATAGCCTACTGCTTCTTTCCACCAGATTTTTTTCATATGAACACCCTCAAGTAAATTAATGTTTGTATGCGCAAACGTTTGCATTAAAATGCAAAAAAAAAAAACGCATACATCTATATGTAGTGTAACGCTTACATAGAATTTAATCAATATGAAAGTAGATTGACTGTATAGGAAAATGTGACCCTTTGAAGAATCATTATAAGAAAAATGCCAGCAAAAAACCGGTCATCCTCCTGGATGCCGGCCTACACAGCTTCAGCGGCTTCTGCCTCAAGCAGCTCCATATAGGGCTGAAGCGAATGATAGATGATGGTTTTTACAAAAGCAATATTAATATGCCCCAATAGTTTTTCAGCAAATTCCCAAGCATTTTCTTCAATAAGGAGAGCTAGCTGGTTTCTTTCCACTGAAGTGGCTGCAAGGTCAAAACGGTCTGCAAGCTCCCCGAGCTCCCGGTCTTCGGCATGGCCGATTTCATGTGCGCAAACGACTGCAAAATACTCTTCAAAATGATCAAGCGAGGAAAAAATCTGCAGGCACTGCTTTTTAATTTCCTCTATATATAATGTAATGGTATGGGTCCCCATGCTGTATTTGCCACCCGCAAAACGGTTTCCCCCGAAATAATCCTCCAAAACGACAACGGCCGTGCTCCCTGCTTTTTCAAGAAGCTCATCAACGATTAGTTCAAGCCTTTTATTCGCCATTCTTACACCTTTCTTTGCAAATAAGCTAATAATCCATCACAGCGAAAGAAAGGGAAACAAATCCTTTACCCTATTAACTCTGTAATGAAACATTATCTTACCATTATTTTTGTGACTTTGCATCCTTTTTATCCATATACTGTATGGCACAGCAGAACGGAACAGGAGGGATACCGGAAATATGAAGCCATCATATCAGGATGCCCTTGCTTTTTTCGGAATGGGCGGCGCTCACCCGGGCGGTTTGGCTTTGACGAAAAGAGTTTTGGGAATGGAACAGCTCTCAGGCAAGGCAAAGGTGCTTGATGCAGGCTGCGGCACCGGGCAGACAGCTGCCTTCATAGCCAAAACTTTCAATTGCCAGGTGACGGCGATCGACCGTCATCCTCTGATGATCGGCCAGGCAAAGAAAAGATTTGCCCACGAAGGCCTGGCAGTCAATGCCCTTAGGGAAAACATTGAGAATTTATCTTTTGCTGATAATAGCTTTGACTATATTATCGCCGAATCTGTCATTATTTTTACCAATATTGAGCAATCTTTGAAAGAAATTAAACGGGTTCTCAAACCAGGCGGGATATTCCTTGACCTCGAAATGACAGCTGAGGAGCCATTGAATCCCCAGGAGAAAAACCAAATCCAGAGTGTATACAGCATCAAGCGACTGCTGACAGAGGGTGAATGGCTGCAGACTTATACATCAGAAGGTTTCCGGTCCCCAAGGACGGTAGCTGCCAATTCCATTTATACTGAAATCATCAACTCGCCATGGGACCAGCAGCCGGAAATCGCCAACCCGCATCTTGTTAATCCCAAATACGAGCATATACTGATTGAGCACCAAAAGCTGCTTGCCATCTATGCCGAACGACTGGGATACCGGGTGTACCGGATGCAGAAATAGACGTGATTATACAATCTATGCATAAAGCGGGCATTGTATGTATGGTGTCCACCCGGAAAGCACAGCGGCATCCGGAGTGTTCATTATAATGAACACTCAGAAGAAACCCAACAGGATCTCTTTTGGAGTGCAAAAACAAATCACGCAGTAAAAACATGGTGATTAGCAAAGTATCATCATGTTTTTTTATATAATTCTTGATACCCGATCTGATAAATAGACGGAGAAATTCTGCTTATTTCGAAATTTGCATCGAAAACAACTCGAATAGACGGAGAAATTCCGTCTAACAACTCAAAAAACATTAAAATGGGAGATTTTGCTCGGCATAACCGGAAAACCTCCCCTTATTTAGCCCGCAACGAGCTCCATTCTAAATTTAACCGGAAAATCTCCGCTTATTTTCTTTCGCCGTCTTTCCATTTAGGTACGCTCATAACAGTCTTAATTTCCAATAAAATTGCCATAAACGGTTTTACAGCAATAAAAAATAGCATGCTAAATCATATATGATTTAACATGCTATTTAAGTTGTTTTTCCACGGTTGCACTTCACCCTGTTATTCAGAAAAAATCAGGGTGCGCCTTTTATGCATTATTTATTTTCCTCCGCCAGGATGGACTTATGAATCCAAATCGCCGCCTGGGATCCGTCTCCCATTGCAATGGTCACTTGTTCTGAATGGGCAACCACATCTCCTGCAGCCCATACATTCTTGACGTTAGTCATCTTGGAACGCGAATCAACATTTATATGCTTATTTTCAAGCCTTTCCACCCCCAGCTGCTTTGCCAGGTCTGACTTGACTTCATTTCCTCCAAAAGCCGTAAAGCCCCGCTCTCCCATAACTCTCTTGCCATTCTCAAGCAAAAATCCCTGGATGTTCGGCCCGTCAGCTATAGCTTCCGCAATCGATTCTTCCATGTATTCAATATTCAGCTCGCGCAATTTGTCCATCAGCTCTTGGCTGACTTCCTTTTTCTCATGATTGATAAAGACCAGTTCGTCTGTCCAGTAGGAAAGTGTAACAGCCATATTGGCCCCAGGGTTACCAGAGCCGATTACAATTGTCCTTTTATCTTTAATTTCATAACCGTCGCAGTCCGGACATACATACACACTTACGCCGAGCGTTGGATAAAGATTAGGAAATTCCGGAATCCTGTCCATCACCCCCGTTGATAAAAGCAGCCTTTCGGACTCAAGCTGTCCCCCGTCCTCAAGCGTAATTTTAAACCCGCTTCCCTTTTTCTCCGCCTTCTCTGCTTTTCCCAGCTTAAATTCCACTCCAAGCTTTTCTGCATGAGACCGCCCGATGTCCCTGAGCTCCTGGCCGCTCACCCCATCAGGATACCCGAGGATATTATGATAGCTTTTGCAGATGGTTGACCTGCCATGGTTTGAGTCCACAACCAGCACCCTGTGTTTATACCTTCCCAACTGAATCGCAGCCTGCAGGCCTGCAATCCCTCCGCCGATGATAATGCAATCGTATGTCATTCTGTGGCCTCCTTGAGCCTTTTAGGTATTTATAGGTAATTTACCCTCATTGACCCTCAATTAACGCATGGACAGATGATTTTAGCTGTTGAAAAAAAGACTTGAGACCCATCAAACCACCGGCCTTCCCCAGACCAGGCTGTTTGAAATTGTCAAAAAACAATAACATTTTTCCATATATCCCCTTACAGGAAATGTTACACTAATTAATACCATCTGTTTTAGATTGGAGGATTTATGAAAGCGAAAAAGACACACAGACTAGTAATGAGGTCGATCATTTTATTGGTTTTATTGTTTGCAGCAGGATACACTTTGTACCAGAATTTTTTCTTAAAAGAATCCGGCACAAAAGCTATGCTCAATGAAAAAGCTCCTGACTTTGCGCTTCAAGCACTGGATGGCGGGAAGACAAAATTAAGCGAGTACAACGGAAAGCCCGTCTTGATCAACTTTTTCGCCACCTGGTGCGCACCCTGCAAAAATGAAATGCCCGCAATCCAGTCCACTTATGAAGAATTTAAGGATGACGGGTTTGAGGTGCTGGCAGTCAATCTGAGCGAACCAGAAATATCAGTAAAAAACTTAAAAGAGCAACTCGGAATAGACTTTCAAATCCTACTAGATAAGAACAATGCAGTAGAAAGCATGTACGATGTTTATAAGATCCCGTCCAGCTTCTTTATAGATTCTTCAGGGAAAATCGCCAGAGTGTATGAAGGGGAAATGAGCGAAGAAGATTTGAATGACTGGGTAGGCGAATTGGTTGATTAGATAAGATCAGCATTCGCCCGCCCTACCAGAATCCTATTGGTAATAAAAGAGACAGGCCATTGTGCGCCTGTCTCTTTCTTCATCCTATTTATTCATATGAGCAAGAAAATCACCAAGAAGGTCTTCCATGCTTTCTTCTTCCTGGTCCTCGTTTTCAGCCGAACGGTCTATTTGTACACTTGACCAATCAATATCATCCAGATCGTCATCAGCACCATCTGTGTACGCAGGTATTGCATCCTCTACTTCCTGCACAGGAGGGGAGGGAGGTGGAACATCCGCCTGATAGACCGGCTTCTCTTCCCTTTCCTTCCGCTCTTGCAGATAGAGAGCTTCATCAATATCGGTCGATTTGCTGTTCAGGCTGGCAAGCAGCGCAGCAGACCGTACCGGGTCTGTGATCAGCTGGTAGATGATGCTGCCGAGAAGGGCTTCGGAGTGCTCGTGCTTAAGCCAGTCGCGCTGCATCTTGCTGAGCGCCTTCGGCAGCGGAATTGTAACTGTTTCCTGTTCCTGTTTGACTGATTGGCTGACACCCTGCATGACATAGTCGGCAATCCTGCTGGAAAAATTCCTTTTTTCAGCTTCTTTAAGCTTTTGCAGCTGTTTAACTAAGTAATCCGGGGTATCAGAAGGTACACGAAACGCAATCGTCTGGCCTCTTTCGATCCCCTTGGATGAAGATTTTGTCATGTTACCACCTTATTTTATGCTTTTACTGGCTTCTTCTCATCCTGCTTGTCCGGCTTGGATGTTCTCTTCAAATGGTCGGCAACCAGCTTGTAATAAGCATTTGCCATCATCCAGATGCTCTCTTTTTCATCCTCAAAGAAGTCGATATTATATCCATCAAGGCTGTTGTTCAGTGATTTGATATATTCCTTCAATACAGCAGATCCTCCGCCCACGAAGTAGCAGATCTCCGTCTGTGAATTCTTCTGCCAGACATTGCGGAGCAGGCGGTACTGCTTTTTGGCAAGGTCGAACAAGATGCGGTCAGTGATGTCATGAACGCTTGTCCTGCTTCCTTTAACCATGATATGGTTGCGGTCATTTTTCTTGGTGATGATCTCCACCACATCGCGCCGGCTGTCCAGCTCAACGCCATGCTTGGATCTGATTTCCTCACGGATCATTTCCAATGATTCCGATACACCCAGGTTGAAGCCCTGCGCCTTGTCATCATCAACTGTGCGGTTTTTGATGACAGCGATATCTGTAGATAGGCCCCCGATATCCTGGATGAGGATACGCTTATCGATCAGTTCTTTATTAATAATGTTCAGGTCGTTATCCATTACAAGATTGATGAATGCCGCGAATCCTTCAGGATAAACCTTTACATCGCTGAATTTCAGATTGACTTTGATGCCCTGGTATTTAGGCGTAACCAGGAATTCTACCTGGTGCACTGACCCAAGCAGCTTCGAGCGGTAGCCCGCATCTTTCCCTTCCTTCACTTCACGAAGAGGGAGCCCTGTGCCCAGGATGTAATTAGTATCGATTATATTGTTATTTTTCGGGAATAAACCAGCGTTCTCTTCCCTTACCGCATCAAGGGCAAGTGAAACAAAAAGCATAACAAGCGTCTGGTCCTCTTCAGATTTGCTGCTGCCGGGATCAAGCTCGGAAGCATTGTCGCTTTTAGTCGCCAGTGTTCCTACACGATAGATTGCATTATTGTCTTTTAATGCTGGGGAATGAACTTTAACATGAATCCCGTCCAAAGGTTCTTTGCTGTCTAATTCTTCTATGCCGATTACCGGTCTGTCCGCAACATCCCTTGCAATGACATTCGGTATATTCAATTCATAATCCAATTTTCCGAATAAGGCTTTCAGCGAATCATTGCCTACGTCTACTGCTGCTATTCTCGGGTTTTTCAAATCTACCATTCCTTTCACATTGTACCTTGCTTATCGTACAAGCAATTATCTTAAGCTTAATTAATATTTGGAAAATATTCAATGAGTTTCATATAAAGTAATATAAATGTTAGATTGTAAACATTACGCAAACTTCACCTCAATATCTAAAAACATTGAAACAACAGCATCTAAACAACTTTGTAAACTTGTAAACATTTTTATAAACATCTTGTATGCATTTTATTTGCAAGTTTACAATATTGTTTTCTTTTGCAAACATGAAAGTAAACAAGTATACAAATTTGTTTTCAATCTATTTTCTCTCTTATTAATCTCTTTAAAAATCATTCCCCCTCACCTTGCAAGAATGTTCATCAGTAAAAACAGTCCTCTTGACGACCGTTCCAAAAATAGGATAATTTTAATACATTAACAGTTTACTAGACAAAAGGAGAGCTTGATGGAGATGCTTAATTGCCGCGAAGAAACTTTGGCCTTTACAAAACAGCTGGTCAACATTGAAAGCATAGTGAATACAAATGGCGAGAAGGTGATCGCCCATTCTTTATATACACTCTTATCCTCGTTTCCCTATTTTACGGAGAACAGTGGACAGCTCGTTATAGAGCAAACGATAGATGATGAATTGGAACGGTATAATGTACTGGCTTTTGTGAAAGGAACTAAAAGGAAAAGCAGCCGTACAGTCATTCTGATGGGCCATATGGATACTGTCGGAATCGATGATTTCAATCAGCTCCGCGATGCAGCATGCGACCCGGATCAGCTTGCAGACCTGTTCAGGATGGAAGAACTCCCTTCCGGAGCAAAGGAGCAGCTTGAATCCGGAGACTGGATGTTTGGCAGAGGCGTGCTTGATATGAAGAGCGGTCTTGCAAGCCATCTTTATCTTTTAAAATACTATTCTGAGCATCCGGAAGAATTAGAAGGAAATCTCGTCTTTCTTGCAGAATGTGATGAAGAGGACGGTTCACATGGAGTCCTGTCTGCTTTGAAGACCTTGAAGAAATGGAAGGATGAGCATAAGTTCCATTATGCTGCTGCCATCAATGCAGACTTTGTCTCCCCCCGATTTGAGGGAGATACAAACAGGTATATCTACAAAGGAACGGTTGGGAAGCTCCTCCCCTCTTTCTTCATAACAGGTGCTGAAACACATGTCGGCTCCTGCTTTGAAGGGCTCGATCCGAATTTCCTTGCTGCAGAACTGACAAGGCAGATCAGCTACAACCCGGAACTAAGCAATGAGGCGCTTGGGGAAACGACCGTTCCTCCGGTTTCACTGAAGCAGACAGACCTGAAGCCTTCTTATACGGTACAGACTGCATTAAGTGCCTATGTCTATTATAATTTCTTTATTCATTCCTGGTCCCCAAAGGAAGTACTCGAGAAGCTGAGGGAGCAAGCGCATATTGCCTTTAGCAATGCGCTCTCTTCCTTTGAGCAGCGGAACAGGCAATTTGCCGAATTAAGCGGGGAACCATATGCCGAGCTGCCTTGGCAGCCTCGCATCTATACGTATGAAGAAATGCACCGGATGCTTATGGAAGAATACGGGCAGGGCTATATAGCCCATATGGACGCTTTTAAAGAAGAGCTTCTCCTTGATAAGGAACTGGATACAAGGATGTATGCCGCGAGAGTCGTGGAAGAGGCCTGGAAATGGATGAAGGATAAAAGCCCGGCGATGATACTCTTCTACTCTTCTTTATACTCGCCGAGAATTGAGCTGTCCGGGAAAACAGAGGATGAAAGAAGGCTTATAGATGCCTTGGATCAGGCAGTGGAAGAAATCCAGCCTTCCTATCCTCATCCAATCATCGCCAAGAATTTTTTCCCTTATATATCAGATATGAGCTTTATAGCGCTCAGCGATGATGAAGCAGGAATCAGTGCTGTAACTGACAATAACCCTGGCTGGGGCACAAAGCATTATGTCGAATACAGCGACATCCGCGAGCTGAATGTGCCTGTCATCAATATTGGGCCGTACGGACTGGATGCCCATAAGAAACTGGAGCGCATGGAAATGAAGTATTCACTTGAAATTGTCCCTAACCTGACAAACCGGGTGATTCAGCAGGTACTAAAAGGCTAGGTTTCCGGGGAAATAATTTCAACATAATAGTGAGGAGATGTTTTTATGGCAGGAAAAAGAATTGACCATGTTGGAGTAATGGTTAAAAACATAGAGAAATCAATAGAGTTTTATACAAATGCTGTCGGCATGGAGCTGAAGGCAGAGGTGCCTCATTCAAACGGTGTCATCAAGCTTGCATTCCTAGGCTTTACCGGAAATGAAGAAACTGAGCTGGAACTGATTCAAGGCTATAATGACCATCTCCCGGAGGAAGGTACGGTCCATCATTTTGCGGTCAGCACCGATGATGTGGAAGGAGAATTCACACGTCTCAAGGAGCTTGGAATTGAACTCATAGACCAGGAAATCACCACCCTCCCGAATGGCTATAAGTATTTCTTCTTTTATGGGCCGGACAGGGAATGGATTGAGTTCTTTCAGCGTTAATGTTAAAGACATATTTAGGATTAAAGAAGCTCGTTTGTTTATTCTTTTTTGTTTAATAATGGGGCTGTTGATTTCCGTTCCAGGCACTTCGCTTTCCGCGGGGCGGCGCTGAGCTTCCTCGTCGCTGTCGCTCCTGCGGGATCTCAGCTTTGCCGCTGCAATCCCACAGGAGTCTACGTGCCTTGCACTCCAATCAACAGGGCTTATAAACTTTTTTTACCAGCTCCATTAATATGGCCAAAAACAGGTTTGTGACAAGTCAGCCAATTCAATCTCCATTTTTCAAAAAACACGGCGCAAAAGTTCTGCTTTTGTGCCTTTTTTTATTCGCTTCCCGAAACAAAAATGATATGATGAAAGAAAAAAGCTAGGAGTGATTTTAGTGAAAAAAGACCTGATTGAACGATTGGTTTCGTATGCAAAAATGGATACACAGTCAGACGAAAACAGCACCACCTGCCCTTCCACCCCTGGACAGCTGGAGCTTGGCAGAAAGCTTGTAGAAGAGCTTAAAAGCATCGGTATGCAGGATGCGGAAATGGATGACAATGGCTATGTCATGGCCACTCTCCCTTCCAATACAGAAAAGCAGGTGCCTGTCATCGGCTTCCTTGCCCATGTGGATACAGCAACAGACTTTACCGGCAAAAACGTCAGCCCGCAGATTACTGAAAATTATGACGGCGGAGATATTGTCCTAAACAACTCTTTACATATTGTCCTTTCACCGAAGGATTTTCCAAGCCTGGAGCAGTATAAGGGCCATACACTTATCACAACTGACGGCACTACCCTTCTCGGGGCCGACAATAAGGCAGGAATCGCTGAAATCATGACGGCAATGGAATACCTTATTAAACACCCTGAAATCAAGCATGGAGCAATCAGGGTCGCTTTTACACCAGATGAGGAAATCGGCAGAGGGCCGCATAAATTTGATGTGAAGGCATTTAATGCTGCCTATGCATACACCATGGACGGCGGACCGCTCGGTGAGCTTCAGTACGAAAGCTTCAGCGCAGCGGGAGCCAAGATCACCGTTAATGGCACCAATATCCACCCTGGCTCTGCCAAAGGAAAAATGGTTAATAGCATCAAAATTGCGATGGAGCTGCAAAACAGCCTGCCGCAGGAACAGGCGCCTGAAGTGACAGAAGGATACGAAGGCTTCTTCCACCTCGGCTCATTCAAAGGGGACGTGGAAAAGACAGAGATGAGCTATATTATCCGTGATTTTGACCGTACGGAATTTGAACATAAAAAAGAGCTGCTGGAAAAAGCTGTTGCTTCACTGCAGGAGAAATACGGAAAAGAGCGGATCCAGCTGGAGCTTAAGGACCAGTACTATAACATGAAAGAGAAAATCGAGCCGGTCATCGAAATCGTCGACATTGCAGGAGAGGCGATGAAAAAGCTTGATATCGAGCCGCAAATCCTTCCGATCAGGGGCGGCACGGACGGTTCACAGCTTTCCTATATGGGGCTTCCGACGCCGAATATTTTTACAGGCGGCGAAAATTACCACGGCAAATATGAATATATTTCAGTTGATAATATGGAAAAAGCAGCTAATGTCATCATAGAAATTGTAAAGCTGTTTGAAGAAAAAGCATAATATCAGGGGGCGGGGATTTAATCTCCGCCTTTTTTCTTCCTCCAAATCCTGAATTGACCGGGACACATCCACAAGATACATTTTTTCAACTGGATGTGTAAATACTTTTTGTATGGGTATAGGTATATGGCGCAATGTCGAAAAATGCGCCAATTCAGGCTTTTATTACAGGGGGTTTAGATAGCAGCATTATGGACATCTACTTTGAACAATATGGTCAGCTGAACATCAGGCAGAGATGGGGCAGCCCCAGCCAAAAAATAAATAGCATCACTTATGATTCCCGCAATGCAGGCCCTCAATCGGTCTTTGTCTGCATGGGCGGCGAAAATCATGACGGCCATACATTCCTGGAAGAGGCCATTGCAAAGGGCGCAGCTGTCCTTGCAGGCGAGAATGCTGCCATTCTTGAAGAGTTCAGCAGAAAATTCCCGGAGCTTACTTTTCTCCAGACTGAAGACGCACGGGCTTTCCTTGCCCAATTATCGATTATATTCCATGGAAGGATCCATGAAAAAATACATACTGTCGGCATTACCGGCACTAACGGCAAAACGACTGTTGCGGCCTTTGTGAAATCACTGATGACGGCACTCGGCATCCCCTCCGGTTCGATTGGCACCAACGGGGTGCTCTCGTCCATGGGCCCGGTCAGCTTTGTCCAGTCCACACCGACTACTCCTGAGGCGAGCGACCTGCATGCCATTTTTGCTGATTTCGCCAAGCGCGGAGACCAGCTCGCCGCCATGGAGGTCTCTTCCGTTGCCATTGAGCAGCAGCGGACCGCCGGCATCAACTTTGATGTGGCTATTCATACGAATCTGTCGCCAGAGCATCTTGAATTCCATAAAACCTTTGAGAATTATAAGCAGGCAAAGCTGAAGCTGTTCCGTCAGGCGAAGCGGGCCGTCGTAAACCTTGATGACGAAGGGATGGGCGCTGACATCATCAAGGACTTCCAGGGCAGCCTTCTCACCTACAGCCTGAAAAAGGATTCTGCTGCCGATGTAAAAGCTTCAAACATCAGAGTGACAAATGATGGGACCAGCTTTGAATTGAAGCTTGGGAATGATTCTTATATCGTTCGGACGCCTGTGTTTGGCAGCTATAATGTGGCAAACCTCCTTTCGGCCATCTGTACGGCCATGCACCTTGGCTTTACGATCGGACAGATCATTGAGGCCCTCCCGCGCGTAGAAAATCCGTCAGGGCGCTTTGAAGTGCTGAAGGAATTCGGCCGGAGGAAGATCATCATTGACTACGCGCACACGCCTGTTGCCCTCAAAAGCCTTCTGAAGGAAGCGAAAAAGCTGCCGCATAAGCGCCTTATTGTCATGATTACCGGAATCGGGATCAGGGATAAAGAGAAAATGCCCCAGATGGCACAGGCTGTCGAGAATCAGGCGGACCAGGTAATCGTATCGGTCGATCATCCTGGATTCCTCGATCCCTGGGAAGTGGTCGGCCATGTGATGAAAGGCTTCTCCAATCCGCGCGCCGGGAATATCCTGCAGGAGCCGACGCGAAGAGACGGCGTCCTTGCAGCATTATCTGTCAGCGATGAAGATGATTTAATCCTTCTCACAAGCGGCTGCATCAATGGTGCCCAGATTGTAAAAGGCGAGAAAATACCTCATTCTGACAAGGAGATTATCCAGGAATTCTTCCGTAATCTTGAAGAAAGTAAAGCACTTGAACGCTATGAAGCATAAGAACGGGCAGGCCGGGGGCTTGCCTGTTTTTTTTGCAAGGCTACAGGAACCCCGAAAACAGCAAAAAAGCCGAAAAGCACATTCAGTATGCACTTTTCGGCCAGCCCTTAATTAATAAAACCGTCAAAAAACTCCAGCACTTTCCGGTAAACTTTGATTTCGTTGTCTTTCTTGGAAAAGCCGTGGCCTTCGTCATCCAGGACGAGGTATTCGACTTCCCTCCCCTTCTCCTGAAGCGCAGCTACGATCTTGTCGGATTCTGCTTTGACAACACGGGGGTCTTTGGCTCCCTGGATGACGAGCATCGGTTTTGTCATCGTTTCAAGATAAGTGATCGGTGAGTATTCGATCAGCTTTTCCTTGTCTTTGACCGGATCGCCGACCCATTGGTTCATAACAGGCTTCCAGTGCTCAGGAACCGATTCAATGAAGCTGAACAGGTCGCTCGGGCCGAAGATATCGACAACCGCTTTAAAGTACTCAGGATGCCTGCCGTGCAGGAGCAGGGCCATATAGCCGCCATAGCTTCCGCCCATGAGCAGGAGCTTCTCCCGGTCTGCATAGCCGTTCTTGATGAGCCATTCAAGTCCTTCAATATTATCCAGCCGCGGGCCGTAGCCCCAGTCGCCTTCGACCATCTTCATATAAGAGAGCCCATAGCCTGAGGAGCCCCTGAAATTCGGTGCAAAGATGCTATAGCCCCTGTGGACCAGGAACTGGAACAGAGAGCGGAAAAAGGCCCTTTCTGCCGCCTGCGGACCGCCGTGCGGCCAAAGGATGACATGTCCGTTGCTGTTTTCCTCCTTGGCCCTGAAGAAGAGCGCCTCGATCTCAAGTCCGTCGTACGAAGGGTAGTGCAGGATTTCCGGCTCAGCCATTTCCTCTTCACTGACGCCAGGCACACGATTATTGGTCAGCTGTGTCCACACACCCTTTTCATATTTATAAAGATTAGGAGGAGTGACTGCAGACCTGCCGAGCAGGTAAAGGTTTCCGGACTCTGCCACTGACAGCCCGTCAATGGTGCTCGCAGGGAGCTCCAGCTGCTCTGCCTTGCCTTCCTCAAGCCCGTAGCGGTAGAGAAGATCCTCTACTCCTTTTTGGCTGCTGATATACAGGGTGCGGGCTTTTTTATCAAATTTCAGCCCTGAAAAGTCTTCCCCATCAAGCGAAAGCAATTTTGTGAATTCGTTTGTATCCAGGCTGAATTTAGCTAAATAAGATAAGTCCTCTTTATAGTTGGTGACCAGATAGATATCGTTTTCTGAAGTAAAGACAGCATCTGTGACTGTATGCTGAGGCTCTGCTTCAGGCGTCAGCAGAACCTCATTCTCGCCATCCCAGGCATAGGCTAGTGAGTATGTATTCGCAAACATCCTGCCAAAGACAAAGCGCTTCTCATCAGGACTCTTGGCTGTCAGGAAGGTCGCGGCGTCCCGGCCGTGAAGCAAGACCTCCTCTTCCCCCGTCTCCATATTGTAGGCATATGCCTTCAAAAAAGTGGCATCTTCCTTGCTGGATGTATAATAAAGTGTCTTTCCGTCCTTAGAGGCGATCAGACCCATATGCCGGGCATTTTCATGTGTGCGGATAGGCTTTAACTCGCCGCCATTTCTCGGCAAGGCATAGATCTGGCCGTTTTCATCGCCGTCCGAGTCGATGACGGCAAGCAGGAAGCGCCCCTCCTTATCAAACTCGATTTCCTCACAGTTTTGGTTCTGGAAACTTAACGGATAAGGATAGAGATTGGGCAGATCCATCGCCCATAGATTATATTTTCCGTTCAGATTTGTACTGAACACAAGCTGCGATTCATCCGGGCTTACAGCGAATGTCTGGATCCCAAAGGTCTGGAAAAAATATTCAACATCTGGTTTTGAAAAAGACAGCATTCTAGTTTTCCCCCTTCTTCTCTGTTTTTACTAGATTCGGCAGTGATTCTGTATAATAGATTTGCCGGCATCTCTATCCTATTCGGGAAGAAAGGCCGGAATCCCTATCTTTTTGCAAGAATTTTCTTGAAAATAAGAGCAGAAGGAGGAGTTTTTGTTGAAAAATATCACATTTTATCAGGTGGATGCCTTTACTGATCAGGCATTTGGCGGCAATCCAGCCGGCGTAGTCCCGGAAGCCGCAATCCTTGAGGAAGAAGAGATGCAGCTGGCTGCGCGGGAATTCAATTTGTCTGAAACTGCTTTTCTATCTCCTTCCGGCAGCGAAAATGCCGATTTCAGGGTCCGCTATTTTACACCTTCCTGCGAGATTGATTTTTGCGGCCATGCGACCCTGAGCGCAGCGTGGATCATGGCGTCTGAATTAGATTGGCTCAGGCACAGCAGGGAAATCCGTTTTGAGACCAATATCGGCATTGTGCCGGTTATCTTCCAAACAGAGGGAGAAAAGCTTGTTTCTGCAGAGATGACTCAAATATCACCGAAAATAAAAGAAATAGAATACAGTCTGGAAGAGCTGTGCCAAATGATCGGCGTTTCTTCTGCCGACATTGACGACCGCTATCCCATCAGGCTGGGGTATACAGGGAACTGGCATCTGCTTGTCCCCTTGAAAACGAGGGAAGCAATCGATGGGGCAGCACCCCAGTTTGATCTGGTAGAGGAGCATAACCGCCGGCTGGGGATCAGCACGACCCATTTGTTTACTTTTGATGCTAAGGGCATGGAATATGACATCTATACAAGGGATTTTGCTCCTGCTGCGGGCATCAGGGAGGATCCTGTCACAGGCTCCGCGAATGGCGCCCTTGCCGGTTATCTAATGCTTGAGAATATTCTTGAACAGGGAAAAAACCACATGCTGGCCATTGGCCAGGGGCATGCAGCAGGCAGGCCCGGCCTGCTTCAAGCGGGCATCAGCTCTGATGGGGAAAGCATCAGGATTACAATCGGCGGCAGTACAGTACCAGTCATCTCCGGAACGCTTGCGTTTTAGGCATCCTTTTCCTAAGCCTGGACTGCCTCCAGGCCGGAGAAAGCCTTAAGCCTTTCCAGGTCGCCCCGCTTCACAAGGAAAAGGAAGACCCTCATATTGAGAGGCAGAAGCTTTTCCGTTTTATCATCTACCCAGCTGTTTAAAAATCGGTTCAGTTCACTGAGCCACAGGAATTTTTCATCGAGACTCATTTGAGAGCCGGCAAACAGGATGCTTCTTCCGGTTGTCAGCTCTTTCTTTAAGTACTTTGCCTTTAACAGATTGCGTTTCTTTTTATTGTCTGCGTATCGGTGGATGACCTTCACCGATTCTTCCAGCGTCTTATAATAGTCCCTCGGCTGGACCTGGATGACACTCGCATGCTGCTTATCTTTATGATTGACCACATAATAGCATGGATAATCCGCTACGATTGAAATGCCGCGTGCCAGGACATAGGCCTTTACCATGAATGGCTGGTCCTCTGCTGTGCAGATCCCTACCGGGAAGGTAATATCATTTTCAAGCAGAAAGCGGCGGCGGAACATTTTTGTAGGGCCGATCGCTTCGAGCACATTTGATTCATACACATTGGTGAACGGCTCGTTTGCTGCAAACATTGACTTGGCCACCCATCTCCCATTCACGCCTGTAAATTTTCCTACAATAATGTCAGAATGATTATCATTCCCCATCTTGTACATCCGCTCCAGCGCCTCCGGACCCAGATAATCATCCGCATCCACGAAAAAGATAAACTCTCCCCGGGCTTGTTTCATAATTGTATTGCGCGGGGCGCCCGGCCCTCCTGTATTCTCCTGATGGATGACAGTGATGTTCGGATGGGAGCTTGCATAGCTGTCCAGCACTTGTCCGGAACTGTCGGTCGACCCGTCATTCACCATGATGATCTCAATGCTCTCCTGTTCCATTGACTGGTTCAGGATTGAATCCAGGCAGATGCTGATATGATTGGCAGAGTTGTAGACCGGAATCCCGACAGTTACTTTGATTTGGCTCATATGGGCCTCCCCCTTTACTATATATGTATAGTTTTTTACATCTTTTCCCTGTTAAAGTATTTTTTCAAACAGGAATTTTACGGAAACAAAAAAAACCCGAAAAAAATCGGGCTTCTCCTTATTCGCTGCCTGTGACAAGCGGGCATTCTGAATCGCTGGCCCATTCATTCATGGAGCCGTCGTAAACAGCGACATTCTTTTGCCCAAGCTTGTTAAGTATCAAGGCATTCCAGGTGGCCGCTATTCCGCCTCCACAATAAGTGATGACCTTCTTGCCGGGATCAAGGGCGCCCGTTTTTTCAAATGTCTCCCTAAGAACTTTGTCAGAGAATAATTCCTTCGTTTTTTCATTTGCATGAACACCGAAGAACACATTCTTACTCCCGGGTATATGCCCTTTGCGCGGATAGGTCTCCGTTTCGCCCCTGAAATCCTCGGGGGACAGGCTATTGATCAGGACGATGCTTTCATCATTCATCGCCTTTTTGACATCCTCTTTCGTAGCGATGAGCTCGTCCCTTCGCTCTCCTGTAAACACCGCAGCAGGATAATGCCCGGGTTCTGTGGAAATTGGGCGGCCCTCTTCCTTCCACTTGGTCAGCCCTCCATCCAGGACTGCGATATTGCCATAGCCCTCATAGCGAAGCTGCCAGGCAAGCCTTGAGGCCCAGTAAGCAGCTGCAACAGGGCTTCCGACCAATGCATTGCCCTGGTCATAGATCACCGCATAGGTGCCGTCCCCTACTCCCAGCCTGCTGATCTGAGCTAAGAACTGTTCCCTTGGAGGAACTGTGAATGGCATCTCTGCTTCCTGATCTGACAATTCATTCATCAGGTCGGCAAAGACGGCACCGGGGATATGCCCCCCGTTATATTCATCCCTGCCGGACCAGGCTCCAACCTCACCGCTATCTTCCGGGATTTTCAAAAAAGCGGTAGCATCAATGATTCTCAGGCTCGGGTCTCCCATCCTTTCGGCCAGCCATTCAGTTGAGACAAATAAAGGAATAGTATCCATAATAGCTCCCCTTTCTCTTCGTTAGCTTCCTGCATAATTTTACCCCTGCAGACGGAAGCAAACACATTTATTAAACAGAAAAATGGCCTGTATATGGGCAGAAACTCCTGCTGGCAAGGGCGCAGCCTGAGTTGTGGAGATAAAAAAAGGACCTACTTTTTAGGCAGGTCCAAGGCTTGATAGGCAGTCTGATATTTTCCCCCGTCTGCAACCTCTGCGTGGTACAAGGCTTTTAGAGCGAAGTTTTTTTCAAGCATATGCTCTTTTTCGAGCTCTTTTAAACGCAGCTGCAGTTCTTTGTTCTGCTTGACCAGCTGCTTCATTTGCGATTTCAGAAATTTCATGGTCTGAGCTCCTTTTGCCGGATATGTCTGGCAAGTATAGCACAGGGTGGCGTAAATGAGAAACGCAGCTTGGCAGCTTATTTCTTTTTCGCATGCTTTCTCATGTCAAAGGCTACAGCGACAATAATAATGGCGCCTTTGACGATGAACTGGATATAAGGGCTGACGCCAAGGAAAGCGAGTCCGTAGTTGATGATCTGGAAAATCAGTACGCCGGTGATGACGCCGGGCACGGTGCCGATCCCGCCGGACAGGGATACCCCGCCGACCACACAGGCCGCAATGGCATCGAGCTCATACATATTTCCTGTATTATTTGTAGCACTTCCTACACGCCCGGCTTCAAGGGTGCCGGAGAATCCGTAGAGAAGGCCTGCGATCAGGTAGATCAGGATGATATTCCTTGCGACGTTGACGCCTGAAACCTTTGCTGCCTCAGGATTTCCGCCGATTGCGTACATATTTTTCCCAAGCTGGGTCTTGTTCCAAATCACCCAGATGATGATGGAAACAATAGCCGCATAAATGACAAGGTATGGCAGTTCATACTGGCCGATCGGGATTCCCCGCTGGGCGAATGTTGTAAAGCTCTGGCTCAGTCCGCCGATCGGCTGGGCACCGTATGGCGGGCGGTCAAAGTAGATCGAAGTGACGCCGTATACGCCAATCATCATGCCAAGGGTGGCAATGAACGGGGGCACATGGAACTTGGAAACAATAACACCGTTCAGTGCCCCGAACAGGCCTGTAACCGCCATGGCGATCAGAATCGGTACGATGATCGGCAGCTCAGCAAGATTCGGATACATTTTATAAGCATAATCCGAAGCCTGCAGCATCGATGCTGACACAACAGCAGCGAGGCCGACAAGCCTTCCCGCTGACAGGTCTGTCCCGGCAGTAATCAGAATGCCTGCTACCCCGAGGGCAATGATGATCCTGGATGAAGACTGGCTCAGGATATTGATAAAGTTCGTGATTGATAGAAAGTCAGGTGACGCGATGATGATCCCGATGACAAGCAGAACCAGAACGACATATATGACATTGTCGACGAGCCACTTGGCTGCATCGAATCTTTTTTCCGCTTTGTTCATGTGTGTTTCCTCCTAGTACATCGCAGCGAGCCGCATGATTTCTTCCTGCGAGGCTTCTGCAGTATCCAGTATCCCAGCCAGCTTCCCGTTGCTCATGACCATGATCCGGTCGCTCACGCCCAGCAGCTCGGGCATTTCGGATGAAATGAAAATGATCCCCTTGCCTTCTGCCGCCAGTTCGCTGATCAGCTGGTATATTTCAAATTTAGCCCCGACATCGATTCCCCGCGTCGGTTCATCCAGCAGCAGGATTTCAGGCCTTGTGAGGAGCCAGCGGCCGATGATGACCTTCTGCTGATTCCCTCCGGACAAAGAGCCGATGGAAGTTTTCTGTGACGGTGTCCGGACATTCATAGAATCTATGACCCATTTCGTATCCTCCGCCACCTTGCCGTCCGAAAGAAAGATGCCTTTTCGGTATTTCTTCAGATTGGCAATGATAGAGTTGAAGCTGATGCTCAATTCCGGGAAGATGCCGGTAGATCTTCTTTCCTCTGTAACAAGTGCAAAGCCGTTCTTGATGGCATGCTGCGGGGAATGGTTCTGGACTTCCTTGCCATGAAGCTCAACCTTTCCTGACTTCACGCCCCTCATGCCGAACAGGGCTTCCACCACCTCTGTCCGCTTTGATCCGACCAGCCCGGCGATGCCAAGGATTTCTCCCTGCCTCAGTTCGAAGCCGATATCAGAGAAAGAATGCTTTGCTTCTGCTGTGAGGCCGGAAACCTTTAAAATGACCTCTCCCGGCTTGTTCACCTTTTCCGGGAAGCGCTGTGACAGATCACGTCCGACCATGAGACGGATGATTTCATCCGTTGTCAGCTCCTCGGCGCTCTTTGTCGCGATATACTGTCCATCGCGCATGATCGTCACTTCGTCGGATATCTGGAGGATTTCCTCCATTTTGTGGGATATATAGATGATGGCTACATTTTCGCTTTGCAGCTTTTTAATGATTTTAAATAAATGATTCACTTCTTTTTCTGTCAGTGAAGAGGTCGGTTCGTCCATGACAATGATTTTGGACTGATAGGAAACCGCCTTGGCAATTTCAACCATCTGCATCTCCGAGACGGAGAGCGAACTTACCTTGCTGGACGGATCAATCCGGATATCCAGGCTTTTAAAAATGGCTGCCGTATCTTCATACATCTTCTTCTCATCAATGAAGATGCCTTTCTTCGGGTAGCGGCCAAGCCAGATATTATCCATGACATTCTGCTGGCGCACCTGATTGAGCTCCTGGTGGACCATGGAGACCCCGCTCTCCAGCGCCTGCTTCGAGCTGGCAAAGGCTACCTCCCGGCCTTCGAGGAGGATCTGTCCCTCGTCCATTGAATAGATGCCGAAAAGGCATTTCATCAAAGTTGATTTGCCTGCTCCATTTTCCCCCATCAGCGCATGCACTGTCCCTGCCCTTACCTTAAGGGAGACGTTGTTCAGGGCGATGACCCCGGGGAATCTTTTTGTTAGATTTTTCATTTCCAGCAGCACTGCTCCGTTTGTTTCCGGCATGAGTGCACCTCCTTGCTTGCCCTTCTGCATGTGCCGGCACTGCCTGTTATGGCTGTTTCAAACTGCCGGCTTATTTTTGGAAAACAATGAGAGACCCGCACAGCAAGCCCCCCATTGTTGGAAAAACTCTTTTTATCTATTGTTCTGCTGCCATCAAATTGAGGCGCAGTTCTTACTTGTAAGCATTCTTGCCGACGTCGATATTATCTTTCGTCACTTCTACGTAAGGAACGCGGACGGCTTTGGCTTCGTCAAGCTCCCATTCTGTTCCGTCAAGCACGTCTTTGCCATTTGCAGCGTTGACCGCAAGCTGGACGGTCGCTTTCCCTTGGTTCTGTGCATCATTCAGGACTGTTCCGACCATTTTGCCGTTTTCGATCATATCCAATGCTTCCGGAATAGCGTCGACGCCTACGACAGGCATGAATTTATCTCCGGAGAAATAGCCTGCTTTTTCAAGAGAAGCAATTGCCCCGAGTGCCATGCCGTCATTGTTGGCGATGACGAATTCAATCTGGTCGCTGTATTTTGCCAGCCAGGCATCCATTTTTTCGGTTGCCTTCGTTGCATCCCACATACCTGTATCCATTGCCAGTTCTTCTGTTTCAATGCCGATGCCCTTGACTGTGTCAATTGCATATTTGGTGCGGGCTTCGGCATCCGGGTGGCCCGGCTCGCCTTTGAGGAGCACATATTGGATTTTGCCGTCTCCATTTTTATCCCATGCCGCTTCATTCGCTTCCCACTGCTTGGCAATCAGTTCACCCTGGATTACACCTGATTCGGAAGAAGTCGTCCCGACATAGTAAGCTTTGTCATAACCATTCATGACCGCTGCATCCGGCTCTTTATTGAAGAAGATAACCGGCAGGTCCTTTGCTTTTGCTTTATCAATAACGGTCTGTGCCGCTTTTGGATCAACCAGGTTGATGGCCAGAGACTTAGCTCCTTTGGCAATCAGTGTATCGACTTGCTCAATCTGCTTTGCCTGGTCGTTCTGGGAGTCATTGAGCATCAGGTTAGCCTGATCCTTTGCGGAATCCTCCATTGCGCGTCGTACATAGGACATGAAGTTATCATCAAATTTGTAGATGGTTGCGCCGACAGCCGGAAGGCCGTCTGCCTTGCCTGAATCCCCTGAACCGCCAGTTGAATCGCTGCTGCAGCCAGCAGCCAGCATGATGCTTGATGCAACCGTAAGTGATAAAAGCAAACCCTTTTTCTTTTTCGCCATTTTCCCAATCCCCTTTTGGTTTTAGTTTGTAAGCCCTTACAAACATAGTAGCAGGAGAGTAGGAGATTTATATTTGGAATAACTAGCATTAAATTGTGATTTTCTAGATTATTTTGTGAAAGCGCGTTCATGAGCGTGGGTTAGGATATTTCTGTTGAAGGTGCTATTTGGAAATAAGAAAGGCGTATGAATAAGCACAATACAAGGAGCCTTCCAGTTTGTAAGGAAAAGGTGTTATGTAAGAACTCTCTCTTTACTTGAAGGCTCTTTTCGTAAAGATTAGCTTTTAATTATAACAATTAAAAATTTACATTTTTCGGAAACAGAACCTAATTTGAGTAGCCACCAAGCCTTAAAATAAGCGGATAATTTCCGGTTAAGCTGCTGAATATGGCATGGATGGGTGTAAATAAGCGGAGGAATTCCGGTTAAGAGGAACGAAGTTGCCCATTTTCCTGTTTTTTGAATCAATAGACGGAATTTCTCCGCCTATTTGAGCTATTATTAAAGTTTTTTTGAAATTAGAGGGAATTCCTCCGCTTATTTTTCAACCTCAATGATTCTCTCATTCAGGTGCGAAAAGAGGCTGCTCTTTTATGACTGGACGGGGAAGAAACTGTTTTCTGAAAGAGTATCTTATCACATCTTATAAGGATGGCAAGATAGCAACAATCTATGCGAAAAGAGTCTACTTGTATGACCTAATTAGGAGGGTAATTGCCCAACTAATTTTAAAAACCTGGTGATTGGAGTGCAAGGCACGTAGACTCCTGCGGGATTGCAGCGGCAGAGCTGAGACCCCGCAGGAGGGACGACGAGGAGGCTCAGCGCCGCCCCGCGGAAAGCGAAGTGCCTGGAACGGAAATCACCAGCCCCATTTAAAAAATAGAACTAGTACTAAACTCACTTTTTCCAGCAGAAAAGGACCCCTCATATGGAGTCCTTCAGCTTTCCTTGCGGTATTCGGTTGGCGATAGGCCGGTGTGCTTTTTGAAGACGCGGCTGAAGTAGTTGGGATCTTTGTAGCCGATGCTGTAGCAGATTTCCTTCAGGCTGAGGGAGCCTTCCTTGAGGAAATGCTTTGCCTTCCTGATCCGGACGTCGGTGACGAAATCGATGAAGGTCATCCCAAAGCGGTCTTTGAACAGCTTGGAAAAGTAGAACGGGCTCAAGTCTACATATTCAGCTGCCGACTCAAGGGTAAGCGCCTCGGCATAGTGGGCTTCGATATATTCCTTTGCTTTATAGAGCATATCTTTGGCATGGCTGTTCCGCCATGCCTGTACATGCCGGACTATGCGGAGGAGATGATTCTTGCCCTGCTCAAACAGGACCGCGCTGTCATGATAATCGCTGAACTCGGGCACCTGCCTGTAATCAATGCCGAGTTCATAGAGCATCCTTGATACCAGCACAAACAGCTCTTGAAGAGACCTGCGGATGTCTGCCGTTTCCTGCGCTTCCTCAGCATGGCTGCCCATAAAGCGGGCAAAGGCGGACAGGACATGGTTCACATCCGCCTGGCGCACTGCTTCCAGCAGCTCTTTTTCCGCGTTATAGCCAGGCGGCGGGCTTCCTGCAGCTGTTTTCCCCTGCTTTTCCCCGAATAAATAAGACCGTCCGGACAGCTGCTTGATCTTTTGAAGGGCCAAAGCGCTTTCGTGGTAGGATTTAGTCAGTTCCTGCGCGTCCTCGTACGGATGGCCGATTCCTGCTTTTAATTCCGCTTCTCCGAATTTCTTGGAGAATCTGGCAAGGAGGGCATCCAGTACGGTTTGGGACTTGGATTTGAAATGCAGTTTTTCAGCCGGTTTTTGACAAAGGAATAATACAGGGACCTGATCTTCAACGAGAGGCCCGACCATTGCCTCCTGATGCTCAGGCAGGCTGGCGAGTGTTTCTTTCAGCCAGCTGTACCACTCTTTTTTCCGGTCCTCTGAAGCTTCCCTGCCAGGCTTCGGCTGGTAGCTGAACAGCATGATATAGCCTGAGAGGATCTCCTTGCCCAATAGCCTGCCCCAGCTTTCAAAGGTGATATCCTGCACCTGATTCATCATCAGGGAAGCGACCCATTCTTTTTGGGCAATGGACACCGCTTTTTCAAGGTTTTCCTTCAGGCTCCGTTCTTCTTCCATTTTCCGGCGCTCTTCCATGATTTCACCGGCCGCGCTTTCAAAGGCTGCGGTAATGTCCGCCTTTGAGCTCGGCTTCAGGATATACTGCTTTACTCCCTGCTGCATCACCTTCTTGGCATATTCGAAGGTATCAAAAGCCGAAACCATGATGAATCTCGTTTCCGGCCTGATTTTCCGGATTTCCCGGACAGCTTCGATTCCGTCCACGCCCGGCATCTTAATGTCCATAAATATAATATCCGGCTCATGCTTTACTGCCATTTCAATCGCAATCCGTCCATTGGCTGCTTCCCCTACCACTTCGGCATGATTGAATGAGCTGCGGATCATTTTGGCTACGGCCTTTCTCTCCAATACCTCATCATCAACGACCAGTACTTTGAGCAAGCTTTTCTCCCCCTTTTGCCATGGCTGGGATCACCAGCCTGAAAGTTGTTCCCTTCCCCGGCCGTGATTCGATCTCCACGACATTCCTTTTCTGATAAAACAACTGCAGCCTCTTCATGACATTCCTGACTCCGATGCCTGTCGAATGCCCGCTTGGCTGCTCCTTAGGCACAGTCTCTTCCAGCCCCTCTGCATAGGCCAGCAGCCTTCTTTTTGCTTTCGGGTCCATCCCGGGGCCGTTATCGCTGACTTCTACATGAATCTCCTCACCTTTGCGAATGATGTCCAGGCGGATAATGCCATTTTCTTCGTACTCTTCCACCCCGTGTATGAAGGCATTTTCAATTAAAGGCTGGAGGGTCAGTCCCGGTATTTCAATGTCCAGGCAGTCTTCCTCAATGTCAGTGACAAAGCGGATGCGGTCTCCAAAGCGCGTCTGCTGGATATAAAAATACTCCTTGACCACCCTGACCTCTTCCCGGAGAGTCGAAGCTTTGTCCAGATCCCCCAGGTTGTAGCGGAGGAGGGCCCCGACGGATTCAATGAGGCGCGAGGTTTCTTCGGCATCTTCCAGATATGCCATTTTAGATATCGTATTCAGTGTATTGAACAGAAAATGCGGATTGATCTGATTCTGGAGACTCCTAAGCTCCAGCTCCTTCAGCAGTTTGTCCAATTCTGACTTCTGCTTGATTTCGATGACCAGTGTCCTGAGGTTTTTCCTCATCTGATTAAAGGTATCTGTCAGCAGCTTGAGTTCATCCTTGGCCGCCACTTTGATTTCTTCGCCTTCCAGATTCCCTTTTGCAATCTGCCTCGCCGCCTCTGAAAGCTTGGAGATTGGCTTGGTGATCCCTCCTGATATCCAGAAGGCCAGCAGCGTGCTTAAAAAGAAGGCTGCGGCAAAGAGGGACAGGGAAAGCATTTTATAATAGTGATTCTGCTGCTCCATCTGTCTGTAGAAGGAGCGGTAGTCGGTCAATTTATTATTTAGCAGGGCAAGCGTATTTTCCTGGAGAAAACCGCCGATCTTGAGCACCTCATTCAGATGGCCCGAATAGGTGTTGATTTCATCCCGCTGGAAGGCTTCGAGTGAGGCATCTGTTTCCTCCAGAAAGCTGTCGATCATGTTTTTATAGTTAACGAGCGTCATATCGCTGGTATCCATAATCTCATAGAGCCTTTTCTGGTCATCTACAAGCTTCGTCTTTTCCTGCTCATATTGGAGCAGATAGGTATGGTCCTTATCTGTGATATAGGCCTTCAGCTTCTCGGTCACCAAATCGGTACGCTGTGAGATATCATTAAGAAGCAGAAATCTCTCAAAGCTGTTGTCATATTCGGTGACCAGTTTTTCGCTGGCTTTATAGAAAAACAGGCCGACAGAAGTCAGGAGGGCGACGAGGACAATAAAATATAAGAGCAGCTTTGACCTTATCCGGAACAGCATATTAGTGGACCTCCCTGATTTGTTCCTGGCTGCTGATCGGCAGGTCTGCTTTTCTCAGAATCTTTGTATCCGTATGGACAAGAGGCGGAACCTCCCTGCCTTCAAGCAGGTCAATCATCATCCTGACAGACTTATAGCCCATCTCGAACGGCTCCTGAACGACCGTTCCCTGGATGGTGCCATTCTTCATATAGTCAAGGGTTTCAGGAAGCGTGTCGAAGCCCATGACGTAAATATCCCCCTGCCTCTGCATCATTTCCACCACCTGGGCGATCCCGATGGCATCAAGAGCACTGGTTCCGTAGAAAGCGGTTACATTCGGATGCTCTTTTAAGATTTGATACGCCTTTTCTGCCGCCTTTACTCTGCTGATCTCGGATTCTTCCACATCAATGATGCGGATGTTCTTTTCGCTTCCGACTGCAGCCTTAAAGCCGTTTACCCGCTGGATCTGGTGGTTTGCATAGAAATTGCCGGTGATGATGGCGACTTCAGCCTTTCCGTTCAGATCTTTCACAAGCGCCCTTCCGGCCAGATAGCCGGCATAATAATTATCAGTGCCGATATAGGCAACGCGCTCACTGTTGGCTGCATCTGTATCAATGGTGATAACAGGGGTTTTCCCGACCACTTTATTGATGAGGGGCGTGAACTGCTCATCACTCAGACCCTGTGTGATGATGCCATCAACCTTAGAAGCAGCTGCCTTTTCAATGGTTTCCAGATGTTCGTCAATGCTGGCCTGATTCGGACCGGCATATTCAAGAACAACACCTGCTTCCTCCGCAGCCTTCCTGGCCCCTTTTTCAACAAGCCTCCAGTACTCATTATCCAATTCCTCCGGCACAAGCACAAAGTGATAGCGGTAATCCTCAAGCTTGCCGGGTTCCTGGGGAACATGATGGGCAATTACTTTATATCCATAGAAAACTGCCATCGTACAGCTGATGACAAAAAAGAAGCTTAGAGATGTATAGGCAAACACTGACCATTTGCTCATGGCAGACAACCCTCTTTTTTAAATGGTAGATTGATAGGAACAATGACCGAAGCCAAAGCCATGCTTTAGCGAATAGGAATATTATAACGCCTCTTTTCAAAAGGTGGTATAATTTTCAGAATTCAAGACAGGATTTCTATGAATAAAAGATCTTCTGGAGGAAGTCTGCGCTATAATAGAATTATTCAAATTCTGGGAAAAACGTACAGGTGAGAAGAATGAATAAGCATCCTGCATCAAATTATGTGCTCCAAGCCAGGAGCAATGAATTTTACTGGGAAGGAGGCGGCCAGCTGTCGGTCAAAACCTTTCGGAACGGCCGTGCCCGGTATAAAAAAGGTCCCGGAACTTATGCTGTGGAGGAAGGACGCTATCTGCTTTTGAATGAAGGGGATTATGCCCTTTCGATTGAGGAGGCACACCCGGTCGAGTCATTTTGTGTATTTTTCCGGGACGGGTTCGCAGGGGAGGTGCTGCAGTCGCTCACAGCTGATCCTGACAGGCTTCTCAGCGACCCCTTCCGCCCTGCCTTTGATGAGGGATTCTTTGAGAGGACATACCAGCCCGGAGCGGTTTTGAGCGGCCGGCTAGCGGGATTGCAGGAGGCACATCTGCTTTCGGAAGATCCGGCTGCCTATGAAGAGCTGTTTTACCCGCTTATGCAGGAGATTCTCCTTGAACAGTCATATGCAAGAAGGGAAGCCTCAGCTATCAGTGCCGAGAAGCGTTCAACACGAGAGGAACTCTATAAGCGCCTGATGACAGCCAATGAATATATAAGGGCCTGCTATGCAAGCCCGGTTACATTAGATGAGCTTTCAAGAATCGCCTGCCTTTCGCCTAATCACCTGCTCAGGTCTTATACAGGACTCTTCGGCAGGACGCCTCATCAGCATCTGACAGAGTTCCGCATCAGAAAGGCGAAGGATATGCTGGAAAAAGAGGAGTGGAATATGACGGATATCAGCTTTGCAGTGGGCTTTCAGACCCCCTCCTCTTTCAGCAAAATGTTCAGGAAGCATACAGGGTTATCCCCCCTCCAGCACCGGAAAAAGGTGAGATTGGACAAGAATGAGACTGGTTTTTCGACTATGCTGGAGAAGAAGAAAAGTTAAGGAGTGATAGACATGCAGGAAATCCAGAAAATCAGCCAGATCGGCATCCCGGTCAAAAATATGGAAAGAGCAGTCCCGTTTTACCGGGATGTACTGGGGCTTCCCCTCTTATTCAGCATGGAGACAATGGCATTCTTTGAATGCGGCGGGCAGCGCCTGATGCTGAGCCTGCCGGAAAAGGAAGAGTTTGCCCATCCAAGCTCAGTCCTTTATTTCCAGGTGGAGGATATCCGCAAATCCTGCAGGGAGCTTGCTGAAAAAGGAGCAGGCTTCACAGGCGATCCGCACATGGTCGCCAAAATGGGGGATACCGAGACATGGATGGCGTTTTTCCAGGATACTGAAGGAAATACACATGCCTTGATGAGCGACATTCCGGCCCAGCAATAAACCCGCCTTTTATGGCGGGCTTTTCTTTTTTTAGCGGATCCGGGATTTTCTGAAGGCGTGGTACACCTCTATAGCACCAAAGACAATGATAGAGACAATGCCGCCCCAGAGAACCCAGTGTTCAAGGCGGAGCGAAGCATGGAAGAGTTCATCCATATAACCGGTAAAGTCCTTGTTCCAAACCGCGGAATTGCTGAAGATGAGGATAAAAGCTGCTAAGGATATGGCCTGTGAGGCAGCTGTCAGGGTCGCCAGCCCCTTCGTCCACTGTCCCTTCATCCATTTAAACAAAATCAATACGAGCTCCAGAAAGACGGCAGCCATTACAATTGGCCAATAGGAATTCAGGATGTCCTGCTGGAATACCGGTATCCTGAATTCCAATCCGGCGCCGCCTTGTTCATACAGTCCGATGATCCTATCGGCATTGAAATACAGGGCGGCGAAAATAATGGTCATGATTAGGCCAGCGATTGGCTCATGCTTCGGAATCCTTTTTTCCCTGCTGATCTGCGGGACATTTTTCAGGTCGTCCGGGGTCCATTTTTGCAGGCTGTCTGTTACAGGCTCCTGATTGTTTCCTTTGTCAGTCCGTTCGATGACGGCAAACACCAGTGTCAGCCAGAATAGCGTTTGGATGCCGGCGCCGAGCATCCCCCAAATGCCCGTTCCAAAAACGGCGAGAATAATATCAAGCGCAGATTCTCCGGTGTTCCGGGCCATGATTTCGACAGCTGCATTTGCTAGGAATGCGATAACTGCCGCGATGGGCAGAATCAGCTTGATGAGATGCACGTATACATCGAAATACCGCGGGCCGATCAGGTGCATTGGCCGGTCCATGTAATTTGCCGCCAGCCGTGCAGGGCTGCCAAGCTTTGCGAGCACCTCCTTTACATCTTTTTCTCCATAATCATCCGGAAGCATATCCTCGATTGTCGAACGAAGCTCCAGTCCGATATCCTCCCGCTTCCCTTCTGGAAGGCGGCGAGCAACCTCTTGAATGTAAAGCTCAATCAGGTTCATCCTTTCCATCTCCTTTCAGCAGGCCGCGAAGGTCCTGTGTGCTCCGCTCCCACTCTTTTTTCAGCTCTTTGTAAACCTCTGTCCCGTAATCGCTCAGCACATAGTAGCGCCGCGGCCTGCTTTCGCTCGTATCCCAGCTGCTTGTGACAAGCTCCTGCTTTTCCAGTCTTCTCAGGAGCGGGTACAGAGTGCTCTGCTCGATCGCAATGCCGCCCTCCTCCAGCCTCTGCACCAGCGAATAGCCGTATTGAGGCGTATCCAGCTGGCTGAGCACCGCAAGCGTCAATGTCCCCCTCCGCAATTCCGTCATTAAACTGTTCAGCAATGAATCCATCAGCTTCACCTCATTGATCTCATGTATTTCTGGGTTGTTTGCTATATGTCATACAGTATACTACATACTATGTGATATACACTATTGTTGATCACATAATATTTGTTTTTTAAAACTGAAGCACCTGCCCATACCTTTTTTGGCGGAATTGCTATAATCAGGGAGACAGCGGCAAATCATATAACCAGCATAAAGGTATTGAAATGCTGGAAATGGTCCGCGGCACTAAGCGGTTTTCCAATGGCCTTTTGACCTTATCGGAGAGAGTCAAGCCGATTTTTCCAATACAGTCTTCGCTATTTCCCATATAGGGAATATAAAAGATGCAGAGTATTTAAGATCCAGGATTGAGTGCCGGTACCATCGTCAACTATATGTGGGCGCGGTGAAGGGCACCTATGCCGGCAAGGGCGGGATCACCAATTCATTTGTATAAAAATTTTTGGAACGGAGTGAGCATATGAAAATTGGCATCATCGGCCTTGGAGACATTGCTAAAAAGGCATATCTGCCTGTATTGTCGGAACAGGAAAAGATTGAACTTGTGCTTTGTACAAGAAATGCGGAGACGCTCAATCAGCTTGCAGACAAGTACAGAATCAGGGAAACGGCAGGCACTGTTGAGGAGCTGATTGCTGCAGGGGCTGAGGCAGCCATTATCAGCACCGCGACCGAGGCACATTTTGAAATTGCCCAAAAACTGCTTTTGCATGACATCCATGTATACATAGACAAACCGGTTTCCATGAACTTGGAAGAAACCGAAAGGATTGTCAGTCTGGCAAAAGAAAAAGGCAAAATTGCCATGACAGGCTTTAACCGCCGCTTCATTCCAAGGGTAAGGGAGCTGAAGGGGCATGGCCGGGCAAACCTTATTCTGATGCAGAAGAACCGCTTTTCCTCCCCTGACGCTGCAAGGAGATTCGTGGTGGAAGACTTCATCCATGTTGTTGACACACTGCGCTTCCTCATGGATGAGCCGGTCAAGGATGTTACTGTCCAGTCAAAAGGATCAGGCGGCAAACTGGACCACCTCATCGTTCAGCTGATCGGGGAAAGCAGCACGGCGGTCGGCATCATGAACCGCAATGGCGGGGTTACTGAGGAAATCATCGAGTACAGCACCGGCCAGGATAAGTTTGTGGTCAATGCCCTTGTCGAAACGGTCCACTATCATGACAAAAGCATTCAGGTGACCAAATTCGGCGACTGGGAGCCCACCCTCTACAAACGCGGCTTCTACCAGCTGATCGGCCATTTCCTCGACTCGGTCCGGCAGAATAAAACTCCGGATCCCTCCATCGAAGACTCGCTCATCACCCATCAGATCTGCGAGGAGATTGTCAGGCAGATTGATCCGGAGGCTTGAGCAGGATGAAGGGACAGGTTTCTTGTCCCCATATTTGAATGACAATGAATAAAAGGAAAGCCGGAGACATCAGTTTCCGGCTTTTTGTGCCGGCCACGATATAAGCCGCCTGGAGAATTTCTGGTTTGTTCCGGGTGCAGCAAGGGAACGAGCAGTATAGAAACTATAGAGAAAGAGGGGTTTGCAATGAAGCATTACGCAAGATTTGGCCTGATGATCGCCGTTTCAACGATCATTATGTTCGGACTTATGTATTTGAATGTTTTTCAGCTCGATCATATTTTTTACAGCGAGACACGGGTGTATATGGCGCTGATCATGGGATCGGCCATGGCCATTGTCATGCTGCTGTTCATGTGGAAAATGTACAAAAATAAGCAGCTGAATTATATGATTTTAGCGGGAAGCGCCCTCGTATTCGCGGTTTCCCTCTGGCTCGTCCGCAGCCAGGCTACCATCGATGACACCGCATGGATGAAAGCGATGATCCCCCACCACTCCATCGCCATCCTGACGAGTGAACGCGCCGGCATTTCCGATCAGAGGGTCAAGAAGCTCTCTGAGGATATCATTGAAGCGCAGCGCAGGGAAATTGAGGAGATGAAGAAGCTGATTGAGGATTTGGAGGAGAAGGAATAAATGGCAGGCAATTTGCCGCCCGGCCATTGAAACTCTCCCCGGTACAAAAAACTGGCTCCTTCCGCCATGGAAGGAGCCTTTCTGTGTGCTTATGCCAGTACGCCTTCTTTATATTTCTTTTCAAGGGTTGGCCAGTATTCTTTATTAGCTTCAATAAGGTCATCCAGCACTTTTTTCGCCACGAAAGCGGATGGGATGGTTTTATTCAGAGTGAAGGCCTGCAATGCTTTTTCATATGAGCCTTCTGTGATGGCTTCTACCAGGATCTTCTCGGAAGCAAGCTGCTGCTCGATCATCGCTTTGTGGAAGTATGGGATCTCTCCCACATATTCAGCGACCGGTCCTTTATTGGTGATCAGTGCAGGCACTTCGATCATGGCGTCTGCCGGAAGATTTGGGATGGTGCCGTTGTTTTCCACCATAACCAGATAGCGATTAGCGAGGTTTTTCGCGATTGAAACGGTAACGTCGACGATAAAGATGCCATGTACGCCAACGTGGAAGGCATCTTCAAGCACACCGGTTTCCTCAAACTTGCGCACTGTTTCGAACAGTGATTTTTCCCGGCCTTCCATGACCTCATTGGCACGTGTATGCTCCTTGTTGGAGTTCTCAACGATATAGTCAGGCAGCAGATAGTACTGCAGATAAGGATTTGGCAGGTAATCAGGGAACATATCCATGATTGGCTTGATATTCTTGAACGTCTTGATCCATGATGAATCAGCATGTCGGTAGTCAATCTTGGAGATGTCCTCAGTCAGCAGTCCGTACTTGCTGACATGCTCGCGAAGCTCCGGCAGACGGTCAACACCGTCAACTTCTACCTTTGTGAACCACCCGAAATGATTGAGCCCAAAATAATCTACATTCAAGTCTTCCCTGCCGACTCCAAGGATCCCTGCCATATTGCGCATGGTTGCAACAGGCATATCGCAAATATTGACGACCTTTGCATTCGGGCGCAGCTTGCGCACTCCCTCAGCAACGATGGAAGCAGGGTTGGAGTAGTTGACAATCCAGCATGAATCTTTTGCGTATTTTTCAACATAATCAATGAGTTCGACCATCGGGAAAATTGTCCTTAAGCCATATGCCAGTCCGCCTGGCCCGCATGTTTCCTGGCCAACAACGTTATGGGATAATGGAATTTTTTCGTCCAGCTCCCTCATTGCATATTTGCCGACCCTCATTTGGGCAAAAACAAAGTCTGCATTTTCAAAGGCTGTTTCCGGATCGGTTGTATCAATCACCTTAATTTGATCTGTATATTCAGCAATAACCGCTTTGGCTGCCACAACAACCTTTGATTGCCTCTCTCCATCAATATCATAGAAGCGAATTTCCGACAATGGCAGATCTTCCAAACGATCCATCAGGCTTCTGACAATTCCCGGTGTATACGTGCTTCCTCCGCCTGCAATAGCCAATTTATAAGTAGTCATGGTTAAATTCCCCCTAAGTTTTGATCAACAGATTCTCGGACCGTTTTTACATTTAATCCGTACACAACCTGAACGTTATTCCCTGACTTTATGACACCTTTTGAACCTGTTTCCTTCAGCAGGCCTTCATCCACCTTGCCGGGGTCCTTCAGGACAAGTCTTAGACGTGTATAGCAGTTATCAACATTTTCAATATTTTCTGTGCCGCCCAAAGCCGCGATGATCGTTTCACCCATCGCAACTGCATTTCCAGCTGCTGCTTCTCTTTTAGCCTGCACAGGCTGTCCTTCTGCTGCAGTGTCTTCCTCGCGTCCCGGTGTCTTCAGATCCAGCTTTACAATCAGGAAGCTGAAGATGACAAAGTAAGCAGCAAACATGATCAGTCCGACCAGGATAAACATCGGCCAGTTGGATTTTTCTGTGCCAAGAGGCAGGTTGTAAAGCAGGAAGTCAATAACGCCATTGGCACCGATTGCATGGACATCAAATATATGCAAGAGCATGATCCCTACTCCAGCCAGGACGGCATGGATGGCAAACAGGATCGGAGCCGTAAATAAGAATGCAAATTCAATCGGTTCGGTAACACCCAAAAGGAAGGAAGTGAATGCAGCCGGCACAAGGATTGCCTTCGCAACCGCTCTCTTCTTCTTGTCGGCAGCCAAGTACATGGCCAGGGCAGCCCCCATCAGGCCGAACATTTTGCTCAAGCCGCGGGCATCCCAGTTAACGGTATCGCTAAGCACCTTTACAGATGAATCAGCCATTTCAGCAAAGTAGATATTCCTTGCACCATGGACAATTTCCCCGGCAATTGACTGTGTGCCGCCAAGCTCTGTATACAGGAATGGAGTGTAGACGAGGTGGTGGAGTCCAGTCGGAATTAGAATCCTTTCCAGGAAGCCGTAGATCAGGAAGCCGAATGCCCCCATGCTCTTGATGCCGTTGGCCAAATTGGTGATTCCATTCTGGACAATCGGCCAGAATTCTGCTGCAAAGGCACCAAGGAGCATCGCAGTCGGGATGGCCAGTATGGCCACAAAGCGGTGTCCGGAATAGATGGACATCACACCCTTGAATTCTGTGCTGGAATATTTATTATGCAGGACACCTACCAGGGCTCCGATGAGGATTCCTGAGAATACCCCCATCTCCAGCACCTGAACGTTCAGCACCATCCCTTGTCCGGCCATTTGCATTTCCTCAGCCGGCACCAGGCGGTCAGATAGCTTCAGCACCTGATTCATAGCGTTGATGAATATAACGAAAGTGACAAGACCGGTTAAGGCCGCATAGCCTTTATCCTTTTTTGCCAGCCCGATTGGAATCCCGACCGCAAAAATCAGCGCCAGGTTCTGCAGGATCGAAACAGCGGAAGAAGAAATGAACTTTCCGATGTTCTGGATCACCGGGTTGTCGAGGAACGGAATATATTGTGCGAGATTTCCGTTTCCAAACACGTTCCCGAACGCAATATATAGGCCAATGATTGGCAGTATTAAAATAGGAGCAAACATGGATTTACCAAAAAGCTGAAGACCATTTACAACCTTTTTCATATGCAACTTCCTTTCCATCGATCAAAAGCTGTCGTTTACAATTCAAAGTATAAGCATGGGCCAAATTTATGAAAAGGCTTTCTCGGGATTCTGTACTATGTGAACAAAAAACGTAACATGTTACATGTTGCGTTCAGGGGATGTTCGGGGTGAAGGCCTGGTCTTGTAAGGGGAAATAGGGAAGTCCGTTTCTTATCAGGCGCGGTCTTTACGATACTTGAAATTGGCATATTATCTCGTATTCCAATGTGGACTTCCCTGTAAAAGAATCTATCAGCATTTGCAGTTCATTCGGTGCCCCCTGCTTCGCTTTTCCTCAATACTCCTTGATGATTCCCTTTTTAATCGCCAGAATGAGGATAATATCAATCATCATGAACATATTGGATTCATAGGAGGTTACCTGAAACTCCTGCTGGGATTCGATCGTCGGGTCAAGGACGGAAAAGACGATATCTGCAAGATTTGCCGTTGTGCTGCGGCTGTTGCCTGTAAAAAGGACGGTCCTGATTCCTTTATCCTTGGCAATCTTCATTTTTTCTATGACCTTGCCAGTCTCGCCTGAACGGGAAAAGACAATCATAACGTCATACTTTTGGATATTGTTGAAAAAGATGGCCCGGCTGTCGCTTGTGGAGGCATTGGATACATAATAGCCAAACAGCTCCAGCTTTTTTGAAAGATAATTGGAAAACAGGGTAGAAAAGCCCGCCCCATAAAAATAAATCTTGCTGCTTTTCTCTATTTCAGCCAGGAATGCCTGGATGCTTTTCTCATCAAGAGCTTCAAAGCTGGAATTAAAATTGCGGACGAATTCCTGCCTTGATTCCTCCAGGGGCGAATGGATCTCAACAACCGACCCGTGGTCGGAATCATGCGCATTCTTGATCTTAAGCCCTAAATTAAAAATAAACTCGCTATAGCCGCTGAAGCCAAGCTTCTTGCAGAGCCTCATGATGGAGGTGGTTGAAACATACAGTTCATCAGCCGCGTTTCGGATGCTCAAAGGCTTGTCCTCAAATTTCCTTTTTATCAGAAAGGAAAGGATGTCCATCTCCGATTGGCTCAAATCACGGTCACTGGCATAATCGAAAAAGATCTTCTCTGATTTCTCCATTTTCACTCTTCCCTCTTGTTGGTTTTCGCACTGTATCTTTGCTTTTATTATCTCACAAAAACAGTTCAGTTATGGCAGTCAGGGTCTGTATTGCTGATATCTGAGTCATCGGCCTTGATGATAACTTTTCAGAAAATTTATAATTAATTATCTTTGGCTCTTGTTTCCGGGAGGCTTAGATTATATCCTAGTCTGTATAGCATTTTGCCATGGCTGGTTTTTGTCCTTTTTTCCCTATACATATTGCAGGGCCGGATTCAGGGGAAGTGCTTGAAGTGAAAATCCATTTAGAAGGAGAGATGCCCGTGGATAAGAAAGTGGCGAATAAGGTATTAATTGCAAGTTTGATAGGCAGTTCGATTGAGTGGTTTGATTATTTCCTGTACGGGACGGTGGCGGCGCTTGTTTTTAATCAGGTGATCTTCCACAGTGAAGATCCGGCGGTCGGCCTGCTGCTGGCGTATGCTTCATTTGCGCTGGCATTCTTCATTCGTCCGCTGGGCGGTGTGATTTTTGCCCATATCGGCGACAGGATCGGCAGGAAGAAAACGCTTGTCCTGACATTGTCGCTGATGGGGGGATCAACCGTTTTAATGGGGCTTTTGCCTACTTATGCTTCCATCGGGGTGGCAGCGCCAATCCTTTTGATTATCCTTCGCCTGATCCAGGGCATCGGGCTTGGCGGCGAGTGGGGCGGAGCGCTCCTGCTTGCAGTGGAGTATGCGCCTAAAGAGAAGCGCGGCCTGTTCGGCAGCGTCCCGCAGATGGGCGTGACGATCGGAATGCTGCTAGGCACACTGGCATTATCCATCATGTCGCTGCTCCCGGAAGCGGCCTTCATGTCATGGGGCTGGCGCGTCCCTTTCATCCTTAGCGCCCTGCTCGTTATTTTCGGGCTGTGGATCCGCAAAGGGATCGATGAGACACCTTCTTTCAAGAAAGCCCAGGAAAAGGGTGAAATCGCAAAGGTTCCGTTCGTCGAAACAATGCGCACCCATTGGAAGGAAGTGCTGATTGCGGTTGGCGCCAAGGTAGTCGAAACCGCACCCTTTTATATTTTTTCAACCTTCATTGTTTCCTATGCGACCACCCAGCTCGGCTTTTCCAGGACAGTGACGCTCAACGCGGTCACCATTGCCACGATTGTCACAACCATCCTGATTCCGATCATGGGCGGCCTTTCTGATAAGATTGGCCGAAAGAAGCTGTATGTCGGAGGCACAATCTTAATGATGCTCTATGCTTTCCCTTATTTTTGGATGCTTCAGCAGGGATCGTCCCTGATGCTGATCGTTGCGACAGTCCTCGGCCTCGGTATCATTTGGGCCCCTATAACGGCTGTGCTCGGGACTATGTTCTCTGAGATTTTTAAATCGAATGTCCGCTATACCGGCATTTCCCTGGGCTACCAGATCGGGGCTGCCCTTGCCGGGGGAACCGCGCCGCTGATTGCGACCGCCCTGCTCCAGGCATATGACAACTCCTATGTCCCGGTTGCCCTTTATATTATGCTGACTGCTGCCATCTCTCTGGTTGCCGTGGCAAGCATCAAGGACCGGAACAACCAGGACTTGGACACCAGCACAGTGATCTCAGAAACCCCAAAGACAAACGCTACGCTTTAAAAAAAGAAAAAGGAATTGCTGCGGCAGTTCCTTTTTTTCAGAAAGAGAGGAATTATGAATGCTTATTTTATCTGAAAAAGACATACGATCCTTTTATTCTATGAAAAATGCCCTCCAGGATATGAGGGAAGGCCTGATCCGGCAAACAGAAGCTGAAATCCTCAATCCGCACCGGGCAGTCCTCGATATCCCCGAGCATGAAGCATCTGCCCTTTATATGCCGTGCGCCATGCCATCGGCTGGAAAATCCGTTGTCAAAGCTGTTACCATTTTCCCGCACAACCCTTCCATCGGCAAGAAAACGACCCAGGGGGTGATTTTATTAAGTGATGCCAGGAATGGCGATCACCTTGCCCTTTTGAACGCCTCCTATCTCACAAGCCTGCGGACCGGGGCGATCAGCGGGGTGGCAACTGCGCATCTGGCGCGGGAGGATGCCCGGACTGTTGCTGTCATCGGCTGCGGGGCAATGGCAGAGGAACAGCTGCAGGCCGTCCTTGAAGTCAGGGAGATTTCCAGTGTTATCCTTTATAACCGCACCAAAGAAAAAGCTGAAAAATTCGCCCCAAAAATCAAGGAGCTTTGTCCGGACTTTGACGGGACAATCACAATCTCCGGCGATGCTGACAGTGCCGCTGCCGAAGCGGATATCATTATCTGCGCCACCCGCTCTTCCACTCCTGTTTTTTCAGGGAAAGCTCTTAATCCTGGCACCCATATCAACGGTGTCGGCTCTTATCAGCCTCATATGCAGGAAGTCGGCGAGGAGACGCTGCTGAAATGCTCTAAAATTGTGGCTGATACGATTGAGGGCGTAAAAGAAGAGGCTGGCGATTTGATCATTCCGGCAAATTCAGGGACCTGGAGCTTTGATCAGCTGCACGGTGAACTCAGGGAGCTCGCAGCAGGGCAGATTTCCGGCAGGGAAAATGACCAGGAAATCACCTTTTTCAAATCGGTTGGCACCGCCTATTTCGACCTGGCCATTGCCAGTGCTGTCTATCAGAAAGCACTCGAACTCGGAGCAGGTACCGAGGTGGAAATATAGCAAAGAGAGGGACAGGCTTACCGTCCCTCTTTCGGCTGAGCCACGGGGTCTGTCCCCCTGGCCTACTTGAGCCAAGGGGACAGACCCCCTGGCCCACTTGCCCATTTCCCATTATTTCCTTACACTTGAGGTAATTGATTAGAAACGTGTGGTGATGGGTGTGTTTAAGATTTTGCTGATTGAGGATGACCGGTCTCTTTTTCAGGAGATGGAGGAGCGGCTGGGACAGTGGTCGTATGAGGTGCTTGGGATTAAGGATTTCAGCCTGGTGATGGAGGAGTTTGCGGAGATTAGGCCCGATTTGGTAGTCATTGATATTCAGCTGCCCCGCTTCGATGGCTTTCATTGGTGCCGGATGATCCGGTCGGGTTCGAATGTGCCGATCATCTTTTTGTCGTCTCGGGACCATCCGACAGATATGGTGATGTCGATGCAGCTGGGTGCAGATGATTTTGTGCAGAAGCCGTTTCATTTTGAGGTGCTCATTGCCAAGATCCAGGCGATCCTGCGCCGCGTTTACAGCTACAGCACGGATGAAGTGAAGCTGAAGACATGGTGCGGTGCTGCAATCGACTTTGAACGGGGCATCGTGGAAAATGAAACCGGGCGAGTGGAGCTGACCAAGAATGAAATGTTCATTCTAAAGCAGCTGGTTGAGCAGAAGAACAAGATTGTGACGCGTGACCAGCTGATTAGCAGCCTGTGGGATGATAAGCGCTTCATCAGCGACAATACCCTGACGGTTAACATCAATCGCCTGCGCAAAAGGCTTGAGGAAATCGGGCTGGGCAGCTTTATTGAAACAAAGGTCGGAATGGGCTATATGGCAGTGGAGGAGCAGAGCACATGATACGCCGTTTTCTGCGGGAGCGGATTAGCTGGACTCTGTTCTTCCTGTTCGCCCACGCTTTGCTGCTGTTCATCTCATTCGTCGATTCTGCCATTCCCTTCGATAGCATTCTGTACTTTGCGGGACTGTCTTTCATTTCGTTTCTGATATTCCTGGCAGTCCGCTATCAGCGGGAGGCTCGCTTTTATAAAAACCTGGAGGAACGGTTAGGGGACCTGGATCCAGGCAGTCTCCCCGCCTCCTCCAGCCCGTTTGAAAAGGTTGTGGAAGAAGCCATGTATGAGCAGTCCGCCCTTTTGAAAAAAGAGGCCCAGGATCTCCACCTTGCCCTGGAGACAGAAAAGGACCAGATGCTTGCCTGGATCCATGAGGTTAAAACACCTCTGACCGCTTTGCACCTGATGATTGAAAGGATGGAAGACGGACCGCTCAAATCGAGCCTTACCTATGAATGGCTCCGCATCCACCTGCTTCTCGACCAGCAGCTTCACCAGAAGCGGATCCCTTTTATTGAGAATGACCTGTACATACAGAAGATTGATCTGGAGGAGGTCATCCACCACGAGCTGCTGACGATGAAAGCCTGGTGCATCCAGAAAGGGATCGGCTTTGATATCAGCCTTGAGGAGACAGAGGTGCTGACAGACGGCAAATGGCTGGCTTTTATCATCAGGCAGATCCTGACGAACAGCATCAAATACAGCGATGCAGGAGACATTAAGATCAAGAGCTGGAAACAGCAGGGGCAGACAAAGCTTGAAATCCGCGATTTTGGACGGGGAATCGACCCGAGGGACCTGCCCCGTATTTTTGATAAAGGCTTTACCTCAACATTCAAGCATGAAGACCATGCTGCTACAGGGATGGGGCTGTATCTCACAAAAAAAGCGGCCGTTCCTCTTCTCATTGAAATAGAGGTGCAATCCTCTCTTAGAGAAGGCACGGCTTTTACCCTTTCCTTTCCAAAGAGAAATGATTTTTCCCAAGTGATCAGCATGTGACAAGATTGTCACATGCTTTTCCTTTTTGTTCGTCTGCTGCAAGGATTTCCATCAGGGTTCTTTTTATAATAAGACTATCAAGATTAGAGGAGGAAGCTTACATGGCGATTCTAGAAGCAATCAAGCTCCATAAAAGCTACGGCACGAAGCTGAACCGGCAGGAGGTGCTGAAGGGCATTGACCTGGCGATTCACGAAGGCGAGTTCGTCGGCATCATGGGGGCCTCCGGCTCGGGAAAAACAACCTTGCTGAATGTATTATCATCGATCGATAAAGCAACCGGCGGAACGATCCGGATTGAAGATAAGGAAATGACAGTCATGAAGGAAAAAAAGCTGGCTGAGTTCAGGAAAAATCACCTCGGCTTTATTTTTCAGGATTATAACCTTCTGGACACTCTGACGGTAAAGGAAAATATCCTTCTGCCGCTGTCTATTTCGAAGGTAGCAAAAAAGGAGGCAGACCAGCGCTTCCAAACCATCGCATCTGAACTTGGCATCATGGACCTGAAAGATAAATACCCGAATGAAATCTCCGGCGGACAGAAGCAGCGGACATCGGCAGCGCGGGCTTTTATCCATGAGCCGAGCATTATTTTCGCCGACGAGCCGACGGGGGCGCTCGATTCAAAGGCCGCCGCAGACCTTCTGAAAAAGCTTGGCGGATTGAATGAAAGCCGCAGGGCGACAATCGTCATGGTTACCCATGATCCCGCCGCGGCGAGCTACTGCAGCCGCGTGATTTTCATCAAAGATGGGCAGATCTATACGCAGCTGAATAAAGGAGAGCAGACAAGGCAGGCTTTCTTCAAGGATATTATGAAAACGCAGGCTGTGCTGGGCGGTGTGCAGGATGAGCGTTAACCAGCTGATTTGGAAGAACCTGAAGAAGAATGTGAAGAATTATTATCTGTATATCTTCGCGCTTATCTTCAGCGCAGCCTTGTATTTTGCGTTTGTCACCCTGCAGTACGACCCGGCGATGGATGAGATTGAGGGCTCCATCAAGGGCGGGGCCGGAATGAAAGCGGCCTCTGTACTTCTTGTGGCCATTGTGGCAGTCTTTCTTGTTTATGCCAACAGCCTGTTTACGAAAAGGCGCAGCCGGGAGATCGGCTTATTCCAGCTGATCGGCATGACAAAAAGCCGGATTTTCCGTATCCTGACCGCAGAGAATTTCATGCTCTACTACGGCTCACTCCTCATCGGCATGATGGCCGGTTTCCTGGTTTCCAAGCTGATGATGATGATTCTGTTCAAAATCACTGGTGTTGATGAGGTGGCTGAGCTCTATTTTTCCAATAAGGCTCTCGTACAGACCCTTATCGTCTTTACGGCCATCTACCTGCTCATTATGCTGGTAAACTATCTATTCATTAAAGGACAGAGCATCCTGTCGCTCTTCAGGGTCCAGTCATCCGCTGAAGAAAAGATCCGGAAAATGTCTATTTTCAATATCATCATCGGCATTCTCGGCATCATCCTGATTGCGGCCGGCTATTATGTGTCAGGCATACTGTTCGAAGGAGATTTCACATCGATGCCGGAACTGTTTGGGGCGATGATCTTCATTTTAGGAGCTGTCATTCTCGGGACCTATTTCTTCTATAAAGGCTCAGTCAGCTTCATCATCTATCTGATTCGCAAGAAAAAGGACGGATATTTGAATGTAAAAGAAGTGCTCTCCCTTTCGTCCATCATGTTCCGGATGAAATCGAATGCGCTGCTGCTGACAATCATCACTACGGTTTCCGCCCTGGCGATTGGATTGCTTTCACTCAGCTATATCTCCTATTATTCGGCTGAAAAGATGGCGCGGGATAATGTGCCAAATGATTTTTCCTTCACGGTCGAAGATAGCGCGGTGCGGTTCAGGCAGGAGCTGGACTCAAAAAACATTGATTACAGGGAAAAACGGATTGAAGTAGTTACAGCCTCTATTGATGTCAAAGACATTCAAGGGAAAAAGCTGGAGGAAATGAATTTCGATACCGATAAGATGGACTTGCCGGTCATCAGTGAAAGCTCGGCCGGGAGAAAAGACCTTGATGAAAATGAGGCCATTTTTACAGGCTACAGCGACGTTCTTCAAAGGTTCATGCCCTTGAAGGATTCCGGAAAGGTTAAGCTTCATACCAAGGAAAAAGAAATTCCGCTCAATTACATTGGCCTGGAAAAGGATTATTTGATTCCGCTTTACTATACAAGAGGCGGCCTCCAGACTGCCATTGTAGATGACGCTGTTTTTGAGCAGCTGAAGGCGGAGATGGATCCCGGACAGCAGGCTGAAAATAATGTATATATCGGCATTGATATAAAAGATCCGGAACGCCTAAATGACGCCAATGAAGCCTTCCATGCGCTCCAGCTTGGCGAAAGCGGAGAGAACGATTCACAGCTTGATGTCATGATCAGCCAAAAGAGCAATATGGGGCTCATCATGTTCATTGTGGGCTTCCTTGGGCTTTCCTTCCTCGTCACATCCGGCTGTATCCTCTATTTCAAGCAGATGGGCGAAAGCGAGGACGAAAAGCCGAACTTCACGATTCTCCGCAAGCTGGGCTTCACAACAGGAGATCTCATGAAGGGCCTTCAGGCCAAGCAGCTGTTCAGCTTCGGGATCCCGCTTGCGATCGGCCTTGTACACAGCTACTTCGCCGTCCAATCCGGCTGGTTCATGTTCGGAGCCGAAGTATGGACACCCATGATCAGCGTCATGATCCTATACACCATCCTCTACTCCATCTTTGGCATACTATCTGTCCTGTACTCCAAGAAAGTCGTGAAGGATGCGCTATAAGCGAGCCAGGGGGTCTGTCCCCTTGGCTTAAAAGAGAGCCAGGGGGACAGACCCCCTGGCTCAAATCAATTGCCCGACCATATAGATTGCCATGGCCCAGATGATGAGGGCCGAGATTTTGTTCATCAAGCCAAGGACTTTGCCGTTTTTGTCGATTTGGCCGAGCTTCCTGCCTGCAAAAGCCAGGCCCAGGAACCAGATCCATGAGACTCCGATGCATCCGGCGGAGAACAGCACTTTCTCATAGCCTTCATAGGCAAGGGAGCTTGTTCCGATTACACCGATCGTGTCCATAATGGCATGGGGATTCAGCAAGGAGACAGAAGCGGCGAAGGCAATCTGGCGCTTTGCCGTGAAGCTGCCCTGCCCTTCTCCTGCTGCGGGCTCCGGCCTGCTTTTCCACATCTGCCAGCCCATATAAGCAAGAAAGACGGCTCCTGCTGCAAACAGCAGCATCCGCAGCCAGTCAAAGCTTAAAACAACAATAGACACCCCCGCAACCGCGAGCGAAATCAAAATGGTATCGCATATCCCCGCCGTCACCACTGCCGGCAGCGCACCGGTAAACCTTTTATGCAGAGCACCCTGACTAAAGATAAACACATTCTGAACGCCAAGCGGCAGAATCAGGCCGAAGGCGAGTATGATTCCGTGAAGCAATACTTCCACTTCCGATTACCCCCTATCCTTTAATAGAATAGCGGAGGAAAGCGATTCTGTCTTCAGAAAATTGTCCGGTCTGCCCGTTAAGAATCAGCTGCCTCGCTTCCGCGCCAAGGGACCCGACCCCCCGGCCCAAATTATCAACTTTAATAAGGTAAATATGATTAATTGAAAATCGCCTGCTGTCCGGGACAAAAGAAATTAAATTAGTCCCAATCAGGATCCCACTAGGGAGGAAGCTATTTTAAAACAGATTTGCTTGTGCCTATCCCTTGACAAACCACACCCTAATATATAATAATTTATATCTGATTATAATAATTATAGATAAGTAATAGTGACGTCCTGTGGGCATGCTATTATTTTCTAAAAAAATACTTAGGAGGAATTCAAATGTCTTTAATTGGAAAAGAAGTACTGCCATTCTCAGCAAAAGCTTACTTTAACGGTGATTTCATCGATGTAACAGAAGAAAACTTCAAAGGAAAGTGGAGCGTAGTCTGCTTCTACCCTGCAGATTTCACTTTCGTATGCCCAACTGAGCTTGAAGACCTTCAGAACGAATATGCAACTTTGAAAGATCTTGGAGTTGAAGTGTACTCTGTTTCAACAGACACTCACTTTACACATAAAGCTTGGCATGACCACTCAGAAGCAATCAGCAAGATCGAGTACGTTATGATCGGTGACCCATCACAAAAGATTACTCGCAACTTCGATGTTCTTGACGAAGAGGAAGGCCTTGCAGACCGCGGTACTTTCATCATCGATCCAGACGGCATCATCCAGACAGTTGAAATCAATGCAGGCGGCATCGGCCGTGACGCAAGCACAATCGTCAACAAAATCAAAGCAGCCCAATATGTACGCAACAATCCAGGTGAAGTTTGCCCTGCTAAATGGCAGGAAGGCGGAGAAACACTTAAGCCAAGCCTTGACCTTGTAGGAAAAATCTAAGGAGAGAAATTCAAATGGTACTAGATGCAGATATAAAAGCACAGTTAGCTCAATATCTTCAATTAATGGAAGGCGAGGTCCTGCTCAAGGTCAGCGCAGGCTCTGACGACGTCTCCCGCGATATGCTGGCACTGGTAGACGAATTGGCCTCCATGTCATCCAGCATTAAGGTGGAAAAAGCAGAATTGCATAGGACACCAAGCTTTAGTGTGAATCGGATCGGTGAAGATACAGGAGTAACTTTTGCCGGTATCCCTCTAGGACATGAATTCACTTCACTGGTGCTTGCTTTGCTGCAGGTCAGCGGAAGGGCACCTAAAGCCGACCAGAAGGTTATTGACCAGATTAAAAACATCAAAGGCGAATATCGCTTTGAATCATATATCAGCCTGAGCTGCCATAACTGCCCTGATGTGGTACAGGCACTCAATCTGATGAGCGTTCTCAATCCAAACATCACGCATACGATGATTGACGGCGCCGCTTTCAAGGAAGAAGTCGAAAGCAGAGACATCATGGCTGTTCCGACAGTCTTCCTGAACGGCGAATCATTCGGCAGCGGCCGCATGAGCCTTGAAGAAATTCTTGGCAAAATGGGCAGCGGCCCGGATGCATCCGAGCTGTCTGATAAAGACCCTTACGATGTCCTTGTTGTCGGCGGCGGCCCTGCCGGCGCGAGTGCGGCAATCTATGCGGCACGTAAAGGCATCCGCACCGGCATTGTAGCCGAGCGTTTCGGCGGCCAGGTTATGGATACTCTTGGCATCGAGAACTTCATCAGTGTCAAGCATACGGAAGGCCCTAAGCTTGTTGCAAGCCTTGAGGAGCATGTGAAAGAGTACGGCATTGATGTTATGAACCTTCAGCGCGCGAAGAGCCTGGAAAAGAAAGACCTGATCGAACTTGAACTTGAAAATGGCGCTGTGCTGAAGAGCAAGAGCGTCATCCTTTCAACAGGTGCCCGCTGGCGCAATGTCAACGTCCCTGGTGAAGCTGAGTTCAAGAACAAAGGTGTGGCATACTGCCCTCACTGTGACGGCCCGCTCTTTGAAGGTAAGGATGTTGCCGTTATCGGCGGCGGAAACTCCGGAATTGAAGCGGCAATCGACCTGGCCGGCATTGTCAAGCACGTAACTGTCCTTGAATTCATGCCTGAGCTGAAGGCCGATGCTGTCCTCCAGGACCGCCTGTACAGCCTGCCTAACGTAACTGTCCTGAAGAACGTTCAGACAAAGGAAATCACCGGTACTGATAAAGTGAACGGCATTTCCTATATTGACCGTGAGACAGGAGAAGAGCATCATGTTGAGCTTCAGGGTGTCTTCGTTCAAATCGGTCTTGTGCCAAACACAGACTGGCTCGGCGATTCAATCGAGCGTACACGCTTCGGCGAAATCATCGTGGACAAGCACGGCGCGACCAATGTCCCTGGTGTATTTGCGGCCGGCGACTGCACAGACAGCGCCTATAAGCAAATCATCATTTCCATGGGATCCGGCGCGACTGCTTCCCTCGGTGCGTTTGATTACCTGATCCGCAACTAAAATGAAAGCCGCTCTGCTATTGCAGCAGAGCGGCTTTTTTATATATTTTCTACGGTTACCGCAGCAGCAAGAAAAAAACTGACTGGCATTAAACCAATCAGCTCCCTTTATCACCCGGCAGACAACTTCCCCGCCACTTTTTTCTTCCTTTTCCCTGGTTCCGCCCATAAGAATGAAAGGCCAATCGAAAGGACAATCATAACGGCTGCAAAGTAAAAGGGATAGTCAAAATCCACATCAAAAAGCATCCCGCCGATGATCGGGCCCAAAACATTGCCTATGCTTGTAAACATTGAGTTCATGCCTCCGACAAACCCCTGCTCATTCCCTGCTATCTTCGAAAGATAAGTGGTAGCGGCAGGCCTTATCAAATCAAAGCCGACGAAAACCGTCATTGTAACCATCAGAATCGCTGCATAAGAGTTCACCGTCGTCATCAGATATACAAGCACAGCCGAAAAGATCAGGCAATAACGGATGAGCCGGATTTCCCCGAGCCAAATCGTGAGCTTGCTAAAGAAGACAATCTGGACGATGGCACCAAGAATGGCTCCCCCTGTAATCATAATAGCGATATCTTTCGGCGAAAATCCGAACTTGCGATCGGCAAATAATGAGAACAGCGACTCAAAGGACGCCAGGCCAAAGGCAGAGATCAGAATGATCACAAACGGGATGAAATAGATTGGTGCGAAGATCCTCTTTAAGCCGGCTTTCTGTGTCCCGGCTTCCTCCGCTTCCTCATTTTCCGGATTCCGCTCCGGCTCTTTCAGCGTCATCAGTGATAATACAGCCGCACCAAGGGCAAATGCCGCGGCAAAAAAGAACGGAAGCCTTGTGTCAACTTCTGCCAAAAATCCGCCGATGGCAGGCCCGATAATGAATCCTGTCGAGATGGCCGCGGACATATAGCCAAGCGCTTTTGGCCTGGATTTAATCGTTGTAATGTCAGCAATAAACGCCGTAACAGCAGGCATGATGAACGCCGCACTCACGCCTCCAAGGATGCGGGAGACAAATAGAGGCATAACAGACTGCCCCAGGCCGAACAAGAGCTCCGAGGCGCTGAAAATGAACAGGCCAATCACAATCATCCTCTTCCTGCCGAACTGGTCTGCCCATCTTCCCGCTATAGGCGACACAATCAGCTGGGCGCCCGCGAAGGCAGCAATCATATAGCCGACAACCGTACCCGATATATTCAATTCATTCATAATGGCAGGTGTAACAGGAATCACTAGGCCGATTCCTAAAAAGGCAATCAGCAGATTCATAAGCAGAATGGCCAAAGCAATATTATTTCTTTTCATACCTTTCCCTCCTGTAAGTATCATGTCCTGCTGCGCTTACTGGATACCCCTCTCCAATAGATACGCCAGGAAAAATCAAGCTTCTCTTGGACCCTTGATGCATCTCCTGTCAACAGCTCGAAAAACAAACCATCCAGCACACCCGTATACGCCACTGCGGCCGGCCTCGCCCCCAACTCGCTGTCAATCCGTCCGTCCTCTTCTCCCTTACTGGCAGCGAGAATAAGCATTTCTTCGAGATGATCGACATATTTCCGGCCGAATTCCTCCGCCTCTTTTGAAAGATGGGCAGGCTGAAAAAAGAGCATCCTTAATAAAAACTTCGTAAAGTCATCGTTTCCATAGCGGTCACGGTATTGTAAAAGAAAACCATAAAGGAAGTCCTCAAGCCGGCTCTCCTTATGGGTTTCTGCATAGTCATCCAAAAACCTCAGTTCTTCCTCCAGCACATCATCCAGCACTTCCAGCAGCAGCTCATCTTTTCCTTTGAAGTGTGTATAGATAGACTGCTTCCTGATACCGACTTCTTCTGCAATATTCGCCATCGAGGCCCCTTCATAGCCGAACTGGGCAAAATGCTTCAGAGCAGTCATTTTGATTCTTTCACTGGTCAGCTCAACAGCCACAGTTAAATCCCCTTCCTAACGTTCGTTAGTCATATTAAACACCGAAACCGCTGGAAAGTCAACCGAATGATTTGAGTTTCTCACCCTCCTGAAAAAAGAAAAGCCGCCAGAGACTGGCAGCTGATTTTCCCCTGTTCAATATTAATAGCCGGAGATACCCTTTCCTCCCCTGGCTTCCATGGTGCTGATCCGCTCCATCCCGGTAATGATAGGCTTGGCGCGCTTGATTAAGGTCTGGGTTGATTCAAGGGACAAAGAGTTTTGATGGGCAGCCTCATCGCTCCACAACTCGTAAACATAGACAGCATCCGGCTCAGCTTCTGTTGTATGGACAAGATAGATTTCGCATTCATTCAGTTCCTTCATGGATTCCGCTGCTTCAAGAAGGATACTGACCATATGATCACGTTCCCCTTCTTTTACTGTAAACCTGCCGAACAGACTGAATTTATTCATGTAGTGTCCTCCTATTATTTAGACTGCTATAAGAATGCCCAGATCCTTTAATTTGCAAGCACAGCAGCAGGCAGAATTTCTTTCCTTATCCAGCCGGTCATCCCGTCCTTTTTGATCAGTGCAAAGCCTGAGCAGCTGTCATCCAGAACAGACACAGCATCCCCTTTACTCACGGCTATAAGAGAGCAGGAAACATCAGATTTCACCTTGTACCTGCCATTCTCTTCTTGCAAGATGTATTCATTTTTCACATAAAGCAGCTCGTCCTTACCCGGCTGCCTGCATAAGGTAAAATACTCATCTTCTTCAAAAGGAACGATATCATAATCAGGGTAAAGTATGGCCCCCTTCATATCAAAGGTTTCAGAGAAATCCTTAACGGCCCGGCAAGCAGGGATTCCGTCCACATAGGCATGGGAGAACATATCCTCACCAGCATTCCTCTGGATGATGAAGGCGTTCAATTGCCCTTTATCCTTCACCCTGTTCCCGCCATCGATGCTGATTATTTTTTTCTCCCGATCAATGATTGGATTATCACTCGGAATATCTTTAGAATAATTCACAACAGGCCAATGGCCGACGACTACAAACTTCTCTGCCTGATGGGATTTTTCCAGAAAAGAAGGAATCGAAATAGCCTTATCCCTGTCTGTCTCCCTCCAATTTCCCAAATTCTCCAGCCCTGCGTGGACAAAGATATAATCTTCTGTTTCGATAGCTGTCGGCAGGCTGGACAGCCACTCGATTTCCTCTGAAAAATGCTCTATCAAGACTTCTTTTACCTCACTGATGCTTGTCTGTTCATTCAGCGGGAACCCCGCGTCTGCCAGCCATTCATTGAAAAGGCAATAGCGCCTTGAGAGTAAATATCTGATAAGCAATGGATTTTCTGCAAGCAGTTCCCCAACCAGAGCCTCGCAATTTCCTTCAATCACCTGCACCCGGGGATTGAGCGATGCAAGCTCCATTATGTATTTCACAGTCTCCTTGCTGTTCCTGCCCTTTTCACAAATATCGCCGTTGATAATGAGGTAATCCTCACTGTTAAAATCAACCTTTTCCAAAAGCTCCTTGAAAAGGCCAATTTCTCCGTGGATATCCGAAGTGACGATTATCCTGGCATCCTTTGGTATGTGCAGTTCTTTTATTTTATCCACTAGCGTTCTCCTTCTGTCTCCTTATTTTTACGATAATAACAGGATTCGTTTCTGAAAAAGGAAACCCTTCATATTAGGCATCATCAGAGTCGTCCAATGGAGGCGGCTCTGGCACCCTCTGGTTGCATTTTTGTGATTCAAGGGGTTTTAGGTCCTCTGACTAGCACCCTCTGGTTGCAATTTTGCGATTTAGAGGGTCTTAGTTCCTCTGATTAGCACCCTCTGGTTTGGTTTTTGCGATTCAGAGGGTCTTAGTTTCTCTGACTAACACCCTCTGGTTTGGTTTTTGTGATTCAGAGGGTCTTAGTTCCTCTGACTAGCACCCTCTGGTTGCAATTTTGTGATTCAGGGGGTCTTAGTTTCTCTGACTAACACCCTCTGGTTGCAATTTTGCGATTCAGAGGGTCTTAGTTCCTCTGACTAGAACCCTCTGATTGCATTTTTGTGATTCAGAGGGTCTTAGTTTCTCTGATTAACACCCTCTGATTTGGTTTTTATGATTCAGAGGGTCTTAGTTTCTCTGACTAGCACCCTCTGGTTTGATTTCTGTGGTGCAGAGGGTGTTAGTTTCCCAGCCTGGCATCCTTTGGGCCTATTCCTTTCCCCTTTGCTCCAAGGCCTGCTTTTCATTTTCTCTCTTGAAATTACCAGTTGCCTTCGCCATGATTAATTGTGTTTTATTTTCGTTTAAAGCTGAATCCATTCTTTTTAAAAACCTCTCAGCCTCTTTTCCTTTGAGAATCTTCACTTGCTTTCCGAAATACTCCAGAAAAACTATATTCTCTTTATTGATACGATAACTGAAGGGGGTCTCTCCCAGCCGGTTTCTTTTATCGGTATTCATCTTTTCCCTCTATTCATGAAGCGCTGAAATAGCTCTTACGGATAGATTCTCCATTGCTGGGCTTCATCCCTCTTCTGTCATTTAAGATTCTTCCACAATAAAATACTTGCAAGAAGTTTCCCTCTGTCATATTATATGTTTAAACACTTAAACATTTAAACTTTTAAACATTTATATAAAAGATGGAGGTTTTAATGATGAAAAAATCTGTTTTAATTACAGGCGCAACCAGTGGCTTAGGATATGACTTTGTAAAATTGTTTGCTGCAGACGGTTATGACTTGGTATTGGTGGCCAGGAATAAAGCAAAGCTGGAGGAAATTAAAAAAGAGTTCCAAGATCTTTCGGTTTTAACCATCAGTAAGGATTTGAGTATAGCAGGCGCGGCAAAAGAGGTTTATGAGGAAGTCTCAGCAGCTGGAATATCCATTGATGTGTTAGTGAATAATGCAGGCTTTGGGCTTATGGGGCCATTCCATGAGCTGGATATTCGGAAGCAGGCAGAAATGATCCAATTGAATGTCACCGCCCTTACTGAGCTGACCTATCATTTTCTGCCTGGCCTTAAGAGTCAAAAGGATAAGGCCAGAATCCTGAATGTTGCCAGTACTGCTGCCTTCCAGCCTGGCCCTTTAATGGCTGTTTATTATGCGACGAAAGCTTATGTATTATCATTGTCAGAAGCCCTGGCCGAAGAACTGGCAGATACAAATGTCACCGTCACCACCTTATGTCCGGGTGCCACTAAGACCAATTTTGCCTCTGTTGCAAAGGTGGAAAAAACCAAAATGTTCAGCGGAGCCATGGATTCAAGTGAGGTTGCACAGCAGGGATACCGGGCCCTGATGGCTGGAAAGCGTGTGGTCATTACGGGCACCTCGAATAAGCTTGGGGCCTATGCCGCAAAATTTCTTCCAAGAAGCGCGGCGGCCAAGATCGCTAAATATGTTGCAAAAGACGCTTAAATAAGCTTTAATTATGGGAGAAAAAGGCTAAAGGAGTTTGTTCGATGGGACAGCAGGCAATTGAAGTATTCCGTTCATGCATACCGCTTTTCACGGCATTAAGCGATCCCGCAAGACAGGATATCATTTTACTCTTGGCCGATCATGAAAGCTTAAGTGTAAATGAAATAGCGGATCAGTCTGCCTTATCCAGGCCGGCTATTTCCCATCATTTAAAAATCCTTCGGGACCAGAAGCTTGTTGCAATGGAACAGCGGGGTACGCAGCGTTATTATTCCCTTACACTGGACCAATCAGTTGAGATGCTGAAGGCCCTGATCCATATCGTTGAGTCGGAGTGTTTGTAATCATTGGCAGGACAGTTTAAAGCCAGCAAATAAAATATACTAATATATCCTTTATAAGATTCTCCTGCAGCCCAGGGGGATCTTATTTTTTTCATCATACTGCTTGTAATCTTTGTAAGCCCCAGCATTTTACAAGTTAATTCAGAAACGATTTCCTTCCGCCTTAAATCAGCTTATACTACTAATAAATTCATGTTCTCAGGGAGAGGGATTTTAGTATGAAAGAGAGATATGAGCGTCTCAGCGGCGGTTTCCACAATGAAGTATTCTACGATAAAAACGATAATAGAATCATAAGGATTTCTGCTAACTGCAAGTCAGCAGAAGAAGTACATCAGGAGCTTCAGTGGATGGATTTCTTACACAGAAACGGAATTCCTTTATCAAAACCTGCCCAGGAAATCGAACTGGATGGCGGACTGGTAAAGGCTCACTTCGAATTTGTCAGAGGGAACCCTGTTGACGTGACCAATCCCGCCCATTGGAACGAAAGGAATTTTGAACAGTTTGGACGGATATTGGGGAGGATGCACGCTTTATCAAAAGAATATAGGATTGAGAATAATAGGCGGCCTGTTTGGACGAAAGAGAATCCGGATGTGTTTGGCATCAAAAATGATCTTGCTGGCTGGCTAGAGAAGGAATATGACCGTCTGATGGAAGACCTGCAGCCATATAAACTGTCCCTGGACACTTTTGGGCTCATCCACAATGACTTTCATCAAGGGAATTTTATCGTTCGGGAAAATGGGGAAATCGTGGTAATCGACTTTGACGAATGCGCCTGTAATTGGTTTGCGCAGGATCTGGCCGTGCTGTTTTACCACGCCTACTGGCAGCAGGACTCGTTCATCGGGGAGGCAGAAGCTTTCTCACGCCGGTTTATGCATCATGTTTTTAGCGGATATCAGTCCGAAACAGAGCTCCATCCCGACACAATTGCCCAGATACCGATTTTTTTAAAATTAAGGGAGATTTTCTTATATCAGTTATTCCGCCGAAAATGGGATAAAGCTCATTTAGAAGATTGGCAGGAATATACACTCGAGGATTTGAAGCGGAAGATTAAGAATCGTGAACCTTATGCGGGAGTAGAGGACTTCTCTGCTTATCTATGAATAGTTGCCCGGAGAGAACCGGAGGCTTTGCTTCAGCAGCCCGAGGGATAGACTGCCGGCGTTTAGTCCTGCAAAATGATAAAGCCAGCTTCGAATTGAGCGGCCGGCTTTTTTTTACGCAGGGGCTCCGAGATCCGCGATTGACCAAAAGAAAACCAGCAGCCCATTCAAAAACAGGGCTTTTCCCCCTGGAACGAACAGCCAAGCCGGACAATACAGTGATAATAGCTTAAAGGCACGTTCTGTTGGCCAAATATGTAAAGGGGATTGGGACAATGGGAATTCGGAATGGGAAGGAATTCATTGAACGATTGGATCTGATGGAAAATGAGGTCTGGCTGGACGGGGAAAGGGTCGCGGGGAAAATTTCGGAGCATCCTGCTTTTAAAGGAATTGTGACGGCAAAGGCCTCTCTCTATGATAAGCAATGCGATCCGCCATTGCAGGAAGAGCTGACATTTCGCATACCTGGCACCGCAGAGCTGGCAGGCCTGTCATACCTGAGGCCTCAAACAAAAGAGGATCTGCTGAAGAGAAGAAAAATGACTGAGCATTGGGCAATGAGCACCCACGGCATGATGGGCAGAAGCCCGGATTATATGAATACGGCGGTCATGAGCCTTGCTGCCTCTGCCTCCGTCCTCGCGGGCAGGGAAAACTGTTTTCCCGGGCATGTGCAGGCACTTTATGAACGTGCCATCCATGAGGATCTCTCGTTCACGCACACGCTCATCACCCCCCAGGTCAACCGTTCTGCCTTCTACTTGGGCTCTGACACCCCGATCTCGGCGAAGGTAGTGGAGAAGAACCATAATGGCCTGGTCATCAAGGGCGCCCGCCTTTTGGCGACCCAGGGAGGATTGACCGATGAACTGCTGGTGCTCAGCTCACCCGGCAGGTTTGATACGGAGGAGGCATTTGCTTTTTCCATCCCCTCCAACACGGATCGGCTGCGATTCATCTGCAGGGGATCCTTTGCAGGCGATGGCTCTGCCTTTGATTACCCCCTCAGCTCCCATTACGATGAAATGGATGCTATCGTCGTGTTTGATGATGTCCTGGTCCCTTGGGAAAGGGTATTTCTCTATGACAATGTCGAGGCTGCGCTGGCGTTCAAAAATAAGAGCAGCTTCCATTCCTTTGCCTATCACCAGGCATTGATCAGGCAGATCGTTAAAACGGAATTCATCCTCGGCATTGCCGAATCTATTGTAAAGTGCCTCAATGTCAGTGAATATCAGCATATACAAGCCAAGATGGCCGAAATCATCATAGGCCTTGAATCGATGAAAGCGCTGCTCGAGAAGTCAGAAAACGATGCAATTCCCGATGAGTTTGGATGCATGCGCCCGAGCATTGTCCCTCTCCAGATTGCCAGTAATCTTTTCCCTGAACTATATCCCCGTTTTTGCGAGATCATCCAGGTTATCGGCGCAAGCGGCCTAACTTCACTGCCGACTGAAAAAGATTTTGAATCAGGCATCCGGGCTGACCTTGATCAATATCTTCAAGCGGAAGGCTTGAATGCAAAGGAACGGGTCCAGCTCTTCCGTTTGGCCTGGGATTTGACGATGAGCCCCTTTGGCACAAGGCAGACCCATTACGAAAGATATTTCTCCGGCGATCCGGTCCGGCTTGCAAGCACTTTATATCATACTTATCCAAAGGAAGACTTTGTCCGCAACATCAGTGAATTCCTGCAGCAGCGAAAATCAGATTAGTATTAAACAAAGCCGCATCCCCCTGCAACAAGGATACGGCTTTTTGAAATTAATGGGACTTCCCCTTGACCAGCTTCAGTGTCGCAACAATCAGGAAGCTGACAATCACCAGCAGCAGCCAGGAGCTTACCTTGCCAAGGTGGACAAGGCTCCAGGCATCCTGCTGGTTCGGATATTCCCACGCCCCGAAAAAGGTGGCGATATTTTCTGCTATCCAGATAAAAAATCCGATCAGTACGAATGATAGGGAAATCGGCATACGGTGCTTGATTCCTCCAACCTCATAAATGACCCAGGAACGCCAAAAGACTATGATTACAAGCCCCGAGAGCCACCAGCGGATGTCAATCCAATAATGATGTGTGAAAAAGTTCAGGTAGATGGCAGCAGCCAGCGGGACAACCAGCCAAAACGGCGGCCACTCTACCAGTTCAACCTTCAGCCTCCGCCACGCCTGGCAAAGATAGCTGGCAACGCTCGCATACATGAATCCGCTGTATAACGGTACGCCTCCAACCTTGAAGAAGCCTTCTTCCGGATAAGACCAGGAGCCCATATGGACCTTGAACAGCTCAAGCGCAAGCCCGATCAGGTGAAAAAGTGTGATAACCTTTAATTCATCGCGCGTTTCAAGTCCTGAGCGCAGCATCACCCATTGCATCACAAGGCAGATGAGGAGCAGCCAGTCATACCGCGGCAGGAACGGAAGCGGGATGATCTTCGTCAGGGCCAAGGAAGCAAAGATAACGACAGGGAAAAGGCAGGACAACGCCTGCTCCCAGCCAAAACGGCAGAGCTGCTGTGCTCCTCCAATCACCTGCATCCTTACTTTTCTTTTCTTAACATCATTCTGGATGGCTATGCTCATATGAAACCTCCCCTTATCTGGACAGAATTTGAACTAATTCATCGTTCCGGCTCTTCATCGTCCTTTTGGTATTCCAGGATATCCCCCGGCTGGCAGTCCAGCGCCTTGCAGATGGCTTCCAGAGTCGTCAGCCGGATTGCTTTTGCTTTTCCATTTTTCAATATGGAAAGGTTGGCCATGGTGATGCCGACCCTTTCTGACAGCTCTGTCACGCTCATTTTGCGTTTCGCCAGCATCACGTCGATACGAATGATAATTGCCATGTTTTCACCTCAGACCGTCAGATCATTTTCTGACTTGATATCGATCGCATTCTTCAATAATTTTTGGAGGACAGCGGCAAATACAGCAATCACAACGGAACCGAAAATGATGATCAATCCGATCAGGATGATGCCGGGGGCATCGTCGATCTCTGCCGCAAAATAAAAGAGCGGCATAGCTGCTGTATACAGCAGCATAATCGCAGCGGCACAATTTCTTATCGTCCTCAAAGCCCTCACAGCCATTTCTGAGAATGCGTTGTTATGGTCGATATAATTTAAAAGCTTGAATGCCTGAAACAAAGCAGCGAAAAACGGAATGGCCGATATATACATAACAGCCAAAATGCCATACAGCAGATTCCGCCATTCCAAACCGCTTTGGCTTGCATTGATTGCAAGAGAAGGCAGTCCGAATAAACATAATGCCAGTATCGGAGCCCCGATAAGGAAGATGGCTATTTTCAAAAAGAGTGTTTCCCTTTTCATTTCATACACCTCACAGGTTAAGTTATATTGATTTTAAATTATTTTTTATTGTTTTTCAATAAACTTTTAATGATTTTTATCATTTTTTTGTTGCGATAAGGATTTCCCCCCTTAGAAACAAGCTTGCATAAAGAGAGCCCGGCTCATGAGAGATCAGCATTCAAAATCCTGTTTTAAAACCAACCTCAAGGGTAAGAAAACTATATGGCTTATAAGTGATATACATCACAAAGCAACTATATGGTGAGAAAGGATTGACTAATCAATGGATAAAGACATGCCAAAACAGATTCCCGGACAAATGCAGGAACGCCAGCCAGGCTTTGAAAATGAAATGGAGCCCCGCCCCGACTTCACGCAGAATCTTGCAGGAAAAGGTGAAAGGCTGTCAGGCAAAACCGCGTTGATCACAGGTGGAGACAGCGGGATCGGCCGTGCTGTCGCTGTTGCTTTTGCGAAGGAAGGCGCTGATGTAGCCATTTCCTATCTCGATGAGCATGACGATGCGGAGGAAACAAAAAAGTATGTGGAACAGGAAGGCCGCCGCTGCCTGCTGATTGCCGGCGATATCGGTGAAGAATCTTTTTGCCAGGAAGCCGTGGAAAAAGTGGTTTCTGAATTCGGCAAGCTCGATATCCTCGTCAACAATGCCGGGGAGCAGCATACCCAGCCATCCATTAAAGACATCACGGCAGAGCAGCTTGAGCGCACATTCCGCACCAATATCTTCAGCATGTTCCATCTGACAAAAGCTGCACTTGACCATATGAAGCCTGGCAGCTCTATCGTCAACACCACGTCCATCACAGCCTTCCAGGGCGCGCCGAAGCTGATTGACTATTCTTCAACGAAAGGTGCCATCCTTGCCTTTACACGTTCCCTTTCAGGATCTCTGGTCGAACAGGGAATCCGGGTAAATGCCGTGGCGCCAGGCCCGATCTGGACACCGCTCATCCCCGCTTCTTTTTCTAAAGACGAGGTAGACGGTTTTGGCAGCGAAGGAGAATTCAAGACGCCAATGGGACGCCCGGGACAGCCGAGCGAACTTGCGCCAGGCTATGTATACTTTGCATCTGATGAATCTTCTTATGTAACTGGGCAGGTGCTGCATATTAACGGGGGCACTCCGTACTAAGAGTGCTGCAAAGCGTTTACGTAAAAAAATAAGACCCGTACTCTTGTTGATTCAGGAGCCGCGGGTCTTTTTTTGCTTTTATTCATCTTTATTCAACACAATGCTATAAGAAATGTTCAGCTTGTCCCAAATCCAAGCTTGAAGAATGTCCTCCAGAATCTTCCGCTCTGCTTCCTCATTCAAGTTTTCGGCAACTCCCAGCTCCTCAAAGGTAAAAGTTTCACATGTGCGTGAATTGATGTATTTTGTATCAAAAGAAAAAGTGACGTTTTTGGCCATTGTGTCCCCCTGTGCAGAATTTATATGTATAATACCATAATTAACCATAATTTTATCAAAAAGAAAGCTGCCCCGCCCGGCAGCCCTCTTTAATCTTATAGCCTAATACCCCCACCCATAAGGATACCCTCCATAATTGGAGCGATAACCGCGGTTTTGTTCTGCAGCCTCAGCAGCCGCTTTAGTTTGATGGACGGTGCCAAATGGATGATTGGGAGGCGCATAGATCGAGTACAGCTTCAGCGGTTTGTTCCCGGTGTTCGTAAGATTATGCCATGTGCCTGCAGGAATGAATATGGCCGAATCATCGTACACATTTCTCCTGAAATCCAGATTATTTTTCTTCTTCCCCATCTGGACGACACCCTGGCCTTTTTCTATACGGAGGAATTGGTCGAGGTTATTATGCCTCTCGAGTCCAATGTCCTCGCCGGGCTTCAGGCTCATCAGCGTCAGCTGCAGGTGCTTGCCTGTCCAGAGAGCTGTACGAAAGTTTTTGTTCTGTTTCGTCGCTTCATTGATATTCACGACAAACGGGTTGGGGCCATAATCCTTTAGCGGCACCCGAAAGTCCCCATGGGGCAAGGAATAAAAGCTGCTTCCATACCCTGCCTCCAGCGGATAGTGCCCGAACAAAGGCTGACTCCTGACTCCGGCAAGCCGCTCCACTGGATAAGGACACATATGATATCCATACATAATTTCTCAGTCCCTTCACTTCTATTCGGGATATCTTATGCATGGAAATAGGTGAATGACATACTTTTAAAATCAGAGAGATCTTTTCTTCCCCTAGTCCTATAGCACTTAATCTAAATCCTTGGCTTCAGGAGGCATCAATTTGTTCAAAACTATGTTACGCTTATTGGAATATGTCAAAAATTTAATGGGGTGCAAATTTGAAAAGTACTCGTGTAAACGAAGTGAATGAGCTTCAAAGCCTTGCCAAAGGACATGTACTATATTTTTTCAGGAACCAGGAGCTTTACCTCTCGCATGTAGAAGAGTATATCATCACCGGAATTAAACTGAATGAATATTCCGTTATTATAGAAAATGACCGATTGACTTCAATGATTAAACATAGACTTTCCAAAAAATTAGATGACCATCGCCTGCAGAAAGTCGTTTTCATAAACAACTATGACTTTTATTATGCAAAAGGCGATTTCCGGGTGAATTCAATCTTTGATTATCTTCCAAAGGTACTGGACGATTATTCAGAAGAGAATGCTGTAGTACGAAGCTGGGCTCATGTAGAATGGCGGGACGAAGAAGAAATAAGCAGCAAATTACTGGCATCTGAAGAAGAAGCGGATGCCATCGTGTCCGATAGCAGAATCCTATCGGTTTGCGCCTATGACTCAGAGCTGGCAAGCGATGATTTTAAGGCAGGTCTTCTCGCCTGCCACAACTATCTGCTGTGTGATAAATAGAGTTAAATGGCTTCCGGGTAACCGGGAGCTTTCTTAATTTTCGCTTGCCTTTACGGTTTTCAAAAAAAAATGCTCACCCGCCATTTGAAAGCAACGCTGGATCTACTTGAAGAAAATCTCCACTTATATATGGAAAATGCTGGTACTACGACTGCAATACAGAACCTAACAAACGAATCTCAATCTCCAATCATGGAGAATGCTTTGATGTTGCTTACTCTGTAAAAGAGATGGACTGCTTATATGCAGTCCATCTCTACTTTGGTCAAAACGGGAGACACTCTGAATAGACTCACTCTCTTGAGTGACTCACAGCATCCTCCCCCCATATCCAGATCCTTCTCCAACAAAAAAAGCCGCCCGGCCCACCAGTCATCCTGATGTCGCGGGCAGCCCTTCGGCTTATAGCGTATTAATATGGATCAGCTTCGTGGCCTTTGTCCACGGCTTCTCTCGTTGCCTCGTTGGCAGACAATGAGCCTTGGCCGTATTTGGATTGTCCTGCTTCACGGCCGGGAACATTGTCTTCCATAGACATTTCGTTCAGCTCTTTCGTTCTTTTTTCAATGCCTTCCTTCACGCGGCGGCCGTAATCTTCATCCGCCTGTGTGAAGTGCTCGACCATAGCGTCCTGGATGCGCTTATTGCACGCAGCAAGCGCTTCGGACAGGTTCTTGATCAGCTCATCGCGCTCCCAATCCTCCAGGCTGCGGTAGGTGTGTCCTGCCTGGCCATAATTGTTCGGGCGGTCGATCGGCGCGCTCATGGCTGCTGCATTATAAGTCGGCTGATGCGGTGCCGGGCTCGCTTCTCCCACTTCCTCAAAACCGCCGAGCATGGATGGCTCATAGTTGATATGCGGATTGTCCCCGGATTCCTTCGGATCGCGGACATCCATCTGGCCACGCTGCTGATTTGTGCGGACAGGCGCTTTTGGTGCATTGACCGGCACTTTCAGGTAGTTGGCGCCGACGCGGTAGCGCTGGGTATCAGAGTATGAGAAAGTGCGTCCCTGGAGCATTTTATCGTCGGAGAAGTCCATTCCATCGACCAGGACACCTGTTCCAAAGGCAGCCTGTTCAATCTCGGCATGGAAGTCAACCGGATTGCGGTCAAGAACCATGCGGCCAACCGGCAGCCATGGGAATTTGTCTTCCGGCCAAAGCTTCGTATCATCTAGAGGATCGAAGTCCAGCTCAGGGTGGTAGTCATCCTCCATGATCTGCACATACAGCTCCCATTCCGGATAGTCGCCGCGTTCAATCGCTTCATACAGATCCTGTGTAGCATGCCCCACGTTCTTCGCCTGGATCATATTCGCTTCTTCCTGTGTCAGGTTGCGGATGCCCTGCTTTGGCTCCCAATGGTACTTAACAAGCACCGCTTCACCTTTGTCATTGACCCATTTGTACGTATTAACGCCAGAGCCCTGCATATGGCGGTAAGTCGCAGGGATGCCCCATGGCGAGAACAGGAATGTGATCATATGCGTGGCTTCAGGCGTGCGGGAAACGAAATCAAACATCCGCTCAGGGTTAGGCACATTTGAAGCAGGATCAGCTTTGAAAGCATGGATCATATCAGGGAACTTCATCGCGTCGCGGATAAAGAAAATCTTAAGGTTGTTCCCGACCAGATCCCAGTTTCCATCCTCAGTGTACATTTTTACTGCAAAACCGCGCGGATCACGCGCTGTTTCAGGAGAGTCCTTCGCCCCTGCCACTGTGGAGAAGCGGACCATCAGCGGGGTCTTCTTCCCTGCACCTGAAAATACTTTCGCGCGGGTATATTTTTCGACTGGCTCATCGCCAACTTTTCCGTATGTCTCAAAATAGCCGAATGCCCCTGACCCGCGTGCATGGACGACGCGCTCAGGCACTTCCTCACGGTCAAAGTGGGAGATTTTTTCAATAAAGTGGTAATTCTCAAGTGTAGCGGGACCGCGGTTGCCGATCGTCCGTATATTCTGGTTATCTCTTACAGGATGGCCTTGGCGGGTCGTCAGCTTCTCGCGCTTCACATCATCGCCCTTTTGCATATTCTTATCCTTATTCTGATCCAAACTGCATAACCTCCTCAAATTAATCACCTTTATCTTTTCTAGTTAAGGAAATTTTATACAACAATAAAGGATGATTTTGTAAAATGATTTTCTTGCTATGTAGGTCTTAAGATGATATTGACCGGGGAACTTAAAGGTAAAAACAGCTGTTACAACTAAATTTTTACCCGGCGGATACCCCATTTAAACTGTCTATTATAAAAAAATAATTATAATTAGAGAAATACTTTTCACTTTCAAAACTGCTGCAAAATGAGTATGATAATATAAAACCTCAAATCCCTATACGAAAGGTCGTATTTATAAATGGCAGAAACAGTACGTTCAATTCCCCGTCCCCTCGTCAGGACCAACCAATGGTTCATTGTCATCAGTGTTGTTGCCAGCTGGCTGACCGGGCAGGAGTGGATTTTAGCGATCCCGCTTATTGCCGGTCTGATGGGCCTCCTGTTCGGATTCAACCCCATCATGCGGGCCGCCAGAACATTCCTGAAGAAAGAACCGTCTGCCTATATCCCTGAGGAATGGGACCAGCAGCAGTTCAACCAGGTTATTGCAGTTGTGTGCCTTGCCGGAGGACTGGTGTCCTATTCATTAGGATTCACAGTCCTGGGCCATATCTTCACCATCATGGTTGCTCTCGCTGCATTCGTTGCCATCCTCGGCTTCTGCATCGGGTGCTTCATAAGATTCCAGCTGATCAGATTGCGTGCCAAGCGAAGAATGAGCCAGAATTAATAAAGCGAGGGAACCTCAGATCAGAGGTTCCCTCGTCTATTTTTCTTTAAAAAAACAGAAAATGATCATTTTCCCTATTATACAAGCCCTCTCCATATCAATCAGTATTCATAGAATATAGAGGAAAGGGGGTTTAATAATGGCACAAAAGACATTTAATAATCGCAGCGCAGCCACCCTGCAAATTGCTCTCCTCGTCCGGCAAGGCGAAAACCCGGCCAACTTTGATGGAGATGTTTATTTTACACTGGCGCCCGGACAAACAAGAACGATTACCTATGGAAATGCACAGAACGTGTTCCTCAACGGAATTGTGCTGAGTACAAACTTTAATGGCGATATTTATAATAAAACGCAGATAGTCACCGAAAGGGGAAGCCAGCTCGATAATCTATTAAATACAAATAGCATTATTGATATTCTCCCCATCTCAACTGACTATGTCATTTTCGGCCGCAATGCTTAGTTAAGCAAACCGTTTAAGGTGAACCGCCCAGTTTTGAGAGGGCCGTTCACCTTAACTTTTGATAATCTATAATGTTCATCGAAGCCTTTTCCATCCGAAGATCCCCAGCGCTATTGCACGCAAAGAAAGCAATGATAAGGACTCTCTCAGGATCATAAAGAAAAAGCCCGGATATGGTACAATATTACTTTCCAAAAGAAAAAGCCGCCTGAACAGCAGCCTGAATTCTTCCTCCTCTATTCACTTCACCTTCGCCACTCCAAGTGCATAATGGCCAAACAGTATATTTTCAACCAGCTCACCTTCAGCGTCCTCGCATTCTACAATGAGGATGACCTCAGAATGGACTCCTTTCAGCTGCCTTCTTTTCTTTTTTACGATTGCTTCTGTAAAAAGGCGGATACCAACACCAATCAAGAAACCGGCAGCTGCGGTAATCAGCCCCCAGTAGATCGGACCCCATGCTAACTTAAATCCGATGCTAGCCCCGACAACAGAGAAGGCAGTCGCTAGCGCTGCCCCGATGTCAATAAGGGAAGTTCCATCAGAACGGTTCAGGCCATCGAACAGCTTATGCTTCTCCTGGCGATTATCCAAAGGGACGATATAGATTTTTTCACGCTTAATTCCCTTCTTCTCCAGAGTAGAAACCGCCATTTCGAGTGAACTGCTATGTTCAAATGTTGAAAACAGCTGCATTAGTCATTTCACCTTCTGACCTTTTAGAATCCGAAAAGAGGATGATTGGTAGTTTTTCCTGAAATATGCCCGCTGTTCTTTGTTAAATAACTTATTGTTCTCTACGGTGTTGATATAAGAGTCATATAATGAAAAGCCGTATAAGGACGGGAAAAATAACAGCCACTCCGCATGTATGACAGCCGTCGATTTCTCAATATCCCCCATAAATAAGTACGAAAGAGCTTCAAGGCCATGGGAGTAGTAAAAAATGACGACTGCCCAGACAATAGTGAAAAATGCTGACACAATCCGATGTATGTACAGCTGTCCCAATCCCGGTACAAAAAGTGACCAAACAACTGCCATAACGGGATTGCGCTTATCTAAATAGTTTATCTCCATAGCTCCCATGCTGAAGGAGTTGAACTGATGCTCTTCCCTTTCTGCGAGTACATGGATCTGATTTAAATCGACCGTCGTCCGGTAGCTGTCCCAGATGGCAAAGATATAGACCGGGATATATATCAGCAGCCACCTTACTTCCAAAATTTCTTTTGCCCTTTCAATTTCTCCTTGAAAAGAATAAACCATTGCTAAATTGAGCTTCGATTTAATATTTACGACTACTTCCCAAATGAATAGCACAAATCCCCGAAGATATTTTGATAAAAGAAGATGGCCAAAACCCGGAAAGGCAGCGCTCCACCAGGCAATGATATAGGGGTTCCGCAGATGGATCTGTGTAGTTCCCAAAATGCTCACATGCGCTCTGTACCTTCGGGCTGTATTGTCATTCGTATAGTTATTCATAGCCTTCCACCTTAACTGTATCTATTGTATTATCCTTCCTCCCATTCCTTCTTTTATCCAGACCGCTCTGTAAAAATAAAAAGGGCACCGATCCTTTCAGATCAGCGCCCATGCGAAATTTTGCTATTTTCCCCTATCCGCCCTCACGAAACGAGAATCAATGCCCGGTTGTTAGGTGTTATCTGTAAATGGTTCTGAGGTTACAATACTGGGTATGAGCTGTGAATGAGGAGTTGAACCTCAGGGCCACCCCGAACCCCGACCATTAAGTGCAGCTTGACCCTGCTGCAGGGTTTGGCATTCGCCTTCCCGTACGCTACCAACTTCCATAGCAATAATCAGCGTTCCATCAATTCTGTTTTCCAGTTCAATTCCTGAATCTTTACATCCAGGGTCCTGTATCTCTGGGATAATTCATCCACAAACTTTTGGGTTTCTTTCACATCAATCATCGAAACATATTTGATTTCCGACCGTGAATAGCGGTCATGCCGGATGGTTGCCTGCCCCAGCAGGTCGCTGTAAATCGTTCGTTCCTGCCCGATCAGATCCCTGCTTGTGAGTGCGTCAGCGAGCGACTGCGACTGATCATAAGGGGTATGGATATTGGTGCGGTTAATGTTTTGAATCAGGCTTTTTAGTTTTACCAGGATCTCTGTCAATTCTTCCATTAACACCTGAGGCTCCTCATTCGGAAGATCCCCCTCCTGGACTCTCGCATTCTGGCTCAGCCGGTTCCTTAATTGCTCGACCCTCTTCTGGTAATCCGAACGTAAAATCAAGGCCTCTGCTAATTTCATAAATGACCCTCCCATTGTTTATACTATTATAGTTTCGATTCTTTCCGGCAAATTCCTGCCGGGTAAAACAGTTTGCTGGCTTGTACTGCTTCCAGAGCCGTATGATGATGCTGCAGAAAGCCGGATGAACCTTTCTTCGAAGGGGTATACAGTAATTGTGGATATCATTCTTATTAGCAAAGGTTTTCAATCATCTTATTGTGGATATGGCTCGATTATGGGCAAATCCCGGAAATCCTGCTGTGGATATCTTGATTATCAACAATCATAGGGGGGATATCGACAGTTTTATGTGGATAGGGGAAATCATCAATTGAAAGAGAAGAGGTGCCAGAATGAAACTTTCAGGAAATACAATACTTATTACAGGCGGTGCTGCAGGAATCGGGCTGGCTTTTACTGAGAGATTTATTAATGCCGGCAATACTGTCATTGTCTGCGGCCGGCGGGAAAGTGTCCTGCAGGAAGCTAAGGAGAAATTCCCTGAACTGATTATAAGAGTTTGTGATTTGGCTGTGGAATCAGAGCGATCGGCCTTGTTTGACTGGGTGGAGGAAAATCATCCTGAGGTAAATGTACTGGTGAACAATGCCGGGATTCAGCAGCGCTTTAATGTGCTGAAAGCAGATGCGAAGAAGGACTGGGGCTATTTTAACAAAGAAATCACTACAAATATTGAGGCGCCTTTCCACCTTTCAATGCTGTTCGCTCCATTCCTGGCAAAGAAAACGGAAGCGGCCATCATCAACGTGACTTCCGGGCTGGCGTTTACGCCGCTCGTCATTGCACCAATCTATTCCGCTACGAAAGCAGCGTTCCATTCCTTTACCGTCAGCCTGCGCCACCAGCTTTCCGGAACACCAGTGGAAGTGATTGAAATCGCTCCTCCTGCAGTCAACACGGACTTAGGCGGTGCCGGACTCCATACCCAGGGCGAACCTTTGAATGAATTCGCAGATGGAATTTTTAAAGGACTGGCGGAGGGCAAAGAAGAAATCGGCTATGGCTCTTCTGTCGAACGTCTGCGTATGTCCCGGGATGAACTGGATGCACATACTGCGAAGATGTACCAGGCTATGAAACACACTATCGAATAGGTCTTTTCCCGCTTAATATCTCAATGGAGGGCTCAGTGCCGGGCCCTCTTCACTTTTCTTGCATCAATGGCAGGAAAAACTGCATAAAAAAACTGCTATTTTCTAGCAGTAATTGTTAACGCCCTGCGGAGTAAAAGTATGTCCTGGTGAATGCTTTTCCTTACTTGGTCATCGCTGCATAGCATAAGTTCATCTCTTAAACGTCCAAGCTCTCTGCTGATTAGTAAGTGTTCCGCCTTACTAAGCATAGTGAATCGCTCCTTTTTACATAGGAAGGACACTATGTCTGTACAAGGTTAACACTATTTGTTTCCCTTTACAATAACAGGGATACCCCATAAAATTACAGTCTATTGATTTATAGCTGAAAAGCTTCAAGCAGCTCTTCCAGCTCTTTTTCTGAAACTACTCTTATGCCATTCCTTTTCAGCAGGGCAGATGTCACCCCTTCCCCTGCCACTTTCCCTCCTGTAAATTCTCCGTTGTAAATGACACTGCTGCCGCATGAGGGGCTGAATTCTTTTAACACGACTGTACTTACCTGCAGCTCTTCCGCTTTTTTAAGGGCCGCATAGGCGCCATTTATGTATAATTCAGTTACATCCCTGCCTGATTTTTCGATGACCCTTGCCGTGCCGTCCAGGACATCGCCTCCATCGCCGCCTGTAATTTCTGCAGGCTCCCGTGGCACGGGAAATCCCCCAAGCAGTTCGGGGCAGATGGATACGGCTTTATTCTGATCAATCAATTGCCGGATCTTCTCATGCAGGCAATGAGTGCCGTTGTATCTTACTTCCAGCCCCGCCAGGCACGAACTGACTAATAACAAAACAACCAACTCCATTATTTATTTTTAAAAAAGTATGAATGAAGGATTAAAGCCACAATGGCTTCTGGGCTGCTGCCTTCATGGGGAGCAATCACAAAGACGCTGCTTAAAAGATGATGCCGCTTCAAAGTTCCGCATTGTTCTCCTTCCCGCGTCAGCGAGATTGCGGACGATATCGTTGCTGCAGAGGAAAGATAGGTGTCATCATTGATCGTATACTGGATGGCTTCTTTTAAGGATGCCGTATTTTTCATATTAATGAGTGTACGGGCTTCGCCAATCCTTTCCCCATTTTTAAAGATGCTCCAATGTTCCTGGCTGGTCAGCCATTTCTTGCGGTGCCACCGCACATCATAGAGATCCTGGCCAATCTGGATCTCGAGGCATAGATACCAGTTAAATCCAATAATATCGCCAAAGGCATATTGCCATTTGTGCGGAAAATAGCGCCTCACATAACCCCGAAGCTCATCTCCTTTAAAAAGCGGCTTCCGGATGAGGAGCGTTTTTTGGATATTATAGTAGGACCACCCGTGAATATTTTTAGGCTGATAAGTCCGTTCTTTCTCCGCCAGCTTCCTGCTGATGATATAAACAGCAAGAGCTGCTGCAGGAAGCAGAAAAATGAGTGTAAACTGCATCGGTTCAAAGGCGCCGTAAACCAGCCAGCGGGCAAGCACTGCAAGCAGCATTAATACAAAAAGCAGGAGCATTTCTATCATCTGATCACCTCAATACTAGTACGGACAGCCCTTATAAAGGTTCCTATTTATCTGCTGGGTTTATAAGTCCATAACACACCAGGCTCTCATACCGGCCTTCCTTCCGTACATGGTCAGCGAGGATTCCTTCTTCTTTCATGCCGAGCTTCTCCATGACCCGCCCTGAAGCCGGGTTGGACTGAAAATAGCGGGCGAACACTTTGTGGTACTTCTTTTCTTCAAATGCAAATCTGATGACTGCCTCTGCTGCCTCGGTGGCATAGCCTTTTCCCCAATATTCCTCACCTATCCAGTAAGCCAGCTCGCCATGGCGGAAATTTTGGTTGTTGGATAGGGCAATCGCACCGTACAGCTCACCGGTTTCCCTACCTGTCACTGCCAGTTCATAGGATCGGTCACTGCTGAAATTATTAAGATGATTCTCCATCCAGGAAAGGGCGTCATTTACTACATAGGGATAGGGCAGGTACAAAGTACTTTTATAAAGATTATAGTTGTCGCAGAGCCTGGCGACTGTTTCTGCATCGGAAACCTGGAACAATCTAAGCAGCAGCCGGTCTGTGGATATGGTTTTATTGACATGGTCATAAATCATCTGCAAACCTCCGTATTTTTTGTAATAATATACTATATTTGTAAATATTAATATACACTGAATAAAGGCAAGTAATCTATTGAAATATTGATATAGAACCGGCTGTGAGATACATAGCCGCACTGAACATATCTTGGGGGGAACTATATGGTACTGCCGGGGCAGGAGAAAAGCAGACATTATGATTTAGATTGGATTAAGGTATTAGCGATGCTGGTTGTATTTCTCTACCATTGTTCGATGTTCTTTAACTCATTTGAATGGCATGTAAAGAACGACGAAATCAATAGAACCTACATAGAACTGTTTTCCTTGGCTGTCGGCAATTGGATCATGCCTGTCTTTTTTGCCATTTCCGGAATCAGCACCTATCACGCTTTGAAAAAGCGCCACTCCGGAGCATTTTTGAAGGAAAGGGCGGTCCGCCTTGGCATTCCGCTGCTTTTGGGCATTTTTATCCTCTCACCTCCTCAAGTTTATATAGAGAGGCTGACCGGCAAACAGTTTGAAGGTTCTTTCTTTCAATTCTTCCCCCATTATTTTGATGGTCTGTATTTGGAAATCGGCGGAAGTGGAAACTTTGCCTTTTTCGGCCATCATCTGTGGTATTTATTGATGCTCCTGATTTTTTCAGCCCTAACTCTGCCTTTCTTCCTAAATGAGAGGCAGAGACAGCATATTCGAAATGGTTCCTTTGCCATTTCCCATTACTTGTTTTTGCCCCTGCCTTTAACAGTGGCAGCTCTATGGGCGAATGATATCTTAAATTTGGCTAGCTGGGGGATTTTGTTTTACTTGCTGCTGTACGCTTATGGCTATTATTTTTTTGCCCGGGAGTCATTCAGAAGTTTTGCACGAAATAGCGGCAAGCTTACAGGTACAATCAGTGCAGTCAGCTTAGCAGCCTATATTTTATGGGTATTCATGTCAGGCTTTCCCGCTTATGGGACTGCTGCCTTTTATATCTTCACTGTTATTCGCGTTCTTTTAGTATGGAATGTCCTGCTGTTCATTTTTTTCCTGGGGGATAGGCATTTGAATACTTCCACTCCAGCACTATCTTATGCGAGTGAAGCGGCCATGCCTTTTTACATTCTTCATCAGCCTGTCATAATCGTTTCAGGCTTCTGGATTGCTCATTTAGATTGGAGTATTCCTTTTAAGTTTGTTTTTCTTGCAACGGCTGCATTTGCAGTAATTATGATTTTTCATCATGCAGCAATACGCAGGTACAATGGACTGAGAGTTGTATTTGGCTTAAGAAGACAGCATAAACTGGCAGTGCCTCAAGAAACGAATGTGGATAGAGTTGTATAGCAAGATTAGAAAACAGCCGAGCTTAGCTGCGGCTGTTTTCTAGTGCCTCCCGTATAGAAGCTGACTGATTTAACTATTTGGAAGCCAGGTTCTGCCTCTCCGCTGCTTCGGGGGGTTTTTCCATCCAGCCATTCTCCATCATAATATCCGATGCTTCAGTGACAAATTGAGTGATATTCATTAGGGATTTTGAATATAAGAGTCCGATATCATGCCTGCCATTTACAGCCAGTGAATTGCCGAATGCCCTGATCTTCATGGAAAACATGTCCATCTTATGGAAAAGCATGAGTTTATCAGAAAATGGCGCAAAGGTAGAGTCTGTGACCAGGTCGTCCAGGAAGGTTGGCGAAGGCAAGTTTTCATCATGCAGCTTTTGCATATACCGCACCAGGTTGCTATGCGTCATGCTGGCCCCTTTTTGAAAAAGCTGCCGGATCTTCTCGTTTTTCGCTGTCTGGGCAAAGGCCATAATAAAGGCTTTGCTTGTGACATTGTTTTCAATATTGTCGTATAAATGGGCAATTTCCAGGGCGTGAAGCGGCCTGACCCGCCCAAGGAAGCCGTTTAGGAAATCCTTTTGGGCATAGTCCACTTTTTTGGGCACCGGGATGAATGGAGGCTTGATGATCAAGCCTTTTTTCATCAGAATCTCTTTGATCTGATCCATTAAATCCAATGTTGCTTGCGTGCAATACCTGAAAAATTCTACAATATCCTTCCGGAAGACAATCGGATAGCCTACACTGTATATGCTTATTCCCGCTTTCGCTGCATATTTTAAGTAATGGACGTAAAAATCATCGTGGAATAAACGGGGCGCTTCTAAATTGACATCATTTTCATTAAAGCCATCTGGTATAGGGAAATTAGCTTCTTTTAAGAGTCCCTCTGTTGCAGTCAGGAATTCCGTACATAATTTAGAGGCATTCTCCAATAAGGCTTTAATATCATGATCATCCACATGGTGCAAATAGTATGCCAGGATGCATTTTGACATGCTGTTTCCCATATAGGTAGCCCAGAGCTTTCCCATCTCTGCTGATGTTAATGGCTCCTTCGGGCGGGTTTTATTTGTTCCTGCTTTAATCGGCTTGATCGTATTCATGATTGATCTCCTTCATCCGCTTTATTGTATTAGTATCATCCTCCCGGCTGAAAGGTATTCTCTGTATATATGCATAGAAAAAGCCTGCTTCGAGTGTATCGAAGCAGGCTCATATAATTGATCTTACATTTCCAGATCAGTAAAAGCGTAAGGCAATAGCTCTTTCAGAGGCAGTTCCAGTATATCTTTCTTTTCGTTCGTTAAGTAAACAGGCATATCCGGTGAGCAGAATTCTGCCAGCACCTGCCTGCAGATGCTGCAAGGCGGAAGGAAGTCAGCCGTGTTCCCGGAAACCGCGATTGCCTGGAAGTCTCCTTTTTTATAGCCATTTGCAATAGCAGTGAAAATGGCTGTCCTTTCAGCGCAATTCGTCGCCCCAAGGGAAACATTCTCTACGTTCACTCCGCTGATAACGGTTCCATCTTTCAGCAGCAAAGCTGCTCCTACAGGAAAATTGGAATACGGTGCATACGCAGCCTGTTTTACAGCGCGTGCACTTTCCATTAATTTTTCTTTATCCATCACAATCCATCCCCTCACATAAGAATGAACCTTTCACAGTCCCCTAACGCCAATTTTTAGTTGGCAGGACTTCTTATATTATATTTCCGGGAAAAGTTTGTCAATACAGAATAATAAATTTAAATTAGATTCCCATTCTCTTTTCAGCAGAGAGAAGCAATAATCACCACAAGTACCTTCACAGTGACCTGGATGCCAATGTATTTATTCTAAAAGGGGGCCACCCCCTTCCCAGAGGCTGCCTTGTTCAAAACAAACCAGGATGAATACATCCCCCTCTTCCTTGGGATAGTAACAGTAATAATTACACAGCCGGGAAGGATACAGCATGGATAAATTTGAGAAAAACACATTGAAATTTCTTCTTGTCTTTGGATTGATATCTTTTATCAATTTGATGAGAAAGCCTCCGGTAAAAGACTGGATGCTGATCTTTCTCTTTAAAGGATACCTTTCTTCCATCCTCGACAAGCTGCTTGTCAGAAAAGGTTATATAACCTACCCAGTTAAGCTGGTGAAATCATTTGACGTCAGCTTTATTTTCGACTATCTTCTCTACCCGGTTACCTGTGTCTATTTTAATCAGGTTACAAAATCATCGAGCCCTATGGGCATTTTGATTAAGTCAGTCTGCTTCAGCGGCCCAATGGCTATAGTTGAACACTTTTTTGAAAAGAGAACAAGACTTATTAGATTTAAAAAAGGATGGAGTTCGGCTACCAGTTTCTTTTCTCTTACCCTGACCTTTTTGATTTCCAGGGCTTTTATAGCCATTATACGAAAGGCCAGTAAGGCACCAGTTCCCGATAATAAGTAGGAGCTGGTGCTGCTGTTTTAAGGACCGCCGCAAGTATAATGGGCTAATGATACAAAGATGGTATGGATTGTGCCTGTTCATTTTTCAGGGAGATATGCAGTTCTTTTTCAGGGCTGATAGAAGCAAAGAATATTTCCTGCAGCCGGGAGATGCCCAGCCGGGACAGCTCCGAATCAAGCCAGTCCTGATCTACGTCAAACCGTTCCAAAACCTCCCGGTATACCGTTCCTTCAACGATGACAGGAAAGGCAATTTGTGAAGAGCCTCCGGAAATATTCAGGTCTCCCTTAGTGGCAGGCAACTGTGCAGGCTTGAGCTGGACACTCAGCATTCCGTTTCCCTCCAGTATCCCTAATTCCACATATTGAACGTCAAAGACCTGCTTATCCCTCAGCATTTGCAGGATGTTATCAATACTGTAATGGTACTTTTTTAAATTGGCACTAAGGAATTTGCCTTTATGTATCACAATGACCGGCTCAAAAGTGATGAGTTTTCCGAATTTCCGCTTTGAAATCTTCAATCTCCCAATCAGCCGCTGGAGAAGGCCAATGGCAATAATGGCAAAGCCTGTTTCCAGATGCCTGATGGAGGGATCAGCTATATCCGCCCCGGCCACCGCCCCCAGTGTAATGATAACCAGATAATCAAAAACAGGAAGCTCGCCAATCGAGCGCCTCCCCATAAAAAGAGTAATAAAGAGCAATAAAGGCAGAATGGTGATGATCCTTCCGAAAATCAGAAGACAGTTATGCAGCAGATCTTCCATAATCTTTCCTCCTGGCAGATGATGACTTTAGTTTATCGGAGGATAGCTGGAATTATACGGAAAAATCAAAAGGGCTGCCTGGCCACAGTTAGTTTTCTGCTCCTTGCAGCTGAAGAGTGGGCTGCCAGTGAATTAAGGGGAGTTTTTACTGTTAAATGTAAATCAGTCGTGTTTTTTGAGAAAATAAGAGGAGTTTTTCCCTTTATGCAAAGAAAAATTATCTTTTTTTATGGTTTCGAGTCATATAAGGGGAATTTCTCCCTTTATTTAAGCTGTTTTCAGCACTATTTTAAAAATAAAGGAGATTTTTCCGTCTATAAATTTTTCATTAGCAGATAATCTAGTTTCCTTGTTTAAAAATGTTAAAGTTAAAGGAGAATCGCCTATTCAACTGTTCAGCCATTGAGTGCGTTTAATAAATACCAACATCCAAAGGTAAAAAGCCTGGGATATCCCAAGCTTTTTTGGTTAGTTAAGTACTGTACTACATATTCTACTAAAACGTATGCTGTTTAGTCTGTGATTTTTCCCACTATATCTGAACAGCTTATGGCTAAAGGCAGCCCTTCTTCATTTTATAGTCCAAACAGTCCCGGCAGCACCATGCTGACCTGCGGGATATAAGTAACAAGGAGCAGCACAACGATGATGGCAGCGTAGAATGGAAGCAATGGCTTCACAAGCTGCTCGATCTTCACCTTGCCGACGCTGGATCCGACGAACAAGGCGCTTCCTACCGGCGGTGTGATGCTTCCGATGCAAAGGTTGAGGCACATCATGATGCCAAAGTGCACCGGATCCATCCCGATATTCGTGGCAATCGGCAGGAATATCGGCGTGAATATCAGGACTGCAGGCGTGATATCCATGAAAGTCCCAATAATCAGCAGGATGACGTTCATCAGCAGCAGGATCAGGATCGGATTATCGGTCAGGCTGAGGATGCCGCTGCTAATGGCCTCAGGAATGCCGGTAAATGCCATGACAAGGGAAAGAATGGTCGATGCGGCAATCAGAAGCATGATGATGGCTGTCATCTCCACTGTTTCCATCAGCATCTTCGGAACATCCTTTATTTTAAATGTCCGATAAAACATCGAGAGAATGAGAGAATAGGCAACCGCAATGGCAGCGCCTTCTGTTGCCGTGAACACCCCGGCAATGATTCCGCCGATTACTATGAACACGAGCAGCAGGCTCGGAATCGCATCGAGGAATACTTTCATCACCTGGCTGAACGTAATTTTCGGTGCAATCGGATAATTCTTTTTCTTCGCAATCACATATGCTACAACCATGGTAGCAAGTCCCCAAAGGATGCCGGGAATATAACCGGCGATGAAGAGCGCGGCAATCGACGTCCCGCCGCTGACAAGGGAATAGACGATCAGCAGGCCGCTTGGCGGAATCAGCAGCCCTGTCGGTGCCGATGCGATATTAACCGCAGCAGAATACGCCGGGTTATAGCCTTCCTTCTTCTGAAGCGGAGACATGACTCCGCCGATTGCTGCTGCAGCCGCAACGGAGGAACCGGAAATTGAACCGAACAGCATATTCCCGACTACATTCGTATGGGCGAGCGATCCGGGCATCCTCCCGGAAAGGACCTTCGCAAAATTGATCAGGCGGATCGCGATTCCGCCATTATTCATGATAACCCCTGACAGGATGAAGAACGGGATGGCGAGCAGGGAAAAGCTGTCGAGCCCCGCCACCATCTTCTGCGCTGCTGTGAATACGGCAATATCAAAAGGAAACAAAACCAGCATGGTGACAAGAGAGGCACCGGCTATGCTGATGGCAATGGGAACGCCCAGAAATAAGAGCAGAAAGAATACAAAAAGCAATAGGAGTCCTGCTGTGATTGTCATCCCAGCCCCTCCTTTCTATCCTTATCAATATGTATGGGCTCTGGAGTCTCTACTTCTTCTGAATATAAGTCCGCTTTTCTATTTGCGGAGATTTCCCTGATGGAGATGATCGTATAAGCGGCAATCAGGATGCCGCTGACTGGCAGGGACAGATAAATATAGGCCATCGGGAGGCCAAGTGCGGCAGAATACTGCTCCATAGAGATCCCAACTGTTTTAGACCCGCCGACAATCATGACAAATACAGCAAATGCCAGGACAATCAGCTCAATCAGGATAGCTGCGGCAAGCCTCTTCCTGTTTTCCAGCTTTTCTACGATGAACTCGATTGCGATATGCTTCTTGTTTCCGAAGGCATAGGCTCCGCCGAGCATGGAAACCCATATCAGCGAATACCGGAGAAACTCCTCTGAAATCGTACTTGGCGAATCCAGCGCATATCTTGTGAACACTTGCCAGATGGCCATCAGGACCATCACACCCAAGAGGGTGCAGGTCACAAAGGCAATGCTCAGATCGATCCATTTTTTCATAGTCTGCATGATAGCTCCCCCTTTTAATTGCCTTCAGCCATGTCCCGGATTTCTTTATAGTATTTTCCGGTCGATTTCTTTTCTGCAAACTCCTTATGCAGCGGCTGTACAGCTTCCATGAAAGGCTCTTTATCCGGCCTGCTGAATGTGACATTCATATCCTTGGCGTCTTTTATCGCCTTCTCTGTCGCTTTCCGCCAAACCTCTTTATGGTAAAAAGAAGACTCTTCTGCCGCTTCTGTTATAGCTTTCTTCTGTTCAGCAGTAAATTGCTTCCATTTGCTTTCATTGATAATCAGGATATCCGGGATGATGGCATGTTCGCTGTAGCTGTACTGCTTTGCCACTTCTCCGTGATTATTATCCGTCAGTGCTGTTTCATTATTTTCCGAGCCGTCGATGACACCCTGCTGCATAGCCGTATAGACTTCACCGAAGGACATCGGCGTCGGCGACCCGCCCAGCAGCTCAAGCATCTTGAGGTTTGTCGGGCTCGGCTGGACCCGTATTTTCAGCCCCTTCAGATCATCAGGATGCATAATCGGCTTGTTTTTTGTATAAAAGTTCCTTGTGCCTGACTCATAGAACGTCAGTCCCCTCAGACCGATATCAGTCGTAGTCTGGTAAACCTCTTTTGCGGTGCTGCTGTTCATCGCTTTATAAAAATGGTCTTTATCGTCGAATAAATAAGGAAGGCTGAACAATGAATAGACTTCTGAAAAGTTCTCAAGCGAGCCTGCGCTCACCTTGGCAAAGTCAATCGCACCGGTCTGAGTCAGCTCAAGTGCCTCTCGTTCCCCGCCAAGCTGTCCGCTCGGGTAAATTTTGACCTTCATACTGCCATCTGTCTTTTCCTCTACCAATCTTGCAAACTCTGTCAGCGAAGTATGTATCGGATGTGTTGTGCCCTGATTATGGGCAAGCCTCAATGTGACTGTCCCTTCCTCCTCGGCAGCCTGCGCTGTACAGCCGGCCAGGATTCCTGCCATGAGCAGAAGGATAATGCCAAACACCTTAAAATTCTTCATAAATCCCCCTCCAGGTTATGTAAGCATTGTTGTATGATTTCCTGAAGGTATTCCCTAAAATATGACTATTGAAACAGAAGAGGTTATAAAAGAACATAAAAAAATGCCGGGGCAATGGCCGGCATTTGATAGTTTTATTCAATGGAGAGCTCTTCTCGCAAAGTCGGTGAAACGGAATTTGTCCGGACGGTGCCTGGACTCTGTGAACTGGAATAGGCTGGCATCGTTCAAGTATACATGGCTCCTGATGACCACTACATTCTGGAAGCCATCAAGGTCCAGCAGGGAGCGGTCCTCATCGGTTGGTTCCTCTACGATGATTTCTTTTTTGGCAAAGCTGATGTTCAGGTTCAATTCTTTTTCAAGGTACTGATAGATGGAATTCCTGCAAATATCACCAGTCAGATGGGGAACATGCTTCTCAGCCAGAAAGTCGCGGTCAAGAATGATTCTTTCTCCTCCCATCTTTCTTGTCCGCAGGACGTCCCAGACCAGATCGCCTTCCTCCAGCTGCAGCTCTTTTTTGATAAAACCCCCGGCTTCTCCAAGGCTCAATCCGTTAAGAATAGTCTGGGGAGGTTCGCTCATCTTGCCTGCCAGCTCCTTGAAGCTGACCAGCCCGGATACTGGGAAGTCGAATTTAGAAGTATTGAGGACCATGGATCCTTTTCCCCTGATTTTTTGAATATAGCCATTTTGTGCAAGGAGATTCAAAGCTTTGCGAATGGTTTCCCTTGAAGCCTGATATTCTTTTACCATTTCATTCTCAGATGGAAGATAGGTTTCCGGTTTAATCCTTCCGCTCCTGATTTGCTCTGTGATGCTTTGGCAGATATCGAGATACTTCTTTTTCATTGGACAAATCTCCATTCTCAATTTTATCAAGCAAAGAAAAAAAGAAGGGAGAATCACCCGTCCCCCTTCCTGTATGCAGTTAGACAGCTGCACTCTGTTTCTTTTGCTTTTTAAAAGTAAAATTCTTTACGCCTGTTTTAGCAAAGATGGTTGTCAGGACGAATGGAACGACAATCGCAATGATCATGCAGATGGCAAATGTTCCGATATACTGCGCCTGGATGGAAAGAATTCCAGGCAGTCCGCCAACACCGATTGAGTTGGCCATGACTCCGCTCGCTACAGAAACAACAGCTGCAATCATCGATCCAATCATGGCAGCCAGGAATGGGAACCCGTATTTCAGGTTGATCCCGAACATCGCAGGCTCGGTTACGCCAAGGTAGCAGGAGATGGCCGCAGGGATGGAAACCTGCTTTTCTTCCTCATTTTTGCGGTTGATGAAGATCATGGCTAATACTGCTGAGCCCTGAGCAATATTTGAGATGGCGATCATTGGCCAAAGGTTTGTTCCGCCAAGCTCACTCATCAGCTGAAGGTCAATGGCATTTGTCATATGATGCAGGCCGGTGATGACTAGCGGTGCATAAACGAAGCCAAACACTGCCGCAAACAGCCATCCGAATGAAGACGTCAGGCTTGAGTATACGACATCCGATATCACTGAACCGATCTGCCAGCCGATAGGGCCGAGCACTGTATGCGCTATCAAAACAGTCGGCACTAGGGCAAGGAAAGGAACAACAATCATTGAGATAGAGTTTGGAACCACTTTGCGCAATCTTGTTTCCAGGAAGCCTAACGTCAGACCAGCCAGGATTGCAGGGATGACCTGTGCCTGGTAGCCGATCATATCAATCTGGGCAAACCCGAAGTCCCATTGCGGGATATCTCCTGCCCCTGCCCCGGCAACGCCATAGGCATTCAGCAGCTGCGGCGATACTAATGTGATACCAAGGACGATTCCGAGAATCTGTGATGCACCCATCTTCTTGGCAACAGACCAGGTAATTCCGACAGGAAGGAAATGGAATATCGCTTCCCCAATCAGCCACAGGAAGGCGTGGACGCCAGCCCAGAACTGGGATATCTCAACAATCGTCTTGGTGCCATCTTCCACGAGCTTAATGTCACCGATTACATTTCTGAAGCCGAGAATCAAACCGCCGACTACAAGGGCGGGAATCAATGGTGTAAAAATTTCTGCCATATGCCCCATCATCCGCTGAAGCAAATTCTGGTTCTGCTTGGCCGCTGTTTTGGCTTCCTCTTTTGAAGTGCCTTCTACACCGGCAATCTTAGTGAATTCATTATAAAAGCTGGAAACTTCATTGCCGATGACTACCTGGAACTGGCCGGCTTGTGTGAAGGTTCCTTTTACAAGCTTAATGTTTTCGATTTTCTCAATATCAGCCTTGGATGGATCATTCAGGACAAAGCGCATGCGTGTCACACAATGTGTCACCGCTGCAATATTGTCCCGGCCGCCGATATGCTCCAGCAGCTCATTTGCAGGGCCTGTATATTTCGTCATAGGTATTCCCCCATATTTTATAATCAGCATAAATATATAATAGCGCTTTCATTAACTTGTATATACAAATACTGAGCTCTCTTAAAATTTAACTTATATATACAAGTTTGTCAATACAATTTATTCACCCGCTTAGGCAAATTATATAGTGAGCGTTCGGAGGGATTTCCGCCCCGCTTCTAAAACAAAAAAGCACCTGCCGCTTAAGCAGATGCTTCAGTACCTTATTCCGCAGAAGAAAGTTCCTCTTCAGTGACCCATAAATGATTCTTCACTTCCGCACCCCCATCTTTAGGAGTGAAATTGATGACGTAGACAGTCTTCTGCTCTGCTGTATCAATAATAGCAGCCGCCCCTTTCATCCCTTCCATGTGCTCCGCCTCAATGATGGCCTCACTGCCCGGTTCAAAGGGCTCCTCTCCTGCATCTTGAAGCTCTTCGTGAACAACCCACTTATGGTTTTCTATCCGGTCGCCCCCTGTTACAGGGTCATAGGAAACTGTATAAACCGTCGTGTCGTATACAGCAGCAACGGTTGCTTCGGCTCCCTGCATCCCCGGCATATGTCCTTCTTCAATGATCACTTTGCTTCCCACTTTATATTTCGGATTCTCCGCTTCCTTCATGCCTTGAGGGATTTCCCCGCTGCCTGAATGATCCATTTCTGAATGGTCCATTCCCGCATGATCCTCTTGCTCTCCTGCTGATTGGCCACTCTGATGATGCTCTGTACTGTTTCCTCCATTGTCTTCACTTGTGTTGTCCGGATTGTTAGAACTGCATGCCGCCAGGATCAGGGTCAGCGTAAAAATCAAAATAGCGAGTGTTTTTTTCATCATTTTCTTCCTCCTTCTTTTAACATGTTTTATTATTTCAGATAAAAATGCAGAATTTATGTAGATAGCTTTACATTTATATTTCCCCTACCTGATGATTTTTGTTCTCCAAAAGCGTCCCTTTAGAATAGTTATCTTCAAATTTTTTGCAAATGTTAATGATATATTAGGTAATGCCGGCTCTCATCTGCTTAGCGCCTGGCCTGGAAACGGAGGGACTTTATGAATAAAATATCGACAAAGCTGGCTGCCTGGTTTCTACTTGCTGTTTTAGTCCTGGAATCTTTTTTAATGTTTTATTTACACAACAATATCATCGATTCGCGGGTGGAGGAGGAGTTCAATTCCATTCTCTCAAGAGGCAACAGCCACCGGGATGTGCTGGAGGACAGTTATACTGAAGGCACCCTCAGCCATATCGCGCTAATGGAATCAAAGACGGAAACAGAGGTCGTCATTACTGATTTAGATAAACAGATTATTGTAAGTTCGAGAAGCGTTTCTAAAAGAATGAAAGAAATTATGACAAGGCATTCTTCTGATGTTTCAAGAAATGGGACTGTTATTGAATCCAACTGGAGGGAAATGCGCTATCTTGCGACAGTGACCCGGTTCAGCAGCTCCGGCCAAGAAGGCTATGTGTATATGTTTAAGGATACCGCTCCAATGAGGCAGCTGATTGAAAAATTAAACCGCCACTTTTTTCTTGCAAGTGTTCTTAGCCTATTGGCGATTGCCTTTATCTATTTTATTTTATCCAAGTTCCTGACACGCCCTTTGATCAAAATGAAGGAAGCAACTGAGCAACTAAGCAAAGGCCATTTTCAGGTAAAACTTCCTCCCGCCGGCAAAGATGAATTAGGAGAGCTGTCCACTTCCATCCAGAAGCTTGCCAGCGACCTGAAGATTATCCAGAAAAGCCGCCTTGATTTCCTGGCCAGCATCTCACATGAATTGCGTACTCCCCTGACTTATATGCAGGGCTATACAGCAATCGCCCTGCGGGAAGGCCTGCCAGACAGTGAACGGCGGGAATACCTAGAGATCATCCAGGATGAATCCGCAAAGCTCGGTAACTTAATTGACAACCTTTTCCAGCTAGCCAAGATTGACCAGACCAATTTTACAATCCAGAAGCAGGAAATCGACCTGTGCAGGATACTGGGGGAACTTACAGCAAAAGTCAAGCCGGCGTTCAACGGGAAAAACATAGAGCTTCAGACTTGCTGTAAAGAAGGGCTTACGCTGTCAGCTGACCCATTAAGGTTCGAGCAAATAATCTATAACCTGCTTGATAATGCTTTAAAATACTCTGATGAACATACGAAAACAGCTGTACATGCTGAACAAACTGCAAAAGGGACAGTAAAGATCCTGATTGAGGATCAAGGTAAGGGAATCCCGCAAGCAGATCTTAAATATGTATTTGACAGGCTGTACAGAGTGGATAAGTCAAGATCGCGCGAGAACGGCGGCTCCGGCCTCGGACTTTCGATTGTAAAGGAATTAGTGGAGGCCCACGGGGGCACCATCCATATTTCCAGCCAGGAGACTAAAGGAACAATCGTTGAGATTGAAATTTAAGAGGTGACGCTTTTTGAAAACCATTTTGCTTGTTGATGACGAGGAACGGATGAAGAATTTGCTGGCTCTGTTCCTGGAGCCGCATGGTTACAAATGCCTGAGGGCGAAAGACGGATATGAGGCAATCCAGCTGGTTAAACGTACACATGTTGACATGCTGCTGCTCGACATTATGATGCCAGAGCTGGACGGCCTGGAGACATGCCGGAAAATCAGAGAATTTTCGAATGTCCCCATAATTATGCTCACAGCCAGGACCGACAATCTGGATATGATCAAAGGATTTGATTGCGGAGCCGACGACTATGTGACCAAGCCTTTCGATGAGAGGGTGCTGCTCGCCCGGGTAAATGCTTTATTCAGGAGGCAGCAAATCCAGCATGATGCAAAAGAAGTCATACGCGGGGATTTCAAACTGGATATGGATTCTTATACATTAAAGTATAAAGGGAAAGCCGTTTCGCTGACCTTAAAAGAATTCCTGCTGCTCGAAACACTAATGAAACATCCTGAACGCGTATATACACGGGATCAGCTGCTGGCAGTCGCATGGGATATTAATGCCAGCACAGAAATCAGGACGGTAGACTCTCATGTAAGGAATCTGCGCGAAAAATTAAAGGGGGCTTCCTTTCCAATAGAAGAGCATTTGGCAACCGTATGGGGCATTGGCTATCAATGGAAAATAAAATAAAAGGAAAGTATGTACACATTCTGCAAACTTAAAGGGGATTTAACCTATAACCCCAATTGAAGAAAAGGAGTGAGCAGAATTGAAACCATACTGGAAATTTGCTGGAATGGTCGTGACCTCTACCATTATTATGTTCCTTTTTAAATATTGGAGCACCTTTAAGGCGGATCATATCTTCTTCAGCGAGATGCGAGCATACATGGCTTTGCTGATGGGGGCAACCATGGCTGTGATCATGCTTCTCTTCATGAGAAATATGCTGAAAAACAAGAAAGCCAACATAAGCATCCTGACTGGCAGCATCCTCTTATTCTTTTTATCGCTGTTCCTGATCCGGAGCCAGGCGCTTGTCGATGATGTCGATTATATGGAAGGCATGATTCCGCACCATTCCATCGCAATTTTGACCAGCGAGCGTGCACGAATATCGGATCCAAGAGTAAGGAAGCTCGCAGATGAGATCATTAAAGCGCAGGTTAGGGAAATCGATGAAATGAAGCAGCTTATTGAGGATCTTAAAGATGAGGAATAATTTTAAAAAATCAGCCTGGCAGGCTGATTTTTCCTTTTCAGGTAAAACAGAACGAGAAGATTCAGAAGAAGAAAATTTATAGAACATAGATAAAATCCGAAAAGAAATGATTCGGGCTGCTTCTGCCAAAATCCTGGATTTTCTTGATGAAGAAGTATTGGCAATGAGCCCCTGGAGCTGAAAAATTGCTGCATTGCCAAAGAATTGGCCCGCTCCTTCTCCGAGAAAAATCCTTACTGACTCTTCCAGCCCCAAAGCTATATCTGGTGCTCCACCACAACTGTCATCCAGCCCTCTGCGTATTCCGCGTAGATCTTCCCGCCATGCAGCTCAACGATCCTTTTGGAAATAGCCAGTCCCAGACCTGTTCCCTGGCTTTCTGTTCTCGCTTTTTCGCCTACGACAAACCGGTCGAATAATTGATTCAAGTCGGCAACAGGAGGCTTATCCGTCCTATTGGAAATTTTCAGTACGGCCATGGAGCCTTCAGCATTTAGAGAGAGTTCTATTGAAGAGGGCTTCGTGCTGTATTTTATGCTATTCGAGAAAAGATTTTCATAAACCCGCACCATCATTTCCACGTCCATTAAAATCCGGACAGGCTCTCCTGTAATAGAAGAATGAACGGTGAGCTGCTCCCGTTCCATGATGGGCATATACTCGCCGGCCATCTGCCTTAATAAAGCTGAGAGGTCAACCTTATCCATATTCAAGAGAACATCAGGACTGGCCAGCCGTGTGTATTCCAATAACTCATTCATCAGTGATTTCAGCCTTTGTGATTTCGAATAGGTTGTTTCCAGATACTCCTTTAATTCTGTGCTGTCCTGGTATTGCCCTTTTCTCAAGAGATCCAGATAGCCGATAATCGAGGTTAACGGAGTCCTTAAATCATGGGAAACATTGGTGATCAGTTCATTCTTGGCGTTTTCAAGGCTTCTTTCATGCTCAAATCTGCTCTCAAGCTCCTTGGACATAAAATTGATATTACCGGCGAGCAGGGATAGTTCATCCTTCCCTTTGATATGGATGGTCAGGCCCAGCTGTCCTCCGGCTATTTCCTGGACACGATCGCTGATCATCTTCAAATAGAAGATTTTCTTGCGTACCAGCAAAAGGAACACCAGAATGAAGCTTAAAATAATTATTGTAAAAAACAGGAACATGGTGACATTGTAAATCGGCACACTCAGTTCTGTCAGAAATTTCACATCGTACACTCTGAAAATCATTTGAGATAGCAGAACCATCACCAGGAAAGATGCTACAAAGCTGATGGCGATAGACCCGAGAAGTTTAAAAAACAGCCTGTTTTTCAGCATCATATCTTGTATCCCACGCCCCAGATGGTTTTGATATAAATCGGATGCTTAGGGTCTTCCTCGATTTTCTCCCTGATTTTTGTAATATGGACCATGACTGTGTTGTCCGATTTCAGCAGGTCCTCTTTCCAGACGGACTCGTAAATCTTGCTGACGCTCATGACAATCCCTTTGTTTCTCGCAAGCAGCTCGAGGATATCAAATTCCTTCGGGGTAAGTCTGATCTCTTTTCCGCCTGCATACACCAGCCTTGTATCTGTATTGATCTCCAGGCTGCCAATTACAATCACATTTTTATCTGCTTCTGATTCTGTATTGTATTTCTTGTATCTTCTCAAATGGGATTTGACCCTTGCGATCAGCTCAAGAGGGTTGAACGGCTTTGATATATAATCGTCTGCCCCTGAGGTCAATCCCTGGATCTTGTCCATATCTTCCGATTTCGCCGAGAGCATGATGATCGGCATATGCTGCTCTTCCCTGATTTTCATGCATGCTTCTATGCCATCCATTTCCGGCATCATGATATCCAGGATAATCAAATCGAATGCCTGCTCTTCCAGCTTGCCTAAAGCGTCCAGCGCGTTCTCCGCCTGACTTGTCTTCAGTCCTTCGTTTTCCAGATATACCGAAATCAAATGCCTGATTTCTTTATCGTCGTCCACAATTAAAATATTGCCATCCACCCGTAACACATCCCATCATACTTCTAGTTTATCGTTGCTGCAGCTCAGTACATAAGCCGGCGGAAAATTGCGGTACTCCCGTTTAATGTCAATATTCTTAAAGAATTGCTCTATATATGCTTTTTTCAGCATTGTATATTGAAAGGTGATGAAACGCCCTTCAGGTCCCAGCAGCCTTCTGGTGTTATTTAAGATAGCATGGGACACAGGCTCAGGCAAACTTGCAAAGGGCAGTCCAGAGATGACAAAATCAATCTTTCCAAGTCCGAAGCTTTCAATATAAAAATCTATCTTCTCTGCCGACCCGTTAACAATAATCACATTATCTTCATTCTGATATTTTTCCTTCAGCAAAGAATAAAATTCCAAGTTGTTTTCGATCAATAGGACGGTCGCATCGGAGTTTCTGTATTCCAGGATCTTTTTGGTGAACACGCCTGTTCCAGGGCCATACTCAACAATCAATTTAGCGCTCCCGAATGCAGGATCACTGACCATCTTTTCAGCCAGATAGCCGGAGCTTGGCAAGAGTGCCCCAACTTTTCTTGGATGCTTTAAATATTGCTGCAGAAATACATGCCCTTTCATTTCGCTTCACTCCATCTGTCGAATTTATACCTTTAGCATAAATTCAAAACCTGAAGAATTTCTTAGGGAATTTATTAAGAATTATTAAGATGCTTATATAGTAGTATGGGCTGGAAAACTAAAAAAGCTGCCTTAATAGCAGCTCAGATTTTAACCTTTATAAGAATAAGCCGGACTTCCCTTCACATCCGTTTTTACCCTGAACAGCCCGCCTGACAATGGATACTCTTTCTGCTGCTCTTCGTTCAGCCCATCTCTTGCAGTGGTGATGTACAAGTCCTTTAAGTCCTCGCCCCCGAATGTACAGCAGGTCACATTCTTGGCAGGGACCTTTATTTCTGACAGCTTCTTGCCTGTATGAGGATTCCATCTCGATACCTTGCCGCCGCCATAGTGGGCAATCCACAGCATTCCCTCTCCATCAATCGTCATCCCGTCCGGTGCACCGTCTCCTTCTGGAAAGCTGATGACTTCAGTGCGGTTTTCAATTGCCCCCGTTCCGAGGTCAAAATCAAAGCGGCTGATCTTTTTGGTTGGTGTATCGATGAAATACATGAATCTGTTATCCGGTGACCACGCTAGGCCATTCGAAATGCCAAGCTGATTTAACTTTTTCACAACTTGCTGATCGGTATCCAGACAGTACAGCGCCCCTTCAGCACCTGCACCCTGCTTGTCCATTGTCCCTGCCCAGAACCGGCCGGCAGGATCGCACTTGCCGTCATTAAAACGATTAGAAGGAATATCGCTCTCTAATTCCTTTATTAAAGTGAGCTTCTCTGTCTCTAAGTTAAGAAGATAAAGGCCATCCTCCAACGCAACTGCCGCTTCCTCCGCATTTCTCGGAACAATCGTCCCTATATTCTGATCCAGCTGGATCTCCCGGTTTTCTCCTGAAGCCGGGTTAAAGATATTCACCTTTTTCTCCTTGATATCCACCCAGTATAGTAACTGCTTTTCTGCGTCCCAGCATGGGCCTTCTCCCAATGTGGCTTTTGCGTCCAGGACTAATTCCGCTTCTCCCATTCTTAACACCTCGTCAATTATAAGAATTTACTTTATTATAGACTTTCCCGGGAGGAAGCGGCTGGAAACGTATGAGCTAACAATATAAAAACGGCTGCCGAGTTAGTCGGCAGCCTGAAGTGCGGCATCTATAGGGGCATTTATCAATTTTTTTTCTTAGCTGGAACCATTATTTCGGCTTTACCCAGAGATAGTGGCTCCAGCTCTCTTACCTGGAACCACTATTCCAGCTTTTCCCTGAAATAGTGGCTCCAGCTCCCTCATCTAGAACCACTATTCCGGCTTTTGCCTGAAATAGTGGCTCCAGCTCTCTTACCTAGAACCACTATTCCGGCTTGTCTCTGAAATAGTGGCTCCAGCTCTCTTACCTGGAACCACTATTCCGGCTTGTCTCTGAAATAGTGGCTCCAGCTCTCTCCTGGAACGCTAAATTTCCTTTCGCTCCACCCGCCGGATCAGCTCTTCCAGCCAGTGAATCGTATGCTCCATCCTGGTGGAAACATAGCCTTCCATGAATTCTCTGATATTCTGCTGTGCCTCGCCGACATGCTTCTCGGCGTCTATGCTGCTGATCTGCTCCCAGCGGGCCTTGATGGCGTCCAGCTTTTTTTCCAGGATGGTGATGACCTTGCCGCGGTCCACATATTTAATATTGGCGATCGCGACGACCATCTCCCCGATCCCAGTGGATTTCTCGAATTCCTTGTAGATTTTCTTCGGCAATTCTTCACGGCCTTTTGCTGTGATACCGAACACCTGCTTATCAGGGCGATGTTCCTCTTTGATGATTTCGACTGTCTCAATGAGGCCCTGCTTCGCCAGTGTATCGAAGTGGTAGTACAGCTTGCTTTCCGTCAGCCCGCTCAGCTGATCGAGCGGGATCGGTTCGGAAAGCTGTTTTTTTAATTTATACGGATAATTATTATCCTCCATCAGTTTGCTCAATATGAAAATTTGTATGGACATACTATATCCTCCTGGAAGAAGACTCTCTTCATATCATAGCAAAACTAGGCGGTGACTTCACCTGCAGCCTTGAGGGATTCACTTGCGTCAAGCTCTGGAATCACGACCGGCGCCGGTTTGTGAAGGAACGCAACAATTGCGATATTGATCAGCATGGCAGCACCTCCGACTGCAGCCATGGACCAGAGGTACGGGCTCGGACTGATGCTGCTGTACATATTGGCCATATATGCCTGCACAGAGTAGTACATAGGAGAAATATGGCTCATCCATTGGAATGGAGCATACATCATTTCCCTTGAGATCGTAGCGCCATTGGCCAATGTCTGCATCAGCAGGATTGGCAGGTTCAACACCATGCCGCCCTCTCCGATCAGGAAAACCAGAACTGCTGTGAAGTTGAAGCAGACCATATAGTTCAGAATCTGCTGGCCGGCGATGCCGAAGAACAGATCGCCGCTTGGCTCATTGACCAGATAAGCCACTCCGACGGCTACAGCCGATGATACAACAGCGATCAGAAGAGCTGTTAATTGCACATAAAGAAACAGCCTGGTTTTACTTGCTTTGCCGCGGCTTTCCCTGAAAGCGGCGACCAGCTGCATCGCACCAATCATCGCACCAACATAGCCGGCCATTGTCAAGAACATCGGCAGCATATTATTATTCATGCCAGCTGGAATCTTATTGATTGAAATGACATTCCCGCTATACGCTGTTTCAATTTTTTTAGCCATCTCTGCTGCCTGGTCTTCCGGCAGATTAAAGTTCATCAGCACACCCTGTGCGGTTTGCTGTGAGAATTGGCTGCGCAGCTGGTTGTTAATTTCACCGACGACAGATTTCATAGTAGAAGAAACGGTAGTGGCCGAGGCTTCATTAATTGTAAAATCAATCCCTGTCGATCCCTCACCTTTTTGCAGATCCGCAGAGAAGGTTTCCGGAATTCGCACAACTAAAGCCAGGTCATTATGATTCAGGTCTTTAATGGCCTGCTTATTGCTTATATCTGTTTCAATTTCTTTAAAAGGCAGATTCTCCTGGAGCTGCCCGGCAATCTGGGCACCATATGCGCCGGCATCTTCGTTCACTATCGCAATCGGCATTTGATCGACATTCCCTGGAATCGCAGAATAGCCTGGGAGAAAGATGCCAAGCATCGCAGCTGCATAAAAAATCCCCATAAAAATCGATGCGATCGCCCCTCGTGTTTTTAGAAACTGCGTAAATTTCATTATTGCTTTCCTTCCTTCTGTGAAATTTATATTACTTTTACTAATATACTTTATTAAAAGTACTTTAATTTGAGTACTTTGTTAGTTTATTGTATCTTTTTGGGAAAGTCAACATAAAAAAAACTGCAAAGAGAGGCGCAATTAAGCACTCTTTGCAGTCACATATGATATTCATCAACCCATTCGCTATATTCACCATACAGCTGCCTTAAGCTATCAGTCCGGGCTGCAATAACCTCACATCCGCGGTCATCATAGATGAAAAAGATAATATCCCTCGTCATGTTAATGAAAAAAATATCAGGATAATAGGAAACCTCCGCACTGCCGAACCTTGGCTTCAGGAGGAAGTCTTCATTGCAGGCTGCTTCAATAAGCTTGCGGCAATGAAAATCACATTTTCTGCCTTTCAGATAATATCGGGAAGTATACCCGGCCTCTTCATCATTAAGCAGATGCTTAAGAGTTTCATGTATGATTTTATATTTAAGCTTCTTATTTATTAAGTAATGACCAAACACCTTTGTTGGCCTTTTTTTCGTTCTGTCCGTTTCGGGATGATAGATATTTAAAGCAACAGCCATTTCATCTTCTTCCGAAAAAAGTGACATAAAAATGGAGCATGCCTGGCTGTATACAGTCTCGAACAGATCCAGATTCAATTCCCCATCTTCCTTGAACTGATAGATTCCGTTCCCGAGTTCAAAGTGGATGCCAATATTCCATTGGGAGTAAAGGCTCGGCTTTAATATAAGATTAGGGAAAGTCCTCTCCAAGTAAGATTTGACTTCCATCAGTATAACCTCCTAAAACCAGCTCAAAATCAGCACAAACAATCCAACACCGCAGACCAGAATCTCAAAAAAATGAATTCCGACTACGACCATATGGCTGCTGTTTTTTTGATGAAAGCCGAGAAATGGGGCGTGCTGGTTGATATACAGGCAGGCACAGGACACCAGGAGAGCGGCATTGAGATGGAATTCTGTCCTGAGCGAGGTGGCATAAGGGCTGTAGCCTTCCTGATCAATCACAAGGCTGATTCCGTATTTCTTGGATAAAAGCAAAGACAAGTTCATCAGAATGAATACAAGGAGGGCGAGGCTGAACGGATGCCTGCGGTAATCAATGAAGCGCAGCCAGCGGTAAGCATTGCCTGGTTCATCATCTTCCTCCGGCTCGGCTTTCGCCATATAAAGAACGAAGCTGGCTCCAGCAGCAGCCGGGATCATCGTGAAAACTACATCGAGCAGCGGAAAACCCGGAAAGGCAAAAAAGACCACAGCCAGGATGATTACCACGGCAAGCAGCAAAGCCCAAATACGCTTATCTCCGTTTTGTGCCTTTGCCGCTAAAGGCTGGATATATTCCCTCATATCTTTTCTTTTAGAACCAGGGAAGCCTGAATGGCTTCCGCCGGCCTTCCCCTTCAGCACTTCCATAAAAGTAAAAGATATGAGCATAAGAAGAACTCCGGCAAAGAGCCATAGATAGGCGGCGAACGGATAAGGAGCAGGGTCTTCATAGCTGCTGATGATCCATATACCATCGCCAAGCAGGCATATCAGGCCGGCAAGCATCAGGTATGCTGATATTTTACAAAGAAGCATAAGATTCCCTCTTTTTTCACTCTTTTTCTCTTATTATATCAAAGGGAAAGCAGATGAAAATTCCCTGTCGGCTCCGGGTATGGATGCGCTTACTTTTTTTCAAGTCTTAAAAGCTACTCAAAGAACGAAGTATTGAGTCGCACAACCAGCTTTCCGAAAATCTCCTTTTCTTCTTCTGTCCAGTCATTTAGAACTTTGAAATAATGGGCCCTTCGGTTTGCGATATCTGCTGCCAGTTTTTCTTTTCCCAGGTCTGTAATCGAAAATACGCTTACTCTGCCATCCTTTGGATCGGAACAGCGCTTGATAAGGTCTTTTGATTCAAGTGACGCAGCCTGTCTGGACAATGTCGAGATATCAAGCTTAAATGCTTCAGCCAGCTCTTTAACGCGGGCTGGGCCGAATTCATCAAGCTGTCTGAGCAGCAGATAGGCTGAGCGCTCCAGCTGGCCGATCTTCTTTTCCGACTGCTCAAGATAGACTGCCTTGCGGATGAAGGTCGCCAATTCGTATTCTATTAGTTCAACGTCGTATTGTTTCTCTTTTGACATGCTTTCATCTCCTAGTATGAGTGGCACATAGATTGACAAAGATTAAAATGCTTGTATAATACAAATATATACTTGTACTATACAAACATTTATCTGAAAAGTAAAGTGATTTTGAAAGGAGGAACGCTGTTCTTATTTTCCAGGACGGCTATGACTATCATGAAATGGCTGCAAATTGTCCTCCAAATCTGTGTACTATACGCCTTCACCTTTACGGGTGATGTGATCCAGCGGGCTTTCCATATACCAATACCGGGCAGCATTATCGGACTCTTGCTGCTGCTTGCCTGTTTGCTGCTCCATATTTTGCCGGTCATCTTTGTGAAAGACGGAGCAAGCTTCCTGCTGTCGATCCTGCCTCTCCTGTTCATCCCGTCGATGGCAGGTGTCGTCAATTATCCGAGCCTGCTTTCCGCTACCGGAGCAGTACTGGCTGCCATCGTTGTCGTGAGTACGATAGCCACGATTGCCGCTGCAGGCCTGATGAGCCAGTTTTTAGAAAACCGTGCCGATAAACGAAAGGAGAAAAAAGCGTGCAAAGCCTTATCATCGCAATCCTGATGATTTTCTCGACCATCACCATCTATATGGTGATGGCTTCCGTATATAAGCGATATTCTTATCCTGTATTCATTCCAGTCCTGACTTCTACCATCATTATTGTCGCCCTGCTTGCAGGACTTCATGTGCCGTATAAAGAGTATATGACAGGCGGGAAATGGATCCACTTTTTGCTTGGCCCTGCTGTGACTGCCCTTGCCTATCCGCTTTATACTCAGCGCGAAGTTTTGAAAAAATACAGTCTGCCAGTACTTGGCGGCGTGTTCACGGGCCTGTTCACCGGGATGATCACCGGCATGCTGTTTGCTATGCTGCTCGGGATGAACCACGAGCTCATCCTGTCGCTCATCCCTAAATCGATCACCACGCCCGTTGCCATGCAGATTGCAGACGGTATTGGAGGCATTCCTTCCATGACCGTCATCTTTGTCACACTCGCCGGCTTCTCAGGTGTCCTATTAGGCCCTTCCATCATCAAGTGGGTCCGGATCCGCTCCTCGCTTGGCCGCGGCATCGCACTCGGCAGCGCCTCACACGGACTCGGCACCTCAAAAGCGTCCGAGTACGGCGAAGTCAGCGTCTCCATGAGCTCTGTTTCGATGACCCTGTGCGCCCTTCTTGGATCCGTGTTTGGTCCGGTTATTGTGTGGCTGTTCCATATTTAAAGAAAGCCTGCTTATCCATTTGGAAGGCAGGTTTTTTTTATATGCAAAGCCGCAGCTCACTTCACAATCAGCACCGGACAGGCCGCCCGCTTGGCAACCTTATGGCTCACACTTCCCAGAACGAATTCCTGCAGGACATTCAGCCCCCTGCTGCCGATGATTACGATATCAGCTTTATTTTTATTGGCATAGTCGACAATGCATGGGCCCGGGTCTCCATCCAGAACAATGATCTCATACTGTACTCCGGATTCCTTTGCAAGCTTTTCAACTTCTGCCAGCCGCCTCTTTTTCCCCTCGCCAAGATTGGCAGAATTCCAGTGGCTCAGCGTTTCCGACTTGGCTTTATCAGGATCGGCGACATAGACGATTTCAATCCTGGAACCCGAACTGCATTTGGCGATATGGATGGCATTTTCAGCAGCCCTTTTACTGTGCTCTGAACCATCTGTTGCTAATAATATCTTTTGGTACATTTGATAACCTCCTGATATTAAATTGAAAGCGCTTTTATTTGTGATATAAAGCCTTTCCTACAACTTATTAATGATTGTATCTATTTATATGCTGAATAGCTATGACGCAGGATAAAAAAATGAAAGATTGCTCTCCTGATTTCGGAACACACTGGCAGCAGGACTGATAGATCCATCCGGACAAGGAGTTTTCGTTATTCCCCCTCAGCTTTCCCAGATAAAAGAGATAATGTTACAGTATAATAGGAAGCCAAATCTATTAACTGGGCGCCAGAATACGTTATGAATTAAAAGAGGGGGTTTTTTAACATGGAAAACAAAGAAAAACATTACATAGCCATATTTGCTGTTTTATTAGTACTGCTATTAGCGGCTTGTGAAAGCTCATCTGGTGTATCAAACGATGAGTCCGAGAAGCAGCAGAATAATGATTCGTCTCAAGATGCAGAGCATGAATCTTCTGGTGCAGACTCTGCAGAAGATGACACAAATACCGGCAGCACGAATACAGATGACACAGCATCTGAAAAAGAAGAAGACCCTCCTGCCAATGAAACCGAAGATAGCTTGAAGGAAGAGTATCTCAAAAAACTGAATAACAGCAAAAAAGAAGCAGACGCATTAGAAGCGGCAGATTCATCAACATACGCTTTGAAAAAAGTAGAAAATGACCGTTGGGAAATCTGGGATGACAGGCTGAATGAGATTTATGGAGTTCTACAAGAGCGGCTTCCGGCAGAAGAGATGGAGTCCTTAAGAGAAGAACAGCGCGATTGGCTAAAGGAACGTGACGCCCGCGCATTGGAGGCATCCCTCAAGTATGAAGGAGGCACGCAGGAACATTTAGAATATGTCGCTGTCCTGGCCGATCTCACAGAAGAAAGATGCTATGAACTGGTCGAAAATTATATGAACTGATTCTTCCTTGGCGGGATTGCTGATAAACTGAAAAAAGGAAGTATCCTAAGGCATTGCGCTGAGCAATGCCTTTTTTGTTTTTTTGAGATCCCTCATACCGGTTCTTTGAGGTACTCTGGGGCAGGGGGTCTCTCTCTTGAGTGACTCATATCGGTTCTCTGAGGTACTCTGGGGTGAGCATTCACTCTCTTGAGTGACTCATACCGGTTCTTTGAGGCACTCTGGGGCAGGGGGTCTCTCTCTTGAGTGACTCATATCGGTTCTCTGAGGCACTCTGGAGTGAGCATTCACTCTCTTGAGTGATTCATACCGGTTCTTTGAGGCACTCTGGGGCAGGGGGTCTCTCTCTTGAGTGACTCATATCGGTTCTCTGAGGCACTCTGGAGTGGGCATTCACTCTCTTGAGTGACTCATACCGGTTCTTTGAGGCACTCTGGGGTGAGGGGTCTCTCTCTTGAGTGACTCATATCGGTTCTCTGAGGCACTCTGGGGCAGGGGGTCTCTCTCTTGAGTGACTCATATCGGTTCTCTGAGGCACTCTGGGGCAGGTTTCCCTCTCTTGAGTGACTCATTCCGGTTCATCGAGGCACTCTGGGGCGGAAATCTCTCTCTTGAGTGACTCATAACAATTCCCCGAATCACTCTGGGTCAGTAAAGTCCTCTTTTAAATGCCTCTTACAGGACTTCCTCCCGCACTTTCCAACCCGAAGTCCCCTTACTCAACTCGTTCAATGGCATCCTTCCGAGATCGTATACAACTGAAAAAATGGAACAATTCCCAATCCACCCTTTAGCCCCCCAGCACCTAATGTTACACTAATAATAAATGGAATTATTTTGAAATGGGGTTAGGGGTATGGAAGACATCATATTAGAGATTGAAGACCTGAAAAAGAGCTATGGATCGAAGCCTGTGCTGAAAGGTGTTTCTTTTCAGGTGAAGCGCGGGGAGATCATTGGCTATATCGGACCGAATGGTGCCGGAAAGAGTACGACTGTGAAAATTATGCTGGGGATTGAGGACGGGTATTCAGGCGAGGTGAAGATCTTCGGCCAGGATATATCGGATGGGAAGATTGATTATAAAAGGAAAATCGGCTATGTGCCGGAAATTGCCGAGGTTTATGACAATTTAACGGGCCATGAGTATTTAACGTTTATCGGCGAGCTGTACGGCATTGATTCTGACCTTGCCAGCTATAAGGCAAAGGCCTTGATGGAGCTGTTTGGCATTGGGGAGGTCTATTATTCCAGGATTGCTTCTTATTCAAAGGGCATGCGGCAGAAGCTGCTCATCATTTCGAGCTTATTGCATAATCCGGACCTCTTGTTTTTTGATGAGCCCATCAATGGCCTGGATGCGAACAGCGTCATGATTTTTAAAGAGATCATGGCCCAGCTGGCTGTGCAGGGCAAAACCATCTTTTATTCTTCTCACATCATGGATGTGGTTGAAAAAATCAGCAGCCGCATCATCCTCCTTCATGATGGCAGGATTGCTGCTGATGGCACCTTTGAAGAGCTGCAGCAGACGACGGAAGGCTCGCTTGAGCAGATTTTTAACCAGCTGACAGGATTCAGCGAGCATAAGGAACTGGGTGCGAGATTTGTTTCGATTGTAGGGGAGATGTAAGGATGCAGGACTTTCAGACTCTCAAGATATTAGACCGTTTTGAATGGATGTTCAGCCGCTTTGGCGTAGACTACAAGGTTATGAGAATGATCCTGCAAGTAAAGCTGACGATGGATGGGCGCCGTGTGCCGACCGTTTTTGCGCAGAATGCGAGGAAGGCAGAAGACAAGGAAAAGAGCAATCAGTATATAAAATCACTATGGATTTATGTTTTATTCGGGCTGTTCATGATTCCCTTTCTGCTGATGGGTGAGAACTACCTTTTTCAAATGAGCCTTTTTTATGGGATTTTCACCTTTTTTGTCATGACAGCGATGATTTCCGATTTTTCGACGGTCCTGCTGGATATACGTGATCGGAATATCCTGTTTCCGAAGCCTGTTGACCGCAAAACGATCAATACAGCGAAAATGGTTCATGTTGTCATCTATCTATCATTTCTTACCATCGCGCTTGCCACAATACCATTGTTTGTCGGGCTTTTTAACATTGGGCCTTTATTCTTCCTGACCGCAGTCATTAACATCATCCTGATTGACCTGTTTATCGTTGGATTGACTGCTCTTATCTATCTCGCATTCCTGAAATTCTTTGATGGGGAGAAATTAAAAGATCTTATTAACTATGTCCAGATCGGGCTTTCCCTGATGATCATGGTCGGCTATCAATTGCTGATCCGCTCCTTTGCTATCATTGATTTCACCGTCTCACTGGAGCCTGAATGGTGGCAGGTATTCATCTTCCCGATGTGGTTTGGAGCCAATATGGAATTGGTGCTGAACGGCAGCTTCCAGCCGTTCTTTATCATCTTTACAGCTTTAAGTATCGTGGTTCCGTTCCTGAGCATTTGGATTTATACGAAATTCAATTCGTCTTTTGAGCAAAACCTGCAGAAGCTTGCCTATCATGGCAGTGCTAAGGAAAAGAAGCGGAGCAAAACCGGCCGATTCCTCCTTAAGGTGCTTTGCCGCTCAAAGGAAGAAAGAGCATTCTTTAAATTTGCCAGCAGCATGATGAAAAATGAACGGGATTTCAAGTTGAAGGTGTACCCATCATTAGGGTTTTCCATCGTCGTTCCGTTTCTAATGATATTCAGCAGTTTTGATACAGACCTCAGCCGCCTGGAAGGCAGCAAATCATATTTATCTATTTATTTCAGCATGATCATCATCCCGACCATCATGATCCTTCTGAAGTATTCAGGTAAATATAAAGGAGGCTGGATTTTCAGAGCCGCGCCTTTAGACCAGCTTGGCCCCATGTTCAGCGGGACGATAAAGGCATTCATCCTTAAATTGTATCTGCCGATCTATTCTATATTAAGTGTCCTGTTTGTCCTGCTTTTCGGGGCAAGGGTTGTGCCGGATCTGGTTGTCGTGTTTATCAATGCCTGCACCTATGCGGTCCTTTGCTTCATGTTCCTGAAAACAGCGATTCCGTTTTCGGAGTCTTTTGACCAGTATAATCAGAACGGCAATGGTGTGATTATATTCGGACTGATGCTGTTTGCCGGATTATTTGCCGGACTGCACTACTTAAGCACATTGCTGCCGTATGGAATCTATCTGTATATGGCAGTTGCCCTTATATATCTGGCTGTTTTTTGGAAGCTGGCGTTTAGGGTTACTTGGAAGGATGTTCTTGAGTAGGAAGGCACAAGAAAGCCGCCATGGTTTGGCGGCTTCTTTTTTACTGCGACAGCGATTGTGCATATTGCTTTATAAGATTCTTTATCATAGGATTCAGCGCTTCAGGCAGCTCATCTGCTCTGAAAAATTTTGCCTCAGTCGTTTCCAGGCCGTCCGCTTTAAGAACGCCGCCTTTCATATCCCTCGAAATATAGGCGATTGTCACAGGATAAAATTCATCCCCGTTCGGTAATTTCACATGATGCTCTTTTCCTGAAATCACGCCGGCCAAATCAAGCCTGCCTATTTCAATGCCGGTTTCCTCCAGGACTTCCCTTCTTCCTGCTTCTTCAGTGGATTCGCCCAATTCAATGAATCCCCCAGGAACGCCCCAGCGGCCGTCAATCCTTTTTTGCAGCAAAAATTCTCCCATATCATTGATGACCGCTACTGCAACGCCAACCAATATGAGCGGCTCATTGCCTACAACACTGCGTAAATCTTCTATATACCCCATAGTCTCCTCCATCTCTTTCTGTATGGAGTATATTTCCATATCGTCAATCCATTCCCCTTCTTTTCGATCCCAAAAATTCTCCCATTATCCCAAACTGGTCAGCAACACCATAAATCCATTCGTCAGTCCGTGAATTAGAACCGAAGGCCAGATGGAGCCTGTCCGCTCGTAAGCCAGGGCGAAAAGAATGCCGCTGAAGAAATTGACGGGCATAACGTTATAGGTCGGGATATGAATGATGGTAAAGATCAGCGAGCTGAGCAGCAGCGCCCCCTTCAGCCCCATCCGTGTCCGCAGCCAGCGATACAAGAAGCCCCGGTAGAAGATTTCCTCATATATGGGCGAAATGACAGCAGCAGAAATGAAGGCAATGAGCACTGTGAAAAAAGTGACGTTCTGCTGCATGGCCTCAGTTTTGCTGTTTTCCCATGAGTTTCCTATGAAACTGGTAAGCACGACAATGATGACGGCGCCAATCAGCAAAGCCACTGAATATAGGCCTATAAGCTTCCAGTCCTTGGGGCTGAATGCTTTTACCCCTGCTTCCCTCCAGGAGAGCCTTTTTGGACGGAGGGCTATAAAGTATATCCCGGCCATTAACATAACAGCTATGGTTAATCCGGTTAATGTCCCGGCATATAGATCGTCTTTAAGCCACTCGGCATAAAGAGGCTGTACAATAAGCTTCACGACTCCAATTACAATAATAAATTCAAGCAGCATTAATAAAATGAATTCTCTCCAACCCCAGCGGTCCCGTGTTTTCCAATTCATTTGATCTGTTCCCATTCTTCATCCCTCTTTCTAACTTTCAAATGGTATAATCTAACTATATTGGGTGACGCGGCGTAACCCGCAAGCTTTTTTTAGGAGGAATTCCAATGAAACGCTGGACAACCGGAGAAGCAGCGAAGCAGCGCAATGTTTCCGTTCGCACACTCCGCTATTATGATCAAATCGGCCTTCTGGCGCCAAGCTTTAAAGATGAAAATGGAAAGCGGCATTATTCAGAGGAAGACTTATTTACATTGGAGAAAATATTGATTCTTAAGTCCCTTTCACTTCCGTTAGAGGAGATCCGTGAGGTACTGAAACAGCTTTCTTATAAACAAATCTTAGTATCCCACTATAATCACCTGCAGGAGCAGCTCTCAGAGCTCCAAGCCAGCATCTCCAACACAGCATCCCTGATCAATATGACCGATTTGGAGGAGTCACTATCCTGGGATCGTGTTGCCGAGCTTATACAAAATTCACAAAAGCGCGCTAAGAAATGGACCGACTATTTTCAGGAAGAGGAAAAAGCGTTCCTGGAAAAAACAATCCCAAGCCTGGGCAGCAATGATGAGACCACCCAGCAGTATATTTCTCTGCTGCGAAGGATTGAATGGTGCGTGGAAAACCACATTCCAGCCGAGTCGGAGGAAGGCTTTGAAATTGCTTCTGAATTAATCCATCTATCAAATAAAAGCTTCCAGGGAGATACAGAACTGATGGACCAATTTTGGGAAGTCAGGAAAATGCCTGCCGAGGAAACTGGGCTCTATCCTGTTTCAGAAGAGGTGCTGGAGTTTGTGGAGCGCTGTTTGGCTTATGCGGGTTCAAGGGCTGGCAGCTAAGCTCAATGGTACATAGCTGGAAAGGAGAAAGATCAAGGCTGAATCATTGCGGCTGGATAGCCCTTTATTTTTTCATTACCTTAAAGTCGACGGTCCCCTTTACCCTGACATGTTCTCCGGATTCAACACTAAAATCAGTAGAGCCTTGAACCACATAATAACCGGCGGGAAAGCCGGAGGCATTCAGGAACTCCTTCATAAAGTTAACATAGTCTTGAGGATCCTGATCCTCACTATAGCTGCCGCTTTTTCCGTACTCTTCCCGATAAGGCTTTCCTTTTTTAATGGTTGTTGATAATCCGATGTCATTAACTGCACTTCCTATTTCATACCCCCGTATCTTTTCCCGCATCGGGAACAAGACAGCTGAGGAAGAATGATAGATTGTGACCTCTTCTTTTTCCCCTATATATTCAATTTCCCCATATAACTCTATGTCCTCACCTACTTCGTACTCTCCCTTTTCACTTTTAATCCGGAAGATAAAGTCACCTTGAACGTTTTCATCGCTGGTCTGAGAAACTTCATATTTTTCTAAGTCTCTGTTATCGACAGAATGGGACGATTGACAGCCTGCCGTTAGAATAGTGAACAGCAGAAAAACAGCTAAGATCAAATATTTATTCACTTAACCTCTCCTTTTGGCTTCTTTAAATATTAGAAGGGATTTTCATGAGAAAGGTTTCAACTTTTTTGGCGATACAAAAGAATACTGGGCATCAATGAGCCGGCGATGTAGACTTAAAATGAGCTTTGATAAAATTTCATTTTTACCGTACAATTTCGCCCTACCTATTCGTCCTACCAATAAAGGAGCTGATTATATGGTGACAGAACAAGAATTAGCAGGCAAAGCACGCGAACTGAAGGATATGTTTTCTGAGCTTGCGGAAGCCCATTCAGAGCAGCTTTGGAATTATTGCCGCTATCTGACCGGATCTCCGTGGGATGGCGAGGATTTGTTTCAAGAAACGATGCTGAAGGCATTGGGCGGATTATTTCAAAGATGGCATCCGACAAATACAAAATCCTATTTGTACAGGATGGCCACTAACATCTGGATCGACCACTGCCGCAGGGAGAAAAGAAATCTTGGCACATTAGACGAAGGAGATATCCCAGCGGTTGAATTTACGGAGACGCTGGAGCTTCAGCAGGCACTCGGCTGCCTTGTTGAGCTTTTCAAACCAAGGCAGATCGCCGTATTCCTGCTGTTTGAAGTCTTCCAGTTCAAGGCAGAGGAAGTGGCTGGCATGGCCAGGACCACGCCGGGAGCCGTTTATGCCACAACGAGAAGGATGAAGGAAAAATTGAAGCAGCATAACAATCCGGAAACTCAGGATCACCGCTTCGTCCATGAAAATGAGCCGGTCATCAAAGCCTATTTAAAGGCCTTAAACGAAGGCGATGTCGAAGCAGTCCTGGATCTGATCAGTGACCAGGCACAAAATGAAGCACCTTTAGGCTTCGCAGAATTTAGCAAAGAAGAAATGCGGAATGGCTCGCTTCGCTATGGTTTGCCTGGATATAGAGCAGAAGCCCGTATACTCTGGGACAAGCCGGTTATCATTGTTTTTGCTGACGAAGGACAAGGCCCGCTCATCCATGATATTCAATACCAGGAAACCGAGAACGGAAAAATCGTCAGGCATGTAAGCTATTTTTTCCGAAAAGAATTCATTCTGGCGGCCGCAGAGGAACTAGGTGTGCCGGCGCAGCTTATAAAGCCGCCTGTGGATTGGGCGAAGTAATCTTTAAAGGCAGATTTAGGTCTGTCTTTTTCTCTTGTAAATTCTGCCCTACCTGAATGTACTTTTTTCCAATGACAGCCACTCTATCGCCTTCTCCAGGTCAACATCCCGCTTCAAGTGCTCGGGTGTCCATGGTACATACAAATCTGGCGCTATCCCTTTGCCCGTCATCCCCATGCCCCTGTCAATCCGTGACAGCCTTGAAGTGGGATACATGAATTCAAATCCGTTATCCCAGTGCTTGCTTATGAGGTTGGCATAATCATTTAATCCTTTTGTCGGCCTGCCGATGACCCGGACTTTGCTGGACTTTTTACAAAGCTCAACAAAGGAATCACCCGAACTGCCGCACATATAATCTGACAAAACTGCAACTGATTTAGGATATTTGGCGCCTTTCACATACGTGTCGGGCACAATATCTTTAAAATCAAACTCGACGAATCCTTTTCCTTTGTTCTTCTGCCACTCCCGAATAAAGACCTTAAGGAATTGCTGTGCCTCTTGCCCCTGTATGCCTTCCAGTTCCGGGAACGCTCCCGCCAGAAATCTGCCGGTGTTCGAATGGGTGCAGTTAAACAGCATCGTGTCCTCTCTGTCAGCGAGCTCCACACCTTCTTCAGGCATGATATACGGCATGAGAGGATAGTAGCTGGAGTCGCTTCCGCCATAATTGACCCGAACATCTATTATCCATTGGTCTGCTGATTCAATAAGATCCCTATTATCTTTGACCAGTTTTACAATGGCATCTGGATCCGCAAAATCAGTAATGGTGAATAGCAATGTATCCTGATTCACCTTTTCCACAGTATAGGCTGGCGTATATCCTGGTTTTTCATAAGTATTGAAAGTGATTTTTTGGACATTACCCTGTTCATCCTGTATGTCGCCATATTCATACAGCGAAAGGATCGGCATCCAGTCTTCCCGTTCCGGATGATAAGCCTTCAAAAGCCGGCTGTGCTTTTCTTTCAGTTCCGGAATGGTGAAGCCCCCAAGCGAAATAATCGCCATGCCGGCATTTAATTTTTGTTCATTTTTCGCTCCGGTAACATAAAGGCAGTCCTTATATCGCCTGACCTGGAAACCTCTGTCCAGTGGCTTTCTTTTTTCCGCCAAGCTGTCAGCAAAGTAAATATGGTGGTCTTGAAAGTCCAATAAATAGTCTCTTACTATATCTGCAAACTGCTCCCTGGTCAGCTTATTGGTTTCTTTTAAAAGCTGTATTTTTTCAAAATAAGCCTCCGGATGATCATATCCTTTTTTATCGATGCACCCCGCATAGTCGTGATGCATTATTTCAACAATGTCTCTGAAGATCTGTTCCATTCTAATCCTCCGTATTCATGTTTTTCCTTATATTACCTATTTTATATCATGAAAGGTTTGACCTTCTTAAGAGGTATAAACTGTTCTTCCTTTAAATCACTTGGAATAATATGTTAAAATATAACAGCATCCAAAAAAACAGGGAGCTGAGAAATTGAAGCGGAGAATGAGTCTTTTGCTGCTTGGATTAATGTTAATTGCCAGTGCCTGTTCCTCTCAAACGGACGGAGGAGCCAATTCTTTTCAAGAGCAGGCTGGCGATGAATTTGAGACTGATGTATTTATTCCTGAATATGAACAGTATTCCATCACATCGGCTGAGGTTAAATATCCGCCAACAGGTGACAAGAAGGACCTGGTTGTGGTCTATTCAAAAGAAAAGGGTAAGTTAAGAGACAAAGAGTATATCGAAAAATATGAGAATACAATGGATTCGAAGGTTCTATATGGACTTTATGATGGAGAACCCTGGCTTTTCATCATCACCTACAGCAATTTCGAGATCATTGATGGTGAAATTGACAGCAAGATTAAAACGATGAACGGTGTGGATGTCCATTATAGAGAGATTGCGGCTGACACAGATATGCTAATAGCATTCTTCAATCTCGAGAAAGGCTCTTATCATATTGAGTTTTCATTGAGAGAGGGAATGACTAAGGAGAAGGCATTTGAGATTGTTGAGGATATTATTGAGAATAATGGATAGAGGGATGGAGTTTTCCATCCCTTTGTTTTTTGCTGGGCAAAAGTGCCGGAGCAAATAGGCCGATAAGAAACCTTATTGTTTTTTATTGCGTTTTTCATCAAAATAAGTCCAGATATAATAAACAATCCAAAATACTAATGGGGTCATATATGCGTAGATATTCTTTATTGGGAGAAAAAATATGATTACAATACTAATAATTAATGCTACAGGCATCAGCGTCCAATAGATCTTATCTTTAAAAGGCTTCAAGGGCAGGCCCCTCTTTCTAACAGCATTATTTTTCAATCACCCGATAATCTTTTGTTTTAGTTATTGAAATACTGTTGTCGTTTGCAAATTCAATTAGGTCTGCAAATAGGTAATCAGACGAAAAATGAACACCAGAAAATGATATAAATATGTAACCGTGCAAGGACAAGTCCCCCTGGCCCAGCCGCCAAAAAAGAGCCAAGGGACCTGTCCCCCTGGTTCATTCTAATTTCAACTGTTTGACCACGGAAGAGACTAATGTATCCAAGGGATTAATTATAGTTTTAGTCGTATGCTTAATTTCTTTGGATGCTTGGACCATAGATAGTTGAGCAACAGAAATTATTTTATCTTCCAGAATAATCCCTTGCAAAAACTTGGAAATCTCATGATTATATTCATGTTTTCGCCCTTGCATTATCAATTCAAAAGTATTGTTGATTACCTTTGCCTCTATATCAATCGATTTCTGATGATTGTGTGCATATTGATTCAGACGCTCTAAAGTTCCTTTGACTGTTGCAGGATTTGTAAATACGATTGTCTGTGCCCGCTTTACTTTACAGACAGACTCAAAGAAGGGTTCATCAATCTTTATGATAGGCACAGAAATTGAAAGTTGTTCTTCCGATAGAATAGCAATATAGTTTGTGCAAGTAACCAGTATGGCATCAACATTACATTGGGCTATCCATTCTATCTGTTCCTTTACTTTATTTCGTGCGTCTGCAGTTTTGAAGCTCCTATCTGATGTAACTCGATATATTAATGCAGGATCAACAAAATGTATTAGTTCCATATCATATGGGGCAAAGGCTTTCTCAATGTATTCGATATTCGAAAAATGGGCGTGTAAGCACCCTAACTTTATTTTCAATTCAAACCCGCCTCTATATATTAATCAATATAAAATTCAACAAAAAATGCTCAATCCCTTCCTGGATACTGTAACTTCATTGTAACTCCCCCCTCCTACACTAGACCCGAAGAATGAAAAGGAGGAATGGTTTTGATGGCTCGCAGAAAATCCTGGATTGGTTTAATCGTTTTGATTTTTGTATGCTCGGTCACATTGCTTCCTGGTAATTCAAAGGCTGCAGGACAATTTATCACAGGCACCTATGGAGGGAAGCCTTATAAATTGTATGTTCCTGATCAGTACAATGAAAGTCAGTCTTATCCGTTATATGTCATGCTGCATGGGTGCACACAGGATGCCAGCCAGTTTGCGACAGGGACTAAGATGAATACACTCGCTGATGAAAAAAAGTTTTTGGTGCTGTATCCTGAACAGACCAGCAGCGCCAATTCCAACAAGTGCTGGAACTGGTTCGAATCAGTCCACCAGTCGCGCGGCAGCGGGGAACCAGCTGCTATCGCCGGAATGGTAAATCTTATTAAAAATAATTACTCTGTCCAAGGTGATCAGGTGTATGCGGCGGGTCTCTCAGCAGGTGCAGCGATGAGTGTGATCATGGGGGCTGCATATCCTGACCTTTTCTCTGGAATTGGGGTGGGAGCAGGTCTTGAATACAAGGCTGCAACCAGCATGACCGGAGCTTTTACGGCTATGTCGAGCGGCGGCCCTGACCCTGTGCGCCAGGGGAGGGCTGCCTATCAGGCAATGGGAAGCCAGGCAGACACCATGCCAGTCATAGTGTTTCACGGAACTTCGGACTATACAGTCGCACCGGTAAATGGAAACCAAGTCATTAGCCAATGGGCTGTCACAAACGATTTAGCACAGAATGGCATAGAGGATGGCTGGATGGATGACCAGCCGGACCAAACCGAGAACTTAAACGTTCCTGGCGGAAAAAGCTACACTGTCAGCCATTATAAAGCTGGGGACGGCAGAGTCTGGATGAAAAAAGTCACTGTCCAAAGCATGGGGCATGCCTGGTCAGGGGGAAATGTGCAAGGCAGCTATACGGATCCACAAGGCCCTGATGCCAGCCGGATGATGTGGGAATTTTTCCATTCATTTGCAGGCGGTGATGATGGAGGAGATGCCGGCGATGCCCCTGCTACATCAGCAAGCCCTAAAGGCGGAACCTATAATCAGCCTGTCTATGTAGAGCTCCAGACCAATAAAGAAGCATCCACTTACTACACAGTGGACGGTTCGAATCCTACAGCACAATCCACACTCTACACGGGACCGATTTACATTTACGACGATACGACCCTTAAGTTTTTCAGCCAGGACAGCTCCGGGCAAAGAGAGTCTGTCAAAGAAGAAGTATATATCATCGAAGAAGATGCTCCTCCCGGGGACTCGCTGACATTCAGCGCCATCTCAGGGGAAAGCGGGTTTGCCGGCCGCTTCACAGCAGATGGCAAAGGCTCCGGGGACATCAAGGCTGGCGATAAAGGAATGTACAATACTGATACCTTCAGAGGGATCTTATCCTTTGACACAAGCACGCTCGGACAGACAGCGATTGGGTCAGCAAAATTGCGCCTGTATACAAAATTGATCACAGGGGCTGTCACTGATGTAAAAATCGACATGAAGAACGGAACTTTTGGATCTGACCCAATCGAACAAAGCGATTATTCCGCCGCAGCCACACTTACCGATATAGCCAGTTTTCAGCCGGCCGCCGTTTCTAATTACATTGATATAGATATCCCGGCCAGCGCACTGGCTCAAATCAACCGGAGCGGCAAGACTCAGTTCAGGCTAAAAGCAGCAACGGCAGCTAGCTTTAATCAGAATTCCGTCCTTTTTTATGGAGGCGGGAATGGAAATCTTTCTCCGGTTCTAATAGTAAATCGCACCAACTGAATGAAAGAGAGATCAGCAGGAACTGCTGATCTCTCTTTTTTCCCTTTGAACTTCAGTCCCAATAATTCTTCATAATCTCATGGGACCAATCTGGCTGGCTGATAGGCTCTTTAGGCAGGAATTCCTCCATCACCGGCTTGATATCAAGAATCGGCGTCCCATTGATGCAATCAAGCCCAGTGACGGTCAGTTCCCTGCCTTCTCTTTTGACTATCCTCACAGTTGTCAGGCCTAGTTGATTCGGTCTATTTTTGCCGCGCTGAGCAAAGATCCCCACTTTGGGGAGGCTGCTGTCATTTCTGGGATGCCTTGCACCAGGCACTATTTTACTTTGATCCACCCGATGAAAATGATAAATGATTTCTAAGTGGGAGAAGGATTCAATTCCGTCGAGCCCGTCTTCTGGCAGAGAATCGTCCAGCACGATCCTGCTGACCACTTCGCCCCAGTAATCGTCCTCTATTTCGTGTCTTTCATTATATGCAATCCCGATAGGATTTACTGTAATCATAGCACTGCCCCTTTCTACGGTGAGAGGAAACTGTTTCTTTTTATTTATGTGAAACAAGGTCAGATTCCTGTTACTTATAAATTATATTCCAATGATAGGACCGTATTTTTGTTCTGAGTACAACCATTCGCTATCATAATTTTTCTCATTGGCGTGTTATCAATTTTCGTTGCGCCCAGGTACGAGTTTGCTTTAAATTCATTTCTCAGCCTATATAACCCCAGCAAATGGAGCCTCTGACCCAGCCCATTCCCTGAAAATTTCGGGTGCATGCCAATCCAAAAGAGACGTCCTTGTCTATCCGAATCAGGCTCCAGGTGGGGAAAAACAACGCCAGCCGGTTCATCTGCAATCATCAGTACTGTGTACATATTGTTTACCTGTGAGGGCAACTCTGTTTGCATGCCCGTTAAAAATCTTCTAGTATCGTTAAAACTCCTGCCCATTACCTCTGACAGGAAAGCGATTGATTCCTCGTGCTCAATGGACCATACTTCATAACCGGCTGCAGGTTGATTGATAGGTTCAGTAAATTCCCTGGTGTAAATGACTCTTTCTCCAGTCATTACCATTTTCCTTTTTGTGAACATCAATTGATCAAGGAGAGTTCTAGGGCATTCGAACAAGATACGCCTCTCTTTAAAGGCAGTTAGATTAGTAATAAGTTTCATTATGGCTGTGTCTGCTTCATGGGGATTGTTTATATTATCTTCAAACATTTCTAAGATGAATTCTTGATCATTTTTTATGTAATGGATCCCTGCTTTTTTTAGACTCTTGAATACTTCATCCATTTCCGGCCCTCCTCAAAGGAGCATTAAAACGCCTTTCTCTGGTAAATGAATGTGGTGACTCCCCAGGAAATGCCATACAGAGCCAAAATGATTACTGCTGCCCCCGTGTACAACGCCGGGTTGGACAAACTTGCAATAAAACCGGTGATTAAAGAAAGATCTTCAGCAATCAGGTTTAGGAGATGCGGACCCATCCCTGTTAATAGAACGAATGTAATCATCAGGACTGTTGTGATATGCCCTGGTTTAAATATATAAAACAGCGGAAATGTGAATGCAGCGAATGCTAAGAAGATGCCGCCTCCCATAGCCATATCTTCGATGGTAAATGCCTTATTGAATGCAAGCAATGCCAGACAAGTGCCGCCTATGGCTAAAATCATATAGATAACTGCTCCGAGATAACGTGAAGCAATGATTTCATTACGCGTATAGGGCAGGCTGTTCAGCAGAATGTTCGCCTCTGCTTTTTCATCATAGGCATAGGCATTAAAAGGAATGAAAATGCTGGCAACGCTGAAAATCAGCACAGGATGCGAATCCATTACAATAAAGAACAGGATAAAAGGAATAAAGGTCAAGATCAGTTTTTTCTGCAGTATCACATCGCGCCTGATAAGGTTAAACATAGCTTTTCCTCCCCTTCATGTAATACATAATATCCTCCAGGCCCGCCTGTTCCACTACAACAGAATGGCCAAAAGTATTATTTACAAGTTCGATATTGTCAGTCAGGGCCTCAAACCCTGTAGGAGCCCGGTGAATATGGACAAAAGCCTTCTCTGTATCCCGGTCCAAAAGTTCCAGCCCGCCTTTTACGAGCGCATAATTTTCCCCCACCTCGTGGACAGACTGATTAAATACCAGTCTCCCATTTTGCAAAAAGGCAATATAATCAGCGATGCGGTCCAAATCTGTGGTGATATGTGTAGAGAAGAAAATCGTGCGCCGGTCATCCAGCATCAATTCCTGCAGCAGATCGAGCATTTCCCGCCTGAAAATAGGATCCAGTCCTGATGTAGGTTCATCCATGATAATCAGCTCTGGATGGTGCGATAAGGCAATCGCCAGTGATGCCTTCATCTGCATCCCTTTTGAGAAAGTTTTAATCGCTTTATTAAGGGGCAGCTCGAACTGCTCTACATATTGATAAAACAAACGATCGTCCCAGCGCTTATACGCTGGTCCAACAATGCGTTTTATATCTTTTAAATTCATCCCTTCATAAAACACATTTCCGTCATAAACGAACCCGATGCGCTCCTTGATCTCCTTCTCATGTGTCTTATAGTCCAGCCCGAAGATCCTGATCTCGCCCTGATCCGGCTTCAGCAGATTCATCATCATTTTAATGGTCGTCGACTTTCCGGCGCCATTCCCTCCGATGAACCCTGTAATAAAGCCCTGCTTTACTTGAAAATTTATATCTTTAATGGAAAAACCCTTGAATTCCTTGGAAACATTTTTCAATTCGACCACATTCTCCATACAGTCACTCCTCATATAAAATCTTCAATAGCTGCTGAAGTTCATCCAATGAGAGACCAATTTCCCGACCGTTAATTATAACCGCCCCCAGCTGTTCCTCAATGACCTTCAGCTTCTTTTCCCTAATAACTTCTAAATTTTGTTCGGCAACAAAAGACCCTTTGCCAACAATAGAATAAATAAAACCCGCCTTCTCCAATTCCTCGTAAGCCCGTTTCGTCGTAATCACACTGATCTGGAGATCCTTCGCGAGCTGGCGTATGGAAGGCAGCGCTGACCCCTCCTGCAGATCGCCCGCTAAAATTAAGGATTGAATCTGTTTAGTAATTTGTTCATAAATCGGCTCCTTGGAACTGTTGGAGATAATGATTTGCATGGAATTCCCTCTTTTTCAACTATTGTATATATACTATATATACATTATATACACACTTCCAAAACCGCGCAACCATTTTTTGGGCCAGGGGGTCAGGTTCCTTGGCTCATTTTTTTCCTGCATTTATTCCGAAACAGCAAAAAAGCCGCCTTGCAGGCAGCCTATTCCAAGTTAAATCGCGTCCCTATTTTTCCACCTAGCATCCTCTGCCTTTTTCTTCTCCAATATATCTTCCAGTTCCTTTTTCGTATCGGGATGCAAAATTATATTGCCGCTCAAGTCCATAGTGGAAGCTTTCACCCTTCTTCCCCACTTCCTCGAAAACGAACGCCAGTCACAAACCATTTCAAGAAGATATTTTCTGGGCATCGGCAGGGCTTGTTTATTTTTCGGGTCAACCACCCAATGTTCCCAGTGGTGCTTGTTCTTGTGCTGATGGTGGAGCCATGCGTACTTCCACTTTAACTCATCAATGGAGTCCTTTTGGCCCTCATAGAAGAACTTCTTTGCATATGGCATAAACTCCTGCGGGGAAAATTTTGACCAATCGTGGACAATCCCCTGCAGGAATAGCCCCTCTTTCCAGCACTCGATCAGGACATTAAGTTTATGTTCCAGTATATACAATATGTTTTTCCAGACTGCCCGCAGCACGATACTCCCCCCATCCAGTTTTGTTTCCTTTCCCTAAATTTCCGGAGCTCTGAGTTTGCTTGCCAGCCAGCTCTAAATAACTTTCCGCAAAAAATGTGCAGATCCTTTCCCACAGTCAAATCAGCGTACTTTATTCCTCCAAAAAAGAAATGTCAGAAGCAGCGAAAATATAGGAGCTAAAGCAACCAGCCTCCAGCTATTTTCAGCTCCCAGGAAGTAATAAGCTATCGGAAGTGATGTGATAAAACTGATGAACATGGAAAGCCATGATTTCTTAAATAGACCAAACAGGAGAGTGACGACACAAAGGAGGAAGGATACTTGCCATAGCACCACTATCAAATCAACGCCCCCTGTAGATTTGCATGTGATATCAAGAATGAAAGTGAATAAAGGAATCTGCTCTGGAGGATATTAATGCTAGTGCACCTTTTTCCGTGCACGATCATGAATGTGGAGGGATACATTGTGAGTACACTTACTAGCTTGATTAAAAGGATCCTTCATTTAATTATTAAGCTGGAGTTTTTTATTGATACGTATAGATATCGCTTAAACCGCTTAATAAGAATGCAGCCCTTAACGTAAGCAATAAGGGGCTCATGGCTATCTTTTCCCCGCGTGATGAAGACAGGCAGCTGTGCCGGGCTTGCCTATAGGACAGAAGGACAGGTTTCTCATGTATCTGTCCCTCTGTTCTTCTAAAATTTTTCAGCAGTACAAAACAGCTCCGCAAAATCATTCACAATGTTTATATCCGGATTTAATTTCACATCGTTCCTCATTCTCTCTAACCCTTCATAATACTCACTGTCATTTATTAAAGTCAGCACCGAAATATCTCTATTTTCTGCATGGAACAGGTAGTCATTCACTCTTATTTTTTCCCTTCGATACTCAATTCTTAAATTTACTTTAAAGCCTAATTCAGTAAGTTTTAAACATTTAGCCTTTGTTCCTATCCAATCTAATTTCATCTGTCCTAAATTGATTCTTACTAATATTCACCAATCTATTCCATTATCCTGCTTTTAAAGATGAATATACTTATAAAAAGGAGTATGCAAAAGGGACAGATACCACGGCCCAAAATACAGTATGGTTTTTCCTTAATTGGAAACGCTAGAAACAACATACATAGCACTTAGGGATATTTGATTAGGAGGTATCTGCATGGTTCTGACAAATCCTTTAAATGTGTCCGAAATAGGTTCGCTTTGGCAGACATATCAGGAAAAAACCTTGATTATGCGGTTTCTGGAATACTTTATCGAAAAGGCAGATGACCCGCAAGCAAGAAATATTTTGGGCGGATTATGGCAGGAGCTTAATTTTTATGTAGCTGAGATGGAAAATCTATTTTCTGAACAGGGAATGGTTAAACCTGTGGGTTTCACATCAGAGGATGTAAACCTGGAGGCCCCCAAGTTATATGATAATGGATTTGATATCATGTTTGTCCGTGTATTAAAGGAAGTTAGCATGGGGCTGTACACCCTTGGCATGAATATGACCTACAACAAAAAGGTAATGGCCATTTATGAGGGACTCACAACTGTCACTCAAAAAATCTATAAACTTTCAACCCGCTATTTACTTGAAAATGGAATTCTATCTCTCCCTCCTAAAGTGACTATGCAGAAGAAGACGGAATTTATTAAAAGCAAAAAGTACATGGAGGGGTTTAAACTAATTGGTGAAAAAAGGCCTCTATCAGCCCTGGAGGTTGGGATCCTTCATCATAATCTTGAAGTTAATAATATTGGAATGCAGTTAATTACAGGCTTTGCTCAGTGCGCTCAAAACAAGGAAGCCAGGCAATATTTTTTAAAAGGGAAGGATCTTGCCAAGAAACAGGTCAAAGTTATGGAGGAATTACTTCTGGATGGGGATGTCCATCTCTCCGCGACTTCCGGGGCAACGGTAACTACATCAACAGTTCCTCCCTTTTCTGACAAGCTGATGATGCACTGTATATATATTCTTAATGGGTTTGGACTGATTGGGTCAGGCACAGGGGGATTTTTCAGTTTAAGAAACGATTTGGCGATGAAAACACTTTTGCTCGCAAAAGATGTCTATTTCTACGCGCAGGAAGGGATTAATATTAAGATTAAAAATGGCTGGTTCGAGGAACCCCCGCAAATGGAAAACCGTTCCCAAATCATTAAGAAAGGACTTGAATAAGGCATTTCTATAGAAGATATTAATGGCAGATCCGGTTCTGCCTGACACTAATATCCTTCCAGAGAGATAACTTTGAGTTCACTCTCAAGATTATTACGCTGCTCATAAACATCGAATGCTGTATGGAAACATTTAAGGACAGGCTTAACCACTAATGAGAATACAGCCTTTAACCATAAGCAGCAGGTATTTCAAGACTATTATGCTTCCACACTAATACAGAGAGACAGGTTTTCCGTCCGCTCGGGCCAAGAAACCTGTCCCTTTGCTTTCATGTAAACCAAATCCTCGATATCTGCAATGGGTTGATCACTGATTTCAACCTGCCGTCAGGATGATACAGCTTAATAGAGTCCATCTTTTTAAAATCATGCGATGCTTTTTCCATATTGTCGAGCAGTACCTTCGTTTCGTTTACATCCAATTTAAAAGAAAGAGATTGCCCCGATAGCAGGATCTCTGCCTTAATATTTCCTTTAGGATCGTGGTTTTTATTATACATTTGAAAGTCCTCCCAATGAGCCAAGGGGACAGGTCCGCTGGCCCGTTTGGCATGGAACCTGTCCTATGACTTTATATATATTCCATCCTTGCCGTATGCATACAGATGTGAGCCCCGCATGAACACCGGCCCAATGATGCGTTTGCCATCTTCATCAATTAACTGCAGCTTATGTTTTGCTGTATAGCTGTGTTGATTTTTCCGGTAGCGCATGAGCGTTGACATATCGATTTGACCAATCAAACCCTCTTTATGCAGCATAAATTGCCCCATCATAGGGTAACGGCCGTTCACACGATAGCGCCCGGCTTCTCTCATCTCATCCAGATGAACGAGATCAAAATCATCATAATAGTAAAAGTAGACTTCCTTTGATCCAGCCACATTCATTGCGCAGCAGTCAATGATGCCATAATCACTTGCTCCCCACAGCTTCTTCCCATCCATTGTGTAAGCCACAACACCGGCACTTCCCATGGGCTCATCCCATCCAAAATTCCCAAAGATGCCTTCATCAAAGTAACTGACCCAAATGGTATCTGAGTCATCAATCTGCACATCATTGATTCCATCACCGAGCGTGAATGCCTCGATTAACTGCCCATTTTGGTTATATCTCCTGGCGTTCCGTTCAACGTAAGTTCCTTCCTTTAAACTGCGGCTTTGTACTATAAGCAATGTCCCATCGGAAAACAGATCAGCGTGAGTCGGCATTAGAGGAATGTTCTTTAATTCCACAGTCTCTATACTGTTATCTCTAATCAACGTGATGGTCCAGCTGCATTTCGGCACAGGCCGCTCAAAAAAATCGAGTTCCTGTTGGCCGGTTTCAATCAGCAGCAGTGTTCCATCCTGAGCTATCTGGCCGCCGGCAAAGTTTAAATTTGAACTATAATCATGCCGCTTATGCAATATTAATTTTTCTATTGGAATCACCCTATCTGGAGAACATTTCCCAATCCCTTACTTGGTGCTGACTGAAATAAACATAGAGGCATCCTGCTTCATGAAAACACGTTATTTTCCATCAGCTCTCTCTTTCAAGTCGCCAAAGGGGAAGGTTTAAGCCCCCTCTGATTTTCTTTCCCTTTAAACATATACCGGATTCCTTTACCCGCAAGAGGTTCGTCCTCATATCTCGGGATCACATGAAAGTGTGCATGGAAAATATGCTGTCCGCCAGCCTCGCCGCAGTTCCAGCCTAAATTATAACCTTGAGGCTCATGCCTTTCATCCAAGTACTTTTTCACATCCTGAAGGAGACTGTAGGTGGCCGTCCACTCCTCGGGTGTTAAGTCAAACGCAGTTTCCCTGTGCTGAATAGGAACAATTAACCCTGCGCCTTCCAGCTGGCTTCCCTTTATTTGACTCTGCCCCAGCTGTAAAAAAAGACAATGTTCATTGCTCATGACAACATTCTGATCCGGCTCACGCTCCAGCCTGCAAAAAATACAGTTATCCATCATTGATCTCCTCACTTTTATCGGCAAAACTTATGTCAGCTAACCGAAAACCACCACACAACAAGCCCCATGCTCACAACTCCCCAGACTGTCGTCGCGAAGATCCACCAGACAACAGGACGGGATGAAATACTGCTGCTTTCCCCGTCTCTTTTTAGCGCAGCGACCCTGCGTTCCATATTCTTTTTCATGGAAACGAGAACCGCAAATCCGCCTATGAAAAAGCCGAAAAGAACCCAGAATAGTAAATCCACATTTCAGCCTCCTTTTCATATTGTGAGCCATAGGGACAGACCCCCTGGCCCATGCCCCCTTCAATTTCAGCTGTGAATGCACATATGAGTGCCTGCCCGCTTACCAAAGAACTTCAACAAAAAAAGCGCTAATCCTCCTTAAGATCAACGCACAGACTTATTCATCAAAGTTAAGATCTTTTCTTTTATGCCGCCAATACTCGTAAAAAGTATATAAGTTTCTTTCTCTGTTTTAATAACCACTCTGTCTGTATTGCCGGATGGAAACCCAATCCTTATGGCTTCCTTTTCCTGCCCGCCATAGGTATCATCATTCGATACTTCTGTAATAGCCGATAACGGTATTTCAGTCTTATTTAATAGCCAGTTTATCTCCAGGCTCCCATTCTTCTCTGCCACTTTAACTTCCATGGTATCCCTCCTGTTAATATTTGTATACGGAAGAGACACCGATTTAGTTTCAATTTTTTGGTGATATGAGCCATGGGGACAGACCCCCCGGCCCCACACTAGATCAAAAGTTAATCCCTACCCCAAATAATCCCCGGCTGCCTCAACATCAAATAACCCGCTCTCCCTCGCAAACTGCAATAGCAGATGGAGATGGGCCGCACCATATAAAACAAAAATCCGTTCTTCATTGGAATCCAATAAGTTTACCAGATTTCTAAAAATCAACAGATTGCGATAATACCAATACTTCGCTGTCCAAATGGCGCCCGCCGGGTTGCTATTGCTGCCTGTCAGGGACATTTTCATGTAAAGTTCCTGTCCCCTGGCAATATTCCGCGGTTCATTATGCCAAAGCAGATAGTCCTTTATAGAATGATTCTGCAAAAATGTATTTGCTTCAGAAGTGATTTTCTGCCCTATCTCTGTAAACGCCCTATACTCTTCCGTATCTTCCCATTCACTTAGAGCCCCGAGGTCCGGCACACCCTCCTCATCCTGATTCCAATCGACTGCATGTACATGTCCCAAACCGCATTCCTTTGCCAGCCGGAATCCGACTTGATCGATTTCATTAACGGTTAATTCATAGCCTCCACTCAAATAAGAAGCATATTCATTATTCAAAGCTTCTTCCTTTTCCTGCAGAACTTCCAAGGCTACCTTTGTCGGGTTAAAATTCTTTAAACAAGTGATAACCTCCTGGATTTCTGCTTGCCTTGTGCCTGATAAAATATCCATTTTGTCTGTCATATACATATCTCCATTATCTATGCCTGCAAAATGGTCCGTTCCAAAGATTAACAGAGTTGGCTTGATAGGAAACATCCCCTTGGTAGATTTTCAAAAACAAAGGAACAGGTCTCTCATACAGCTTGTCACAAAAAACCTGTCACTCCTTCCCGCTATTTAGCTATGACCGGCACCCACAACTCGCTGTTTGGAACCCTGTCAGGCGCCAGGTAGTTCTCAACGCACGGCAAATCTGCCAATTCATAGCCTGAGGCAGGCAGCCATTCGGTGTACAGGCGCTTCCAAGCCTCAGGAATGTCAGGGAAAACAGCCCAGGTACTTGCGGGAATCACGATTTTCTCCATTTCGCTTGCAGATTCACCCGTATAACGGCAGCCCATGAAATAATCGAACTCTTCATCGGTAATGGCAGCCTGCTTTCCGACTAGACCCAGTATCCCTTCCAGCTTGCATTGGGGATTTTCCCAGGATAGATTGATAAAACGCTGCAGCATGCCCGTTTCAGTTGCTTCTTTCCACAGCCGCGGTATTGTTTTAAAAGCATCCTCCGTAACCACCTTCCGCCTGACTCCCGCTATTTCAACATCAGTTTCCAGCACTTCGATCCGGTAATCCATTTCCTCGTCCCCTTTAATCGAAATTTGAAAAGAAATCCTCGGGATGGCTTTTAGCTTGATTCCTTTATTCCTGGCCGCTGATGGAGTAATTCCATGAAGGTTTTTAAAAGCACGGCTGAAGGCATCGGGGGAATCATAGCCATATTGAAACGCCAGATCAATCACCCGGACTTCAGCGTTGTTTTGAAGCTCGAATGCCGCCTGTGATAAGCGCCTCCGCCTGATATAGTCTGATAAAGATAATCCGGTCATGGAAGAGAACATCCTTGGAAAATGGTAACCCGAACAGCATGCTCTTCTCGCTATTTCTTTTCCATCTATTTCACCCGCTAAATTCTCCTCAATATAATCCATTGCTCTATTCAATCGCTCTAGCCAATCCATCTCTTACCTCCTTCCCTGCTAAATATAGATAAAAAAGAAAACTTAAGTCCGGCATTCTAAGTGCAGAAAATGACGGGTACAAAAGTCAAAGCTGTATCCAATACCTCTGAACCTCCTCACCGCTGTCTGGCGAAATGACCTCATTCTCCAATACCCCGCCAACTTTCTGAATGGTCCTGGCTGAAGCTATATTTGCTTTATCACATGTGACCAGCACTTTTTCCAAACCCAGTTTCTTTGCTTCGACCAGGCTCATCTTCAGCTGTTCAGCGGCATATCCTTTGCGGCGTTCAGCCGGATGGATGCTGTAGCCGATATGCCCGCTCTCCACCAGCAGTTCTGGTGTCAGCCGGTGGCGTATATTAACCAGGCCGACTACTTTATCATCAACCATGCTCAGGAATTGTGTCGCAGGAACCCGGTTTGGCGGCAGCTGCCCTTCTTCCTGGCTGATGACTTTTTCGAGCCATTTCTCATAATGTTCATAGTTTTGCAGGGAAGAGCCTCCATAAAGAAGTTCTCCCGAGTCCAGAAATGCTTTTCGGTATGCCAACATTTGTTCTTTATGTATCTTTGCGGGTCTTATCAATTTCATTAAGATCAGCTTCCTTTGCTGTTTTTCCAAAATATGCATATGACTTGTTTCGCTGCCGGGTAACGGGTTTCCTTCTTGCTGATGGAAATCGCGAAAAAAGAGCCACAGGGACAGGTCCCTTGGCTCAATTTTGAAAGGGCAGCTGCCCTGTGTTCTTCCTGATTACTTAAAGACGCAATATTGCCCTTCCAATTTCCTTTATCACACCGTATGTCCCTTCCGTTTGGTTCGAGCATACGAGCCACAGGGCAGTTCCCTCGGTCCGTTTGGGCTCAAGAAACCTGCTCCTGTGCTATCCTCAGCTCTTCTCCTCAAGCCTATTCAGCCATTCCTCAACCAGAGCATTAAACACATCTGCCTGCTCAATCTGCAGATTGTGACCCGCCATATCAAGAACTGCAAAAGTGGCCCGCGGATAGTCCTCTATCAGCTCCCAGGTATCACGGTAGCCGGTAATATGATCCTGCCTTCCTGTGATGATCAGCGCCGGATGGTCAAGTCTTGTTGTTATATCAAAGCTAAAGCCGTATCCGTTATTTTGGATTCTCTCTAGAAACTCTGCATTGGCCAGTCTGGAAGGAAGCAGAACTTCTTTCTGGAATCTTTCCCATTCTTCCTCACCCTGCACAACTCCAACGGAACAGAACTCTTCAGCGTCCTCTGGGGATAGACTCGAAATCAAGCTGCTGTCCTTTTTTAAAACCGCATGCTGGGGCAATGTCCTGCCGGCAGACTCAGCTATGGCCACCGGCGCCAGCAGCATTAGACCCCGGACCCTACCCGGCCTTGAATAAGCGACCCCTCTCGCCAGATAGCCCCCATACGAATAGCCGCAGACGGCAAACGTTTCTTCAGGAATGATCTCATCTAAAAGCTGCAGCACGGCTTCCAGCATGTCATCCGAGTTTCGGATCGAAGGCAGCGGCTCAGACTGGCCCATGCCAGGCAAATCAATATAAATTCTTTTCCAGCCGTCCTGCTTCTCGAACAGCGGCTCCATTGCATGCTGCATCACTCTGTGGTCAAGTGTCCAGCCGTGCAGCATAACGATTGGGACCCCTTCTCCAATGGTTTTATGGTAAATAGACATAGTTGCAGTTCTCCTTTTCCTAATTAAAAATATGTAAGAATCTAATTTGTTTCAGGCATTAAACTTGGTTAGAAAAACACAGTCGCAGCCACAAAGATCACAGCAGCCGAAATAGCTGGCATTACAAACAACACAATCGGCAAAAAGAGTATTCTCCAAACTAAGGGCAGATCAATATCTTTCTTTCTTAAACTGAACAGCATCGCTATAAGATTTATAATTAAAAATGGAGCGAACTTCAGGATATCTGTTAAAACTGACTTCTTACCGGAGTCTGATTAGAATGCTGCCATTGTTAAGGAGAAAAAGTAAACAGGAATGGAAAATAGATTCACAAACCAGCTTTTTGATTAGGTTCATCCACCCTCTCCTTATGCTATATAAACAGTTCTATACTAGAACTCAATCCCCTCTTTTATCCAGATATTTCTGCCCGCAAAATAAAAAGGACATTCATCCATATAGAATAAATGTCCATCCAAAAGGTATTTATCCGCAGCATTGCAGATCAATGAGCTTCCTTACTGCATTCACAATCACTTCAGGTTCATCCCGCTGTATATAATGAGCACTGTTTTCAGCGATCACCATCTCACCCTGTGAGGAGATCTCCAGCAGTTCCCGCTGCATATCGTTCCACAATGCCTGTGATTCAGCAGAATAGTGAGCCTTCTTCCCGGCTGATAGGACAATTAGCGGCACGTTTAACCGGCGCCTCGTATCTTTCAGCTGCTGGAGGCTCTCCATAAACTCATCATAATTGCCTTCCCTGACGAATTGCTTATTGTAGGCTTCCTGAAAATCCTCCGGCATTGACGGTAGGAATCTTTCCCTGTACTCTTCAGGAGTTGAGTCAACCAGGACCAGCCCGCACACCTCATCAGGAAATTCCGTAGCATACATCCGCATGTTCCCGCCGCCAAATGAGTGGCCCACTAATAGGTAGGGCGGGGCAATCGCGGCTACAGTGAGCAGCTGTTTTAATTCTTTTACCATCTCGCGGCTAGTTCTCGGGCTGTTACTTCTTTCGCTTTTTCCGAGCCCTGCCCGGTCATAGGTGAAAACTCTCGATAGCATTGAGAGTTCTTCAAGTACCGGATCCCAGGCCTTTGAATAGTCGCCATAGCCTGCGTCCATAATGATTGTTGGATTCCCGCAGTTTCCGCCCATCAATTTGGCATATAGTTTGCAGCCCTTTATCTCTGCCATTATTTCTTTCATAAAACCCATTCCCCTCGTGTTTCTGAATGATTACCAAGAATCATTTAACAACTAACAGGCAGCTCTTCAACCAGCATGATTTGAGAAAGCTATTTTTGCAGATTCTTCTTCATAAGAGATGCAATTTGCAGACCGTCATGCTGACCGGTTTGCTCCAAATGTTTAATGATTAATCCCTGCCGCTCCACGGGATGATTTTGGCTCAATTTAGCCTTTGCTTCAATTCTGGCGATCTTTATTTTAAGAGCAACAATCCCTCTGCTCATCCCCTTTATGAAATCTTGATCTATGTGCTCCAATTGATATGGGCTTTCCGGACTTTCATATTTGACGGTCAAGTCATTCAGGGTATTGAATATCTCTGATTCATCTTCAATTATCTCCAGTTTTCCGTATACATGTACAGAGACATAGTTCCAGGTCGGGACAGCCATTTTCGTTTCATACCAGGAGGGTGAAATATAACTGTGAGGGCCTTGAAAAATGGCAAGGACCTGCTGGCCCCCGGCGGTACTCCACTGATTGTTCGGACGGGCAAAATGTCCATATAAAGCATGCTCGGACTTCTTCAATGTCAGGGGAAGGTGAGTCGCATATGGTTCCCCGTTGTGCTGGGAAATGAGCGTCGCAAAGCTGTAATTCTCGATAAAACGACAAATCTCATTTTCATCATTAACCCTGAAATGCTTTGGAACATACATACTAATATCACCCCAATTGTTATAGAAGCACCTTAACCATGATCAGATCTGTTTGTTCTTCATCGCCCATATAGAATGAATGGGCTCCTGTTTGGACAAATCCCATCTTTTGATAAAAAGCAATCGCATTTTCATTCTGTTCCCACACACCCAGCCAGACTTTCTTCTTTCCCTGCTCCTCTGCCATTCCGATCGCTTTGTTCAGCAGATATTTGCCAAGCCCATGCTTCTGGAATGACTTCTTGATATAAATCCGCTCTATTTCAAGCGCTTCCTCGCCCATTTCCTCCGACTGGGCATCCTTCACATTGACCTTCAAGTATCCTGCGATCTCTTCATTGAAAAAAACAAAAAAGAACTGTGAAGACTTATGGGATAACTCTTTTATCAGCTGCTCTAAGTTATATGCCTTCTCCAGATAAGCATTCATATTTTCTGGTGAATTCTGGTCTTTAAAGGTATCATTGAAAGTTTCAATGCTGATCTGCTGCAGCTGGTGTAAATCTTCCAGGGTACATCTTTTCAAATACATCGACATTTTTTAACCGCTCCTTCATTGGTCAATAGATTCTCTTGTTTCCTTTTTTCACAGATTCCCAGTCTTTTTCAACATTCTTTCTGACTCTCTGGAGAAAATGGAACATGGCTTCTGCTTCTCCTTCAGTGAATCCTTCTAATGCAACCTTGTTGGAATAATCATTTTCACTCTTGATGAAAGGGTACACACTGCTGCCCTTCTCAGTTGGATTAAGCCTCTTAATTTTCTTATTTTCAGGATCGTCCCTTTTTTCAATAAAGCCATTCATTTCAAGTTTTTTAATGGCACGGGCGGCTGTAGTCCGGTCGACTTTAATCATCTCGGCCAGCTTTTCCTGGATAATCCCGGGATTCTCACAGATCCGCACTACATACAAATACTGCCCTTTGGTAAGGTCATGCTCTTTGAATTCAATATTGCTGATTGAATCCAGGGCTCTTGCAATCATGCCTATTTCTCGAAGAATTTCCGTCATTAGTTGCTCCTTAAGCCATATTTAATGTACTGACATGAATTAAATCTAACTTATTTATGTTGCATTTACAACAAAAACTACGCCGATATAAATAAAAAATAAGCACCGCCAGCGGCAATGCCTGTTTTTCATCCATCTCACCTGCCTGATTCCTTTTCCCATTCATAAAGAATATCCGGCAAATTTTCTTCGTTCTCGAAGCCACGGCCGATAATGTTGAATCCATGCTTATGATAGAAGCGCTGAGCATTCTCATTTACCTCAAAGGTGTATAGGGTAAGCCGGCCATCTGATTGTTCTTTTGCCCTGCTGAGCAGTTCTGTTCCTATCCCTATACCCTGATAGTCAGTATGGATATAAAGCTGGCTGATTTCGGTTTTATTATAGGCGACGATGCCGACTACTTTTTCACCCGACAATGCCAGATCGATCTCACACTGGCGTGCTAGAATGTTATTTAAAAAATATATATGTTCCTCAAAGCTGTGGATTTCTTTCTGCCCAATCGCCTTCTCCTTGCTGTCCCTCCACATTTTCACGGTCTCTGAGGCATAGCGCGGGTGATACGGGATCATTTTCATTTCTTTTCTCCTGAAAATGATGCTGCAAAAATAAAATGATCATTGGGATCCCAAATATGCAGGTAATCCGCAATATAACCGCGCAGCCATATGGCGCCGTCCATGCTTCTTAGATAAAAGCCCTTCGGGAAATCATGGTCATCTGTCAGTACGGCTGAAGCAATGGTGATGGAGCCGGTAGGTGCCTGATGACGCTGTGATAATTCTGCGGATAACCCTTCAGGCTGATCCTGATACTGCAGCCTCATGTAAGGACCCAGCTCCAGCGGACACAAACCCAGCCCCAGTTCACCCGCTCTTTGAAAAATCCGGTCCAGAGGAGCTCCCTGCTGAAAACCAAGCCCAGCCACTGTCAGTTCAACGGTTTCAATCATGTATGTTTCAGCAGAAGCCGTGAACAGATCATCAGAAAACAATCTTTCTCCATATTTCGTTCATCAGGATAGAGGCTTGCTGCAATCTCTGGAGAAGCTGTTGTTTCGTCATGCCGCCCGCTTCTATTGTTCTTTTTACAATAGGGCAATCCGGGTATATTTTTAGGCTGTTAATGGCCAATGTGATCACTCCTAATCTGTGCTTTTATATATTCATATTCAATGCAGCAGGCCTATTTCCTTTTTCTATTCTCCGGACAAAAAAACAAGACAAGCGCTCAGATGGCGCTTGTCTTGTTTTTACCGGGTACGAAACTTCCTTGAAACATAAATGAGCAGAATGGCGGCAATCACGATTGCGGCTATTCTCCACTCCCATTCCATATTGATAATCTGGTATACCGAAAAACCTTCAATCAGGATGGCCGGTATTTTTCCAAGGGTGCTGGCAAGGAAGAACGTGAGAAAAGCGGTTTTTCCAATTGAAGCAATGAAAGTGACAAGGCCTGAAGGGACAAAAGGAAGAATTCTAAGAGCAAGAATCAGTGAGAATGCTTCCTTGCCGTCGGCTTCCAACAGTTTCTGTACTTTGGGATGGGACAGGCCGCGCATGTCCTTTAACCTTCGAAATCCTTTTCTGTAGAGGATGAAGGCAACGGCTGCCCCAGCGGCCTCACCTGCAAAAGATACAGCGATTCCTCCCCATAAACCAAATACCGCCAGATTCGCGGCAGTCAGAAAAACACTGGGTACAACCCCAAGCAGGCTGATGAAAATGTTTATTATAAGGCTTAGCATCAAGGCTATATACGTATATGACTCAAATAAATCAATGATCATTTCCTTCATACTAAATAGGCTTTCCTTCCTTATAAGGCTGTTTTGTGAACTTTGTGGCTTTTTTGATGAAAATTACTATAATAGTACAACCGAATGTAAAATATGTTAGTTCTGGAGGGGAAGGTATCGCAGGCTTCAGAGTTTTTATCTTTATATTATTAGGAATCAGCATTTTATTTGCAGCTGCATCCAAAATTTTAAAAGGTTCTGTACAGAAAGACAAGTACCTTAAAGCAGGCTTTTCAGCTTTAATAATAATCAGCATAGCCATTATCATTATCAGTCTGTTTATCGGCGGCTGGAGCGGTATGGGATATGGATTTATTGGAGTTTGTATTTTGATTGGAACTATTTTAACCGGAATTATAAATTGGCTTATGAATTCTATTTGACTTAAAACGGCTTATAGAATGAAACAGAGGGACAAAAAATGCCCCTCTGTCCTTTTATTTCTGTTCTGCTTCCCACTTGGCAATTTCCTCACGCACAATCGGCGCAACTTCCCTGCCGAGCAATTCGATGCTTTTCATGACATCTTCATGCGGCATGCTTCCGACTGGCACATGGTGCATGAAGCGGGTAACGCCGACGTTCTTTCGAAGGTCGATGATTTTTTTAGCAACAGTTTCCGGATCTCCTACATACAGGGCGCCTTCAAAGCTGCGTGCCGCATCAAAGGCTCCGCGGTCATAATGGCCCCAGCCCCGTTCTCTGCCAAGGACGTTCATGGCCTGCTGGGTCGGCGGGAAGAATTTGTCCGCTGCCTCTTCATTGCTTTCCGCCACGAACCCATGTGAGTGTGAAGCTACCTGGAGCTTGGAAATGTCATGGCCGGCTTGTGCTGCAGCCCTGTAGTACAGCTGTACGAGCGGGGCAAACTGCACCGGACGGCCGCCGATGATTGCGAGGACAAGCGGCAGTCCCAGAAGTCCGGCGCGGATGACAGAATCACTGCTCCCTCCGCTCCCGATCCAGATTGGCAATGGATCCTGGACCGGGCGCGGATACACACCGAGATTTTCAATTGCCGGACGGTGATTTCCAGCCCAAGTCACTTTTTCAGATTTCTGCAGTGCCAGGAGCAGGCCCAGCTTCTCATCGAAAAGCTCATTATAGTCCTGGAGATCATAACCGAAGAGCGGGAACGATTCAATGAACGACCCTCGACCCGCCATGATCTCAGCCCGGCCGTTCGAGATGCCGTCGAGTGTGGCAAAGTCCTGGAAGACCCGGACTGGATCAGCCGATGACAGGACGGTGACCGCACTTGTCAGGCGGATTTTTTTGGTCTGCGGCGCGGCAGCAGCCAGGACGACTGCAGGTGAAGAAGCAGCATAGTCCTTCCTGTGGTGCTCGCCGACACCGAAAACGTCCAGCCCAACTTCATCAGCCAGGATAATTTCTTCAACAACCTCGCGCAGCCGCTGTGAATGGCTTGCAGTTTCTCCTGTTTTAACGTCAGGGGTCGTTTCCACAAATGTGCTGATTCCGATTTCCATTTTCATCTCTCCCTGATCGTTTAGTCTCTATCTAATAGTGCAGCACCGGCGATGCCTGGATGTGTCATTTCGTACGGATCCAGAATCAGGTCCAGTTCTTCTTCTGTCAGGACATCATACTGCAGGCAGAGTTCCCTGACAGGGGCGCCGTTCAGGATGGCTTCCCTGGCAATCCGGGCCGCCACTTCATAGCCAATATGAGGATTGACGGCTGTGATAATGCCAACGCTTTTTTCTACATATTGCTTCATCCGGTCCTCATTTGCTTCAATCCCTTTGACACAGTGGTCGGTAAACGACTTGAAAGCATTCGTCATAATGGTGATCGACTGCAGCAGGTTGAAGATCAGCACTGGCTCCATGACATTCAGCTCCAGCTGCCCGGCTTCAGAGGCCAGTGAAATGGTTTGGTCGTTGCCGATTACCTGGAAGGCAGTCTGGTTGATCAGCTCCGGCATAACCGGGTTAACCTTGCCTGGCATGATGGAAGATCCCGGCTGCCTCGCCGGCAGGGAGATTTCCCCGAGTCCTGCCCTGGGACCTGAAGCCATCAGACGCAGGTCGTTTGCAATTTTAGACATATTGATCATACAGATTTTCAGCGCGCTGGAGACCTCTGTATATGAATCTGTATTCTGAGTAGCATCAACCAGATGCTCCGCCCCTTTAAACGGAAGGCCGCTGATATCTGCCAGATACTCAACCACTAATTCAATGTAACGGGGCTGTGCGTTCAAGCCTGTGCCGACAGCCGTTGCTCCCATATTCAATTCATACAGATGCTGCCTTGATTGCTTGATGCGCTTAATATCGCGTTCAATCACGCGGCTGTAGGCTTCAAACTCCTGCCCAAGCCTGATTGGCACAGCATCCTGCAGATGTGTCCGGCCCATCTTGATGACATGGTTAAACTGATCAGCTTTATCCATAAATGCCTTATGCATGTGCTCCATAGAAGCAATCAGCTGCTCGAGCACCTTGAGAATGGATATGTGCATCGCTGTAGGAAAGGAATCATTCGTAGACTGTGACATATTCACATGAGTGTTCGGGCTGCAGTATGGATAGTCCCCTTTTTCCCTGCCCATGATTTCAAGCGCCCGGTTTGCCAGCACTTCATTCATGTTCATATTAAAAGAAGTCCCTGCTCCCCCCTGGATCGGATCGACTATTACTTGATCATGCCAGTTGCCGGCAAGCATTTCATCTGCCGCCTGGACAACCGCGTCTCCAATGCCTGAGTAAAGAGCCTTGACCTCCACATTCGCCATTGCAGCTGCCTTCTTTACCATCGCCATCGCTTTGATCAGCTCAGGATGGATCCGGTAGCCGGTAATCGGGAAATTTTCTACCGCACGCAGTGTTTGAATCCCGTAGTACGCATGTGCAGGGACCTCTTTTGACCCCAGAAAGTCCTTCTCTATTCGAAAACCGTTTGTCTTGACTGACATCGTTGCCTCATTCCTCTTCTTTTCGCTATTTGTTTTTGATGTTATATCTTATTGCTAATCCCACTCTATTGTAAATGACTTCGGTCCAATATTCATCTTTAATATCTGTTTTAGGATGGCCTTTTTTGACGGTGTTCAGCAGGTTATTTCCTTCCAGTGCGGAGGGGTAATGGCGGGGAGAATGGCACATACTATGATGGATGGCTTAGTCGGCTGGTGCGGGGCAGAAAAAATAGCGGATTGCTACCGCGGGCTGGAGCAAGCATTATTATTACAAGCAATTGCACCCATTCCCCTTATAAGGTCTTCACAATACCAGCGTTTAAATCTTAAATTCCAATTAATATAACAAACCTTACTTTCCCCGCTTCCCCTGCATTTTGAAAATCCGAAAAAAATTTGTTCCACGTGAAACATTGTCAGAAATTTGGAACAATCCTCCTTCTCACCCGGTTAATCCCCTTCCTGCTATGCTATACTTGAGAAAAAATGGGTATGAGAGAAGGAATGTTTTATGGATAAGCTGAATCCTAGAGCCAAAATGGATCCAGCCAAGCAGTATTTATTTATTGCGGGTATCATCCTGGTTGCTTTTAACCTTCGGCCAGCCATCACATCATTAGGGCCTCTGGTAGGAATCATCCAGGATGATGTCGGCCTGGCGCACTGGAGTGCAGGTCTTCTGATGAGCCTGCCGCTCCTGGTATTTGCGTTCATGTCTCCCCTGGTGCCAAAAATCGCTTTGCGCCTGACTAATGAGCGGACACTGCTGATCGGCCTGCTTTCCCTTTTCACCGGCATTGCTATCCGCTCGATTCCAATGGCCTTTTTTCTTTTTGCCGGGACCTTTCTGGCCGGATTAGGCATCGCTATCGGCAATGTCCTTCTGCCGGCAGTAGTGAAGGATAAATTTCCGAATAAGTTCGGATTGATGACAAGTGTGTATTCCACTTCTATGGGTTTAATTGCTTCGCTTGCATCCGGAGTAAGCGTCCCCCTGGCAGTCGATGCGAATCTTGGCTGGCAGGGCGCCCAGGCGGTATGGGCCATTCCGGTGATTGCTGCATTCACTGTATGGCTTTTCGTTTTCAGATCTCACCAAAGCAATCCTGGCACCGTCATGCCAAATCCCGGGACAGCTTCCGGGCAAATGTGGAAAACGCCTCTAGCCTGGCAGCTTGCGCTTTTCATGGGTTTTCAGTCATCCTTGTTTTATATTACGATCTCCTGGCTGCCGGAAATTCTGCAAAGCCACGGGATCAGCATCACAACGGCAGGGTGGCTGCTGTCTTTTACCCAGCTGGTAGGACTGCCGGCAAGCTTTTTCATCCCTGTCCTTGCAGGCAGATATCAATCACAGGTCTGGATTGCCTTCGCACTCAGCCTTTGTGCAGTAGCCGGCTACTGCGGGCTGCTGATTGGTTCCACCTACCCTCTCCTAATCATCAGCATCATCCTGATCGGAGTCGCACTTGGCGGCAGCTTTCCGCTCGCCCTCAGCTACATAGGACTCCGGGCCCGGAATGGCAGGCAGGCTGCTGAGTTATCAGGCATGGCCCAATCTACCGGCTATATCCTTGCCTCCATCGGACCACTTTTCATCGGCTACTTATTTGACCTGACACATTCATGGACAATGCCGCTGATTACACTGATCGGCATTTCAGCTATAGTGATGGTGTTTGGAATGCTGTCAGGTAGGAATCGTTTTGTATAATTGGATTTAGTGAAAAAGATATTATATAATCTGTGATATTGTTTAGCTGTGTATGGGGTTGCTCATTTTTACCAATGTTATAAACATCTATAGATGAGGAGATTTGCATGGACAGTTTAATTGTGGATTTGTATCACGAGTATAAGAAGAATAATGGCGGACATATCTGCTATCTTTATAACCAGGAAGAAAATTATATCAATAATGCCGTTTCTTTTATCTCGGCGGGCATCAGGAATGGCGATTTCATCTTTCTTCTTGAAAATGATCGAAATCTTCGCCTGATTCAGGAAAGGCTCCATAAAGAATTTAGCACAGATCAATTATCCAACTTGCTAGTCATGAATAATTACGATTTCTATTATGCCCAAGGTAATTTCCATCCTCATATTGTGGTCAGTGAATTTTTAAAAACACTTGAACCGCATTTAGAGAAAAAGACTTCTATTAGTACTTGGGGACTCGTAGAATGGAGAGAAGACAAGGAGATTTACGAAAAATTAGCAGAGTATGAACAGATAGTCGATAAGAGTGTCAACGAAAAAGGTATCCTGTCTGTATGTGTTTATCCTGCAGGAAAGACCCCTGGTTCATTCAGGAAGGCTTTGCACAATTGCCATAATATAGTTATAAATGATGAGGAAGTCATGTACCTTTCTTAATCATATTTAACCCGGTTCCAACCCTACTGGAACCGGGTTTTTTGCTTAGTTTATCGGCTTTTTGCTTCTTTAATGTATAGATTTCTCATCCCATTCACCTTATGATACAATTAATCAACTGAATATTCATAACATTTTACTGATCTGGTATGGAACCATATCATGCCATCGGCCAGGCAGAAATTGTAAAAGGGGTGTGCTATTTTCGGTGACTCTGCATCTCTTTTGCCAGCATCAAATCGTTCTCTATACTGGGAGGTAAAAACAATGAGTCATTCTCGAAGAAAGGCCGCACTGATAACAGGTGCGAGCAGTGAAAATGAAATTGGTACAGCAATTTGCCGCAAGCTGGCTTCACAGGATATAGATATATTTTTTACACACTGGCATTCTGATGCTGAGTGGATTGAACAATTTCAGCAGGATATTGCTGATATTGGTGTACGCTGCGAGGCACTAAAGGTGGATCTGACAGATGCAAATGCGGCATTGGCCATCTATGAAGAAGCTGCAGGCCGACTGGGCTCTCCGTCCATCTTGGTTAACAATGCCGCTCATTCTGTTAATAATGATTATAAATCGTTAGATGCAAGCACACTTGACCTTCATTACTCGGTCAATATGAGGTCCACCTTTCTTCTGTGTGCTGAGTTTGCCCGCCGGTTTAAAGACTCAGGTTCACCGTCTGGCCGCATCATCAACATGACATCCGGTCAGGATATAGCCCCAATGCCAGGGGAACTGGCCTATGCAGCGACCAAAGGCGCCATTTCTGCTTTTACGAGATCATTAGCACAGGAGCTTGCACCGCTTCGGATTACCGTTAATGCTATCAATCCAGGTCCAACCGATTCGACGTGGATGACAGACGGTATCAGAAATCACCTCCTGCCTAAATTTCCAATGGGCCGGATTGGCACACCGGATGATACTGCACGTCTTGCTGCCTTCCTGGCAAGCGAAGATGCTGAATGGATCACCGGCCAGATTATCCATTCGGAAGGCGGGTTTATGAGGGGATGATCCTGCAGCTCAAAAAAGGTGCCTGCCCCCCCTGTTCCGGGCAATGGCACCTCTTTTTTATCAATCCTTCGCCAAGTCCCTGCGATTTGCTGCCAATGGCGGCTGCTCCATCCATTCGTTTTCAATCATCAGATTTACTCCATCCTCAGATAGCTTGAGGACCTCTCCAGTAAACCGCTCATAATCAATAACCAGATCGCTTCTATTGCTCTCTGAAATGGCTATTCCATAGTTGCCGATTCCGGCATAAATCATCAGGCCAAAGTGGAACATCATTAATTTATTTGAAAATGGCGACTCGGTTGATTCGGTTACTTCCTGGTCAAAGCCCATGGGGACAGGCAATGAACACATCTCCAAGTAGCGGCTCAGAACCTTTATATGTTTCCGGGAAACTTCTTTTCCTCTTAATATATATTTCCGGACCTTATCTGATTTGGCCACCTGGCTGAAGGCTGAAGCCATACAGGTTCCTAAATGATTCGTCTGGATATTTGCATGAAGATTCGTCACCTCTGACCCGGTGAGGGATTCCCTCCTCCCCAGCCCTTCCAGAATAAAGGACTGCTTATGAACAAACTCCGTTTTTTCCGGATATGGAATGCTTGGCGGGCGCACACTCAGTCCCTTTTCCAATAACAGCTCATTGGCCTCGGTCTTTAATTCGATTGTTGAGGTTAAGCACTTGGAATAGAATGAATGAATATCAGACCGCCATGTATTCTGCAGCACCCGGCCATAAGTGGCAAGACCCCCCTTTGCCATATTGTGTATGTAGCGCAAATAAAAAACGTCGGAAAACAATCGCTTCGCCTCTAAATTCACATCTTCCTCCGTAAATCCCTGCGGAATCCGGATGCCTTCTTCTGTAAAGATCCCTCTTATGATCTCCACATGCTGCTGTGACAAATCCAAAGCATGGGAACCAAGCTTTTGGATATCTTCATCTTCAATATGACGAAGAAAATACTTTAATACACAAACCGCCATACTGTCTGCCATGAAAGAAGCCCATAAATAACTCAATTCTGCGGCGGTTAGCTTCATATGATTATGATGAGTCTCCATGTCTTTTCCTCCTATTTAAGTCCATAAGGGTTATTATCTCCTGAATAAGGAGAAATATGTTTGAACACATACCTAAGGGCTAGGGGGAACAGTTCCCTTGTCCTTCCTTTTAAAAGCAAGCTCCTCCCAAGTATAAAAGACTTGGAGCCAGACACCATCTCACTTTGAAATTCATAGCCTACTAACGTAATCTGCCCTCTAGGAGTGATGTACATGTACTTTCATGATCCTTATTCTCACCGTTTCATCGTTGGCCATAGGCATAGTGTAAGATATCCATATCCCCATCATGCTGCCAGGCAAAAATCTTTTTCCAAAGAAGAAGCAGCTGCCATCGCTTTGCTGCTGGGAATCGATTTTACTAAAAGCAGGTTTGATTTAAATGAATTTTGGCTTGGTGTAAATACAGAGCTTGAGCACGGTAAGATCTCCAGCCAAACGAATGTAACAGGTGATGACCCTCTCATCACAGGAAAAATTGCCCTCGCACACCTTAACGAGTTTCCTGATTACTACAAACGGCTAAAGGTGCTGGAGAAAGAAGCGAAGGCTTATTGGAATAAATGAGGTGCATTCCCCCACTTTCTTAAGTATCTTGGGACAGCGGGACAGGTCGCCTCACTCTTTTCTTCTATACACAGCTAAAACAAGAATAATCACCGCGCCGGCCGCAAAGCCTGCCAGGACACCCAGTGGAAATCCCCCGTTTATAAGATATACAATGAGTCCTCCAACTAAAGCCCCCACTATGATAAATATCAATCGCAAAGACATGGTTTTCACCCTTGCACCCTCCTTATTAAAAAAATGCCTGACTCCATAAGCACAGCTTGTATGCGTTTGGAGTCAGGCACCTTTTTTTTAATGCTTATTCAACAATCCAGCCAATAACCCTTTACCCAAAGCGCCTTTCCTGGCTCTTCCTTCATTCTTCCACCAGTAGGCTCTCTCCGGATTCTTAAGGACTTCCTTCACTTCGCTCTGATGCTCAACAACCGGTGCAGAACCGCGAAGCGATCTTCCTGCCGTCTCCCTGACAAACAGGGTGACAACAATAATGCCGAACAGGCACATGCCCATCAGGTAATAAGCTGGCACCATATTATTGCCGGTTACGCTCACCAGCCATGCGACCAGCAGCGGTGTTGTGCCTCCGAACAGCGACGTTGCTGTATTATACGTGATTGCCAGTGCCCCGTAGCGCACTTTCGTATAAAATAACGACGGGAGTGTTGCCGGCAGTGAGCCCTGCATAGTCGTCAGCAGCAGGCCGAGGATCAGCAATCCAAGGAAAGCGCCCATGGTGCTGCCCGATCGGACGAGCATGAAAGCAGGGATGCTCAGGACAACCGCGCCAATCAGGCCGGCTTTCAGGATGCGGTTCCGTCCGAATTTGTCGCTCAAATGCCCCATTGCCAATACCATCGGGATCATGACGATCATCACAAGAACAAGCATCAGGAGCCCTTTCCCTTCACTGTACCCGAGCTCTTCTGACATATAAGACGGCATATAAGTCAGAACGGTATAACTCATAACATTGTAAAAAATAACAATCGCCGTACAAGTCAATAATGCTCTCCAATGTCCGGCAAAAATCTCTTTTAGCGTAACACTTTCATTCTTTTTCTCTTCAATCGATTCATTCATCGCCTCAAAAGCCGGCGTTTCACCTAAATGATTACGGAAATAGAAGCCGATGATTCCAAGCGGAGCGGCAATGAAGAACGGAATTCTCCAGCCCCATGCCGTCATCGCCTCGCTGTCAAGCATAAAGGTCAGCAGCGTAACAAGGCCGGCGCCGGCAATAAAGCCGACCAGTGTTCCAACCTCAAGGCCGCTGGCCATGAAGCTGCGTTTTTTATCAGGAGTTGTTTCTGTTATGTAGGTCATAGCCCCGGCATATTCTCCGCCGGTTGAAAAACCTTGCACAAGCCTTGCTGATAATAGTAAAATTTGAGCTGTGATCCCAATCGCTGCAAAGCCCGGGATCAAGCCGATGCTGAGCGTGGAAGCCGCCATCAGGATCATCGTAATGGCCAGCACATTCTTCCTGCCTACCCGGTCACCAAGCATCCCGAAGAACATACCGCCGAGCGGACGAGCAATAAATGCCACCGCAAACGTGGCAAACGCGTATATTAATTGAAAAGATGGGTCAATCTCCGGAAAAAACACCCTGCCCATCGTAACTGCCAAAAATGAATAGATACCAAAATCAAACCACTCCATCGCATTCCCGATGGATGTCCCCATCATGGACTTCTTCGCCATCGAACTGTCCACAACAGTAATATCTTTTGCCTCTAGTGTCTCTCGCTGTTTCTTCACATTTCCCCCTCCTAAATACTATCTAACTAACTAGCTTAGTTGGTTTTTCCCTTTATTTGGGGGTTAAAACATAGGAATACTAGAAAAACAGGCGGGACTGGCAGGAAAAATTTTCGAGAAATGAAAAAAGCCGCCTCGCCGGCAGCCGCAAAAACAACATGATAGATATCTCTTAAAGCTTCACCACTACCTCAGTACCATCCTTCAATTTCGTGTCCACAAGGGTAACCCCTCTGTAATCAGAAATGGCCTCCAGCAGCAGCTTCAAATCCTTTCTGTCAATTTCAGGAAAAACAAACTTACTTCCGTCTTTCTCGATGGCTTTATTGATTAAGCGGTTAATCCTTCTGGATGTGATAACCAGACCGGCTGCGTTCAAAATAGCATAGGGCACGGGTATGGAAAACCTTTTATCCTTTGCTTTCACCTTGACCTTTAACATAATTATTCGATCACCACTAGCACTTTGTCGCAATTGGCCGAGATGATGTCAACGATTTGTCCGTCCAATTCATTTTCAATCGCTGCAATAAGCAGGTCGACATCTATATCTTTCACATATTTGGCTGCCTCAGGAATCCTTTCAGCAATATTGGTCCCTACTCTCAGGACAGCCTTGACCAGGTTGATCGGCAAATTCACATTTACATTATCGCCTTCACTGGAGTTCACACGAATCTTCAGCATTTTATTACCATAAGACACTTCTTTTTTCACCGCCACCAGCTCTGGCTGATCTTTGCCTTGCAAGACATTAATCAGCTCACCTGCTTTTTCCTTATCAAGCTTTCCTTCCTCCACCAGCGTTAAGACCCTTGAAATTTCATCTTTCATGGTCTATTCTCCCTCCTTTAATAACTGAATGGCTTTCTCTGCTGAAATCTCGCCTTTTTCGAGCATTGATACAATCTTTTTCTTATCCACTTCAGGTTTCTTTTGAGTGGAGTACCCAAGAGCAGTGATGATTTCATCCAATTTGCCTCTGACAGTCGGATAGGAGATGCCAAGTTCCTTCTCGACCTCTTTGATATTCCCGCGGCTTTTTAGAAAAATCTCAATAAAGTGCAGCTGCTCCTGCCCAAGTGCCGCCAGTTTGGAAACCTCAAATTCATTTTCTACGGTGGTTTGGCAATGGCTGCATTGCAGCTTGGTGATCGTCAGCGCATTTGTGCAAACAGGACAATTAGTGAGTAAAGGATACGCCATACCATGCTCCTTTCTTTTAGTTAATCAAATCATACAACAGGATTTTCATTTTTTAAATAGTTAATTTATAATTTTTATGAAAAATGTATATTTTATTAAATAATTCAATTTTAACTTTATAAAAATTAATTTTATTAATGATAACCAAGGAACTTACACAAAAAAAGCGACCCTCATTGATGAGGCATCGCATCAGTTAACGGATATACAATTCTGTCTTAATTCTTTTCATTCAGGAAATTAATATAAATAAACATAAGATCCTCGCACAGCTCGACTTGCCGGCCGCGAAGGCAGACGGCTGATTGTCCATTGACCAGTATCACGAAAAATTGGTGGAGCAGTTTATGCTCGTTACTATGTCTTATTTAAAAGCTTCTTCCTTCTTATTTTACGAATTATTCACCCATTCCTTATATTCATCCTTGTCTATTTCAGAAACCTTCTCCACCTTTCCGCCAATTAACTTGCCCTTTGATTCGATTTCAGTCTGATAAAGTCCATACATATTTTTATTCTCAAGTGAATCAGCAGTATAATAGATGGATTTCCCTGCAACATCCCATTTGACACCGTATATATCATTAAAAATGGGTGAACCTGCAGGAGCCTGAAGTTCCTCGTCCATATCAAAGTGATAAATATTTATTCGGGCTGAATCATTATATCCACCGATAAAGGCAATTATATTCTGGTCAGGCGCCCAGGCAATTCCACAGGATGAATGGTAGCCTTTGTAGTCATACTTATAACCGATCGTTTCGGACAAATTGACCTTTTCACCCGTTTCTAAGTCAACGACAAAAATTTTAACAGCGTTACCCTCGACAGCATCATAAGCTAAATACCGATTATCATATGAAAAATGAAAATGAAAACTTTGAATACTGCTGTGATGTTCAGGTAAAGAAACCTCGAACTTTTTCTTTTTGCTGTCTATAATTAATTGATCATCCGCTACAGACAGCTGATAGTCACCTCTTTGAACACGATTATTATCTTGAAGCACAGCAACATCTGGATTTGAATAATATTGTATTTCCTTTTGAGAGCATCCGTATAATAAAATGGTCATGATTGCCATCAATATAGATAGCCTGGCTGTATTCTTCACCGGTCCCCCTCCTTTTCTTTTCCCTTATACGGAACAATAGAACACTATTGTTTCATGGTACCATCTATTTTTACTTTGTTGGGCGGTTATAAAGAAAAAGCCGCCGGATCGGCAGCTGAATATAGTGTCAGACTGGCTGGAAGCCAAGAAGCCGCTGTGTAAATAGTTTGCAGATGAGCTCCAGTCAACCTTGAGGACAATTGGCAGAGTTGGCAGATCATTGGGCCAAATAATCAAATTCCGCTCAGACACCACGAAAGAGTCTCCTCCTTTTCTTACCCCAATTGCCGTCTAAAGGCTTTACCGGCAATCAAATAAGCAATGATCATAACGCCAAGGCACCAGGCAAGTGCAGTCCAGATCCCGCTGCCGACAGCCCCATTATACAAGAGGGCACGAACTGAATTGACGATGGAAGTCACTGGCTGGTTCTCAGCAAATACCCGAACAACTTTAGGCATGGTTTCAGTGGGAACAAAAGCCGAACTGATAAATGGGAGAAATATCAACGGGTAGGAATATGCTGTAGCCCCTTCCATTGAATCGGCAGTCAACCCTGGAATTACCGCCAGCCATGTCAGCGCCAGCGTAAACAGCAGGAGAATCCCACCCGCCGCGAGCCAATCGAAGATATTAGCATCCGGACGAAAGCCCATTATGAATGCGACGAGGATTACCACCATAATAGCAAGTGCATTGGACACAAGCGAGGTCAGCACATGAGCCCACAATATAGATGAGCGCTTAATGGGCATGGTAACGAAACGGGCCATCAGCCCGCTCTTTACATCATTAAAGAGCCTCAAGGATGTGTAAGCGACGCCGGACGCGATCGTGATCAGCAAGATTCCAGGCAGTAAATAATTCACGTAGTTCTCCGTGCCCGTTTCAATAGCACCGCCAAATACGTAAACAAACAGCAGCATCATCGTAATCGGCGTAATGGCTACCGTGACGATTGTGTCCGGGCTGCGCAAGATATTGCGCATTAATCGTCCCAGCAGTACCCCAGTTTTATTTTTCATTTCCATCTCCTCCTTTTTTGCCGATAATTGCAAGGAATATCTCCTCTAATGTCGGCTGCTTCTCAATGTATTCTACTTTTGCCTGCGGAAACATCTCCTTGAGTTCAACAAGGGTGCCCGTGGTGATGATCTTCCCGTCATGCAGGATGGCAATGCGGTCGGCCAGCTGTTCGGCTTCCTCCAGGTACTGGGTCGTCAGTAATATAGTCGTACCATTGCCGGCTAGCTCTTTGACAATATTCCAGACTTCAATCCGGGCTTCAGGATCAAGCCCTGTGGTAGGTTCGTCGAGAAAAATGACTTCTGGCTTCCCAATCAGGCTCATGGCGAGATCGAGCCGGCGCTTCATCCCGCCTGAATACTTTTCTGCCCGGCGGCTGGCCGCTTCTGTCAGACTGAATCGGGAAAGCAGATTGTCGGAGACTTCAGCTGGATTGGATACTCCCCGGAGCTTGGCAATCATCATTAAATTTTCCCGCCCGGTCAGCATGCCGTCTATTGCGGCGAACTGCCCGGTCAGACTGATACTCTGGCGGACGTGCTCCGGCTGGCGCTGAACATCAAAACCACCAATAACTGCTTTACCATCATCTGCCTTCAATAACGTCGAGAGAATATTTACAGTCGTTGTTTTGCCCGCCCCATTGGAACCCAACAATGCAAAGATCTCGCCGCGCCTCACCTCAAAATCCACCCCCTTTAAAACTTCCTTGTCTTTGAAGGATTTTGTTAACCCTTTTACAGAAATCGCTTTATGGTTCATATAGATTCCTCCTTTTTATTTGCAGCAAAAACCGATGTCCGAGAAACAATCTGTTTTCTGCCTTCGGACAAAAAGACACAGGGCTTTGATCACATAATCTTATTCGCTACTCTGTTTTACCGATTATCAGTATTACTTACTACCCGCTTAAAAAAATACTGAATAGCAGCAGTCAATCAGACCTGGCTATTCAGCAGGTTTCTAATTCAATTGTTAGATTATTGCCTATCCGCGGCCGATGGTATCATTCAGCTTCTTACGATATTTGTCATTCCAGGTTTTCTCATCCTTCACCAGCTCATCACAGAAAGCAGCAACATCCTCGCCCGTCAGATCAGTGACTTTCTTGCCTTCCGCTGCCCCTTCCTCAAAAAGGTCCAGGATGCCGGTGAAGATGCGATTCGTGCCTTTCCAATCAGTCGGACCGCCTCCAGCCGTCCACATATATTTCTGGATCGCTTTATACGCGGCAGAGTACTCGCTTGGAAGTGCCTTCGCACGCGCCTCCATCGCTTTCCATTCCCGCTTGTCATCCAGGCTGCCGATGATTTTTTCAAAAATACTCATTTCGCATTCTCCTTTTTGATTTGTTTAGTTTTCAGTTCGTCAATTTTGCCCGAAACAAAGGCCCATTTTTCCCAAAAGGCTTTGAGTTTTTCCTGGCCAGCTGCGTTTAGGGTGTAGAACTTTCTCGGCGGTCCCACAGTGGAGGGCTTTTTCTCGATATCCACCAGATTGTTTTTCTCCAGCCGCATGGTAATGGTGTACACAGTCCCTTCAACCACATCAGTGAAGCCGAGCTGCCGGAGCTGCTGCGTGATTTCATAACCATATGTTTCGCCGCGGCTGATGATCTCAAGCACACAGCCCTCAAGCACTCCTTTCAGCATTTCCGTGATATTTTCCAATTCTTTTACCCCCGTCTATATCTCACTTGTATATTTAGTACTCTGTATAACCGGTATTCAGTATTACTTATTACTAACTATATAGTAATACCGAGTAGCGTTGTCTGTCAAGTACGTTAAAGCTGTTTGCTGCCCATTTTTGCAAAAAAGAAAAAAGCCGCCTTGCTGGCAGCTGATCGAGAATACTTTATTCATTTAAGGATGCAAATCTTTGTTTGTGATATCGACATCAATTAGAAAACAGCATCCACTGCCCTTCGGAAACAACTTCTACTGCTCCGTCAACCACTTTGATGGCCGTTTGATCATCCATTGCATAAGCTAACCCCTTCATCCCGGCGGCCCATTTCTCTGCGGCAGCCATGGTGTTTCCCGGAAGCATCTCGTGGTCCAGATGCGGAAACATTGCAAATTCGACCAGTCCAAGCGCGGCATCACCACCGTCGGGCGGAGTCCAGCCTGCAAAGTATTCCCCGATGTTAGGTGCCATCACCATGCTTCCGGCACTCATCCCAACATAGACTGACTGCAGGGACGGCAAAAGGTCTGCCAGTCCTGACTGCTGCATCCAGTGGCTAAGGTAGAGGGCGTCCCCTCCTGACACCAGCAGGACGTCCGTCTCCCTGACAAGCGGCACCCAGCGGTCTTCATCGATGCTTGGGAGAGCTGTGAGCTCCAGCACACCGATCGACTTCCAGCCCAGATCGACCATGGAATTACCGGGACTTCCGCTGATGAACTCCCAGGCTTTGACACCGGGGCCGACCCAGGGGTGCCCATACATGGCGGTTGGGATGCATAAGGCCGTTGAGTCAGCGACCGGTTTGCCCAGCATATCGACAAGTGCATCGTTTATGCTCTTATTATTAACGCCGCCAGAAGTAAGCAAAAACTTCATAACATCGCTCCTTGCGGTTTAATTTCAGGAACCCCCCCACCATTAGTTGTCCTTAGCCGCAGCAGAAATCTGCCACATCACACCAAATTTATCACTAACCTGCCCATATAACGGGCTCCAAAAAGTCTCCTGGAGCGGCATGTCCACTTTCCCTCCATCCTGAAGCTTAGCGAATATCCCCTTCGTCTGCTCTAATTCATCTGCGATAAGAGCAATCGTCACCTGGGAACCAATTTGGTAAGGCTGGCCAGGAAATGTGTCAGAAAGCATTAAATCCATATTCCCTACCTTCAGGTGAGCGTTCAGTACTCGGTCCTTTACTTCAGGCGGGGAAGGGAATTCCGGGTTGTCAGGCATATCGCCAAACGTCTGGACGGAAACCACTTCTGCATTTAAAGCATCTTTGTAAAAACTCACTGCCTCTTGACCATTCCCGTTCATTACTAAGTACGGATACATCGACTTAATCATCCTCACACCTCTTCACCTAAATTTAATTGGCAGAATCACCATTCTTATATTTCAATAGACTGTTGAAAATACCTTCCTAAAAATTGTTCATTTTAAGAAAGGTATTTCTCCCAAAGCAAATGCTCTATATCTTCCACTCCGCTCACTTCTTTCCTGAACCATTCCATATTTCCAGCAAACTTCGACGAACAAGAAAATTCAATTCTTGCTGCACGATTTCCCTGGATACATCTGATTGTCCCTCTGTAACCGGGCGGCTCCTTCAGACTTTCCTTGTATGTCCCGACACAGGTTACCATTTCATATTGATAGTCGATAGCAAGTGAATCAAAATACTTCTTAGATACAACCTCTTTTATTTGCCTGTATGTAAACTCATCCAATCCCCATCGGATTACACTGTCACCATCAGGAAGCTCTACCTTCAATTTAAGGTATCTTCCAATGTGGTCCTTTGACACATCAAGAATCTGAAAGTTATCTAAGTTCATAAGCAGGGCCGTACCTCCTTCTGCATAATGATTGTTTAAATGGGAAAAATATACTTTCTACTTATTTATTGTCAGCCCAGCCATTGCTGATTGTATGCCACGATTCCAAGTATCACCCCAACACCTGCACCCAATGCTAAACCGATCCCTGCCCACATAACTTCTGTTTTCTTTTTATTAGGATCCAACCCAACTTCCTATCTTTATTTACTTTAGGTAAAAATCAGAATACATTTTCACCAGAACTATAGCGGAGGTGTATCTTACGCATCAAGCCATAACTGAATATATTCCTGGATGATCCGATTCTTATCCCAATTCTTTTGGAAAAAAGGAAAGATTTCATTTTGATAGACAGCCAAGCCAAATAATGGCGCAATTCTTTGAACGTTCAGGTACTCTTTGCGCAGGTCTTCCTCTAAACCCCACTCTGCCCAGCAGCTTAAGTACGCTTCCAGCAATTCATCCGCGAACTCTTCAGAAAAAAGTTCGGCTGCCTCATTTAAAAACACAGTGACGCTTAAGAAAGGATGTGACAAAGAGCTGTCTGACCAGTCATAGATAATGGGCAGCCCTTCCTCCAGTATGACGTTTCCTCCAAAAAAGTCTCCGTGCTCCAGCGACAATGGCACCAGCGGAGTTTGTAGCATGCTGCAAATCAAGTTTGCTTCAGAGGTACTTTCCGCCAGCCTTGAAAATTGGCCATCTGAAATGGTGCCGTCTTTTAAAAGTGATTCAACAGCCGTCCTTAGCCCGCTAATCACAACAGAGGCAAGCGGACGAACAGGGATACCTGCTTCCCTAAGCCGCCCTGCCTCTTTGACAGACAGCTTTTGAACCCCGGCCAGGGCAAGGAGCGCCTCCCTCCAATCCTGCTCTTTTCCAGCTCTGCCTAGAAGCTCTCCCTGTATCTCCTTTATAAGCAGCCAGCCTTCGCTGTCATCTGCAGCAATTACGGCCGGAATATATTTTATGCCGGCTTCCCAAAGAAATGTGCTGACGTTCACTTCATGCCTGAAGATCTTTGGCACCGCTTTAAAATAATAATTTTCCTCACCGGTGATTATTTTAAAAAGAACTGAACGTTCCCAGCTTCTGATCTGCTGGAAGTCTATTCTCTCAGTCCGCAGCTTGTTTCTGACCCACCGCTCCATTCCCTCCCGCCAGTCCGGAGAAAACCATGGTACAGAGCGGTCTGCCTGGAGGCTCTTCCATTCGTTTAAAAAATGAGCGTCCTTTGCAGAAAGCAGACTGGCTGCTTCGTGATAAGAAGCCCAGTAAATATCATTTTCCAAGCCTGATTCAAGGATGGACACTGAGTAGACCCTCATACCCCCTTCATCATGGACACACTGCAGGACATTGGCCTTAACCCCAAACTTCTCCTGTAAAAAAGCAGCAATCTCCCCCGTCTCTGCCAGATGTGTCCGGTTAGGACTGAAGCAGGGCAAGGCGAGCCCATGTTTAAAGGTTTCGAGCAATAACCGATCCTGCCAGAAGGCAATTATTTTGTATTGCATATGTTCACTCCCTGCATTTATCGAGCCAAGGGGACAGGTCCCTTGGCCCAGATCCACTAAAAGAAGGATTTTCCCAGCTTTCAGTACCATTTACAAACCTGGGACAGGCCCCTAATTTAGAGTGCTTTTTGAAAAAGAGCTACTTCTCTTGAACCGTTTTATCAGTACTATCGTGTATTTTTTTCAGCGTATTATTGATGTTATTCAGGCTCAACAATATAAAACCAAGCATGATAAAAGTTACAATCTCCCGCGTGAAAAAAGACACAACTCCTAAAATTACGAAATATAAACTATACCACCAGTTGCTCATTAGAAAGCCTCCTCATTTTTGAGCCGAGGGGACAGGTCCCTTGGCTCAGCCCACAGACCTGCACCATATCTCCTGTTGTAATGATTCCTCAGCTTATTAAAGACGCTGCTCCTCAATCAAATCAATATTCCTCTTATGTATGGCATAATCCTGAATTTGCTTTCCTATGTTTGCATAGAGCTGAATATCTCCAAGCCGCGATAATGCTATCCACTTTACGCCCGTCTGATTAGGGTCTGGCTGTTCTGGAAGCCTTGCAGCCGAGCCGCTCAGTTTAGTACATTCAAACATCATCACCAGGGTATGGACCGGCCCATATTTTTCGCCATTCAAATGCGGTGCATATTCATAGACAAAGGCCAATGGGCCGACCTCCACTTCTATGCACGCTTCTTCTTTAGCTTCTCTTTTAACAGCATCTGTTATAGTCTCGCCAGGCTCCACACCTCCTGCAGGAAAATCATACAAGATACCCCTGTTTGGATCGCTATATTCTGTCAGCAGAATTTTGTCCTGCTCGATAATGACTGCACCTGCTTTAACTCTTATATGATAGGACAATCTCTCTGTCTCCTTCCCTTAAACTACCGCACTTCCCCTTGAAAGACATAGGGAGCTGACTGACCCAGCAAATACCTGATCCCATTTTTATGATATGGCATCATTTCATCAGCAGTTTCTAAACTTACCCATCTTACTTCTGCTATCGTTTCAGTATCTTGTATACTGATCTCGCCGCTTATGACTCTTGCTTTGAATGTAATAAAAACGGCATGTTGATCATGATTTATCATCATCGCTTCATTTACAGAAATTATGTCATCAACCTCAATCATCAGGCCTGTTTCTTCTTTAGCTTCCCGAATAGCTGCTTGCGATAGAGTTTCTCCTGCTTCAACCGAACCGCCCGGCAAAGACCAGTTATCATATTTAGAATTCTTAACAACCAATACCTTCTCCTGTTTTTCGTCAAAGATAAATGAATAGACTACATCTACTCTTTCCATGAACACACTCCTTTTTTCTGCCTTACATACCTTCTCTAACACGCAGAACAATTCCTTCTTTTACCAGCTGGCTCCTCTTTCTGGATAAAAGCACAAAGTATGTTATACTTATTATCAATTATTTAAATATGTTGGGAACTACGAGACTTTACTTAGTCACCTCCCCCCATAGTGGAAGGAGGCTGAGACTATATGTCTTTAGATCACATGAGAACAATGTTAACTACCATACAGGAATACCCTAACTGTGAAATTTCATTAACTTTCAATGATGACAACCAGCAGCCGGTATTGTATGTATGCTATAAAGAAAACCTATTTGAAGTCACACATGCCCATACACAGGCTGTTGACACATTTTATACGATAGAATCAACACTCAAAGCGATTGACAAAGAATTGAATTCTGAATTGCAAAAAAACCTCTGATTCAGAGGTTTTTTTGTTTGCCTGCGGGTCGGATAGCCAGTTTTCCTTGTACCCGCCCTTTATAAATGGAACAGTAAAACTGTCCCATTATCTCTTTTTTATATACCCAAAACAATGAAAGCCCTGCCTCTCTTTCATCCTTACGGCTCCGTGTCCGTGCCAGTGTGAATCAGGATTTGCCAAAAACTTTAGGGACAATTTTATCGAGTTGTATGGAGATACTTTGTCGTAGAAATATGAATGATTGAAATGGATGACGGCAGAAATAACAAAAGAGGTTAATTTTCTAATGGTGAGTTGGAGAAGTTGAGTGTCTTGGCAGCCTTACTTTGATTAAGGATATTTTAAGGCTGCTTTAACAGAAACTTTTTATTTGGTTTTCAGTGATTCCTTTCATTAATCCCAGTTCACTGATCAAAATTTCATGTGCGTTATTCAACATTTGTCTTTCGCTTGTGTTAAGTGCTTTTTCTTTCTTCATACGCATTAAATCGCGTACAACTTCCGTACATTCCTGAATTTTCCCTGTTTTTATTTTATCCGTATTCACTTTAAATCGCTGCTTCCAGGGCAGTAATCTATCTGTTTCCCCATTCTGGAAAATATTCATAAGTTGCTTTAATGCAATGATGTCAGTAACAGGACGTATACCTGAATTCACTATCTTACCTGCAGGAATCATAACTTCCATATTGCAGACCAACATTTTAATGACATAATATTGTTGTTTTTCCCCTAAAACTTCCTTTTCTTCTATCGCTTTAATGATCCCTACCCCATGCATCGGATAAACAACATTATCGTCAATTTGAAACAAATAATCCCCTCCATATCGCAACTTCCTTAATCTTATCACATATGTATATTTTAATCAAATTTTTAATAATACCACAAATTATTTTTCACTGTCAATAACTTACCCTTCTAAAATTAAAAAAAGCCAAGGGGACAGGTCCCTTGGCCCATTCCTTTAAAACAGGGACAGCAGACCTGCCCTTATGCCTATAAGCAGGGAGCAGCTTTTACTCAAACTGTATACTTAAATAAAAGCTCTCCATTCTGAGGATCTATTTCGTTCATATCCTCAAAACCGATACTTTTGTATAAACGATAAGCTGTCCTGTTTTCTTCTTTGATACTTAAGTAGATAACATTTACATCATATTGTCTTGAAGCGATATCAATCAGTTTTAACATCGCCAATTTCCCCAGGCCTTTGCCCTGATATCTTTCATCGATCATGATTCTGTCAATCCATGTATCTTTGTTGGGTCCAAAAGAGCCGTACATGGCAAAACCAATCACTTCTTCATCACTATATATAACCACTGGCTGCCATTCACTGTATGTACCTGCTTCTTCCAAACACTCATCAACAGTTTCAATGAATTTTTCCTGTCCGGGCTTTAGTTTGATCTTCCTGACTTCACATTCATTGGAAGCATCCATTTTTCTGATATGCACAATACTCATGAGTTAAGCTGAACCTCCACTCTTGGTAAAAAAAGCTCCCCTGGCTGCTGCTTAAATTCCGTTATTACAATAACATTTTGAGTGAAAGAAAAATGGTTAAAAGTGATATGGCTGTAATAGCATAAGCAAACGTGGATTTTTTGTTGTCTTTGAAGGCCTGGATGCCCAGAATGATCAGATTTAACGACAGTAAGATATAGGCGATGTATATCAGCTCTCTGTATCTATCATTGCTCAATGCGAATAAGACTAATAACACCCCTGGAAAAACGAGCATGGCCCTTAATTTTTTCTCCATCGTATCTCTCCCTCTTAAGATGCCCTTACTATAATATACCAATATTGACCAGACACCTGTACCTTTTCTGAAACAAGAAAAGCCGCCTGGATGGCAGCTGCTTCTGCTTTCAAGTATTCAGACCGGATCAAAATGACTGTATGTAAAGAAGTGTGATTCGTCACATATTCCTCTCGCTATATTTGACACCAATGCCATCTAACCATTCTCTAAGCTTCATTCTGGGCATATATTCTTTTAATGTATAGATAAACGTGTCATTTTCACTTTCAAACTCCAGCTGTTCGGGCTCGCCCTTATCAAGGACGATGACAACCTGATTAATATCATTCCAGCGAGTTACTTTTTCTTTAAATCCCTCCAGCGGTGCAGTGTGAATCCCAGGTTGAATCAATATAGGTGTATGTATGAAGGGCACCAAATATAAGCACAAATGCAATCAATATGGCAAGCACACACCAATAGCCTTTATCCACAATTTCTCAAGCAAGAAAAGCAGAACACCTGCTGTTATAAGCAGACCGCCCACTATATTTACCATATAAGCTTTACTCGGCGTATCCTGAAAATAAACAGTATCCGGGAATACATTTATTTTTTGATAAAACATCAAGACTAAAAAGCCCAGAGGAAGCCAACCTAATCCAAAGATTAACCCTAAAGTAAATATCTTCGGCCTGTTTGAAAATTTAATTTCCAACTATATCCCCCCTAAAAATGTAAATCGCAGACAGAAAAGCTCCCGTCCTAACATGGCGATTAGTATGTATTGGCTCTTATATATGAATATACGAATGAGGCAAGACCAAAGTAACAGTATTTGGTAAAAACAGTCGAGTTTGCGTTAGTAGTTTAACTGACTGCCATAGTAAAGAATGTTAGCCTATACATGAAAGGTGTGTTATGGTTTTAATGAAGGACAAGAGACCTTTCTTAGTCACTCTTTATTAAGGGGGCGAAATTTGAAAAAAATCAATGTATTCTTAGATGACTACAGGAAACCGCCGGATGGATTCGTATATGTGAATACAATTGTGGAATGTTTAGAACTTCTCCGCACCTATGAAATTGGCCATTTATCACTGGACCATGACCTGGAAAGCAAAAGAGAAAACGGTATGCTTCTGGTCAAAATTATGGTCAGGGAAAAACTCTCTGCAGACCAAATAACCGTTCATTCAGCAAATGCGGTTGGCGGAAAAGCTATGTATAAATGCCTTAAGCTGGCACAAAGCAGCCATATTTACTCCTATGACACAACCCTCTCTTTAAGACCCCTGCCCTTGGATTCCTATACTCCCATGATGCTGAAACATTACCAGTAATATAGATTGGCCAAGGGATATGATTCTCTTGGCTTATTATTTTTTCCAGATATTTATAGCAAAAAATTCCCAGACATTACATCATTTCAAGCAATAACGTAATGAGGAGAGACTGTCCAAAACAGATGACTATGTCATTTTGCCAATACGTTTTAGCAAACAAGCTCCAGCTGCCGCCAAATAAACTAAACAGCCTTGCAAACATGAAGGTGAAGATCCATATGCTCATGAATGTAATGAGTAAACCCATTCTATCCCTCCTATAGGTCGCGGATTGCAGTTGGTTTTGAAGATTGCACCAGCTGTCTTAATCTCTTACATCTACAATCTGCTCCCTCATCTGAACGATCCGGTAATACCCCCTGCAGAACACTGCGCCTTTCGGCTTGATTGCTATTAAGAAAGAATTAATGATATCTGCAGCTGAAATGATGAAATTAATCCAGCTTACAAATAAGAAAAGTGTTTGCATTTCTCTTGATACGAAAAGAGCCACTATGGCCGGCACCACTGACAATCCTATAAACGGCAGGCTCATAAAGACCAGGAATCTTCTTTTTGATAGTATGGTATTGGTATTCAGCCAAAAAAATGTTCCGCTGAATGTCAGGCTTATATCACCTTCTTTATATACGGTGATAATATGCAGAAGTTCATGAACAATAAAGACAGCAATTCCAATTAGAATGAGCATATATAGGGGTAATTCAGTAAACAGCCCTCCCATGAGGCCAGGCACCAAAAACATAACAATCTGAAGTAAATAAGCAAATTTCATAAAATGTTCCCGGAACCAGCTGTTCTGTATGAAAGGGGTCCATTCAGAGGAATTCATATGTAATTGGGGCAAGTGGCGGAACCAATGAATCATAGGGGTGCTCCTTTAATTTTTCAGGTTGTCTTCGCAAAAAAAGAGGGTCAATATAGCCTTCCTGCCAAGTTATAAGGATCCATTTCCCAAGTCTCATAAGGAACGATATTCTTCGCTTTCATCGCATCCAGTGTCCGTGATTTCATGTGAGGCCGGGTTATGTATTGGCCAATATTATGTTCATTTAAAAGCACAAACCTGGCTTCGCTTATCTCTTCAGGCGGGATTTTGATTTCCCCTTTGATGTGCCATGCTTTAAAAACAACAGATAATATCTGCTTGGTCGAATTATAATAAACACCTGTGATGCCAACGGGCTTGATATGCAGTCCGGTTTCCTCAAGAACTTCCCTTACGACTGCCTGATCAAGCGGCTCCCCAAGCTCCACCTGGCCCCCGGGCATTTCCCAGGTATCCTTTCTCCATTGGACCTTAACCAGCAGCACTTCATTCTTTTCGTTTTCAATAAGCGCCGAAACCGCAATAATGTGTTTAGGTATTGTGTGCATATCAGGTGCTCCTATAGTTGATTTATATATAGATTCTAGAGAGAATATGAGAATTCCTTTTTTATCCAAATATTGCTGCGGTAAAAAGCTGAAGCTGCTCAGCTTACTTAACGGAACTAACCTGATTGTATATCACTGTTCATAGCGTTTTATAAACGCCAATGTCTTTTCGAACAGCTTCGGCTGGATTTCAGGATAAGTAAGGTTTACGGGTAAATCCTCAAACAGTTTGATCTCATCAATTTCTGAAGCAGGCAGCTGGCCCAATTCCCTTATTACTCCAAGGTATAGCCTTCCGTATTTTTTAACAGCCGTATCGCCTAATGAATAGTCACATATTGGGATCAACTCGCCATCTATACAGCCCGTTTCTTCACATAACTCTCTTTGGGCCGTTCCCTCCATGTTTTCTCCAAATTCTCTATGTCCTCCTGCAATTTCCCATGTGGTTCTATCCTTATGCCTGACATACACCCATTTTCCTTTGTAGATGGCGCTTATTACTGCAAACTTTAACTGCCTCTGGTCCACTATATCCAGTTGGTAAAAGTCAAGTTTCATATAATCGCCTCAGCAGCTTCCGTCCCCTTGACCTGCACTCGCACCTCACTCAAACACCTGCCTAAGTTCAATTTGCCCTTCCCCATTTCCCTGCGGGTCCGGCATCCGCTTAGCCCAACCGATGGCTTCTTCCTTTGACTTCACATCAATCAAAATGAATCCGGCGATCAATTCATTCGTTTCAGCAAATGGACCTTCTGTAATCACCGGATCTTCTCCCGGTTTCGGAAAAGAAATGCGCATCCCATCTGAACTGGGATGAAGGCCTTTCGCCATAACCCTTACACCTGCCTTAACTAGGTCCTCATTGTACTTCGTCATGGCTTCCATTAGTTCAGGGCTGGGAAGATTACGTCCTTCCGAATTCTTTGAGGCTTTGACGATGAGCATAAAGAGCATGAAAACCTCCTCCTTTTTCTCAAATTAGATTTGTCTTTTTTACATTCGACTCCGATAAAAACTAACTATGCCTCCAACTGCCCTGCAGCTTCCGTACATAGACAATCTGCCCAATATGATACGCATTGTGCGTGCATAGATTTCCAATAATAGCCCACCATTCTGCCGATTCAGGAAACCCTTCCACTTCACTTTCCAGCTTTTCCTCGGAAAGCAGATCCTGCCACTGAAATAGCACCTCTAACAGCCGCTCCTTTAAATCACTGAATGTTTTATTTTCCGGTATCCCAAAGCTTTCATCATTGCTCCCAATTGGCGCAACTGCATTGACGTGACCCTTTTGATACCTCTTTTGCCAGGTTTCATTCCAATAAATAAGATGCTGGACCAATTCGGCGATGCTGTTGCTCTCCTCATTCGGCTTCCAAAAAGCATCTTTTTCTGATAAGTCTTCAACAGCTTCTGAAAAAGGAACATACCAGCTCGGATCATTCGCATTTGCTGACAACTGGTCGGCCAGCAGATCAATAGCATGAGGCATACTTGCCACACTCCTTTGATAAGATAATGACTAATTCGCCGCAATTTCCTGACTTCCTGCCTTATGATAAACGAGCATAACAGAAACCTTGATCAGAACACCATTCATTATTTTCCAGTAAAATACATAAACAGAAGTATATGCAGGCAACAAATGTTAATATATAGAAAAAGGAGGTGGGCGTAATGCCTTTATGGATCATATTGCTGGCAATCGGAGCCTTTTTCTTAGGTTTGGGGAAATTAATTGATTTTCACTACAGCAGGGAAGGGCGCAGTATAAACACCTCAGCATTAAAGGAAAGTACGAAGGATAATTTAGGCGGGAGCGTTTATTTTCAATAAATAAATTTCAGGCGGCCACACCCTGGAAGGCAATTGAAAAAGAATAAAAAGGGGCTGAGACATATGGGAACGATGCACACTGAATATCAAGGCATAAAAATAACAGCCCCTGCAGATTGTGGAAATGCACCTAAAAAGAAGTTTCTATATGATTTCATAATGGCTGCTGCTACTAACGATTTTCATTTTATTTCTGAACACGCAAGTGACGATATTTGCTGGAATATAGTAAATGATAATTCAATACAAGGTCTTGAAGAGCTCGCTAACACTTTGAAGGCTGCTCCAAAAATAACTGAGGTGGAAATATTAAATATCATTACACATGGTAAAACAGCATCCGTTAATGGAACTGTGAAATTTGAAGATCATCATACAGACTCTTTTTGTAACGTTTACACTTTTGTTAGTGCTGGAAATAACACAATAAAAGAGATTATTTCCTATATAATCAAAATGGATTAATCCAAATTGCCCTTGGCTGCTTTAGGGCAGCACCTATTCACCTTGCATGTCTGCTTCTCGACTAATATGCTTTATTCAATTGTTTGCACGCATAAAAAGAACCCTAATATTGATTAGGGTCCCAGTAATTTTATATATTATCATTCAGGCCGCTCAATCGTAAAAACTTCCCCAATCTTAGCATAATCATTCCCAGCCAGTCTGCTGACGGCAGCAAGCCCCTTCTGGTCGATACGTCCCTTGTCATATAGATCTTCTTCTATATGGAATTGTACAACCTTGCCGATGATAAAGTCGGTACCAGGTAAGTCTGTACCGCCTAACTCCAGGGCATGTTCCAGCACGCACTCCATCCGGATTTTTGCTTCCTTTACGCCAGGTACTGCTATTTTTTCGCTTGCCTCTGCTGTAAAACCTGCTGCCTCTATTTCGCTCTGGTCAGGAGGAAGGCTGGCCGCTGTCTGATTGACCTTTTCGACATTGAGCTCATCAACGATGTGAACCACAAATTCCTTTGACTCGAGAATGTTTCTGGCTGTATCCTTCTGCCTTCCCTGCGCACGCTGGATGGATAGGGATATCATGGGCGGGTTGGCCGAGACAATGTTGAAATAGCTGAATGGTGCACCGTTCACCACATCATCCTTTGAGAGGGTAGTCACAAAAGCAATGGGCCTAGGGATGATGCTGCCGATGAGAAATTTGTAATTCTCTCTTTCCGGCAGGCTGACAGGATCGATGGAAAGCATTTGAATCATTCCTTTGCAAGTTAATCTAATTCTCTTACACTAATCGGGATTAGACTATGTTCTAACTGCTCTCTGAACTGCTCATACTTCTCGGGAAGCATCAGCTTCTCTCCCATTGTAGCCTGTGATTCATCATGTGCAAAGCCTGGAGGATCTGTCGCTATCTCAAATAAAATTTCCCCATGCTCCCTGAAGTAAATCGCGTTGAAATAATTTCGGTCTTTTACTGGGGTGACAGCATATCCATTCTCAGCAATATAATTTCTCCAGCTCAGCTGATCTTCGTCATCACTTGCCCGCCAGGCGATATGGTGCACCGTTCCGACACCCATCTGGCCGCGGCCGGCCGGAGTCAATTTCAGGTCGATGATATTGCCGATATCAGCGGAAGAGCGGAAGCGGGCAATATCCTCTTCCACACCAACTCTTTCAAGCCCCATAACATTCTCCAGGAGGTCAGCAGTTTTTGCAGGCTCCGCCGATAACAGCGTCGCGCCCCCAAAGCCCTTGATCGCCACTTCAGGAGTAATGCCGCCGAATTCCCATGTATTCGCTTCCCCTTCTTCTCTTTCCACAATTTCAAGATGCAGCCCATGAGGGTCATCAAATGCCAAGTATTGCTCACCAAAGCGCTCAATTTTTGTGAAAGGAACTTCAAACTTCTGGAGCCTTTCTGCCCAGAACCTCATGGCACCCTTTGGAACCATATATGATGTCACACCAACCTGACCATCCCCAATAACCCCTTGGCGGGCACCGGCCCATGGGAAGAAGGTGATGATAGTCCCAGGTTTCCCGCCATCATCTCCAAAATAAAGATGATATGTGCCCGGATCGTCAAAATTCACTGTCTGTTTGACCAGGCGCAAGCCCAGCACCCCTGCGTAAAAATCTAGATTCTCCTGCGGATGCCCTACAATCGCCGTAATATGATGAATACCCATTGTCTCTTTTTTCATATATATTCTCCTTTCAGTTTGAGCCAGGGGGACAGGTCCCTCGGCCCACTTGGGCCATGGAACCTGTCCCCTTGGCTCCCCTTTGCGCCGTATAACTTCTGAGCACATCGATCAATTAACTTGATCAGGATCTGCTCAACCTTTATACCCCTTTTTTTATATTTAGGATATATACAGGTGCATGAAGCTGCACCTGTATATAATAGACTCTGCCGCCGCTTAGCGGATTGTGGAAAGAGCTGTTGACCAAGGGATCAGTTGATCCAGCATTTGATTGACTGAATCCTCTTGTACTTCTTTTGGTTTGAACTGATTGCCATTTTCAAAGTCTGTGAATAAAGACAGTGCCGGATGTACGCGGACATCAGCTACTGACAATTCACCCAGAATGCCGCGCAAGTGTTCTGCAGCTCGCGCCCCGCCTACTGAACCGTAAGAAACGATTCCGGCTGCTTTATTGTTCCACTCAACACGCAGGTAATCCAGTGCATTTTTCAGTGCGCCTGTGATAGAGTGGTTGTATTCCTGCACAATGAAAATGAATCCGTCCTGGGCAGCAACGATTTCTGACCATGCAGCAGCCCCAGAAGCATCTGCGCCCGCTTCGCCAAGCAATGGAAGCTTGTAGTCAGCGATATCAATGATGGTATAGTTCGCGTCACCGCGCTTGTCAGCTACTTCTTTCACCCACGCACCTACTTGCGGGCTTACCCGCCCTTCACGTGTAGAACCTAGAATGATACCAATGTTTAATTTTGTCATTGTTTCTTCCTCCTCTTTTTTTGTTCCAAATAGTTTATTTAGAAAACCCATAGAATAGCTCCCCTTCCAACATATCTCCAGAGCCTGGGGGACAGGTACCTCGGCTCATTTGGGCCAATATGTCTGTCCCCTTGGCTCAACATATCTCGAATTCGAGATATGTTTTCAAAAAAAAATTAAATGCGTTCTGCCCTGCAGCCAATTTTTTTCATTAAATCAATCGTTTGATTGACTTCATCCGCACTTAACTCATCGAACACCTCACCCATTTTGCTTTCATGCCGGGGAAAGACATGATCCATCAAAGCCTTCCCCTCAGCTGTCAGCACCGCATATATGACCCGGCGGTCTTCTGGGCACCCCTGGCGCCTCACATAATTTTTCTGCTCTAATTTATCCACCACATAAGTAATGCTGCTGCTCGAGATCAAAACTTTCCTGCCAATCATCTGAATAGGCTGATCACCCTTATGGTATAAGAGCTCAAGAACAGAGAATTCCGTAGGATTCAAGTCGTAGTTGGCTGCATCTTTGCGAATCGCTTCTTGAATGGCTTGGGAAGCACGTAGTATGACCGTTACAGCTTTCAACTTATCATTCATACGTTTTTCTCCTTTAACCGGCAGCTCTTCCATTTCAACTCTTAATTATGCTGCTGGATTTACTTCTAGTTCCACTTTGATTTTAATATCCTTGCCTACAAGTACGCCTCCAGTTTCAAGTGCTGCGTTCCAAGTCAGGCCGAATTCTTCACGGTTGATTTTTGCTGCTGCTTCAAAGCCGTATACTTCAACGCCCCAAGGGTTTGTTCCTTTGCCGCCGTATTCTACATCAAAAGTGACCGGCTTTGTCACGCCCTTGATAGTTAAATCGCCTGTTACTTTAAAATCATCGCCGTCTTTTACGATGTTTGTTGATTTGAAATCAATCGTCGGGTAGTTTTCAACATCAAAGAAATCAGCTGACTTCAGGTGGTTCTCACGGTCCTCGCTGCGTGTATTAATGCTTGCAACATCGAATGTGAATGCGATTGAAGCTGTTGTCAGATCTGTCAAATCTGCTGCTTCCACATCTGCTGTATAAGAATCAAAAGAACCCTTCACCTTTGAAACCATCATGTGCTTCACTTCAAAACCTACTGCTGAATGCGATTGATCTACTGTCCACTTTGCCATTTAAAATCTCCTCCAAAATATAATTTTTATTTATCTCGAATTCGAGACATGTTGTCAAAAAAATAAGCTGCGATGTTTATTCCGAAATAAATTATCTTTAATTCGAGATAAATTTATCATATATTGGGAATGGAAGTCAACAACTATTTAGAAGATTTTTTTTTGAGCCATGGGGACAGGTCCCTTGGCCCACTGTTAGCGCTGAGAAGGCCAGGTTCCTTGCATCTTCCTTAATTGAATAATCTGCCCGGTATGGTAAGCATCGTGCAGCATGATGTCTAAGAGTTTTTCTTCAAGGTCATTTTGTTCAAGCCTTTCAGGCGTAATCCGGATGATTGCTTTCCTTACGCTGTGATGGGCCAGTTCTGCCCGTTCTATGACTGCTTTCCATACCTTTTCATCATTTACTTGGCCGGTGAGAGAAAAAGTTTCATCACCATCAAGATTTCGAGTCCACTCCCGTCCCGCTAGATTTGCCGCAAGTCTCTCTTTGTAATAGATAAGATGGTTTACATTCTCCCATATGGATTTTACCGCAGCCCCTTCCGGCTTCCAGCTGGCCTGTTCAGCGGATAGCCCTTCTATGGCAGGCTTCAATGGCGCATACCAGTTCTCCTTGTTGAAGGTAGTATCAAGCATCCTTAACAGAAATTCAGTTCGGTTCATTCCTGTCCTCCTTTTAAAGGCTGATTCAGTATAGAATTTCACCAAAACGTTAATAAGTCCTGCTTAAATAGCAGACAAGGCGAAAGGTCACTTCCCTTGCTCCTCTTCATTTTCTTTTTTCTTTTCTGACATCAAGTAAGCAAATGTCACCCCTACCGCAATAAGGGAAACAATCACAGAATAGCGGAATATAGTAAAGAAGTATTCTGCGTATGGCGTTTCGATAGTTGAAGTGTATCCCTCCAAATTGGTTCTTTCATCTACCCTTTTCATAAAAGCCACCAATATAAAAAATGGAATAATAAATGAATAGATTCCTGTTTTCACTAAGATTTTTTCCATGGAAATCCCCTCTCTTTTGTTCTTTATTTCTCCCTAAGTTGACCGGCCGGCATGAAATTGTGATCACCTTTTGGCCCAGCAGCAGCCATGAACCTTAAGGCTGCTTCTTAATCCGCCTGCCTGCTTTCAATTTCAACATTCTGTTCAGCAAGCAGCGAATAAAAGGCGCTTCTCTTCACAATAAATTCACTTTGCAGGTCAAATTTGTATGTCCCGGCATCTTTTATATGAAACTCTAATCTGTAGGGAACTCCGTGTTTGCTTATTTGTGTGACTTTTTGAATGCTGTCCCATTCAAAGTTCTGTTCGCGGGCAAAAGGCGCCTTTACCTTTAACCCCTCCTCGGTCAGATAAGAATGGGTTTGAAAGGACTGCCAAAGGAAGAAGACTGCAATCGCAGATAAGAGGATATTGGATAGAATCAGCAGAGGCTTAAACTTTGAATCGGCTATACTTAAAAGTAAAGCCAGAATAACAAAGAGGATGGAATATCCGATGATAAACAGGAGATATGCTGTCTTAGGTGTACTGAAAAACAGATGATAATCAGGCTGAAAATAAAACTTCTGAATTGCATTAACGCCTAAAACACTGATTGGCAAACAACTGACGGCTAATATCAGGCCAAGAGCAAAATACTTCGGCTTTAAATCTTTTGTTTGTATAACTTCCAAAAAAATCACCCGCCTTTTTTCTTTTGACTAATTTATACGGACACAAGCTCTAAAGGTTTCCAATTTTTGGTTCATTTATTTTTCGGTATAAAAAAAAGCCGCCTTGCTGGCAGCAAATGGACAACCCGTAATTTCACCTTTTTTCGCTATCATAATTGCAATCGTCACCCATTGTTCTTCCTTGATTACCAAACAGGCCAATAGCAACAGCTACCCCGATTTCTACAGCATTATCTCGGCTAACCAGCTTATACACTCGCCCGTAAACCTGTTGGGACCTAATGGCCAATCGAATGCAGGATCTGTTTAATATTCATAAGCTCCAACGCAATCATTACACTGGATAAGGCGATAACTGCCAAACAAATTACTTTTATGAGATTGTAAAGTTTATCACTCAATAAATTTCTCTCCCTTCTTTAGACTAGATGCCACATGGATAGGGTTTCTCGGTTCTCAGCAAAATGGGCCACGGGACCTGTCCCCTTGGTTCAGAATGCCAGTTAATCTTTCTGAGCTTAGGAGCCAAGGGGAGCCAAGGGGACAGACCCCCCGGCCCAGTCTCAAAAAGGGCCAAGGGGTCTGTCCCCTTGGCTCATTAATACATATCCTTCTGAGTAAAGTTCCAGAATGCCACAGCCAGGCAGGCAGCCGTCCATACGGCAAGGATGATCAATGAAAATGGCAGTGTCATTCCTTCTATCGGCGGTGCCTGGCCTTCCAGATAGTTGATCAGATCAAAGTTCAGGTTCACCAGATACTTGGAGCTTGTCCAGCTCGACCCGATGGAACTCAACAGGGTGCCGGCGATTAACACCGCCATCATCGCGCCTATTCCAGTCGCTGTGTTTTTCACGAGCACAGAGATCATGAGGCTGATGGTTCCAACCACAGCAGTTACCACCCAGGCAAGCCCGACTGACATGAGCAAGTACTCCCACATCGGCAGGGTATGGATGAATTCTGTTGAAAATTCGCCAGTGGCCGAAACCTGGAATCCGGTTAATATTGGGGCTGTCCATCCGTCATAGCCAAGTATGAGTCCTGACACGGCATAACAGACAATCACCGTTGCCGCCATAAGCAGTGATGTATACAGCAAAACGGTCAGCCATTTGGCCATCAGGATTTTCCACCGTCTGACAGGCCGGGACAGCAAGGTTTTGATGGTGCCGTCATTGTACTCCCCGCTCACGATATCAGCCATGATGATAATAATGAATAATGGCAGGACAAGTGTAAGTCCCTGTGAGAAGAAGATTCGTATAAACGTAGGGGCCCCGGGATAGTTCGGGTTGATATCATTGTCGAGATAATATTGCTTTTGCTTGAGGTCAAATTCCAGGAACTGCCTGAACTCGTCCTGGATTCCGCTTGATGCCAGCCGGTTTTGCCGGTCGACAATCTCCTGCTGCAGGTCCACCCTCCAGTCCAGAGTGCCCTGCTTTTCAATTTTCTCCTGTATCTCCCGGTATTGTGCGTATGTAAACATGGAGACCAGAATGATCAAAATAAGTATGACAACCGGCAAGCGTTTTTTGGAGGCGATTTTCATTACTTCATTGCGGACCAGGCCCGCCATATTCGGATTAGACAATATGATCGCCTCCTGTCAAACTAATAAATAGGTCTTCCAATGTCTGCACTTTTCTTTCGATTGTCCATACCTCAATACCAGCTTTCAATAAGGCTTCATTCAGAATGAAAGTTTTACTTTCGTCCATAAGCGTGTGGATTGTATGGTCATCGTACAGCTCTGCAGCCTGGACATGGGGAGACTCATTCAAAATGGCGAGCGCCCGGAAAGAATCACTGACTCTCCAGTCCACACCTGATGACAGGGAATTGACCAGATCGCTTACGCTGCCGGTCTTTACAATCTTCCCGTGGCTCATTATCGCCACACGATCGGCCAGCAGTTCAATCTCACTTAAAATATGACTCGATACAAGAACGGAAAGACCTGTTTCATCGACCAGCTTCCTGATGAATGTGCGAAGATCTTTTATTCCCATAGGGTCCAAGCCATTAGTAGGCTCATCCAGTATAAGGACATCAGGACGGCCTAACAGGGCTTGTGCAATTCCCAGGCGCTGCCGCATACCCAGCGAATAGGTCCGCACCTGATCATCAACCCTCGCTGTCAGATCAACCAGGTCAATGACTACCTGTATCCGTTCTTCATCGACTCCAGGCAGCATCCGCGCAAAGATCTGCAGGTTTTCGCGGCCGCTTAAATACTTATACAGTTCTGGATTTTCGACGATGGAACCGAGGCGCTGCATCGCCTTCACAAATTGCTTTCTGACATCAAAGCCGCAGATCTCAACCTTCCCGGACGTTGGCTTGATGAGTCCGACAAGCATCCGGATGGTAGTCGTTTTTCCGGCGCCATTTGGACCCAGGAACCCAAATACTTCCCCCGGATAAATCTCAAATGATATTTGATCAATAATCGTCTTCTTTCCTATGATTTTCGTTACATTTTCCAATCTAACAGTTGGTTTTACGCTCATAGCATCACCCTAAGTTCTATTTTAGCGAAAAAATCAGGCAGTGACTCTTTTGAATACTCAATAAAGGAAAAGATTGATACAATCACGATAGAAGGAGAGGTCAAACGATGAAAAAATGGAAATGGCCGCTGTTTATCACACTATCCCTTGGCTTGACAGTTCTGTTTGGCTACGGCCTTGTCAGCGCCTATATGGATATTACCAATCCTCCCCAGGCGCAGATATTGGCGAAATCAGAAGAAGCGCCTGCTACCCCGGGCGACACTTATATTGCACTCGGAGATTCATTAACAAGAGGTGTTGGCTCATCAAAAGGTGAAGGCTTTGTCTCGCTGACCGGGAATCAGCTCAAAGAGAATAACCTCGTTGAACGCTATCAGAACCTTGGCATAAGAGGCGCCAGAATCGAGGACCTGCTGGAGCAGCTGGAACAAAAGGAAGTCCAGAGAACGCTTAAAGAGGCCAAAATCATTACTATTACAATCGGGGGAAACAACCTGTTTAACAGCGGGGAAATCTTCAGCAATTATTCAGAAGAGACCGCGCTCGGCATCCTGGAAACCGAAATCCCCAACCTGGAAAAAGTCTTTAAAAACATTCGCGAAATCAATCCGGATGCCGTCACCCTCTATACGGGGCTGTATAATCCATTCAAGCAATCACCAGACGGAGAATCATTCGATTCTATCATACAAAAATGGAATGAATCAGCCCGCACACTAGGCTTGAAATACGGCATTCAAGTCGTCGATACCTTCAATCTCGTCATTGATGCCAAACGCGACCTGTCCAGCGATGTCTTCCATCCGAATGACACTACTTATCAGCAGATAGCAGATAGTACGTATCTTATCATTGAAAAAAGCATTGTTGAATGAGCCAGGGGGACAGGTCCCATGGCCCAGCTTCACAAAGGGCCAAGGGACCTGTCCCCTTGGTTTTTTATTAACTCTATAGATTGTAAATCTCCGTAGCCTGCGGTTGGGAAAAGTTCAACCAGCCTTATTAGCAATTCTTTTGTTGATAGATCTTTATGTTTATAAAATACTTTACTACTGCATTGTCACGTTCAGCATTTCTGTGTATATGTTTATCGCTTGATACATAACCGATAAGTCGCCAGATGGTTTAGTATGCCGGATTAGCACCTCATTGTATGCCGAATAATATGGACCTAAATTCAGTTCAATCTGATTGACCTTAAATTCATCCTCACGGAAACAACAGGGCCACAGGGACAGGTCCCGCGGCTCAAATGAAAAAAGAGCCAAGGGACCTGTCCCCTTGGCTCATGTTTTAGGAAATGTAAATCCTTCACCGAACACATCCCGCACATCATGCACCACGACGAAGGCTTTTTCATCGATCTGCTGGATCATCTTCTTGAGAAGGAAGAGCTCCTGCTTGTTTATGACCACGTAGAGTATGTCCTTGGATTCTTTGGAGTAGTGGCCCCGTGCATTAATGATGGTGGCTCCCCGGTCCATTTCGGCGCTGACTCTTTCAGCAATGCTCTCAGTATAGGGGGAGATGATGGTGACGGCTTTCCGGGTGTCAAAGCCGTCGATTAGATAATCAAGAATTTTGGTGCTGATGTAGATGGAGATCCCGGTGTACATGGTATTTTCAATCCCAATGACAAAGGCCGATCCGAGAACAACGAGAATGTCGAACACGAACATGGTCGTGCTCACGGCCCAGCCGAATCGCTGGTTGAGCATGCGGGCAACAATGGTCGACCCGCCCGTCGTACCGCCGGATCGGAGCACGATTCCAAGGCCGATGCCAATGAATACACCAGCGAATACCGTACCCAGCATGATATCCAGCGAGCGCCCCATATCTTCTGTGAAGTGCAGGAATACAGATGTAAAGAAGATGGCAAGCAAGGTGTACCACGTCACCCGCTTATTAAGCACTTTATAGCCGATGGCAAGCAGAATCCCGTTCATCACAAAGTTCGTGTAGCCCGGGGACCAGTCCAATACATAAAAGAGGGTCATGGAGATCCCCGTCACGCCGCCCTCGCCCAGCTCATTTGGGATTGCGAACAGATTCACCCCAAGTGCAAAGAACAGGGATCCGATAATAATCAAGATAATTTCTTTTGCTGTCGAATTCATACGATCACTCCGTTCCTTTAGAATACCAGAATACTATAGCATAAAGGAAAGGCCGCGGTGGAGCCAAGGGGACAGGTCCCTTGGCCCATCCTCAAAAAGAGCCAAGGGACCTGTCCCCCTGGCTCTTCTTATTTTGGTGTTCAAGTAATATACTGTTATCACAAATCTAAAATAAGAGGTGTATCCGTATGAGTGACAAAAAAGCTGTCTTAGATCACGGACCTTTTTTTCATGGCACGAAAGCAGCCTTAAAAATTGGAGATTTATTAGAACCGCAGCACATATCAAATTACCAGGATAAAAAATCAAATTATATATACTTTACTGCAACATTGGATGCTGCCAAATGGGGCGCTGAATTAGCAGCATCCTCTTCAAAAGAAAGAATTTATATTGTAGAACCATTAGGTGAGTTTGAAAATGATCCAAACTTAACTGACAAAAGATTTCCCGGCAATCCGACTCGCTCTTACAGGTCTAAATCCCCTTTGAAAATAACAGCAGAACTAAGCACATGGGAAAGACATTCCGACGAAGAAATAAATCATATGCTAGCCTCTTTAAAAAAGCTGCGTGAACAAGGAAAAGCTGTTATTTACGATTAAAACAAAGGCCACGGGGACAGTCCCGTGGCCAAGCTTCAAAAAGAGCCATGGGGTCTGTCCCCGTGGTTCTCCACCATAAAGGTAATAACGACAAATAATAAAAATGCCAGCAGGAGCAGTGTGCCGCCCACGATGAAAAAGACCATGACAAATGTTTCATTCAGCTGAAAGGGATTTAAGTTGTACATCCACATGCCTGCGGTCAATCCCAATGCTCCCGCCATTCCCAGCATACTATGGATGGCTACCAGCTTTTTATATTTAATCTTATAAGCTTTATAGAATATTCCCCATGCGAATACGGAAAGCCAGCCGACCAGCAGAATGTGCGCATGGACCGGCCTGAGGGCATAATCCATCTGACCTGCCATATGAGACCCCAAATAAGTGCCAATGACGCCAAAGATGGCAGCAAATCGAATTAACCGCAGACTCCAGATTTGTTCCATTTTCCTCTCCCCCACTATGCTTTTTTATATAACTGGAAGGGTGATTGTGAAAACCGTCCCCTCACCAGGCTTGCTCGCAACACTGATTTTCCCATCATGCAGGTCGATGATCTGCTTGACGATCGAGAGACCGAGGCCGGTCCCTCCTTTCTTCCTCGCTGAATCAACACGATAAAAACGGTCAAAGATCTGATCCATCTCTTTCTCCGACATCCCTGCCCCCGTGTCTTTAAATGTAATCACAAGGTCTGTTTCTCTTTTCTCCAAACCAATCCACATGCTGTCTCCCGGACTGCTGTACTTGATGGCATTGGTCATGAGATTATCCCATACATTCGTCATCAGCTCGGCATCATATTTGAATACACAATGTTCGAGATTATACGAGACTTCTATTTCTTTTTCCTCTATCAGCCATTGATACCTGCGGATTGCCTGTTTAATCTGCTTATCTGCCCGCACCTCTGATACCTTCATAGGGTACGCGTTTTGATCCAAAGAGGTCATAATCAATAATTGTTTGGTCAAATGAGAAAGCCGCTTTGATTCATCATTGATGATCTCCAAATACTGTACCCGTTCAGTCTCATTCACATCTGACTTCAAAAGTTCGGCATATCCCTGAATATTCATAAGCGGTGACTGGAAATCATGGGATACATTGCTGATGAAGGATTTCCGGGCTTCATCATTATGCTGTAATTGCCTCTGCATGGTGGTGAAGCTTTGTGCAAGCTGGCCAATTTCATCCCGGCGATTGATCGTCAGGTCATAATGGAAGTTTTCACGGGTCAACTCTTTGACCGCCTCTGTCAGCTGTGTAATCGGCTGGATCAGATGCTTGGCAAACCAAATCATTCCGATGATGCTGACGACCGAAACAGCCAGAATGAACCAGGCAAGAATCATATGGATATCAGAGAAAAGCAGTTTGTTATTTGGGCGGATAAACAATGCGAACTGCTGGCCATCAGAAGTAAACGGCACCCCGACCGTATTCCCTACATCATTAGAAAAGTGGCCCATCATAAAGGATTGGCTGGAATCGTCACTCATCCCGTGATAAATCTCTTTTTTATCCAATACTTTCCGGGCTTCCCCTGGAAGATCTGTCTTCGAAAACGCCTCTCCAAAAAACTGTTTTTCCCCTTCCTCATTCAACACGAGCACTTGATATCCCAGCTTCCCTACCGATTCCAAATAGGATATCAGGGCAGTTTGGTGGCCTGGCATTCCTTCGATGCTCGAGACGATCTCCTCTGCAATCTCGACATTCTGGCTGTCGATCTTCTGCTTGGTCGTGGCCGTGTATACCCAGTTTGCCAGGAAGAAACCGGTGATAATACTGATAGCCAGGATCGAGAGGGCAGCAGCGACAAACTTCCGGTACAGCGTCCTCATCCGATAGCCTCCAGCTTATAGCCAATCCCTCTCACGGTTTGAATCTCAACCGTCGCCCCATGTTTCCTGAGGCGATCCCGGATCCGGTTGATATGGGTATTCAGTGTTTGTTCGCTTCCTTCATAATCAATTCCCCATACCTGCTCAATCAATAAGGCCCGCGGGGCAATCTTTGGAATGCGGGAAGCAAGAATACTCAGCAATTCAAATTCTTTCAGCGGAAAAAGAATCGTCTCCTGATTGATCATCACCTCAAAGTTCTTGCGATCCAGCACCATATTCCCCGCCTTGATCACTGTTTCCATTGCCCGCTCCATCCTCCGCAGGACAACAGCTACACGATACAACAGCTCCTTCACCTCGAAGGGCTTAACAATATAATCTTCTGATCCGGACAAGAAGCCCCGCTCCTTATCATCCAGCTGTCCCTTTGCCGTCAAAAGAATCACAGGTATATCATAATCCTCTGACAAAATCTTCGTCAGTTCGAACCCGTCCATTCCCGGCATCATCACATCGACCACCGCTAAATCAACGTTCATCCCTTCTAATATCTTCAAAGCTTCTTCTCCATCATTCGCTTTGACTACCTGGTACCCTTTCCGGCTCAAATGGATGGAAACAAGCTTTTGAATATGGACATCATCATCTACAACCATGATTTTCATGAACGGACCTCCTATTGGCGAATAATGCGGACTGCCTTCGCCATTGTGCTATTGATTATTATGAGAGGTCTGATGATCTTTCTCAAATGCTAATATCAAAGCTGGCAGCAGCACTCCCCGAACCAGGAAAGTATCCATCAGGATACCGACTGCGACCATAAAGCCAAATACGAATAAATCAGCAATCGGCATCGTGGTCAGGGCCGCAAAGGTGGCAGCCAGGATAATACCAGCAGATGAAATCACTCCGCCCGTATTGGTCATGGCAATTTCCAGGGCCTTTTTTACACCATGGGCCTTTCTTTCCTCCATAAAACGGGAAACAAGAATGATATTATAATCCACTCCCAATGCCACCAGGAAGATAAAGGCATAAACAGGCACGCGGGTGCTTATCGCATCGAAACCGAACAGAACATCTACCAGGAAGCTTCCAAGACCCAATGCAGAAACATATGACAGCAGGATAGTCCCCACCATATAAATAGGCATTTTAATAGAACGGGTAAGGGCTATTAGGAGACCCAGAATTAAGACCGTTTCAAGGATCATGATCATCACAATATCTTTATTATTTACATTTCTCTCATCAACCAGCTTTGCCGTAACTCCTCCATAATACGCTTCCCCGTCAATAGAAAGATTCCGGAGCATTTCTGGTGATGACTCCTGGAGATTCTCCATAAAATCAATTGCCTCTCTTGAATAGGGATTCATCGATAAAGCCACACTCAACTTTAAAGCATTGCCATCCTCAGTTTGTCCATCCTTCCGGACTGATGCGATGCCGTCCAGACTTTCCAATTCTGCTTTGATTTCGTCCGTCTTTTCCTTCGACAGGGACTCACTGCTTTCAATGAGCAAAGTAGAAGGAGCAAGCTCTCCCTTATCAAACTGGGACTCCACAATTTCATATCCGGCTCGGGACGGCAAATCTTCAGGGAACTTCTTCACTGTATCGAATTCAAACTCAATGTTCATCACATTGATTGCTGTCACAACCAGGAAAATCCCTGTCAAACCGCCGCTAATCCATGGTTTTCTGACCACCAGCCTTGCAATCGATTTCCAAAACGTGTGTTTCAGACCCTCTTTATCCCCATATTTCGGCACCTTCGGCCAAAACGCCTTACGTCCAAATAGGGTAAATAACGCAGGTACAAGCGTAATGGAAGCAAGCATAATAAAGAACAGGGCCAGCCCGAATACCGGGGCAAAGTTCTGATAATCACGGAAATTAGCGAAAAATAAGACCAGCATGGCGGCCATCACTGTACCGCCCGCGAAAAAGACTGGCTCACCCGTAGCGCGCATGGCATTTTTCATCGCCGTATATTTACTCTCCACTTCATTAAGCCCTTCACGATAACGGGAAAACACAAATAAAGAATAATCAATAACAGCCGCGAAGAGCAGGATGCTCATAATGGAAGTCGTCGAGTTATTGATTTCCAGCCCGGCAGCCCCCATCAGTGCAACACTCTGATTTACCACCTGGTAGACGATGATCGTAGCCAGAAGCGGGATGAACGCAAGCAGCGGCGAACGATAAATGACAACCAGCAGCACCAATACAATCACAATCGTTGCTAGCAGCAACACGACATCTGCCTGTTCAAACAGCTTCGTCGCATCTCCTGCAATTCCCGCTGGCCCTGTAATATAGAATTTTGTGCTTTCTAATGTATCCGCAATTTCATTGCCGATTTTTGATGCTCTATCGTTAATTTCTGAATAATCCTTGCTTCCAAGACCTTTTTCCAATTCCACCGGGACAATTACCGTTGATTCATCTACGGAAATGAACCCTTCCATTGCCTGGGGAGGAAGCTTGCTGATATCAACGATTCGATCAATCCCTTTAATATCTTCTGCAAGAATTCCTTTCACAATCTCATTGACTTCATCTAATTGAATATCACCGGATTTATTATGAAAAACAAGGATTCCAGGGGTTCCCTGCTCATTTGGAAATAACTCCTCTATCTTATTCTCAGCAATTATCGATGCCGCCTCATCAGGGAGTGATTGGAAATTACTCACTTTATAGTCACCAAGCTTTGGCCCGGCACTTAAAGCTATCATCAGTACCAGCCAGACTATGATTGTGATCCACATCCCCCGTTTTGTTGATACCCAGTCTGTAATAGGGGTCAGCCATCTTTTCATTACATAGCCTCCTTTTTATTATTTGCTCCCCATTATAAATTTCTAATATAAATTCAATATCAACTTTTGTTTACAAAAAAGGCGCCTGGCCCCTCATACTTCAAAGAGGGACCAGGCCCCTTTTTATAAAATTACTCTTCAAGCTAAATACGGAGATCGAAACTCCTCAACAAACAGCCCCGCCTCCAGGACATTCCTCCGGGCTTGGGGGCAATCCTTATTCGTACCAATAAACATATAATAGTCATAACCAAAATGAACAAAAAACTCTTTTCTGAAGCTTAATTTACACCAGACAGCTTCCCTCAAGGTTAACCTCGCCATTTCCGTGATTTCTTCTTTCCGGACGGCTTTCCCTATCCAGATATCTGAGAGGAAAAGCAGTTTCTCCTGGACCGCTGCCGCTTCCGTCCACATCTCAAGAGCATTAACATAAAGTCTGTCCACTCCCGCCTCATCCATAAAAGCAGTGATGGCTTGAATGTAGTTTGTTTCAGTACGCAAGTATTCCTCTTCACCGACCTTGGTGCCTACCTCTGAAAAACTAGTCCATTCGCTGTCATCGAGATAATTGCCGTATGCATCCCTTTTTTGAGGATCATATTTTGTCACTCTATAATAATTCACTATGCACCTTCCTAACGTTGGGGTATGGGGAAAGTGCCAAGGGGTCAGGTCCCCTGGCCCTACTTCAAAAAGTGAGCCAAGGGTCCTGTCCCCCTGGCTCCTTCAATCTTGTATGGTGATGCCGGGACATCGCTTTTTTAACTCAGCAATAAACTCCCTTTTCTCTTTTGGAGAAATTTTTATACTTCCGAAGGCTGTTGTTTTGTTGAAAATTTCAAGGGCATCCCTCGATGACAGTATTCTGTATCCAGTAAAAATATCATTTGCAGGAGATACCTTTATTATATTTTCGTAAGAAATCCTGCTTCTAAACGGCCCGCCTTTTATAAATAAATAATCTTTATAGAAAATATATTTAACCGAAAAAGCAGTCCATAAAATAAAACCCGTCACTATCAGGAATGTTGAAGCAAGTATCAGAACCGCTGGCAATTGAGTGCCGCCTTCAATGAATAATGGGAAGAATGAGCCAAAAGCAATCACGAGCGCAGCCAGAATTAAACTAGTAAAAAAAGCATCTATTTTTGAACGAAACACCATAAAAAGCACCTCCCATAAATAAATATCTTATTATATACGTTTTAATAAAATGAAAGTTTCAGACTTGGTGGGTGACCCAAGAGGCCGGGGGGACAGGTCAGTGGCTCAGCCTTAAAAGTGAGCCAAGGGACCTGTCCCCTTGGCCCAAGGAGGCAGTGGGCCCACCCGGCAGCCCAGCCCACCCCCGGCCCCTATCTCCCATCCGCCACGATATGGATGTCTATGTTGGATGTTTCTCTCATGATCATGTTGACGATGGATCCTTTTTTGATTTCCTCCCATCGGGTCCTGGCTGACTGGCCTAAGAGTATTTGGGTGACATTCAGTTTTTTTGCTACTTCAATGATGACAGCTGCAGGTTTTCTGCTGCGTTTCTCTTCTAATATTATTGTCGCGTTAAACTGTTCTGCGAGCATTTGCCATTCTTTTATTTTCTGCTCATTAACCGGACTGCTATCACTGCGTTTTTCTGCGGTTACATTCAGGATGTATAGTTCAGCTTTCATCCTATGGGCCATCCGCCAGCCCCGCCTTATTAATTTTTCGGCAGTGGGGCCGTATTGGACGCAGACAAGTATTTTCTCGTTCACACCGATAGGGCCGTTTTCGAGGCTGCCGCTGATCTGCTCGATCCTTTCATCAACATCGTTGGCAATCTCCCTTAGAGACAATTCACGCAGGGCTGATAGATTATTAATCGTAAAGAAATGGGACAGGCTTTGTTCGATTTTCTCTGGTGCATAAATCTTTCCGTCCGAGAGTCTCTTCCGCAATGTTTCCGGCGGGATATCAATCAGCTGAATTTCATAGGCCTTTTGCACAAAGGTGTCCGGGACCCGCTCTCTTACCTTAACCCCTGTAATTTGCTGGACGATATCATTGACGCTCTCGAGATGCTGAATATTCACGGCAGAAAAAACATCAATCCCGGCATCGAGGATAAGGGAAACATCCATATACCTTTTTGGATTTTCAGATCCGGGGATGTTAGCATGAGCCAGCTCATCGACAATGACAAGATCTGGTTTCCGTTCTATGATGGCCTCTACATTCAGTTCATAAAACTTCTTCCCCTTATAGGGAATAAATTTTATAGGAACCTGTTCAAGGTCTTTGATTTGCTCCTCCGTCTCTATACGGCCATGGGTCTCTATGAAGCCAATGACCACATCTTTGCCCTCTTTCTTCAAATCTGAAGCATCTTGCAGCATTTTATAAGATTTGCCGACTCCAGGGGCTGCCCCTACATATAATTTAAGTTTTCCGCGGCTGGATTCAGTGATTTCATGAAGAATCTCTTCAGGTGTTCTTCTTCTAAAATAAAGATGATTTTGTTTCATTCCCGTCACCTCGATTCAAGATCCGCATACGCAAAAGGCACCCTAACCAATATGATTAGGGAGCTTTTTCACTACTGCAATAATTTATCCAAGCCAAGATTAAGCATCAGAACATTAACACGTTCTTCACCAAACATGCCCAGCTCTTTGCCTTGGGTGTTTTCTTGGATCAGCTTTGTTAATTGGTCTTCCGATAGCCCCGTTTCATCTATGATTCTGTTAACCTGGGCCAGCGCTCCCTCTACTGAGATATGGGGATCCAGCCCTGAACCTGAGTCAGTAACCAGATCGACCGGCACCTCACTGATTGGCGTATCAGGATTAGCTGTTTTCCAGGAATCTATTGACTCTTCCACCCGCTGGAGCAGATCTCCATTGGAAGGGGCATAGTTATTGGAACCGGATCCTGCCCCGTTATATTCAATAGCTGAAACCCTTCCATGGAAGTATTTCGGATTTGTAAAATTTTGTCCAATCAATTCAGATCCAACCACTTCATTCTGTTCGTTATAAATCAAGCTTCCATCTGCTTGATCCGGCATGATGGCCTGTGCCATTCCAGTTGTCGCAATAGGATATATCAGGCCGGCGAGGATCATGATGGTAAAGCTGGACCTGATGATTGGACCCGCAATCTTTTGTTTGTTTTCCATCAGTAGCTTCCTTCTTTCATATAAAATTTAGATAAAAATTGAGACGAGCATATCTATTAGCTTGATTCCGATGAACGGTACAAGGACACCGCCCAGTCCATATATGGTTAAGTTTCGTTTCAATAAGCTGTTGGAGCTCATCGGTTTGTATGCGACCCCTTTCATAGCAAGCGGGATCAGCAATGGAATGATGACTGCATTGAAGATCAAGGCCGAAAGGATGGCAGACAATGGCGTTGACAGCCCCATGATGTTCAAAGCAGACATCTCGGGAATGGCCAGCATGAACATGGCCGGGATGATGGCAAAATATTTCGCGATATCATTGGCGATACTGAACGTCGTCAGTGCTCCGCGGGTCATAAGCAATTGCTTTCCTATGGAAACCACTTCAATGATCTTGGTTGGATTGGAATCGAGATCCACCATATTGGCGGCTTCTTTGGCTGCTGTTGTACCGCTGTTCATCGCAAGGCCCACATCTGCCTGGGCCAGCGCAGGTGCATCATTGGTGCCGTCGCCTGTCATGGCCACTAGCTTCCCTTGGGATTGCTCATACTTGATCACTTCAATCTTATCTTCCGGTTTACACTCAGCGATGAACTCATCCACACCCGCTTCCTTCGCTATGGTGGCAGCGGTCAGAGGATTATCGCCAGTTGCCATGATTGTTTTAATGCCCATTTTCCGTAGCTGGTCAAAGCGTTCTTTCATTCCAGGCTTCACTGTGTCCTTCAGATAAATCAGGCCAAAGATTTTTCCTTCCATCGCAACGGCCAAAGGTGTACCGCCTTCACGGGCAATTTCCTTTGCTTCTTCATCCAGATCAGCCGGAATCTTTCCTCCCTGGGCCCTTACCCAGCTTTTGACTGAATCGACTGCCCCTTTCCTCACCTGGCGGCCATCCTTCAGATCGATCCCGCTCATTCTGGTCTCTGCCCTGAACTCAATGACCTGGCCTTCTGCAGCCACCGAACCATCGAGTCTGCTGCCTTTTTCCTTCAGCAATTCTATGGTGGAGCGCCCTTCAGGTGTTTCATCATGCAGGGAGCTGATCCCTGTCCAGTAGTGGAGCTCTTCTAAAGAAGCATCTCCCACTGGGATGAAATTGCTCGCCATCCGGTTCCCAAATGTAATCGTACCTGTCTTATCCAGAATAATTGTATTGATGTCCCCTGCAGCTTCTACTGCTTTCCCTGACATGGCAAGAACATTGAACTGGGTAACACGGTCCATCCCCGCAATGCCGATTGCCGACAGCAGTCCCCCGATCGTCGTCGGGATCAGGCAGACAAGCAGTGAAATCAGTACAGGTATTGCAAGCGAGAACCCAAGGTAATTCGTGAAAAATGGAAGTGTGACAACCACGATCATGAAAGTTAACGTCAAGCTTGTGAGCACAGTGTTCAAAGCAATTTCGTTAGGCGTTTTCTGGCGTTCTGCTCCTTCTACTAATGAAATCATCCGATCTAAGAAAGACTCGCCAGGATTGCTGGTGATTTTCACTATAATCTGGTCACTGACCACCCTTGTTCCGCCCGTAACAGAATTGAAATCACCGCCAGCTTCCTTGATGACAGGAGCCGATTCACCCGTGATGGCTGATTCATCCACAGACGCCAGGCCTTCGATGACCTCACCGTCGCCGGGAATCATTTCACCCTGTGAAACCACGACTATGTCGCCTTTCTTGAGAGATGTTGAAGCCGTTTTTACTGTTTTTCCATTGGCTTGCAAAAGGTTTGCTGTAATTTCCTGTTTCGATTTTTTCAAAGAATCAGCCTGCGCTTTTCCGCGTCCTTCTGCCAGTGCTTCAGCAAAATTTGCAGATAATACAGTAAACAGCAGGATCAGGGCCACGGTGATATTGAACCACGGTTCAACCTCGCTTCTGCCAAAGGCATCAGGCGTAAAGCATAAGATCAGTGTAATGATGAAACCGATCTCCACCACGAACATAATCGGATTCTTCACCATTTTTCTCGGGTCAAGCTTCGTAAAAGACTCCTTAAGCGCCTGAACCACCATCGCTTTATCCATCATTTTATTTTCATCCTTATTGTCTTTATGGTTAGGCTGCTGGGGAACATGGGGCTGAAAAGATTTTTTGTCCTCTTTGCCATGCAGCCCTGCAGCTTGATTTGCTTCTTTTAACACATGATTAGCCATGATTATTCACTCCCACCTACAATGTCAGATATTCTGCGACTGGCCCCAATACAAGTGCCGGGAAGAATGTCAGTGCACCTACAATAAAGAAAGTACCGACCAGAATCACTCCGAAAAGAGGGGTATCTGTGCGGAAAGTCCCGATTGTCTCGGGAACAATCTTCTTCGATGATAGTGAACCAGCGACAGCCAGCATGGTGACAAGCCCAAAGAATCTTCCTGCATACATGACGATGCCTGTTGAAATATTCCAAAATGGTGTTGCATCCCCAAGCCCTTCAAAACCGGATCCGTTATTGGCAGCGGAAGAGGTATATTCATACACAACCTGTGAGATTCCATGGAAGCCGCTGTTTGAGATGGCTCCGGCACCAAGCGGCGTATACAAGGCAATTGCAGATGCACCCAGTATCAAAAGAGGATGCATAAGCATTGTTAAGGCGATGAGCTTCATTTCCCGCCCTTCTATTTTCTTGCCCAGGAATTCAGGTGTACGGCCCACCATCAGCCCTGAGAGGAATACGGCAATCATGGCATACATGATTACATTGATGAATCCTGCTCCAACCCCGCCGAATACTGTATTTAAGAGCATGTTGGAAAGGGCCAGCATTCCGCCTATAGGTGTCAGCGTATCATGCATCGTGTTGACGGCACCTGTTTCAGAGGCTGTTGTGACAAGCGCATAGAAGATGGATTGGCCTGTGCCGAACCGGACTTCCTTCCCTTCCATGCTGCCTTGATCTGTATTAATTCCCAGTGCATTCAATGCAGGATTGCCTTGATATTCATAGAACAGGGCAGTGCCAAGGAATACAGTGAAGACCATCAGCATTGATACAAACAAGACACGTCCCTGTTTGGCATTTCCGAGCATTTTTCCATATGCAAACGGCAAAGCAGTCGGCAATAGGAACATCAGCAATATTTGAATGATGTTGCTGATAGCATTCGGATTTTCAAACGGATGAGCTGAATTGACTCCAAAAAAACCGCCGCCATTATTGCCAAGTTCTTTGATGGATAAAAATGTCCCGACAGGTCCGCGCGCGATCTCCTGGGCAGTCCCCTCGATCGTATTGACTGTTACAGTAGGCTCCAATGTCTGCGGAACCCCCAATGCGACCAGAATTAATCCTGACACAATGGCGATTGGCATCAAAACACGCGTAATCGCTCTGAATAAATCAACAAGGAAGTTTCCAATTTCTTTTCCAGACAGCGCCCTGACAAATGCGATGGCAGCTGCCAAAGCCGTTCCCGGCGCCGCAAACATCATAAACAGAATTCCAATCATCTGCCCGAGATAGGAAAGGCCCGACTCACCGCTGTAATGCTGCAGATTGGTGTTGGTCATAAAGCTGATGGCTGTGTTAAAGGCCAAGGTTGGATCCATGCCAGGATTCCCGCTCGGATTCAAAGGCAGGATGCCCTGCAGCCGGAAAACCATATAGACTAGGAGAATCATAAATCCATTGGCTAAAACAAGCGTCATGGCATACTGCTTCCATGTTTGGTTTATCTTTTTGATACCGCTGATTTTAAAGAGAATGTTTTCGATCGGGCCGAACACTTTATCCAGCCCTGTTTGGCTATAATCAAAAGCCTTTGCCAGATAGATGCCGGCAGGCTTTGCTATCAGAATCACCGCCGCCATAGTGACAATGATTGAAAGAATCGTCGTAATCACCTTTTTTTACCCCCAAGTAGTTAAAATTTCTCCGGATTAAGTAATACATAGAATAAGTACAATGTAGTAAACGCCGTAATGCCAAGCAGCAGAACCATTATTTATTTTCACTTCCTTGCTCTACGGCTTCAGCGGACCAACTGGCAAGTCCGAGCATTAAAGCCGGCAGGATGATGAAAAGGCTGACCATGATAATGTCCGACATTTTGATAACCTCCTGATTTCTAACTTAATAGACATGAAATATTGCTGCTTTTGGAATACACCACATATTTTGCTCCATATGTGCAATAAAGGCGCATTGGATAGCCATGAACCGTGGCAGCGACAATGATAGGTGCACAAGTGCTGTTCCTGATGACCTTCAGCAGGGTGCATGTTTCTGCAATCTCACTTTCAAAGACAATCACCTTCATGAACCGTCCCTGGAGAATCAAGTACTCATCTTTGAGGCCGAACTCCACCACACGCTGATGGCCCCTGCTTTTTAAAGCTCTGATCACTTGAGGATCAGATGAAACAAGGCAGCATGAATGCGAATCGCTCAAATGGCTTTGTACCCGCAGGAGCACTTCTTCATTTGGAATGCAGACAAGTATGGCATCCTCTGTTTGAGGCAGTGTCAACACAGTTACCTCCCTTCTTTTTTAAAGCCCTGATTTACTCGTTGCTCAGAGATCATCAAAAAGCATTATCATGCCTGAAAAGTTGTGAAAGCGTTTGTTCTCAGCTGAAATACTGGAAATAAAAACCATATTCTGAATACAAAAAGAGACCAATGATTACTTCTCCCCCAATATGAATCCAAGAGCACAGATCATCCGCATCTTTGTCCAGATGCAAAAAACTGCATAGAAAAATCTCTTGTTCATTTGGAGAAAAAGCACCCATTGGTCTACTTAACACCCAGCCGGCTGGCATCAGCCCTCTATGTGTTCTGTCTTCCATGTTCACTTTTTCAAGATAGGCATAATAAAAAGACCTTCTTATCACTCAAGCTGCCCTGTCCGTTGTTTGACACAACAAAAAGGGCCCCCTGAAAAGGCGGTCTCTATGACCTCCTTCGCTTTAGCCGACGAAGTTAGCTGACGGGTAGGATGGCGAAAGAGTTTGAATCTCATCCCTTCTGCAATAGCAGAATTAACCCCTGTTGATTGGTTCCTCCGTTCTCGTTTCCGAGACTAGGCCGAATATTGAGTTGTTTGATTGCTGTTTACGAAAGCAATCGTACTCCTGCTCAAGGAAAATGTAAATCTTAAAAAAATGCCATATTTGGCTGTTTTTTTTGATATTGAGGATTTTTCTTTAGTTTTTCTCTTAAATGCTGACTAATTAGCTGTTTTTCGATGTTTTTTGAAATTCATATTTTTATTGACTTTAGCAGTGCCTCTCACTAACATAAACCTTGAAATTCGCTATAACTTTGAAAATCTCAGGGAGGAACTGGAATTGCAATCTTCTAAACGACGATTAGAGGCTGAATTAAGTGAAGCATTCATCAAGCTGCAAAGGGAGCTGATCGGCCGCGGGCCGCAGGAGACCAGGACATATATTGTGGAGGATATGGTCATTGCCAGATTCAAAGGTGTCCTGACTGTGGAAGAAAAGCACCTGGTTGAACATGAAACCGGCAGGCAGCTTGTCAAAAAGATGCGGCAGGTTCTAAGAGAAATGTACAGCACGAACATTGAGGAGATAGTCGAAAAACATACCAAATGCAAAGTCCTTTCAAGCCACAGTGACATCAGCACCAAAATGGGAGAACGCATGGAAGTGTTTGTGCTCGATAGAAACCTGGAAAAATGCCTTGAGTAAAAAAGTTGTATTTCTTTAAAAAAGAGAGCATTTTCGAGAAAAGTGGATTTTTCTAAAGAAATTCAATCCTAATTTCTTATTTTCCGGGTTTTTCCTTTATGCGAGTGGAGATTATCATAAATCCTAATTCTGACCTGATCCGCTGAATCCATACAGAACGGAGGACCCAACTGATTATTCCAGAATAATTATGGGGTGAAGCCGAAAGGCCGGGGGACTTCTGCCTTCCGAACCCGTCAGCTAACTTCGTAAGCGTTGCAGGAGAGAGGAGCGATATCCATCCAGCCTGATTACAATTAAATGGCACTGAAACGCTGAATCTTATTGAGCGGGGGAACCAACTTTTGACTGCATGCTGCAGTCTTGGGGTGAAGCCATGAATGGCAGGGAGACTCTTACCTTCCTAATCCGACAGCTAACTCCGTAAGCGTTGTTTAAGAGAGTGATCGTTGCCATACAAGCAAACGTTTGTTTACCTGTGCCTAAGCTGCGGAGAATACTCTCCGCAGCTTTTTTAATTTTAGTAAAAGGGGATCGTGCCGATGACTCAGGTATCAGAGCAAAACAAAAATTATATTAAAATAAAAGAAGCCCAGAAAAAATATCATATAGAACTTCTTCATCTTCAATTTGTTGATTTAGAAGGAGTCCTTAAGCATGTGACCATTACCTTTGATCAGCTGGACGATGCCTTAGAGGGGAAAATCATGTTCGATGGCTCCTCCATACAAGGTTTCAGCCCTATCAACCAATCAGACTTATACCTTAAGCCGGACATAAACACTTTTTCCGTCATTCCATGGTCGATAGAAGAAGGATATAGTGAAGCCAGGCTTTTGTGCAGCGTGGCCAATCCTGATGGCACCCCATTCGAGGGTGACCCCCGCAATGTACTGAAGAGGACGGTCGAGAAAGCGGCAAGCTATGATTATTCAATCAGCATCGGTCCGGAACTGGAATTCTTTTTATTTGGGATGGATGAGAGTGGCAATCCTACGACAGTTCCTCAGGATAGCGGAGGATATTTCGAACCGGCCCATGACCTGGGTGAAAAAGTCCGCCTGGAAATCTACCGGACCTTAAAGGCCATGGGATTCAAGATTGAGGCCTCCCACCATGAGGTCGCAATGGGCCAGCATGAAATTAACTTTAAGTTCATGGATGCCCTGGCATCAGCCGACAATGCCACCACATATAAATGGATCGTGAAAAATATCGCCAAAAACTTCAACCTGCACGCCTCCTTCATGCCGAAGCCAGTCCAGGGATTGAACGGTTCCGGCATGCATGTGAATATTTCAATGTTTAAAGACGGGCAGAATGTATTTTTTAACGAAAATGATCCAAACGGACTCTCGGAAGATACTTATTATTTCATAAACGGCCTGATGAAAAACATTGCGACTCTTACAGCCATCACCAATCCAACAGTCAATTCCTATAAGAGGCTTGTCCCGGGGTTTGAAGCGCCTTGCTATATGGCCTGGTCCACATGCAACCGGTCGACCCTGATCAGAATTCCCTCATCACGGGGAGCCGCAACCAGAGTGGAAGCACGCCATCCCGATCCATGTGCAAACCCTTACCTGGCTTTTTCGGTGATTGCAGAAGCAGGGCTGGAAGGAATCCGATTAAAGCAAAGGCCTGCCGATCCCATTAATGAAGACATATACAGCATGCCCGAATCCAAAAGAGAATTACTCCGGATCAGCCACTTACCGGACAATCTGGAAACAGCACTCGATTTATTGGCAGACAGCCCTCTCGCAAGAAAAATTCTCGGCGATCACATTTTCAGGAAGTTCATTTCTCTAAAAAGAGCTGAGTGGAAGGAATACCGGAACACAGTGCACGACTGGGAGCTTAAGAGGTATCAGATGAAGTTTTGAAGATGTGGGGCCGGGGGGTCAGACCCCTTGGCCCAGTCTCAAAAAGAGCCAGGGGGTCTGGCCCCTTAGCTCTTTTTCTGTAAAAAATTGGTGATTACGAGACTCCAATTGATTAAAATAAAAGATAGATTGAGAGCGGGGAGGAATCTAATATTAAATCGCTGATTGGGAGAATAATCTCAGCAACAGGCATACTGTTTTTCATTTCTTTGCCACTTACCATCTTTTTGGTCCTATTCTTAACTGTTATGTCCACAGACTCAGATGAAAAAGGAGCCATAACATTTAGCCTGCTGCTGCTGGCTGCCTATATCATCCTTGTTTTAATTTACATAGTCCTTGTTTCCCTTAAGCAGTTTCTCTGGAACAAGTACCAGCTACGGCAGAAAATACTTAATAATTGGGAAAAGTACAAGATTGTCTTGATTATAGCAGGCATTCTTTTAATCTTGCTATTCCGCGGTCCACTGATCGCTATTCTTAGTATATGGTTCATTGATTGGGTTTCTGAAAGAATGAAGAATTGGAAAGCATTTTGGGTCTGGTTCTTTGCGCTTACTCCATTCTTACTGCTGTTTATTTATATCTTATTAATTGTAGGCATGGTTGGCTAAAAGGGCCGGGGGGACAGACCCCTTGGCCCAGTCTCAAAAAGAGCCAAGGGGTCTGTCCCCCTGGCTCTTCGTCCTATCTTCCCAAAACGTGATCCCGCTGATCCTTCCTGACAGCTAAAAATAAAGCTGCAAACCAACCTATCACACTCCACCCTAAGAATAAATTTATAAAGTATATTGCTACTCTGTTAGACTTATTTTTTCTCTTGGCTATGATGCTTGGGATAAAATAAAAAGCTATCCCGATAAGTAAAGGTATAATTTCTATTAAAACTCTCCCCCTTCATTTTGTTTGGGAACGCAGATACTCGGGGACAGGCCCCTTGGCCCAGCTTCAAAATGAGCCGTGTGATCTGTCTTCCTGGTTCTTACCCAGCCGCTATTACAATATAAACTCCATTCTCCTGCTCTTCGTCGTCATCCCGATTGACCTGTAAAATTCAATGGCAGGAGCGTTTTCCTCAGATACTCCCAATTCAATACTATCAACTTGAAGGCTTCTTCCAAAATCAAAAACGTATTCAGTAAGTTTTTTTCCGATACCTTTCTTTCTATGTGCTTCAGCCACACATAAACTCTTTATATATAATATCTTCCTCGCCTTTACAAAAGTATTTTCAATTACTTCTTCTTCCTTTGCCACTGTCACGCCGACTATATCCTTAGAAAAAGCGGCCACAAAAATATGGTGTTCTCCATCAGTTAATTGGCTTTCAAAAAACGCCCTTTCGACTGGAGTGGAATTTTCTTTGTACAAATCCGGTCTTACATCAACATGGAATTCATGAACCTGCCTAAATAAAGGCAGCAATGACTCATAATCACTTTGATTGGCATTTCGAATAAGTATGTCCATATTGTTCACCTCAATCTTTTTAAAGGTTACCAGCCCTATTCTTGTATAACGTGGATCAGCAGCTGTTCTAAGATATAATCACCCATTTTATCATCGCAGAGGGCTGACCCTTTAATTTAATAATAGAATCAGGCATAAATTGGACTTACCCCTGCACTGCCCGTTATCTGTTACTAAAAACCAAACTATTATCAATAAAGACCTTGCAGTTTACTGTAAAGATACCGCCAAGGGTCACCTTTATGTTTTTGGTTAAATTATCATTGCTTTTAAGTACACCTTCCAGAGTTGCTCTAATTGCGACCCCTAAATTCTCATCCTGCAATTTACCATCAACATATAACTTCTCACCAAAAAACCAGGAATTAACCACTTGAATATGATGTCCCTCATAATTAAAATCAAACACTTTCTTCATAGTGAATTCCTCCTCTCCTTTTAAAGTATACGAGTTGAGACACAATAAGTTCCAAAGAGCCAGGGGGACAGACCCCTTGGCCCATCTTTAAAAAAAGCCGAGGGATCTGTCCCCCTGGCCCGAAATGGCTTAAAATATCAACTCATGAGTTTGCCCTGTAACAAACATGTACAGTCCAAATATAGATAGAATGATTCCCAAATAAAACGTCCAGCGGTTATCTTCTTTGTCTTTGTCAAAAGTAAAAAAGGTTATGGAACAAAAGATAAGATTTATAACAGGAATAAAGCCGTATTGAGGTCCAATAGCAAACGCAACGCCTCCCATTATCAGCCCAATAATTCCATACGGATTCTGCCCTTTAATTCTTTCAATATAATCCTTCTCTTGTTCCGACAAATCCTCATCCCTATCACCCAAAATGTCCATATGCTTCATCCTTCAGGAAATGAATCAATTTACCAAATGTCATATTCTCACCTGCTTTAAGAAGGCCGCAGGGACAGGTCCCTTGGTCCAGTCTAAAAAAGAGCCAAGTTACCTGTCCCCCTGGTTCTTACCTATGCCCATCTTTGCGCGCCTGTATATATCCATAATAAGCACAGGTGCCATTCTGGGATAAATCTTTCACTTCAAAACCGCAGGTCTCATAGAATTTGAAATTGTTTGCTGAGGTATGTGCGAACCAATCACCATAGGGAAGCTTCTGTACACAGAGTTCAACAAGTTTTTTTCCTATGCCCCTTCCGCGATATTCTGATAGAACAGCCAAATCCATTATATTTGCAGCCATAATCTGGTCAGAAATCACTCGTACCATTGCAATCATTCTATTTTGATCCCAAACTGTAAATGCCCAGGTTGAGTTTTGAAATATCAAAGTAAACTTCTCTTTCTGCCAGGATGGCGTATTCCTTGCCCATCCGGCATCTTCGAAAAGCCTCAACCTGATCAGCAGGAACACCCTCAGTGCATTCCCTAATGACCAATCCATTGAAATATTGATACATGTGTATTCCCCCTTTATAAGGCTTAACCTGATTTATTCTCGATGCTGGGTGAAATCCCCTTTATTTTTAAGTGGGCCAGGGGGACAGACCCCTTGGCCCACTCTCAAAAAGAGCCAGGGGACCTGTCCCCCTGGCTCACATTGGAAATGAATTGCCACAATGTGTAAAATACAGAAAAAGAGATTAAAAGGAGTTTTTCTATGAGACTATTAGTGCGCGGTGAGAGAGCAAAGCTTAATGACTCTAGTTCTTCTAAACAATTTGAGGTTGCGGTGGAAGTCCAGTCCGGGATGGAGGTTGATGTTACATGTTTCGGCCTGGATGGAGATAAGAAGCTTTCGGATGACAGATATATGATCTTTTATAATCAGCTTCAGTCACCTGGCGGGGAAATCAGCATGAAAGCCCACAGCAGCGGAGCTGGTACATATGAAATCGATCTGGACAAGCTGCATCCATCCGTAAAGAACCTAGTGTTTACGGCAGCAATTGATGGAGAAGGTACCATGTCGTTGGTTTCATCCGGTACCCTCACTGTGAAAGCGGACGGGCAGCCCATTTTGCAGTATAGCTTCACAGGCAGCGATTTTCAAAATGAAAAAGCAATCATAATTGGCGAGTTATACTTGAAGGACATTTGGCGGATTGCCTCGGTGGGAAAAGGATTTGATGGAGGCCTGGCCGCACTCCTTCAGCATTTTGGCGGAGAAGTGGCCGAAGACGAGAGCGGACCGGCGAAGCAGCCTGTGCCAGAAATAGCACCAGCCCAGCGTTACGTCCAGCAAACAGCGCCAGTCCAACCTGCTCCGGCCAACAGCAAGAAAGTCATGCTGGAAAAAAAGATGGAACAGAAGGCGCCAAAAATTCTCGATCTCTCAAAAAAAGTGAAAGTGTCCCTTGAAAAGGCAGGCCTTCAGGACCATAGCGCCAAGGTGGCATTATGCCTCGATATTTCCGGCTCCATGGCAGGCCTGTACCGTTCAGGGAAGATCCAGGAATTTGCCGAGCGGATTTTGGCACTTGGCACAAGGTTTGATGACGATGGCTCGATTGATATCTTCCTGTTCGGCCAAAATGCCCATCATGCCGATGAGCTGACCATTGATAATTTTGATGGCTTTGTAAAAAGGCTGAACCAGGCTTATCCGCTAGAAGGCGGTACTTATTACGGGAAAGTAATGAAAGAAATTCGCCAGCATTATTTCGGATCTGCGGGAAAACGCTCCAGTCCGGAAGCCCGTAATATGCCGGTATACGTCATGTTTGTAACCGATGGCGCCACGTTTGATGAACGTGAAACGCGGAATCATATCCAGAACTCTTCCTACGATCCGATCTTCTGGCAATTCATGGCCATCGGCAAATCCAACCGGGACGCAAGCAAAAAGAAAGGCAGGCGCGGATTCTTCAAGGCCATGTTCCAATCAGATTTCACCTTCCTCGAAAAACTGGATAACATGGACGGACGCTACCTCGACAATGCCGACTTCTTCAGCGTCGAAGACCCGAAGGCGATAGCGGAAGAAGAGCTTTATGACTTACTGATGGAGGAGTATCCGGAATGGGTGAAGAAGGCGAGGAGCGAGGGATTGATTCGGTAACAGGACCTTTTGGAGATAACTCACGAAAAAAAGTGCCTGACACCCAAGAACTAGAGGTGAAAATATGATTAGAATTCTTATCGTCACTTACACGGAAAACACGCTAAGTGCACTAGTACAGCAATTGAATGAGATTGGGCTGCAGGAGCATTTTGAGATTGATGCCCGGACGGTGGATAAACTTGATCATTCGATGATTTCGACCTATTCGCTTGTTTTGGTGTCGAGTCATATTGTTTATACAATGGCAAAGCCGTACTTGCCTGCAGATATGCCTTATATTATTACAAAAAGAACCATCAATTACGGTAAAATCCGTGAGCTGCTGACAATCCCAAAAGGCAGTAAAGTATACTTGGTGAGCGATTTAAAGCAATCTGCAGAGGAAACGATTGATGTTTTGAAAGAAGCGGGTATTGAACTGGATTTCTATCCATTTTATTCTCAGGAAGAGCCTCGCAGTAATGTTGACGTTGCTATTACAGCCGGTGAACCGCAAATTGTACCTAAAAAGATAAGAAAAATTATTAATATTGGTAGCCGGCATATTGATATATCTACGCTTGTAGAAATCTTTCATCATTTTAAATTGTCGCCTTTTACTTCTACACCCCGTTTGTCTGCACGATTCATGCAGTCTCTGGTTGACCTGACAAAGGATTTGAGTGATGAAATCCTGAAGTCTAAAGTCTTGCAAAAAAGCTTGGAGAGCATGGTTCAGCATATGGATGATGCCGTGCTCTCATATAACAATGAAAAGAGAATTGAACATTATAATAAGAAAGCAGCAGATATACTGAATCTTTCAGATGAATATCCCGAACATCCATTTTTGCATGATATTCCTTCTTCTTACTATGAAGCAATGATGGGAATGGCTGTCGGCCAGGAAAACTTTGTCGAAATCAATGATATTGCCTATTATATGAGGAAAAAGCGGATCATCATTGATGAGCAAGTGTACGCCACCCTTATTATTTTCGGGAAAGTAGAGGAATATCAAAAGATTGAGCATGATTACCGGTTCAAAGCAAAGCAGAAAAATCTAGTGGCTCGTTATACCTTTGATGACATGAAAACGGGAAGCAAACCTGTGCTTGACATGATAAAAATTGCCGGGAAACTGGCCAGAAGCGATTCCACAATCCTAATCCTTGGAGAAACCGGGACCGGAAAAGAAGTATTGGCACAGGCAATTCATAATGCTTCCCAGAGAAGTTATCAGCCGTTTATCGGGGTTAACTTTGCCGCTATTTCTGAAAGCCTGATGGAAAGTGAGCTTTTCGGCTATGAATCCGGGGCGTTTACAGGTGCCAGAAAAAATGGCCATATCGGAATGTTTGAACAAGCCCATAAAGGGAGCATTTTCCTTGATGAAATCGGCGATGCATCACCTGTCATACAAAACCGCCTTCTAAGAGTTCTTCAGGAAAGGCAAATCATGAGGGTGGGGGGTGACCGGATGATCCCGCTTGATGTAAGGGTAATTGCTGCCACCAATAAAGATCTGAATAAGCTCATTGAAGAAGGAAGCTTTAGGGAGGATTTGTATTACAGGCTGAATGTGTTGCCGCTAAGGCTCCTGCCGCTCAGGGAAAGAAAGCAGGATATTTCCCTCCTCATCAACATGTTTATAAAAGAATTTCAGGAAAAACTCGGCAGAACGGGATTCAATTTTTCCAGTGAAGCCTTGAAAGTCTGCGAAAACTATCATTGGCCGGGTAACATACGTGAACTGCGAAACGTCGTGGAATATGCAGCCCATATTTGCTGTGAAACCGTCTATAAGGAAGAATTGCCTATATGGGAATCGGGTGACCCACCTTTTGAACAGGAGAATGACAGTTCAGTACTTGCCTTTATTCAAAAAGAGTTGATGGAAAAAGGGTTTCTCGAAGAATCACTGGTGATGCTGGATTACTTGAATTCCAAAGAAATCCGGTCAGCCGGCAGACCGGCATTGTGCCGCCATCTAAAGGAAAGCGGCCTCCTGCTGAGCGATCAGCAGCTGAGATACCGCCAAAAGCTTTTGAGCCAGCATAATCTCATTACAATTGAGAAAGGAAGAGCTGGTAGTTCAATAACAGAAAAAGGCATGAGGTTCCTAGAACTTGAAAAAATAAACTAATATGCCCTGCGAGGAAATAACGCCATCCAAAAGCCGGCAATATGGTATAAGCAAAGAGCAAGCGCCAATATCGCTTGCTCTTTTGTGCTAAATTTTTGCTAGACTGTAAATGGCTCTTGCATAAATGCTGGCTGCCTTCAGCAGATCAGCTATCTCTGCATATTCGTTTCGCTGGTGTGCAGTGTTATCCTTCCCAGGGAAAACAGCACCGAAAGCAACGCCATTTGTTATGAAACGTGCATATGTTGCGCCGCCTGTCGTTAGAAGGCCGGCATAGTGACCGGTTTCCTCCTCGTATGCCTGCTGCAATGCCTTTATAACAGGCCTATCTTTATCAACATAATGAGGCTTTTTCTCCCGTACTTCTTCTATCTTGAAACCATAGTTGGCAGCTGTATCACTGAGCTTTTCAATCGTTCGCAAATAAGGTGTTTCAACAGGGCAGCGGATATTTAGAGCGATGGACTCTTCATTCTCTTTCAAGCGGAATATACCCGGATTTACAGTTAAAGGGCCGGTTACTTCATCTGAAAAGGATATCTCGAGCTTTTCTCCATGAAAATCTTCATCCAAGCAATCAGCAGCAAATCTAAGGAACGGACTACTTAATTTGCCGTTTAAAAAGCAGGCCAGCTTTGTTGCCGCATTTATACCTTTATCCGGTTCCATGCCATGTGCGGATTTTCCGTATAAAATAAACCGGATTGAATCTCCTTCATTATGTGATTCAACTTGCAGGCCAGCGCGCTGGCCGTATTGTATAAACTCATCCCTCAATAGATCTAAATTTACCCCATTAATAATAACTTCCGCTCTGTCCGGAACCATATTTCCTTTTTCACCTGCGTAAAAGCTGCTTAGAATGTAATTGCCTGCTTCTACTGGCTTACCTGCCTTCCTTATTAAGGTGGCATTTATTTGCCCTTTTTCTGCATGAATAATCGGGAACTCAGCATCAGGTGCAAATCCTGTAAGAGCTTCAGGCTCTGTTTGTGTATACCTTTTCATACAAGACATTCCGCTTTCCTCATCTGTCCCGAAAATGATTCTTACGCGGTGCTTTAAGGCAAGCCCGCTTTCTTTTACGGCCTTCATCGCATAATAGGCAGCCATTGTTGGTCCTTTATCATCAATAGCGCCGCGTGCATAGAGCCTCCCATTTCTGATTTCCGGTGTGAATGGGTCGGAATCCCATTCACCTGTTGCGGGAACAACATCCAAATGGCAAAGAATCGCAATATAATCGGTGGCGTTTTTCGGCCCCATTTCTGCAAATCCGGCATATCCGTCTATATTCTTAGTCCGAAACCCATCTTCCCTGGCTATATCCAGCATAAAGGACAAAGCTTTATGAATGTTTTCCCCCATTGGCGCCCCGTCGGATTTTGAAGCGTCATCTTTTACACTTTCAATGGAAAGCAGCTGACTCAAATCTTCAATCATTTGCTCCTGTCTGACTATTATTTCTTTTTTCCAGTCCATTATATCCCCTCCCGATAACCTTTTTATGCAAGTAACATACCAAAATGTAATAAAGAAAGATGACGCTTATCAACGTTTTATTGGTTAACCTTTTTTTCGAAAAATTAATAGTTTAAACACATTTGGTTAACCAACTTATATTTATATTTTCAGATTATTTTAATAATTACAATAAAACTTTAGTAATAGCAAACTGGCACACAACTTGCATGAAATTAAACGAGAAAAAAATAGGGGGTTAAAAAATGAAGAATGCATGGTCAAAAAAGCTATCCATTATTTTAATGGCACTGATTATCCTTCTCACAGGCTGCAACTTCAGTGGTAAATCTTCCTCTGAGACGGGAGCAGAAAAAGAGGGGGAAAACCCATCAGAACAGTCTGATGGAAAGGGAGAAAACGTTTTAAATCTGAGTCTTGATAATGATATTCCAGATTTGAACCAGGTCAAGACGACGGATGCTATTTCTTTCGCTGTGCTGAATAACGTCATGGAAGGGCTCTTCCGTTTAGATGAAAATAACGAGCCCCAACCGGCAATGGCTGATAGTTTTGAAAAGTCCGAGGATGGACTAACTTATACATTCAAGCTAAAAGACGGTATTAATTGGAGTAACGGAGATCCTGTTACAGCCAATGATTTTAAGTATTCATGGCTGCGCTCCATGCACCCAGACACTGCCGGTGCTTATTCAAGCATCCTGACAGATTATATTAAAGGCGGGGCAGAATTTGCAGCAGGTGAATCTAATGCTGATGCTGTTGCAATTGAAGTGAAAGATGATAAAACACTTGTTGTGGAACTCGTACAGCCGACACCGTTTTTCTTAGGCTTGACTGCGTTCGTCACCTATTTCCCTCTTAATGAGAAGTTTGTAACAGAGCAGGCGGATCAATTCGCATTATCAAAGGATGCCATTCTTTATAATGGCCCTTACGTCCTGACAGATTATGATCAGGCAAAGGGAGTTTCTATGGAAAAGAATCCGGAATACTGGGATAAAGATAAGGTTGCTGTCGAAAAAGTCAATATGAAGGTCATCAAAGAACAAAGTACAGCCCTTAACCTGTATGAGGCAGGTGAGCTGGATAAAGTTTACCTTTCCTCTGCTGATGTGGATACTTACAAAGATAGCCCAGAATTCGCGTCCGAAACCGAATTCAGGACATATTTTATTCAATTTAACATTGGAAAAGAGCCTTTTAATAACGAAAATATCCGTAAAGCTCTCCAGCTGGCATATGATCCTGAAGTTTTAACCAGTGTCATCCTGAACAACGGCTCTGAACCTGCATATGGGCTGGTTGCTCCTGAAATGGCTGGAGTGGACGGGGAATCATTCAGAGAACTACAGGGAGAGTTAATAAAGCCAGATGCTGAAAAAGCAATGGAGCTTTGGGAAAAAGGAGTCGAAGAGCTCGGAAAGACCCCAGTAATTGAATTGCTGATTTCTGATGACACGGTTTCGAAAGATACAGGAACATTCCTGCAAAGTGAATTTAAAAAGAATCTTGGCATTGACGTTACGCTTGCCACTCAGCCATACAGCGGCCGCCTTGATACGATGAGGGCTGGCGATTATCAAATGGCTGTCAACCGCTGGGGAGCTGACTTCAATGATTCGATGACTTACCTGGATTTATGGGAAAGTCCGTCGAACCCACACTTCCGAGGAAATTACATCAGTGCAGAATATGACGAATTGGTCAATGCTGCGAAAATAGAGGCTGATGATAAAGTTCGTATTGATAACCTGCTTGAAGCAGAAAAACTGATTCTTGAAGATGGAATATTGGGGCCGCTTTACTATGATGGGCTTTCTTACTTACAAAAGCCTTACCTGAAAGGACTAGTCACTCATCCATACGGGGCTTCACCGGATTTAAAATGGACAACAGTCCAATAAAGATGCTGGTTCAGGGAGGAAACATAGTTTCTCTCCCTGACTTTAAAAAGGAAAGACCCTGCAATAGGTGGAGGTGGAGAAAATGAAGAAGTATCTTTTTGTCAGGATCATCAATATCCTGATTACTTTATACATAATTGCAACGGCAACATTCTTCCTGATGAAGCAGCTGCCGGGATCACCTTTTGATGAGGAGCGGCTGGCCAATTTATCTGAAGAACAAAGAATGGATTTTTATGCTAAGTATGGCTTGGACAAATCCTTATCAGGCCAATATGTTCTTTATTTAAAAAATCTTGTCCAAGGTGATTTGGGAGATTCTTTTTATTTTAAAGGACAGGATGTTACAGGTCTGATTGCCGGACGAATCGGCCCCTCGGCACTGCTTGGTTTTCAGGCTGTACTGCTGGGGTTCACCATAGGAATCGTCCTGGGGATTATTGCGGCTTTCAAGCATAACACAATGTGGGATTTTTCCACGATGCTCATTGCAGTTCTCGGTGTATCTGTTCCTAATTTCGTATTTGCGGCCCTGCTGCAATATTATGTTGGCTTAAAATTGGGAATCCTGCCAGTCGCTTTTTGGGAATCTTATTCAAGCTCGATCATGCCAACCCTGGCCTTATCTCTTATTGTCATTGCGCTAATCGCCCGCTTTACACGGAATGAAATGCTCGAAGTCCTTCAGCAGGACTATATGCTGACGGCAAGGGCGAAAGGGCTCAGCCAGTTTAAGGTCATTTATAAGCACGCTATCCGGAATGCCCTTATTCCAGTTGTAACCATTCTGGGCCCGATTGTCGTTAGTCTGCTGACTGGTTCCCTCGTCATCGAGAACATTTTTGGAGTTCCAGGGATCGGAAGCCTGTTTGTCGACTCCATTAAAGTCAATGATTACACCACTATTATGGGCTTGACCCTTTTTTACAGTGCATTTTTCGTACTGACCATGCTTGTAATCGATCTCATGTATGGGGTAATTGACCCGAGAATTCGCATCAGCGGGGCAAAGGAGTTGTGAATGTTATGAAGCAAGCTGAACCGGTTTTGAACGAAGAAGAACTAACGGATGATTTATTTGAGATTACCGGCCGGAGAACGGAAGACAGCGAGAGAATCAACCGTCCGCCTTTATCGGCTTTCAAAGACAGCTGGATCAGGCTCAGGAAAAATAAAGGTGCAATCGTCAGTCTGGCAGTTTTATCTATAATCCTTCTGCTTGCTGTTATTGGGCCATATATGAACGAATACAAATATTATGAAACAGACTATTCTGTTGCTTACCAGCCTCCAAGCGGGGAACATTGGCTTGGCACAGATAAATTCGGACGTGATCAATGGACCAGGATTTGGGAAGGTACTCGGATTTCGATGTATATTGCAGTCCTGGCTGCTTTTCTTGATTTGCTGATTGGTGTTACCTACGGGGCTGTTTCGGCGATGAAGGGCGGAAAAGTAGATAATTATATGCAACGGGTCATTGAGATTTTAGTAGGAATTCCGAACCTTATCATTATCATCCTATTAATCATGCTATTGAAGCCAGGGATTTTTACGATCACAGTGGCGATGGTCATTACAGGCTGGGTAAATATGGCCAGGCTTGTAAGGGCACAAATTTTCAAATTGAAGGAACAGGAGTTTGTACTTGCAGCAAAATCACTTGGTTCAACAAATAATCGGCTGATTTTACATCATCTTATTCCAAATGTCATGGGGCTGATAGTGATTAATATGATGTTCACTATTCCCTCTGCCATTTTTACAGAGGCCTTTCTAAGCTTTATAGGTCTGGGCTTACAAGAGCCGCTTGCTTCATTGGGAGTACTGATCAATGATGGATTCAGGGGCATGAGGAATCATTTCTACCTGCTCCTTTACCCGGCAATCATAATTGTAGGCATCATGGTAAGCTTTAATATTTTGGCTGACGGTCTTCGGGATGCACTGGATCCGAAAATGCGAAAATAAATAGTTCTAAAGAGAGGTTAGACATATGGCAAGTCCAATTCATGTTTATCGTGGAAGTTATTTAGAAAGTGTACATGAGATTCATGTAGCTGTCGTCAATGCTGCGGGAGAGGTTCTTTATTCATATGGGGATCCGGGCAGGCTGACTTTTCCAAGATCATCTATGAAGCCTTTTCAGGCAGTTGCAGTAGTTCAAACAGGAGCAATAGACCATTTCGGATATGAAGATGCAGATCTTTCGCTCATTTGTGCTTCTCATAGCGGAGAAGGATTTCACAGAAGCCGTGTAATGAATATCCTGGATAGAATTAACCTTGAGGAAAAAGCCCTGCAATGCGGAACCCATATTCCCCATGATATTGAGGGCTACAATAAATTGATTCGGAACGGCGGAGAGCTGACCCCCGTATTCAGCAACTGCTCAGGAAAGCATTCTGGAATGCTGACCGCGGCAGTCCATATGCATGAGGATATTCATAGCTATAGGGAATTTACCCACCCTCATCAGCAGCGGATCCTTGAAGTAATTGAAGATGTCTGCGGCTTTCCGAAGCAGGAGATTGAATTAAGCTTGGACGGATGCGGTGTGCCTGTCCACCGATTGCCTTTAAAAAATGCCGCCTTGGGATTTGCCAGACTGGCAAAACCATTTTCATGGCGGGATGGAGAGCGCTCCCAATTTCTTGAGCGAATTCGTTCAGCCATGACAAAGCATCCGGAAATGGTTGGTGGAACTGACCGATTTGATACAGATTTAATGAGGGAATTTAATGGGAGAATTGTTGCTAAAGCCGGTGCTGAAGGGATTCAATGCCTCGGGGATGCTGAAACCGGCATAGGGGTTGCCATCAAAGTTGCTGATGGAAATGCACGTGCAGCGAGTGTCGCCACAATGGAGATATTGAAACAGCTGGGAATTGGGGATGAGGCGATTTATGAGCGGCTGGACGAATATATAAAGGCTCCTGTCCTGAATGCCAGAAAAGATAGGATAGGACATATAGAAGCAAATTTTCAGCTTGCTGCTGGAGAAAGAGTTCTAACAAGAAGCTGATAGTAAGGGGTGAAAAACTGTGGAAAAACTGCTTGAATTAAAAGATCTCCATGTTTCCTTCCGTACATATGCTGGCAAGGTACAAGCCGTCAGAGGCGTAAACCTCTTTTTGAAAAAAGGGGAGACCCTGGCGATCGTCGGAGAATCCGGATCGGGCAAATCGGTCACTTCCAAAACAATCATGAAGCTGCTTCCGGGAAATTCGGCCAGTATAGAAGATGGAGAGATCCTTTTCGAAGGAAAAAATCTTATTCAATACTCGGAAAAAGAAATGCAGAAAATCAGGGGATCGGAAATCTCAATGATTTTTCAAGACCCGATGACTGCACTGAATCCGACTATGACAATTGGGAAGCAAATTGCCGAAAGCCTTATGACCCATCAGAGGATCCGAAAAAATGAAGCAGACCAAAAAGCTATTGAATTATTAAGGCTGGTCGGCATTCCGAATCCCGAAAACCGTATTAGACAATACCCACATCAGTTTTCCGGGGGGATGCGGCAGCGTGTTGTCATCGCGATTGCCTTAGCTTGTAACCCTAAAGTGCTTATCGCGGACGAACCCACAACTGCTCTCGATGTAACAATCCAGGCGCAAATTCTGGATTTAATGAAAGATATCCAAAAGAAAATGGGAACATCCATCATTATCATTACACATGATCTGGGAGTGGTTGCAAACATTGCGGACCGGGTCGCCGTGATGTATGCGGGCAAGATAGTGGAAACAGGGACTGCGGAAGAAGTGTTTTACAATCCGCAGCACCCTTATACTTGGGGTCTTCTTGGCTCCATGCCGAATATGGATACAAGAGAAGAACTGGTTGCCATTCCAGGAACACCGCCAGATTTGCTTAATCCTCCACAGGGAGATGCTTTCGCTGAGAGAAACGAGTTTGCCATGAAGGTCGATTACCTGCGAGAGCCTCCGATGTTCAAGCTTTCGGACACCCACTATGCTGCAACCTGGCTGCTTCACGGGAAGGCACCTAAAGTGGAAAGGCCTGTATTTAATAAAAAGCGGCTTGTTGTTCCGAAGCCTCACTTAAAAGCGGTGTCTAATAAAAAGCCAGCCAAAGAGCCCCTTATGGAAATCAGAAATCTGAAAAAATATTTCCATACAGGGAAGGATGAAGTGCTGAAGGCTGTGGATAATATTTCATTTACTATTTATAAGGGAGAGACGCTCGGCCTTGTCGGGGAATCAGGCTGCGGGAAATCGACTACAGGCAGGACACTCATGCGATTGTATGATGCCACAGATGGAGAAGTATTTTTTCAAAATGAAAAAGTGCACGACAAGAAAAGTCCAGCCGAGTTAAAAGAGTTTAACCGCAAAGTCCAGATGATCTTTCAAGATCCGTACGCTTCCCTTAATCCAAGGAAAACAGTGGCCGACATTATAGCAGAAGGAATTGATATTCACGGCCTGGCTTCATCTAAGGAAGAGCGCAGGCAAAAAGTATACGAGCTGCTTGAAACGGTCGGTCTGAACAAGGATCATGCCAACCGATATCCGCATGAATTCTCAGGCGGACAGCGCCAAAGAATCGGAATAGCTCGGGCGCTGGCTGTAGAACCGGAATTCATCATTGCCGACGAGCCTATCAGCGCATTGGATGTTTCAATTCAGGCACAAGTGGTCAATTTGATGAAAAAACTGCAGAAGGATCGTAACCTCACCTATTTGTTCATCGCCCATGACCTCTCGATGGTCAAGCACATCAGCGATCGGGTAGGGGTAATGTACCTTGGAAACATGGTCGAACTGGCTGAATCGGATGAGCTATATGACGAACCACTGCATCCCTATACACAAGCACTTTTATCAGCTGTACCAATCCCTGACCCTGCCAAGGAAAAATCAAGAAAACGCATCATTTTAGAAGGAGACCTGCCAAGCCCAAGCAACCCGCCAAGCGGCTGCCGATTCCGCACCCGCTGTCCGCACGCCACAGAACTCTGCGCAGAAAAAGTACCTGAATGGAAAGAAGCAAAGCCGAACCATTGGGTTGCCTGCCATTTATTTTGAAAGGCCAGGGGGACAGGTCCCTTGGCTCATCTGTAAAATATAATAGGTGCTTGCCCCCACATGCTAAGATACAGCACATGTGGGGCAGGCACTTTTCCAATCTATCACTCTTCTTTCCTACCCTTCACAATACCCTTCATCCTCTCTGTCCCAACAGCTCCCACATTCAATACATTCTCATCTAACCAATAACCAATCCCAAAAGATGAGCCATCCTTAAGGTGAATTCTCAAAAACACTCTCCTGTCACCTTTAATCTTCTTAAAGACCTTATTAAAACCGACATACTCCAGCGAAAGAAAATCTCCAATAAACTCCGTTGTTTCCTTCTCTGTAAAATCGGAGATATGGCTGCCATCATAATCACTTTCCAGACTCATCTTCGCTACCTTCCCTTTTATATCCAATAGATCAGAGAGTATTTTTGCTTTGTTGTTTTCACTTACTTGATACACTTGATTGCCCGCAAGCACTCTGAAATCGGACCTGTACCCGGCAATTTCATAAATCTCTGTTCCAACAGGCAGAAAGGCAGCATCTCCATTTTTCAGTTTATGACCTAAGCAGGCATTATCTGCTAATGTGTATGTTACTTCACCAATTTTTTTACCCTTCTCCGGCGCTTCACCTTCTGATAAGCCTTCATCTCCCCCCTCGTATTTAATTCCATTCACCATTAATACATCTACCCACTCTATCACTGCATTAGGTGGACAATCACTTTCAATACTTCCTATGTTGGAACAAGCAGCCAATATGAAAATCACTATAATGGAAATGAGACCAAATTTTTTAAGCAAACCCTCACTCCTTGATATATGAGCTTTAAAAATAAAGACAGATCATACTGATTAGACGAAGGTCCGGCCTTAAAGGATACATATCTTGCGTGATAAAAAGAGCCAAGGGACCTGTCCCCTTGGCTCCAATCCAACTAATTTTTGATCTCTGAGGGTTTCTTTAAGAGGGCCGTAGATACAAATGTGACCAGCAGTCCCAAGCTATAAGTGAAGCTGGATACAAAGAGAGCACCTTGCTGGTCGTTCATGCTTGCCAATATGACCATTTCTTGACCGTGGCGAAAGGATAAAGCCCCCAGCAGCAAAAAGAGAATTAAAACTATTACTGTTCCTTTTGCTATGCGGGAATTTGCAGGCTTATGAAATGCCTGGAAAATTGTCTCTCTTTTTATTAATGCATAAAGAATCATTAATGCATAAACTGCAAATGTAACCCAAAATAACGGAATGCCATGAGTAATCCTTAACAGCGGAAAAACCATAAAAAGTCCCACCGTCATACAAAGCAAAAAGGCTGTTAAAGAGTTGTATCGTACCAATTTCATGCCTCTTCTCCACCAAATCCAAGCTATGACTGTCTCTACAAGAGTAATAGCCATGAAGAGAAGAAAAATGTTAAGTGATACAGACGGTACTAAACTAGATAAAGTCCCCATCAATAAGTTTGATCCTATTAAGCCGAATGCATTTCCAACAATAAAATCTTTAAAGTTTCTATCTCTCCCAGCCAAAAAACCACCTGATTTCCGCCCATCAGTCACAGGCCTTCTTTAAATCCCTTATTCTCCCAGTATAACTATTATTAAATAGATTATGAAAGCCTTCCCTGGATTTTATCAACGTTTTATATACAAATTTATTTTATCCTGTTGTTTATCTTGGAACCTTATAACAATTTGATATTCGTCTTCCTAATATGTCACGGAATTAATAGTACCAACTAAAAATGAAACTACATCATTTTCAATATTAGTATTCATCTCCCCAATTTCCCCTGTAATCAACCCGTCTCTGCTTTTAAATTTTATACCAATATTATTTATATCTTCCTTTGACAGATCTAAATCTTTCAATTATATGTGAACCCAGTTTACTTTTCTTTCATCATACATTTCTGGTTTGTATATATAGCTAACGTTCCAATATTCTCCTTCACCATAAAAAGTTACTTCATCCGAAACAACTGTTTGTGTGGATGATGAACAAGCCGTTAATATTATGATAGTAAAAAAATAGAACAACACTTTCATTCTCAATAGTAAAACCCTTTTTTAGCCTGGCAAACAAGAAATGCCGCTTGGTCGCCTAATGGTTGAGCCATGTGGACAGGTCCCATGCCACGCTCTTAGAAAGAGCCAAGGGACCTGTCCACATGGCCCAAAGCCTTCCCGCTATTCCTCAATCCCTTTCCTGCCAAGCACAATTTCTTTCATTTCCTCTGTCCCAAAAGCACCCGTATTCAATACGTTTTCTTCCGGCCAATAAACGAAGCTAAAAGACGAACCATCCTTAAGGTGGATCCTCAAAAACACTCTATTTTCACTGTTAATTTTCTTGTGAACTTTATCATAACCTACATACTCCAGCGCAAGAAAGCCTTCCATAAAATCCTCTGTTTCCTGCTCTGTAAAATCAGATACATGACTCCCATCATAGTCGCTTTCAAGGCTCATCTTCTTCACCTTGCCTTCTATATCTAATAGTTCTGAGATTGTCTTCGCTTTCTTGTTTTCACTGACTTGATAAACTTTATTGCCCGCAAGCACTCTGAAATCAGATCTGTACCCGGCAATTTCAAAAATTTCTGTCCCAACAGGAAGAAATGCAGCATCACCATTTCTCAGCTTATGATTGGAACAGGCGTTGTCTGCTAACATATACCTGACTTCGCCTATTTTTTGCCCTTTTTCTGGAGCTTCTCCTTCCGATAACCCTTCATCTTCACCCTCGTATTTAATGCCATTTATCATCACTACATCTACCCAGGATATCTCTGCATCCGGACATCCGCCGACTGCATTCTTGAAGCTAGAACACGCAGATAATACGAAAACCAGTAAAATGAACAAAACGCTAAGCTTTTTGGCCAAACAACCACCCCTTTAACGATACGTTGCCTTTATTTATACAGAAAAACCTATAGCATCCCCTTTAGTCTGAATACAAACTTTCACCTTCAACTTTTAATTTTGTAAGATAAGGAACCAGCAGTGAACCTAAAAAGGCCAGCAGAATTCCACAGCCGAGGTCTAAATAAATGTTGTCAAAGGGAGCTATGATACCGGCAAAAATAGTCAATGACCCTATTGCCAAAAAAGTATTTACCAGCCTTCCCCCTAATGTTACATAGTGTTCAGAGCCACAGTTGTCACATATTACTGGCTGGTTTACTTCTCTCCATAAAATACGATATTTTTTCCGCCAGTTGAATGGAGCATGGCATTTCTTACAGTTTTGCAAATAGCTAACACCCATACTTTAACCTCCACTATCCATCTGCAATTCCTTCTGAGCGTTCGAAGCTGTTGTGAGCCAGGGGGTCAGGTCCCATGGCCTGACTCGAGCCAAGGGGTCAGGTCCCTAGACCCAACCTCAAAAAGAGCCAAGGG
>NZ_PKLA01000002.1:42997-122415 GCF_002858875.1 Bacillus sp. UMB0728 | reverse complement strand
CAGTGTCAATGCAATACTGCGTAGCACAGCCCATAATCACAAGATGCTCAATTTCTTGGGAACGCAAATGCTCTAAGAGCCCTGTCCCATGGAAAGAATTAGTGGCCGTCTTATTGAAAGTTACCGCATCCTCAGGAACTTCAATTCCATTATGGACCTGAAATCCCTCTCCTTCCCCACCTGCAATATCAAGGTCTCTGACAAATACAGCCGGAATATCCTTTTCCCTTGCTTTGCCAATAACCAGATTGATATTTCGGATCAGCTGCTCTTTATTAAAAACCGGACTGCTCTCACCATGACTTCCATCAATCAATGCCTGCTGGGCATCAATCACCAATAATGTCTGCTTCAAAATGATTTCCCCTTTCAACTATAAAATGCTGTTGGCTAATTAACTGCTTCTTCTATCTCCCTTATAACCATCCATCTCCGTTAATCAGGCCCCAATTTTCAATTGGTAAACAACCTTGCCAGTACCTCTCCATCCTTCACAATCAACTGCTCATAAAACACGACAGCATTTTCGTTATTTCTTAGTCTGATGACCCTGTTCTCAAACCTCTTCTCCGCACCCCGAAAGTGCCGGATCGATTGTCTCATGCCGTCTACCGCTGCTCGCTTCGTAAAAAAGACTGGTTTTTCATTCCCGCCATTGAAAAAGGCCACATAATAATCATCGGCCATCTTTTCTGCCAGGGATGTATCCCCTGAGTTCATAGCATGGCTCCAGCCGCGAATAAATTCATCATGCATTTTGGTGAATTCGTCTAAGCGATTATAGACTTCAAGCATTGTCATCCTCACTTTCATTTTCCGCTTAAAGCTCTATTTCGGCAGGGAGAGGTGGATTTCCTTCTTGGAGCCGGTGAATGAAAAGAACCTGTCCCCAATTTGGGTACAGGCACCTTTTTTAAGTATGTAAAGGCCGTAAGCAGCCTACTGATTCAAAATAAAGATCGATAAATCTCCCCAATAATCCCCTTCATCTGATGAACCCCCGAGTCCGTATTCATCATGATGACAAGGCCGGCCCCCTTATATGGATAAGCAGCCATCATACATTGAAAGCCGACTCCCCATCCAAGAGAGGAGATTTCAAGCTCTTTATCCGATCCGTCTAAAAACACACCCAGACCTGCCCAGTCTTTGCCTTGCTGCTGGATTATTTCCTTTGCTTTCTCTGCAGAGAGACCTATTTTGCTCTCACCATTTATTGCATTCATCAACTCAATAACCAGCCCGGCTAATTCAGCAGGGGCTGTCCATAGCCCAGATGCCGCTGGATATGGATAAACAGAGTACTTTTCCTCAATCAACTGTCCATTTTTGTCATGTCCGCAAGCATAATTCTTACCCGAAATCATCCTTGGAAAAGAGCTGTTCTCCATTTTTAATGGCTCAAAAATCAACTCATATGCGAGCTCCTCAAATGATCTTCCAGTCACATCTTCAATCAGCAGCTGCACAATGCAATAGCCGGCATCTGAGTAATGAAATTCACTCCCTGGCACATATGCCGCCTCTATGGGGACACTGCAATATGCTGTTTTTCCTTCCAGCAGCTCAGCCATTGAGGATGCTTCGTTTCTAAAACCCAACTCCATAAAACTTCCCGCCGGATCCACCACTCCTGATTGATGGCTGAGCAGCTGGCGCAGGGTGACCTTTTTTTCCACAGTGACCCTATTATCAGGAACCTTCCAGCTTTGCAGCCTGTGATTGATATCCTCATCCAAATGAAGAACCCCTCGTTCCGCTAACACCATCACCAGCATTCCTGTCAGGAACTTGCTTATTGAGCAGGCATTGAATATAGATTCTGCCTGCACAGCATTGTCAGTTCCCACTTCCAACAGCCCATATTGGTCCAGCCTGCTGATCTGGCCATTTTCAATCAGCGCCAGACTCAGCCCCTTTACCTGATAATAATCCATCCGTTCCTTTACGTTGATGAGATTATGTCCCATTCCGCACCCCTGTTTTTTTAACATCATTATACCATTTAGTGGAAAGTACTTTCTCTTACCATATAAAAAAAAGCCTGTCCCCCTCATTGGTAACAGGCTTTTAGCAGTGTGATAAAGACAAACGGATAACCTCCTCTTAAGACAGTGCCGCGCCAGCTTTCAAGATTCTACCGGCTAAAACGCATCTTCTCAATTAAATGTTGTAAAGCATACAATAAATACGCTTTATAGTGGATATAGAGAAAGAACTGGAAATAGCTGATACGAGTTAGGCGGACAATCTTTACCTTCTTGAGAAATGGCAGGAAAACCCATGCGAAAACCACATGAAAAAGAGCATTTAGCAGGATGAATTTTTTAAAATTGCCGTATGAATATTTAAGGATCCACAGAGAAACTGGCATATAAGGACCTATATCAAATGGCAATTCATCCCTTATAAATGATTTAGGCTGATCATAAAATTTCCACCACTTTTTGTGACGTCCATAAAGATGGTTCGTTATCTCAAATATACTGATGATCGCGCCTGCAATTCCATATCGCTTGAAGCTGCGCTTACCGATAAACAGCAGCGAAAACCAAGGGATCATAATGATCGATAAATTAAATACCACATGCCGCCTCGATAACATAAATGAACTTCACCTCACCCTGAACGGTTCCTATCTTTATAAGGTATCCAGATAAGAGGAAAAAATCCAGTTACTGATTGCAAAAGGACTTCTCGTTGCAAAATTGCTCTTACCACCAAAATTGCCCAGCAGGATTGTTTCACATGGAACATAAAAACCAGGGGGACAGACCCCCTGGCCCATTCTTAAAAAGAGCCAAGGGACCCGTCCCCCTGGTTCCTCAAAACCCCAGCCAATTCCTCCAGTCTTCCCCGGGATTCAACTAGATATCGCATTCCTTCTTTCCGCAGGTATCCCTGTTCACAGAACTGGGCGAGTACATGCAGCAGGTGCCGATAGGAAACTCCGAGGAAGTCGCAGACGGTTACATGCTTCTCTTTATACAAATCCCCGTCCGCTGTTTGCAGGATGAAGTCTGCAAGGCGGTTTTCGAGCGGGAAGGCGAGGCTTTGGGAGTATTTAGCAGCCATATTGGTGGCTTTGAGGCTGAGGAATTTGGTGAGTTCACGCAGGAATAGCGTGTCCTCGAGCATTTGATTACGGTATTGGTTTAGGGGAATGGCAAAGCAGATGGTGCGGGTGGAGGCCTGGATGCCTTTTGTGTAGTAGACCTCATGCAAAAGCTCCATCTCGCCGATATAGTCATGAGTGTTAATGAAATTGATGAGAGAGACTTTGCCGTTTTGATAGGTGATGTAAATTTTGGCTTTTCCTTCGATAACATAAAAGAGGTAATCAGGGCGCATACCTTCGCGTATGATCCATTCGTCGCGCTGGTATTCGTGGACTTCGATGCCTTCTTCGATAGGAAATGAGAAAAGATGGGCAATGCTGTGCTTCTCAAGGTGACGCTGCTTTTCTTTCTGCTGAACTTTTTTCATTTTGCATCCCCGCTTCCTTTTTCTCTCAAAACAATCTCAAAATATGAGATATCTCATATTATTTTACTTTTCCTCTTGGTATGATGCAATCATTGGAGGAATGAACGATGAATTCACAACGCTGGATGAGTAGACAATTTTTTAGTTTCTTTTTTACCTGGGGGATCTTTCTTCCCTATTGGACCGGATGGATGATCCATACAAAGGGAATGACGGTTGGCCAGGCTAGCCTGATTATGAGCCTGGGGCTTGTAGTGCGCGGCTTGTCAACACTGTTTGCCTTCCCCTATCTGTCAGGGAAATTCAGCAGCAAGGTATTGATCAATGGAATGGGCATCGGGACGTTCGTTATCCTGCTGCTTTGCATCCCGGCTGATTCGTATTCGACTTTACTTGCTGCAGTTCTTTTTCTGCACTTCTTTTATCCGACCCTGATGCCGGCGATGGACACGGCTGCCGGTGTGCTTGTGCAGCATAAGCAGCTGAAGAATTACGGGAAGAGCCGCTCATGGGGATCTCTGGGGTTCATTATCAGCGGTCTGATCCTGACGATGTTCACTGGCCGGTTCGGGGACGGCTTCATTCTTTGGGGGCTGCTGTTCGGTGTATTTATGCTAACCTGCCTGGGGATGATGCAGGCTCCTGATGTGCTGTCCCAGAAGCCAAAGGCGGACGCCAGGAGCAGAGGCTCGCTGCTGAGGCCATTCAAGGCCCAGCACTTCGGGATTGTGCTCGTGATCGTCATCCTGCTGCAGGCGGCACATGCCTCTTATTACAACTATGGCTACATTTTTCTGCAGGAAATCGACGCGCCGAAATACATGATCGGAGCGATCCTGAATATTGGGGTCGTCGCAGAAATCCTGTTCTTCCTTGTCGCCGACCGCGTCTTCCGCAATGTTTCACCCGGTTCCCTGCTGGCACTAGCGGCTCTCGGCAGCACCGTTCGCTGGATCCTTGTGTTCGCCTTCCCGAATGTAGCGATGTTCTCGGTGTCGCAGCTGCTGCACGCTCTCTCCTTCGCCATGGGGCATTATGCATTCATGAAATACATGATCCAGTACATCCCGCCGAAGGATGTCCCGATCGCCCAGGGCATCTACTCTGCGCTCGCCCTCAGCTGGAGCACGGCAGTATTCACCATCTTTGGCGGATACCTGTATGAGATTGAGCCAAGATATGCCTTCCTCGGGATGCTGGTGTGTACGGTGCCTTCGCTGATTGTGGCGCTGGTTTATCGGAGGATGGCGCATAAGCAAAATATTGCTGGCGTCCATGCTGCTGTAAAAGGTGCTTAAAAGAGAAAAGCCTGGACGTTGCGTCCAGGTTTCTTTTATTTTAAAAGCAGCAGGCCAAGCTGCTTTTAAAATGAAATATTCAAAAATCCACCTTTAACCAGGTACAGGCAGATTGATAAGGCTCAAGTACTCTTGAAACCTTAACATGTTTCATTCGTAATAAAACATGGAGGTGCTTGTATGTATTTTCCGTCCCGAAAGGACTCCTGGCTGACCATACTTATTTGGCTATTTGCTTTTCTTTTTATTATCCCGCCTGTATTTTCCCCTGATTTCGGAGTATGGCTGACACCTGAATTCCTTGATAAACAATGGATAAAGATAGTTGTCCTCTGGTCAGTTGGTTTCTGTTTATTATGGATTTGGTTCAAAACCGGATATACAATAAAAAACGATTCTCTCCAAATACAATCTGGCCCTTATAAGAAGGAAATCGACATTAGTGAGATTCGAAGCATTAGAAAAACAAATAATCCTTTTACAGCTCCCTCGCTTTCCATAGATAGAATTGAAGTCAACTATGGAAAATATAATACAATACAGATTTCACCTAAGAACTTAGATGGATTTATCAGTGAATTAAAAATGAAGAAACCCCATATTCAAATAAAAAATTAGACCAAAAGCTACTTCACCTGTGAAAATCCCTCTGCATCTTCATTTAATTTCTAGAAGTTATCTCAAATAAACCTGGGCTCAATCAGCATGTTATGCTGCCGGGACTTTTTCAGAGTGAATAGAAAAAAGCTGCAGCACTCCCCCCAGGAAGGCTGCAGCTCTTTCTTTATTCAGCGGTTGTGCCGGTTTGAACACTGGCTGGTTCTCCATCCAGGAACGCCTGGATGGCTTCTGTATTTTGTTCAAAGTCGATATCGAGCGCCAGCCCGATTCCATCATATCTTTCATTGGTATATGAGTTTTCAACAGGAACGGTCAGAGTCTCCACTGTCTCCGGCTGCTTCAGGGCAAGGCTCTTCATTAAGCCGAGAAGGTCTGCACCCTTAAGGTTTGTCTGAATATAGGGCTGCACGGTGCCGAGCATCTTAGGCAGTTTAAGGACGCCATTAGCACTCAGGAGCTGATCCTTCATGGCATTGATGACCTGCTGCTGGCGGCGGACCCGTCCGAAATCAGCTTCGGCATCTTTGCGGAAGCGGGCATATCCAAGCAGTTCCTGCCCATTCAGCCTTTGGAGCCCAGGCTCGAGGGAGACACCGATATTAGCGGACATCTGCTTCTCTACATCGATTTCAATCCCTTCCGGAGCAAGAGCATCAACCACTTTTTCAAACCCTTTAAAGTCGATCAGGGCATAATATTCAATATCCAGGTCAAAATCATTTTTCAGCGTTTCGCGGAGCAGGTCCGGTCCGCCCAGATAAAATGCAGTGTTGAGTTTGTAATTTTTATAGCCTGGGATTTCTGTGTAGATATCCCTCATGACGGAAATAACCTTGGCCGTTCCTTCCTTCGGGTCATATTGTGCGACCATGATAGAGTCTGTGCGTGACTTTTCTTCATCCGGACGTGCATCGACTCCAAGCAAAAGGACGTTGATCTTATCATCAAGGCTTTTCACCCCATTGAACTCAATATCCTCTTCTTTTTGCTTCGCCTTCACCGGGTCAGCCATGTCCACACCCGCCTGGTATTGGTAGGCGAAATAGCCGCCGGCTGCCACAATCATCAGCAGCAGAACAGTGAATACTTTCCATCCGCGTTTTTTCTTTTTATTGCGTGCTAGTCTGCTCATGTTATCTCCAATCCTTTATATAGTCTTTGTTTTTTTCATCGGAAGGGCGTTCATGGCCCAATGGATCACCACGGCATCGTCTAAATATCCGACCGGAAAGAGGTAATCCGGGATGCAGTCAACAGCGGCAATGAAGTAAAGTAGAGCGCCTCCCATCAGGGCAAGCTCCGTCTTCGTGCCTTTTTTCAAGGAGAATTTCTCGTACATTTCCTGCAGCTGCTGGATAAAGGGTCCCATGCCTGCCACTTTTTTGACCTTCTCATCAAACTGGCTGAGAATCCTCCCGGTCCCTTCCCCTGTCTGTGAAAGCTCTTCATATTTTGCCAGCTCTTCTTTCACATCTTCAAGACGGAATTCCCCGTCCATCAGGTGGGCCGTTTTGAGGATATCCTGAATCTGGCCAATCGAGTCATTGCGCTCTGGCGCGGGGCCGAGCGGATAGCCAGCGGCCTCATATAATCTGGAGATCGGAACGTTCAAATGCTCGGCAAACCGCTGCAGATGCTCAGGGGTCGCCTTGCGCTTTCCGTTGACGATCTTCGAAATCACTGCTGGATCGATCCCCGCCAGCTGGCCCAGCTTTCTCATCGAAAGTGAGCGCTCTTTCAGCAGCCCCTTCAGAAGCCCGCCAATTTCCTTGCTATTCTCTGCCATGCTCTCTTTCCTTTCTAGCTATATCACTTCTATCAATATTACAGAGAGTGTTGACGTTTTGTCAACATTCCTCAGAAGGGAATGCTTGGTTAGGGCATTATCTGTTTGCGAGGGGATTTTTTTAACTGGCAGAAGGAATTTCCAGACGCTTATTTGCGAGTCTCGGGAGATATTTGCGACTCCTGGAAGATATTTGAAACTTTACCTTTTTATTTGCGACTTTCACCATATATTTGCAACCTGCCCATCTTGCGGGCACAAAAAAAGAGACCGTTCCGCACGGCCTCCCTCCCACTAATTCGCACTTACCCAACAATCCTAGTCCCATGAATCTCTCGAATATCCAGCTCTGCCGCAATCTCAGGAAGATTTTCATCCGTAATCCCGCCGCCCGGCATGATCGTAATCCGGCCTGCAGCGTGTTCCATATACTCCTGAAGACGCGGCAGATTCTCAAGGATTCCAGACTCAGATGGCCCGCCATGCGTCAGAACCCGGTTCACACCATGCTCCGCCAGCCAGTCTATGGCCTGCAGCTGCCTGTCATGCCGGATATGGTCAAACGCCATATGAAAGACAGTCTCCAGCCCTTCTGCAAGCTCCAATAAAACCTTCATAGCCCCTTCATCAATCCAGCCATCCTCCGTCAGGCAGCCGAACACCACGCCATCTGCGCCGAGCTGCTTAAGATGAATAATGTCTTCCTTCATAACCTCGATTTCTTCCACTCTGTAGACAAAATCTCCGCCCCGCGGCCTCACCATCGCCATGACTCCCGCGTTATGCCTGCGGCAATAGTCGATTGCCTTCACGGCAACACCATGGCTGACGGTTGTCCCTCCGACCGAAAGATTATCGCACAGCTCCACGCGTTGGGCGCCTTTACTGATCTTCTCGGGAATCAGTGTCAGATTTTCTACACACACTTCCTTCAGCATCTTCTCATCCTTTCGGCTTAAAGCATGTCCCTTAAATTAGTTTGGATTGAATCGGGCAGCATTTGAAAAAACAGCCCCTCAAATAGGATATCCAATACGCCTGCTGCAATTAATAGAAGCAGCAGGATCACCAGCCATCTCTTTTTCGCCATCTTCATCCCCCTATCCTATAAAACCATTCACAAAGTATATGAGCGTTTCTTGTTCTTCATTGGTAAGCGGCCGGCCGTAAAACGCTTCAAGACCTTTTTTCATCTTGTCCTGATCGCCTTCGTACGCTGCCACTAAGTGGGACAGAGTCCGGAGCAGGCTCGCCTCCGCCTGGTATTCTTCTTTTGTAATAGGCTTCCAGTGGGAGATGATATACGTATCCGCATTGAACATCTCAATTTTATCAAGCATGTCGAGTGTTGCCTTGGCCGTAAAACGCCAGGTTGGCGCATACATCTTCGGCGCAGTCGCATCGGCCAGAAAGGCGATCCGCTCTTCTTTTATATAAATAATGACCGAATCAGGGGCGTGGTCTCCGCCCACCTGCTTCAGGACGCAGGTGATGCCGCCAAGGTCGATCGTCATTTCATCCTTGAATGTTATGTCCGGCAGGCTGATCCGGATAGGCCGTTCCTGCTGCGGGAATTCTTCCTTGATCGCATCCGCACAGAACTGGATCTCAATTCCCTCCTCAACCCGCTCGTCCAGTGATCGGTCATCCCACTTAAATGGGACCAGTTTTTCCATCTCCACCCTTGTATCAACAGAGGCAATCGACGGAATATCCAGGGATTCAAGCCCAAAGATATGGTCCCAATGCCAATGGGTAATGGCTGCCACAGTTGGCTCCGGCCTACCCGCTTCTTTTAATTTTTCCAAAAATAGCTTTGCGTGTGCCGCAGAATTGCCGGCATCTATCATTAAGGTATGCTTATCCCCCGAGACAGCCATCAGGATCGGCCTGTCTGTCGGGCCGACAGGCGTTAAATATGAAATCCTGTCTGACCATAGAACCAATTCTTGCTCCATCATTCAATCTCCTTTGGCTGATTTCTATGCCCTTTCTTTATAGCATAATTCAGGGAGATAATCATGGCCATCTTAATGTACTCCTTTAACCGCAGGCACTTCTTCCTTCTTCTTCTTCCCTCTGTAAAAATAGACTACATACAGCAGAAGGAACCACACAGGCGTCAGCAGGAGCGCCGGCCTTGTTTCTTCGGCAATCAGCATGATCAGGAGGATCATCGCAAACAATGCGAGAACGAGATAATTCACTAATGGAGTGAACGGCGCCTTGAAAGCAGATTCCGCATGCAGCTCAGGGCGCGTTCTTTTATACTTCAGATGGCAGATCAGGATGACGCCCCATACCCAGATGAAGCAGATTGCGCTGATGGTGGTCACAATGGCAAACGCCTGTCCTGGCAAGAGCTTGCTTAAAAGAGCCCCCACTGATACGACCAGGGCAGACAGCCACAGAGCGTTGGCCGGTACATGCTGCTTATTCAGCCTGTTCAGACGTGCCGGTGCCTGATTGTTTTTGCTTAGGCTGAACAGAATCCGGCTCGTTGAGAACAGCCCGCTGTTGCAGGCAGATGCAGCTGAAGTCAGGACGACGAAATTGATGATTCCAGCTGCAACCGGGATCCCGATGAGGCTGAAGGTTTTCACAAAGGGACTTTCTGCTGCATTCAGGTCTGTCCATGGATTGATCGACAAAAGGACGATCAGGGCGCCTACATAGAAAAACAGGATGCGGAGCGGGATCTTATTGATGGCAGACGGGATATTTTTCTGCGGGCTGCTCGTTTCCGCTGCCGAAACGCCAACGAGTTCCACGCCAACGAAGGCAAAGACTACCATCTGGAAGGAAAATAAGAATCCTGCCGCCCCGTTCGGGAATGCTCCGCCATGTTCCCAGAGATTGCTCAGCGAAACGGTTCCCGCATCGGTCTTAAATCCGGTGATCAGCAGGAAGATGCCGACTGCGATCAGCCCAAGGATCGTAATTACTTTTATTAGGGCAAACCAGAACTCCAGCTCCCCGAACAGCTTGACTGTCAGCAGGTTGAATCCGAGCAGGATAATCAGGGAGATGATGGCCGGCACCCATTGCGGGATGTCGAACCAGTATTGAACATAGACGCCGACTGCGATTACATCGGCCATCGCGGTCATGATCCAGCAGAACCAATAGGTCCAGCCTGTCACAAAAGCTGCCCGCGGTCCAAGATAGTCTTCGGCGATATCTGTGAAAGATTGATAGCCCGCTTTTGATAAGAGCAGCTCCCCAAGTGCCCTCATGACAAAAAACAAGGCGGTTCCGACGAGCAGATATGCAAGGATGATGGACGGGCCGGCCTGCTGGATCGCTTTTCCGGACCCAAGGAACAACCCTGTCCCAATCGTGCCGCCAATCGCGATCAACTGTACATGCCGATTGGCTAAATCTCTTTTTAACTCCTGCTGTGCCATTCCTGATTCCTCCTCTTAAAATGGGGTCTGACCCCTTAGATGTGAAATATTGAACACAAAGTTTTACTGCAATAAAAAAAGAGACTGGGGAATCCCCAATCTCCTGATCATCAGAATAACGAATATAAAGGCAAGTCATAAAGCATGCCAAATGTATATCCAATACTCTTCTGTCCTTTTGCCTGAGATGGTGAACCCTTCGGCGCCGCGGAAACCCGCGGTCTCTCCAGAAGCTGCTCCTGCCACAGCACGACCCATGGCATTCATAGCTTGGTATGAAATTATACAGCAATATTTTTTATATAATAGTAGCGAACGGGTCTTTTGTCAACCGTTCCGTTTTCCTTCTCTTACAAAAAGAAAAAGGCGCCTCCCCGGGGAAGCACCTCTTGTACCATTATTTAGACAGATTCAAAGCCTTTTCGGAAACATAGAAATCTTTTCCGTTAAAGACCGTGACGCCATCGAGTTTTTTCGTGACAATCCTGTTGTTCTGGGCTATATGAGCGATATTTTTGTTCACAGGCAGTTCGATCTTTGTCTTGCTTTTTTCTGCGATAAAGACCGGGTTGTTCGCATCTGTTACATCAATGCGGGTCTTGTAGCCTTTTTTCTCAAACGACTCTTTCGCATTGACGAACAGCTTGTCTGTAACGGATTTCAGGCTGAAGCCCATATGCTTTGCCATTGCTTTAGCAATATCAGTGTTATCGATCAATCCGAAAGGCCTTGATGGTCCATATGCGTACAAGAATACATCCTCGCCGGTATGCCCGCCAGTCGAGAAGCCGATATTCGCGCGGTTTGCGAGCATTTTGGCCATATCAGACTGCAGGTTTGCGGACGCCTTCAATTTATCGAGTTCTTCTTTTGTCAGATTATCCAATCCGTACAAGCCGGCCACTTTTTCCATGTTTGAGCGGTCTGCTTTCAGTTGGCTTAAGGCCCCTTCAAGTGTCATGGACGCTTTTTTCAGCGGGTCGATATAAGCTGATACAGGAATTTCCGGGTAATTGCTGTTTGTGTTGACGTTCCCCATTGTGATTCCGCTGTTTCCGTGGTCACTGACTGCGATGACCATTGTGTTGCCGTCTTTTTTCGCAAAATCGAGGGCTTCTTTCACTGCATCATCAAATGCCAGTACATCACTAAGAATTCCGACGGTGTCATTGGCATGCGCTGCCCAGTCCACCTTGCTTCCTTCAACAAACAGGAAGAAGCCTTCTTTGTTCTTGTCCAGCGTTGTGATCGCTTTTTTCGTCATATCAGCCAGAGAAGGCTGGCTGCTCTTTGCAGCCTTTCGGTCAAAGTCATAGGCCATTGCGGAAGGCGCAAATGAGCCCCAGATTTTATTTGATTTCGATTTTAGGAGGGCTTCCTTTGTCTCGACAAACTGGTAGCCGTTTTGGCTGATCACATTCAATAGATTCTCGCCATCAACGCGGGCATTCTTGGTTGTTCCTGGTGCCAGAGATTCTTTGCCTCCGCCAAGGACTACATCAATGCCCTGGTATACCTGCTGCTCGGCAATGTCCTGATAATTGCTGCGGTGCGCCGCATGTGATGAAAATCCTGCAGGCGTTGCATGCTGAATTTCAGATGTGGAAATGATTCCTGTCGACTTTCCAGCCAGCTTTGCCCCCTCGAGCACATTGGCCACCGGTCTGTGGGCATCCTTCTCGCTGACTGGAGAGACACCCGGTGTATTCACCAGTGCAGGCAGAAGCCCGATTACCTTGTCATTGCTTTTATTGCCTGTCGCTAAAGCCGTTGCAGCAGGTGCAGAATCCGTGATTGCCGATTCTGCGGAATGGGTGCGCACCCCCCCGATGAGGATCTCATCCATCGCCAGATTCCCGCCTTTGTACCATCTCGCCAGGTTAGTGGCCCCTGCGCTTGTCCCGTCCATGACCATCATAATGACATTGGCAGGCTCTTTCTTCTTGTTGTCCTTTGCCTCAGCCAGGTGATTGTTTACAGCAAATCCCAGAGAAGAAAACGCAACAGCCGCAGCCACAGAAATCCCGGCAACCTTATTCCTCAAATGATTCTTCATTTCAAATCCCCCTTTAATTGATAGTTTCTAATTATCAGCATAATGAGGATGTATTAATTTTCTTGTGATATTCTGTTAAGTGATTGTAAATTGCAGGAAACAGGACATATGGCATGTTTTATCCTTTGTTAAAAGTAAGATTTTATTAGGATATTCTGCTCAAGTTCCGAGCTGAAGTGAGCAGTGCCTAATGATTTCCTCATAACTCCTTTTAGAATATGCTCCTTGCAAGCAGGATAATTAACCAACCCTTCATCTGCCCCTAATTTGTGGTAAAGTCATCCATATATGATAAAAAAGAAAGGGAATATGATGATAAACAAACAGCTTTATAACTTATACGAAAAATATTATCCAGGCATGCTCTCTTCTCTTGAAGGAAACAATCTCAGCAACCCTCTTCTTCTGAAAATAAACGATGAGGAACAATATCAAAAAGCCGACTTAAAAGTAATGTTCTTGGGCCAGGAAACGAATACATGGGAAGGCAGCCTGGGCTCTAAATCCATAGAGGAGCTGCTGGGGACCTACTCCAGGTTTTTTGGCGAGGGGAAGTGCTTCCGCTATGGAGGGCCTTTTTGGAACACGGTAAAAGATTATACCGGGGATATAAAAGAAGCTTACCCGGACAAGCGTGTTGAGATAGTCTGGAATAATCTTATCAAGCTAGGAAAGGAAAACAGCAAAGGCGCTCCCAAGAAGAGTCTGGTAGCTATTCAAAAGGAAGCATTCCCTGTGATCAGGGAAGAATTGGAGATCCTGAAGCCTGACGTGGTTCTATTTTTCACAGGACCGCGATATGACCAATACCTGAAAGCCGAGTGGCCGAATTTGACCTATCATCCACTCGCTCATGAACCTGCTGGAAAACTAGCAAGGTTAAAGGGAGGATCTTTGCATCCCCAGGCTTTTCGCACCTATCATCCTAATTATCTTTACAGGGCAGGCAAACCGTTTTACAACTCTGTAAAAAAGTCCATCATCAGCAGCATATCAATTACACCAAAAGTATTTCCTTGAAAAAACAGGTAATTCTCTTCAGACAGGGAATATATTGGTGAAGAATTGAAGCAAGGAGGAATGAAGATGTTTCAGACATTGGATGGTTTTTTAAAGCTATGGAACTATGAAGTACATACAACACAGAAGGTCCTCGACCAGCTGACAGATGAATCCCTGTCCCAGGAGGTCACAGCCCAGAACTGGACACTGGGAAGGATTGCCTGGCATACGGCAACAGCAATCGGTGTAATGGCCTCTCAAACCGGCCTGGCTTTTGAGGCACCCGCCAAAGACTATCCGGTCCCCCAATCAGCCAAATTCATTTCTGATATCTACCAAAAAGCGAGCAGCGCTCTCGCTCATGCAGTCAAGGAGCAGTGGACAGATAAAACTCTCAGCGAAGAAAAAGACTTCTTCGGCCAAAGAATGTCAAACGGCCAGCTGTTATTCTTCATCATCCAGCACCAAATTCACCATCGCGGGCAAATGACCATCCTTATGCGCCAGGCCGGGTTAACGGTTCCCGGTGTTTATGGCCCAGCCAAAGAGGAATGGGCCATGATGGGGATGGAAGCTCCGCAGATGTGATGATGAAAAGAATTCTGCTGCTTTTCCCATTCGTTTTGATAATTTTCGCAGCTTCCGCCCAGGCATTAAGCTGGGCCTACCCTTTCGTCGTCTGGGATGGAAATGTTTACGAAGTGACAGATGAAAACGTGCCGGAAAGCCTAATCGGAGAGAATATTGGCGAAGTAGAAACCCGCCCTGATGACATGACGGGAGAATACTACGGGAATGCTTCCAATGAATATCAGATTGGTACAAATTATTTTGAGATAAAGGATCTGCCAACTGACGAGGGCATAGCTGTTGAAATTGCGGACAATGAATGGCGAAAAGCAGTCTTTGCCCATGAGGCTCCTTCTCATTGGATGGATCTGGTTCCTTATGTTCTCCTCACCCTTCTATTGCTGGCAGCTGCCATCGCTATTGCTTTTTACCTTAAGAAACGGAAATAGAACAGGTGCCTTCCCCGCTGATATGCAATACGGGGCCAGGCACCTGTTTTTATTCCTTTTTAGGCAATACTTCGTTCACATTTTTGCCATAAATTCCTCTTAAGATTAGCCTTGTACCCAATTTGGCTAAAGGAGAGAAATGTATGAACTTTTTAAAAAGGTCTTTTTTAAGCGTGAAAGCCAGGAAAGGTAAAAGCCTGCTGCAAATTTTTGTTTTCACGGTCATTTGCGTCCTGGTTCTGGCCGGCCTATCCATTCAGACTGCCGCCAAAAAATCGGGCGATCTTGCCCGGCAGAAGCTTGGCGCCAACGTCACCCTGCAGGTCGATATGGAAAAGATGCGCGAGCAGATGCAGTCCCAGCAGACGAACGGAGAACGCATGCGATTCCAGTCTGCCCCGATTCCTGCAGAAGCAGCAGAAGAACTGACCTCATATGAACAAATCAAAGGCTATAATTTCTATTCTTCTACTACTGCCCTTGCTTCAAGCTTTGAACCAATCACAAATAATGAGTCAGGAACAACAGAAGAAGGCACCACAGAATCAGCTGCTCCGGGCGGCAGGATGGGCGGCGGGATGGCCCAGGGAGACGTCAGCCTTCAGGGAGTAAGCTTTACTGATTCCACTGCGGAATTCATGGACGGCACTGCTTCAATCATCGAGGGTGAACATATTACGGAAGACGACCTGGGAAAAAACGTTGTTCTCATTGAACAGACTCTTGCAGAGGAAAACGGACTGAAGGTGGGCGACTCCATTACAGTGGCCAATCCAAGAGATGATTCGGCCACACTCGAGCTCCAAATCAAAGGTATCTATCAAACAGCTTCCACAGGCTCTGACCAGGGCATGGACTTTACTGCCATGATTCCATATAACAAGCTTTATGTGCCTTATACCAATGCTGCTGCACTTAAAGGCAGCGGCTATGAGGGGACCATTGACAGTGCCACTTACTATATTGATGATCCTGCTGATATGGAAAGCTTTGTCGCACAGGCTAAAAAGGAGAGCAGCATTGATTTTGAAACCTTTAAACTTGATGCAAATGATCAGCTGTACCAGCAGATGGTCGGGCCAATCGAGAACGTAGCAAGCTTTTCAAATAATATTGTTTATCTTGTCTCTATTGCAGGTGCCATCATTTTGGGGCTGATTGTGATGATGTCGATTCGTGAACGCAAATATGAGATGGGCGTCCTTTTGGCAATTGGTGAACGGCGCTGGAAAATGGCCGGCCAGTTCATCGCTGAGATTCTTCTCGTTGCGGCGCTTTCCCTCGGAATTGCTACTCTCAGCGGCAATATCGTGGCCAAAGAAGTGAGCGACCAGCTATTGAATCAGGAATTGCAGTCAGCTGCGGTAACCTCAGAACCTGAATCCTTCCGCGGCGGGGGGATGCGCTTTGGCGGCGGAATGCCGGGTATGCCTGAAGCTCAATCAGAGCAGGCTGAAACCATTCAGGAATTGGACGTAAGCGTCACAGCAGAAGATCTTGCCATGCTTGCAATGATTGGCATTCTGATTGCAGCCCTGTCTGCCCTGCTGCCATCCTTAACGGTTTTGCGTCTTCAGCCTAAAACGATATTGAGCAGACAGGATTAAAGGATGGAGGAGACAAAATGACTTTACTCAAATTTGAAAATATTAGTTATTGGTACAAACAAGAGAATAAAAAGCATATGATCCTTAACAATATCAATGTCAGCTTTGAGAGGGGGGCTTTTTACACAATCATCGGCCCATCCGGTTCAGGAAAAACGACGTTCCTTGCGCTCGCCAGCGCCCTGGATGTTCCCAAAGAGGGAGCGGTAGTATATGAGGGGAAGGATATAAAGAAAATCGGGCTAACGAAATTCCGCAATAAGTATGTATCCATTGTTTTTCAATCTTACAATCTGCTTCCCTATATGACAGGGCTTCAAAACGTGATGACGGCAATGGAAATCACAGGGGCAAGCCATAAGAATAAAAAAGAATTCGCATTGAATATGCTGGAGCGTGTCGGCATCTCCAGCAGGCAGGCACAGCAGAAAGTGCTGACACTAAGCGGCGGCCAGCAGCAGCGTGTCTCGATTGCCCGGGCACTCTGCTGCGAAGCTGATCTGATTGTGGCCGATGAACCGACAGGAAATTTGGATGAAAACACAGCAAACGAAATTGTGAACCTGCTGAAGGACTTGGCTCATAACGAAGGGAAATGTGTGATTGTTGTAACCCATGACCAGAATATTGCTGAGAAATCTGACATTACGATCAAGCTATCAAAGGGGAAGATTACTTTGAACAAAAGAGAATATGCTGAAACCCTGGTCTGATTGCTGCTGAAAAAATAGGAAAGGTGCCTGGCCCACGCTGCTTTACAGCTCAGAATGGGTCAGGCACCTATATTTATTCTTTCTCCCCCTGCTCTAACACCACTAGCAAATCTCCCTCATTTAGTACAGGCTTTTCGCTGAAGGTGAAAAAAACAAGGCTGCCGTTCTTTCTTTTTACGCATAGCGGAATTCTGTCCGTTTCCGTTTCTTCTTTTTCCACTGTCTGCTTGCTGTCAATTTCAATTGTCTTCAGTTTATAGCCGATATTGACCATTCTGTTCAGCTCAGTAAAGGTCGCTTCTTCTCCAAACAGCAGATGTGCTTTGAACGCGGTGGAGATTTCCTTATGCTCGGTTTTCCTTTCTGCTGTCGGCAGCGAGAAGGTATGGTTATATCCGAATTCAGGAAGATAGGTTTGGCAAACAAGCGCGTTATAGGCTGCATTCCCTTTCATAGCCAGGAGGAAATTATAAGGGCTTTTGTCGATTTCGAAATCGCTGTGCTCGGAAAGGATCTCCCCCTGATAGGTCGGAATCTCCAGCTTTTTTGCAAGGAAGAGGCGGTCAGCGGACGTGTCTGTGATCAGGGCGGAAACGTTTATCTCCTTCAAATGCTTAGCGAAGGCAATCGCGAAACTGCTCGCCCCCACCATCAGGACGCCTGAAGACTCCGGATTTGCCAATTTCAGCTTCCGGGCAATCGGACCGATGGAAAAGCCATGGGCGCACACCGTAATAAAAACAAGGGCCAAGGTGAGCGGCGTTAGTATCGTTGCATTTGAATAGCCATCTTCTATTAATAAAGCGGCAAAATACCCTGAAACCGTCAAGGCAACGATTCCCCTTGGCGCAATCCAGCTCACGAGTGTTTTTTCCTGCAGTGTCAGCTCTGTTCCGATTGTGGAAAGCCAGATAGACACCGGCCTGATAAGAAACAGCATAGTGATGACAAATAAAATGATCGGCCACGTGAAAACGTCCATAATCGTCTCTCTTGTCAAAGAGGCCGTCAATAATATAAAGACAGTGGACGTCAGCATAACCGAAATGTTCTCCATAAAATGGCCGATGCTTCCGATTGAATGGACATGCTTCTTCGTCCGGGCAAGCGTCAGTCCCATGACTGTTACAGCCAGCATCCCAGTCTCATGCATGATCCCTTCGCCAAGCGTGAAGCAAATCAGGACAAAGCAAAAGATCAGCGGTGATTTCAAGTATTCAGGGAACAATCCTCTGCTCACCAGGAAGCTGACAAGCAGCCCTATTACAAGACCGATTAAAGTCGCCAGGAGGGCCTCGATAAAAAACGGAATGAAATCTTTAAACTGAAAAGGTCCATCCAAGGTAATTTTGATAATTTCATAAGCAAATAAGGCCAGTAAAGGACCAATTGGATCTACAATGATTCCTTCCCACTTCAGAACCGAAGAGACGCGGGCAGACAATTTTGCCTGCCTGAGCAATGGGATGATGACTGTAGGCCCGGTCACTACAAATAATCCGCCGATGATAAAGGAAATTTCAAGATCCAGCCCGGCAATATAGTGGGCTGCTAAAGAACCGCCGATCCAGGCAATGAGTGCTCCAAGTGTTACAATGCGAAAAACAGACTTGGAAATGCCTTTCAGCTCGCGTATATCAAGGCTCGTACTGCCCTCAAATAAGATCAGTGCAACAGCAAGAGAGATAATCGGGCTGTACAGCTCCCCCAGCCCTTCCTGCGGATTGACAAGGCCGAATATCGGGCCAATTAAAAGCCCGGCAACCGTCATGATTACGATGGATGGCCACTGAATCCGCCACGCCAGCCACTGCGAAAACATACCGAGTACAATCACAATAACTATGCTCATTAAAGTAAATTCTGGTTGAATCTCAATCACCTTCTCCAATTGGCATATTTTTCACTTATCACATACCGGAAAGTTTATCAAATTATTGGACGGTATAGAAATAGATTGGCTTCAGATATTGATCCTTGGCGCTTTTCAAATAGAAAAACATGATGGCCTTTACTTCTAATTGCGGTAGGGTAAAATCCGGAAAGAGGAGGTTTTAATGTGGATTACAGATAAGTTCAGCAATCATCTGATTGAGCTGCCAGCCAGCTCGGTGTCTCCATATGTGATATGTCAGCAAAATCATATTAGATATCACTAAAATTTAAGTAAAATGATGCATGGCCCCAAAGGCTTCAAGCTTTAGGAAAAATCGGGACCAGTCACCAAGTACAGTGTATACTCCCCGCAGATTGCAAAGGGCAAAACCGCTGAATCTCACCTCAGCTATCGTCAGCTCACTTCTTACCTCCCCTCATTCAGGCTTCATAAGATGCCTTCAACAGCAAAATGCCCTATCTGATCGTAGGGCATTCTAAGCTATTTCCGCTTCGCCATTTCTGCTCTATTCGGTGCCAGCGGAGGCTGTTCGAGCCACTTATTTTTCACCATAATATCAAACCAGTTTTTTGTAACCACCAGGTTTTGCAGAATGGTTGCTTCGTACGTAGTGACCAGGTCGGTTCTCATTGCAGAAGCCAGGCCAGCACCATGGTAATTTTGGGCGGCTTGAAATAAGAATCCCATATGATACATGATTAATTTATCGGAAAAAGGCGATTCCGTTGATACAGTAACTTCTGTTTCCCAGGACTTTGGCACCGGCAGATTATCCGCCTGCATGATCTTAGAAAGAGATTTGATCTGGCCATCGGCAGTCTTCTCAGAACTGGTTAAGAACTTTCTTACCTCTTCTGACTGGGCAATTTGACTGAAAGCAATCGAAAGAGTTTTGGCCATAATGCTCTTTTTGATGTTCAAAGAAATACTGATGACCTCCGGTGCCGAAAGCGTTCTGCCATTGCCGAAAAAACCATCCTTAAAATCCTTGTTTGTGACATACTTAGGCTGTCCTTCTGGATAAAATAACGGGTCCCTTTGGAAAAGTCCTTTCTCAAGCAATAAATCAACAGTTTGATGATACATTTGTTTCCCATCTTCATCACATTCGCCGTAAAATAACCTTAAGTCTTTCCTTACCGAAATGCCTAATGATGTGGTGTGCCCCAGCAGTCCATGTGTAGTCATGATATTTAAATAATTCAGGCAGAATGTGTCTGTAAACAACCTCTGCTTACCTGGGTACAGGTCGGTTTGGTTAAACCCAATAGGAACAGGAAAACCTTCGTTCTCAATAAACGCCTTTAATTTTGCTTTTTGCCGCTCGAATATCATGATCGCTTCATTAAAAATGCTTTTAATCTCTTCATCCTCAATAATGGAATACATATATCTATTCACTATATCAACCGCTGTTCCGTTTATGTACTCTCCCCACAAGGAACCGATCTCAGAAGATGTCAGTTTGAAATTTTCCTTATTCATATCCAATCACCTCGCAAATATTATGTCCTTTTTTTAGAAAGTCATCATAGCGGAGGGGTGAAATTTTTGATAAAAAAATAAAGCAAGACCGATTCAACGGCCTTGCTTTGTCGATTATTTCAGGTATGCCTTTAACGTCTCTTGAAGCGTCCCCTTTGTTTCAGCACCCTTCTCAAAGCGGATACCGGCACGGACCATCTTTTTGACAAGATCCGGCCTCAGCCCGGTAAGAATGGCCTTTGAACCCATCATGCCCACTCCTGCCAGGACCTTTTCAAAATCATCCATCACATCTTTTTCCATCATGGCAATGCCTGACAGATCAATAACAAGTGTCTGGATCCTTGTAGCTGCAATTTCATTTAGAACCTTCTCTTCTATTATTTCAACTCTGTACGTATCCATCGATCCAATCAGAGGCAGGACAGAAACCGTTTCACTGACCGGTATGATAGGTACAGATAAATGTTCAACCGTTTCCCTCTGTTTAAGAAGCATTGTATCTTTATATTTTGAGTAGCTTAAGAAGAAATTGTTAAGAAACTGGTCAATCTGGTCATTCACCGCTTTTTCCAGCTCAAAAAAATCTGAAGCTGGAATCTTCTCATCTCTTTCCTCATTAAGGCTGCCGATAATGTGCCAAGTTGTTCTTCTTATGGCCTGGACCCATTCCAGTTTCAAAGAAAGAGTTAAAGAATGCCCTGCCCAGGCAACCCCTTCTTCCTGAGCAAATGCGATAAGGTCGCTTTCATTGTGGTCAACAATAAAGTAAATTAACTTCCTCGCATTTTTTAGAAGGTCAATATTCCCCTTATTTAAAATCTCATTGATCTTCCCAGAAACATTCACTGCTTCAGACAGCAATTTGTTTTCAAACTCTTCCCCGTGGTTGTTAATAAATTGCACTAACTCATCCTTCAAGATTCGTTTGATACTCATTACTACATCCCCCTACTATGTGCTATATGAATAAAAAACATTTACTTATACCCGGATATTATAACAGTTAAACCAGTTTTTATAGGTTTTTTGAAGCGGAGGGTCGGGTCCCTTGCATCAGGATGGCCAGATGATCTTTTCCCCCGGCCTACCCTCAGCCTATCTTTGCGAGTTTTTGGATATATTTGCGAGTTTTTTTATATATTTGCGACTCTCCCTTTTGGAGGGTCAGATAGAACCTCTAGCTTACTCTCAGCGGCTCTTCTCTTCCACCCGGCAGCCTCTTCCCCTCAGCAGGCTCTTTTTTCAGCGCAATAAATAAAATCATCCCTATAATACAGGCCGTACCCGCCCACTGAAAAACACCAAAAGGCTCCTTCAGCCAAAATACGGTTGTCAGAACAGCCGCAAGCGGCTCGACGCTGCCCAAAAGGCTGGTTTCCTTCGGATGCAGGATTTGCAGGCTTTCTATATAAAACCAAAATGCAATCATCGTCCCAAAAAGGACCACAAAGGCTAAATACACATAAGCTTCACCCGTTAAGCTCTGACTGTCCATTCGCCAGGGAGGATGGACAAAGCTCAGCGCGAGCCCGCCAATCACCATTGCCCATCCGACAATGACAAGGGAATCGTATTCCTTAAGCAGCGGCACAGCATACAGCGTATAAAAGGCCAAAGCCGCCCCGGACAAAACTCCCCATACGACCGCTGGCACCGGCACAGATAAATGCGAGATGGAGCCGTTCGTCAGCAAGAAGAAGCTTCCGAACAAAGCCAAAGCGATGGTCAGCAAATCTCCCCGCGTCAGCACCGTTTGTTTGCGGAGGACCAGGTATAAGATGATCATCACAGGGGCCAAATACTGCAGAAGCGTTGCCACCGCAGCATTTCCATGCTCAATCGATGCCATATAGGTGTATTGGACAGCAAGCATTCCGAGCAGACCAAAAATAATCAAACGAAGAGCCGAGCTCTTCTTTTTCCACACACCAAGGATCTGGGCACGATCTTTTGCAAAGTATTGGACGGCTAAAAGCAAAACCCCTGCAATGAGCAGCCGGACTGTCACCAGCCAATCCACATCAATCAGAAAATCCTGAAAAAGCTTCTTGGCCGCTGTACCGCCAATTCCCCAAAACATCGCGCCAGTCATAACAAGAAGTATTCCCTTACGCCTGTCCATGCTTGATTCTCCACCTTTCAAAGGCCATGGGGACAGGTCCTCTGGCCCAAAATGGGCCAAGGGACCTGTCCCCCCGGCCCAACTCCGTCTTAATAACCCAGCCTATAAACAATCTCCCCATCAATCACCCGGCCGTCAGCCTCAAATCCAAGCTTTTCATACATTTCCTTCGCCCGGTCGTTCTCCGGCTCAAAGCTTAAATAGATCACTTGGTGGTCCTTGTCCTCCTTGATCAGCTCAATCAGCTTCTCCATCGCCGCTTTCCCATAGCCTTGGGACTGATATTTGGCATCAATCATCAATCGGTAGATCCAATATTCCTTATCGTCAAAATCTATGCAGTACATCGTAAATCCTACCAGCTTTTCCTCATGGTAGATTGCCAGGCAGTTGCACTCTGGAAATGCCTTCGCCTGTGCCAGCGAGAACAGATTCGTCGCGACAAATGACTTCTGCTCTTCAGCTACCTTTAAATCAATCACATCAAAAAAATTATGTCTGTCTACTTCTTTTAAAAAAATCATCATATCTCCCTGCATTTATGTATTTTGCTTTGTTCCGCTGACAAACTCTTGTATGACCCGCTTATGCTCATCCTCCCGCTCCGTAAATTCCCCGTTTGTATATTCATCTATCACACACCGCCAAAACCCTTGGGCGGGCTTGTTTTTCTCGATCTGGAAAATCTCCCACCTGCCTTTATGCAGCCCAAAGATATCCTTCGCCACCTGCTTCCCAAGGCCTTCCCGGCGGTATTTTTTTAAAATAAAAAACTCGTTGATGGAAAGAGCCTGGCTGTCTTCTGTCACCAGCACAAAACCGGCATAGCGCTCATCCAGCTTAATTATATAGGGGAAATGGCCCTCTTCCGTCCAATAGCCGCTCAGCGGATACTCGCTGAATCTCCCATTCTCTTCGACATATGCATCGATAAACTCGGAAAAGTCATAAATATAAAACTGCAATAAATTCTGGAGCGCTTCCTCATGCTCCGCTCCTGCTTTGATGATTTCGTATTCCATCCCTTTGCACTCCTCTGGCCGGCATCTTCTGTATATTCACCGCGATATGCTGGAAATCCTGCTATACAAAAAAAGACAGCCGGGCGGTATGCTACCTAGTTGTCTTTAGAGGGCGCATCTGCGCATATATTCAGCTCCAGGCGCTCATGCCGCCTTTTACATTCGTAATATGTTTAAAGCCTGCCTTTTTCAGCAGTTTGCCTGCTTTATTGCTTCTCATCCCGCTCTGGCAGATCACGACCACTTCTTTATCTTTGTCCAGCCCGTTTGATTTGCCATGAAGCTCATGCAGAGGGATGTTTTTAAATTCCTTGATATGATTGGTTTGAAATTCCCTGTTGGTGCGGACATCGATAAATTGTTTCTTTTTATCCTTTAACTCGCCCTTTAGTTCAGCGGTTGTAATCTGCCTTATTCCCTTTGCCGGCAGCATCCGCTGCAGCAGTAAGAATACTAATAGCCCGATCAGCAGATAGTTTAGATATTCCATCAAGGCTTCCTCCTCAGTGTTTTTTACCTGCAAGGGTATGAAAATTTATCTTAGCCCCGGTTCCAGATCTCCTCTTCTTCCAGAATGCTGTTCTACCATTTCATAGCTCACAACCTGGAATCCTTTCTTTCTCAAAAACCGGATGCCCAAGTTCAGCTCCAGCCGGTCAGAAGCGATAACATGGATTTTGCCTGGACTGATTTCATTATAAAAACGCCTTAAATAGGCATAAGGTATATCTGCAGAATCACAGTTTATATCTATAGCTTTATTATTATAATCCCTGATATCGACTATGGTCAGGCCAGAATCATGGGTGCCGTCTCCGGTGCAAGGGACTTGGGGAACAGGGACATAACGCTTATAGAGGCTTGCAGCTAAAGCTACTAGTATTAACATCATGATTGAAATAAGCATACCCACCACCCTATCTTTTATTTATAGCTTGATAATATACCCCATTAGGTATAATGTCAAGCATGGCAAATCAAAAATCCGCTATAGAGAAACAAAGGACTTTTCCAATAAAAGAAGGGCTATTACAGCCCTCCTTCACCATACCTTCAACAAATTTTTTACCTTACAGCACACCGGTTCGGCCCTGTTTCCATTTCGCTCTGCTCGTCCGCTTCCGGCTCTATTTTCCCCATATTGGTTTTCCTGATTTTTTCATAAGAGTTTGGCTGCGGAGGAAGATTCTCTGTTACTGCTTTCCGGAAGCTTTCTTTGCTTTCGATGTTGAGGCCATGATTCCGGCTATATAAATCCCCTAATTTTGCTGACACGCTGCCGTCTTCGTGCATTTCTTCAATCGACATATAGTGGGCAGGGAGCACAACTGCATCATCATGGATCTCCTTGTAGCGGGAGTACAGGGTCTCTCTCAAATCATCGGCCCATCCCCCTGCTTTTCCAGCCAGATCCGGACGGCCGATCGAATCAATGAACAGAATATCGCCTGTTAAAAGATAGTCTCCATCGACAAGCAGGGATGTGCTGCCGATCGTGTGGCCTGGTGAATACACTGCCTTGATTGAAACATTGCCGATTGAAATATCATCCCCATCCTGAAGTTCCTTATAGGAAAACTCCACCTCCTCCGCATCCTTCGGCGGGAGATAATAGTCCGCGCCTGCCTCCTCGGCAAGCCTTCTTCCCCCTGAAATATGGTCCGCATGAAGATGGGTATCAATAAGAGACTTAAGCATGACACTGCTTTCATGTTCCCGGATAAAATCCTGGTATTGTTCAATCATACGGTTGGCATCTACAATCGCCCCTTCTCCATTCGAAACAACCAAATATGAAAGACAGCCTTTGCCAATCCGGACAAACTGATAGATCGAACCTCCGCTTTTCAGATCAGCGATCTTGATCGGTTCTAAATGCTCACTCCATGCTTTCATACCGCCCTCAATGGAATAAACATCCGTGAATCCCGCTTTAACGAATTCCTCGGCCTCCTTTTTAGAGGAATTTCCTTTTGCACAAACAACATAGATTTCCTTATTTTTTGGAAGCTTGTCCAGAATAGGTTCGATCCCCTCTTCTGTCACCTTCTTATAAGGGGCATTCAATACTTCTATATTCTTCCCCTCGATCTTCCAGTCATCAAAAGCATCTGTACTCCTGGCATCCACGATGAAAAGTTCTTCTCCACTGATCACTTTTTCTGCAAGTTTTTTTACTGAAATTGTTTTTACAGACATATGCAGATCTCCTTTCAGGCAAAAATTCTTCATGCCCTTACTCGTTCGTTCTTATACGCTTTTGTCCAGGCAGCCGATCAGGCGCTGTTCAATGTCTTCCGCCATTTCCTGCAGCGGCTTTTGGTCCAGCATGCTGATGAGGGATGTCGGCCGGGGCAGGCCGATTTTCGTTTGGCCTTCTTCTTTATACACAACAATTTTGCAGGGCAGGAAGTATCCTGCAAGTTTAGTTTCCTTCAGTACCCGCTCTGCTTCTTTCGGATTGCAAACCTCAAGGACGATGAACTCTTCATCCAGATGGCATCCTTTTTCCTCGAGCTTTTCCTTGATATCAAATGTCCATAGAACTCCAAATTTCTCCTCTTTCAGATTGTTCTCCAATGCAGTGAACGCTTCCTGTATGGATTTGCGGGTGGTGACGGTGTAATGAAAATTCATCGGACTTCATTCCTTTCTTTTAATAAAACTTTAGATTGGCTTGTATTTGCCTATGCTAGAATACTAGTAGGGGTATTAAACTATGCCCTTATTCGGCCCGGCAGTAAACTTCTTATTTTTTTTCGGGACAAAAGGACCCTTTTAACGAAAACTTAACAGAGAGCATGGATACTGTAAGAAAGGAGTGAAAGAGTATGGCTGATATTGGTATATGGTTCGCTTTGACTGTGGGGATATTATCGTTTTTTTCTCCCTGTGTGTTTCCGCTTCTGCCCGCTTATGTCACACATTTGACTGGCGGGACAATTGAGAATGCGAAACTGCAGGTCGAGCGCAGCAAGCTTTTCGTCCGATCTTCCGGATTTATTATTGGCTTCAGCCTGATATTTATTACATTGGGGGCGTCTGCCAGCCTGCTGGGACAGGTGCTGGCTGATTACCGGATTTATGTCATGCAGGCGGCCGGCCTTCTGATCATCATTTTTGGATTGCAGATGGCGGGAATAATAAACCTCAAGCTGCTGATGAAGGAGAAGAAAGTGCAGTCGGACCGAAAGCCAAAAGGGCTCTTCAGTTCTATCTTATTGGGAATGGCCTTTGCCAGCGGATGGTCCCCTTGTGTCGGACTCGCCCTATCATCGATCCTGCTTCTGGCAAGTTCCCATGATACGCTCATCCAGGGGGTCTACCTGCTGACCGCGTACTCTATAGGAATGGCAGTACCTTTCCTGCTCATTTCCATCCTCGTTTCTTATTCACTGAAAAGCATCAGAAAGATCAACAAGCATTTATCAAAGCTGGCCGTCATTAATGGCGTCATCATGATCGCTCTCGGGCTGTTCATTTTAACAGGGCAGATGCAAAAAATCAGTGCCTGGCTTTCCGCCTATAGTTTATTTGAATTTTAGTAAGGGGGCAGCACATGGATAACAGCTATTTAATCGGAAAAACCGTTCTGGTTGTAGAAGATGACCCGAAAATCCGGCACCTGGTGAAAATCTACCTGGCCAAAGAAGGCTATGAAGTGCTGGAAGCGGAGACCGGGGCAGAGGCGAGGGACAAGATTCTGCAATATGACCCCTGCCTCCTGATCCTCGACCTGATGCTGCCCCTGGTGAGCGGGGAAGATCTTTGCAGATGGGTAAGGGCCGACCAGAAAAGCATGGTCCCGATCATCATGCTGACGGCAAAAGCGTCCGAAAAACAGCGGATAGCTGGCTTCAGGCTCGGGGCCGATGATTATGTGGTAAAACCGTTCAGCCCGGCAGAGCTGATGGTCAGGATTGAGGCGGTGCTGCGCCGGACAGCAAGCCGGTGCGGAAAGCTTAGCTTCGCCGGCCTGACCATCAAGCCTGTAAAAGGAGAAGCCCGCTTTAACGGCGTGCCGATGGAACTGACCAATTTTGAATTCAAATTGCTTCATATGTTCATGAAGCATCCTGAACAAATCCTTTCCCGCGAGCAGATCCTGAACTTCATCTATGAACATCAGGAAAAAGCGGTATCCGAAAGGACAATCGATGTCCACATCAAGCATCTGCGCGAAAAAATCAAAGAGAAGACACCGAACGAATATATCCACACAGTCAGGGGGATGGGATACAAATTTGAAGCATATTAAAAAATACGCCCAGCTCCTGATGTCCAAGCTGATTGCCGTCAACAGCCTTGTCATCGTCATCGTCATCCTGATCGCCGGCCTGTCCGTGAACAATTATGCCTGCTATCTGGTCAATGCGAAGGAAATGGAAGGCCAGGAATTCGTCCGGACATTGGGGAGGTTTCTCATTGCTGCCAGCATCATCGCTTTCCTCTTCGCGGGCCTTGTCCATTATCTTTCTGTAAGAAGGATCCTGCGGCCCATCCAATCAATATCAGAGGCTGCTGTCGAGATTAATGCCGGGCAGTTCCCTGATAAAATCACCCCCCGGCCTTCAGGGGAAGTCGGCCAGCTTGTGAGTAATTTCAACACGATGGCAGAATCCCTGAAATCAGCCCAGCAGCAGCGTGATACCATGCTCAGGGACATTTCCCATGAACTCCGGACCCCCCTGACAAATATCAACGGATACCTGGAAGCACTGCAGGGCCGGGTCATCCAAGGGAATCCGGAATTATTCGGCTCCCTTCTGGAAGAATCGCTCCGCATTACCCGGATCGTCGAACTGATCACCGAACTGGATAGATGGGAACGGGGCAATGTCTTCCTGGAAAAATCATTTGAACCCGTCAGGCTGGATGAGATTCTGTCAGAAACCATTTCTGCCTTCAAGCTGAAATTGGATGCCCGGTTCCATGAAGTCCACATACACCTAGCCCCTTTTGCGATGGATGGCCACAGGGATGGGCTGAAGCAAGTGTTTACCAATATGCTTCAGAATATTGTTGACTATGATACAGGCCACTTGCTTGAGATTGAATCAGAAAGGGTGCAAAACCGCTGTATGATTCGGTTTATCCATCAAGGCGAGTTCATTGATCCCGGCGAAAAAGAGCTGATTTTTCAAAGATTCTACAGACTGGAGTCCTCGCGCACGAAGAAAGCTGAAGGTGCCGGGCTTGGACTGTCAATCAGCCGGAAAATTGCAGAGGCACATGGAGGAGAGATTGGATTGGAGACAGACGGCACTCATCACACCTTCTGGATTGCCTTTCCAGCCGGAAAACGTGACTAACGCTATAGAATCGGGTGAGAAAATTGTCTTACGTTAATATCGGAAGCCTCAGCATGCAGGTGGAATGGCTTTCTGTTGCTGTGGCGCTTATCACAGCATCATTGCTTTTTCGGTTGATCATGAAAAAGAAAACCGGGGATTGGCATTGGAATGCTTTTTTTGCTTATATCGTTGTCTGGAAAGGAAGCTATATCTTCTTCCATTTTGGACTGTTCCTCCAGAATCCCCTTTCTGTCCTATTCTTTAGCGGAGGAATCAAAGGACATACTTTAGGCATCATTACAGTGATTGTCTATCTTTTTTTACAGCTCAAAAAGAACAGCCTGTTTCCTGATTTGCCAATCTTATTCAGTCTCTTCTTTTTTATATACGAGGCATTCATGATCTATTTGGAGGGCGACCCTGTCCATTTATTAGCCCAGATTTTGTTTACCTTAAGCTTCATCATCTATCTGCAGCTCCGGAAACCAGAAGGATACAAAGAGTTCAAACAGGTATTTCTCCTGTTTCAAATGATGCAGATCCTGATCATCAGCATTTTCGGCACCATCATCTCTGTGGACCTGTACAGCTGTGCAGGGATCGCACTTTTTATTCTTTTTTCATATAAGAGGGAGGTTTGCCGCAATTGAAGAAAAATATAATAGCTGCCAGCATCATGGCCACCGCGATTGCCATTGTGCTTGTGAACGTATGGAAGTCCAGCCCGCCTGAAGAAGCAGCTGAAATAAGCACATCAGAAGAAGAAATCCCGGCAGCATCATCATCTGTTCCGGAAGAAGGAGCCGTTCCGCCAGACTTTGAACTGACGACGCTTGCGGGAGAAACCGTCCGGCTTTCCGATTATAAAGGCAAAAAAGTCATATTGAATTTCTGGGCAACGTGGTGCCCGCCCTGCAAAGCTGAAATGCCGCATATGCAGAAATTCTACGAAGAAAACAAAAACAAGAACGTTGAAATCCTTGCCGTCAATTTGACCAATGCGGATAATGGCACAAAGGCCATTGAAAGCTTTGTCCAGGAATATGGGCTAACCTTCCCCATCCCCCTTGACCAGGATGGACAGCTCGGCGTGCAGTACCAGGTATTCTCGATTCCGACAAGCTATATCATTGACACCAATGGTGTTGTCAGCAAAAAAATCATCGGGCCGATGGACGAAGAAATGATGAAGAATCTTGTGAAATGAAGCCAGGGGGACAGGTCCCATGGCCCAAAACGGGCCACGGGACCTGTCCCCCCGGCTCTTTTACACTTTCAATGTCCGCTTCAAAAATTCCCTGGTCCGCTCCTGATCAGGGTTATTGAAGATCTGTTCAGGACTTCCTTCTTCCGCAATGACTCCTTTGTCCATAAAGACGACGCGGTCGGATACTTCTTTAGCGAATTCCATTTCATGGGTGACGATCAGCATCGTTTGACCGGAACCGGCCAGTTCCTTCATGACTTTCAGGACTTCTCCCACCATCTCCGGGTCAAGGGCCGATGTCGGCTCATCGAACAGCATCACATCAGGCTCCATGGACAGTGCCCGCGCAATGGCGACACGCTGCTTTTGCCCGCCTGACAGCTGCCTTGGCTTGGCATTGACATATTGATCCATGCCCACCACTTTCAAATATTTCATGGCGACTTTTTCCGCTTCTTCCTTAGAGCGTTTCAGCACCTTGACCTGGCCAACCACACAATTATTCAGGACATTATGATTATTGAAGAGGTTGAATTGCTGGAACACCATCCCTAAGTTCTGGCGGTAAGCAAAAATATCATGCTTATCGTCGAGGATGTTCTCGCCATTATAGATAATCTGGCCGCCGCTTGGCTTCTCCAGCAGGTTAATGCAGCGAAGGAGGGTCGATTTCCCGGATCCCGAGGAGCCGATAATCGTGACCACCTCTCCTTTTCTGACTGAAAAATCAATGTCCTTCAATACCAGATTTGTGCCGAAGGATTTGCTTAAGTGCTGAACTTCAATGACTTTTTCCATAGCCGCTCCCCCTTCCCTTACAGATTATTTTCACCTTTGCCCAGCAAATCGAAATTGTCAGGGCCGTCTAATTTCCGTTCAAAATAACGCAGGATTCTTGTAACAATGAAGGTCATGACAAAGTAAATGACACACGCCACAAAGAATGACTCAAAGTATCTAAAATTATTCCCTGCTACTGATTTGGTCATAAAGTATAGTTCCGATACTGATATAACATTAAGGACAGATGTGTCTTTGATATTGATGACAAAGTGGTTGCCTGTTGCCGGCAAGATATTGCGGATGACCTGCGGGAGCACGACATTCCACATCGTCTGATAATGATTCATCCCGATGGCCTGGGCTGCTTCAAACTGCCCTTTATCAATGGAAACAATTCCGCCTCGGACGATTTCAGCCATATAGGCCCCTGTATTGATGGATACAACAATGATGGCCGCTGCCAGGACATTGATGTCAACGCCGAATGCCAAAGCAGATCCATAATAAATGACCATCGCCTGGACGATCATTGGTGTTCCGCGGAAAAATTCGATATATACTGAAAGGACGAAATTAATCACCTTCAGCAAGATTTTTTTGGGTCCGCGCTCTGGTGCCGGGATGGTCCGGACCACTCCCGCCAATAAGCCAATGCCGGCTCCGATGATAGTTCCGATCAAGGAAATAAGAAGCGTGATCCCAGCTCCCCGAAGGAACATCGGCCAGTTTTCAGAGATGATTCTAACGATCCAATCGAAGCTCATCTTTCTCCCCCTCTATATTCATCATAAAACCGACTGTAAGCTTACAGCCGGCTCTATGCGTTTCTTATTGTGCTGCTGGTTGGTTCTGGATGGCTTCATCCATGATAGTGGTACGCTCTTCTTCTGAAATGCCTTTTAAAATCTCGTTGATTTTCTCTGTGAGTTCACTGCCCTTTTCAAGCCCGACAGCGATTGCTGTATCATCTTCGGAAGTTTCGAATCCTTCCTCAAAATCAACCATCGCAAAATTGTCATTGGCAGCAGAAGCACTGACTGCCTCAGGACGCTCAGACACGTATCCATCAATGATTCCGGATTCCAATGCAACCCTCATCGCAGGGAAATTGTCCATCGCTGTTTCTTTGGACACACCATCGATCTGGTCAATCACGGAATAGTGGAATGTATTCAATTGAGCTGTGATTTTAGCTCCGTTAAAGTCATTGAGGCTAGTCGCGTTTTCGTATTTTCCGCCTTTTTTCACGACCATAACTAGCTGGGAGTTATAGTAGTTCTCAGAGAAATCGATCGTCTCTTTGCGCTCTGCCGTTGGCGACATCCCCGCAATGATGGCATCGATCTTGCCTGACGTCAGCGCCGGCACAAGGCCATCCCATTCTGTCTTAACGATTTCTAATTCCTTGCCAAGCCCGTCAGCGATCTTCTTTGCAATTTCAACATCATAGCCGCCCGCATATTCAGCAGAGCCTTTGATTTTTACACCGCCATTGGAATCATCTTTCTGCGTCCAGTTGAACGGAGCGTAGCCTGCCTCCAGGCCAACCTTGAACGTATCACTTTCCGATGACCCTGAATCTGAACCTGAACTTGTGCTTGATCCGCAGCCGGCCAGCAAAAGGACTGCCGAAAGCATACCCGCTAAAAATAATGAAGCTTTTTTCATGTTTTCTCCCCCTATATTTGTATGATGAGAACAAAATAAAAACGACCTAAGATTAACTTAGGTCGTTATATACATATGCCCATAAGTCCTCTTTTTTTCCCTAAATGAGATAGCACAACTCAATAAGCCGGGAAGCCCATTGAGACAGTCCTGCAGCTCTTAACTGCAGACCCAGCAGGCAATACTGAGATATATGTGCCCGCTTCGGCGATATTTCCTTCTCCCTAGCATCATCGCTTCTCAAGCTCCGCTAAAGACTGTTAAACACCGCGCCTCTACCTCACTGGTAAAGTGAGGTCTTATTTAATTTTCTCTAATAGTCTACAACTATATAAATAATCTGTCAATCCTTCGTCCTGGGCACTATGTCAGGTATGATTTTCCTGGAGGTACCAATTCAAGCAGGTATTATTGCCGCAGATGATAGCTTCCCATTTGCTGGACCGGATGATGTGCTCTATATCAGTCTCTTTGGCCAGAAACAGTGTGATGAAAGAATCTATTACACTCATAAAAGCGTAATCCATCTGCTGATCGGTGATGATCAGCTCCGCATTTGAAAGCCCGAGAATCCCTAAAGGAGCAGCTTCCTTTAACGGCATGGAACCTTCTGTCAACGGGATGGGGCTGGAATAATAAATGCTTTCCGCCTGCTTTGACCCAAGAACATTCAACAGACTCCCCAACAGAAATACAGATGTCTGGTCCTCTGGCGGCAAATAAAGGTCCGGATCCATATAATTATCCAGAGCTTCGGCTAAATCCTTCCGTGCATACTCTTTCCTCAATCCCACAATCGCCGTCTGCAAGGCGAGTGCCAGTTCATCAAGTGAATTCAGCCCGCTGTCCTTCATCACCTTTTGCCATGGTACAGGCTGGCCTTTTTCCAGGGCCTCTTCTCCACTTAAAAAAACGTCCTCTGAATCAGGCTGTGCCGCTGTCCAGCCGGCAGGCATCCTGACAAAGGGATGAAGCAGGATCGCACAGGACTTGAACGGTGCCGGGAGCTGTCCGAGAATTGGGGAACAGTGATCCAGCCATAAGTAATTTAACATAGACTGCCACCTCGCTTTTATTCGTTCACTTATTAAACGAAGGAGCGAGGAAAAGGTAACACAAAATGGTGACAGGCCGGGGGGACAGGTCCCTTGGCCCAAACGGGCCAGAGGACCTGTCCCCCCGGCTCAATTTTTCCTTAGCTGAACCTGGTCAATTCATTATTTACCAGGCTCCGCTTTCCGGCCAGCTGGCCATCGGGGTCCAGTCCCCAGACAGAAATCAGGACTCTGTCACTGGAAGGGAAGAACCTGAGTTCAAATAAATCAAAGTTGGCATAATAGGTTCTTGTGATGGTGGAGCCCGGTGAGCTTTCCGGCGCAAGCGGGTTCAGCTCCAGCACATAGAGATTCTGGGTGTCAGTCAGATAATAGCCTTCGATCCTGACCGTTTCTTCCGTGTCACTGACGTTCTCAAATACAACATACAGCTGGCTAATCGGCCGGCCTGCTGAGGGCAGGTTGGCAATCGGCCCGGTAGTAACGAACGGCACTCCAGGCGGCACCCGCAGGAAAGGAATGAACTCAACCGGGCCCGGCCCTCCGATGTCATCCCCGCCAGGTGTGTTCGGCCCGGCAGGTCCCCAGTAATTGTTTTCCGCATTGACAGTTACAGCAGAGGCGTTGAATAACCCCCACTCTTCATTGCCGCTGAATGTATTAAGCTGAATCACTGGCGGTGTCACTGCAGTAGCCTCGACGAAGATGCCAATTCTGTTTTCTAGAATCTCGTTCCTTGTCACCACTTGTTCTGCCGGGCTTCCGAGCCTCATTCCGGCATCAGTGGCCCCTTTAACGGCATTTTCCGCGATTTCTACCCGGCCTCTTACTTCCGGGCTTGTCACGATGCCTCTCTTCACATTGGCAGCACCTCCCTCAGGTGCCTCAATTCTATTCCCCCGTACAAGGACATTTGCCGTTTCTCTTTTCACAGCGACCGCAGTACTTTCTTCACTCGGGGCTTGAATATTGTAAACCCGGTTACCCTCAAGGGTTACGTCATTGGCAAGCTGCTGCTGAGAGGTGCCCTCAATAGAAATGCCAATGGCCGGTGCAGAGGCACTCGCATGCCTGATCTCAGAGATTTCATTATCAGCTGCCCGAAGCCTTTCTATCGCACTCGTCCTGATTCCATATGTCCCTTCAATTGCCTGCCGGGCCGGTGTTCCAATTTCCCTGATGATGTTTCCGCGAATCTCCACATCACTCGGCGCAACAGCCTGGTCTATTAATCGGGTCCTGACTCCAACAGCTTCCGCGGAACCGCTGTAAAGCGGATTTGTGATCGTAAAGCCCTCAAGAACCACATTGGCTGCAGAAATCTCCACCACAATATTACGCTCTTCTTCACTGTTTCCATTCAAAAACGTCACTTCAGGCCCTCCACTGGATCTTACTGTCAGCGGTTTATCAATCCTGATCAGTGTCGGACCTGTAATATCTGGTTCCTCATAGGTACCAGGGTTCACAGTAATAATATCTCCAGGCTCAGCTCCATCAATAAAATCCTGAATGCGCTGGCCCGAATTCACGATGAATTCAGTCATAATATTTCATCCTCCTTCCTTATAAAATATGCAAGGAGAGGGGGAGTGCTTGGACAAGGCACTATTAATTGCTTGTCTGTTAAAGAGTGCGACTGTAAAAACGGGTTCTGGTCCGACTGCTATTGCTAGAAAAAGAGACATATCCAGGGATATGCCTCTATTATGTACATCCACTTTCAATCCGTTAAATTTCCATTGCATTTTGCACGTAAAGCAGCTGAACCCCTCAAACTTCTAAAGTGGTGCAGACAGAAAAAGAGCCGGGAAATCCCCGGCTCTCGCCTCATTAATCTAAGTCTTCGATTGAATCAGCTTCCACGTAAGAAGGAACGACAAGTCCTGTTTTCGCGCCTTCAAGGTTTTCACCAAGGCGTTCCATATCGTCGCCATACTGATCAAGATAGTCTTTATGTGTCAGCGGCAGCCAGCCGGAAACGGTCGCATCTGCGTCGCCATTGGCCACAGCTGTAAACATTGGGCCTGCATCCAATTGAACCATTTCCACATTATAGCCGATGCTTTCGAGCACTTTCGCTACAACATTGGTGCTTGCAATCTCAGAATCCCACGCCACATAAGAAAGTGAGATATCTTCCCCGCTTACTTCCTCTGCGCCGTTTGTCCACTCGGCTACTTTATCGCTATTGTCTTTCACCCATGTGTCAGCAGCTTCGGCAGGATCTGTCCCTTCCTGGATTGCAACCATGACTTCACCGATATCATCATTTGTCCAGAAAAATTGGTCAAGCACTTTGTAAGCACTTGGCTGGTCTTCTTCCAGGCCTTTGCGTGTGAAGGTTTCGATTTTCTCTGCTTCACCGTAGATCCCTTTAGGGTCTTCCAGATATTTCAGATCATACTTAGCGAACATCCAGTGCGGCGTCCAGCCAGTTACGATGATAGGCTCTTCATCTTTGATGGCGTTGTCCAGCTCAGCAGCCATAGCAGCCGAAGAAGACTCAACCAGTGTATAGTCTTCCAGATTATCATACTCTTCCAATGCTTTATTGGTTGCCGACATGATTCCGGCACCAGGCTCGATGCCAGTGATTTTGTAATCCACTCCATCACCGATCGTGCCGCCTTCCTCTGAATCTTGAGAATCATTTCCGCAGGCAGCCAATCCGACAGACAATGCAAGGATTGAAGCCAACCCGGCCATACGCAATTTTTTCATTGTGATACTTCCCCCTTAGTTTTTAGTGATTCTTATATTTTGAGAAATCCGGTCAAGCACGATCGCCAGGATGACGATGGCGAGACCAGCTTCAAAACCTGTACCGACTTTCAGCTGGGTCACGGCACGGTACACATCTGCACCCAGTCCCGGCGCACCTACAAGGGATGCGATAACAACCATGGATAGAGCAAGCATGATGCTTTGGTTGATTCCGGCCATGATGGTGTTCATTGCCAATGGCAGCTGAACCTTGAATAATTTCTGGCTTGGCGTTGATCCAAATGCGTCAGATGCTTCTACAAGATCCTCCGGCACCTGGCGAATTCCGAGATTGGTCAATCGGATCGTCGGCGGCATCGAGAAGATGACGGAAGCAATGATACCTGGTACGACCCCGATCCCAAAGAAAATGATGGCCGGGATTAAATATACAAAGGCCGGCATCGTCTGCATAAAGTCAAGGATCGGCGTAAGGATGCTTTGCGCACGGTCGCTTTGTGAAATCCAGATTCCAATAGGAATTCCTATGATGATCGATATAATGACCGATGCCAGGACAAGGGCAAGCGTATCGATCGTTCCATCCCAATAGCCGAGATTATCAATCAGCAATAAACCTATAGCGGTAAATAATGCTATCGTCCAGCGGCTTACCCACCAGGCCAAGCCTGCAAAAATCAAAATCAGCACCAGTGCCGGTATCGATTCCAATACCATGACAAAGAATTCAACAACTGCTCCGATTCCATCTGTCAGGATGTCAAAGAACGGGCCCAGAATGTCTTTGATCCAGCTGACCGCACTATCTACCCAGCTGGCTAACGGAAGCTTCGGCAAAAATGTCATATGCTTTCCACCTCATTTCCCTGAACATCTGCATTCAGATCAGACTCCAGCCCTGCAAGTGCACCAAGTACAGCGCCCCTTACAATGACTCCCTTGAGCCGTCCTTCCTCATTGATGACAGGCAGCGGCAGTACAGCCGTAGCCACCTGCTCGAACAAGTCTACGAGAAGGGTCTCCGGTTTAATGGAATCTAGATCAGTAATGAGGATCTCTTCTAGGGTCTGCTGGTTCTTGACGGCAGCTGAAGCAGCTTCGATTGTGACGGTGCCGAGGAGCTTCTGCTTGCTGTCAACAACGAACAGATGGGATATCCCTTCATTTTTCATGACCTTCACAGCCACACGCGGACCGCGGTCGATGCGCACCATTTCAGGGCGTTTCATGACATGCTCTGCCGTTAGGACCTTCGAGAGGTCAACATCCTCAACAAACCGCTCCACATATTCATTGGCAGGGTTTGTCATGATTTCTTCAGGCGTACCGATCTGGACGATGTTCCCATCCTTCATCAGAGCAATTCGGTCGCCGATGCGGAGAGCTTCATCAAGATCATGGGTGATGAAAACGATCGTTTTCTCCATCTTTTCCTGCAGTTCAAGCAATTCGTTCTGCATATCTTTGCGGATCAATGGATCGAGCGCACTGAACGCTTCATCCATCAGCAGGATGTCAGGGTCGTTCGCAAGGGCACGGGCCAGGCCGACACGCTGCTGCATACCGCCGCTCAGTTCGCTCGGATAGCTGTTTTCATATCCTTTAAGGCCGACAAGCTCTAATGACTCCATTGCCTTCTGTCTGCATGCGGACTTTTCTGCTCCTTGGATTTCAAGGCCGTATTCAGTATTTTCGAGAACAGTTCGGTGAGGGAATAATGCGAAGCGCTGGAATACCATGCTCAGTTTCTTCCGTCTTACTTCCCGCAGCTCTTGGGGGTTGAGCTTAACGATGTTCTTTCCATCAATATGTACTTCTCCATCGGTTGGGTCGATCAGCCGATTCAGCATCCGGACCAATGTGGATTTTCCGCTCCCGGATAATCCCATAATGACGAATATCTCCCCGGCATACACATCGAAGCTCGCTTTATTGACACCGACGGTCATTCCAGTCTTTTCAAGTATCTCCCGCTTTGATTTCCCCTCATTCAGGAGTCTGACTCCCTGATGGGGCGATTTACCAAAGACTTTCGTAACGTTTTGGACGCTTATTTTCTTTTCAGCCATAAATCCACCTCTAAACTTTGTTTATACATGACGATTTCTGTCGAATCGAACTGTTTTTCCAGCGTACTTAAAAAGTATAAGGGACTTTAGTTGCATACAACAAACCTATAAATCCATCAAATTCCATCAATAAAGTACGTACAGTTTGAACTGTACGTACTAAATTATCTTATTCTTAGATTTCTTCTGATATGCTCCCTTTCCCTCAACTTGCATTTACTTTACTTTAGTGGGTTCAAACTTTAAAATGAATCAAGATGAATGGATTAGCATAATTATCCTCTCATTTGTGACTAGAATGGTGGTGTATCATGCATAACGAAGAATTGGTCGCACAGGCACGGGAGAGAGTCATTGAATCTGTCGCGAGAAACATGCATTTATACGGAGTTCCCGCCTCTATCGGGCGTATCTATGGAACCCTCTATTTTGAAAATAAACCCATGACATTGGATGAATTGAAGGAAGAGCTCGAAATGAGCAAAACCAGTATGTCCACTGGTGTCAGGACCCTGCTGGAATTAAATATGGTTGAAAAGGTCTGGCGAAAAGGAGAAAGAAAAGATTTATACCAGGTCAAAGGGGATTGGTACCAGAATTTCATCGATCGCTTTTGTACGCAATGGAGAAAAGGAACCCAGATGAACCTGGATGCCTCGCTTAGATCACTTAAGGACCTCGAAGAAGTCCTATCACATACAGAAGATGATGAAACGGTAAAGAAAGCCGAAAACCATCTTCAAAAGATCACTTACGCCATTGAATACTATACCTGGCTCAACAAAGTCATCGATCTTTTTGAATCAAGGGAGATCTTTGAACTGACAAAGTCTGAGGATGAAAAAAAGGAAGAGTAGATGCTCTCCAAAAAGGTGCCTGCCCCCTGATGGGGCAGGCACCTTTTTGGATTAGGGGATCAGCGGCAGGCACTGGCTGGTTCAAGCTCTTTTCTGGAGCTGGATACACAGCTGGCGATAGGCATCTGATTCGTAGTCCATCCCTTTTTCATGGTAGGTTTTCGCCAGCCATTGCAGAGGTCTCGGATCAGCGGGCTTCAGCTCCATTTCCCAGCTGAAGCATTCAACCGCTTTATCCAGCTGGCTCAGTTCAAAATACAGCTCCCCAAGCTGCTGCATATCATCGGGATCTTCATAAAGCTTTTGCATCATATCAATTTTTTCAACTATCGCCAGCTTCTTATTCTTGTCTTTTAATGGCTTCAGCCAATTTTGGATATATGGCAGCTCATGAGTATTCAGCAGCGATATGACAAACTTTTTAAGGAGCTTGTCAGCTTTTTCAGGGAATCTGCTGATATATCGCTTGATGAGGGGATACAGCAGTTCAGGCTGGACAGGCTGAGTGTCCGGCTCCCACTCTTCCAGCATTTCCCCAACGGCATATATCTGAGAATCATCCAGCTGAAAAGCATTGGTTTTCATCAGTTTGAAAACTTTATCAGCAGCATGGTTTTGTATATATTTTTCTAATAGATCCTTTTGCAATGGAAGGAAGGCAGGCAATTGAAAAGATAAGGACTCTTGAATGTGGAGGGAATCTATTTCTGTATGCTGAGCTAGCAATCTTAAAAGATGGGCATAGCAGTCAGGTGAAGGTGACGCTATGAGTTTTTGTATGGATAAGGCGATGAGGTCCATCCAGCGGGACTCTTTTTCCAGCCGGTCAATAAGCTGCTGGAAGCATACTTCGTCCTCCCTCTGGGAATAGAGTGTTTTTTCTGCAAAGATGGGATCTTTGGCAAACAGTTTCTCAGGCTTTTCACTGTACTGCCAGGCATATTTACTGAAGATCATATCATTGCTATGCGAAACAGCCAGACTCGTTTTTGGGGCAAACTCCATGATCAGGCGGATCATCTGATAGCCTGAAAAATAGTCTCCATTGCGGCGGTATTCATAATAGACGGATTTAATTTCATTGAACAGATCCCTTTTGGGTATCAGTGATTCGAAAAAGGTAAGAATAAATGACTTTTCCTGGGGGGTGTATTGCCTTTCCAGCTTTTTTAGCAGCTGTTTAAAGCTGATGCATTGGCAAGGTTGATTAGAAGAAAGCAGTATTTTGATAAGCGGGTGGGGACTTTCGAAGACTATGCCTTTTTTAAAGGCGTGCTCAATGTAAGAATGGCGGCGGAGTTTCGTGGTTTTCACCGCTGTCAGGAAATGATATTTATAAAAGATAAGATAATAAACTTCATTCTTTTCACTGAACGCTTCAATTATCTGACCTTGCAGATAGAATGCTGCCCGCTCCGCTTTTAGACTGATCTGTTTTTTATGATCATAAAGCAAGAATTGATCCTGTCTCATTTCAAATCCCCCCTTATTTCTGCTGTAAACAATAACTGATCTGTATAAAATAACCCTCTATCAGTATTTTAGCATACGGAAGCGCCACACCCTAACTTCGGGTTCTGGCATACAAGTTCCTTCTCCCAAGGCTGGAGTCACATTGCCAGATGCCCGCTGCCATTTTCCGGGCCGCATCCGATGATTGGTCATTGCATAGATGCTGCGTGCTGCTTGGAAGCAAAATAAAAAACCTGCAGTGCAGGCCTATTTTTCCAGACGGAAGTCTTTCTTTCCTTCATCTATAAATTCCGGTTTTTGAAACACACTATTGCCGTCCTGCCGGCTTTTCTTTTGATATTCACTGAATCCGGAGATCTCTTTTTCTTCCCAGATCCAACGTGCTTTCTTTTCCCCGCCGCTAACATAATACATATTATGGTTGATGCTGTTGCCTTCACTTTTCCTGAAAGGGCTGCTGATCAAAAGTCCCGATTCACCCGCAACCATGATATTATTCTTGATTGTATTATGTTTAGTATTGTATTGAATGAGCACTTGCCCGCCGTCCTGATATTCCCTGTCATTCTTATACAGTACATTATCAGTAATGCTGGATTCAACCGTATTGCCTCTTTCCTCGTCATACCCGCCTATGGCAATGCCGGCACTTCTATTTTCAAAGATTATATTTTTGCGGATACTTATCCCGCTTGTCGACTTCCCTTTATGTTCACTGGCTGCTTCGATGCCGATATCATTCTGATAGACCCGGTTCTCCTCAATTGTTATATCCTTTCCTCCATCCACATAAATGCCGCCGGCTGTGTAATGGGGGCCATATGCAGGGTTGCCGTAGCTCGATATCCCGCAGACGGTATTATGGCTGACAAGTCCATTCCTGGCCTGGTCATAAGCCTCCCGGGGCGATGTTCCTTCATATCCGATCATATCAATTCCGATGTTATTGCTCTGCCTGACGATATTTTTGGTCACTTTAAAATGGCTCACATTCCCGTTTAATACAATTGCTTCACTCCAGCCAAGCTTTAAGTCCTCTACGAGGTTCCCCATGATCTCTATATCTTCAATTGCTTCCGGCGCCTTTGTTCCATAGACTGCAATCCCGTGGGCATTGCCGTTTTCATGTAGCGTCTCAATATGGTGAACATGATTCCGCAAAATCCGGATACCCTTTCCGCTGCCGCTGACAGAGATGCCGATCGGCACCAAATCTTCTTCCGCTGTTTTATAGTTTCTGACTTCAAACCCGTCAATCGTAATATAACTTTTATTATGGATGGATATCAGACCTTGGTTGTCCCCGTTTGCCTTAAGGCTTGTTCCATCCAATACTGCTTTCTCTTTTTTATATGACTTAATCATAATAGGCGCATTCTTGGATCCGGATTCCCTGATAACAACCTGCTCCTTATAAATACCTTCTCTAACATAAACGACAGTTCCCGGCTCTGCTGAATCAGCTGCCTTTTGTATGTTTTTTAAAGGCTTTTGCTTGCTTCCCGAATTTTTGTCGCTGCCGTCCGGCGACACATATAGAACTTTTTTCGGGGAAGTCCCTGTCTCCGTTTCATTGATGAACATTCCGATGGCCAAAAAAACCAGGATCAGCACCAGCCCTGCAATCCACTTATTCAATACTATTTCACTCCCGTCAGCTTCACTCCAGCCAGTCCCTTTTTAAGAAGAGGCATGGCAGCCTAGAAAATCAGCCTATTGCTATTTTCATCCTGCTTCATAATATCGGCAAAAACCTCATCCATTTCAATAGAAATTAAGCATAAACCGCCGGCTGCCGCTTTATGCAGCCCTTCATCATAACTAGAAGCCCAACAGCGCATGCTATGGGTGCAAGCTGCCTTTTGAAAAATCCTAAAAGCACAGCAAAGTCACAGGATCCTGAATCAACTGTGCCTGCTATACAATGTTCCTCCCAGTTTTCTGAATTCTAAATATTCTATTGACATCATCATCCATACCATATAAATTAATGATAGTGATAATTATTATCAATTACGTTCAGAGAAGGAAGGAAAAACAAGATGAATGCCAAACGAAGATTTTCTATTTTTACAACATTCCTGATCGCTTTGCTGACTTTTGCATTAGCTGGCTGTTCAGATGATCAATCAAATGGAAACTCAGAATCTGCCGGGAATTCCAACACAGATAAGGCTGAATCCGAAGAAGCTTCTGCTGAGTATCCAATCGTAATCAAACATGCTTTTGGCGAAACTACTATAGAAGAAAAACCTGAGCGCGTTGCTACGATTGCATGGTCGAACCATGACGTCGCTCTTGCTCTAGGCGTTGTGCCTGTAGGCTTCTCTGCTGCAAACTATGGTGTTCAGGATGACAGCGGGATGCTGCCTTGGACAGCGGATGCACTGAAAGAACTTGATGCCGAAACCCCTGTTATTTTCCAGGATACTGACGGCCTTGATTTCGAAGCCATTGCTGATGTAAGCCCTGATGTGATCCTTGCCGCATACTCAGGCATCACTCAGGAAGAATATGATACACTAAGCGAAATTGCCCCAGTTGTTGCCTATCAGACAAGCCCTTGGGTGGCCTCATGGCGCGAGCAAGTAACCTATAATTCAATGGGCTTGGGCATGGAAGAAGAAGGCAAGCAGCTGATTGCCGATACAGAAAAACTGATTGCAGATAAAGTGAGCGAACATCCGGAGGTCAAAGGGAAGAAGGCTGCATTCGTAAGCTTTGATGCTTCTGATTTGTCCAAGTTTTATATCTACTCTCCAGCAGATCCGCGCGGTGCATTCCTTTCTGAGCTGGAGATGGAATATCCTGAAAGTCTCACAAGCCAAATGACTGATCCAAACAGCTTCTATATCGAAGTAAGTGCCGAAAATGCAGATATGCTGAACGATGCTGAAATTATCGTATCTTATGGAAATGATGAAACTCTTGCAGCCCTGCAGGCTGATCCTATCCTTGGAAAAATCCCTGCAGTAGAAAGAGGCTCTGTTGTCATCATCGGAGATAACACTCCGCTTGCAGCAGCAGGTACACCGAGCCCGCTCTCGATTGAATATTCCATTGACGAGTATCTGACATTGCTTTCAGAAGCTGCAGGCAAAGTTCAGTAAAATGAATCATACTTCCGTTTCAGAAAATAAGCAGCTGCATCTGCCGAAGCATTTCATCATGGTGCTGGTCCTTTCTATGGTCCTGCTCGGCTTATGCGTATTGGCTTCACTTGCTTTTGGATCCCGCATTGTGGGATGGAATGATCTGATGGACGGCTTATTCCATCCGGAAGCAGAGAGCCATGGAGCAAATGTGGTGCGCCAAAGAATTGCCAGGACTGTATTCAGCTTAATGTGCGGAGCGGCATTAGGAGTTTCCGGTGCCCTCATGCAGTCGGTCACCCGCAATCCAATTGCAGACCCAAGCATATTGGGAGTCAACACAGGGGCAGCATTATTCGTTGTCTGCGGAATTTCCTTTTTGGATATAGGCAGTGCTGGCCAGTATATCTGGCTTGCATTGGCTGGTGCATTCATAACTGCCATTTTTGTATTCGGAATTGGTTCAATGGGGAGTGGCGGTGCCACGCCCCTTAAGCTCGTTTTAGCGGGTGCTGCCACAAGTGCTGCGTTATCATCCCTTGTGATGGCGGTTATGATTCCCCGCTCCAACGTGATGGATCAGTTCAGATTCTGGCAGGTGGGCAGTGTCGGAGCAGGAAATTGGAACTCTGTCTCCATTTTCATACCCTTTCTTATTATTGGACTGCTGATTGCCGTCTTCACAGCTCCAGGACTGAATGCACTGGCACTAGGTGATGAAGCCGCCAAGGGGCTGGGAGTCCGGACAGGAACCCTCAAGCTTTCCGCTGCCTTTGGCGGCGTCCTTTTATGCGGTGCGGCGACAGCGCTGGCAGGCCCCATCGGCTTTATCGGCCTGTTGGCCACACACCTGATCCGGCTCGTCATCGGCCCGGATCTGCGGTTTGTCATCCCGATGGCTGCTCTTTCAGGCGCAGCCATCTTAACCATAGCAGATGTGTGCGGCCGGGTACTGGGAAGTCCGGGAGAGCTTGAAGTCGGTGTTGTTACAGCCTTTATCGGGGCTCCTATATTGATCTTAATTACTATGAAAGCGAAAATGCGTGCGTTATGATGAATGAATCCATGAATCTTATTATGATGGGCAGACTAAAGAGACGACGCCGGTTTGTCCTTGTCACTTCGCTTCTTGCCATGATCGCCTTCTCCCTCTGCGGGACCATGCTTATGCTGGGAAACACGATTTATCCTGTTTCAGATGTCATCAGCGTGCTGATGGGCGAAAAAGTAAAAGGCGCTTCATTTGCAGTGGGCACCATACGCTTCCCGAGAATGATTGCAGGTGTTTTTACAGGGTTTGCTTTTGGCGCTGCGGGACATGTCTTCCAAACGATGCTCCGCAATCCCCTGGCAAACCCGAATGTGATCGGCATAACAGCCGGATCCAGCGCCGCTGCGGTTTTTTGCATCACCGTCCTCCACGCGAGCGATACCTTTGTTTCCATCGCATCCATTATCGGCGGGCTTACTGCAGTGGCTGTTATTTTTCTATTATCAAAAGGTTCTTCTTTCTCAATAGGCAGATTAATCCTGATCGGGATCGGCATCCAGGCCATGCTTGATGCTGCCGTATCCTACTTATTGCTGATTGGCCAGCAGAATGACCTCCCTGCTGCCATGAGATGGCTGACAGGGAGCCTGAACGGGGCGAAAATGGAAGATCTTTATCCGCTCATGATTACAGTCCTGATCTTTGCCCCCATCATCATGATGCTCGAGAAAAGGCTGGATATGCTGGAGCTTGGGGAACAGGCAGCTACCTCACTCGGGGTAGATACCAATAAGACGCGATTGATGCTCATCATCAGTTCAGTGCTGATCATTGCATTAGCTACCGCGGCCACAGGACCGATCGCATTCATCGCGTTCCTTTCCGGGCCCATTGCCAAGAGGCTGGTGGGGGTTGGATTCTCTAGCATCGTCCCGGCAGGCCTTGTCGGCATCATTTTAGTACTGGCAGGAGACCTTATCGGACAGTTCGCATTCGATGCCAGATATCCTGTAGGTGTGATCACAGGCATTATCGGTGCCCCATATTTGATCTACCTGCTGATCCGAATGAATCGAAAGGGTGATTTATAATGAAACCGACACATGATTTCCGGGCTGAAGGAGTCACTGCCGGATATGATCAGAAAACCATCCTGCATGATATAAGCATCAGCATTCCCAGCAGCCAAATAAGCATCATCATCGGTGCCAACGGCTGCGGTAAATCGACCCTGCTCAAAACAATGGCAAGGCTGATCAAACCTGATTCCGGGCAGGTTACCCTGGGAGGTAAGCCCATTCATAAAATTCCGCCAAAACAGCTGGCCCGGGTCCTCGGGCTTCTTCCTCAAACACCGATTGTTCCTGAGGGAATAACGGTTGCAGACCTGGTTGGACGCGGAAGATTCCCGCATCAGTCTTTTCTGAAAGGCTGGACTAAGAAGGATTATGAAGCTGTTGCTGAAGCAATGGAGCTGATGAAGATCACTGAATTTGCCGACCGCCATATCGATGAACTCTCAGGCGGCCAAAGACAGCGTGTCTGGATTGCCATGGCGCTGGCACAGCAGACTGACATCCTGTTCCTGGATGAGCCGACAACCTACTTGGATATCACCTACCAGGTCGAGATCCTCGACCTGCTGACAGACCTTAACCGGAAGCACGGAACGACAATCGTCATGGTCCTTCATGATATCAACCTGTCTGCCCGTTATGCAGACCATATTTTTGCTCTCGATAAAGGAAAGCTTGTGGCAGAGGGAGCGCCATCAGAGGTTATTACAAGCAAATTGATCGAAGATATTTTCGGCCTTCACTGTACGGTTGTAGAAGACCCTGTTGCAGGATGCCCATCTGTAGTGCCTATAGGGCGCCATCATGTAAAAAGGGAATTTGCCTTTAATTGATTTGCCGAAAAATCAAAAGGGTCTGGTCCCAGCTTTACTAAGCTGGGACCAGGCCCTTTTTGGTCTCTATTTAAAATTCTTCCTTTTCAATTGGATGTGAGGCCTCATAAATCAGTACATCCAGCTCTTCTGTGTAAGCTGCTGCCTGTTCCTCTGACCAGCTGAATTCTTTTTTCATGAACATGATCACAGCATCCTTATGTTCCCGGACCCACCCGATGTCAAAGAAGAGGGCCCCTGTCCTTCTGATGAAGAAGTCGGCAGGCTTGTAGGCCATTTCGTAGTCAATGCTGTATCTTAAGCCAGCGTAGACGACTGGATCAAGATTTTCTGCCAAAGCCTTTTCTTTGCCGTTTTTATAGATATCAAAGACGATGTCCACGTTGGAGCCATAGCGCTGAACAAGCTTCCTTGCTGCTTTTTCGGTCAAGCCCAGCTCTTTTCCTTCGCTCACTTTGTTTGTCATAAATGACTTAAATCCTTCAGAACCGCCCACATCGCCGCCGGATATTGGCAAGTGCATCGTGGCTGTTTTAGGGTAGTCTGCTTCATCTTCTTCACCCAGCTGCTTTGCCACTAGATCGACGATGCTTTCCGCCATTTTCCGGTAGCCTGTCAGTTTGCCGCCGGCAATGGAAATGAATCCGGAATGCGACACAAAGATTTCGTCCTTGCGCGAGATTTCAGAAGGTGACTTCCCGTCTTCATGAATCAGCGGCCTTAATCCGGACCAGCTTGATTCCACATCATCAGCCGTGATCTTCACATCAGGGAACATGAAATCAATCGCACCAAGGACATAATCCCGGTCTGCCACCGTCATTCTTGGATGGGCAATATTCCCTTTGTAGACCGTATCTGTGGTGCCTACATAAGTCTTGCCTTCACGCGGGATGGCAAAGACCATGCGGCCGTCAGGCGTGTCAAAGTACACGGCCTGTTTCAGCGGAAATCTTTTGCCGTCGAATACAAGATGGATCCCCTTCGTCAGCTGCAGCGATTTGCCTTTTTTGCTATGGTCAATTTCCCTCAGTGTGTCTACCCATGGGCCTGCTGCATTGACGATTTTCTTTGCCCGGATTTCCTGTACCGTTCCATCGGTCAGATCTTTCGCTTCCACACCTGCCACTGCACTGTTTTCATAGACAAGATCAGTGACTTTCATATAATTGAGTGCAAGCGCCCCTTTTTCAACCGCTTTTTTCATGACTTCAAGAGTCAGGCGGGCATCATCTGTTTTATATTCAACATAATAACCTGCGCCATTCATCCCCTCGCGCTTTAACAGCGGTTCCCGCTTCAGGGCTTCTTCCGGCTTCATCATTATTCTTCTTTCGTCCTTTTTGACACCGGCAAGGAAGTCATATACCCTCAGGCCGATATTCGTTGTGAATGGTCCGAAAGTGCCTCCCTTATAGAACGGAAGCAGCATCCATTCCGGTGTGGTGACATGCGGCCCGTTCTCATACACAATGGCCCGCTCTTTGCCGACTTCTGCGACAACCCCAATTTCAAATTGCTTCAAGTAGCGCAGTCCGCCGTGGACAAGCTTTGTGCTTCTGCTGGATGTACCGGCAGCAAAGTCCTGCATTTCAACGACAGCCACCTTCATCCCTCTCAGGGCGGCATCCAGCGCGATTCCAGCGCCTGTAATCCCGCCGCCGATGACAAGAAGGTCCAATGGCCCCTTCTGTATTTTTCCCTTTATATCATGTCTTTGTAAGTTGGTGAATTTCATCAAATCAGTCCCTTCAGGATCATCATATTCATGTTTCAGCCCGGCTCCAGCCTATGAGGAGCTGTCTTGTTTTTTAAGCTCTATAAGTCCCATACCCGAAAAACAAAAAAAGAGACCACAAATCAGCCCTGCTTTTCGTTGCCGAAAAATAGAGCGATGTGGTCTCTCGAGTTCTCCATCCAAATATATTAACTTGTTTTTAGTATACCATGATAAAGCTGAAAATTAAAGCATTCCAATCGTTTTGTGGAACATTATGGAAATTGACTTCATTTATACTCACGGGTGGCCGCCACAGCTTTTTTCCAGCCTTTATAGAGTTCTTCGCGCGTCTCTTCGGCCATTTCTGCCGTGAAAGTGCGGTCCTTTTTCCAGTGTGCTGTGATTTCCTCTTTTTTGGACCAGTAGCCTACAGCCAGGCCGGCTAGGAAAGCAGCCCCCAGTGCGGTCGTTTCATTGACAACCGGGCGGTCTACAGGGGCGCCGAGGATGTCGCTCTGGAATTGCATCAGGAAGTTATTTTTGACCACACCGCCGTCTACCCGCAGGGATTTCACCTCTGTACCGGAATCTGCAGCCATGCTGTCCAGCACATCTCTTGTCTGATAGGCGAGCGATTCCAGGGTCGCCCGGATAAAATGCTCTTTTGTCGTCCCCCTGGTCAGGCCGAAAACCGCACCGCGGGCATCGCTGTCCCAATACGGTGTCCCCAGTCCGACAAAGGCAGGGACCACATAGACGCCTTCTGTAGAATCGACCCTCAGTGCATACTGCTCGCTGGCTGAAGCACTATCGATCATCCTCATGCCATCGCGCAGCCATTGGATGGCCGACCCCGCTACAAAGATGCTGCCTTCAAGTGCATATTCAACTTTCCCATCCACGCCCCATGCAAGCGTCGTAAGCAGCCCATGGCTCGATTTAACAGGTTCTTCACCGGTATTCATCAGCATAAAGCAGCCAGTTCCGTAAGTGTTCTTCGCCATCCCTTTTTCAAAGCAGGCCTGGCCGAACAGAGCGGCCTGCTGATCGCCGGCGATGCCCGCAATCGGGACATTATGCCCGAAGAAGTGATAGTCCACTGTATGGGCATACACTTCAGAAGATGGGCGGACTTCAGGAAGCATGCTTTTTGGTACAGTCAGGATGTCAAGAAGCTCTTCATCCCACTTCAAATCATAAATATTGTACATCAAGGTCCGGGAGGCATTGGAATAATCAGTCACATGAACCTTCCCCCCGGAAAGCTTATATACCAGCCAAGTATCAATGGTGCCAAACAGCAGATCGCCGTTTTCTGCCTTCTCTCTTGCACCTTCCACATGATCAAGAATCCACTTTACTTTTGTACCTGAAAAATAAGGGTCCAGAAGAAGACCGGTTTTACTATTGAACAGATCATTATATCCCTGTTCCCGCAGGTCGCGGCAAATAGGCTCTGTCTGACGGGACTGCCAGACGATGGCATGGTAAACAGGCTTCCCCGTGTGCTTATCCCAGACAACCGCGGTTTCACGCTGATTCGTGATGCCGATGCCCGCTATTTCCTCCGGTCCCACATCAGCCTTCCGCAGGACGGATGCCATACAGGCAAGGATCGAGGTCCAGATTTCGCTGGCATCATGCTCAACCCACCCTGGCTTTGGAAAAAATTGCTCAAATTCCTGCTGAGCCGTTTCCACAATCTCACCGTTTTTATCGAATAATATGGCACGGGAACTGGTTGTGCCCTGATCAAGTGCCAAGATGTATTTCCCCATAGTTATTCCTCCCTCCGCTTGATAAAAAAGAGCGGGGGGCAGATGGGCCCCTTGCTCTCTATATATTTTGCAGACTATTAAAAGATCGTGTAAAGCGCTGTGTTTGCCAGTGTGATCAGTGTCATCAGCAAAGTATTGATGAAGGCGCCCACATAGACATTTCCTGTTTTCCTATAGAAGTAGCGGTTAAACAGCGCCGCTACGAGAAGGGCTGGCACCAGGCCAATTACAATGATGGAAGAAAGCGATTCGCCCGGATAGCCGGCAGTTCCAGTCGTAAACAACAGGCCGTAATGGTAGGCCAGGTAAAGAACAAGCCCGCCGATGAAATGGAAGACAGAAATGAGATAGCCTTTCCATCCATTATACTTCACAGTCGCTGTATTCATGTTGACGGACAGGCCGACAACAAAGTAGTAGATCAGGAATAATGGTGCATATTTCAGCAGTGCTGCCAGATGCTGGCCTTCGAATGTTTTTACAGCGAATGTCCAAATGCGGAAGTCTACCTGGAAAAGGGCATCCATCAGATAAAGAACCCCGTAGCCGATCGCAACAGCCCCAATGGCAGTGACAAGCGAAGCAATAACTGACTTGACGCTTGCTTTCACGCCATAATTCTTAATCGCAGCACCTTCAGGTTTTTTCGCAACATAATGGTAGCCGACCATCATCATCAGTGTGATGATTGCCACATTGATCGCCCAATACAGAACTGGATTCACAGTCGGGGCGCCAAAAAGCTCTGTTGTGGCAAGCATTTTATCCTGCAGCCTCAGATAGATATATTGAATCACACTTAGAACGAGCATGATAGCAGAAACTGTCTTGATGCTGCGCTCTGATTTTTTCACAAAAGAAGAAATCAGGACAATGGCAGACAGGGCAATGAAGATCATGCTGATCTGCCTTAATAATCTCATTCCATAAACATCTCCTCCATATAAAGCGGAGAAGAACAAGGCAGGGAAAAGCCCGCCGACAACTATCAGGATCAAGCCTGCCAGCTTCGCGCCGTTTGTCTTTGGAGCAGGAAGCGGCTCTGGCCTGCCGGTATAGATGCTGTTAAGGAACGGCAGCCTTGATAATAAGGACACAATTGGCACAAAGAGCAGGAAGAATCCGATCAGGGCGACAAAAGAGAACCACTCTTTAAACATCCATGTCTGCCCATCACTATCCACTGTTAATGAACCATTATAGCCGGCAAATGCCCTATCATAAAAATCGATGGCATCTCCTGTAGACGTTTTGGAGAAATGATTCCAAGGATGTGTCTCATTTGGCTGATAAATGATTCTTTCTCCGCCGTTCACCTCATACACTTTCCCAGCCTCAGGCTTTTCCGGGTTGCCCAGGAAGCTCATGCCTTCTTCTGTTGCAGCATAGTTTTTCTTCACTACAGGCGTACCGGCAGCTGCTGCTTCTGCATCAAAAAAGAATTCATCATACTGTCCGGCGATTTTTCCGGAAGGCCTGGGCCCATAAGAGTTGTTGATATCTTCTATAGTATAGCCGAGAGACTTCAGCCATTGATAGTCAGACCCCATTGTAAGGGAGCTGTAGATTTTCCTGATGCCGCTTTCCTGGAAATCCACTTCATCCAGCATGACGGCATGGGTGGAAGAGAAACCGCCCATACTGTGGCCGGAAACCGCAATGATGCCATTGCCGTTTTCATCTTTCAGGACATAATCCTGATCATACATATACTGGACAGCATCATAGATCGCATGCGGCCAGAAGGAGAAGAATGGAACCGGCTTTTCCATTGTGCCTGTTGAATGGCCATGGTCATACTGATCCAAGGCGAGGACTACGTAACCTCTCTTTGACATTTCGATAGCCTGTGCATCCTGCATTTCTGCAGAGTTCAGGTAGCCGTGCGTAGCCACGATGGCTGGCCTTGCTTCCTGATCTGCACCATCCGGCTTATACAGAAGACCTGAAAGCTCCCCTCTTGGTGTATCAAAATAAATGCGTGAGACATCCACATCCCCGCTCGAGCTATTAAACTGGGAAGCACCAAAGCTTCCAGCAAGAATTAACAGCAAAGAAATCACTAATAAGACGACCGGCTTCTTTACTCTATTCATCTCATATCCCCCTTTTAACCTATTGATATTCAAGATATATTGCCTAAATAACCAGATCGGAAAGACAAAAAAGACACATTAAACACCCCTGAATCCTGAATTCAAGGCATTTAATGTGTCTCCTCATCTCGTCACGGGTTATTAACTTATCCCTAGTGTAAATTCAAATGAAAACGTTGTCAACATAATTCGACAATTTTCTGAACAATGTTCTATTTTAAAATAAGGAAAAAGGCCCTGTCACCATAAATCCCGATTGGAGGTGGTGACGGCAGATGCTCCGTTATTCAAAGCACTTTGTATATCCTCTTCGGTACGGATGAGTCCCCCTGCAATCAGCGGAATATCTGTTTTCTCATGAATTTCTTCCATGATGCCCGGGATGATGCCGGGCAGAACCTCGATATAATCCGGTTTGACTTTGCGGCTGATCCTGACATTATGCTCCAGTACATGGCTGTCCAGTGCAAACAGTCTTTGAATCGCAATGACATTGTGCTTTTTCGCCAAAGAAATGACATTAACCCTGGTAGAGACGATGCCGTCCACCTTCACGTTATTGATCAGATATTCAATCCCATACTCGTCCACCTTCAGCCCTTGAACGAGATCCGCATGCACAAACACCTTCTTCCCGCTCTGCTTCGCATACTTGACCACACTTTCGATCTGCGACAGGCGCGTCTCCAGAAGAATGATATGCTCATGATCCCTCTTCAATACATGCTCAAAATCTTTCATATTTCGAATAGCCGGGATTATGCCAGTAAACAATAGATCACATCCAGTTTATGTTAGTAGAAGTCTGTTAGGTACATTCTGCGGGTTTGGGCAGGATTTAGCAATAGCCTAACACCTGACATATCTCCTCTTAAAGCCAAGCCGTCCTCTATCTACTTCTTTCTGCAGATTTTCGTATGGATTCAGCAGACTGTTCTTTTTATTTTCCCGCTTCATTTCTACCACACCAACTTCCTGTGCGGTCCCGAGCGCCTTTTCATGCTGCGGCAAATAGGAAAGCCCGACAGTGTATATGAAGTTGCTCATAGAAGATTTCGTTCTTTCCGGCGCGTCATGGATAGACTTTTTCGCAAGATCAAGCATACTGGAGATCTTCTCTTCCTCAAATTCATGGTCCTTCCGGTTCCCCAGCAGCCAGCAGTAGCAGCTCCAGCCTGCAGACATCTTCAGCTCGTCACCGCTGGCAATCCATTTGTCTGCAACCTCCTGAGCGATCTCTGACTCTGACAAAGTGACTGCCACTACATAGTCTGAGATCATATAAAAATACGCAGAATTGATCCAGCGGTCATAATCAGCCTCCATCATACCATTCGGATCTGCAATGATGCCGGCAAAATACATGGCATCATAGTTTCCTGTCGAGTAGAGTTCTTCGGCTAATTTCTGATCGATCTTTATTTTCTTCGCCATCGGCTTCATAGCCCCAGTCGCGACTCCAAAGAGAGGCTCATGGGCGCCATTGGACAGGTATATTTTCTTTGTCCGTTCCTTGCCGAGGGCTTCAAGCTCCTGCATGACTGTTTCGAAATCCATCTTCCGCACTTCCTTCCATGAGCTATTTATTTATAGCTCTATTTTATCATTCCTGCACAGCTTATAATCCGGGTAAAAATAAAATACGAGGCAAAACCTCTCCCTTACTGGCAGGCTTTACCTCGTTCCTATTTATTAAACCTTTGCCCTTGTTAATCGGGCAGCAGCCTGCATAAACGGCCTTTATCCCGGTTCAATGGAAATGCTCTTCAAACGATGATCATCAGCAGTCCAAAACCGATAATCCAGATCATCGGAACAGAATTAAAGATGATGGCAAGCCTTTTATTGCGCCCGCGAAGCACCCAGCCCAGAATGGAACACACAATAACAGCCACAGGATACAGCCCGATGCCTATGACAAACGCACTGTTTCCAAGGGCGATCCCACTGTCAAAACTCATAAATGACAAGCCCCAGATAGGAAACCAGGGAATAAGGCAAATAACATAAATGAGCTGGCTGATGATCAGAAATATCTTCATTATGTTCCCCCTTGCAGCGGCTATGCGCATGTCCGCAGTATGATCTGTGCTATATAAATCAGCCTATTCCTCGTGAGGATTTCTTAGCACTAAAAACCAGCCATTCCATTCTACTAGCTTAATGGGCATTTGCCTATAATAAAGAAAATTAAAGCCGTACCTTCTTCAATCCCAAAAAAAGCACAATAAAAAGAGGCTTCCCGATTGTCCAATCAACATTTGGAAAGCCTCTAAGCTTTATAATTTCTTTTAATTGTCATTCATAAACCTCTGCAGAAAATCGATTATCTCTCTCATTGTAAGAACGCTGAGATGCCATTCATGAATCGTCTAATTCACAAGCTGGTATGACGCCGCAAATGAACAGAATTCAAAGCTGTTTCCCCTCAATCGGCCGGTCAAAGACAAATACAGTCATGGCGATATCTTCTTTAATATTAATATCGGAAAACAGCCTGATCACTCTGGCGTCCATCAGGTTTTCAAATTTTAATTGGACTTCCGGCTTTTTGTAGATTTCTTTTACAAATCTTGTTCTCGTTTCATGGACCATATCTTCCCCTTGTGCCGAAGTGATCATGAACTTTTCCACATTGGTCAGATTCCCTCTCATTTCACTGACAGCCCAGGAGCCAATGAACTTGGTGGTTATTTCTTTAGGCCCATTTCCAACGTATTCTTTTCGGATTTCACGGACAAGCATACTGAATTGATGCTCCAGATTCTTTGCCATGATCTGTCCCTCCTATTGATACACATAGTTTGTTATAAAAAAGGAAACCCATTCATTATAAAATGAATGGGCCAGGATTCAGGCTTATTCTTTTAAGCCTTCCCCCATACCTTTTAATAGATTGAATCCAAATCCGAGCACACGGTTGATGTCAGGATCTTTTAAGGCCTTCATTAAGTCAAAAATCCCGATTTTGCTATCCTCTTTTAATCCCTGCTCAGCCTTTTTCATTCCTGCTATCAAGCTTTTTGACAGCTTGGCTGTTGTCTCTGGATCAAGCTGGGTGAGGATGCCTCCTGCTGCCATTGCGTTATTGATCATGTTTGTGACAGGCTCGCGTGTGAGCTGGCCGATTGCAGCATGTGCAGCATGCTCTTTTGCTTTCAGAAGGCTTCCGGCAGCATCCAGTATCCCGCTGTCATGCAATTCCTGCAAGAGAGCCAATGTCTCAAGCAGGGAATCTTTATTTTCCGCAATCCCGGAGAGAAGATTCTCCAGGGATTGCTGCTTCAATTGTTCTTCTGTCAGTTCTGTCTTTTGAATGATGCTAATCGGTTTTGCCATCAGGCATTCCTCCTGTCATAGGTACCAGGGAAGACATGTTCATTGACAGTGCTGAGCGGTACATAATCACCGCGTTCCCACTTGCGGTAGATTTCAAGACCCATTTGCGGTGTGCGTGTCGCATAGCGGGGATTGTACTTCGGAAGAGGATTCTCTCCATTCAGCTGGAGGATCTCCATCCGCACCTTCACTTGCTTGTAAGCAGGTGTATGTGTCACAACGTCAACCGCACCGCCAGTCAGGAGGTTGACCGCACTTTCATGGCTTGAAGAGTGCATTGGCACATAGACCGTTTTTCCAACAACGCGATCGGTTACAAGGACCGGCAGCTTGATCGCACCATATGGCGAGATCAGGCGTACAATCGAGCCTTCTTCTACGCCGCGTTCTTTTGCAAGTTCAGGCGATACTTCAACGAACACTTTAGGGAATTTGTAGTTCAGTCCCTCTGATTTATGAGTCATGTTTCCTTCATGGAAATGTTCGAGCAGTCGTCCATTATCCAGTGATAGATCGAACTCATCCGGGAATACAGCAGGCGGTACATAGTCAAACAATCCGAAGCGTGCTTTTTTATCAGGGAAGTTAAAGCCGTCCTGGAAAAGAAGCGGTGTGTTCGATCCATCCTGAGATCCCCAGTGGAAGCTGTTCCAGCCTTCAAGAACATCATAGCTGCACTGGCTGAAGAATGGAGTCAGGCTTGCCATTTCGTCAAAAATCTCGCTTGGGTGAGAGTAGTTCCAGTCATAGCCCATCTTTTTAGCCAGCTGAGTAAGGATCCACCAGTCCGGTTTGCTGTTGCCCATAGGCTCTAATGCTTTGTATAGACGCTGAACGCGGCGTTCAGTATTTGTAAATGTCCCATCTTTTTCAAGAGAAGGAGCACCCGGCAGTATCACATCAGCGAATTGGGCTGTTGTTGTCAGGAAGATTTCCTGCACCACAAGGAAGTCCAGCTTCGCAAGCATTGCCTGTGTATGGTTAGAGTCAGCATCAACCCATGCCATATCCTCACCGGCAACAAACATTGCCTTCAGATTGCCTTTATCCACTTCACCGAGCATTTCAATATTATCAAGCCCTGGATTTTCAGGCAGTTCCACGCCCCAGGCTTTCTCGAATTTCTCACGTAATTCTTTATTTGTCACAGACTGATAGCCAGGGAAAATATTAGGCATCGTTCCCATATCGGCAGCACCCTGTACGTTATTATGTCCGCGCAATGGATAGGCACCAGCATTTGGACGCATCATGTTTCCAGTTGCCAGAAGCAGGTTCGCAATGGCAACAGAAGTGTGGGAGCCGGCGATATTCTGTGTTACACCCATTCCCCAGCAGACGACTGTTCCATCTGCGTCACGGATCATTTCAGCCATTTCTTTTAATGTTGCAACAGAAATGCCTGTAATGCTTTCAGCTTCTTCAAGCGTATAGGACTCGATCATGCTCAAGAACTCATCATACTGATTCACATGTTCTGTGATGAATTTCGCATCATGCCAGCCTTGGTCAATCATATACTTTGTGACAGCGGAAAGCCATACAAAGTCAGTACCCTGCTTTGGACGTACAAACAAGTCGGCACGGTCACCCATTTCATGCCTGCGCACATCCACTGTGATCAGTTTCTGGCCATGTAGCTTCTGCGCACGCTTGATGCGTGTCGCAAGGACCGGATGTCCTTCTGCCGGAGCACAGCCTACCAGGATGACAAGCCCTGCACCTGCAATATCCTGGATCGTTCCAGAGTCGCCGCCGATGCCTCCTGTCTGCTGCAGTCCCCATGACGCAGGAGACTGGCAGTAGCGGGAACAGTTATCGACATTATGTGTGCCGAACACCTGGCGGGCCATCTTCTGAATCAGATAGTTTTCTTCATTTGTGATCTTAGATGAAGAAATGAAACCTAATGCATCGCTTCCGTAAGTATCTTTGATTTCTCCGAGGTTTTTGGCCACAACAGAAAGAGCTTCATCCCAGCTCGCTTCCACAAACACATCGCCTTTACGGATCAATGGTGAAGTGATACGTTCCTGGGAATTGACAAAGTCCCAGCCAAACTTGCCTTTTACACAAGTAGAAACGCTGTTGACCGGCGCATTCTCTGATGGTTCAATTTTAAGGATTTCACGGTCTTTTGTCCAAACTTCAAATGAACAGCCGACACCGCAGAAAGTACAAACCGTTTTTGTTTTCTCGATCTTTGTTTCACGCATGGCTGCTTCTACTTCTGAAACGGCCATGATTGTTTGATAATCCGGCTCAACTGCTTTTACAAGGTCGATCATAGGAGTAAGCAGGTCATCAGACATGCTTGTCATGAAGCCAGCGTTTCCAAGCATTGATTTTTCCATCAATGCGTTACAAGGACAAACAGATACACATTGTCCGCAGGAAACACAAGAGGATTCATTGATGCTTTTTCCTCCGTCCCATAATACGCGCGGCTGCCCTGTTTCCCAATCAATGGTCAGCGTCTCATTTACCTGAAGATCCTGGCATGTTTCCACACAGCGGCCGCACAGGATACATTGGTCAGGGTCATAGCGGTAAAACGGATGAGACATATCGACTTCATAGCCCTTAGAACGATGCGGACGCGTCTGGTGCTCAATCCCCATCATTTCTGCTGTGTTATGTACACGGCAGTTGCCATTGTTATTGTCACATACAGTGCAGTACAGCAGATGGTTTTCTAAAATACGGTCCATTGCTTCCTCTTGGGCGCCTTTGGCGATTTCAGACGAGGTGGCAATGTCCATGCCGTCTTCCACAACTGTAGAGCATGCACGCATCAGATTGCCATTCACTTCACACATACAAGTATCACAGCTCTGTACCGGTCCAAGAACCTCGGAATAGCATATATGCGGATGTTCGATTTCCTGCTGCATGAGATAATCTAAAATACGAGTTCCTTCTTCAACCTGGTGTGCTGTTCCGTTGATCAGAACATTCACTTTTTCCCCCACGGTAAAGCCTCCTTAGTAAAAAAACAAATCTATCCAAAAAACAAGAGTAATTATCAGCTGGCTTTCTTAATACTTGATTTTGCTCTCATAGATGATTGAAGAGAATCTTTATGAACCATCCAGTAAGCCAATGCTACGAAGACTCCTCCGCCAATGGCATTTCCAATGGCAACCGGTACAAAGTTTGCAGCATAATCAGCCCATGTGAAGCTCCCTGCAAAGATGGCTGCAGGAATGATAAACATATTGGCTACAACGTGCTGGAAGCCGATGGCAACAAATGCCATGATCGGGAACCAGATCGCAAGAATCTTACCGCCGATATCATCAGCTCCGAAAGCAAGCCAGATGCCTAAACAAACGAGCCAGTTACAGCCAACAGCGGATATTAGAGTCGGCCAGAATGCCTGATCTATTTTTGCTCCCGCAACTGCTATAGTTTTAGTCAGGAATGCACCTGTTTCCGTCATTCCAACAACATGTCCAAAGAAATAAGCTACAAAGATTGAACCAATAAAATTACTAACCAAAACCAGCAGCCAATTCCTGCCCAGCTGCTTAAACGTCGCGCGCTTCGCCATCACAGCCAGCGGCAGTGCCATCATATTGCCTGTCAGCAATTCTCCGCCGGCAATAATGATCAGCATCAACCCTACCGGGAACACGGCTCCGCCAATAAGCGAGCTGAAAGTGCCCCATTCATGCGGCAGGTCAGCAACAACCCGGATATATAATAAGAAACCTAAAGAAATAAAAGCTCCACCTAAAAATCCTAAAATGAGTGTGTGCGCCGGCCGCATGGTAGCCTTCTTCACCCCAGCTTCAACCGCCATTTCGGCGATCTGCTGTGAACTATGAAATGCCATATTTCTTCCCCCAATTATTGTCTTTATGGTCCACAATACATAAGGCATAAGGCTGCCTCTTAGGACCATCTCTCTAGAACCAGCCTGCCATATTAAAGGGCATATGAACGAGAACACAAAAAAAGCCCACTATAAAAAGGCCCCATGCATTTGCATGTACCGTTTTACAGTGGGCTGAAAGCTTAGCATTATGTAATACCAGCAAACCTTCCCGCTTCATACGAAATGAAAGAACAGGATGTACAGTCAATGTTAATTAACTAACATCAATGAACGTTTCATCCTCTATAACTTTTTAATTCTATCATAGATTCTTCGATTTGCGAATAGTTCTTGAACTTTTTTACAGGGGATACTGTCTATAAAGTATCTTTAAGTAAACGTTGACTCTTTTTGTTCCTCTATTCGTTGTTGTGTTCCTAATGAGGGCTGATGGTATCTGCTCCAGACACTTCGCTTTCCGCGGGGCGGAGTTGAGGGGGCTGGACTCTTATATCTTGTCCAGCAATTTTCAAGTATAATGAACCATATCTGATCATGCATACAATACTTCTTAAAGAGAATTCTATCCATATGACGAAAAAACAAAAAAACGGGGTTAAATAATGAGTAAAAGTTTTGCGGATTATCATTTAAGCGAAGAAATACAAAGGGCACTGGGTGTGTTAAAATACGAATCTCCAACAGAGGTACAAAGCAAGGTCATTCCATTGGCGATGGAAAAGCAGGATCTTGTGGTGAAGGCTCAAACCGGAAGCGGGAAGACCGCCTCCTTCGGTATTCCTGTCTGCGATATGGTTGAATGGGAAGAAAAAAGCCCGCAGGCTTTGATCCTTACCCCAACAAGGGAGCTCGCCGTTCAGGTTCGTGAAGATATTACGAATATCGGCCGTTTCAAACGCATCAAAGCAGCGGCCGTCTACGGAAAAGAACCTTTTACAAAGCAAAAGGAAGAATTGAAGCAGAAAACGCATGTGGTCGTTGGGACGCCAGGACGGGTTATGGACCATATCGACCGGGAAACGCTCGTCCTGGATCGAATACAGTATCTGATCATCGATGAAGCGGATGAGATGCTTAATAGAGGGTTCATCGATGAAGTGGAAGCCATCATTAAAGAGCTTCCTTCAGACCGGGTGACCATGGTTTTTTCTGCTACCCTGCCTAAAGATGTTGAAGCTCTTTGCCACGAATATATGAAAGACCCTGTTCACGTTGAGATTGAATCAACCGGGGTAACCGCTGAGACGATCGAACATTTCCTAATGGAAGTAAAGCAGGAAGATAAGATTTCGCTCCTTAAAGACATCACAGTTACAGAAAATCCTGACAGCTGCCTCATTTTCTGCCGGACTAAAGAACATGTTGATACAGTTTACACTGAACTGGATGGTGCTGGATATTCCAGTGAGAGGCTCCATGGCGGACTGGAGCAGGAAGACCGGTTTGCGGTTATGGAAGGCTTTAAAATGGGGAACTACCGCTATCTTGTGGCCACCGATGTAGCTGCCAGAGGGATTGATATTGATAATGTGAGCCTTGTCATTAACTATGATGTCCCAATGGAAAAAGAAAGCTATGTGCACCGGACCGGAAGAACCGGCCGCGCCGGAAACAAAGGCAAAGCCATTACGTTTGCCACACCTTTTGAAGAAAAATTCCTTAAAGCGATTGAAAGATACATCGGCTTTGAGATTCCTGTCATAGAAGCACCAAGCCAGCAGGATGTTGCTGCCGGAAAAGCTGCCTTCGAAGAAAAAATCAGCGGCAGGCGGGTCGTCAGAAATAATAAAACAGCCCGAATCAACCAGGATATCATGAAGCTCCACTTTACCGGCGGTAAAAAGAAGAAAATCCGTGCCGTTGATTTTGTCGGAACCATCGCCAAAATCCCTGGAGTCACAGCAGATGATATCGGTATTATTACCATCCATGATCAAATGTCATATGTTGATATTCTGAATGGGAAAGGATCGCTGGTTCTGCAGGCTATGGAGAATGCCACGGTTAAGGGGAAGAAATTGAAGGTCAGTAAGGCGATTAAGTAAGAGCCACGGGGACAGACCCCTTGGCTCTTTTTTTCCCCTACTTATAATCATTAATCGGCCCCTGATCCATCAAAACCTCTACCATATTCGAAGCTCCCATTACTAGTCTGGGTCTATACTCAGAGTTGGGTGCACTATAAAGCTCTAATGGGCTTATAATCACTCCATCGTCGGTATTATGGAGTATTCCGGGCACACAGGTATAGATCGTGTCATTATTATTCGCATTCTTGGAGGAAATGGTAACAGAAGTTCCGCTATGGTTATCAATACTCATGGATACCTTGTATCTGTAGAATGACCCTGTTCCATTTGACTGAGCTGAATATACAACAGGCACCACTGCCAGAATATCATTGGTCAGCCTCAATTTAATGACTTCTTTCTTTGTGGATCCGCTGAATCTTCCCACATCCCCCATATGCTCTACTGCTCCATTGCCAAACCTCTTGAGTGGCGGTGTCCCCTGGGCCCCGAACATGGCTACATCTATCTGCCTGCCATTCTTTGTATAAACCAGAGCATAGATATCATAGTCCGTCCCTGTCTTCCAGGAGACTGTCGCCGTAATTTCAGGTGTTTTCTCAATTAACACCGGCTTCTGGCCTTTATCGAGATTTATTTTCCCTTTTGCTTTTTCAAGGCTTATCGGCGGCAGAGTATTTAAGCTGCTTTTCTTTTCAGGGACTGATTGTGTTTTAGCAGGTTCTTTTAAAGCTTGTTTTTCAACAGCTTGAGGTGCAGGAGGCTGTTTTTGCTCCTCAGCTTCAACCTCAACACCGTAAAGTTTACATAAACCTTCAAGGCCTGAATCGAATCCCCGCCACACTGATTTTGCCTTTGTCTGGCCGTTTCTTACATACAATTCCAGTACTACTATTCCATTTTCATTTTTAAAAACAGATGGGACAAATTGAATCAATTCCCCGCCCGCACTGATCTCCGCCTTTAAATTCCTCACATTGGAAAAGCCGGTATGATTATCCTCGGTTAGCGTGATGGCTATTTTAGCAATCCCTGCAGGCAGTTTACTCATATCAAACTCAAGTTTATGTACCTTTGTCTGACCCACATTCACAGACGGGATAAGAGCAGCGGCTCCAGACATACTTTTCGGCTGATTATAAAAAATGATCCCGCTGTCTCCCTGCACCTTGCCTGAATCAGTCAGCAGGAAAGCGGTTAAGGAAATATCTATCATATTGGACATTTCGTAGCTGACAGTTACAGTTCCTTTTGGGGAACTCAAAACTGCATTTGCTCCCATCTGAAGCAATGAATTCATATAAACCAACCCTTCTCATAAATGCATTGATGATGTTTTTGCAAGTCGAAATCAAGCAGCCTTGTGGACTAGTAATCTGGTAATTACAGCAATAGGTAATTATTTTTTCTTTTTCAGCTCTAGAAGTGTAGGTGCTATATTCAGCAAAATAGAAATAATCGTCAAAACCCACAACGCCTTCTCCATAGTAGGTACAACATCTATTAAAGCCGGCCAATCTTCACCGTCCACCCAATTAGATACAGCGCTGTATTCTGCACAGAGTGTCAAAGCAGTAAGTGATAATCCCATTGCCATCGCAAATTTATAATCTTTGCCTGTCATATACATATAAAGATTTATAAAGGTTGCTGCTATGGCAGCAGCTCCTAGTATAAACCACATAATTATACCTCCATCCTATTTTTAGAAGAACATGTATTATTATTTTTCTGTTAATTTATTCCTATGAGTTGAAAAAGCTCTTCATCTATTCTAGCAAATAATTTCTTTTATTTCAGAAAATTCCTGTCATGCTAACCAAGAAACTGCTGCAACAAAAACAGGGACACCAATCCTTTTACGGATTGTGTCCCCATAAACTTTATTATTTAACGTATTCTTTCCAAGTTTCGAAACAGGCAGTCGAAAAACCTGCCTTTCCCCCATCATTCTTCAACCAGGCAGACTTTAAACAATTCATCCTTCTCGGTTTTGGTGAGTGCAGCCGTTTCTACTTGTTCTTTCAAATAATCTGCGAACTTATCAAGGGTTTTGCGTATTGCCGGGCCGCAGCCTGAGCCTATTTCTTCAAGCGCCTTAAAGATCGCCTGCATGACTGAAAAATCATCTTTCGCGTAGTGGCTGATCTGCCTGAAGGAAGTATTCAAAAGATCTTCAAATGGCCGATGCGGAATGATAACCTTCATTCTTCCTTCATCATCAGAGATCGCTTTAACCTCCCCGTTTAAATGGCTGGCTGCAGACAGGCAGACACTTAAATAATTGATGCACTGGATGGCTGTATTGGGATCATTGATTCCCGGTGATACCGCCCTCAAGGCCACCTCAGCAATTTTTTGCAGGCCAAATTCCACATCACTATAAGTGGTCCGCTCTATCCCTACGATAACAGCATCCTCAAGGCCTTCCGGTATTTCTTCCTGATTGTGGACACAAAGCAGATCATGTTTTTCCGTAACAAAATGGCCGATTGGCTTGAGAACCTCAATGATGCTTCCCTGTTCAGCGGCATGCTCCATCAGCATGTCTTCATCAATATACTGAATATAGCCAAACCGTCTGGCCTTTACAGCCTTTGCTTCAATGACAACCGACGGCCGGACCTGCAGCAGGGATACACGGTCATCCTGCTCATACCTTTCTTTTTCCTTCTTAATCACATCCAATGCATCGTCAGCAAGCCTCTCAATCAGCTTGCCGACCTGAATGGATGTGGCGACATGGTAGATGAAATAGGCAAAAAATGCGAGGCATATGAACGCAATGATTATGCCAATAGAAGCCGATGCCACCGTATTACCAAAGGATTCTCTTATAAACAGCAGTGTAAATATACAATAAATAAATCCGCCAATAAAGACTCCCAGCACCCTCATCGTCACCGGATCCTGAATAAAGTTCTCCAGCGTCCTCGGCGAAAATTGGGAAGAATATGTAGTTAACACAACCATGGTGGTAGAAAAGGTAATGGTCGTCATGGTCAATAACGAACCGGCAATGGTCCCAAGAATTGTTTTACCCAAATCCAGCCCCACAAGAAAGATCTCTGGATAAAATTCGTTCAAATAATAATCAACATATACCACACCGATCGCAAGAATCAATGCGACGAGCGTATACACAGCCGGAATGAACCATGTACCTTCTTTAATTTTAAATAAGAACTGCTTAAACAATCCCCTTCCCCTTTCTTTACGCTTTTTAATTGTTTTTGCCCTAAAATTGTTTTTGTGAAACAAAGAGAGCCAAGGGGTCAGGTCCCTTGGCTCTTCTTTTCAAATAAAAGGTGCCTGACCCTTCAGTATGTTAACACTTTACCGTACTGGGGGTCAGGCACCGACTTAGGCACTATTTCATATTATCCAACTCTCGTATGAGGCTCCAACTTCATCTTCCCCTTACGTTCCTTACGCTTCTTGCCCTCACCAGGCGGTTTAATGGTCAGCGCAATCACAAGTGAGACGATACACAATGCTGCGATAACCGTAAACGTTGCTTGGAATCCACCAAGTACAGCGGCTACCAGAGAGCCCGCTAAAGCCCCGATTCCAAATCCCTGGTAGATCACGCCATAGTTCTTGCTTTGGTTCTTCAGTCCAAAGAAGTCTGCCACGATGGCTGGGAATACAGTGATGTTTCCGCCAAAGCAGAAGGCAATGGCTGCTACACAGGCGAAGAAGATCGGGAAGTTCAATGGAACAAAGCTTAAGACTGTGACTGCAATGGCAGTGACCAGCAGCGTTCCGCAAATAACTTCCATCCGGCCGACTTTATCTGACAGTGCACCCAGAACGATTCGGCCTGTTGTATTAAAGATGGCTACCAATGCGACTGCGTTTGCCGCTGTAGCTGCATCCAGCCCGGCTAAGCTGACTCCGATGTCCTTGACAATCCCGACCAGGTATAACCCGCTCATACATGCTGTGAAGAAGATCACAAACAGCAGATATGCCTGCTTCGTTTTCAGCATTTCTTTGACTGTATAATCCTTTTGCCTCGATGCCACTTTCATAGAGCTGTCTGCTGTTTCTTTTGCTTCTTTTAGTAAAAACGAGCCGCCAACGACCATTACCAGGACGATTGCTCCCCATAGGAGGAAGGCTGTTGAGACACCGAATGATGAGATAAAACTGGCGTTCACATATTTAAAAATCAGGCTGCCTGTCCCAAATGCACCAACGGAAATCCCTGAGATCAAGCCTTTTTTCTCTGGGAACCATTTGATCAAATTGCTTAGTGTTGTAATATAAGCCGTACCATCTGCGAAGCCAACGATCACTCCGGCAACGGCGTACAGCATCCATAATGAGGATACCTGTGAGCTGAGGATTAACCCAGCACCAAGCAATATCCCGGCCGCGGCCACCAAACGGCGAAGGCCCCATCTATCCTGCAGCTTCCCTGAGAACAGGGTCGCAAATGCTAAAGCAAAGCTTGTAATGGAAAAAGTAATGCTGGTTGCGCTTAATTCCCAGCCGAATTTATCGACTAGAGGCTGATTGAAAAGGCTCCACGTATAAATGGTGCCCAAACCCATCTGGACGATAATGGTGCCAATGATGATAAGAAGTCGATTTGCCTTTCGTTCGTTCATTTCGAATCTCCTCTTTCTAAGCGGTTTCATAATCTCAAGCAATTGTGTTTATACTTGAATTCTACCGCTGAAAATAGGAATTAAATCGCTTTCAGAACGAAATGCCTGATATACGGAATGAGTGGTATTTACAAATGCATAATCTGCCGGAACGCTTTCGACTTGCTTCTGCTGACCGGTATTTCCGCCTTCACACCCTTCAGTTTCAATACATATGTATTATTGAACCATGGCACAATCTCATGGATCTTGGACAGATTCACACTATAGGAACGGTGGCATCTAAAAAAGAGATCCTGAGGCAGGCTGTCATGAAATTCGCTAATTGACACAGGCATCGTGTACTCTTCCGACTCTGTGTAAACCAGGGTGATTTTTTCACTAGCCTCAGCGTAATAAATATCATTTACCTCCGTCACGATGATATTTTCATTTTTCCTCAGATTAATCCGGCGATTGCGGTCCTGGGGAATCTCTTCCTGCGTCTGCTTTCCCTTCTGAAAGGCTGCTTCCAGCTTGGAAAGCATAGCGGCAATCCTTTTTTCCTCATAAGGCTTTAAAATATAATCAAAAGCCTCCAGTTCAAAGGCCTGTGCCGCATGCTCCTTATAAGCTGTTGTGAAAATGATATACGGCTTCTTAGCAAACTTGCTGATGCTTCCTGCCAGCAGCATCCCATCCAATGAGGGGATATTGATGTCCAGGAAGATGGAATCGACTTCTTCCTCCTGAAGGAACTTCAGCACATCCAGCCCGTCTTCAAACGAAGCCACAATCTCGATTTTGCTATGCGTCTCTATTAAATATTCCAGCTCTTCCTTCGCCGGAATTTCATCTTCTACTATGATCGCTCTCATGATGGCTCCTTACCTATGTCAAAATAAACTTCCGTGCCCGGATTCAGCCTGTCAATCACCAGATCAGTCCCGTAAATCAGCTTCACCCGCTGATGCACATTGAAAAGGCCAATCTGCTTGGAGGAAACCTCCCCTTTGTGCAGGCGATCAATCACTTCCTGGTCGATTCCTTTTCCTGTATCCCTGACACTCACTCTAATTTTATCTTGGAATTCTTTAATGGAAATCGTCACGCTGCCAGGCCCTTTTTGTTTTAATATGCCATGGACCACGGCATTTTCCACTAAAGGCTGGATCAGCAGGCTTGGCAGTTTTAAATGAAGATCGTCTATATCATAAACAACCTGAAGACGTTCACCAAACCTTGCTTTTTCTATTTTAATATAATTTCTCACCTGCTCAAGCGCCGTTTGAACTTCAATCAGTTCTTCGCCAACTTCCAAATTATAGCGCATATACCCAGATAGACTGATGATCAGTTCCCTTGCTTTTTCCGGGTCACGCCTTGTCGTTGAGGCAATTGCATTAAGGGCATTGAACAAGAAGTGAGGATTGATTTTTGACTGCAAGGCCCTTATCTCAGCTTTATTGGCTTCTTCCTTAATCTGCTCCACTCTCGAAACTTCCATCAAAGTAGAGATGATCTGCGCCAGTCCAATCGCCATCGTCTGCAGTGTATTTGTGATGGTATAGGCTCTCCGGTAATAAATTTTCAATGTCCCTGTTATAATGCCCTGCTCTGATAGAGGAATAATCAGCAGGCAGTGGATCTGCGGTGTATGATGATCGGCAATATTGTTCCTGATGGTAATCTGCCCATTGCGGATCGTTTCTTTCGTCAGATCACTGATGATTTCCTGTCCAATCTTATACTTCTCTTCCCCATATCCGACATAGGCAAGAACATCCTTTGTATCCGTAATCGCAACGGCATCTGCCTTGATATCATCTTTAATGATCCTGCAAATCGTCCGAAGCGATTCTCCGTTAATCGAGCGGAAATATGGCAGAGTCTTATTAGCGATATTAAGGGCCAGCTGGGACTGCTGGGCGGCAATCCGCTCTTTCTCCCCTTCCACACTCGCAATCATCAGGATGATCAGTCCAATGCTGACCTGTCCCAAAATCATCGGAATCCCTATCTTCGATACAATCGCGACACCCAATTCAAAGGAATCAGCCATTGCTAAAATAAGAATCATCGTCAGGGTCTCGCAGAACATCCCGGCGATAATCCCATAAATCCATCGCCTGCTTTTTTTCATATAAACATGGATATAGCCAGCAGTGAACCCTGCCAGAATACTGGTGATCAGGCACGGAACAGAGGTCACCCCGCCAATATCGATTAAATAGCGGTGCACCCCGGAAACAATCCCTGTTACTATGCCAACCCACGGCCCAAACAGGATTCCTCCGGAGACAATAGCAATCGTCCGGATATTAATAATTGACCCTTCCACTTCAATTCCCGAATAGGTCCCAAAAAGGGCAAACACACAGAAAATCCCCGTCAGCAGCGACAGCTCTACCGGGGAATGATGGTCCCTCTGCAAAATCTCTTTAAACTTCGGCACCCTCGCCATGAAAAACAACGTAATCAGCAAAAGTGCAGCCCGCTCGATTAACCGAATGAGCATTTCTAACTCAGATGAAGCGTACATAGTGGCCTCCTTGGTGCAAAAGTACTTATAAATAAATTCATGATATAGATGAGGTATTTTGTATTCTTATCATTATTGGCTGGAAAGTTGAGGATAATGCTATTTTAGGGTAATAAAAAACACAAAGCTATGATTTGGCTTTGTGAGGTGCCTGACTCCCGGCACGTTAATACTTTACCTAGCTGGCTTCTTTTAATTGATGGATCCTACATAAGAAAAATAAGCGGGGATTTTCCGGCTAAATACAGAATGGAATTCATTTTTAGGTAAATAAGAGGAGATTTTCCGGTTATGCAAAGCAAATTATTACAATTTCACAATTTTCAAGTTAATAAGCGGAATTTCTCCGTCTATTTGCGCTGATTTTTATCAATTTTACTAATTAAGCGGAATTCTTCCGTCTATTAATCAGTCAGTCTTCTTTATCTTATCCCCTACAGGATAACCTTTTCTATTTTTATCCCAGCCTCTCCTCATCAGGAGAGGCATTTTGTTAAATCTCAACTACTTATGATAAGGCTCCCCCCGATTGATCCGAAAGCTCCGATAAACCTGCTCCAGCAAAACCAGCTTCATCAGCTGATGCGGAAATGTCATCTTCGAAAATGACAGCTTCTCATCTGACCGCTGCAAAACCTCCTGGCTCAAGCCAAGTGATCCTCCAATAACAAAGGCAATTTTGCTTTTTCCGTATGTAGCCAATTTATCGATCGTATCAGCAAGCTCCTCAGATGATTTCATCTTCCCTTCAATAGCCAGGGCGATGACATGGGCATCGGGATGAATTTTGGCGAGGATTCTTTCGCCTTCTTTTTGCTTGACCTGAATCATTTCAATGTCGCTCAGTTCTTCGGGGGCTTTTTCGTCAGGGACTTCGATGATATCCATTTTGGCGTAGGCGGACAGGCGCTTGAGGTATTCGTCGATGCCCTGTTTCAGGTACTTTTCTTTTAGCTTTCCAACGGTGATGATTGAGATATTCACTATTCACAATCCTTTACAATTTAATTACAAACAGCTTACAAACAAGATATCCACAAAAGTTATCCACATATCCACATTTTATATCCACATCTTGTATGGAATCACTTGTTCGCCACCATATATACTGCCTTATTTCGACAATATTCACAGGTTGTTGATAACTGGCTGTCTTCGATTTTATTCATCACAGGGAACGTTTCATACTCGTCCACCACGGTGTCAATGGCTATATCAATGTGTTCTTCGCAGCTGTAAATCATTTTGGCACTCCTATCAGTTTTTCTTTTTATTATAAGAATTGTGGATAAATTTCATTCTTCTATTTGTCGAAATACTTATCCACATCCCATCGTAACACCAAAAGAAAAAACAGGAAAGCCTCTTGGCCTTCCTGTTGGTTTCTTCTCTTTAGATAGTTTCGCCTGACAGCTTCAAGGTTGTTTCCTGTGCCTTTCCGCCGCGGTAAAATTTCACTTTCATCTGATCTCCGACCTGCTTGTTATTATACAGATGCTTCCTGAGATCGATGACATCATTGATCTGTTCGCCGTCCATTTCGACGATAACGTCAAATTCCTGCAATCCTGCCTGGTCGGCCGGTGAGTTAGGAGACACACGGATGACTGCAACACCGTTTGTCACATCCTCAGGCAGCTTCAGGGCTTCCTGCTGATAGTAGGCAGGTATTTCATTAACAGAGCGCAGCTCAACACCCATATACGGCCTTTTCACTTCCCCGAACTGTTCCAGGTCGCTGATGACCGGCTGGGCCGAGTTGATCGGGATCGATAAGCCGATTCCTTCAACCGTATCCTGGGCAATCTTCATCGAGTTGATGCCGATCACCTGACCATTGATATTGATGAGGGCACCGCCGCTGTTCCCCGGATTGATGGCAGCATCAGTCTGCAGGACTTCTGCCTGCCAGTCTACTGTCCCGTCCTGGTTGATGTCAACCGGAATGGCACGCTCAAGGCCTGAAACGATTCCCTGGGTAACAGAACCTGAGAAGGTTGGTCCAAGCGGATTTCCAATGGCAATGACCGGTTCGCCGATTTTCAAAGCATCTGAATCGCCGAATTCAGCAACTTTATCGATTTTTTCCCCTTCGACCTCCAATACGGCAAGGTCGGTCCAAATATCGCTGCCGCGCAGCTTGGCCGGGATTTTCGTTCCATCTGCAAGTGTCACTTCAATCCTTGAAGCTCCCTCTACCACGTGATGGTTCGTCACGACATAGGCTTTGCCGCCTTCTTTTTTATAAATGACGCCTGAGCCGGTTCCAGCTGTCTGGCCGTCCCCTTCTTCTGCGCCTGACCACATGCTCGCATTCTGGATGTTATCGATGCCGACAACCGCATCGCCGGCTTTATCGACTGCTTTCGTTATATCTGATTCAACATTGAGCGAAACATTTCGGGTGGTGACATTATTATTGCTTCCGCCTGTATTAGCCTGTCCTGCATCCTCGTTCGCTGAGTATGGGAGCACATCGTAATCAATCAGCTTAGGGACAGCGACAATGACCAGTATGGCGCCAAGGATGATGCCGATCAGGCTGGCCAAGAAATAGCCGCCCTTATTTCCTTTTTGCTTTTTATAGCGGTTCTGATAATCCTGATCATAATAACCCAAGTTTGACCAATCCTTTCTCACAAAGCTGCTAAGAATTATTCTTCCTTCTATCCAATATTATACTCGCCGGGCCGGGAATTTCTAAGAAAAACAAACTGCCTGAAGGAATCTTACGATTTTGTTCATAATTTTTATCAGATGCTGATCAAAAGTGAGGCTGTGGTGATATCCAAGACTTAAAAAAAAGCACAAAAAAAGAATGGCATCATGCTCGTACCATTCTTTTTCCTATTTATTCCGCCGGTAAACCTTAAACCGCTGTCAGCGGAGTCGGAGCCTTCGGGTCAGTGTCATACAGGCTGAACTGTTCCCCGACTAGGATTCCGCGCGATTCCAGCGTCTGGCTGACAGACATGCGCGCCAGATCTTTTATATTGTTATCCTGGCTTAAGTGGGCCAGGTAAATGCTCTTTGTATTGTCGCCGGCCACCTCGCTCATCGCAAGCGCCGCATCTTCATTGGACACGTGCCCAAAGTCGCCGAGAATCCTTCGTTTGATATTCCATGGATAGCGCCCCATCCGGAGCATCTGGACATCATGATTGCTTTCGAATACAAACGCGTCGGCATTCTTGATGATTCCCTTCATCCGGTCGCTCACATAACCTGTGTCCGTGATGAGGGCAAGCTTCTTGCCTTCATGATGGAAAATATAGAACATCGGCTCAGCCGCATCATGGGATACACCGAAAGATTCAATATCAAGCGAGCCGAAGCTTTTCACGGTTTCCATATCAAAGGTGAATTTCTGGTCGAGCGGCACTTCCCCGATCAGGCCGTTCATCGCCTGCCACGTCTTTTCATTCGCGTAGACGGGAAGGCCGTATTTGCGGGCAACGATGCCAACGCCTTTGATATGATCGCTGTGCTCATGGGTGACCAATATTCCGGACAGATTGCCGAGGCTGCGGTCGATCTGCTTGATCAGCGCCTCCATCTGCTTGCCGCTCAGGCCTGCATCCACGATAAAGGACTGTCCGTCCGCTTCAACATAAATCGCATTTCCCGTACTCCCACTGGCGAGAACACTAAAATGCAAAGACATATTATCACTCCACTATTTCAGTTTTTTCTTCCGAATCTTCTCCCAGGTCTTTCTTCTCGCTGTCGAGACTGAGGACCTGGCCTTTAAAGGCATTGACGAACAAGTTCTCCTTGCCGTCCACGACAACTCTCCAGGCAGGGCTCAGCACCCAGGTGGAAGAGTCATCCTGGATATTGGAATAATATCCTTGTTCCACGTCTGTAATCTTGCTGCCTTCTTTTAAACTTTGATTCCTATAAAGGTTTTCAATCGCCTCTGTCGGATCAATCAGCTTCTTTTTATCGCCCTTCAGATACTGTACTTTTTCAAACAGCGTCTGTCTGTAGGTAACAATTTCCTGGTCAGCATTCAAGTAAAAGGTGAGCTCCCCATTTACATTCTTGTAGAGGAATTTTCCTTCGAACTTCTGATAATAGGTAATCTTATTGCTGTCATCGCTTTTTTCCCAGAAACCGTATTTATCGCCTTCATAGATGTTTTGCCTGACGAACTTATCAAGTTCCGCCTGATTGAAGTCCTTGCCGACCTTAAATGGCTTATTTAATGTCGAGTTCAGGGCATTTTCCTCAAGGGTGGAGATATCCTGGTCCTTCAGGATCGTTTCCTTCAGCTCTTCCAGGTTTTCTTCTGCAAAATTCTTCGAAACCGCGGTCAGGTTGCCGTCCCGCACTTCACCTTTTGGTATGTCAGCTTCAAACTTGATATTGGCACTCTTGAAGCTGTTCTCCAGCTTGTCCTGCGGAAGCGCCTGGCTGCCGTTCATGCGAAGCTGGGAGTATTCATAGACCAGGTAGATATCCAGGATGAGGAAGGTCAGGATAAAGATCGTTTTAATTCTGCTCCAATCCATAATCGTTCCCTCCCGGTTCAAATGTGCTGATCTGCTGCCACTTGCCTTCGTATTTATAAAACCAGGAAGGCTCAAGCTGGATCAGCTCCGTTTTTGATTTCTTATCAAGCTGATAGCCGAGCGTGATATCCTCAAGCTTTCCGGCTTCAAAATCCTCTTTCTTCTGCAGATAGTCGAGGATCTCCGGGCCTGATCTCAGCGTAACATCAGCAGAACTTATCAGGTTTGCCAGTTTGAAATTGTTCCGGAAATAGGCAAGGATTTCACTGCCGCCCCAGCGGAGCTGGATCTCCGACAGATTCAGATCCTCGCTGAACACCGGGTAATTATTGCGGTAGATCCGGAAAAACACCTGGTGTTTATTCTCATCCATCCGGACATAGCGGTAATTATCAGTCCAGCCGCCATGGGCATTCACATAATTGATGCTTTTCTTCAGCAGATTGTCAGGGCTGAGGCTTTCATTATCCTCAGGAGTAGGATTCTTGAATTCAACCTTATTCTGGTCGATCCTCAGCAGGCTGGATTCATTTGTGAATTCCTCCCCGGTCCCAAGATAGCTTTTCTGGACAGAATCCAGATCGTCGAATAATGCTTCCTTAAATCTTTCAGATTCATACTCTTCCGATAAAAAGCTGTATCTCGGCATCTCCACTTTGTTTTCCGGTATGAAAATCAATTTCTTCCCGGTATCAAAAGGAGCATAGCGGGCAAAAGCAGGATTGGTTGAAGCACTCGCCAGCCGGTAGAACCTGGTGTTAAAATTTTGGATATTCGAAAGCCCAACACCCGTTTTGTACACCCTTCCTCTTTCCGTATCGACAAAGTAGACGATTCCGCTTTTTTGTCCAGTTTGCATGTCTATGACCATCTTATTGAAGTAAATATTCTCCAGCCGTCTGTCCTTAATCTGCAGGATCTCTTTATAAAGATTCATCGGCGTGATTCCCGGGTATATGATTTCAGCATGGCCTGCTTCCTGCACAAAGAGGTCTATATTCCCGACTTCGTCTGTTATATCCGAAAAATCATCAAAGTTCCATTTTTTAATTTCAGTAAGAAGCTTTTCTGTTTCCTCGGCGGAAAGGGTGCCAAGATGCTGGCTGTCTTCATAATGGAACAGGGCCATATTCGGCTCGATGAGGTCCCCGACATCTTTCTTTGCCTCCAGCTCGACTTCCTGAACGGTATTTTCCTCGCCAAGCTGTTCGGAAGTAGGCTGATAGGTCCAGAGGCTCCATGTCAGCAGAATGCTCCCTGACACAAGAACTGCCAATATTATTGATTTAATATCTTCATAGGTCATTCCCAATCATCCTCATCAGAACGAACGAAAGGAAGCGTAAAGGAAATGGTCGTGCCTTTTCCTTCTGTACTTTCTGCCCATATCTTGCCGTCATGGGCTTCCACAACCTCTTTGGCAATGGCAAGCCCGAGGCCGGTGCCGCCAAGCTTTCTCGTTCTAGCTTTATCCACTCTGTAAAACCGTTCGAATACTTTATCCAGATTGTCCTTCGGAATCCCGACGCCCTGGTCGGAAATCCTGATAAGCAGCTGCTCCTCCTGCTCGACGATGTTAAAAGAGACCTGTCCGCCTTCAGGTGAGTATTTCAGCGCATTCGAAATGATATTATCAACAACCTGTGTAAGCTTGTCCTCATCAATTTCCACAAATGCCGCATGCTCCGGCAGATTGCGCTGGAAGGTCACATTCTGCTCTTTTGAAAAATCGAACCGGTCGATGATCCGGTTAAAGAAGTCGACAAAATTGACCCATTCCTTCTTCATGCGGTAATCCTTGCTGTCCAGCTTTGAAAGCTGAAGAAGGTCATTGACCATCCGGATCATCCGCTCTGTTTCTGTCCTTGTCACATTAAGGAATTGGGGGGCAATATCTTCATCATGCATAGCCCCTTCCGCCAGCGCTTCAAGATAGCTCCTCATCGTCGTCAGCGGTGTCCGCAATTCATGGGATACATTCGCCACAAACTCCCGGCGCTCCAAATCAATTTTTTCCTGTTCCGTAATATCATGCAATACAGTAATAAGTCCATTAACAAAGCCTGTCTCTTTTTGAATAACAGAAAAATTGGCGCGGAGCACATATGGAGTTGTCTCTGTACTATAATCCAGGATGACGGACTCCCTTTCAGCAAGCAGCTCTTCAAACGTATAATCTTCCTCAAGGCCGAGCAGATTCACAATCGGGCTCGACAGCACTGTTTCACGTGGAACATTCAGCATTTTTGCAGCCGGTTCATTGATCAGGATAACCCGTCCCCGCCTGTCGGTCGCAATTACGCCGTCGGTCATATAGGAAAGGACTGAAGACAGCTTGCGGCGCTCCCCTTCTGTAGTAGCCTGGGCTTCCTGCAGCTTCTTCGTCAGACTGTTGAATGTGATGGCCAGCTGCCCAATCTCATCATAGCCATACACTTTAACTTTGCGGGAGAAATTCCCTTTTGCCATTGCCAATGCCTGCCGCCTCATATCAGACAGCGGCCGCGTGATCGTCTGTGCGAGCAGGATGCCGAGCAAGGCAGTGATTGCAAGAGCAATGATGATGCCTGATGCAAAAATGCTGTTGATCTGGTTCTTCTGTTCAAAGACATTTTCGATATCTGCCTTTACATATACCACACCGACGACTTCTTCATTGGCCGATTTCACCGGCGAAGCAAGGACCCAGACCCTGCGGTTCCCAAGGCTCTGATCTGTATACTCATCACTTTTGGGGGCCCGTGTGGCCAGGGCTGAAGTCGTGAGTGCATCTACAGCCTTCTGATTTACATACCCATCTTTATTGGAACCAAGGACTTTCTGTGTTTCACCGTCAATGACCCGGAGCTCAATAATATCCTTGGAAGTATAGTCACGCAGAATACGCTGGACCTCTTCTTCCTTTGTCGGCAGGTCCTCGCCGGCAGGCCGTTCCTTGGTAATGATTTCTTCCAAATAGACTGATAGCAGGTCGACTCTTTCCTCGATCGCTGTCTGGAAATTGCTTCGCAGCGTCTTCTCAAGCTGGCCGACAAAATACACTCCGATGATCTGCATAGCAATGATGATCAGCAGCACATAAATTAAAACAAACTTCAGATGGATCGAACGGAAAAAACCGACTTTTTTCATGATGGCTCTTTACTCCTGTTCCGGATTCCTCAAATAATAGCCTACTCCCCTTCTTGTTACAATCCAGGTCGGGTGGCTCGGGTTGTCTTCAATCTTTTCGCGCAGGCGCCTTACCGTAACGTCGACGGTACGGACATCCCCATAATAATCATAGCCCCATACGGTCTGAAGCAGATGCTCACGTGTCATGACCTGTCCGATATGCTTGGCCAGGTAGTGCAGCAGTTCAAACTCCCGATGTGTCAGCTCGATTGTCTCACCGCGTTTGGAAACCACATAGGCATCCGGGTGGATGACAAGGGAACCGATCGCAATCTCATTCGTTTCTTCCTCTTCCCCGGCTTTTGCAGCAATCTGCTGGTGCCTTCTCAAGTTCGCCTTCACACGGGCGATAAGCTCCCGGTTCGAAAACGGCTTTGTCACATAATCGTCAGCGCCAAGCTCAAGGCCGAGCACCTTATCAATTTCTGAATCCTTGGCCGTCAGCATGATAATCGGCATTTCATACTTCTTCCGCACCTCGCGGCATACCTCCATGCCATCGCGCTGCGGCAGCATGATATCAAGCAGGATCAGATCAGGCTTGACCTCCTCCACCTTCTCGAGCGCCTCATTGCCGTCATAAGCGCAATGCACCTCATAGCCTTCCTTTTTCAAATTGAACTGCAGTATATCCGCAATCGGCTTTTCATCGTCTACAACCAATATCTTCTTATCCATACCCATTCTCCTTTAAGAAGCAGATTATCTATCATATATCTATTATTTTTCATTGCTCATCAAAACATAAGTTCTCTATTTTACTTTACCATGTTATGCGCCGGAATTCATCTAATAGCGATGAACGGGTTGTTCCTAGGTTATGCAATTTTTGGAAGATGCCGATCCGTCTCCCTTTCAAGTGCCTGCCCCTGCTGCTTCCCTGCCTATAGAAAAAGTCTCTAGCATCCACACTAGAGACTTCCTCCTATCGGTTCACGTACTTCAATGGATCCTGCAAGCTTCCGTTCTTATACACTTCAAAATGAAGGTGCACGCCGGTAGAATCGCCAGTTGAGCCCATCATGCCGATCTTTGTTCCTTTAGGGACAGTCTGCCCAATCTTCACATCGATTGAATCGAGGTGGGCATATAGCGTCCTGTATCCATTCTGGTGGTCGATGATGACTTTTTTTCCATAGCCGTCACCAGTCATTCCGGCTGACACGACTTTACCGTTGTCTGCTGCGCTGATCGTCCGGCTGCTCGGCCGTGCGATATCAATTCCTTTATGCATTTTGCCCCAGCGGTAGCCAAGCTTGCTGGAAATATACCCGCCGTCCGCTGGCCAGGCAAAGCTGCCGTCGCCGCGGGATGGAATGACCTTCGTACCCTTGATGACAATCTCTTTCACAGGCTCTTCAAGCACTTTTTCTGAAATAGCCGCCTTTTGGACAGGCACGCCATTTTGTTCAGTGATTTTGTAGGTGATGCCTTTAACGCCATCCTTGCCTTCCTGCTTCACCTTCGTATCGCCCTTGAACATACTGCTGTCTTCAATGACCTCTTTTTCAAATGCGATTTTTTCCTTCTTATATATCTCTTTCTCAATAACCGCGTGGATCATCGGCTCCAGGACTGTCACGTTGACTTCCTGGCCCACCTTAACGATGCTGTCTTCCTTCATCCCGGGATTGAGAGCAAGAAGCTTATTAAGATCCAAATCATGCTTAGCGGCAATCTTGCCGAGCACATCGCCTTCCTGGACTGTATATTTCTTTTCTTCCAATGTTCCTTTATTTAAAAGCTTTAATGCCTCTTCCTCTGACAGGATCAGCTTTGGATCAGCCTTCATTTCCTCTGCCTTCACTTCTTCAGACATGGCGGCCTTTGTCAGCCGCTCTTCATTTTTCTCAAGCGGCGGAAGGGTTTCTTTGCTCTCTTCAGCTTGTTTATACGCTTCTAATCCATCCAGCTCTTTCTCGCTGGCATATTGAAGTTTGAATTTCTCAAGAACAGCTTCTGCTTCTTCCATCGTTTCCAGATAAACGGCTGTCTCTCCATCAATTACAATTCCTGCTGCCTCTGTGCTGACGCCGACTTCCGCCACTTCCTCCAGCACCTGGCTTTCTTCTGTCTTGATATTTGTATTGAACACCTGCTCAGGGATGTAACTGATATCAGCCCCTGCAGACAATTCATAGTCATAAGATTCCTCGGCTTTCTCCACCTGCTGAGCGACTTTGGATTGAATACTCTCCTTATCAAGGACCGTACCGGCGTAGTTCCCGTCAATATATACATAATAGACCGTTGTCAGCTGCTCACTGTCTGCAGCGGCAGGATGTGTGCCTCCTGCGGCCAAAACCGCTGCTGCTGTCAATGCAATTGCCGACTTCCTGCCTTTGTTCACTTTGGCTTTCATAGCACCTGATAATGCTGTTAACCTATTTCCCCAGTTCTTCATTGTAAAACGGATCCCCCTAGACTTCGGAAACAAACAAATCTATATTCATAGTTCTATGTATCTACCATTGTTCGTTTTGTACTATTTTGACGCCACTATAATGTACCATAAAACAAGCTGGGGCCTGGACTTGTCTCAGCATTGTAATAAAATTGTATAAAATCTTACATTTTATTACAAAAACATCTTTTTTTCGCAGATAGGCATAAATCCCTATACTTCCAAGCTTTCTGCCCGCTATTTGTCTTATCTCTGCCATAAAAGGGTGTGGGGTATATTACAAAACCGTAACAAAAAAGAAGAGAGAGCATACAAGGTATACTCTCTCTTCACGGGATGGCTCAGGACGGAATCGAACCGCCGACACAAGGATTTTCAGTCCTTTGCTCTACCGACTGAGCTACTGAGCCATAATAATATTTAATTCTAAAATATGTATTGCTTAAGTCCTTTGCTCGGAAGGTTCTCGCGAACTTCCTCGCAGATCTCCGCAGAAGCTTTTCAGGGAAGGTAGCAATCTGCTCTACCGACTGAGCTACTGAGCCATATTAAGTTATTCTTCCAAACCACTTTAAAAAGAATCTATATAAATGGCGGTCCCGACGGGAATCGAACCCGCGATCTCCTGCGTGACAGGCAGGCATGTTAACCGCTACACCACGGGACCACTCTTAAAAAGGAAACTACTCTCTCAAATGAAACCACTAGATTATGTATATGGCAGTCAGCAAGGAAG
>NZ_PKLA01000002.1:0-42747 GCF_002858875.1 Bacillus sp. UMB0728 | reverse complement strand
TCTAAAACTATTGCAACTTATTTTTTAAAAAATATTTTGCAAGCTAGAATGCCGCCTCTATCTGTATACCATTCTCAGCTGAAAGCAAACATATGCCTCTCCTTTTTGCACTGGAGAGGCATATATTTTTAGATATTTTCCTGCTTCAGGCCATCAATAATGTTCTGCTTTTTCACCTTTTGAATCGAGTAAAGCATGGCGGCGCTCACGATGATGAAAATCGCAGCGATGGCGATCAGAACACTTATCCATGGTACGGCGAATGAGTATTGGAATGTATTCTGCAATGACCAATACATGAGCAGCATAACACCGAGTGAGATCGGAAGCCCGTACAGCAGGGCCTTGAGTCCATAAAAGATGCTTTCATAGTTGATCATTTTATTAAAGCCCTTCGGTGTCATCCCGATTGATCTCAGCATGGCGAACTCCCTGCCCCTGAGCGCAATGCTCGTTGAAATGGTGTTAAAGATATTCGCTATTGAAATGGCGGAAATCAGCGTGATGAAGCCGTAGGTGAAAACTGACATGAACGTTACCATCTGTTCATCCCGTTCACGGTTTTGATAGACATTCTGGATCATAAGATTTTCTGACTCGATCTGATCAAGCTGATCCTGCATTTCTTCAGGCTTTGAGCTGTCCAGGAACAAGGAATAAGAAGTCTCTGCACTATTCTGCTTCAGCTGTTCGAACTGCTTCTGAGGCATCAGGAGATGAACTTCATAATTGCCTAGCGGCAGGATGCCCATCGGCGCCTCTACAGCAGCAAAGCCGATTTCAAGGGATTGAAATGGACTGTTCTCCTCTGGGAGATACAGATCCAGCTTATCTCCAGGCTTTCCGTTGATTCCGCCAGTTTCAATCTTTTTCCCCGTCTGTACGTCTTCGTACACAAATTTATTAAGGATGATTACTTTATCCTGGAGCTCATTCACATCGGCTCCGATCTTATTAGCATATGTTTTAAAGCTCTTCTCATCTATTCCATGCAGCACGAGAGAATAAGGATATTTCCCACCCTGGAGCATATCTTCATAATATTCCTGCGCCTTCACTTCATCCGGCAGCTCTGACTCATTGATCCATGTTGAAAAATAGGCCTCCTCCATTAAGGAAGCATCACTCACATAATTTAGATTCATATAAGGTTCAAGGGCTGCCTGATCTTCAGAACTGTATATCTGTACATCATAGTTATAGTTCACCTGTGTCATCGTAATCGACTGCTTCAGGTTTGCAGTAAAATAGGAAACTGCCAGGAAAAGAACAATCGTGATAACCAGCGAGAACACTGTCACTTGATATCTTCTTTTATTCCGTTTCAGATTCTTCAAACCAATTTCTGCTTCAAGGCCGAAGATTTTCCTGACCAATCTGGACGTTTTTACCGCTTTGCCGGTCAGCTTCACATCCTGGCTCTGCCTGATGGCGTCGATGGCAGAGACCTTTGAAGCCTTCCTCGCCGGCATATAGGTGGAGATGAAAATCGTCAGAATCGAGATCAGGCAAGAAAGCAGGATGGACATGGGTGTCACGGTTAAGGTCAGTCCATCGTCTATCCCCAGGGTATCGCCAAAGGTCCGATTCATTACCAGAAAGGTTGCAAAGATGCCGCCGATTCCTGCCAGCAGTCCAAGCGGGATGGATATCACCCCGATTACCGCCCCTTCAAAGAAGACAGAATTCCGTTTTTGTGTTTTGGTCGCACCGACACTGGATAACATTCCGAGATGGCGGGCCCTCTCGGAGACGCTGATGGCAAATGAATTATAGATCAGGGATACCGAACCGATGATAATAATTAATATGATAATGGCTGCAAGAGAATAAAGCGTGATAGCCAGATTATCACTATCGGTCACCCCATAATAACGAAGCAGTTCGCTATTGAAGCTGACTTTAGTAATTCCATTTTTTTCGGCCAGCTCTTTGGCATGCTCGTAGAGCGACCGGTTCACCTTTTTCACCGTTACACCGATATCAGCTGCTCCGCCCTTAAAGGGATCCTGCTCCATATAGCTAACGATTGTGTAGCCGGGTGCGGAGTATGGCTCCCATTCCGGACGCTCCATCGTACCGACAATTGTAAAGATGCCTTCCTCTTTTTTGCTTAATGTTTCAATTACTTCTGTTTCATCGTACTGCAGATAATCCCCCTGGCCAAAAGAGCGGTCATCATTTGGGATATGCCGGTCCCCAATTTCAAGAGTGATTTCATCGCCTATTTGGTAATTCTGCTTTTCCACGATTTCTTTTGGAAAAAGGACTTCGTTCTCCTTTTTTGGAAGGCGCCCTTCACTCAATTCAACAGGGAAGTGCTCCATTCCCTCTGAATCGAATTCCTTGATAAAAAGATAAGGCCTATTTTTATTGGAGGGATTTTCAAGCGATGAATATCCCCTGTCCCTTGTGAAAAACAGCTTTTCCGTCTGCTCGTCCTTTCGTATCGCTTCCATCTGGCTTTCTGACACATCACGGTAGATGACATGCCAATCCCCGGAATTCTGGATAGCTTCCTGCTTCATCATCCCGAGGAAGGAGACAAACAGGGTGGAAACCGCCGAAACCATGGCGACTGAGATGATGACGCCGATAATCGTGACAAGTGTCCTTCTCCTGTTCTTTTTCAAATGCCGCAATGTCAGCTTGTTTATGATATTCATGGCCGGATGACCTCATTTTTCGCAACCTTACCGTCTTCAATGGAAATGACCCGGTCAGCCTGCATCGCGATCCGCTCATCATGGGTGATAACAATCAGTGTCTGCTTATAAGTTTTATTGAACATTTTTAAAAGCTCCATGATTTCACCGCTGTTTCGGCTGTCCAGGTTCCCGGTCGGCTCGTCAGCAAGCATGATGGCCGGACGGCTGATAAGGGCACGGCCGATGGACACGCGCTGCTGCTGCCCGCCGGACAGCTGGTTTGGAAGATGGGACAGGCGATTCTGCAGTCCAAGGATCCCGACAATTTCTTCAAGCTGCCCCCGGTCGACCTTCTGGCCGTCAAGCAGCATTGGGAGCGTGATATTTTCCTCAACACTCAAGATCGGGATCAGATTGTAAAATTGGTAAATCAGTCCGATCTGCCTTCTCCTGAAGATGGCGAGCTGTGTTTCATTCAGTTTGTAAATATCAGTGTTATCGACCAGCACACGGCCTCCTGTAGGGCGGTCCACCCCGCCGAGCATATGAAGGAGGGTCGATTTCCCGGATCCCGATGGGCCGATGATCGCGACAAATTCTCCTTTATTGACACTAAAAGATACGTCATCCAATGCCTTTACAGCAGTATCTCCGCTTCCGTACACTTTAGACAGATTCTCAATTTTCAAGATTTCCATGCTAGAGCCTCCAATGATTTGATAGGTTCAGTATATCTGGCGAAAATGACTCTAGCGTGACTCTAAAGTGACAGTTTAGTCATCTGCTAAATGACCTGGTGGTAAAACTTCAGCGTAAATCTTGTTCCGACACCCTTTTTACTGGCCACTTCAATATCTCCGCCCTGCCTTTTCATGATCCCGTATGCCATGGCCAGCCCAATGCCAACGCTGTCTTCCGAGGCATTCTTGCCCCGGTAAAAGCGCTTGAAAATGTAGGGAAGATCTTCTTTTAGGATGCCCTTGCCATTATCCTCGATAATAATTTCGGTGAGGAGCGGATTTTGGCTGCAGCTGATGCTGATACGCCCTTTTTCACTGGAATGTTCGATGCTGTTTTTAATGATATTGATCAATGCTTCCTTCGTCCAATTATGATCGCCGGTGAAGAAGACGCCCTCTGCCCCTCTGACCTGAAGCTCCTGTTCTTTGAGCTCGATGGGAATCAGAAGCGGCTCAACAGCCTCCTTGATCAGCTGCGGGACATTCACTCTTTCTGTTTTAAAAAGGGCAGTGCCAGCGTCAATTTTTGAAAGCTTCAAAAGGGAGGAAACCAGCCATTCGATTCTTTCCAGCTGCACCTGAATGCGGCGGGTAAACTCTTTTCGCTTATCATCCGCAAGCGACATATCACTCAGCAGGTCTGACATGACCATCATCGAGGTAAGCGGGGTCTTCAATTGATGTGATATATCTGAAATCGCATCTGTCAGCTTCGTTTTATCTTCCTGCAGGAGGGCGCCCTGCTCTGAGAGCCTGATGGTCACCTTATAGATCTCCGATTTCAGAATGCTGAGTTCGCCCTCATGATTATCCCGGACATCGAGCATATAATCTCCGCTGCTGATCCTCCTTAGATAGCGTGAAAGCTTTTCAATCTCACGGTAGCGCCAGGAAGTGAAAATTAAAAAGGCAGCTAAAAGGAGGATAGAGGCCGTCCCTGCTGCCAGGGCTGCCTGCCAGGATAAAAGGGAGGATAGCAGCACACATAGAACTGCAAGGCCGATGCTTGTGAACAAAAAGGTCCTGAATTCTTTGTTCCGCAGCATCTCAGTCGCCTGCCTTATAGCCGAGACCGCGGACGGTCTTGATGATGGAAGGCTTTTGCGGATCGTCCTCGAGCTTTTCCCTTAGCCGCTTTATGTAGACGGTCAGTGTATTATCGTTCACAAAATCGCCGGCAACGTCCCAGATTTTATCGAGCAGCTGGCTCCTCGTCAGCACCTGCCCTTTATGGTTCGCAAAGATCAGGAGGAGGCGGTACTCCAGGGCCGTCAGCTGGATCTCTTCTCCATGCTTATAGACCTTCCCTTCGCCGGTATGAACCGTGATTGCCTGGAAGGTGACAGTCTGCCTGTCCTGCTTATCATAGCGGCGCAGCACCGACCTGATGCGCGACAGCAGCTCGCGGACCCGGAATGGCTTCGTGATATAATCATCAGCCCCCATATCCAGTCCCATCACGACATTCACTTCTTCATCCATTGCCGTGAGAAAAATGACAGGCAGATCGCTCTGCTTTTTCACAAGTGAGCACAAATCATACCCGCTTCCATCCGGCAGCCCCAGATCAAACAGGCAAAGATCAATCTCATCCAGCTTCGTCCTGATCAATTCCCGCGCCCCCGCGGCATCATGGCATACGAATGTACCATATTTCTCATTCTGCAAAGAATACTCCAGCCCCGCCGCTATCGTCCGATCATCCTCAACAACCAGAATGTTCATACTATCCCCCCTGACAAAATCTTCTTATGTATGCTAATCATAGGGGAAAATAGATTGGTTCGTCAAAATGTGGGTAGAGTGATAGCGTCCATATGTGGTCTGTTCGTTTCCGTTCCAGGCACTTCGCTTTCCGCGGGGCGACGCTGAGCCTCCTCACCGCTCCGCGTCTGCGGGTTCTCAGCATTGCCGCTGCAATCCCGCAGGATGTTGAATCCTCTTCCCCGAAATCACATCGCACGAAGAAAATGCGTATGCATTTTATGAGGAGTCTACGTGCCTTCCACTCCAATAAACAGAGGCTCCTGAAATTTTTAATTACTCTTAACAAAAAAGATCTGAATGTCCCCATCCTAAACCTTTCCATGAAAAAAAGCCCCCATAAAGAGGGCTTCAACTATTAATTCTGGCGCCAAGGGCTCATGACAACATTTGTCTGTGAGCGGTCCGGACCGACAGAGAAGATGGACAATGGAATGCCTGTCAGCTGGGCAACTCTTTCGAGGTAGTGGCGGGCATTGGCCGGAAGCTCATCCAGCGACTTGCAGCCAGTGATGTCCTCAGTCCAGCCTGGGAGCTCTTCATACACAGGCTCACATTCAGCAAGCACCTTCAGGCTCGCCGGGAATTCTTCGATCACTTCGCCTTTATAGCGGTAAGCAACACAGATTTTCAGCGTTTCGATGCCTGTCAGAACATCAATAGAGTTCAGGGACAGATCAGTGATGCCGCTGACCCTGCGGGCGTGGCGGACAACAACACTGTCAAACCAGCCGACACGTCGTGCACGGCCCGTAGTTGTACCATACTCGCGGCCAACCTCGCGGATCCTATTGCCGATCTCATTATCAAGCTCAGTCGGGAACGGTCCGTCACCGACACGTGTTGTGTAGGCTTTGGATACGCCGACAACATGCTTGATTTTCGTGGGGCCGACTCCTGAACCGATCGTTACGCCGCCCGCAACCGGGTTGGAAGAAGTAACAAACGGGTATGTCCCCTGGTCGATATCGAGCATAACGCCCTGTGCTCCTTCAAACAGAACACGGCGGCCTTCATCAAGGGCATCGTTCAGCACAACAGACGTGTCGCACACATACTGCTTGATCTGCTGGCCATACTCATAATACTCTTCAAGAATATCCTCAAGCTTGAAGCCTTCTGTTTCATAGAAGCGCTCCAGCAGGCGGTTCTTTTCTTCAAGATTGCGCTGCAGCTTCTCTTCAAACACTTCACGGTCAAGAAGGTCGGCGATGCGGATGCCGTTGCGGGCAGCTTTATCCATGTACGCAGGCCCGATGCCCTTCTTTGTGGTGCCGATCTTGTTGGCGCCTTTTCTTTCCTCTTCCACTTCATCCAGCTTCAGGTGGTAAGGGAGAATCACATGCGCGCGGTTTGAGATGCGCAGATTGTCGGTTGTGATATTTCTTTCATGCAGATACGCAAGCTCCTTGAGCAGGGCTTTCGGATCTACAACCATGCCGTTTCCAATGACACAGTTTTTCTCTTTATAAAAAATTCCGGATGGAATCAAATGAAGCTTGTATGTCTCTCCGCCAAACTTGATGGTATGGCCGGCATTATTTCCTCCCTGGTAGCGGGCAATCACTTCAGCATTTTCTGAAAGGAAGTCTGTAATCTTTCCTTTTCCTTCATCTCCCCATTGAGTTCCAACTACAACGACTGATGACATTTATAAAGCACCTCCAAAGAGTGTAAATATGTATCCGTTCTTCAAACAACTCTAATTTTACCAAGGGAAAGCGATAAAAGTCAATGAAACACGAACATTTTTAAAGAAATCATAAAAATACGTTCGTAAAAATTTCTGTAGGCTATCCTTTAGTTTTTGCATATGAGGAAGGTCCTATTCTTTTTTCCACAGAAAAAAGCCGCAGTACAGAACTGCGGCTTTACGCACCAGGCGGCATGCCTGAGTCATCGAACCTCTTCTCGAGATTGACGAATTTATTATATTCCTTCACGAACGCCAGCTGGACAGTACCGACCGGGCCGTTACGCTGCTTGGCAATAATGATTTCAATGATGTTCTTGTCTTCTGATTCTTTATCATAATAATCGTCACGGTACAGGAATGCCACAATATCGGCATCCTGCTCGATGCTTCCCGATTCACGGATGTCGGACATCATCGGGCGCTTATCCTGGCGCTGCTCCACTCCACGGGAGAGCTGGGACAGGGCGATGACAGGAACCTGGAGCTCACGGGCGAGCGCCTTCAGGGAACGGGAAATTTCCGATACTTCCTGCTGTCGGTTCTCGCCGGAGCGGCCGCTTCCTAAGATTAGCTGCAGATAGTCGATCAGGATCATGCCAAGGCCGTGCTCCTGCTTCAGGCGGCGGCACTTTGAACGGATTTCGGTGATCCTTACACCCGGCGTGTCATCGATGAAGATTCCTGCGTTTGAGAGGCTTCCCATCGCCATCGTCAGCTTGCCCCAGTCATCATCTGTCAGTGAGCCGGTCCTGAGCCTTTGGGCGTCAATATTGCCTTCAGCGCAGAGCATACGCATAACAAGCTGCTCTGCACCCATCTCAAGACTGAAAATCGCGATGTTTTCATTAGTTTTGGTGGCAACATTCTGCGCGATATTCAGGGCAAAGGCTGTTTTACCAACCGATGGACGGGCGCCCACAATGATCAGGTCATTCCGCTGGAAACCGGCAGTCATTTTATCCAATTCGGCGAATCCCGTTGGAATCCCCGTGATATCCCCTTTGCGGTTGTGCATGACTTCAATATTATCGTAGGTGCGCACAAGCACATCTTTAATATTATGAAAGGCGCCGGCATTTTTGCGCTGGGCCACCTCAAGAATGTTCTTTTCCGCCTCGCCGAGCAGGACTTCAACCTCGTCCTCACGGGAATAGCCGTCCTGGGCGATGCCTGTCGCCGTCCGGATCAATCTTCTGAGAAGCGATTTCTCCTCGACGATCCGCGCATAATATTCAATATTGGCCGCTGTCGGCACAGAGCCTGCCAATTCACTCAGGTAGCTGACGCCTCCTGTATCCTCCAGCAGCTTGGCAGCTGCCAGCTCCTCGGTTACAGTGACAAGGTCAACAGCCTTTCCTTCGTCATTCAGCTTAAGCATCATGTTGTAAATTTTCTGGTGGGCTGCCCGGTAGAAATCTTCCGGGATCAGCATCTCAGATGCCAGCGTCAAAGATGCCGGCTCCAGGAAAATGGCACCGAGCACAGCCTGCTCCGCTTCTATATTCTGCGGGGGCAGCCTGTCTGCAAACAGATCACTCATCTATTCCAACTCCCTCTTAATGCCTATCTATCTTTATATCTATTAAAAATCTATGCAAAAATCCATTGAATTCACAAAAAAGGCCGATTAAGCAGGAAAAATGTGATCAGCTTGGCACCGACCACATTTCTCTCAACTCTTATATTTTAACATGTTTATCTGTAAATGGAACTTCCAAAATTAGTTTACTTCTTTTACATGGACATTCAATGTAGCAGTTACTTCAGTATGAAGCTTTACAGGAACCTTTGTATAGCCGAGCGTGCGGATCGCATCGCTGAGCTCGATTTTGCGCTTGTCAATCTTGATGCCGTTCTTTTTATTAAGCTCTTCAGCAATCTGCTTGCTTGTGATGGAGCCGAACAATCTTCCGCCTTCACCTGATTTTGCTGAAAATTCTACTGTAATCTTTTCAAGTTTTTCTTTAAGCTCTTTCGCTTCTTCCAGTTCATTGGCAGCAACTTTTTCTTCTTTCTTTTTCTGTGCGCTCAGTGTGCTGATATTCGCCTGATTCGCTTCAATGGCAAGCCCCTGCTTCAGCAGGAAGTTGTGGGCATAGCCGTCAGCCACGTTTTTGACTTCACCTTTTTTTCCTTTTCCTTTAACATCTTTTAAGAAAATGACTTTCATTCTTTCCGTCTCCCTTCAAAGTAATCATCTATAGCCTGATGAAGGCGCTCTTCCGCCTCATCGACTGTTATGTCTGTCAGCTGTGTTGCTGCATTCGTGAGATGCCCTCCGCCCTCAAGGCTTTCCATGATGATCTGGACATTCACATCGCCGAGCGAGCGGGCGCTGATGCCAACCAGATTATCTGCCCGTTTGGAGATAACAAAAGAAGCATCGATCCCATCCATTGTCAGGAGGGTGTCGGCAGTCTGGGCAATCAGCACCTGATCGAATGTCTGGTCAGGGTTCCCCTTTGCAATCGCCAGCCCTTCCCGGTATAGGGATACTGTCTCAATCAGCTTGGCCCGCTTCACATAGGTGTCGACATCCTCCTTGAGGAACTTCTGGACAAGGACGGTATCCGCTCCCTGGCCGCGCAGATAGGAGGCGGCATCAAAGGTTCGGGCACCGGTCCTGAGCGTAAAGCTTTTCGTATCGACAATGATCCCGGCAAGAAGGGCGGTGGCTTCGAGCATTTCGATCCGGCCTTTCTTTGGCTGGTATTCAAGCAGCTCGGTGACAAGTTCCGCTGTCGAGGATGCATACGGCTCCATATAGACGAGCAGCGGATTCTTGATGAATTCCTCACCGCGCCTGTGGTGGTCAATGACCACCACATGATCAATCTTGCTGAGCAGCCGCTCCTCGATGACAAGGGACGGCTTATGGGTATCCACCACAACAAGCAAGGTATCATCCGTCGCAATCTCAAGCGCCTCCTCAGGGCTGATAAAGCGCGAGAAGAGGGACTCATTCTTGCGGATTTCCTTCATCATCCGCTGGACGCCTGTATCGATATCCTGGAAGTTCATGACCACATACCCTTCACACTGGTTCATCTCAGCTACCTTCAGGATGCCGATCGAAGCGCCTACAGCGTCCATATCCGGGCTTTTATGGCCCATGATGATCACTTTATCGCTTTCAGTGATCAATTCCTTCAATGCGTGGGAAATCACCCTTGCACGGACCCTCGTCCTTTTTTCAACAGGATTGGTCTTGCCGCCGAAGAATTTGACTTTCCCATTCGGCTGCTTGATGGCCACCTGGTCGCCGCCCCTGCCGAGGGCAAGGTCAAGGCTTGACTGTGCCAGCGAACCGAGCTCTGGCAGTGAAGAGACACCGGAGCCGACGCCAATGCTTAAGGTGAGCGGGACATTTTGGGTCGAGCTTGTTTCCCGGACGTCGTCGAGGATCGTGAACTTTCCTCTTTCAAGCAGCTGGAGGATGTTTTCATTGAACACCGCGATGAAGCGCTCAGACGAAATCCTTTTCAGGAAGACGCCATTGTCCGTCGCCCACTTATTCAGGAGGGAGGTGACAAGATTGTTGAGGCTGCTTCTCGTCTGGTCGTCCATCCCCTGTGTCAGCTCATCATAGTTATCTAAGAAGATGATGGCCAGTACGGTCCTTTCATCTTCATACAGCTTTTCAATTTCCGTCTGCTCGGTCACGTCAAAGAAATACAGGAGCCGTTCATCCGGCTTATGTATGACCCTGAATTTCCGTTCGTGGAGGGTGATGATCTCAGACTCCACCTCTTGCTTGATCAAAGGGACGAGTGTTTCTGCTGCATCATAAAGCGATCTTCCGACCAGTGTATCTTCATCAAAGCAGGAAGCAAGGAATGGGTTGGTCCATTCGATATACAGCTCTTCATTGAAGAGCATGATCCCGATCGGCATTTCCATCAAGGCTTCTTCGCCTACTTTTTTGACACGGTATGAGAGTGTTGATATATACTCTTCTGTTTCCCGGCGCTGGCGGTAGTCTATCATAAAAATGAAATAGAATGGCAGCACAATCAGCAGCACACCTGCCAGGCCAAGGATCCAGTTGTAATATGCCAATATCCCAAGGACCACCACTGTTATTCCCATCAGCCAATAAAGCGGATAGCGGATGGATCGCTTTTCTAAATACGATGGCATGTTTTCAGCTCCTACAGTAGTGTCAGACTTTTTCTTTTAACCATTTTTTCAAATTGAATCCTAAGTCAATTATACCTAATATCCTGATAATATAAAGGAGAAAAGGCAGGATGAAGCTCAGGACGGCGGCTATGACCGGCACGGCCTTTGGATAGCCTTTTATGTGGCAGAAATAAAAGACGAGCGAGAGCCCCTGCACAATCATAAGCAGCTGCAGGATAAAACTCAGATTTATAAACGCATCAAAAAGGACTGTCCCTTCCTCCGGCTTCAGAAGGAGGGCCGCAATGATGGTGATCAGATAATACCAGAGTACACTCTTCGGGAGGGACAGATTCCGGAACTGGCCCCATTTTTCCATATTCACGCCAAACCGCTTCACGATTGGAAGGGATACTGCCTGGAGGATCAGGACATTGATAAATGATGCCATAATCAGCAGGCTCGGAATGAGTGTCTCGGTCAATTCAATGCCGCTGTAAAGCTGATCCTTCATCTTTTCATCGAGCGGCTGGCCGAGATTTTCCATCAAAGACACAATCTTATCGACAGACTGCTTTAAGATATCAAACGATTCTTTTATCACATTCAGCTCAAAAAACTGGACCGCGATCCCGTATTGGGCAACCAGCAGGATCAGGAAGGCAAGTGAGCTTGCCATATACGTGCTGAACCGCGACTTTTTCTCCCGGATAAAATCCCCAATTACAGTTCCCGTTATACCATAGAGCAGCGCAAGCGGAATCGCCAGTATCGTCCCGACAATCAGCGAAATGAGGATGCCCCCTGTCAAAAAGACCAGCGAGCTTTTGCGGTCATTCGTTGCAGCAAATAAGATAAACGGCGCTGCTAAAAACAGATTTGTGACAACCCCCAGGACAGGGACGTAAAGGGTCAGCAGCATCAGGACAGCAAACACTGCCAGCATGACTGCACCCGAAGTCAACTTATGGACATTCTTCACTGCTTCACCTCTCAAATTCTCTTTATACTAAGCTGCATCCAGCAGCAGGTCAAAGACATATTCCTATTACTATTTTATCGGGTATGAAGGCTTGGTTCAACCTTTCGAAATGCGGAGGGTGCTTGCTCAGCCCCGACAAGCATAACACGCGGAAGAATAAAAGGCGTTCTTTGCCTTTAATTCCTAAGTGGCTTATGACTCGAGGGGCTAGGCTTTGAAGCTGGACAATCGAAATGCGGAGGATCCTTTATAAAGGAACGCAGACTAAAAACGCCACATCCTGCGGCAGCGTCTGCATGACCCGAATCCTGTGGGCATCAAAGATCCAAAACAATCTTCTATGTATGAAAAAAGAAGGACACCCATAAGGCGCCCTTCTTTTATTATATATTATTCACCTGAAACGTAAGGCAGTAATGCCATGATACGCGCACGCTTGATAGCAACAGTCAATTTACGTTGGTATTTAGCGTTTGTACCAGTTACACGGCGAGGTAAAATTTTACCGCGCTCAGAGATGAATTTTTTCAGAAGATCTACATCTTTGTAGTCGATGTGAGTGATTCCGTTTGCTGTGAAGTAGCAAACTTTACGGCGCTTTGCACGTCCGCCTCTGCGTCCTCCTCCAAATGCCATGTCATTTCCCTCCTTTTGGTTTTAGTATCGTGTACCCGTCCAATCAAGGAGATCAGAATGGCAGATCGTCATCAGAGATGTCGATTTGTCCATCATTTGCGAATGGATCTTCATCCACGCGCGTATATCCTTGATTGCGGTTATTGTTTTGTCGCTGATTCTGATCATTATTTCCATATGGGAAATCCTGTTCTCTTGAAGGACCGCCATAGTTTCCGTCATTACGGCCGCCGCTAGGGGCACCGCCTGAAGCATTTCTCGGCTCCAGGAACTGAACGCTGTCTGCCATTACTTCTGTAACGTAGACGCGCTTGCCGTCCTGTCCCTCATAGCTGCGGGTCTGAAGGCGTCCATCAACGCCGGCAAGGCTTCCTTTTTTGAGGAAGTTTGCTACGTTTTCAGCTGGACGGCGCCAGATCACACAGTTGATGAAGTCAGCTTCCCTTTCTCCCTGCTGATTCGTAAAAGTACGGTTAACAGCAAGTGTGAAGGAAGCAACGGGCACTCCATTTGGCGTGTACCTTAACTCAGGATCTTTCGTTAAACGTCCGACAAGAACAACTCGGTTCATCATCAGAATCAACTCCTTCCTTATTTAAAACTGTTCTATTTCAAGTCTTACTTTTCGTCTTTAACAACCATGTGGCGGATGATATCTTCGCTGATTTTAGCAAGGCGAGTGAACTCGTCCACTGCAGCAGCTTCCGCATTCAGGTGGATCAACTGGTAGTAGCCATCACGGAAATCGTTGATTTCGTAAGCCAGGCGGCGTTTGCCCCAGTCTTTTGATTCAGTCAGTTCCGCACCATTATCAGTCAGGATAGAGTTAAAACGCTCAACTAGAGCCTTTTTAGCCTCATCTTCAATGTTTGGACGGATGACGTACATGATTTCGTACTTTCTCATCTCATTACACCTCCTTTTGGTCTAAGCGGCCCATTCGGGCAAGGAGTAACTATTCATTACTCACAAGTTGAAATTATAGCATATATCCGGAAGGAAAGCAATTATCCCTTCCAAAAAGAAAAAACCTCATTCCGAGGTATATTCATCATATCATATTCAATTGGACAATATCCATTCTTTTATCCCAAATTCCGGAAGCGGTATTCGCCCTCAAATGCAATCTCTTTATATTCTGCCAGCAGCTGGTCCATGATTTTATCCCATGACTGCCGTTCGGCATAGCTCCTCGCTTCCCGGGACATGCTGGCGAGCTTTACGGGATCTCCAAGCAGCTCTTGTATTGCACTCGCAAATTCCCCGCTGCTGCCTGCCGGGCAAATCCGGCCGGTCCTGCCTTCCGAGATGATTTCCGCAGGACCGCCTTTGTCTGCCACAATGGCAGGGGTACCGGAAGAGAGGGCTTCAAGGACCACATTCCCGAATGTTTCTGTAGGAGAGGGGAAGACGAGCAAATCGGCTGCTGCATATAGGCCGGCCAGCTCTTCGCCTGTGACATATCCGGTCATTGTCACATTGCCCCTGCCGGCAGATTCCTTTGCGAATGGCTGGAACTCAGGTCCGTCGCCGACGATCAGCCAGTGCACCCGCTCCCGGATTTCTTCCGGGAGGCTTCCCATTGTCTTCAGCAAGGTGCCAAGATCCTTTTCGGGTGCAAGCCGGCCTGCATATAAGAGGATATGAGGCTCCCTGATTCCAAATTTCTTCCTGGCTGCGTCCTTATCTCGATCAGGATGAAACAGCCGGCTGTCAACTCCGCGTGTCCAAAGCGATACAGACTGCAGCCCCTGGGCTTCAAGGATTGTTTTCGTATCTTTTGACGGCACGAATATGCGCTGGAAGGAACGGTGGAACCATTTCATATATTTCCAGAATAGGGGGGAGAGCCATTGGCATTTATAAAGCTTTAAGTATTGATCAAAATGGGTGTGGTAGGAGCCGGTGATCGGGATGCCCAGCTTTTTTGCCGCATGGATTCCATAAAGCCCCATTGTCAGCGGAGTGGCTATATGAACGATATCGGGAGAAAACTTCTGCAGCCTTTCCGTTATTTTGCGGGGATTGGCCACAGCCGTTCTGCATTCAGGGTAGAAAAAGAAAGGAATGCTCAGAAACTCAGCCGCGTTCGGATAGGATATTCCCTCAGCGGGTCCCGGTATAAAAAGCATATACTCTATATCCCGCTTCTCAAGATGGTCTGTGAGCCGCTTCAGCGTGTTAGCCACCCCATTGATCTGGGGATAAAAGGTATCAGAAAAAATCGCCACCTTCACTCTCATTCCTCCTCAATATTAAAATGACTGGGCAATGGCTGCGAAGAAGATGCCTGCACTTGCGCCAAGCAGAGATCCTGCTGCAATATCGGTAGGATAATGGACGCCAAGCACAACCCTTGAAAGGGCGACAAGACCGGCAGCTGCCAATAAAGCGGGAGCGAATGGAGGGAAAAGAATGCTGTAGGGAACTGCCAGGGAAAAGGCGGCTGTTGAATGCCCTGACGGAAAAGAATGATCTTTGAAACGAAATCCATGCACACGGACGCCGGGAAGCACCTGAAAGGGGCGGATCCTCTTAACGGCCCGCTTGATCAGGACTGCGGCAAGATGGCTTGCTGCAAGGGAAAGTGACGCAGCTGCTGCCGGCCTGAAAAGGGAAGGGGGGCCCGCCAGCATAAGAACCAGCTGCAGGACAACCGTAAACCGCGCACCGCCCAAATGGGTCAACATTTGAAAGAAACGGATGAAAGCTGCCTCTGATCTGCTGTTGCAATATTGAAACCACAGCTCATCCTGCCTTCGAATCCAGGCTCTAGCACGGCTCATCACACATCCTCCTTTAGCGCTTTCTTCTACTTCATTGTAAAAAGAATGTGTAACAGCCATTTGAATCCCATGTAAATTTATTGTTAATCAGCCTTGAAAGGCGGAGGGCGCTTGCTCAGTCCCGACACTCGAGGGGCTAGCGCCCGGAGCTGTACCATTGAAAGGCGGATGGGGGTGTTCAGCCACGGCATGCTATGAGGCACTCTGACACTCCCCAGCCCCTCACAGAATGCCTCAAAACTCCTACATGAAGCATTCTGGCACACCTCAACCTCTCACAGAGTACCTCAAAACCCCTACATGAGGCACTCTGGCACTCCTCAAGCCCTCACAGAGTTCCTCAAAACTCCTACATGAAGCATTCTGGCACACCTCAGCCCCTCACAGAATGCCTCAAAACTCCTACATGAAGCATTCTGGCACACCTCAACCTCTCACAGAGTACCTCAAAACCCCTACATGAAGCACTCTGATACTCCTCAAGCCCTCACAGAGTTCCTCAAAACTCCTACATGAGGCACACTGACACTCCTCAGCCCCTCACAGAGTGCCTCAAAATTCAACGCCCCCTGCATCTTCCCCAGTCAAACAAAAAAAAAGCCCCCAAAAGCGGGAGCCTCTCATCATACTTATTACACATTAAAGCGGAAATGAATGATATCTCCGTCTTTAACAATATACTCTTTTCCTTCAAGACGGACCTTTCCTGCTTCTTTCGCAGCTGCCATGGTCTTAGCTTCCAGCAGGTCATCATAGTGGACAGTTTCTGCCCTGATGAAGCCTCTTTCAAAGTCTGTATGGATGATGCCGGCACACTGAGGCGCCTTCATGCCCTTGCGGAACGTCCATGCACGGACTTCCTGCACTCCTGCCGTGAAATAAGTGGCAAGGTCCAGCAGGTGGTAAGCAGAACGGATCAGCTGGTCAAGACCGGATTCCTCGATGCCAAGCTCTTCAAGGAACATTTGCTTTTCTTCGCCTTCAAGCTCGGCGATTTCAGATTCGATTTTCGCACAGACAACAATCACTTCCGCATTGTCTTTCTCTGCAAAATCCCTGACGCTCTGGACGTATTCGTTTGAAGAAGGATCTGCTACATCATCTTCCCCCACATTTGCTACATACAGGACAGGCTTGATTGTCAGGAGGTGAAGGTTCTTGGCAATTTTATGCTGCTCTTCTGTGAACTCCACAGTGCGGGCAGGCTTGTCTGACTCGAACGCATCCTTGAGCAATTCGAGGACTTCAAGTTCTGCCACAGCTTCCTTATCCTTCTGTTTTGCCATTTTGCCGACGCGGGCAATGCGCTTCTCAACAGATTCCAGGTCAGCAAGGATCAGCTCCAGGTTGATGGTTTCAATATCGGAAATCGGATCGACCTTTCCGGATACGTGTGTGATATTGTCATCAGCAAAGCAGCGGACAACCTGGCAGATTGCATCCACTTCACGGATATGCGAAAGGAATTTATTCCCTAGGCCTTCCCCTTTGCTGGCGCCCTTTACGATTCCGGCGATGTCTGTGAATTCAAATGTTGTCGGTACAGTTTTCTTCGGCTGAACAAGCTCTGTCAGCTTGTTCAGGCGGTGGTCAGGAACCTCAACAATTCCCACATTCGGGTCAATCGTACAAAACGGATAGTTGGCAGACTCCGCACCTGCCTGTGTTATTGCATTAAATAATGTAGATTTACCAACGTTCGGCAAGCCTACAATCCCAGCTGTTAATGCCATGCCAGTCACTCCTCAACTTTTATTTCAGCATCTATTTCAAAAACGGTGAAATCTATTTTTATAAGGCTGTTTCTCGTTTTCATAAAATTGGACAAGCCTCCCACAATTATAGAGATTTGCCGGGCAAAAGACAAGTCCATCCCCTTCCAGAAAAAAGAAGCATGACTATTCTTCATGCTTCACGAGGATTTTCTTCATTTTCCGGCTGAATTCTTTTCGTGGGATCATGACGCTGTGCGAGCAGCCCTCGCATTTAATGCGGATATCCATGCCGAGGCGGATGATTTTCCAGCGGTTGGCCCCGCACGGATGGGCTTTTTTCATCTCTACTACATCATTCAGGCCATATTCTTTAGGTTCCATGCTATTTTCCTCCTATGCTTTTCCCGTGCTTTTTTCAGGCTTTTCTTCCTGGCGCGAATACATGACCAGGCGCGGGAAAGGAATTTCGATGCCATGTGCATCGAGGGCCATCTTGATTTCCTTCCTCAACTGACGGGCGATAAAGAAATGCTTCATCGGCATTGTCTCTGCCGTCACCCGGATAACCACATCTGATGCCGCCAGGTTTTGGATGCCCAATATTTCGGGCGTCTTGACCATATCTTCATATTTTTCAGGCAGGGTTTCCAGGAGGTCCTTAAGCACCTGCTCAGCCTTCTGGATATCCCCCTCATACGCAATGCTCACATCCACAAACGCGACGCTGTTATGAAGGGAGAAATTGGTCACCTGGACGATGCTCCCGTTCGGCAGGATGTGAAGCTCACCTGTCCAGCTCTTAATTTTTGTTGTCCGGAGGCCGATTTCCTCTACGGTTCCTTCGAATTGGTCGACCCTGATATAGTCTCCGACCGAAAATTGGTCTTCAAATATGATGAAAAAGCCGGTGATGATATCCTTCACAAGGTTCTGAGCGCCGAAGCCGACCGCAAGCCCCACAATCCCGGCACCTGCAAGGAGGGCACCCACATCAATCGTCAAGGTCGAGAGAATCATCATAATCATGATGAAAGACACCACATACGTCAGGATATTTTCAAGCAGTTTGACCAGTGTAGCCTCCCGGCGGTGGCTGATCCGCAGCGGCGAGTGGCTCCGCACGGCAAAGACCTTTCGGATGGCCGCCCGGCCGATTCTGATGATCAGGCTTGATACAATCAAAATTGCAATGATCTTCAAAAATCCAAGGCCAATGGCACTCCACATATTTTCATCGGACAGCTGATCCTTAATTCCCTGAAGCATTTTTTCTGTAGAAGTCATGGTTTCACCCGCTTACTTTTAGTGAATTATATAAGAAAATCGCCAGCGCCTTAATGAAGGACTCGAAATAAGTATGCCGCGGCGTGCAAAAACGTCTGCAAGATTCCGCCTCAAGCTTGTACCTCAAGGCCATAGGCGCAGCTGCAGCGAGCAGCCGAAATTCAAAATAATACTTTCTTATCTTATAAAATTAAATCCATTTTAACAATTTGCAAGAATTTTTTACAGTCTGACATGTGAGTGCCTTCCCAGAAATTCATTCTTTTCCTATAAACCTTCCCCGCCTGCACAAGTGCCTTTAACCCATTAAAGGATCGTACGGACAGTCAGTAAGCATACCAACATATGATTCTCTGTTTATCTTTTTACTGATGCAGGTATGTATAGATTACAAAATTTTTCCGTATACTGTTACTACCATAATGAGGGAGTGGAACCAATGAACTTAAGAACGAACTTATTTGAAAAAAAGGCCAGCAGTGCCCGCGTTGCCCATGATGAACAGGATGCTGCAAACAAGCTGGCCGCTGAACTCTTAAATTTCATGCCCCCAGGCATCGGTGTACGCCCTGTCGTTTTTGTCTGCATCGGCACTGACCGCTCTACCGGAGATTCATTGGGTCCGCTTGTCGGCACACTTCTGGAAGAAAAGGCTGTGGCTCCCTTTCATGTATACGGAACGCTGGATGATCCGATCCATGCCGTTAATCTGGAGGAAAAACTGAAGGAAATCAAAGAATCGCATGTACGTCCCTATATTATCGGAATTGACGCATGCCTTGGCCGACTGAAAAGCGTAGGCGTTATCCAGGTCGGATCCGGCCCGGTCAAGCCTGGAGCCGGCGTGAATAAAGAGCTGCCTGAGGTAGGCGATATGCATATCACCGGAATTGTGAATGTGAGCGGATTTATGGAATTCTTCGTTCTGCAGAATACGAGGCTGAATCTTGTGCTGAGGATGGCGAAGACGATTGCTGCCGGAATCCACGAAGCGAGCCTGAATGCAAGATTTAAGCATGCATGGCCGCGCATCAGCTGGGATCTGGGAACAGCTGAACAGGCAAAGCTGAATCAGTAGAGAAGGGGATGGACAGACAAATGCCGTCCACCCTCTGTCAAACAAGCTGCTGGTAAAAATAGATCGATGTGACGATAACAGCCGTCACAAGGATGCCGGGCAGGAGATTGGCCACCCTGATCTTCGTCAATCCTGTCAGGTTAAGCCCGATCGCAAAGATCATCACCCCGCCTGCCGCTGTCATTTCTAGAATGAACTGGTCCATCAATGCCTGAGGAACAAACCGGTCGATCTGGGTTGCAAAGAGGGCAATCAGCCCTTCATAAAGGACGACTGGGATAGCTGAAAAGATGACGCCGATTCCAAGAGTAGTGGTCAAAATCAGCGCCGTAAAGCCGTCGATGATCGATTTGGTATACAGAACATCATGGTCGCCGCGGATGCCGCTGTCCAATGCCCCGATGATGGCCATCGCTCCGATCACAAAAATGAGGGTTGCTGTCACAAAGCCTTGTGAAATGCTGCCCTGTCCATTTGACCCAATCTTTCTCTCCAGCCAATTGCCGACTGCATTGAGTTTATCCTCAAGCCCAAGCCACTCGCCGAGCACAGCCCCAAGCACAAGACTCAGGATAACAATCAGGAAATTTTCACTTTTGAAGCCCATCTGCAGTCCAAGGACGATGACTGCCAGTCCAATCGCATACATGACGGTGCCTTTCATGCTTTCCGGGATGCGGTGGAGCAGCTTGCCGAGAAGCGTGCCGATGACAATCAGCAGCCCATTCACTAAAGTGCCTAATAAAAACATTGCATTTCACCTTTATCTGTATAGTAGTTTATGAAAAAAGAAGAAAAAGCCATCCATGATGGCTTACGAACGTTCTTGGTCCAATATTTGTAAAATCCGGTCCAAATCGTCTTTTGAAAAAAATTCGATCTCAATTTTGCCTTTGTTCTGGTTCTTATTCTGCTTGATGCTGACCGGGGTTCCGAACCGCTCCCGCAAGGAGGTTTCCTGAGCTTTTATAAAAACATCCTTCGGCTGCTTCACTTTTTTTGTTTCACGTGGAACAAGCTCATTCAGATGATGGATCAGCTGTTCAAGCTGGCGGACATTGAGCCCTTCCTTTATCGCGCGGTCAGCTGTTGCCTGAACCTTTTCCTTCTGCCTGAGGCCCAGAAGTGCACGGCCATGGCCCATTGTGATCTTGCCGCTTGAAATCAGTTCCTGTATTTTCGGAGGGAGGGACAAGAGCCTGATATGATTGGCAATATGCGGCCTGCTTTTCCCCAATCTTTTCGCAAGCTCTTCCTGTGTCATCTTCAGCTTCTCGATCAGCTGCTGATAGGCAGCCGCTTCTTCCATCGGAGTGAGATCCTCGCGCTGCAGGTTCTCAAGGATGGCCAGCTCCATCATCTGCTTTTCGGTCAATTCCCTGATGACCGATGGCACTTTTTCCAGGCCGGCTTCCCTGGCAGCCCGGCAGCGGCGTTCACCTGCAACGATTTCAAAGCCTTTGATGCTTTTTCTCAGGATGACCGGCTGAAGGATGCCATGCTCCCGGATCGACTGCTTCAGCTCTTCAATTGCTGCTTCGTCAAATATTTTTCTGGGCTGATAAGGATTCGGACGGATTTCCGAGAGCCTGATCTCCTGGATCGTTTCCTCTGAATCTGCCTCGGCGTTCGAGAAGAAAGCATTCAGCCCTTTTCCCAGACCTTTAGCCATTCGAAATCACTTCCTTTGCCAAATCTAGATACACTTCAGCTCCCCGGGATTTCGCATCATAGATGATGATCGGTTCCCCGTGGCTCGGCGCTTCACTTAATCGGACATTGCGCGGAATGATCGTTTTATAGACTTTATCCTGGAAGTATTTCTTTACCTCTTCAATCACCTGTATACCCAGATTGGTCCTGGCATCAAGCATTGTCAGAAGCACACCCTCGATTTTCAGGTCATGGTTCAGATGCTTCTGGACAAGGCGGACCGTATTTAAAAGCTGGCTGAGCCCTTCGAGTGCATAATACTCACATTGGACCGGTATCAGGACGGCATCGGAAGCCGTCAGGGAGTTGATGGTCAGAAGACCGAGGGAAGGCGGGCAGTCGATGATGATATAATCGAAATCCTTTTTCACTTCTTCAAGGGCCCTTTTGAGTCTCACTTCCCGGGAAATAGTCGGAACCAGTTCAATTTCCGCCCCTGCGAGCTGAATGGTCGCAGGAATAGCATATAAATTCTCGACAGCCGTCGGCTTGATCACTTTCAGCGCTTCAACATCATCGACGAGAACATCGTAAATGCACTGGTCCACATCAGCTTTTTCTATACCGATCCCGCTTGTCGCATTGCCCTGCGGATCAATATCGACCAGCAGCACTTTCTTGCCTATGTATGCCAAGCAGGCTCCCAAATTCACAGAGGTCGTCGTCTTTCCGACTCCTCCTTTTTGATTCGCAATCGCAATAATTTTCCCCACGGTGCCACCTACCTTATTCCTCTAAACAATGATATCTATTCTATTCATAATCTATTCAATCAGAAAAAAGCTTACTAGAGTCACGACTTCTATTTTATCATGAATGGAATATGATGTTAGGTTTTTTCTTAAAATTCCCACAGATTGAAGAGAAATGAATATTTTACCTGCTGCAGGCTCAGACTTTCAGCCTGCCCCGGAAGCCTCTCGCAGCATAGTACGAATCAGCGCCATTGTGATAGACGAACACCTGATTATAACGGCGGTCACAGAAAAGGGCGCCGCCAAGCTCCCTGACTTCAGCAGGAGTCTGCACCCAGGAGGATGTTTTCAGGTCAAAGCTTCCGAGCTTCTGAAGCTCCCGGTACTGATCTTCCGTCAAAAGCTCGATGCCTATCTCGGCAGCCAGGTCCATTGCACTGTTTTCAGGCTTATGTTTCTTCCTGGACTCAAGCGCTTCACGGTCGTAACAGACGCTGCGGCGGCCTTTCGGGCTTTCCGCTGAACAATCACAGAATATGTATTCACCACTTTTTTCATCATAAGCAACAACATCCGGCTCCCCGCCGGTCACTTCCATTTCATTGAGCGTCCAGAGCTTATCAGTATGTTCAGCCAGTTTCGCCTCCACTTGAGCCCAATCAAGATTCTGATGGCGCTCCATATTTTTCTCAAAACGGTCCTTCAATGTGCCCAGCAATTCTTCCCTTTGTTCTGAAGACAGGTCCTTGTTCATGCTTTTTTCCTCCTTAACATTGTGTTGTGATAATAATGAAAAACGCACTGCGGATTCCGGTGTGAAATACAGTGCGTTTTGTCTACTTATTTAGTGTGTCTCACAATCTATCATTTCTTTTTAGGAATCTTGATCGTGAACTGGTAGAATTCCTCAAATTCTTCTTCTTCGGAATCAAGATTGATGCCGCTGTCTGAAACCATATTGAGGGACTGGCGGATGGTATTGACCGCTATCCGCATGTCCTTGCTGAAAGCCTTCCGTTTCGGCTTCGGCTTGTTTTCGCTCTGCTCGAGCAGCTTGACGACTCGTTCTTCCGTCTGTTTGACATTGAGGCTTTTCTCAATGATTTCTTCCAGAAGCTTGACCTGCTTTTCCGGATTCTTCAGCGGAATGAGGGAGCGGGCATGGCGCTCTGTGATCTGCTTGCCCAATAACGCTTCCTGGACCTGTTCCGGAAGCTTGAGGAGCCTGAGCTTATTCGCTACAGTGGACTGTCCTTTGCCAAGCCGCTGCGCCAGGGCCTCCTGGGTCAGATTATGGAGCTCAAGCAGCTTTCCATAAGCAACCGCTTCCTCTATCGGTGAAAGCTCCTCACGCTGGAGATTTTCAATCAGGGCGACAGAAGCAGTCTCAGTGTCGCTGAGATTCTTGACAATCGCAGGCACCTCATCCCAGCCCAGTTTATTCATTGCCCGCCATCTGCGTTCGCCGGCAATGATCTCGAATTTGCCGTCATCGAATTCCCTGACAACAATCGGCTGGATGATCCCGTGCGTATGGATCGTACGGGACAATTCCTCGATTTTCTCGTCATCAAATACCGTTCTCGGCTGAAAACGGTTCGGCACAATCTGTCCGATCGGAATTTTCCTGACTTCTTCCCTGTTAGTCGGTTCTTCTTCTATATTTAACTGTTCATCAGCTTTTTCGATTTCTTGTTCTTCCTTTTCGCCTAGGCCAAAAAAGCGTGAGAAAGAATGCTTCATCACCCTGCACCACCTTTACGAAACTCCCTATTACATATTCTCCTAAAAAACGGGAACTCCTGCACCTCAGATAAACAATCTTCCGACAGGAGACGCGTTTTTATCGATGAGAATATGGATATATAACAACAGCTGCTATTAAAAATTATGCCATAAATCCGGGACAAAAGTAACTAATTATTCAATTGGGCTCTTATTAGGGGTGCCCGGTTTTCTTGGGAATTTCTTTGGTGCCGGCTTCTCTTTCCGGATCACAAAGATATTCCGCTCGCTTTCTTCTTCCGGTAAAAGGAAGGAGTGGGAATTCTCCAATTTGCCGCCAAGCATCGTAATCGCTTTCTTGCCTGCAGCCAGTTCATCCTGGGCGCTGGCCCCTTTCATGGCCACAAAATGGCCGCCAACCTTGGCAAGGGGAAGGCAAAGCTCAGTCAGCACCGACATTCTGGCAACAGCCCTGGCTGTCACAACATCAAATGCTTCCCTGTATTCCTTGTTCTGTCCGAAGGTTTCCGCCCGGTCATGGACGAAACGGACGTTTTCAAGGCCAAGCTTTCCTGCAAGATGCTCCAGGAAATTGATCCGTTTATTCAATGAATCAACGATCGTCACGCTGATTTCCGGGAATGCAATTTTGATCGGAAGGCTCGGGAAACCCGCTCCTGCACCTACATCGCAAATATGTAAGGGCTTGGAGAAATCAAAATAAAAGGCAGCGGAAACAGAGTCATAGAAGTGCTTCAGATAGACTTCAGGCTTGTCTGTTATAGCTGTCAGGTTCATTTTTTCATTCCACTCAACCAATGTTTCATAATAAATATTGTATTGATCAATCTGCCTTGGAGAAAGGGAAATCCCTTTCTCCTCCAGCATCTTGATGAATTGTTCAGTATTCATTGCCCATTCCTTTCCTGCAGCTGTAATTAGTTGTTGGAAACCCTGGCGACCCTTCCTTGCTCAAGATATACAAGCAGGATGGAGATATCGGCAGGATTGACGCCGGATATCCGGGAAGCCTGCGCAATGGACAGCGGACGTACTTCCTTCAGCTTTTGGCGGGCCTCTGAAGCAAGTCCGTTGATCGCATCATAATCGATATTTTCCGGCACCTTTTTGTTTTCCATCTTCTTCAGACGCTCGACCTGCTGCAGGGATTTTTCGATATAACCTTCATACTTCAGCTGGATTTCGACCTGTTCTGTCACATCAAAGTCCAAATCTGCGTCGGCAGGCGCCGCAAGCTTGATATGCTCATACGACATTTCCGGGCGCTTAAGCAGGTCTGAAGCACGGATTCCGTCCTTCAGCTCGCTTCCGCCCTGGTTTTTGATCATTTCCTGTACTTCGGCAGAAGGCTTGATGATGATGGAACGCAGCCTTTCTTTTTCCGCTTCGATCGCCTGTTTTTTCTCTGTGAAGCGTCCGTATCTTTCATCGCTGATCAGGCCGATCTTATGGCCTGCATCCGTCAGGCGCAGATCGGCATTATCGTGGCGGAGAAGCAGCCTGTATTCCGCACGGGAAGTCAGGAGGCGGTAAGGCTCATTCGTCCCTTTTGTGACAAGATCATCGATCAGCACACCGATATAGGCATCAGAGCGGCTGAGGATAAGCTCTTCCTTGCCAAGCGCGTTCAGGCCGGCATTGATTCCTGCCATAAGCCCCTGTCCCGCTGCTTCCTCATATCCGGAGGTTCCATTAATCTGCCCGGCGGTATAAAGATTCTTGACCTTCTTCGTTTCCAATGTCGGCCAAAGCTGGGTCGGAACAATGCTGTCATACTCAATCGCATAGCCGGCACGCATCATCTGGACATTTTCAAGGCCTGGAATTGTGCGGAGGATCTTCTGCTGCACATCCTCCGGCAGGCTTGTGGAAAGCCCCTGCACATAAACTTCCTGCGTATTCCGGCCTTCAGGCTCTAGGAAGATCTGATGGCGCGGCTTGTCATTGAAGCGGACCACCTTATCTTCGATGGAAGGGCAATAGCGAGGCCCGGTTCCTTTGATCATGCCTGAATACATCGGCGAACGGTGCAGATTATCGTCGATCAGACTATGCGTTGTTTCATTTGTATAGGTAAGCCAGCATGGCAGCTGGTCTGTGATATATTTAGTCGTTTCATATGAGAACGCCCGCGGCACATCATCGCCGGGCTGGATCTCTGTCTTGCTGTAATCAATCGTATGGCTGTTCACGCGCGGAGGCGTCCCGGTCTTGAACCGGACCATATCGAAGCCAAGCTCCTGCAGATGCTCCGAAAGCTTAATGGACGGCTGCTGATTATTCGGGCCGCTGGAATATTTCAATTCGCCGAGAATGATTTCCCCGCGCAGGAAGGTCCCGGTGGTAATGACGACCGTCTTCGCGCTGTATGCCGCGCCGGTCATCGTTACAACACCTTTGCAGACGCCGTCTTCCACGATCAGTTTTTCAACCATGCCCTGCAACAGTGTGATATTCGGTTCGTTTTCGATCGTTTTCTTCATTTCATGCTGATAAGTGAATTTATCGGCCTGCGCCCTGAGCGCACGTACAGCCGGCCCTTTTCCTGTATTCAGCATCCTCATCTGGATATGGGTTTTATCGATATTTTTGCCCATTTCACCGCCGAGGGCATCTATTTCCCTGACGACGATCCCTTTTGCCGGACCTCCGACTGAAGGGTTGCACGGCATAAAAGCAACCATATCAAGATTGATGGTCACCATAAGTGTCTTGGCGCCGAGCCGCCCCGCAGCCAGGCCGGCCTCGACTCCTGCATGTCCTGCACCGATAACAATGACATCATAATTGCCTGCATCATACTGCATGTTTCCTGCTGCCTCCTTCTTTCCAGGCTGTTTTCCCGCCTGCCGGATTATTTCCCAAGGCAAAATTGGGAGAAAAGCTGATCGATCAAGCTGTCATGGACACTTTCTCCGATAATCTCGCCCAAAAGCTCCCAAGTTCTAGTCAAATCTATCTGAATAATATCAATTGGCGTTCCAAAATCTACTCCGTTCAGTGCTTCCTCAATGCTGTTCAGGGCCTGGTTGAGCAAAGCGATATGGCGGGTATTGGACACATAAGTCATATCGCCCGCTTCAATGCTGCCGGCGAAGAACAGCGAAGAAATGCTTTCCTCCAGTTCATCGACGCCCTGGTCCTCAAGGAGGGAGGTCGTCACAAGCCTATGCCCGGCCGCAAGCTCGCGCACACGCTCCATATCGATTTGCTGCGGAAGATCGGTTTTATTGACGATGACGATAACATCCATGTCCTCTACCACTTTGAAGAGATTTTCATCTTCCTGCGACAGCTCATCTGAATAGTTGACGACCAGCAGAATCAGATCGGCCTCCTTCAGCACCTGTCGCGATCTTTCCACACCGATCCGCTCGACAATATCCTCTGTCTCCCGGATGCCGGCAGTATCAAGGAGCCTCAAAGGAACTCCCCTGACGTTTACATACTCTTCTATTACATCACGGGTTGTACCCGGTATATCCGTTACAATCGCCTTGTTTTCATGCACAAGGCTGTTGAGCAGGGACGATTTCCCGACATTCGGCCTCCCGACAATCACTGTCGACAGTCCTTCACGGAGAATTTTCCCCTGCTCTGAAGTCTTCAAGAGCTTCTCAATCTCTCCTTTAACGAAGCCGGCCTTCTCGAGCAGAAGCTGATGGGTCATTTCTTCGACATCATCATACTCCGGATAGTCGATATTGACCTCGATATGGGCCAATGTTTCAAGGATCTCCTGCCGCAGCCTTTTTACCAGCTTGGAAAGTCGCCCTTCCATCTGGCCAAGCGCCACATTCATCGCCCGGTCTGTTTTGGCCCGGATCAGATCCATCACCGCTTCTGCCTGGGAAAGGTCGATCCGTCCGTTCAGGAACGCCCTCTTTGTGAATTCACCAGGCTCGGCGAGGCGGGCACCATGATTCAGCACGAGCTGCAGCACCCGGTTGACTGACACAATCCCGCCATGGCAGTTAATCTCAACCACATCTTCCTTTGTGAAGGTTTTTGGCCCCTTCATCACCGATACCATGACTTCCTCTGCCACCTGGCCGGTTTTCGGATCGATGATATGGCCGTAATGGATCGTATGGGAAGCGGCATCACTTATGCGTTTTCCTCCAACTCCCCTGTATAGCTTGTCTGCAATGGAGAATGCCTCATCACCGCTCAGCCGGACAATGGCGATTGCGCCTTCCCCCATCGGAGTGGATATCGCTGCAATTGTATCTAGCTCCACCCTGCTGCCACCTCATTTCCTGTTTTCTATCTATATAATTAAAACGAATATTTTAAGCCCCAAATAACTAGAATAGCACAAGAGCCTTTGATTAAAAAGATTATTTGCTCAAGCCTGTCCCGCTTATCCACAAGCTTCCCGATTCTCTATACATTATTATGCTCTATTTTAACTTATCCACATGTGAATAACAATAAAACCAGACGCAAATATCGCCGTACATGTTATCCACAGCATAAATGGCTGAAGAGGCTGCCACATCATTGCCTGATATTCAGGAATGGGTTATGACTCGGTGTTCCGGCCGCTGGACAGAAAAGCTGAAGCAGCCGTTCCTCTATTAAAGAACCTCTGACCCCGCACAAGAAATATATGCATTCTACTTCGGAATCATTGACCGCATTCCTTTGCCAATCATTTTTTTTCCATAAAAAAAGCCCTATCCAGTCGGATAAGGCTCCATCGGCTATTTCACCGGTGATATGACAATATGGCGGTTGGGATCGGCTCCGCTTGAGTACGTTTTAACTTTCCGCGTACCGGCCAGTGCCGCATGAATGATTTTTCTTTCGTAGGAAGGCATCGGTTCAAGCGCCACATCCTTGCCGGTTTTGACTGCCTTTTGGGCAAGCCGCTGGGCAAGCTGAATGAGCGTATCATTCCGGCGCTTCCGGTAGTCCTCGGCATCAAGGACCACATTCAGATAAGAATCGGAAGACTTATTGACGACAAGCTGGGTCAGATACTGGAGCGAGTTCAGGGTCTGGCCCCTTTTTCCGATGAAAAGGGCAATTTTTTCGCCGGACAGGATAAGCTCTGCCTCTTTCCCTTCCCTGCGCACTTCCACTTCAACGGGTGCCCCCATTTTCTCGCCGATATTTTTTAAAAATTGGACGGCTTCTTCAATCGGATCCGGCTTAAGAACTGCCCTTACAACGGCAGGCCTGGAACCGAAAATCCCGAAAAAACCTTTTTTTCCTTCTTCAACAATGCTGATTTCCGTGCGGTCTCTTGTTGTCTGCAATTGAGCTAAAGCGGATTCTACTGCTGCTTCGACGGATTGTCCTGTAGCAGTCACTTCTTTCACTTCTTTGCTCCTCCCGCATTTCCGGCAGCTGCTTTTTTCAGATCCGGACCTTTGATGAAATATGTCTGGACAATCATAAAGATGTTACCGACAACCCAGTATAATGACAGGGCTGCAGGGAAATTGATCGCAAATACGATGATCATGACCGGCATGATCCAGAGCATCATGGCCATCTGCGGATTCTGGTTGGCAGTCCCCGCCATCATGATCTTCTGCTGGATGAAAGTCGTTGCGCCGGCAATCAGCGGCAGCAGGTAAATCGGATCCGGAGAACCGAGATCAAACCAAAGGAAGTCATGGTTCGCAATTTCGCGTGTGCGTGAAATGGCATGATAGAAACCGATCAGGATCGGCATCTGAACGATGAGCGGGAAACAGCCTGCCAGCGGGTTGACGCCATGCTGCTGGAAAAGAGCCATGGTTTCCTGCTGCAGCTTTTGCTGTGTCTTCTGGTCTTTACTGCTGTATTTCTCTCTCAGCTTCTGCATTTCAGGCTGGAGGGCCTGCATGGCCTTCGAGCTTTTTGTCTGCTTGATCATCAGCGGCAGAATCAAAAGGCGGATGATCAGGGTCACCACGATGATGGCAAGCCCATAGCTGCCCCCGAGCGTTTCAGCTACTTTTACGATGAACATAGAAAGCGGGTAAACAATATACTCATTCCAAAAGCCTTCACTTTCAGAGGTAATCGGCTTATTGACTTCAGTACATCCCGTCAAAAGAGCCATTAGGAAAATCAATCCGAATACAAGAAATATTCGCTTCTTCAACGTTTATCCTCCCTTGCTGCTTTTCATATTTATTATAAGAAAAACCAGGTGCAACTCCCGGCCTTGGGCGGCAGATCCAAACCCTGGCTGCCTGTATGCTTCTTTTCTATAGGCCTGTCCGTCCCGGCTGCAGGACAATATAGGCGCTACGGTGATATTCTACCATTTTTCAGGCGCAAGCGCTTTAAAATTCATGAACTTTATTCAGGCTTTTGCCGGTCCCGATGGTGCCCGGGCCCCCGAAGGACCTTGCCGACTTTCAGGACGTGGGAGAGACTGTTTTTGATCTCATGGAATCCCATATCGGCCACAGGCTTCCTGGCGATGATGACATAGTCATACTCATTATGTATGGAAGCATCCAGCTCATGAAATGCCTGGCGGACATATCTTTTGATTTGGTTCCGGACCACTGCATTGCCGATCTTTTTGCTGACGGAAAGGCCGATGCGGAAGTGCTCCTGCCCCGTTTTCTTCAATGCATATATAACAAATTGACGGTTAGCAAATGACTTTCCTTTTTTAAAGGCTTCCTGAAATTCTTTATTCTTTTTGACTCTGAACTCTTTTTTCATGCCATTTACTCCTCAATCTTAGAAAGCTCTGTCATTCATCCTTTAAGGAAAAGAGCGGGCAGGCAGCCTATCGGCAGCCTGCCGCAATCCAAAAAGGATCCCTTTACCTTTATAACCACAACCGGCCCCTTCTATAAGAAGCCGGATCCATTATCTTTTCAAAAAGGAAAAAAGACCACTGACGTTTCAGTGGCCTAAGCAGATAATACTTTTCTTCCCTTTTGACGGCGGCGCGCTAAAACCTTGCGTCCGTTTGCACTGCTCATACGAGAGCGGAAACCATGAACTTTGCTTCTTTTTCTTTTGTTCGGTTGGAACGTTCTTTTCATTATATTACACCTCCCTGAGGATAACAGTAAAAGACAGTCTTATTGATTATACAAAGATACCCGAATAATTGTCAACTCTTCATTCCGTTTTCCATGATCGAAAAAGCCTTCCGGCATCATTTATATCATTAAGTCTGCATATCGTCTGTTTGATTGTCCGTCCAGAAGATCCGGACGTCCATTTTGCTACCTTTGAAATTTTACCTTTTTTCCGACTGAATGTCACGACCCTTTTTTAAATTAGCTGCTGTTAAATTTTCCTGCTTCCTGCTTTTAACGGCTTTTGTGGATAAATTTTCGACAAGATTTTCACTATCCACAGGGGATATGACAAGTTTTTAACAGACTAACTGCTTGTGGACAATTAATATGCACAGGAATCCGGCTTTGTGGATAAAGCATTAAAAACCATTGCATGGCTTACTATTATTTGATATTATAGTTGTGTTTTCACACTTAATAAATATTGTGCATAACTTCCTTATCCACAGATTGTGGATAACATGTGGACAGGTTATTCAGAGGCTTTGATGAACTTTGTCCACAATCCGGGGAAAATGTCGAAATCCCGAATTGTTTCCTTATTATATATTTATCCACACAAACAGTTTCGTATATAGATCCATAAGGGTTGTACAACTTGTATAACCCATCGTTCTGCTGGACGAAACTAACAGAAAAGGAGGGATACCTGTTGGAAAACATTGCGGATCTTTGGAATAATGCTCTGGCCAATATCGAAAAAAAAATCAGCAAGCCAAGCTTTGACACATGGCTGAAATCGACCAAGGCACATTCTCTCCAGGGAGACCTGCTCATCATCACGGCACCGAATGAGTTTGCGCGCGATTGGCTGGAAGAACGCTATTCGCAGCTGATTTCCGGAATTCTCTACGATATAACGGGAGAGGAACTGGGGGTTAAATTCATTATTCCGCAGAACCAGGGCGAAGAAGAGGTTGATCTTCCGGTCCCGCCGAAAAAAGGGAAAAAGGATGATGACCAGCCTGAACTTCCCTTGAATATGCTCAATCCCAAATACACCTTTGATACCTTTGTCATCGGCTCCGGCAACCGCTTTGCCCACGCCGCTTCACTGGCAGTAGCCGAAGCGCCTGCCAAAGCTTATAACCCGCTGTTCATCTACGGGGGAGTCGGACTTGGAAAAACCCACCTTATGCATGCGATCGGCCATTATGTACAAGATCATAATCCAGCTGCTAAAGTGGTTTATTTGTCTTCCGAGAAATTTACGAATGAGTTCATCAACAGCATCCGCGACAACAAAGCTGTCGATTTCCGCAATAAATATCGAAATGTCGATGTTCTCTTAATTGACGATATTCAGTTCCTGGCCGGAAAAGAACAGACCCAGGAAGAATTTTTCCATACATTCAATACACTTCATGAAGAAAGCAAGCAGATTGTCATTTCCAGTGACCGGCCTCCAAAAGAGATTCCGACACTTGAAGACCGTCTCCGCTCCCGGTTTGAATGGGGGCTCATCACGGATATCACACCGCCGGACCTGGAAACAAGGATTGCGATCCTGCGAAAGAAAGCAAAAGCTGAAGGGCTTGATATCCCGAACGAAGTCATGCTATATATTGCCAATCAGATCGATTCAAATATCCGGGAACTCGAAGGTGCACTTATACGCGTAGTAGCTTATTCTTCTTTAATCAATAAGGATATCAACGCCGATCTGGCAGCAGAAGCATTGAGGGACATCATCCCAAGCTCCAAGCCGAAGGTCATCACAATTCATGAGATCCAGAAAACGGTCGGGGAGCATTACAGTGTAAAACTTGAGGATTTCAAGGCAAAGAAGAGGACAAAGTCTGTTGCTTTCCCGCGGCAGATTGCGATGTACCTCTCCAGGGAGCTGACTGATTTCTCTCTCCCTAAAATTGGCGAGGAATTCGGCGGGCGCGACCATACAACCGTGATTCATGCCCATGAGAAGATTTCAAAGCTTCTCCAGACAGATCCGCAGCTCCAGAAGCAGCTGAAGGAATTGAATGAGCTGTTGAAAGTTTAGAAGAAATGTGAATAACTTTTTATACTTTGCACACAGTCTGTCCACATGTGGATAGGCTGTGTTTCCTTTCAAAAATAGAGTTATCCACATACTAACAGGCCCTACTAGTACTATTACTATCTTTTAAAACAAAATATATATATATTCAGCCAGTAAAAAAATATGCCAATCCGGAGGATAAAAATGAAATTTCAAATTCAGCGCGATTCATTAGTCCAAAGTGTCCAGGATGTCATGAAAGCCGTGACAAGCAGAACGACGATCCCGATCCTAACAGGAATAAAAATTGTCGCCTCAGAGGAAGGGGTTACCTTAACAGGGAGCGACTCCGATATATCCATTGAATCTTTCATCCCGAAAGAATCCGATGGCAATGAAATTGTAGAAATCTCAAGAACCGGCTCCATCGTACTGCAGGCAAAGTTTTTCAGTGAAATCGTAAAAAAGCTGCCGACAGACAAAGTCGAGATTGACGTGCAAAACCACCTGCAGACCGTAATCCGCTCGGGCAAATCTGAATTTAACCTGAACGGCCTGGATGCTGAAGAGTATCCGCATCTGCCGCAGCTGTCTGAAGAGAAGATCTTCCGCATCCCAACCGACCTCTTGAAGGCGATGGTCCGCCAGACAGTCTTTGCAGTGTCCACCTCAGAAACACGCCCTATCTTGACAGGTGTAAACTGGAAGGTGGAGGATGCCGAGCTGACCTGTATTGCAACAGACAGCCACAGGCTTGCGCTAAGGAAAGCGAAGGTCGAAACAGAAGCAAACGAATCCTACAATGTAGTCATTCCAGGCAAAAGCCTGAGCGAGCTGAGCAAGATCCTCGATGACAATAATGACCTGATCGATATCGTTATTACAGAAAATCAGGTGCTCTTCAAAGCTGAAAATCTTTTATTCTTCTCAAGGCTGCTTGAAGGGAACTATCCTGACACTACAAGACTGATCCCGAACGAAAGCAAAACGGAGATTGGCGTGCAGACGAAGGAATTCCTGCAGGCGATCGACCGTGCTTCCCTGCTGGCAAGGGAAGGGAGAAACAATGTCGTGAAATTCTCTACCATCGAGGATGGTGTGGTTGAAATATCCTCCAACACGCCGGAGATCGGGAAAGTAGTGGAAGAAGTGCAAAGCCAGTTCGTAGAGGGAGAAGATTTGAAGATTTCCTTCAGTGCGAAATATATGATGGATGCCTTGAAGGCCCTCGAAGGAACTGAAATCAAGGTCAGCTTCACAGGAGCGATGAGGCCGTTCGTCATCCGCCCGATGAATGATGAATCAATCCTCCAGCTGATCCTGCCGGTAAGAACCTATTAAAGCCGGCGCTTCCTGCATAGCACCCGCGAAAAAACTGCCTTGACGGCGGTTTTTTTGCTTTGGCAGAGAATCGGGCACCAGTAACTGGCACATAAAAATTTCCTCTTTTCTTTGTAAATGGTGCGATTTTTTAGTAAAATAAAGTATTGGGAAAGAATCGGACAGACTGTAATTCTTCCCTTCAGAACTCTCCGGAACTCTATGTCCGGGATCACGCTTTAAAATAATTTCCGGACGTCTTTTAGGAGCATGGCTGGAAAAATGAAAGAGTGGATCAAATGACGGATATCCAAATTTCAACGGAATATATCACGCTGGGCCAGTTCCTCCAGGTGGCCGATCTTATCCAGACCGGCGGAATGGCGAAATGGTTCCTGGGTGAATATGAAGTGTTTGTTAATGATGAACAGGATCAAAGGCGGGGAAGGAAGCTCCGTTCCGGCGACAAGGTGGAAATACCGGGCATCGGCGCCTTCCGGGTTACAGAGTAGCAGATGCTAAAAGGATGTATGGCCTATGTTTATTGAGCAGTTGCTCTTAAGGAATTACCGGAACTATGAATCGCTCGAGGTTCAGTTTGAAGATAAAGTGAATGTCATAATCGGCCAGAATGCCCAGGGCAAGACGAATGTCATGGAGTCCATCTATGTGCTGGCAATGGCGAAGTCCCACCGGACATCAAATGATAAAGAACTTATACGGTGGGATGAGGATTATGCTAAAATAGAAGGAAGGGTCCGCAAAAATCATGGACCTTTGCCGATGCAGCTCGTCATTTCCAAAAAAGGGAAAAAGGCGAAGTGCAATCATATTGAGCAGCAGAGATTGAGCCAATATGTCGGCAATATGAATGTAGTGATGTTTGCCCCTGAGGATCTCCACCTTGTCAAAGGGAGCCCCCAGGTCAGACGCCGCTTTATTGATATGGAAATCGGCCAGGTATCGCCGGTTTATTTGCACGATGTCGGCCAATACAATAAAATCCTCCAGCAGCGGAACCACTATCTGAAGCTTTTGCAGACAAGGAAGCAGACCGATCAGGCGATGCTGGAAATTCTGACGGAGCAGTTCATTGAGATGGCAGCACGGATCGTGGCAAAGCGCTTCGAATTCCTTAAGCTCCTCCAAAAATGGGCAATGCCGATCCATGAAGGCATATCCAGGGGCCTTGAGACCCTGAAGATTGAGTATAAGCCGTCTGCCGATGTATCAGATGGCATGGAATTGTCGAAAATGATAGAGGTATACCAGGAAAAATTTGAAAAAGTCAGAGGCCGTGAAATCGACCGGGGAGTCACCATGTTTGGCCCACACCGGGATGATCTTGCTTTTTATGTAAACGGCAGGGATGTTCAGACATTCGGCTCCCAGGGCCAGCAGCGGACGACCGCCCTTTCTCTGAAATTGGCGGAGATCGAGCTGATCCACTCTGAAATCGGCGAGTACCCTATTCTTCTGCTTGATGATGTACTGTCAGAGCTGGATGATTACAGGCAGTCCCATCTGCTGAACACGATTCAGGGTAAGGTGCAGACCTTTGTGACGACAACAAGCGTCGATGGGATCGACCATCAGACCCTGAAAGAGGCAGCTGCATTCGAGGTGGAGGCAGGTACGCTGAAAAAAATCCAGTGAGGTGATCGTGTGTACGTCCATATAGGAGAAGACATTCTTGTCAGAACAAGGGATATTATCGCCATCATTGACAAACAAAGCGTCAGCTCATCCAAATACATTGAAGAGTTCCTTCAGCAGCACGACCAGGTCGTCAACCTCTCCAAAGGATCCTTCAAGTCTATCGTAGTCACTGGCGATAAAGTCTATTATTCCCCCCTAGCCTCCGGAACATTGAAGAAACGCTCTTATAAATTGACTGTTCAGGAATTTTAAAAATATCAACTTGGAAGCGGGGCACTGTGCCTGGCAGCTATTTCAGGTTTTCTTATAAATTTTTCACTGTAAAGCGAGTAATGCAAATGGAAAGTGTAGGTGATCGATGTGTCAATGGAGGAAAAGGCTATTCAGGAGCAATCGTATGATGAGAATCAGATACAGGTTCTGGAAGGGCTCGAAGCAGTCCGGAAGCGTCCGGGGATGTATATCGGTTCAACAAGCAGCAAAGGGTTGCACCATCTAGTCTGGGAAATCGTTGATAACAGTATAGATGAAGCCCTGGCCGGATATTGTTCAGAAATCAATGTCATCATTGAAAAAGATAACAGCATCACGGTAGTGGATGACGGGCGCGGAATTCCGGTCGGCATCCATGAGAAGATGGGCCGCCCGGCAGTCGAGGTCATCATGACCGTCCTGCACGCCGGCGGTAAATTCGGCGGCGGCGGATACAAAGTTTCCGGCGGTCTGCACGGTGTTGGTGCCTCTGTCGTAAATGCCCTGTCAACAGAGCTTGAGGTATTTGTCCGCCGTGACGGCAAGCTCCACTATCAGAAGTTCGAACGCGGTGTCCCTGCTGCCGATCTGAAAGTCATCGGGGAAGCAGAAGAAACCGGGACAACAATCCACTTCAAGCCGGATGGCGAAATCTTCACCGAAACGCTTGAATATGAATTTGAGATACTGGCAAACCGGATCCGGGAGCTGGCCTTCCTGAACCGCGGACTGAAAATCACGATTGAAGACAAGCGCGCAGAAAATAAGAAGAGCGAGTACTTCTATGAGGGCGGCATCAAGTCCTATGTTGAACATCTCAACAGGACAAAGGAAGTCCTCCATGAAGAGCCGATCTATATTGAAGGCGAAAAGGAAGGCATCACAGTCGAGGTTGCCATCCAGTATAATGACGGCTTTACGGGCAATATTTATTCTTATGCCAACAACATCCACACATACGAAGGCGGAACCCACGAGTCAGGCTTCAAGACGGCCCTGACCAGGGTGATCAATGATTATGCCAGGAAAAATGGCATCTTCAAAGACAGCGACGCCAATCTGTCCGGCGAGGATGTCCGTGAAGGGCTTACCGCCATCGTCTCGATCAAGCATCCGGATCCCCAGTTCGAGGGACAGACAAAAACGAAGCTTGGCAACTCTGAAGTAAGGACGGTCACTGACACGTTCTTCTCAGACCATTTTGAAAAATTCCTGATGGAAAACCCGCAGGTTGCCCGGAAGGTTGTAGAAAAAGGGCTGATGGCTGCAAGGGCGAGGCTTGCTGCGAAAAAAGCCCGCGAGCTGACGAGAAGAAAGAGTGCACTGGAGGTATCAAGCCTGCCGGGTAAATTGGCAGACTGCTCTTCAAAGGACCCTTCCATCAGTGAACTGTATATCGTTGAGGGTGACTCTGCCGGCGGTTCCGCCAAGCAGGGCCGTGACCGCCACTTCCAGGCCATCCTTCCTTTGAGAGGGAAAATCCTCAATGTTGAAAAAGCCCGTCTGGACAAGATCCTCTCCAATAACGAGGTCCGGGCCATCATAACGGCTGCCGGTACAGGAATTGGCGATGACTTTGAAATTTCCAAGGCACGCTATCATAAAATTGTCATCATGACCGATGCAGACGTCGACGGTGCCCATATCCGCACACTGCTGCTGACGTTCTTCTACCGCTATATGAGGCAGATCATCGAAGCAGGCTATATCTATATTGCCCAGCCGCCGCTCTATAAGGTGCAGCAGGGCAAGCGGGTGGAATATGCCTATAATGACAAACAGCTTGATCAGATCTTCGAAGAGCTTCCGAAAGCTCCGAAACCGAATATCCAGCGATACAAAGGTCTTGGGGAAATGAATCCTGAGCAGCTGTGGGAAACAACCATGGACCCGGGCACAAGGACGCTCCTTCAGGTCAGCCTTGAAGATGCGATAGAAGCCGATGAAACATTTGAAATCCTTATGGGCGACAAAGTTGAACCGCGCAGGCAGTTCATCGAGGACAACGCGGTTTACGTTAAAAACCTCGACATCTAGTTTTCAGTACAGGATAGAATGACGCCCTCTATCCTGCTTTTTATATACTGGCTCTTTTTCCGGCAGATTATGATATATGCCGGGGAGTCCTTTTTTCCAAAGATGCAGCCCAGTCCTCCTTCGGGATCTGCGGCCGCATATGAACTTCGATAAAAGTTATGGCACCAGGCGCCGTCGGCTCTATTGAGCTGAAACGCCTTGCGATGTTCCTATAAGGAGGTACCTTCTATGGCTGAGACGCCTAGTTCCCGTGTAACAGAAATAAATATAAGCCAGGAAATGAGGTCTTCGTTTCTTGACTATGCCATGAGTGTAATTGTCTCAAGGGCGCTGCCGGATGTCCGCGATGGATTGAAGCCGGTGCACCGCCGTATTTTATACGCGATGCACGACCTTGGCATGCACTCAGACAAGCCTTATAAAAAATCTGCCAGGATCGTCGGCGATGTTATAGGTAAATACCATCCGCACGGCGACTCTGCCGTATACGAAACAATGGTCCGGATGGCGCAGGACTTCAACTACCGCTATATGCTCGTCGATGGACACGGCAACTTCGGTTCAGTCGATGGCGATGCTGCAGCGGCAATGCGTTATACAGAATCCCGGATGTCCAAGATTTCCATGGAGCTTCTACGTGACATCAATAAAGATACGATCGATTATCAGGATAACTATGACGGCGAAGAAAGAGAGCCGGTTGTGCTTCCTGCCAGGTTCCCTAACCTGCTTGTGAACGGAACCACCGGGATTGCCGTAGGAATGGCAACCAACATCCCTCCGCATCAGCTCGGGGAAATTATTGACGGCGTACTGGCATTAAGCCAGGAGCCTGATATCACCATCCAGGAGCTGATGGAAATCATCCCGGGCCCCGACTTCCCTACAGCAGGTATGATCCTTGGCCGCAGCGGGATCCGCAAGGCTTACGAAACAGGCCGCGGTTCCATCACGCTTCGGGCAAAGGTGGATATCGAGACGAAATCGAACGGCAAAGAGACAATCATCGTCCATGAAATTCCTTATCAGGTCAATAAAGCAAGGCTCATCGAAAAAATCGCCGAGCTTGTCCGCGACAAAAAGGTCGACGGCATCACTGACTTAAGGGATGAGTCCGACCGGAACGGGATGAGGATTGTCATTGAGGTCAGGAAGGATGCAAATGCAAGTGTCATCCTTAACAATTTATATAAGCTGACTGCCCTCCAGACGAGCTTCGGCATCAATATGCTCGCACTTGTCGACGGCCAGCCGAAGGTTTTGAACCTGAAGCAATGCCTGAAATATTATCTGGACCACCAGCAGGTAGTCATCCGCCGCAGGACGGAATTTGAGCTGAGAAAAGCCCAGGCAAGGGCTCATATCCTTGAAGGCCTGCGCATCGCGCTTGACCATCTGGATGAAGTCATCAGCCTGATCCGCAGCTCTCAGACAACTGAGATTGCCAGAGAAGGGCTCATGACTCAATTCGAATTGTCCGATAAGCAGGCACAGGCCATTCTCGATATGCGGCTTCAGCGCCTGACAGGCCTGGAGCGCGAGAAGATCGAAGATGAGTATCAAAGCCTTGTTAAATTGATTGCCGAGCTTGAGGCAATCCTTGCAGACGAGGAAAAGGTGCTTGAAATCATCCGCGAAGAGCTTACAGAAATCAAAGAGCGCTTTAATGATGAGCGCCGCACTGAAATCGTATCCGGCGGTATCGAACAGATAGAGGACGAAGACCTGATCCCGCGTGAAAACATTGTCATCACACTCACGCATAACGGATATGTCAAGCGCCTGCCTGTATCGACCTACCGGGCCCAAAAGCGTGGAGGCCGCGGAATCCAGGGCATGGGAACCAATGAGGATGATTTTGTGGAGCACCTGATCACAACATCCACCCATAATACCCTCCTTTTCTTCACGAACAAAGGGAAGGTATACCGTGCCAAAGGATACGAGATTCCTGAATTCAGCCGTACGGCCAAAGGAATCCCGATCATCAACCTGCTTGGCATCAATAAAGATGAGTGGGTAAATGCCGTAATTCCGGTTGAAGAGTTTGTGGATGAATGGTTCCTGTTCTTCACAACGAAAGAAGGGATCTCCAAGCGTTCCCCGCTTACGTCATTCGGCAATATCCGCAACAACGGCCTGATCGCATTGAACCTGCGTGAAGGAGATGAACTGATTTCCGTCCGCCTCACAGATGGCAGCAAGGAAATCATCATCGGCACGAAAAACGGCCAGCTGATCCGTTTCCCTGAAACGGATGTCAGATCAATGGGCCGTACCGCCACAGGCGTCAAAGGAATCTCCCTGGACAGCGATGATGAAGTGGTTGGAATGGAAGTGCTCGAGGAAAACTCAGAGATCCTCATGGTCACAAAGAAAGGCTATGGAAAAAGGACCCCTGAGATGGAATACCGTGTCCAGGGCAGAGGCGGAAAAGGAATCAAGACAGGCAATATCACGGATAAGAACGGAACAATAGTGGCTGTCAAAGTGGTCACAGGCGAAGAAGACATCATGCTGATCACAACAGGCGGCGTGCTCATCCGCATGGCAGTCGGAGATATATCTACGATGGGCCGGAACACACAAGGTGTAAGGCTGATCCGCATCAATGACAATGAAGGCGAATATGTCGCAACAGTCGCCAAGGTCGAAAAAGAAGAAGAAAAGCTTGAAGAGGCCCTGGCTGAAGAAGAAAATCTGGAATCTGAAACTCCTGCAGAAAATGCAGAAGAAACTGCAGAAGCTCCATCCGAAGATGAAACTGAATAAGCAAGAATTGAGGGGAACACAAATTTTGTGTTCCTCTTTTTTGGCAAAATAAAGTAAAATAGTAAAAAAGACTTAATTGGGGTGCAGCTTGTGCGTGTAAATCTAAATGACCTGCAAGAAGGATGCATACTGGCTGAGGATATCTTCAGCCTGACAAACCGTCCGATCATCAAAAAGAAAACAGTCCTGACAGCAGAATTGCTTGAAGTAATGAAGGCATTTTTCATCGATGATGCCGCAGTGGAGAAGACTCTCTCTGATGGCATGCCGTTTCAGCCTTATGGAATGGGGGCGGATGAGGAAAAGGACAGCAGCCCATCGAGCCATATGAACACCTCTCTCAAGGGTGCTGACTTGTTCCTAAGGTCTGTTCAGGGCTTTAAAAAGGAATTCACTGCCTGGCAGTCAGGCATGCAAATAGACATTTCGAAAATTCGAAGCATCCTGATTCCGCTTATTGAAGCTACGGAAGCCAATCCGGCAGAGCTGTTTTCGCTTTATCACTTTTCCACCAAAGCCGACTACCTTTATCAGCATCCGATTGCTGTGGGACTTTTAAGTGCTTTTATCGGAAAAAAACTCAACTACAGCAAGGGGGACATTGTCCAGATTGCACTGGCCGGCTGCCTTGCTGACTGCGGGATGGCAAAAATAAGCCCTGCTATCATCAATAAAAGGACTTCATTGACCCAAAGCGAATTCAATGAAATCAAAAATCACTGTGCTTACAGCTATAAGATGATCCAAAACCTGCCGCTCTTAAGGGAGAGCACCAAGGTTGCCGTCTTCCAGCATCATGAACGGCTGGATGGCAGCGGATATCCATTCGGGGAATCAGATAAAATTCACCCGATTGCCAAAATCATCGCAGTTGCCGACACCTTTCATGCCATGACCTCTGAAAGGCAGTACCGCCTCAAGCGTTCACCCTTTAAAGTGCTTGAAATGATGATGCAGGATGATTTCGGGAAATATGACCTCCAGGCCATCCATGCATTGGGATCAGGACTCATCACCTTCTCTATCGGAAGCAGGGTCAGGCTTTCAGATGGAAGAAGAGCTGAAATACTCTTTATTGAAGAACAGCATCCGACGCGGCCGATGATTAAAATCATTGCAACGGATGAAATCCTCCGCCTGGAAAGCAGCAGACATCTATATATTGAGGAAATTTTATAGCAGCCGGCATATGCCGGCTTTTGTTTTTAGATAGAAAATGAACGGCTGAACTGAAAAAGATAAAAAGGGTCCCGGGAAATTAAGATTAATAGAAATCAAAAAAGTCCTTGTAAAGGACCTGATATCCTGCTATAATCAATCAAGTCAGCAAATCACGTTTGATGGCATGCTGAAAAACACTTTAAAAAAGTGTTGACGGCAACTGATTAAAATGTTATTATAGTTAAGTCGCTTCAGGGCGATAGAGATTGTTCTTTGAAAACTGAACGAACAAAAACGTCAACGTTAATCTTGATTTTTTATCAGAGCTAAATCTTACTCTTATATGGAGAGTTTGATCCTGGCTCAGGACGAACGCTGGCGGCGTGCCTAATACATGCAAGTCGAGCGGACGGATGGGAGCTTGCTCCCTGAAGTCAGCGGCGGACGGGTGAGTAACACGTGGGCAACCTGCCTGTAAGACTGGGATAACTTCGGGAAACCGGAGCTAATACCGGATAATGCATAACCTCTCATGAGGCTATGCTGAAAGATGGTTTCGGCTATCACTTACAGATGGGCCCGCGGCGCATTAGCTAGTTGGTGAGGTAACGGCTCACCAAGGCAACGATGCGTAGCCGACCTGAGAGGGTGATCGGCCACACTGGGACTGAGACACGGCCCAGACTCCTACGGGAGGCAGCAGTAGGGAATCTTCCGCAATGGACGAAAGTCTGACGGAGCAACGCCGCGTGAGTGATGAAGATTTTCGGATCGTAAAACTCTGTTGTTAGGGAAGAACAAGTGCCGGAGTAACTGCCGGCGCCTTGACGGTACCTAACCAGAAAGCCACGGCTAACTACGTGCCAGCAGCCGCGGTAATACGTAGGTGGCAAGCGTTGTCCGGAATTATTGGGCGT
>NZ_PKLA01000019.1:0-1104 GCF_002858875.1 Bacillus sp. UMB0728 | reverse complement strand
AAGAGTAAGATTTAGCTCTGATAAAAAAATTAAGATTAACGTTGACGTTTTTGTTCGTTCAGTTTTCAAAGAACAATCTCTGCCGCTTTTTGAAGCAGCTTTTATATATTAACAGGAAGTAACCATCCTGTCAATAGCTTTTTTGGTGGAGCCTAGCGGGATCGAACCGCTGACCTCCTGCGTGCAAAGCAGGCGCTCTCCCAGCTGAGCTAAGGCCCCATATAAATTTCAAATGGTCGGGAAGACAGGATTCGAACCTGCGACCCCTTGGTCCCAAACCAAGTGCTCTACCAAGCTGAGCTACTCCCCGAACATGATAATTTTAATGTAATATGGCGCGCCCGAAAGGAGTCGAACCCATAACCTTCTGATCCGTAGTCAGACGCTCTATCCAATTGAGCTACGGGCGCATTTTATAAATAAACTCTGTGGTGCCGAGGACCGGAATCGAACCGGTACGGTAGTCACCTACCGCAGGATTTTAAGTCCTGTGCGTCTGCCAGTTCCGCCACCCCGGCAATATCTGGAGCGGAAGACGGGATTCGAACCCGCGACCCCCACCTTGGCAAGGTGATGTTCTACCACTGAACTACTTCCGCATATAAAATTGGTGCGGGTGAAGGGAGTCGAACCCCCACGCCTTGCGGCGCCAGATCCTAAGTCTGGTGCGTCTGCCAATTCCGCCACACCCGCATAATGATTGCCTGAGATTAAATGGTGAGCCATGAAGGACTCGAACCTTCGACCCTCTGATTAAAAGTCAGATGCTCTACCGACTGAGCTAATGGCTCAGGCTTTTGCAAACAATGAAACTGGTGCCGGCTAGAGGACTTGAACCCCCAACCTACTGATTACAAGTCAGTTGCTCTACCAATTGAGCTAAACCGGCAAATATGGTTGGAGGATGACGGGATCGAACCGCCGACCCTCTGCTTGTAAGGCAGATGCTCTCCCAGCTGAGCTAATCCTCCATATTTTAAAGCCCGGCAGCGTCCTACTCTCACAGGGGGAGAGCCCCCAACTACCATCGGCGCTGAGAAGCTTAACTTCCGTGTTCGGTATGGGAACGGGTGTGACCTTCTCGCTATCGCCACCAGACTATTT
>NZ_PKLA01000018.1:0-1850 GCF_002858875.1 Bacillus sp. UMB0728 | reverse complement strand
AGCTAACCTCCCTCAATAAAAGAAGCTAAAACGCCGATTTACTCATGTTTTCTTAGAATTTCATAGTTGTTTACCAAACGGTAAATGCCTTTATATCTGGAGTATATATACTTGAAAGGATATTTCTGGACACAATGAGAAAAAAAGAGCTATAACCCACTAATCAACCTCTTACAGAAATTGGTGACTGAGTAAAAATATAACCGCACTGGTGGATGTCCACATCTACTCATGGAGGTCAACCCTCCCATGTCTCACAGAGTCTTCGCTCTCAAATTCCTTCGTCCAACCTTTCCATGAGGTGGATGTCAGCCATGCTGCCCCACAGGGTCCAAGCCCGTAATTTAGTTGCTTTGCCGACTAATCCGTGCTTCAAATGTCTCCAAGAATATAAACCCACAACTACTAATTATCTAAACCAAACTAGAATTAAGCGGCCAATTCTGCCTGCTTTAATAATGCCAAATGAGGGATGTCCTTTAACATTCTTTCTTCACTAAATTCAAACTGCTTTTTACCAATGCCAAAGAAGATACGAATCAATTTATTACACAAAGCAATCAGGGACTGCATCTTCTTTAACGGATTATCCGGACGTTGAGTATAGTAGGCATGTAACGACTTAAATGCAGTATTCTTGGCGACGAGAATCATACAGACCCTGAATAACAGGGCCCTGAGTTTCTTTCGGCCTCTTTTTGTGATGGTCGTTTTTCCTTTGTGTTTACCGGAAGTATTTTCTTTTAGGCTTAAGCCAGCCAGCTTGATAATTTGCCGAGGATGATTGTATTCGCCTAAATCCCCTACTTCCGCGAAAAAGCCGGCAATTGTATCCCTGCCCACACCTTTTATCGCTAACATTTGTTGTACGCCTGGTATTTCATCAAGCAGATCGTCTATTTTTGTATCCAATTCTTCGAATTGTAGCTGAATTAATTCATACTTAGCGAGAATGGTTTTAAGCTCCAGTCTGGCCATTTCAGCACCTTGTCGAAGTCCGATGGACTTACAGGCTGCCTGCATTAACTCCCGAATTTTGGTTAATCCAACGCTCCGTGATACGGATTTTCTCAAATGGACAAGTAGTTCTTCTTCGGAGAATACAGCTATTTCATGCGGCAGGGCATAGAGCTTTAAGAATTGTAAAGCAGCCTTACCTTCCCATTTCTTAAATACCTGAAGGAATTCCGGAAAGTACCGGTCAATCCAGTTGTGCACCTGTCCTTGGACCGTTTGTAGGTCTTCAGTTAAAAGATCGCGTATTTTCTTTGCCACACGGAGCTCTGCATAAACACCTTGCGGTATGGTTGGTTCGGCGTATCTTCCGTCCTTGACCAGTTGAGCTATGACCTTTGCATCTTTCACATCATTCTTGGTAGGTGAGTTATCATCCAACTCCTTGCTTTTCTTGACGTGCAAGGGGTTTACTGCGACAAACTTAATTCCGTTTTCTTTTAAAATATGAGCGAGGTTAAACCAATAGTGGCCCGTTGGCTCCATGCCAACCATCACTTTGTCCATACGCTGTTCTTTTTTAATTCCAGAAATCCAATTCAAGAATTGCTCAAATCCCTCTTTTGTATTTTCAAATTGACAAGGAGATCCAAACTCCATTCCCCTAAAGTCCTGAGCACGTGCCACATGCTTGAACTTCGCAATATCGACTCCTATAATAAGAGTTTGAGAAGTAATTTGAGCAATCTTCTTATTCTGGTTATAATTCATTTTAGTGCCTCCTGGTATTTGAGTTATAGTCCTTTTTGCTTGCCGGCTACAGGACTCTCTCATTCTACCAAGAGGTTATTTTTTTGTTCAAACCCCATTTTCCTTCATTACAGGAATGCTGCCCC
>NZ_PKLA01000017.1:0-3530 GCF_002858875.1 Bacillus sp. UMB0728 | reverse complement strand
GGACTCTCTCATTCTACCAAGAGGTTATTTTTTTGTTCAAACCCCATTTTCCTTCATTACAGGAATGCTGCCCCTTTAGTTCAACAAAAAAGCCGCCTGGTTCGGCAGCTGATATTGAACAATTGCCCATTTTAGTTGAAAGAGTTTATATCAGTAATTGTCAATTTTCAGTGCATTTGTTCCAATTAAAAGGCATCAGTTGCAGCTTTTCTGCTTTCTTTTCATCTACTGACATAACAACCCAAACTTCACCCATTTTATGCAATTCCTTTTTGACATTGTTTCCTTCGATTCTTTTATAAAGAAAATATCCTTTTGACCCTTCTAAGCCATTCTCTAAGAACAATCGCATTGAACCAATACTATGACCTACAAATAAATGCTGTAATGAAATTTTATCAGAATGGTCATTAATTTTATCCCCTACTTTTAAGTTTAAGTCACTGTGCTTAAATTCTTGATACCCAGATAAGTCTAAGTTGTAGCTCTTAACAATATCTTTTAGTACACTGTCATCAAATTTTATCCATTTCTTTTCAAATTCCTTTATACATACACTTTTAGGTGGCTTTCTTTCTCCTTTTGAATTGGCTAATACATTTACATTATTTGTTCCGCAAATTATGATACTGAACATAAGTAATAAAAGAGAAAACCTTTTTTTCATTCTTCAGCACCCCTAAATTATATTTAGGGGTATTTTTCCCAATTAAATTAAGACTATTCTTATTGAACAAACCTGCCCCTTTTATAACATAAGCAAAGCGCCATGGTTTGGTAGCTGATCTGGAACGTAAGCACCGTAAGTCTAATAAGATAAACTTTTAAAACTACATTTTATAGTAACGATTATTCGTATGAAAAAATAACTAACTTACACGTTTCACACCTATATGCTGGGATTTTGCCGATTTTAACTTCTGCTTTATCTACTAATACTTCATTTCTAAAATCAAAGAAAACTGAATCACTAGATTCCGACCAACATATTCGGCGAGCAGAATAAATATATCCTTCCATTACTTCATTACTACATTTAGGGCATTCTATAGCAAATCCCATATAGGTACAGCCACCTTTCCCATCTTTCTTTTATAAAAATAAACAATTATCATCCCTTTTTTGTTAAACAACATTGTTAATTAAATTCATCCAACCTATCGAAAAGCTTCCACCTAAGTAAGTAGTTACTCATTGAATAATAGGTGTTTTACAAATTCCTTTTTGTTCTAAACTGTCCCTTTTATGGATTAAGAAAAGCCGCCTAACTTCGGCAGCTAATCTTTAACATAAGTCTCTGTAATGATAATAAAGTTAATTACTCACCACCATTTGTATATCTGTTGTCTCCCATCATATAGTTAGAACTATCCCCAGGTTTGGAGTTTGGATTGGTTGGTATATACGGATTATTGTTGTTCTTCTTGCGTCTCCAGTCTATAAATAAGGCGAATAATAAAACCCCAACAATTAAAATTACAAACCACCACATCTCTTAAGCCCCCTTTGTTTTGTTTCATATCACCTACATTATATTCTAGACTAAATATACGGATAGCCATCATTAAAGTTTCAATTTTCTGAACTCTAACATAGGAATTCATTAATCAACAAACCTGCCCCTTTTATCAAATAAGAAAAGCTGCCTGGTGTAGCAGCTGATCTGGAACATAAGCACCCCTTACTTTAAGTAACACTGAAATCAAATATCACAGTTATCAAGGTCAATTTCGTACTCTTTTGGAATGTAATTTAACATTTTTATTGTACTATTGATTCTATTATCATTAGTTATTACAGTGAATCCAACTTCATGTATATCAACGAACGTTGCTACCTTTTTCCAATCAAGATTAGGGAACTCTGTTGGATGAATCCATTCCACATTTGGCCATAAATCATCATAATGGATACCATTACCTTGAAACAAAAACGAGCCAACCCCATTACAAGCAGACCACTCACAATATCCCGTTATTAGTTTTAATTGAGCATTTGTTTCTACTTTGAGAGTCATCCATTCACTTTTTTTATTTATTTGACATTCAATATTAAGCAGTTTCATTTGTCCTATTTCCTCATCATCTATGAACATCATTGGTAAAACCAAGTATAAAGGAAATTTAAGTGTAGCTTTTATGAAATTGTTAGTAAAACCTTCAAAATCTCTTAACATAACTCCAATACTTAACACTGTGAAATCTTTCTTATTAAACTTAATCGAGTTAATCAAGCTTATATGACTATTTTGAATGAAGACTGACATTTATAATCACTTCCTATCGTTAACATCTTTCATAATAGAACTATTAGTATTCAATAATCCTGCCCCTTTTGTTATATAAGATAAGCCGCCTGAATCGGCAGCTGTTCTGGAGTATAAGCACTTGTTTGTTGAAGAGTAACTAAAACAGTTTGAGGTTTAGTTTAAATATTGTTCACTTTAGGAATTTGTTTTCATTTTATTCTTATTCTTATCGTCTCCTTGATCTTCATCTACTACAACAATTCTTTGTTCTTCGTGAAATTCAACTTGAGATTGTCCAGTAATTTCATCAAGTGGAGTGTAAAAAGGAGTTAAAGTTTTCTTCTTAACAAACGCTTTATAAAAGAGAATTAGGACGAAAGAAAATAAAATAGCTGGTAACCCTGCAACCATAAGAAGCATTAAAACCATCCATATCCCCCTTTCTTTCATTCCTCTTAAGACTTACGAATATAAACCGTTATAGTTTCAATGATTCTAACTTATATGTTTTAAAACAAATCTTGACGAAGCATTGCTGGAGAAGTCCAATGAGGACATTTCAGAAATGAAGAATGAATTTATATATATTAAATAATCCTGCCCCGTTTATTGAAAAATAAAAGGTGCCTCAATTTATCCTGGACAAATAGAATCCTTTAATTGATCTAGTGAATCGTATATAGCTAAGTATATTGATGGAAATTCGTCCCACTCGGCATTACTGATTTGATGAATGCGATATCTTTTTTGTTAACGTTGGGTGCAAAAAACTCATTCCCCCAATGTTCGGAATGAAAAATGGTAGTGGCATTATTCATTAAAAAAATTGAGAACCACTTTATCTTCCCCTCTACATTTACATTATTAATTAATAAATAATCTACAACATCCGGTGTTAAATTTCCCTTGAATAAAGTAAGGTTGTACTCCTTCGATATTTCGAATGATCCTTTTAATATAGTTTGCATTTCTTTCACAATACCCTTTTCCTCATTCCAACAATGAATTTCAATAGTATTTGATTGCACTAAGAAATACTTCATCAAAGGTACCCAGTAATCAGCTTTTTCATAAACAGGTAAACTAAAATACAGTTGGTAATTCATCTAATCCCTCATTTAGTTTAAGAAAATTCCGATTTTTATTTTTCCACTTCTTCAATAACTGATATTATAAGTAATTTATTCAATTTCTTGTTCAGCTAACCTCCCTCAATAAAAGAAGCTAAAACGCCGATTTACTCATGTTTTCTTAGAATTTCATAGTTGTTTACCAAACGGTA
>NZ_PKLA01000016.1:0-3662 GCF_002858875.1 Bacillus sp. UMB0728 | reverse complement strand
TTTTGTTCTTTGAAAACTAGATAATGTAATGAAGAAGACATTACCGAGTAATCGCCATTTTAGGTTTTCTCTCTTATAAATAAATAAGAGTTTAAAAACCGTGAGGGTGATGAGAAGCGAACAGGTCGAGGAATCGATTGAGGAAGCACCGGAGCGTATGTTTTGTATACGTGAGGATGCTGACGATTGAGATGACGAAGAGATGTGAAGCTTATCATCGGCCGAACAGGTTAAGTTAGAAAGGGCGCACGGTGGATGCCTTGGCACTAGGAGCCGATGAAGGACGGTACTAACACCGATATGCTTCGGGGAGCTGTAAGTAAGCTTTGATCCGGAGATTTCCGAATGGGGAAACCCTCCATCCGTAATGGGATGGAACCCTTGCCTGAATACATAGGGCATTGGAGGCAGACCCGGGGAACTGAAACATCTAAGTACCCGGAGGAAGAGAAAGCAAACGCGATTCCCTGAGTAGCGGCGAGCGAAACGGGATTAGCCCAAACCAGGAGGCTTGCCTCCTGGGGTTGTAGGACACTCTACACGGAGTTACAAAGGAACGGAGTAAATGAACAGGCATGGAAAGGCCGGCCATAGAGGGTAACAGCCCCGTAGTTGAAACTTCGTTCCCTCCAGAGTGGATCCTGAGTACGGCGGGACACGTGAAATCCCGTCGGAAGCAGGGAGGACCATCTCCCAAGGCTAAATACTCCCTAGTGACCGATAGTGAACCAGTACCGTGAGGGAAAGGTGAAAAGCACCCCGGAAGGGGAGTGAAACAGATCCTGAAACCGTGTGCCTACAAGTAGTCAAAGCCCTATGACCTTCGGGTCAGGGTAATGGCGTGCCTTTTGTAGAATGAACCGGCGAGTTACGATTACATGCGAGGTTAAGTTGAACAGACGGAGCCGCAGCGAAAGCGAGTCTGAATAGGGCGAATGAGTATGTGGTCGTAGACCCGAAACCAGGTGATCTACCCATGTCCAGGGTGAAGTCCAGGTAACACTGGATGGAGGCCCGAACCCACGCACGTTGAAAAGTGCGGGGATGAGGTGTGGGTAGCGGAGAAATTCCAATCGAACTTGGAGATAGCTGGTTCTCTCCGAAATAGCTTTAGGGCTAGCCTCATGTTGTAAGAGTCTTGGAGGTAGAGCACTGTTTGGACTAGGGGCCCCCATCGGGTTACCGAATTCAGACAAACTCCGAATGCCAAAGACTTATCCATGGGAGTCAGACTGCGAGTGATAAGATCCGTAGTCAAAAGGGAAACAGCCCAGACCACCAGCTAAGGTCCCAAAGTATACGTTAAGTGGAAAAGGATGTGGAGTTGCTTAGACAACCAGGATGTTGGCTTAGAAGCAGCCACCATTTAAAGAGTGCGTAATAGCTCACTGGTCGAGTGACTCCGCGCCGAAAATGTACCGGGGCTAAACGTATCACCGAAGCTGTGGGTGGACACCATCAGGTGTCCGCGGTAGGAGAGCGTTCTAAGTGCATCGAAGTCAGACCGCAAGGACTGGTGGAGCGCTTAGAAGTGAGAATGCCGGTATGAGTAGCGAAAGATGGGTGAGAATCCCATCCACCGAATGCCTAAGGTTTCCTGAGGAAGGCTCGTCCGCTCAGGGTTAGTCGGGACCTAAGCCGAGGCCGAAAGGCGTAGGCGATGGACAACAGGTTGATATTCCTGTACCACCTCTTTACCGTTTGAGCAATGGGGGGACGCAGGAGGATAGGGTAAGCGCGCTGTTGGATATGCGCGTCCAAGCAGTTAGGCTGCAAACGAGGCAAATCCCGTTTGCATCAGGCTGAGCTGTGACGGCGAGGGAAATTTAGTACCGAAGTTCCTGATTCCACACTGCCAAGAAAAGCCTCTAGCGAGGGAAAAGGTGCCCGTACCGCAAACCGACACAGGTAGGCGAGGAGAGAATCCTAAGGTGAGCGAGAGAACTCTCGTTAAGGAACTCGGCAAAATGACCCCGTAACTTCGGGAGAAGGGGTGCTTTTTAGGGTGAATAGCCCGGAAAAGCCGCAGTGAATAGGCCCAGGCGACTGTTTAGCAAAAACACAGGTCTCTGCGAAGCCGCAAGGCGAAGTATAGGGGCTGACGCCTGCCCGGTGCTGGAAGGTTAAGAGGAGGGGTTAGCGCAAGCGAAGCTCTGAATCGAAGCCCCAGTAAACGGCGGCCGTAACTATAACGGTCCTAAGGTAGCGAAATTCCTTGTCGGGTAAGTTCCGACCCGCACGAAAGGCGTAACGATCTGGGCACTGTCTCAACGAGAGACTCGGTGAAATTATAGTACCTGTGAAGATGCAGGTTACCCGCGACAGGACGGAAAGACCCCGTGGAGCTTTACTGCAGCCTGATATTGAATTTTGGTACAGCTTGTACAGGATAGGTAGGAGCCTTTGAAGCCGGAGCGCCAGCTTCGGTGGAGGCATTGGTGGGATACTACCCTGGCTGTATTGAAATTCTAACCCGCGCCCCTGATCGGGGCGGGAGACAGTGTCAGGCGGGCAGTTTGACTGGGGCGGTCGCCTCCTAAAAAGTAACGGAGGCGCCCAAAGGTTCCCTCAGAATGGTTGGAAATCATTCGCAGAGTGTAAAGGCACAAGGGAGCTTGACTGCGAGACCTACAAGTCGAGCAGGGACGAAAGTCGGGCTTAGTGATCCGGTGGTTCCGCATGGAAGGGCCATCGCTCAACGGATAAAAGCTACCCCGGGGATAACAGGCTTATCTCCCCCAAGAGTCCACATCGACGGGGAGGTTTGGCACCTCGATGTCGGCTCATCGCATCCTGGGGCTGTAGTCGGTCCCAAGGGTTGGGCTGTTCGCCCATTAAAGCGGTACGCGAGCTGGGTTCAGAACGTCGTGAGACAGTTCGGTCCCTATCCGTCGTGGGCGCAGGAAATTTGAGAGGAGCTGTCCTTAGTACGAGAGGACCGGGATGGACGCACCGCTGGTGTACCAGTTGTCTTGCCAAAGGCATCGCTGGGTAGCTATGTGCGGAAGGGATAAGTGCTGAAAGCATCTAAGCATGAAGCCCCCCTCGAGATGAGATTTCCCATAGCGTCAAGCTAGTAAGATCCCTGAAAGATGATCAGGTTGATAGGTCTGAGGTGGAAGCGTGGTGACACGTGGAGCTGACAGATACTAATAGATCGAGGACTTAACCACATTTGATTGCTTTGTAATTCTTCTTCTGCATTATCTAGTTTTGAGGGAACAAAAACCTCATCTAAATAGTCTGGTGGCGATAGCGAGAAGGTCACACCCGTTCCCATACCGAACACGGAAGTTAAGCTTCTCAGCGCCGATGGTAGTTGGGGGCTCTCCCCCTGTGAGAGTAGGACGCTGCCGGGCGAAGACAGAGAGATGTCTCTTTGTCTTTTTTAATCCCTTGGTGATGGAATATTTTTCCTTTGAAATTAAGGGTTGACCCATAACACCGGCGGTGTTATGATAGTCAGGCACCTTTGAGAGCTGATGCTCTGAACAAACTTTTGAAAAAAGTTGTTGACGAAGGCTGCTAAAAATGTTATTCTAATATAGTTGCTTTAAGAGAGCGACTGAGATTGTTCTTTGAAAACTGAACGAACAAAAACGTCAACGTTAATCTTAATTTTTTATCAGAGCTAAATCTTACTCTTATATGGAGAGTTTGAT
>NZ_PKLA01000015.1:0-9167 GCF_002858875.1 Bacillus sp. UMB0728 | reverse complement strand
AAATAGTCTGGTGGCGATAGCGAGAAGGTCACACCCGTTCCCATACCGAACACGGAAGTTAAGCTTCTCAGCGCCGATGGTAGTTGGGGGCTCTCCCCCTGTGAGAGTAGGACGCTGCCGGGCAAAACGAAGAACAGTCTGTGGGACTGTTCTTTTTTTGTGCTGTTTTTAGTGAAATGGAGAAGGTTTTAATAAGAAAAGGGTTCTTGGGCGGAAATTAGTGACGGCGTGGGGGAAATGAGCAGGTTTTCGTCGAGAATATTGGGGAGAGCAGCTGCTTTGGTTTTGAATTTAATCATTTGGCTCGATAATCTACCGACTCAGCGATTTATTTAATCAAATGGCCAATTAATTTACCATTTGCCTTAAATCTAACTATAAGCCGGCAGCTGCTTTCTTAAATGCATGCCGGACGGGCGAATTGCTCTGCGTCCTTGCTTAACATATTGTTGAATACAGCTGCTTTAACCATGAATAATCAATTCGCAAGATAATCCACCAACACCCCAACTAGACTAACAAATATAACCCTGCTGTCCAACCCCACACTCTACCTTCAAATGTAATTGCCTGCTGCGGCCGCCATGGACACTTTCGTACAAAAAACCACAAAAAAAAGAAGCATCAGCTTCTACGAGAATATTTCCGGTGTATTTACTTTCCGCAGTTTCTTTAGATAATATTTATATTTTGGATTGTCCGTGTCGGTGTTAATCAGATCAGATTCACAATCTGTGCAGATGAAAGAAGTATATAAATGTATGCCCCTTGTTTTATCCTCTTCGCAAATGACACAGGTTTTCTTCATCTGATTGTTTGCCAATAAAGAATCCATATCTCCACCTCCACCTCTTATTCTGTCCATTGTGCAAAAAATAATACAATTTTTTGAAAAGTCTCGAGGGTATTTACATGTTTTCTATTGTATGTTCTGCTTCGCTTCCGGGTGTATGTCTATAGGCAATTCTTTTGGCAACAGCTTATTTTTATTTAGGGGACGCATTATCTTTTTAAGATGTGGTCTGATAAAATAGGTGAAGAATCTAACAATCTGGTGATAACAATGAATGACTATAATAATATTCCCCTTTACGGCAGGCTGCTGGATCATATAGGTAGGGACAGCATTTCCCTGCATGTCCCGGGACATAAGAATGGCCTTTTATATAAAGGAAGCCAAGAGGCCTACGCAGAGGCACTGAAGCTGGATGTGACGGAATTGTCCGGTCTGGATGATCTCCATGCTGCTTCAGGTGCCATCAAAGAAGCAGAACTCTTAGCAAGCAAGCTGTATGGAGCTAAAGAGAGCTCTTTTTTAATAAATGGGTCGACTGTTGGAAACCTTGCCATGATCCTTGGGACTGTGAAGGAAGGCGAGACGGTCCTTGTGCAGCGGAATTGCCATAAGTCCGTTTTGAATGGGATACGTCTTGCCAAGGCATCTCCTGTTTTCCTGGGGCCGGAGTATAATGGTGACTGGGGGGTGGCCGGCGGCATTGCTCCAGAGACGGTGGAAAAAGCTATCAGCCTTCACCCTGATGCCAAAGCAATCATCCTGACTTATCCGAACTATTATGGCATGGTATTTGATTTGCAGGCAATCATCCATAAAGCCCATCAGCATGGGATACCTGTATTGGTGGATGAGGCGCATGGGGCTCATCTGATTAAAATGTCCCGGCTGAAGTCAGCAGTGGAGCTGGGGGCTGATTTCGTGGTGCAGTCAGCCCATAAGACGCTCCCTGCCATGACGATGGGTGCTTATCTCCATTATAATAGCCGGCTCATCGGTTATGAGGGAGCAAGGGAATATTTGCAGATGCTGCAGTCCAGCAGCCCTTCTTATCCGATCATGGCATCATTGGATGGTGCCAGGCATTATTTAGAAACATTTACAGAAGAGGATGATAAAATCCTCCTTGAGCGTATAGAATCATTCAGGCGCGGGCTGGCCGGCATAAGCGGCCTGCTGGTGCTGGAATATGAAGAAGGTGCAGGAGACCCGCTGAAAGTTGTGATCCAGCCTGAAGGATTGTCCGGCTTTGAGCTGCAGAGCCTGCTGGAGGATGAGGGGATTTATCCTGAAATGGCGGATCCCTATAATGTCGTGTTTGTCCTCCCGCTCTTAAAGAAGGATATGGATTTTCCTTTTAAAGAGATTATTTTTAAAACAGAGAAGGCCATGTCCGGAAAAAGGAAGGGCCAGACTGCAAAAGTGAATTATTTTCAAAAGCCATCTGTTTCGACCCTTGCCGTGAATGCACAGGACCTGATGGGGATGAGCAGAAAAGCAGTATCCATGGAGGAGGCGGCAGGAAAGATATGCGCAGAGCTGATCATTCCGTATCCTCCAGGTATTCCGCTCCTTTTTCCCGGTGAAGTGATATCAGAAGAGGATGTGAAGAGCATCCGGCTTTTACAGGCAAGCGGTGCAAGGTTCCAGGGCGGCAGCTATTTAGATAAAAATCAAATCAGCATATATGCTTTACAAGCAGAATGTAAGCAGGAGGAACATGATGGATAAAGGTTTATTTATAACAGCGGAAGGTCCTGAGGGAGCCGGCAAGACGACTATTATCAATATGCTGGCGAGCGGGCTCGCTGATGAAGGATATAAAGTGATGCAGACGAGGGAGCCGGGCGGCATTGAAATCGCTGAGCAGATCAGGGCTGTTATCCTGGATACAAAGAATACGGCAATGGATCCTCGGACAGAGGCGCTTCTTTATGCAGCAGCGAGAAGGCAGCACTTGGCAGAGAAGGTGCAGCCTGCTCTTGATGAAGGCTATATCGTCCTGTGCGACCGTTTTATTGACAGCTCGCTTGCCTATCAGGGATATGCCCGGGGGCTTGGGATTGATGAGGTCTATTCGATCAATCATTTCGCCATTGAAGGCATGATGCCTGAGCTGACCTTATATTTTGATATCGATCCGGCTTCCGGCCTCCAGAGGATCGGCCGGAATCAAGGCCGGGAAGTGAACCGGCTGGATTTGGAGAGCCTGGAATTTCATACGAAGGTACGGGAGGGCTATGAGATCCTGCTTGCAAAATTCCCGGATAGGATTAGCCGCATAGATGCTTCTCTTCCTGTGGAAGAGGTTTACCAGTTGGCATCTGCCAGGCTGAAATCGCTGTTTGCAGATAAATAGATTCTGAACGAAAGGGCCTCATGGGGCCTTTTCTCCTTTTCAGGAAAATATTTTTGTTCTTTAGAGAACGGATTTATTTCATTGCTCCTGAATAGACGCTGTTTATAGACAGAATTCTTGCTATAATATAGATAGATACACGCGGAAAAACACTTTTTAAAGGACGTGACAATAGATGAAGCTAATATTAGCCGTTATTCAGGATCAGGACAGCAATAAGCTGATGAGTGCGTTAGTGGAGCATAATTTCAGGGCAACAAAGATGGCGAGCACCGGCGGTTTTTTAAAAGCGGGCAACACGACCTTTATGATTGGTACAGATGATATCCGGGTGGACAAGGCCCTGCAGGTCATAAAGGACAGCTGCAGTGCGCGCGACCAGCTGGTGGCGCCAGTATCGCCGATGGGCGGGAATGCCGATTCTTATGTGCCGTATCCGGTTGAGGTCGAAGTGGGCGGTGCGACAGTATTTGTTCTGCCGGTTGAAAGCTTCCATCAGTTTTAATAAGGGATAACAGGAGACGATCGCTTTGAAAATAAATCAGGATTTGCGCCTTAACCTTGATAAGGTTAAGCAGGATCAAAAGCTTCAGCCAGGCGATGGGGCAAAGTTCCAGCAGCTTGTCCAGAAGCAGGACCAAAAAATGCAGATGGCCCAGCTTCAGGGGCTTTTGAAGGATATCGACTCTGCCGGGGAACGCCTGGGGAGATCGCGCAATTTCAAGGATCTTGCCAAGTTTAAAACACTTGTCAAACGTTTTGTGAAGGAAACAGTGGATTATGGGATGGAGCTGAACCAGTCCCACAGCTGGAACCAGTATGGACAGGGCCGGTCTTTAAAGATTGTGGAGACCATTGATCAGAAGCTGGCCGATCTGACGGAGGAAGTCATGAAGAAGGAAAAGCAGTCCATCGGTATTCTCGGGAAAATCGGGGAAATCAAAGGACTGCTCATTAATATATATATGTAGGTGAGTGATCAGTTTGGCAAAAACGTGGGAGCAGCTGGAGAGGCTTCAGCCTGCCGTATTGAAATTATTCAAAAACAGCATACAGAAGGACCGGCTTGCCCACGCCTATTTATTTGAAGGGATGAGGGGGACCGGCAAGAAGGATGCCGGGCTTCTTTTGGCAAAAAGCCTGTTCTGCGAAAGGCCGGAGGGCGGCTATATCCCCTGTGAAGACTGCACGAACTGCAGGAGGATCAACAGCGGCAACCATCCGGACATACATCTGCTGGAGCCTGATGGGCTTTCAATTAAAAAGCATCAGATACAGGCGCTTCAGGAGGAGTTCTCGAAAACAGGAGTGGAGTCGAAGCGCAAGCTTTATATGATCAATCATGCCGATAAAATGACGGTAAATGCGGCGAACAGCCTTCTCAAGTTTCTGGAGGAGCCGAACTCTGACTCTGTCGCCATCCTGATGACCGAACAGGGACAAAGGATGCTGCCGACCATTTTGTCCCGCTGCCAGACCATTTCATTCATTCCGCTCACGCCCCAAAATATGGAAGCGCAGCTTGCGGAAAACGGTGTAAGCCCGCAAATGGCGCCATTATTGGCCCAATTAACCAATAATTTGGATGAAGCAATCGCTCTCTCCAGTGATGATTGGTTTGCACAAGCACAAAAAATAGTGTTAAAATTATATGAAGTGCTGAAAAAGAATCCTTTAGAGGCGATGGTTGCACTGCAGGAAGAATGGTTTTTGCACTTTAAAGAGAAAGAGCAGTTTGATCGCGGTTTGGATTTGCTGATACTTATCTTTAAGGATTTACTATATATACAGCTTGGGAAAAAGGGACAGGCTGTTTATCTAAACGAGATGAACCGTTTAGAGCAATATGCATTACAAACGTCCGGACGTCGTCTGACCGAGCAGATGACAGCCATTTTGGAGGCAAAAAGAAAGCTGCACGCAAATATGAATCCGCAGCTGTTGATGGAACAGCTTGTGTTAAAATTGCAGGAGGGATCTTCATTTGTATGATGTAGTGGGAGTACGGTTTAAGAAAGCCGGGAAGATTTATTACTTCGATCCCGGAGATCTCTCAATTCAAAAGGACGACTTTGTAATCGTGGAAACAGTCCGGGGCGTAGAGTACGGAAAAGTAGTAATTGCCCGGAAGCAAGTGGATGAGAACGATGTTGTCCTTCCATTGAAAAAAGTTCTGAGAATTGCAGATCAAAAGGATCGGATGATTGTTGAGGAAAACAAGGAAGCTGCACATGAAGCCTATGAGGTGTGCTGTGAAAAAGTCAGCACTCATCAGCTTGATATGAAGCTTGTTGATGTTGAATATACATTTGATCGAAATAAAGTGATTTTTTACTTTACAGCCGACGGAAGAGTAGATTTCCGGGAGCTTGTAAAGGACTTGGCAGCGATCTTTCGGACAAGGATCGAATTGCGCCAAATTGGTGTTCGGGACGAAGCTAAGATGCTCGGTGGCATAGGACCATGCGGTAGGATGCTTTGCTGTTCTACCTTCCTGGGGGATTTTGATCCGGTGTCGATCAAGATGGCAAAGGACCAGAACCTTTCCCTTAACCCAACGAAAATATCCGGACTGTGCGGACGTCTCATGTGCTGCCTGAAGTACGAGAATGATGAGTATGAGTCTGCGAAAGAGCAGCTGCCGGATATAGGAGCGGTCATCAATACTCCACAGGGCCGCGGCAAAGTGGTTGGGCTCAATATTTTAGAACGCGTTCTGCAAGTGGAAGTGAGAGACCAGGAGCGTGTCCTTGAATATACGCTGGACGAAGTGCTGACAGAAGGTGCTGTTTCGGTACAATCCACAGATTAATGAGGTGGAACGCGTGGATAAAAAAGAAATTTTTGACTCCGTGATCAATATGGAAACCCAAATCGGACAACTGTATACACAGCTTGGCGAGCTTAAACAGCATCTGGCAGAGATACTTGAGGAGAATAATTCCCTGAAGCTGGAGAATGACCATTTAAGGCGCCGGCTGGAAACAACGGCAGAGCAACAGTCCAACAGGAAGAAAGACAAGAAAGGGAAAAGCAAGCCTCAGCAGGATGATAAAGTCATCGATATTGGTGAAGGCTATGACAATCTTGCAAGGCTTTACCAGGAAGGTTTCCATATTTGCAATCTGCATTTTGGGAGCCCGCGCAAAGAAGGGGATTGCCTTTTCTGCCTTTCCTTCCTTAATAAGAAATAATGTAAGCCTTCCTTTTGCCGGGAAGGCTCTTTTTACAATGTTTATCGGAGGAAATTGTATGCTGAATTTAAAAGGGGATGAGCGGCTGGATTATCTGCTTGCTGAAAAGCTGCGCATCATCCAGAGCCCGTCTGTGTTTTCTTTTTCCCTGGATGCAGTCCTGCTGGCGAGGTTTTCTTATGTGCCGATCCAGAAAGGGAACCTGATTGATCTGTGCAGCGGGAATGGTGTAATCCCGCTGTTTTTGAGCAGCCGGACAAAAGGGTCGATCACCGGTGTGGAAATCCAGGAGAGGCTCCATGATATGGCTGTGAGAAGCATAGAGTACAATGGGCTTGAAGACAGGATTAAAATGATTCATGGGGATATCAAGGAGATGCCGGCCCTGCTTGGGCACGGGAAGTATGATATTGTAACATGCAATCCGCCTTATTTCCTTACCCCAGCCAAAGATCAGATCAATGCCAATGAACATCTTGCCATTGCCAGGCATGAGATTCTGTGCACACTGGAGGATGTGGTGCGCGTCTCAAGCCAGCTGCTGAAACAGGGAGGAAAGGCGGCTTTTGTCCACAGGCCAGGAAGGCTCCTTGATATGGTCACTCTGATGAGGCAGTATAAGCTTGAGCCGAAGCGTCTCCAGTTTGTTTATCCGAAACAGGGCAAAGAAGCCAATATGCTCCTTGTTGAAGGGGTCAAGCAGGGGAGCCCGGATTTGAAGGTGCTGCCGCCGCTTTATATCTATAATAAAGATCATGAATATACACCGGAAATCAGTGAGATGTTATATGGAAAATGATGCACATTACTTCTATGTTTTAAAATGCAGAGATGGCAGCCTCTATGCCGGCTACACCAATGATCTCGACAGGCGGGTCAGGCTTCATAATGAAGGGAAGGCGGCTAAATATACAAGGGGGCGGGGACCGGTTGTGCTAGTCTACCATCAGGTCTTTTCAGGAAAAACTGAAGCGATGAGGGCAGAATATCAATTCAAGCAGTTAAGCAGAAAAAAGAAAGAAGACTTTCTAATGAAGGAAACAGGTGATTTGGATGTGGCAGCAAAAGAGCTTTAGCAATGATTATAAGAAGGGTACGCTTTATTTGGTGCCGACGCCGATTGGAAACCTGGAGGATATGAGCTTCCGGGCCGTGCGGATGCTGAAAGAGGCTGATTATATTGCAGCTGAGGATACACGTAATACAAAGAAGCTTTGCAATTATTTTGAAATAGAAACGCCTGTCATCAGCTATCACGAGCATAATAAAGGCCATAGCGGTGAAAAGATCATTCAGATGCTTGAAGAGGGATCAGCGGTTGCCGTGGTGAGTGATGCCGGGATGCCGACTATCTCGGATCCGGGCTATGACCTGGTCGTAAAGGCGCTTGAACACCAGCTGACTGTTGTTCCGCTTCCAGGGGCAAATGCTGCACTGACGGCTCTCATTGCTTCAGGCATTGCCTCGCAGCCTTTTTATTTCTATGGTTTCCTGAACAGACAGAAAAAAGAAAAAAAGCAGGAGCTGGAAAAGCTCGCTAAAATGGATGCAACCATTATCCTGTATGAATCCCCGCATCGCCTGAAGGAAACACTGCAGCTGATGAGCGGGCAGTTGGGCGAACGCCAGGCCGTTCTATGCCGGGAGCTTACAAAGAGATATGAAGAATTCATTCGGGGCAGCCTTTCAGAGCTGGCGGAATGGGCAGAATCTGATGAAGTCAGAGGAGAATTCTGTATTATCCTGGAGGGGAACCCGGAGGGAGAATCAGCGGAAGAAGATATGTGGTGGGAGCAGCTTTCCGTTGAAGAGCATGTGAAGCACTATATATCTGTGAACGAAATGAGCTCCAAGGATGCCATTAAGCAGACAGCGAAGGATAGGAGCCTGAATAAAAGAGAAGTTTACAGCGCCTATCATATTGAGCAATAGAAAAAAGCTTCCGGTATATGGAAGCTTTTTTCTTTTCATATAGTATCAAAAAGTATTACACTTACACAGAGCGCAAGTGACTATACTTTTATTATTTTGCAGTTTCAAATGTGCTTTGGATTTCTTTCAGCAGCTGCTCTGCACCGTCACGGCTCAGGATCAGCTTGCCGCCTGCAAGTGTGATGTTATCATCAGAGACTTCGCCGGTAACCTGGCAAGTCATGTTTGGCTTATATTTTTTCAAGATGATGCGCTCATCATCAACATAGATTTCAAGAGCGTCCTTTTCGGCGATGCCAAGTGTACGTCTTAACTCAATCGGAATAACTACGCGTCCCAGCTCATCAACTTTACGAACAATACCTGTAGATTTCATATTAAAAATCTCCTCTCATATCTCCACTATTTTCTTTTTCTCTATCTATAGATTCGTCATTATTCGACAAAATTCTTATAGATTACATAATACCAGCCATTCCCAAATCCGTCAATTACTTTTAAATCAAATTTTTTTAGAAATTTTTAGGCGATGAAGAAAGTTGCTATATCAGGGTTTTGTGGCTGGAGAGACACATTTTTGGCATAGAGCTGTTCTGAAGATTATTTTGAATTAAGAGTATAAATTTATACTATGATAACATCATTCGACAAAATTCTACAATAATGTCGAAACGCTTCATAATACATACTTCGTGCTTGGTTCCGGATTTTTGGGGATGGAAGGGGGAGCTTCAGACCTGGGCAAGCCGCCTCCGCTTTTCTTCATGTCCAGCTCCGGGCGCTAGCCCCTCGAGTCTTAAGCCAATCAGATCAGAAGGTTAAAGAACAACCTTCCGCTCTGCCCGTCTTAAGCTTGTCGGGGCTGAGCAAGCGCCCTCCGCCTTTCTTC
>NZ_PKLA01000014.1:0-17357 GCF_002858875.1 Bacillus sp. UMB0728 | reverse complement strand
TAGATCGAGGACTTAACCACATTTGATTGCTTTGTAATTCTTCTTCTGCATTATCTAGTTTTGAGGGAACAAAACCTCATCTAAATAGTCTGGTGGCGATAGCGAGAAGGTCACACCCGTTCCCATACCGAACACGGAAGTTAAGCTTCTCAGCGCCGATGGTAGTTGGGGGCTCTCCCCCTGTGAGAGTAGGACGCTGCCGGGCAAACGAAGAACAGTCTGTGAGACTGTTCTTTTTTTGTGTTTTCTTAGTGAAATGGAGAAGGTTTTAATAAGAAAAGGGTTCTTGAGCGGAAATTAGTGGCCGGTGTGGGCAGATGAGCAGGGTTTTTGATTAGAATGATGGGGAGAGCAGCTGCTTTGGTTGCGAATTTAATCAATTGGTCCGATAATCTACCAACTTGGCGGTTTATTTAATCAATTGGCCGGATAATTTACCAACTTCGGCACTTATTTTACCATTTGCCTCAAAACAGCCATAGCCTGCCGCTAGATTCCCGATGTTCCCGGAAAAAGCCTGCCGGATGGACAAAGGGACATTACTATGCTTTGAATTTTTGGGGAGAACGGCTGCTTAAGCCAAGAATTTAATTAATTCGTCCGATAATCTACCAACTTGGCGATTTATTTAATCAATTGGCTGATTAATTTACCGACTCCCCCATTTAATTTACCATTAGCCTTAAATACCAGATAAAGCCCCCCAGCAAACTAAATATAAGCAAATACATCATGTGCCAATCAAACCATCGTCCAACAGCTCAGAAACTCAACAGCCTACCAGCCCACCAGCTAAAACCCACTCCAAAGTTCTGCCTTCAAAATAACCTCATATCCAAAACGCTGTTAACAGCCTCATCCCATCTATTTCAACGTATATTCCCGCCGCTCCACGAACAGCCTTCCGAAGCCAACCGCCTCATAACGCCGCCCTCACGCTGCCCTCATCCCAACTTCAACACCAAGTTCCGCCCCTAACTACTAACTCACAAGATCCTCATCCGGCACCAATAACTACTTCTGCCCAATTAAGTACTGGTAAACCAAATAAGGGCCCTTCTTCAAAGTAATCTCTAAAAAAGAATGGATGAAGGGATAATCCTTATTCGGCATCATCTTCATCAGCTCGCTCCACCATTCAGTTTCATAACGGGCGATCATGCTGAGATTGTACAGCAGAAGATAATGAAGAAGCAGTTCCGGGAAGCTGACAAGGTCTCCTTTCGTAAGGGGAAAAGATAGGCTGACATCATGGATATTGAACTTAAGCGGTCTAATATCTTGAGGCGGCAGCGAGCCGCATGAGAAAGTAACCATGCCTCTTTCTCCCCGTTCAGCGGACTCGATTTTATAGCCGCCCTTCGAGTTGAAATAGTCAATAAACCTTTCTTCTGTCATATGGAATTGATCAAGAATTGAAGCCGGCATTGTAAGAAGGCCTTTTGCCAGTTCTGCGCCGGCAAAGGTAGGGGTCCCCTCTGTCTGCTGAAAAAGCCCATTTAATTCAGGAATGTATTTAAAAAGCTCTCCCATCTCAATTTTGTCGCCTTCCATATGTTTCATGTGAAACAGCTTATCAGCCATAAAGGGAAACAGTCCGGTTTTCTGAAATTTTACTTCGTCCTCAAAAAAGCTGTACTGCTGCTTTTTTCTTTTTCTTGTTGAAACTCCGTGAGCAAGGACGGAGGTGGTTTCAGGGTAGTTTGGATCGGCCGTCAGGATGGATGCCTTGATTAGATGAACGAGCCCATAGAAAAGCATGATAGGCTGTATCAGCAGCGGGGATTTGGCTGCCTGTTCATAATATATCTTTCCATGTTCCAGATAGTAAATAAAAGGATAGCAGTTCTCATAGCTCTTCGCTTCAGGCTGGTCTATGCCATGCCTTGTATAGCATTTTTTTAAATAGGCCTGGGTAGTTTCTGCCGAAAAGAAGACAGAATAGGAACTCCAGCCTTTGTATGTATAGGTCATCCTTTTTACCTCTTTTTAATTTTTTGAAAAATCGAACATATCAATCTGTTCTTGACAGTATTTTGTCCAATTGATAACCTACTAATAATATTTTCGAGTAAATGGGGGCTAAAAAGATGTGGGAAAGCAAGTTTGTTAAAGAAGGATTAACATTTGATGATGTGTTATTGGTTCCGGCAAGATCAGAAGTGCTTCCGAAAGATGTACAGCTTCATGTAGACCTGACAGACAAGGTCCGCCTGAATATCCCGATCATCTCAGCCGGCATGGACACAGTAACAGAGGCAGAAATGGCAATTGCCATGGCAAGGGCCGGGGGCCTCGGAATCATCCACAAGAATATGTCCATCGAGCAGCAGGCTGACCAGGTTGACAAAGTCAAGCGCTCCGAAAGCGGCGTTATTACAGATCCATTCTTCCTCACGCCCGACCAGCAGGTTTTCGATGCTGAGCATCTAATGGGCAAGTACCGCATCTCAGGTGTCCCAATCGTCAATAATAACGATGAACAGAAATTGGTGGGCATCATTACAAACCGTGATCTTCGTTTCATCCAAGACTACTCGATCAAAATTTCAGATGTCATGACAAAAGAAAATCTCGTAACGGCACCGGTGGGAACGACACTGGAAGAAGCCGAGAGCATTTTGCAGAAATATAAAATTGAAAAGCTTCCGCTCGTTGATCAGGAGGGTGTACTTAAAGGGCTGATCACCATTAAGGATATTGAAAAAGTGATTGAATTCCCGAACTCAGCCAAGGATCGCCAGGGAAGGCTCCTTGCAGGCGCAGCCGTCGGTGTGACAAAGGATACGATGAAAAGGGTTGAAATGCTTGTGAAGGCAAGTGTGGACGTCCTTGTGGTTGATACGGCGCACGGACATTCAAAAGGGGTTATGGATACAGTCAAGCAGATCAGGGAGGCTTACCCGGAGGTGGCCATCATCGCTGGAAATGTTGCAACTGCTGAAGCTACTAAAGATTTGATCGAAGCAGGAGCCGATGTAGTAAAAGTCGGCATCGGACCTGGATCCATCTGTACGACAAGGGTTGTTGCCGGAGTCGGCGTACCGCAGATCACAGCGGTTTATGACTGTGCAACAGAGGCCAGGAAGCACGGCAAAGCAATCATTGCCGACGGGGGCATCAAGTACTCAGGTGATATCGTCAAGTCCCTGGCTGCCGGCGGACATGCCGTTATGCTCGGAAGCCTGCTCGCAGGTGTCTCCGAAAGCCCGGGCGAAACGGAAATCTTCCAGGGACGGCGCTTCAAGGTCTACCGCGGAATGGGATCTGTTGGAGCAATGGAAAAGGGCTCAAAGGACCGTTATTTCCAGGAAGACAACAAAAAGTTCGTTCCGGAGGGAATTGAAGGCAGGCTTCCATACAAAGGGCCGTTATCCGATACGATTTACCAGCTGGTCGGGGGGATCCGCTCAGGCATGGGCTATTGTGGAAGCAAGGATCTGACCGACTTGAGAGAAAAGGCGCAGTTCATCAGAATGACCGGCGCCGGGCTCCGTGAAAGCCATCCGCATGATGTGCAGATCACAAAAGAAGCTCCGAACTATTCTTTATCATAAACAGCCATGCCGGAGCACCGGCTGCAGATGCACTGGCAGATACAGGGTCCCAGGGTTTTTATCCTGGGGCTTATTTTTATGCTCATTGAGGGTGCCAGGCACCCGTCAGCATTAGCTATCCATTTTTAGCCTGCACATCAAATGGACTAGATATTTCCCACTCCAATTAATGGGTATTTACTCTGTCTATGTTTTCAGAAACAGATATGTTAAAATAACGAAGGTGTATATAAAGGTTGGAGGGCATTACAGTGAAAAAACATTTTTATCGGAAGTATGTTGCTAGTTTCCTTGTTTGTATGATGGTGATAGGCCTTTTTCCCGGCCTGAATAAGGCGAGTGCAGAGGATGTTCTGAATATCAACGCGGATGCTGCAATTGTAGTAGAGGCCGAGACAGGCAAAGTCCTTTATTCGAAAAATGCGGATAAAGTGCTTGGCATTGCGAGTATGACAAAGATCATGACAGAATACCTGCTGCTTGAGGCCATTAAAGAAGGGAAAGTCAAATGGGATCAGGAGTATGCAGTCAGTGAATATGTTTGGAAGGTTTCACAGGATAGAGCACTGTCTAATGTCCCTTTAAGAAGAGATGGAAAATATAATATCAGAGAGTTATATGAAGCTATGTCCATTTACTCTGCCAATGGCGCAACAATTGCCATTGCGGAGACAATTGCCGGTTCTGAAAGCAATTTTGTGAAAATGATGAATGATAAGGCCGAGGAATTGGGCCTGAAGGATTATAAATTTGTCAATTCAACCGGTTTGAATAACCGTGACTTGAAAGGTTCCCACCAGGTAGGCGGAGCGGAAGATGAGAATGTCATGTCTGCCCGTGCAACTGCCAAACTGGCTCAGCGCCTGCTGCATGACTATCCGGAAATACTGGAGACGACCAGCATTCCGACTAAAAACTTCAGAGAAGGCACTGATGATGAAATCAAGATGGATAACTGGAATTGGATGCTTCCAAGCCTTGTTTTTGGCTATGAGGGAGTGGACGGTCTTAAGACGGGAACTACCGATTTTGCCGGCTACTGTTTCACTGGTACCGCTACACGCGATGGCAACCGCTATATCACTGTGGTGATGAATGCCAAGGGTGAAGGAAATTCCGGTTCTTATAAATCCCGTTTTGATGAAACAAGAAAAATGCTTGATTATGCTTTCAGCAATTTTTCCAAAGAAGAAATTGTTTCAAAGAACTATCAGGTAAAAGGCCAGAAGACTTTGCCTGTCACTAAAGGCAAGGAAGACAGCGTGAAAATACAGGCTAAGGATGCTATCGAGCTTGTCGTGAAGAATGGCGAGAAGGAAAACTATAAGCCAGAGCTTGTCCTAGATAAAGACAAGCTGGATAAAGACGGCAATCTGACGGCGCCTGTCAAGAAAGGCGAAAAGGTCGGATACCTGACATTGAAGTCAGAGAAAGAAAACGGCCTTGATTTCCTTTCTGGGAAAGGCGGCATCCAGGTTGATGTCGTGGCGGCCGAAAGTGTGGAAAAGGCGAACTGGTTCGTGCTGATGATGCGCGGAATCGGCGGCTTTTTCGGAGATCTTTGGGGCAGCGTTTCTTCAACTGTAAAAGGCTGGTTCTAATTTTTATAATGGCCATGGCTATATCGGAAGAAGATGAAATTCCGGAAGAGTCTGATAAAAAAGGGTTCCTTGTCTTGACAGGGGACCTTTTTTATTGTTTATTTTCATTAGGGGAACTGGACGAATTCCTATCGAATTAATATATTTTCCTATAAATTAATGGGTATTTTGCCTATTAAAAGCAGATGGTATTACAGAAGGGGGATTTTATAGTGAAGACAGGTACAGATCGAGTAAAGCGCGGAATGGCAGAAATGCAAAAGGGCGGCGTAATCATGGACGTTGTCAACGCTGAGCAGGCTAAGATTGCTGAAGAGGCCGGCGCAGTCGCAGTTATGGCACTGGAGCGGGTTCCATCCGATATCCGAGCTGCCGGCGGTGTGGCCAGGATGGCAGACCCCCGCATTGTTGAGGAAGTCATGAATGCTGTAACGATTCCTGTTATGGCTAAAGGCAGAATTGGCCATATCGTGGAAGCCCGTGTATTAGAAGCAATGGGCGTTGACTATATAGATGAGAGTGAAGTGCTCACTCCCGCTGATGAAGAGTATCATTTAAATAAAAGGGACTTTACAGTTCCATTTGTATGCGGATGCCGCGACCTTGGCGAAGCTGCCCGCAGGATCGGTGAAGGAGCTGCGATGCTCCGCACTAAAGGCGAGCCGGGAACAGGCAATATCGTTGAAGCGGTGCGACATATCCGCAAGGTGAATGCACAGGTGCGCAAGGTTGTCGGCATGAACCTGGATGAGCTGATGACTGAAGCTAAGCTTCTCGGAGCCCCTTACGAGCTTCTTCTGGAAATTAAGGAACTTGGCCGCCTTCCGGTCGTTAACTTCGCTGCAGGCGGCGTTGCGACACCTGCGGATGCTGCTTTGATGATGGAGCTTGGCGCAGACGGCGTATTCGTTGGATCAGGGATCTTCAAGTCCGACAACCCAGCCAAGTTTGCGAGAGCGATCGTTGAGGCGACTACACATTATCAGGATTACAAGCTGATTGCTGAATTGTCAAAAGAACTTGGAACACCGATGAAAGGCATTGAAATCTCATCACTGGCTCCTGAAGCTCGTATGCAGGAGCGCGGTTGGTAAGGAGAATGAACATGGTTAAAGTAGGCGTATTGGGCCTTCAGGGGGCTGTCAGGGAGCATGTCCGCTCCATTGAAGCCTGCGGAGCGGAGGCAGTCGTCATTAAGCGGAGAGAGCAGCTTGCGGAAGTGGACGGACTGATCATTCCGGGCGGCGAAAGCACAACGATGCGCCGCCTGATTGATAAATATGATTTCATGGAAGAGCTTCGCACATTTTCCCAATCAGGAAAACCGATGTTCGGAACATGCGCAGGCCTCATTTTGCTGGCGAAGACAGTTGCCGGCTATGCAGAACCGCATATCGGCGTCATGGATGTCGAGGTGGAGCGCAATTCTTTCGGAAGGCAGCGGGAGAGCTTTGAAGCGCCCCTTGATATTGCGGGAGTGGCAGAAGACTTTGAAGCGGTCTTCATCCGCGCACCGCATATCCTGCAGGCCGGCGAGAATGTAGAAGTGCTTGCGAAGCATGACGGCCGCATTGTGGCCGCAAGGGAAGGTCAGTTCCTTGGCTGTTCATTCCATCCCGAGCTGACGGAAGATCACCGTCTCACAGCGTATTTTGTGGAAATGGTGAAAGAAGCACAAGCGAATTTAGTTTGAATAATAGGTTGCAAATAGCGCATAATTGTAGTAAATTATTATAAAATTACATTCGAAACGCACTGAGAGGAAATAGTAGCGGGAATCCCATTCCAATAGAGAGCCGGTGGCTGGTGGAAACCGGTGGTGGGACCCTGTGAATCCGTCCTTGAGCAAAAGCATGGAAAGCCTGCATGGGCGAGTAAATGCTTTCGGTTAAAAACCGTTATGTATTTAAGGTGGAAGGCATTTTTGCCTTCAACTAGGGTGGCAACGCGGGTAACTCCCGTCCCTTTTTTGGGACGGGGGTTTTTTGTTTTTCTCGGGTGCCGCCCATTGCCTATCGAATGGAAAAGAGGAGGAAGAAGCATGCTTGATATTAAATACTTGCGAAGCAATTTTGAAGAAGTAAAGAACCGCCTCCAGCACCGCGGGGAGGACTTGGGCGACCTTGGGAAGTTCGAGGACCTTGATGTAAGGCGCCGTGAGCTGATCATGGAAACAGAGCAGCTGAAGAGCAGAAGGAATGAGGTTTCCCAGCAGGTAGCTGCCCTTAAGCGTGAGAAGAAAGATGCCGACAGCCTGATTGCAGAAATGAGGGAAGTGGGCGACAAGATTAAAGCATTTGATGAAGAGCTCCGCACAGTGGAAGAATCACTGGACAGCCTCTTGATGAGCATTCCGAACATCCCGCATGAAAGCGTTCCGGTCGGTGAGACGGAAGACGACAACGTTGAGGCGAGGAAATGGGGCGAAGTACGCGAATTCAGCTTCGAGCCAAAGCCGCACTGGGATGTTGCCACTGACCTGGACATCCTTGATTTTGAGAGGGCCGGCAAGGTTACAGGAAGCCGCTTTGTATTCTACAAAGGCCTTGGCGCCCGCTTAGAGCGCGCTTTATTCAACTTCATGCTGGATCTTCATACAGAAGAGCATGGCTATATGGAAGTCCTTCCTCCTTACATGGTCAACCGTGCCAGCATGACAGGCACAGGGCAGCTGCCGAAGTTTGAAGAAGATGCCTTCCTGATCGAAAGTGAAGACTACTTCCTGATCCCGACAGCAGAAGTGCCTGTTACTAACATGCACAGAGATGAGATCCTCACGAATGAACAGCTTCCGATCAATTATGCTGCGTTCAGTGCATGCTTCCGTTCTGAGGCCGGCTCTGCGGGCCGTGATACAAGGGGACTGATCCGCCAGCACCAATTCAATAAGGTGGAGCTCGTGAAGTTTGTCCGCCCTGAAGATTCTTATGATGAGCTGGAAAAGCTGACCGGGCACGCTGAAAAAGTGCTGCAGCTGCTTGGACTGCCGTACCGCGTGCTCAGCATGTGCACAGGGGATCTCGGGTTCACAGCAGCGAAGAAATATGATATCGAAGTATGGATCCCAAGCTACGGGACATACCGCGAAATTTCTTCTTGCAGTAATTTTGAAGCGTTCCAGGCACGCCGTGCGAACATCCGTTTCCGCCGCGAGCCTAAGGGCAAGCCTGAGCATCTTCATACACTGAATGGCTCTGGCCTCGCGATCGGCCGTACGGTCGCCGCTATCCTTGAAAACTACCAGCAGGAAGACGGAAGTGTTATCATTCCGGAAGTATTAAGACCGTATATGGGCAATAAAGAAGTTATCGGCAAAGCTTAAAGCACTCCATCTGGGCGGGTGAAAAACCCGCCTAATTTTTTTTGAAATAATGTTGACTTTACATTGGATAGCTGATAGAATAAATCTTGTCGATACGGAGGTATACCCAAGTCTGGCTGAAGGGATCGGTCTTGAAAACCGACAGGCGGGTAACACCGCGCGGGGGTTCGAATCCCTCTACCTCCTCCATTATAAAATCAACCATAGCGCATAACTATTGGAGATACATAAAAAGCCGCTGCATCCTGCAGCGGCTTTTTTATGTCGTTCTTGAGAGTGAATATGACTTCAAGTAAAAAAATAAGCCCGGCGTTTATGCCGGGCTTATTTTGTATCTGCATAATGCTGTTTATTTTTTCAGCAGCTGGGACTGCTTCAGAAAGACTGAGATTTTTTCGATGACAGGCTCAATGGAGGAGCCATCAGCCATCAGGTCATAATCATTGATGTTCAGGCGCAGGACTGGGCAAGCATTGAATGTGTTGATCCAGTTTTCATAGCGCTCGTGCATTTCTTCCCAGTAGGATACAGGTGTCTGCTGCTCCATCGGGCGCCCTCTTTCCTGGATCCTGGATAAGATGTCTTCAATGGATCCTTCCAGGTAAATCAACAGGTCGGGATGAGGGAAGTATGGTGTCATGACCATCGCGTCGAACAGGCTTGTGTATGTTTCATAGTCCACCTGCGACATGGTTCCTTTTTCATGGTGCATCTTGGCGAAAATGCCGGTATCTTCGTAAATGGAACGGTCCTGGATAAAGCCGCCGCCATATTCAAAGATACGTTTCTGCTCCTTGAAGCGCTCGGCAAGGAAATAGATCTGCAGATGGAAGCTCCATCTGTCGAAATCTGCGTAGAATTTATCCAGATAAGGATTGGTGTCCACTTTTTCAAATGAGGTGCGAAAGCCCAGAGCACCCGCAAGTGCATTGGTCATCGTTGATTTCCCTACCCCGACCGTACCAGCAATGGTAATCACGGAATTTCCGGGAATTTCGTACTTATTCCTAAGATTCATGGTGATAAGCTCCTTTAATTAAAGATAGGGAAAGGCTGTCCAGAATTTGAGATAGATCTTCTTTGTTTTTCACAAAATCCAGATCATCGCCGCTGAAGCGCAGAACCGGAATATCGGGGTGCTGTTCAGTGAACTGGTTCATGGCGTTCTCATAATCAATTGACAGCTGCTCTAGATAAAGCGGGCTGATGTTCTTTTCAATTTCCCTGCCCCGCAGCTTGATCCGCTGCAGGAGCGTCTCGAGGCTTGCGTGAAGGTAGATGATGACATTAGGCCTTGGCATATCATTCGTCAGGATATCGTAGATTTTCACATATTTCTGGAATTCCGCCGGGCTCAGTGTCCTCTCGGCAAAAACGAGGTTCTTGAGAATATGGTAATCGGCAACAACGGCCTTGTTATTGGCTAAATATTGTGTATTGATGTCCCCAAGCTGCTTATAGCGGTTGCACAGGAAAAACATTTCCGTCTGGAAGCTCCATTCCTCAATGTTGTCATAAAACTTCCCGAGAAAAGGATTTTCATCTACAATCTCTTTCAGCAGCGCAAATTGAAAATGCTCAGAAATGGCCTTTGCCAGCGAGGTTTTCCCTACGCCGATCGGGCCTTCAACGGTAATAAAAGGTGTCCCCCCCACAGTGTGGCCTCCTTATTGTTCTTATTTATCTATGTCCAGTTATCCTTTAAATCGACTTTTAACGACACAAAAAATATTTTAACACACTATCCAGTGGAAGGGATATGGAATTTCTGCAGGCAAAAAATATAAAAAAGCCATGGATCAGACTGACCCATAGCTTCCTTGCACCCAGGAGATTATGTCTTCGCTACTCACGTTTTGTAACATTAAAATTATCTGTAATCAAAAGCCAGTTCTGGGGAAAGGACAGGCCGAGCTTCCAGTAGCTCATCCCTCTCAGATTCAGTTCCTTAATAAGATCGAATTTGGCCTGGATCGACCTTGCATCCTCAAACCATACCTCATGCCGCTTCCCGTCGGTGCCTGTATAGTTGAACAGGGGGGCCTGCGACTTAGTATTATAGCGGATGGGGACATTTTTCTCCGCTGCCAGCTCGATGGCCTGCTGCGGGCTCAGCGCTTTGGCGGTGGTACCCTGGACAAATGGAAGGGTCCAGTCATAGCCGTACAGATTCTGGCCCATCATGATCTTGGAGGAAGGCATCTCGCTTACTGCATATTCAAGGACTTCCCGGACAGGGCCGATTGGGGAAACAGCCTGGGCAGGGCCACCGCTGTAGCCCCACTCATATGTCATGATAACCACAAAATCCACGATTTCCCCATGTGCCTTATAATCATGGGCTTCATACCAGCGGCCCTTCTGCTCTGCGCTTGTCTTTGGCGCGAGTGCGGTAGAAATGAGCCATCCTTCCCGGCTGAATCGTTCTTTTGCTTTACGTAAGAAACGGTTGTATGCCTCCCGGTCCTCTGGGCGCAAGTATTCAAAATCAAAATGAATGTCCCTGAAGCCGTACTTCTTGGCAGTGGCGGTTATATTGTCCAGGAATTTATCCTGTACAGGTATATCGTTGAGGAGAATCCGGCCCAGCTCATCATTGAACTGGTCATTTTCCTGGTTGGTGATGACCATCATCAGTACAACATTATTCGCTCTGGCGATGGCAGGGAAGTCGTTGAGGAGCGGCTCTTTAAGGCCGCCATCCCTTAGAGCCTGGAAGCTGAAGGGCGCCAGGTATGTCAGGTAAGGTGCAGCCTCCCGCGCCCCTTCTTCAAGGGCAGGTGCAACCGATGTCCCCCTTGGTTCTACATAGGCATTGAACTCTGCTGCTGTTTTTGGCCTGGGCGGCAGATAGAGGCGCAAGCCCGGCTGGAGAGGCTGGGATGCTGATATCCGGTTGATGCTGGCTATTTCCTGAACCGGGATCCCTGTACGCCGGGAAATGGCAGACAAGGTGTCCCCCGGCTGGACCCAGTAGAAACGTCCTGTAATCGGGATTACCAGCGCCTGGCCCACTACAAGCCTGTCAGGATTGGGCAATTCGTTGGCCTGTGTAATATCGGCTGCCGTCGTGCCATAGGCCTGCGCGATCCCCGTCAGGGACTGTCCGGCCCGCACTATATGGATTTGCATATTCATTTCCCCCTTAATGGCAAATTACGCTACCATCATTCTATGAAGGGAAACAGGCTGAAATGCTATTTTTCTCTGAGAAGGGTTCTGTGCGGGCATTGAGGACGTTCTTCATCATTTTCAGGGCATTTTCGTTGTCATGGTCATCATTGGAAGCAAGGCAATTTTCAGGGACATATAAGCTGTACTCTCTCATATAGGCGTCATTCGCTGTGAAAAGCACACAAATATTCCCGGCAACACCGGTGATGATCAAATTTTTGACGTTTAACTGAAGAAGCAGGGTGTTCAGGGCAGTGCCGTAAAAAGCGGAGTGCTTCGGCTTGATTAAAAAGTAGTCTTCATCAGAAGGATAGAGGCAATCAATGATGTCCCTGCTGTTTTCATTCCGGCAGTAATCGGCTATCTTTTCAAAGTCGGCTTGCCAAAGGCTGTAATGATCATTAACATAGATGACAGGAACAGCTTCAGCAGCGCATTTTTCCTTTAGTGTTTTTATTGGGCGGGAGATTTTTTCAGCTTTTTCGGCTAAAATTTCACCATCCGGAAAATCAAAATTATTGATCATATCTATAATTAAAAGTGCTGTAGATGATTCTTTCATGTCAGTTCTCTCCTTTGGGTCTATTGTGAGCACTAAAGGCTATATACACCCTTGGTATATTTTTAAACATAAGGGATGGTAGGAAAAAGATGAATATTACTTACAATGATGATTATTATATGAAGGAAGCAATAGAAGAAGCGAAAAAAGCAGGAGCGCTTGGGGAGGTGCCGATCGGGGCCGTTGTGGTCCTGGACGGGAAGATAATCAGCCGCGCTCATAATCTCCGCGAGTCGAACCAGAATGCGGTGGCACATGCTGAACTCCTTGCCATAGAGGAAGCCTGCGGGATGCTCGGGACATGGAGGCTTGAAGATGCTGTGCTCTATGTCACATTAGAGCCGTGCGCCATGTGTTCAGGAGCCATCATCCTTTCCCGGATCAGCAGGGTCGTATATGGAGCGCCCGATCCAAAGGGCGGCTGTGCGGGAACATTCATGAACCTGCTCCAGGATGAAAGGTTCAACCATCAGAGCGAGGTATCAGCAGGGGTGCTGGAAGAAGAATGCGGCAGCCTGCTGACCGATTTCTTCCGGGCCCTGCGCGAAAGGAAAAAGGAAGAGAAAAGGCGGCGCAAACAGCTGCTGGGTCTGCAAGAAGGAATTGACAGGCCATAGGCATTGCAATTTTGTCCGAAACTTAGTATACTGATTATGCGTCACAAACGACGCAGCCAAATATGGTATCAATTTTGCCGTGCTAAGCGGGGAGGTAGCGGTGCCCTGTACTCGCAATCCGCTCTAGCGAGGCTGAACTCCTTCCTGAGGCTGGTGTCCTGTAGGGCCTGCCTTAAGTAAGTGGTGTTGACGCCCGGGTCCTGCGCAATGGGAATCCATGAACCATGTCAGGTCCGGAAGGAAGCAGCATTAAGTGGTCCCTCCCATGTGCCGCAGGGTTGCCTGGGCCGAGCTAACTGCTTGAGTAACGCTTATGGGAGCCAGTCGACGGAAGGTGCACGGCAGTTATAATTATAAAAGCAAAGCTCATCCCGGTCAGGGGTGGGTTTTTTTATGCATGGTCCAGCTGGAAAATTGCTCCTCCGGATATTTGCAATCCTTTTTGGAAAATAGGAACTGATACGGTATAATAGAGATAGAAAAGCAGTTAGGAAGGGGGCGTGAAGATGAGTTACCAGGCATTATATCGTGTCTGGCGTCCGCAGCAGTTCATTGATGTTGTAGGGCAGGAACACGTAACCAAAACATTGCAGAACGCCCTGCTTCAGCAGAAAACCTCTCATGCATACTTATTTTCCGGGCCCAGGGGAACGGGAAAGACGAGTGCGGCCAAAATACTGGCCAAAACCGTCAACTGTGAAAGAGCTCCGATCAGTGAGCCTTGCAATGAGTGTGATTCCTGCATTGGCATTACGAATGGCTCCATACCGGACGTGATTGAAATCGATGCGGCCTCCAACAATGGTGTGGAAGAGATTCGGGATATTAGGGACAAAGTCAAATATGCACCCAGTGCAGTCAAATATAAAGTATATATCGTCGATGAAGTTCATATGCTCTCGATCGGCGCCTTCAATGCGCTTTTGAAAACACTTGAAGAGCCGCCGAAGCATGTCATGTTCATTCTTGCAACAACAGAACCCCATAAGATTCCGCTCACCATCATTTCAAGATGCCAGCGCTTTGACTTCAAGCGCATAACGGCACAGTCGATCGTCGGCCGGATGAAAATGATAGTGGATGAGACCGGGGTGCAGTATGAAGAGAATGCCCTCCATATCGTTGCCCGGGCTGCCGAGGGAGGGATGAGGGATGCTCTCAGCCTCCTTGATCAGGCGATATCCTTCAGCCAGGACAAAGTGACGGCGGAGGATGCCCTCACAGTAACAGGAGCCGTTTCCCAGGGATTCCTGAATAAACTGTCCAGAAACGTTATGGAAAAAGATGCTGCAGGTGCGCTGGAAGCACTGGAGACCCTCCTGTTTCAGGGGAAGGATCCTTCCAGGTTCATCGAGGACTTCATCTTATATTACAGGGACATGCTTTTATACAAGGCAGCTCCTTCACTGGATGAGTCGCTCGAACGCGTCATGCTTGATGAAGAATTCAAGGCATTGGCTGAAGAGATTGATCCTCAGCAGCTGTACAGCCTGATTGAAATTCTGAATAAAGCCCAGCAGGAAATGCGCTGGACCAACCATCCAAGGATTTTCCTTGAGGTAGCCATCATGAAGCTCTGCCAGCTTGAGGGTACAGAGAAAAAGGCGGCTGCCGATATTGAACCTCTCATGAGAAAAATCGAACAGCTTCAAGAGGAGCTGGCTGAGCTGAAGAAAAATGGGGTCACCGTTTCGGGTGCGGCTGAGCCTGCCCAGAAGAAGCAGGCACAGAGAACCTCAAGAAAAGGATTCCAGGCGCCTGAAGGGAAAATTAATGAAATCCTGAAAAATGCTACGAAAAATGACCTGAATGCCGTAAAAGGCAAATGGGGCGATATGCTGGGAAGGCTCGTGCATAACCAGATGCGGTCCCAGGCCGCTCTGCTCAATGAAGCAGAGCCGGTCGCTGCTTCAGCGGATGCGTTCATCGTTAAATTTAAATATGAAATACACTGTCAAATGGCCATGGATAATGCTAAATTTATAGAAACGATATCCGGGGCCATCCAGGAATTGACCGGACAAAGGAAACAGGTTGTCGGGGTGCCTGAAGAGCAGTGGCAGCGGATACGGGGCAGTTTTCTGAACAGCGGGCATCGCGATGAGCCTTCTGAAGGCAGCGGGCTTGGCGCCCCGGAAGACGACCTGGTCGTATCCGAAGCACAAAAGCTGTTCGGGGATTTAGTCGAAATCAAAGAATAAAACTATTTGGAGGTAAAGAATATGCGTGGAATGGGCAATATGCAAAACATGATGAAGCAAATGCAGAAAATGCAGAAGAAAATGGCCGAGGCTCAGGAAGAGCTGGGGGAAAAAAGAATTGAAGGTACTGCAGGCGGCGGAATGGTGACAGTCATCGTTTCCGGACACAAGCAAGTCCTTGAAGTCAATATTAAAGAAGAAGTAGTAGATCCGGAAGATATCGATATGCTTCAGGACCTCGTACTTGCAGCAACAAATGACGCCCTTAAAAAGGCTGATGATCTGACAAATGATACAATGGGGCAGTTTACAAAAGGAATGAACCTGCCTGGAATGTTTTAAAAGCCGAAGCGGAGTTAATCTCCGCTTTAAAAATGCCTGAAAAAGCAAAAAAGGCGTGAATACGAATGGGGGCAGGCAAAAGGGCGGCAGGAAACTTATGCGTGACGCCGATGAGCAAGCGCCCTCCGCATTTCGATTTGTCCAGCTGCAGCGGCTAGGGACTCGAGTCATAAGTCAGCCTGGCTAAAAGGTTAAAGAGCAAACCTTTCATCCAGGCTGCCTTATGCTTGTCGTCCCTGGGCAAGCCGCTTTCGCATTTCTTGATTGTCCAGCTGCGGGCGCTATCGGCTCGAGGTCATAAGCCAAACTGGCCAAAAGGTTAAAGAACAAACCTTTCGGCCAGTTCGTCTTATGCTTGTCGCCGATGAGCAAGCGCCCTCCGCATTTCTATATAGGAGGAGTAGTATGCATTATCCTGAACCGATATCTAAGTTGATAGACAGCTTTATGAAGCTGCCGGGGATCGGCCCGAAAACAGCCGCTCGCCTGGCTTTTTTTGTCCTTAGCATGAAGGAAGACACCGTTCTTGATTTTGCTAAGGCGCTGGTGAATGCCAAACGAAATTTATCTTACTGCTCGGTGTGCGGCCATATTACCGATCAGGATCCCTGTTATATCTGCGAGGATCAGCGCAGGGACAGGAGTGTAATTTGTGTTCTGCAGGATCCTAAGGATGTTATCGCCATGGAAAAAATGAAGGAATTCAACGGCCTGTACCACGTTCTCCACGGCGCTATTTCTCCGATGGACGGAATAGGACCGGAAGATATCAATATACCTGACCTTTTAAAAAGGCTGCAGGATGAGACGGTGGAAGAAGTTATACTGGCGACCAACCCAAATATTGAAGGGGAAGCGACAGCGATGTACATTTCGCGCCTCCTTAAGCCATCCGGTATCAAAATTACAAGGATTGCCCATGGTCTGCCGGTGGGCGGAGATCTGGAATATGCAGATGAAGTCACGCTTTCCAAGGCACTCGAGGGAAGAAGAGAGGTTTAAGCAGGAGGTGTATACATGTTTTTCCGTAAAAAAGGAAAGCTTCGCAATGAATTTGATGAACAGCTTCTCATGCAGCTTAATAGTTTGAAGGATGAATGGTATAACCAGAAAAGGCTGCTTGAAAAAAGCTTTGATCCTTCTGCGGAAGTTTTGGCGCAAACCAAGCTGGCGGAGGCTAAATACTTTTATTTATTTAAGGAAGCAAAGGCCAGGAAGATATCTGTTAGATGAACCAAGGGGCAATCAGGTCTTTTTTCATCTCTCTTCTCATAAATTTGTAGTAGTACAGGCTAATGGGAGAGGATGATGAGGATGGAACCGATACTGGTAATAACCATTTTGGGCGGGCTGATATTGTTATTACTATTTATAGGGGCTCCGTTTAAGCCGCTTAAGTTTTTGGGACAGGGAGTCATCAAAATTCTGATAGGAGCACTGTTCCTGTTTTTTCTTAATGCTTTCGGAGGCCAGTTTGGCTTATATGTCCCTATTAATCTGGCAACAACAGCTGTTTCGGGCTTTTTGGGACTGCCTGGAGTGTTTGCCCTGGCTGCTATTCAGACCTGGATTCTATAAAAGGCTTTACGCTGGAACAGCTATTCTGATGGCTGTTCTTTGCTTTTGCCTGGATGGATGATCGAAAAACCCTGAAAGGCTGACCAGAATAAAAATAAGATAAACTATATATTCACTGTTGACGATAGTGAAATATGGTGATATTATATTAAAGGTCGTCACAATGACGCAAACGAGAAAAAATAACCTTCAAAAAGTTGTTGACTTAGTTTGCTGACGGTGATATACTAATTAAGTTGCTTCGAGAGAAGTGATAGAGATTGTTCTTTGAAAACTGAACGAACAAAAAACGTCAACGTAAATCTTATTTTTATCAGAGCTAAATCTTACTCTTATATGGAGAGTTTGATCCTGGCTCAGGACGAACGCTGGCGGCGTGCCTAATACATGCAAGTCGAGCGGA
>NZ_PKLA01000013.1:0-47431 GCF_002858875.1 Bacillus sp. UMB0728 | reverse complement strand
CCAGCTCCGGGCGCTAGCCCCTCGAGTCTTAAGCCAATCAGATCAGAAGGTTAAAGAACAACCTTCCGCTCTGCTCGTCTTAAGCTTGTCGGGGCTGAGCAAGCGCCCTCCGCCTTTCTTATGTCCAGCTCCAGCGGCTAGAGCCTCGAGTCATAAGCCACGGCAGAATTAAAGGCAAAGAACGCCTTTTATTCTGCCGCGTCTTATGCTTGTCGGCTCTGGGCAAGCCGCTTCCGCCTTTCTTAGTTGCACTATTTGATATTTTTAGGTATATTTTGAGGGTATAAGAGGCTATGCTGACGAGTATAGAAAACATAGTGAATTTGCTTGATTGCGGGCATGCTAGGCTGATTTTCGCTCTCGTCCTGGAAAGGGCGGGATTTTTTGCATTCAGGGCCTGAGATGCCATGTCAAATAGATGGACGAGCTTGTTTCTTTTGCTTGCTCTTACTTTGCTGAACATTAACAGGAGGGAAACCAATGGAAGGAAAATTGAAGACCTTTTATCTTACAACCCCGATCTATTATCCGAGCGGAAATCTGCATATCGGCCATGCCTACACAACAGTGGCCGGAGATGCGATGGCCCGCTATAAGCGCCTGCGCGGCTATGATGTAATGTATTTGACCGGTACGGATGAACATGGACAGAAAATTCAGCAGAAAGCTGAAGAAAAAGGCGTAACGCCGCAGGAGTATGTTGATGAGATCGTCGATGGCATCAAGGACCTGTGGAGCAAGCTGGACATCTCCTATGATGATTTCATCCGCACGACCCAGGATCGCCACAAACAGGTGGTTGAAAAGATTTTCGCCCGCCTGGTTGAGCAGGGCGATATTTATTTGGGAGAATATGAAGGCTGGTATTGTACGCCTTGTGAATCATACTTCACAGAGCGCCAGCTGGTTGACGGCAACTGCCCTGACTGCGGACGCCCTGTCAATAAAGTGAAGGAAGAATCCTATTTCTTCAAGGTGAGCAAATACGCAGACAGGCTGCTTAAGTATTATGAAGAAAATCCGCATTTCATCCAGCCTGAATCACGCAAGAATGAAATGATCAACAATTTCATCAAGCCTGGACTTGAGGACCTGGCTGTTTCAAGGACAACCTTTGACTGGGGCGTAAAAGTGCCGGACAATCCAAAGCATGTGGTATATGTATGGATCGATGCGCTTTCCAACTATATTACGGCCCTTGGCTACGGAACAGAAGACGACTCCAAATATCTGAACTATTGGCCTGCGGATGTCCATCTGGTCGGCAAGGAAATTGTCCGTTTCCATACGATCTACTGGCCAATCATGCTGATGGCGCTGGATCTGCCGCTGCCAAAGAAGGTATTTGCCCATGGCTGGCTTTTGATGAAGGATGGGAAAATGTCCAAATCCAAAGGGAATGTCGTTGATCCTGTTACATTGATTGACCGCTACGGACTGGATTCCCTCCGCTATTACCTCCTTCGCGAAGTGCCGTTCGGCGCTGATGGTGTTTTTACACCGGAAGGATTTGTTGAGAGGGTCAATTTCGACCTGGCAAATGACCTGGGCAATCTGCTTAACCGTACGGTGGCAATGATCGAGAAGTATTTTGACGGAACGATACCTGCCTATCAAGGATCTGAAGGCGAGTTTGACAAGCAGCTGCTTGATATGAACAAAGAAACAGTCGCCAAGTATGAAGAAGCGATGGAAAAGATGGAATTCTCTGTAGCCCTTTCATCTGTGTGGCAGCTTGTGAGCAGGACGAACAAGTACATCGATGAAACACAGCCATGGGTGCTTGCGAAGGACGAAGCACGCAAGGAAGAGCTGGGCAATGTGATGTTCCACCTGGCTGAGTCTCTGAGAAGGACCGGCGTATTGCTGAAGCCTTTCCTGACACGCACGCCGGATGGAATCTTAAATCAGCTGAATGTGAATACAGAAGAGCTGACATCATGGGAAAGCCTCGAGACGTTCGGCCTGATTCCGGAGAATACGAAGGTAGTCAAAGGAGACCCGATCTTCCCAAGGCTTGATATGAAAGAAGAAGTGGAATACATTAAAGAAAAAATGCAGGGAAGCGCACCAGCTCCTGCAGCAGAAGAGAAGAAGGTGCCTGAGAAGCCGGACAGCGAGGAAATCACAATTGATGATTTTATGAAGCTGGACCTGCGGGTAGCTGAAGTCATTTCGGCTGAGCCGGTTAAGAAAGCGGATAAGCTTCTAAAGCTTCAGCTTGATCTTGGGTATGAAAAGAGGCAGGTAGTTTCCGGTATTGCAAAATTCTATAAGCCGGAAGAGCTTGTCGGCCGCAAGGTTATCTGTGTGACCAACCTTAAGCCGGTTAAGCTGCGGGGCGAGCTTTCAAAAGGCATGATCCTGGCCGGAAGCGAGGACGGAGCGCTGTCACTTGCGACTATTGCCGAGTCGCTGCCAAACGGAGCGCGTGTAAAATAAGCCAGTAGAATGGACATAGGGATGTTTTGCGTTTCATAAGCGTCGGACAGCCCTATGTTTTCTTTCATTTAAGGCCAGGAAAGATATTTTGTAACATAAATGAAATAATAGAGATGTAAATATAATATTTTACTCTAGTAAGGAGTTTTTCTATGTTATTCGACACGCATGTACATTTGAATGCCGAACAGTTTGAGGAAGATCTGGAAGAAGTGATCGGGAGGGCGCAGGCAGAAGGTGTCTCCCATATGGTGGTTGTCGGCTTTGACCGCCCGACAATCACCAAAGCCATGGAGCTGGCAGAAGCCTATGATTTTATTTTTGCATGTGTCGGCTGGCATCCTGTCGATGCTATTGATATGACTGATGAGGACCTGGCCTGGATCGAGGAGCTGGCTGCCCATCCAAAAGTAGTGGCAATCGGGGAGATGGGGCTTGACTATCATTGGGATAAATCGCCGAAGGATGTCCAGAAGGATGTATTCAGAAGGCAGATCAGGATGGCGAAGAAAGTTAAGCTGCCGATTGTCATCCATAATCGGGACGCAACGGCTGATGTTGTGGAAATCCTGAGGGAAGAGGGAGCGGGAGAGGTCGGCGGCATCATGCATTGCTACAGCGGGAGTGTCGAAGTGGCTAAGGAATGCCTTGATATGAATTTCTATATTTCTCTCGGTGGCCCGGTAACCTTCAAAAATGCGAAAAAACCGAAGGAAGTCGCAGAGGCAGTTCCTCTTGAAAAGCTATTGATTGAAACCGACTGCCCTTATCTTGCTCCGCATCCCTACCGGGGAAAAAGGAATGAGCCTGCCTATGTTAAGCTGGTGGCTGAGCAGATTGCCGAACTGAAAGGGCTGGCATTCAAAGAAGTGGCAGAAGCGACAACGGAAAATGCAAAAAGATTATTCGGCATCAACCGCTAAGCGTTTTTGTCGATTCATGGGGGAGCTTGTCCCTATTAAGTCCAATTCTTAAAAGTTCTACACGCCTCCTTTTCATCATAGGATAACCGTGTCGATAAGTCTCTCTTTCCTTTCTCTTGTTTTTTTTGCATAATAGGAAATACGTTTTCCCCTCCCGCCCAGGAAAGCAGCAAAATGAGAGAAAAGTGTTTGAGTTGACAGCCGGCAAGATACTCTATATAATCACTCCGAAGAGAAAAGGAGGCGTTTTTCATCGCGATTGAGAACATGAAAAACCTGTTTTCCAAGTCTTTGAGTAAGAAAAAACTGACCGTCATGGTTGCTAGTTTAATAGTTTTTTCGGCAGCTGCCGGGTTCATGATTTTTGAAACCACGAAAAAAACAGTAGCAGTTTCCATGAATGGCCAGGACAAAGTCATCAAAACACATGCAGATACAGTTCAAGATATATTCGATGATCTGGAAATATCCCTTCGCTCAGAAGACTATCTGTTTCCCTCGGGAAGCACAAAGGTAAAGGACGGCTTAGAGGTAGTATGGGAGCCGGCAAAACAGGTTCAACTGACAGACAGCAGCGGGAAGAAAACGATTTGGACAACGGCGGATACGGTTGGCGGGCTTTTAAAGGAGCAGAATATTGCACTTTCAGAGCATGATAAAGTCAATCCGAAGCCGGATGAGGGAATTAAGGACGATTTAAAGATAGAAGTGGAAAAAGCTTTTGCGTTGACGCTCATTGAGGGCGGCAAGAAACAACAAATGTGGTCAACTTCGACTACGGTCGCTGACTTTTTATCGCAGCAGGGAATTACACTAAACAATATGGACCGTGTTGAACCAAAGCTAGAAGAGACAGTCAAGGAAAATGCCATTGTCAATGTCATTCGAGTTGAAAAAGTCACCGATGTAGTGGAAGAACCAATCAGTTATGCCGTGGTTACAAAGAAGGACGCCAGCCTTGCCAAGGGGAAGGAACAGGTTGTCTCCCACGGGCAGGAAGGCCTTTTATCAAGGCAGTATGAAGTTGTTTTGGAAAACGGAAAAGAAACATCCAGAAAATTGCTCAGTGAAAAGAAAGTAAAAGAGAAAAAGGATAAGATTGTTGCTGTCGGCACGAAGGTTATGGCGCAGAGGGTTGCTGTTTCCCGCGGAGCGGGCTCAAGCGAGTCCGGCAGGGAGATGTATGTTTCCTCTACTGCATATACTCCAAGCTGCAGCGGATGCTCGGGCATAACCGCTACAGGGATCAATCTTAAATCAAACCCAGGCATAAAAGTCATCGCCGTTGATCCGCGGGTAATCCCGCTAGGCACGAAAGTCTATGTCGAAGGATATGGGTATGCAGTGGCAGCCGATACCGGCTCTGCCATTAAGGGCAATAAAATCGATGTATTCTTTGCTTCCAAGTCGGATGCATACCGGTGGGGAAGAAAGACGGTTAAAATCAAAATATTAGACTAAACGATTTATGCAGGGGAAGAATTTCTCCTGTTTTTTTGTTTGGTTTAGCGGAGTCTGGCAATGCGGAATGATTTTTTCCCGGCGATTCGGTAATATATAATAAAACACAGACGGATTGTTTTTATTGTTACTCATACTATTAGACGATTCAGATTACAAAAATGTTTCAAGTTTTTATCAAATTTTTCATTTTAATTTTGGAGGACCAATGAAGATTAAAGAAATCATTGTAGTGGAAGGCAAGGATGATACGACGGCTATAAAGAGGGCAGTCAATGCTGACACGATTGAAACGAACGGTTCAGCCATCAATGCGGCAACTCTGGAAAGAATCAAGCATGCTCAAAGCAAGAGGGGTGTCATCGTTCTGACGGACCCGGACTTTCCGGGCCAGAAGATCCGTGATAGCATCACCCGCCATGTGCCTGGCTGCAAGCATGCTTTCATAGATAAGACGGATGCACTGCCGAAGTCGGGCAGAGGCCTGGGGGTCGAGCACGCTTCCCCTGAGACGATCAGGAAAGCACTCCGGGAGGCCCAGACTATGCAGGAAACAGCCCGGGAGGAAATTACCCAGGAAGATTTGATCCTGGCCGGCCTCATCGGCGGGAGCAGCGCGAGGGAGCGCAGGGAGAAGCTGGGAAGGCTTCTTAAGATTGGGTATACTAACGGAAAACAGCTTCATAAGAGACTGATGATGTTCCAGGTCCCGAAAGAAGACTTTGCATCTGCCATTGAAGCGATCGACCAGGAGGAGCGCCATGCATAAAGATATCGCAACACCACTTAGAACACGTGCCATACTTGAAAAATACGGCTTTAGCTTTAAAAAGAGCCTGGGGCAGAACTTCCTGATAGACACCAATATACTGAACCGGATCGTCGACCATGCCGAGCTTCGGGAAGGTTCAGGAGCAATTGAGATCGGGCCCGGCATAGGGGCACTCACAGAGCAGCTGGCCAAGCGGAGCGAAAAAGTGGTCGCCTTTGAAATTGACCAGAGGCTCCTTCCGATCCTGAAGGAAACGCTCGCACCTTATCCGAATGCTGAAGTGATCCATCAGGATGTCCTGAAGGCTGATGTTAAAACCACAATCGAGGAAAGGTTTGCACCGGGCCAGGATCTGATGGTGGTTGCCAATCTCCCGTATTATGTGACCACTCCGATCATCATGAAGCTCCTGGAGGAAAAACTGCCGATCCGCGGGATCGTCTGCATGCTCCAGAAGGAAGTGGCTGACCGCATTTCGGCCAAGCCGGGCTCAAAGGACTATGGATCGCTTTCAATTGCCGTCCAGTACTATACAGAAGCAGAAACGGTCATGATCGTTCCCAAGACTGTATTTGTTCCGCAGCCGAATGTCGACTCGGCCGTGATCAGGCTGACGAGGAGGGAGCAGCCTCCAGTGCTGGTGAAGGATGAGGCATTCTTTTTCCAGGTGACAAAGGCAAGCTTTGCTCAAAGAAGGAAGACCATCCTCAACAACCTGACAAGCCAGCTGCATGAAGGAAAGCAGAAAAAAGAGGCCATCCTTGCTGCATTGGAGACAGCAGGCATTGAGCCTTCCAGACGCGGGGAGACCCTTTCAATCGGAGAGTTTGGCCGCCTGAGCGATGAACTTTATCCCCATTTTAAAAATTAACGAGCAGGAGCCCGGAAATCGCCGGGCTTCTTTTTTTATTTGCCTGCTGCCGCCCATTCACCCGGAAGGCACATGTGCAGGGGCATTTGCATAGTTTATGAAAGAACCAGAAGCGATTAGACCAGCTCGGCACAGGAGCTTAATGGAGTGACGCCAGTGAGCATTAACCTTATGGATATTGTAGGAAGGGTTTCATATAACTGTGACATCATGTTTCGGGTGATCGATATACGTGAAGAAGAAGGCCGGAAGCTCGCGGTTCTGTATGGAGAGGATATCAGGCTGATAGCGGATGCGCCTTATGAAGATCTGATTGTGATCAACCAGTCAGAGCGGATGAAGATGTCAAGGCAGTATCAGTCCCTTGAGGAACAGTCTTATAATCTGTTCAGGCAGGATGTGAGCCTCCTGAAGCAGAAGCAGGAATACGAAGCAACCGGCGCATACAGCAAGCCGTTCAATTATTTTCAGATCCCGGGCAGGGTGCTTCATCTGGACGGTGATCCGTCCTATTTAAAGAAATGCCTTTCCCTATATGAGAAGATCGGTGTCCCGGTAACCGGGATTCACTGCAATGAAAAAGAGATGCCGAGTAAAATAGGCCAGCTCATCGACTATTACAGGCCGGATATCCTGGTCATCACAGGGCATGATGCCTACTCAAAGGCCAAAGGCAAGGTGACCGATATCAATGCTTACCGCCATTCCAAGCATTTTGTCCAGACGGTCAGGGAAGCGCGGAGAAAGATTCCCCATCTGGATCAGCTGGTCATATTTGCAGGGGCCTGCCAGTCGCATTTCGAATCCCTGATCCACGCAGGGGCCAATTTTGCAAGCTCGCCATCACGTGTCAATATCCATGCCCTTGATCCCGTCTATATTGTGGCTAAAATCAGTTTCACGCCTTTTATGGAGCGGATTAATGTATGGGACGTCCTCCGAAATACGCTGACAGGCGAAAAGGGGCTTGGCGGGATAGAGACAAAAGGTGTGCTCCGGACGGGCATGCCGTTTAATAAAGGAGCGGAATAAGGGGAATAAGCCGGCATAAGAGCGGGCTTATTTTTTTGTTCAGGCACTGTCATGGCATTTGCTTAAGTCAGGCAGGACAGGCTTTCGCCAGCTCTGTTTTCAGGCTGCCCAAATGATAAGCAGCAAGGTTTTCCTGTCTTATTCATATTTGGCACATAATTCGCTTATTTTAGGGAATGATAAAAATGTTGAAAAATAGGATAAAAAGTAGACGAAAATATATTGACAATCTTTTTTAAAGACTGTTATAATTTATGTTTTTATTTGACTCTACTGTGTCAGTGTGATATACTTTACATAGTGAGGTGGACCGAATGGCAAAAACATTAACGGACATAAAAAAGGCTCTTGATTCAAATTTGGGGAAAAGGCTTTTGCTTAAAGCCAATGGCGGGCGCAGGAAAACGATTGAACGTTCAGGCGTGCTGGCAGAAACATATCCCTCTGTATTTGTGATTGAACTTGATCAGGATGAAAATGCATTCGAACGCGTATCTTACAGTTATGCAGATGTTTTAACAGAAACGGTTCAAATTACCTTCTACGAAGACGCATCAGGACATATGGCTTTAAGCTGATATATATCCTTTTCTAAAAAGCAGGGGCGGCAAAACGATTTTTGCCGCCCCTGCTTTTTAATTTGCTCCCGCAGAAACAGTCAAATATAGGTTTGCATGGGCAGGCTTGATGCCGCCTACAATAAAAATACCGCAATGCTTAAAAAGGGGATGTTGCATTGAGCAGGAGAAAAGGCGTCATGTCAGAAGGATTCAAGGAAGAACTGGCGAAAGAGCTCGGCTTCTATGATGTTGTCCAGAAGGAAGGCTGGGGAGGCATCCGTGCGAAGGATGCCGGCAATATGGTGAAACTGGCGGTAGAAAAAGCACAGCAGAGCCTCCTTCAGTAAAAAATGATGTTCACTGCTTCAAGCTTGAAACCAAACAGCTGCATTTGCGGGCCCGGGGGCAACCCCCGGGTTTTTTGCGTCTAAGGGGCTCCAAGGCCCTTCCAGACAGCTCATTCTGCCTTTTCTCTTTCCCATTCGCATGGTAAAATTACTTATTTGTTGAAGAATGTCTGATTCGAACGTCTTACAAGCCCTGTTTTGTGGTAAAATAGGACAAAAACTGAGACGTTGAAATGAGCAGAAGTAGGTGGGTATTTTGAAGCTTTTAGTAAAGGCGCCGGCTAAGATCAATTTATCGCTGGATGTATTATATAAACGGCCGGATGGCTACCATGAGGTGGAGATGATCATGACGACGATCGATCTCGCCGACCGCCTTGAATTGACTGAATTGAAAAAAGACGAAATCAGGATCATTTCCCATAACCGGTTTGTGCCTGATGACCAGCGGAATCTCGCATACCAGGCGGCATCCCTGCTGAAGGAGCGGTTCAAGGTAAAACAGGGAGTGGCCATTACGATAGAAAAGACCATTCCGGTCGCGGCAGGGCTTGCCGGCGGCAGCAGCGACGCAGCAGCAGCCCTGAGAGGCTTGAATAAGCTGTGGGGGCTCGGCCTTTCACTGGATGAGCTTGCAGAGATCGGAGCGGAAATAGGATCAGATGTATCTTTCTGTGTCTATGGCGGTACTGCGCTGGCGACGGGGCGGGGAGAAATGATTAAGCATCTGCCGGCACCGCCGACATGCTGGGTGATCCTCGCGAAGCCATTCATCGGGGTATCGACTGCGGATGTATACAGGCGCCTCGATCTGAAAGGGATCCATCATCCGAATACCGCGGGCATGGTAGAGGCGATCAAGGATGGCGATTACAGCAGCGTATGCGAAAATGTCGGGAATGTACTGGAAGATGTGACGCTCAATCTTTATCCTGAAGTCGCACAAATCAAAGATCAGATGAAAAGGTTCGGAGCGGATGCTGTGCTGATGAGCGGATCGGGGCCTACGGTGTTCGGCCTTGTTCACCATGATTCAAGAATGCACCGGATTTATAACGGCCTGAAAGGCTTCTGTGATCAGGTCTTCGCGGTACGAATGCTGGGTGATCAGCATAAGCTTGATTAAATCCGTATATTAGTGGTATATTATCGTTAATTATTCGGATTCCGGAGGTTTCGTAATGATGAAGTTTCGCCGCAGCGAGCGCTTAATAGATATGACGAATTATCTGCTGGAGCATCCCCGGCAGCTGGTGTCCCTCACTTTTTTTGCCGACCGTTACGGCTCTGCCAAATCTTCGATCAGCGAAGACCTGGCCATTATAAAAGAGACATTCGAACAGCGGGGAATCGGCACCCTTCAGACAGTGCCGGGTGCAGCCGGTGGAGTGAAATACTCTGTAAAGGTAAGCGATGATGAGGCACGCCCTTTTATAAGCGGGCTTTGTGAGGTCATTGCTAGCCCCGAAAGGCTCCTGCCGGGAGGCTACCTGTATATGACTGATATCCTCGGCGATCCGGCGATTGTCCAGAAGGCGGGAAGAGTCTTTGCCTCCGCTTTTGCCGATGCTGATATCGATGTAGTCATGACCGTGGCAACAAAAGGGATCCCGCTTGCCTACGCTGTCGGGGCATACTTAAATGTGCCGGTCGTGATCGTCAGGAGAGACAGCAGGGTGACAGAAGGATCGACAGTGAGCATCAACTATGTTTCAGGGTCAGCCAAGCGCATCCAGACGATGGTGCTTTCGAAAAGAAGCCTGGAAGAAGGATCGAAGGTGCTGATTGTCGATGATTTTATGAAAGCAGGCGGTACGGTCAACGGCATGATCAGCATGCTGGAGGAATTCAAGGCACATGTTGCCGGGATTGCGGTCCTGGTGGAAGCAGAAAAAGCTGAAGAACGCCTTGTTGATGAATATTTGTCTCTTGTCCAGCTTGCAGATGTGGATGTCAAAGAGAAGAAAATCAATGTGACAGAGGGAAACTATTTCAGGCATAAGAACGGATAAAGGTGGGAGAAGCCATGAAAAAAGTTCATACAGAGATGGCTCCGGCTGCAATCGGACCATACTCACAGGGAATTGTCGTAAACAATATGTTTTACAGCTCAGGCCAGATTCCATTGACTGCCGGAGGCATCATGGTGGATGGCAATGTCAAGGAGCAGACGCACCAAGTGTTCAAGAACCTCCAGGCTGTACTGAAGGAAGCGGGTGCTTCGCTGGAAACGGTCGTAAAGGCGACGGTCTTCATCAAAGATATGAATGACTTCGCGGAGATCAATGAAGTGTATGGAGAATATTTCGGAGAGCACAAGCCGGCCCGTTCCTGTGTGGAAGTAGCAAGGCTGCCAAAAGATGCACTGGTTGAAATTGAAGTAATAGCGCTCGTTAAATAAAACGGGGGCTTTTTTTTACCTCAAAATATTTTCTGAATTACCTGTAAATTTAGGTGGTTTGTACTGCTGTGGAAGGTCCGCACATGCTGTAAGCGCCTCCTTTTGCTTCCTTTTCCCCAGAGCACGGGAAAAAACCCAAAAAAAAAATTCCCATTTAAGAAGGAGAATTGGAAAATTTGTTGAATTAATAAAATTAGAATTTATTTACTAGTAAAGGTGGTGAACCAAATGGAGGTAACTGACGTAAGATTGCGCCGTGTAAATACAGATGGACGGATGAGAGCAATTGCTTCAATTACTTTAGACCATGAGTTTGTTGTTCATGATATCCGTGTCATTGACGGCAATAATGGCCTATTTGTCGCAATGCCAAGCAAACGTACACCTGATGGAGAGTTCCGTGATATCGCTCACCCGATCAATTCCGGAACGCGCGGCAAGATCCAAGAAGCTGTTTTGGCAGAATATCACCGCTTAGGCGAATTAGAAGTTGAATTTGAAGAAGCCGGAGCTTCTTAAGTATAATTGCAACGAGGGCCTACTTCATTAGTCAGGCTCTTTTTTATGGCCATTTTCACTGCCTGCTCCTTATTATTGCCTTTCCCCTGTAAGACCCCTGTATAAACCATCCTTCTCAAATAATTTCCTTCCCAGAAAATCTTCCTTATGACAAAAATATGTACTTTGGCAACATTCCTTGAAATGAAAGGCTTTTTGAGATATATTCTTAATGGATAAAAAGGTAAATTGGAGGCCTGTAAATGTCTACACGTTTCGCGGTAATTTTAGCCGCAGGCCAAGGGACACGCATGAAGTCAAAGCTTTATAAAGTGCTTCATCCCGTTTGCGGCAAACCAATGGTTCAGCATGTTGTGGATCAAGTATCGAATCTTCATATAGAAAAAATCGTCACCATCATCGGGCATGGCGCCGAGCTTGTCAAATCCCAGCTGGGTGATGCAAGCAGCTATGCGCTTCAGGAGGAACAGCTCGGCACAGCCCATGCTGTCATGCAGGCTAAGGATGCCCTTGAAGGAAAAGAGGGTGTGACCATCGTTGTGTGCGGGGATACACCACTCATCAAGGCAGAAACAATGGAGTCGCTCTTCCGCCATCATGAGGAAACTGGTGCAAAAGCAACCATCCTTACTGCCATTGCTCCTGATCCTGCAGGATATGGAAGAATTGTACGGAATGAAGAGGGGCATGTCGAGAAAATCGTCGAGCATAAGGATGCGACAGAGCAGGAGAGAAACATCACCGAAATCAACACAGGTACATACTGCTTTGATAACGCATCGCTTTTCCGTGCCCTGAACAATGTCAGCAATGACAATGTCCAAGGAGAGTATTACCTGCCTGATGTCATTGAAATCCTGAAAACTGAAGGTGAGACGGTATCAGCCTTCGCAACAGGCGATTTCGATGAGTCACTGGGCGTCAATGACCGTGTTGCTCTTTCTCAGGCAGAACGCATCATGAAAAGGCGCATAAATGAGAAGCATATGAGAAACGGTGTGTCGCTCATCGATCCTGAACAGACGTATATCAGCCCTGAAGCGGTGATTGGCCAGGATACAGTCATCTATCCGGGAACAGTCATCCAGGGGGCTGCGGTGATCGGCTCAGAATGCGTGATCGGCCCCAACACGGAAATCAAGGACTGTACGATCGGGGACACCACTGTTATCAGGCATTCTGTCGCCCACGACAGCAGCATCGGCAGTGGTGTAGCGATTGGGCCGTTTGCCCATATCCGTCCTCAGTCAGATATCCATGATGAAGTGAAGGTCGGCAATTTCGTTGAAATTAAGAAGTCTGTTTTCGGCAAAGGAAGCAAGGCCTCCCACCTCAGTTATATTGGGGATGCGGAAGTCGGAAGCGATGTGAACCTCGGCTGCGGCTCAATCACAGTCAATTATGACGGAAAAAATAAATTCCTGACAAAAATCGAAGACGGTGCATTCATTGGCTGCAACTCCAATCTGGTTGCACCTGTAACGGTCGGAAAAGGCGCGTATGTAGCGGCCGGCTCTACCATCACGGAAGATGTGCCTGGAGAAGCGCTGGCAGTGGCCCGTGCAAGACAGACGAATAAAGAAGATTATGTGAGCAAGCTTAATAACAAGAAATAATAGTGATAAAAAGCTAATGGAGGTTAACATGTCGAACCAGTATTTAGATCCAAACTTGAAGGTGTTTTCCCTGAATTCAAATCGTGATCTGGCATCGGAAATTGCAAAGGTTATCGGAGTGGAGCTTGGAAAGTGCTCTGTTACGCGTTTTAGTGATGGAGAGATCCAGATTAACATCGAGGAAAGCATCAGGGGCTGTGATGTATTCGTGATCCAGTCCACAAGCTCTCCTGTAAACGAGCACTTGATGGAGCTTCTGATCATGATTGACGCACTGAAGAGGGCTTCTGCCAAGACAATCAACATTGTTATGCCTTACTACGGCTATGCACGCCAGGACCGCAAGGCGAGAGCCCGTGAACCGATCACGGCCAAGCTTGCAGCCAACCTGCTTGAAACGGCAGGGGCGACGCGTGTCATCACGCTGGATCTTCATGCGCCGCAAATCCAGGGCTTCTTCGATATCCCGATCGACCATCTGATGGGTGTGCCGATTTTGGCCGATTATTTCGGAAACAAAGATCTGGATGGCGATATTGTCATCGTATCACCGGACCATGGGGGAGTAACCCGCGCACGCAAGCTTGCTGAGCGCCTGAAGGCTCCAATCGCCATCATCGACAAGCGCCGTCCTAAGCCGAATGTGGCGGAAGTCATGAATATCGTCGGAAATATCGACGGCAAGATTGCTATCCTTATCGATGACATCATCGATACGGCCGGCACGATCACCCTTGCTGCGAACGCCCTGATTGAAAATGGCGCGAAGGAAGTCTATGCGTGCTGCACACATCCTGTGCTGTCAGGGCCGGCGATCGAGCGGATTCAGAACTCAAATATTAAAGAACTGGCTGTCACAAACTCCATTGCTTTGCCTGAAGAAAAGAAAATCGCAAAAGTCAGGGAGCTGTCTGTAGCCCCTCTTATCGGGGAAGCGATCATCCGCGTCCACGAGGAGCAGTCTGTCAGCACTCTGTTCGATTAATTCAGCAGTACAAGAGGCTTGCCGCAGGGCAAGCCTTTTATGCTATACTCATGTTATAAAACAGCTTGCAGGCAAATGTGTTTAAAACATCTCCATTTAGGGCATTTTTAAAAAGATAAGTATGCAGTCCATTTGCATGGTTCATTTTAATTACACCTTAAATTGAGGAAGGGGACGTTTTTTATGAGCACTGTACTTCAAGCCAAAGAACGAAAAGAATTCCGCAATTCCAATCTGACGCAGCTGCGCAATGAGGGGAATATTCCTGGTGTTGTTTATGGGAATAAAATCGAAAGCAAAGCAATTTACCTGAATGGCCCTGATTTTATCAAAACAATCCGGGAAACAGGCAGGAATGCTGTTTTTTCTCTTGATGTAGAAGGCACAAAACATGATGTGGTGCTGAGCGACTATCAGGCGGACCCTTTGAAAAATGAAATCACCCACCTGGACTTCAGGGCGGTTGATATGTCGCAGGAAATCACGGCAGAGGTGAGGATCGAGCTGGTCGGCGATGCGGCAGGCGTTAAAGACGGCGGAGTCCTTCAGCAGCCTGTCCATGAGTTATCTGTATCGGCCAAGCCGAATGACATTCCGCAGAGCGTAGAAGTAAACATAGCAGATCTCCAGGTCGGAGAAAGCATTACGGCCGCAGATATTAAAGCGGGCCGCGGCTTCACGATCAATACGGATGATGAAACAGTCATTGCTTCCATCCTTGCGCCAAGGCAGGAAGAGGAAATAAGCACAGGCGAAGAGCAGGAGCCAGGCATCCCTGAGAATCAGGAAGGCCGGGAAACTGAAGCAAACGAAGAGTAAACAATAAAGGGTCTGGCCCGCTCTGGTCAGACCTTTTCTTACGTTGATAGGCGGAGGTAATAAGACATGAAATTGTTTGTAGGGCTGGGGAACCCAGGGAAAGAGTATGAGAAAACAAGGCATAACATAGGCTTTGATGTTATTGACAGGCTGTCCGGGAAGCTGAATATCCCTTTGGACCAGGCAAAGTTCAAGGGTGTGTTCGGCATGGGGCGCGTCGATGGAGAAAAGGTATTTCTTCTAAAGCCGCTTACATATATGAATCTGTCAGGAGAATCGATCAGACCGCTGATGGACTATTATGATATTGACACAGAAGATCTGGCTGTCATCTATGATGATCTTGATTTGCCGCCGGGGAAAATCCGGCTCAGGCAGAAGGGCAGCGCAGGCGGCCATAATGGCATCAAATCAACAATTGCGCACACAGGCACACAGGAATTCAGCCGCATCCGCGTCGGGATCGGGCGCCCTGAAGGCGGGATGAAGGTGACTGATTATGTGCTCGGCCGTTTTACAGCAGAAGAGCAGAAGGTCATGGATGAGGCGACAGACCGCTCGGCTGATGCCTGCATAGATTGGATCAGGAAGCCTTTCCTTGAGGTCATGAATCAATATAACCAATCTTAGCTTTTCATTATTTCATTTGGTCTTACATATGATAAAGTTAAGTTAGCGTTTTCTGCTGCACTCTGTAAGTGAATAAGATTCCTTCCCGGGGCAATACTAGCAATAACAATTGTTAGACAGGGAGGGACAGGCATGGCACTTCATTATCATTGCCGCCATTGCGGCATGAAGATGGGAACGCTGGATAACTTGTCAATGCATGCAGAAAGCCTTGGGTTCCATAAATTGAATGAAGAAGAACGCCAGGATATGATTCTCTATGGGTCATCCGGGGATATACACATAACATCGATCTGCGAGGATTGCCAGGAATCACTGGAAAGAAATCCTGATTACCATCAGAACGATTACCTTATTCATTAAAAAGCTTTGGACGGACACTCCAAAGCGTTTTTCTGTTTTCATATGCACACATAACGACTTAGGACGAGAGGAGGGGTTGCCATGCTAGGATTAAAACAGCTTTTCACCCGGCAGGATGATATCAAGACAGTCATCACCGGAGTGAACGGGGGGCTGAAAGAGCAGCTGGTGGCCGGATTGACCGGCTCGGCACGGACGCTTTTCCTTGCCTCTATATATGAGCAGACAAAAAAGCCTATGCTGGTTGTAACTCACAATCTTTTACAAGCACAGAAATTATATGATGATATTGTCAATCTGATAGGCGAGGATGATGTATATCTTTATCCCGCCAATGAACTGATCGCATCGGAGCTCAGCATTGCAAGCCCCGAGCTGAGGGCGCAGAGAATCGACGCGCTCAACCATTGGAGCGGGAAGGGCACCGGCATTGTCATTATCCCTATGGCCGGGATGAGGAAGGTGCTTCCGCCTCCTTCCCTTTGGAAGAAGCGCCAGCTGATATTAAAGCTTGGCGATGATATAGAAATAGAGGAGCAGCTTCTTGAGTTTGTCAAAATGGGCTACAGCCGAACTGATATGGTGTCATCCCCGGGAGAATTCAGCGTCAGGGGCGGCATCCTGGACATCTATCCGCTGACCGAAGCGGATCCGATCAGGATTGAGCTGTTTGACACCGAAATTGACAGCATCCGTTCTTTTTCCCTGGAAGACCAGCGATCGAAAGAAAAGCTGAAGCAGGTCCATATCGGCCCTGCAACCGAGAATCCTTTTGAGGATGAGCATTATGACAGGGTATATGAGAAGCTGGAAAAAGGCCTTTCAGCCAGTCTGAAGAAGCTGAAGGATGAGAAGGCAAAAGAGCTGCTGGCCCAGAATATCGGGTATGAACTGGAGCAGCTCCGGAACAGGCAAAGGCCTGAGCAGATGTTCAAATACCTCTCCTATGCTTATGAATCCAATAATAGTTTGCTAGATTACCTTCCGCAGGATGGGCTTATTTTTATCGATGAAATCAGCAGGGTCCAGGAGATGAATGAGTCCCTTGAGAAAGAGGAGGCAGAATGGTATACAAGCCTGCTTGGCGAAGGAAAAATTGTCCATGACGTCAAAATTTCCCACAGCCTGAAGGAATTCATCGCCCGGTCATATCAGCCGATCGTTTACATGTCCCTATTTTTAAGGCATGTCCCGAATACGAATCCGCAGAATATCATCAATGTCTCCTGCAGGCAGATGCAGAACTTCCACGGCCAGCTGAATGTGCTGAAAAGCGAGCTGGAACGCTGGAGGAAGAGCGGCTTCTCTGTTTTGTTCCTCGGCCCTGACATGGCCCGGGTCAAAAAGCTTCAAAGCGTTTTGGCAGACTATGAAATTGAGGCTGCTGTCATCGAGCCTGATAAAGAAGTGCTGAAGGGCAAGTTCCAGATCACGGAAGGAAGCCTGCAGACAGGCTTTGAACTGCCGATCCAGAAAATTGCCGTCATCACGGAAGAAGAGCTTTTCAACAAGAAAACAGCAAAGCGGTCACCGCGCAGGCAGAAGCTTTCGAATGCTGAAAGAATCAAAAGCTATTCAGAGCTTAAAATCGGCGATTATGTTGTCCATGTGAACCACGGGATCGGCAAATATCTTGGCATTGAAACACTCGAAATCAATGGCCTTCATAAGGATTATCTGAATATCCGCTATTCAGGCAGCGACCAGCTGTATGTTCCGGTCGATCAGATTGATCTTGTCCAGAAGTATGTAGGGTCTGAAGGCAAAGAGCCGAAGATCTATAAGCTTGGCGGCAATGACTGGAAGCGTGTCAAGAAGAAGGTTGAAAGCTCTGTTCAGGATATAGCGGACGATCTGATCAAATTGTACGCCGAGAGGGAAGCGTCGAAAGGTTATGCATTCTCTCCTGACGGGGACATGCAGCGCGAATTCGAGTTGTCCTTCCCTTACCAGGAAACAGAGGATCAGCTGAGGTCCATCCATGAAATCAAGCTGGATATGGAAAAAGAGCGGCCGATGGACCGCCTCCTGTGCGGCGATGTTGGCTACGGGAAAACTGAGGTGGCCATCAGGGCTGCCTTTAAGGCAATTGCGGACGGCAAACAGGTGGCCATCCTTGTGCCGACAACGATCCTTGCCCAGCAGCACTACCAGACAATGAGAGAAAGGTTCCAGGAATACCCTGTTGAGATCGGGCTCTTAAGCCGCTTCCGGACAAAGAAGCAGCAGACCGAGACAGTCAAGGGCCTTAAAAACGGCACCGTTGATATTGTTGTCGGCACCCATCGCCTGCTCTCAAAGGAAATCATTTATAAAGACCTCGGGCTGCTCATCATTGACGAAGAGCAGCGGTTCGGCGTCACTCATAAAGAAAAGATCAAACAGCTCAAAACAAATGTTGATGTCCTGACATTGACTGCGACGCCGATTCCCCGGACCCTGCATATGTCGATGCTCGGCGTGAGAGACTTGTCTGTCATCGAGACACCGCCGGAGAACAGATTCCCGGTCCAGACCTATGTAATGGAATACAATGGCGGACTTGTCCGTGAAGCCATCGAACGGGAGATGGCGCGGGGCGGCCAGGTATATTTCCTGTATAACAGGGTTGAGGACATCGAACGGAAGGCAGAGGAAATCTCCATGCTTGTCCCGGATGCCAAGGTGGTTGCCGCCCATGGCCAAATGACTGAAAATGAGCTCGAATCAGTTATGCTGAGCTTCCTTGAAGGAGAAGCGGACGTCCTTGTCAGCACAACGATCATTGAAACGGGAGTCGATATCCCGAATGTGAACACCTTGATCGTATTTGATGCAGACCGGATGGGGCTCTCCCAGCTGTACCAGCTGAGGGGGCGGGTTGGCCGCTCAAACAGAGTTGCCTATGCGTATTTCACCTACCGGAAGGATAAAGTGCTGACTGAAGTGGCAGAAAAGCGCCTCCAGGCCATCAAGGAGTTCACGGAGCTGGGGTCTGGATTTAAGATTGCGATGCGCGATCTTTCCATCAGGGGTGCCGGCAATCTGCTCGGCTCTCAGCAGCACGGATTCATCGATTCTGTCGGCTTTGACCTGTATTCCCAGATGCTTAAAGAGGCGATAGAAGAACGGAAGGAAAATCCGGAAACATATAAAAAGCCTTCTGTGGAAATCGATCTTGAAATCGATGCCTACATCCCTGATGCTTATCTGGCGGATGGAAACCAGAAGATTGAAATGTATAAAAGGTTCCGCGGCATCGACTCGATGGATGAGGTCGAAGGGCTGAAGGAAGAAATGACAGACAGGTTCGGAGATTATCCGGATGAGGTCGCTTACCTGTTCCGGGTCGCCGAGATGAAGGTCCATGCCCAGGAGGCCGGTGTAGAGCTCATCAAACAGTCCAAGGCTGAAGTCCTGATTCTCTTGTCAGAGGAGGCAAGCTCTCTGATTGACGGACAGAAAATCTTCCAGGAAAGCACCAAACATGGACGGATGGTCGGCCTCGGCATGGAAGGCAAGAAGCTGAAGATGGTCATCCAGACAAAGGGTTACAGTACAGACAAATGGCTTAACACCGCCTATGATATGATTCTTGGAATAGATAAGGCCAAAAAGAAGCAGCAAAATCCAATATCGTAAAGTAATGGAAAAGTTCCTGTCACCTAAATGAAATGAGAAAAGTGTTTAATTAGAGTAGACAAGGGTATTTCAAATGGTAAGGATTTTTATACTGGAATGTTTATCCTATTGAGGAAATGTTATCACCCGAGAGAAAAAATATTTGCAAGTGTATAGAACTTTCCATATGAAAGATACTAAGTTCAAACATGGAGAAGATTTCAACAAAAGGAAGCAGAAATCTACTCCTGCTAAAAATCATCAGATGAAAGTGAGGCAACGCAGGATGAAAGCAACTGGTATAGTTCGTCGTATCGATGATTTGGGTCGTGTAGTAATCCCGAAGGAAATCCGCAGGACACTGCGAATTCGTGAAGGTGACCCGCTGGAAATATTTGTAGACCGCGATGGTGAAGTCATCTTAAAGAAGTACTCGCCAATCAGCGAATTAAGCGATTTTGCAAAAGAATATGCAGAAGCTCTGTATGACAGCCTTGGAAACCCGGTCCTGATTTGTGACAGGGATACATTTATCGCAACGGCAGGCGGATCAAAAAAGGATTATCTGAACAAAAACATCAGTGATCTGCTGGAAAAAACAATGGAAGACAGAACTTCTGTCCTCGTCAACACTCAAGGTGAGTATGCCCTTGCGGATGGGAATGAGGAAAGCCTTTCTGCTTATACAATCGGTCCGATCATTGCCAATGGCGATCCGATAGGCGCAGTCATCATTTATGCGAAGGAAGATTCGCTTGGTGATGTAGAACAGAAGGCTGTAGAAACGGCAGCTGGATTCTTGGCAAGGCAGATGGAGTCCTAATACCAATTTTGAATCTTATAGAGATGAAAAGGGGCAGCCTGGCTGCCTTTTTTCTATGGGAAAAATGAAAATGAATGCTTCAAAGCTATTTGTTTTATGACAGACGGATAACGAAACAAGGTTAATGCGCTATCATCCCATCCTGCGGCCAATAGTTATGCTATAATACTTTTCGAATTCATTATTGGAAGGAGATGGGCAATGAAGCCCGTTAATCAATCAGGAGATCTGTTCAAAGGAGCCCTGATCCTTGCAGCTGCCGCTTTGATCACAAAGGTTTTGAGCGCAGTTTACAGAGTCCCCTTCCAGAATATCGTAGGGGATGTCGGCTTTTATATTTACCAGCAGGTATATCCTTTTTACGGGATTGCCATCGTGCTGTCTACATACGGTTTTCCGGTCGTGATTTCAAAGCTTTATGCCGAACAGGCAAAGAGCAGGAAAGAAGCTCTTCAGCTGCTGGCGGCCTCCGGTCTTTTCCTTTTGGCCGCTGGTCTGGCTGCTTTCTTGATAATGTTTGCCGGGGCAGATTGGATTGCTTCGCAAATGGGAGATCCAAAGCTGGGTATCCTTTTAAGGACTCTTTCACCAGCCTTCCTTCTTCTGCCGGCGACAGCTCTTCTCAGGGGTTATTTCCAGGGCCGGGGCGACATGCTTCCGACTGCTGTTTCCCAGGTGGGAGAGCAGGCCATCCGTGTGGCGACCATTTTGGCTGCTGCGTTCATCCTCATGAAAGAAGGAGCATCACTATATACAGCCGGCAGCGGGGCCATTTTCGGTTCAGTGACAGGAGGCATTGCTTCTGCAGTCATCCTGTCCGCCTTTTTCTGGCGTGTGATAAAAAAGGAAGCAGCTGGGGCAGAGGGTATTGAACTGAGTGGAAAAGCAGTCCTGAAGACGATGAAAACCATCGCTCTCCAGGGTGCGGCCATCAGTGCGGCTTCTATGCTGCTTATCCTTCTTCAGCTGGCAGATTCTCTGAATCTGTATTCCCTGCTTGTATCGGCAGGGCTGGATGCTGAAGAGGCAAAGAAGCTGAAAGGGATTTATGACAGGGGCCAGCCGCTCATACAGCTTGGGACCGTTATTGCCACCTCAATGTCGCTTTCGCTTGTTCCGCTCATCACAGCTGAAAAGCTGAAAAACAATCAGAAGTTCCTTGCTGAAAAGGCAGGCCTAGCCCTCCGTGTCAGCCTGCTCTTTGGGACAGGTGCGGCCTTAGGATTATGGGCCATTATCAAGCCGGTCAATATCATGCTGTTTGAGAATGCGGAAGGATCAGAAGTGCTCTCAGTGCTGAGCCTGTTCATTTTCTTTGCCTCGATCATCATGACCCTGGCGGCCATTCTGCAGGGGCTGGGCCACACCTTTTTCCCGGCGGCAGTGATTATTGGAGGCTTCGGGATAAAATATATCCTTAACATTCTGCTTGTGCCGGCTGCAGGGACGATGGGAGCAGCTATTGCTGCATGTGCAGCACTCGCCGTTGTGCTGCTTGTCCTGCTCGCCAGGCTCCGCTTCTTATTCCGGCAGCCTTTAGTGCGGGGCCGCTTCATCCTGGGGCTCGGAACTGCTGCTGCTGTCATGCTGCTGTATTTGAAGGCCTACCTGCTGGCAGCAGGATCTTTGGCAGGGGAAGGGCGCCTTGCGGCCGGCCTTATAGCTTTAAGTGCAGCTGCAACAGGCGGAATTGTATTCATGCTTTTAGCTTTAAAAGGAGAGACTTTTAGAAAAGAAGAAATCAGCATGCTGCCTTTTGGAAGCAAGCTGGGCTATTTGCTGCCCGGCAGGAACAGGAGATGATTTGACATGAATAAGATTACGATTTACGGCCTTGGGGCGGGAGACCTTGAACAGCTGCCCTTTGGCGTCTATAAAGCTCTTCAGGCTGAGGGGGCGGTATATTTAAGGACAGAGGACCACCCGGTGATCCGGGAGCTTCAAGATGAAGGGATGGCTTTTCAATCATTTGATTGTATATACGAAAAGCACAGCCGCTTTGAAGAGGTATATGAGGAAATTTGCGATATTCTCCTGGCGAAAGCAGCAGATAGGGATGTTGTCTATGCTGTACCGGGCCATCCGCTGGTTGCGGAGAAAACGGTTCAGATTCTGCTTGAGAAAGGCCCTGTGCTGGGAATTGATATCGTGATTGGGGGAGGCCAGAGCTTTCTGGACGCCCTGTTTCAGGCACTGAAAATAGATCCGATCGAAGGCTTTCAGCTGCTGGATGCCACTGATCTGAAGAAAGATGAAGTGATGCTTAAGCATCATATGATCATCGGGCAGGTGTATGATACCTACGTGGCGAGCAATGTGAAGCTGACCCTGATGGAAATGCTTCCGTACGATTATGAAATTTATATTGCCACGGCAGCAGGGAGCAGCAGGGAAAGCATCAGGAAGGTGCCTTTGTTTGAGCTTGACCGGGAAGCGGAAATCAATAACCTGACCTCAGTCTATGTGCCGCCGGTAAAGGATGCAACCCTCCTTTACAGGGAATTCAGCAAGTTCCGGGAAATCATCGCCGCATTGAGGGGGCCGGACGGCTGTCCGTGGGATCTCAAGCAGACGCACCAATCGCTCAGGAAATACTTGATCGAGGAAGCTTATGAGCTTATCGAAGCGATTGATAATGAAGATATCGACCATATGATCGAGGAGCTGGGAGATGTGCTCCTGCAGGTAGTTCTGCACGCGCAGATCGGGGAAGATGACGGCTATTTCTCTATAGATGATGTCATTCAGGGTGTCAGCGAAAAAATGATCCGCAGGCATCCCCATGTTTTTGGCGACGCCTCGGCGGATACAGAAGAGCAGGTGCTGAAAAATTGGCAGGAAATCAAGGCTGAAGAAAAAGGAGCAGTTCCTGAGTCGCTCTTAAGCGGAATCGTCAAATCAATGCCGCAGCTGCTCCAGGCGGCGGATATCCAGAAGAAAGCAGCCGGCGCAGGCTTTGACTGGCAGGAAATCGGGCCGGCTTGGGAGAAGGTTAAAGAAGAGCTGTCTGAATTTGAAGAGGAAATGAACCGGGACCCGCGATCAGAAGAAGCAGCAAAAGAGTTCGGCGATATCCTGTTTGCACTTGTGAATATTGCGAGATTCTGCAAGATCGATCCGGAGCAGGCGGTCTTCACGACCAATCAGAAGTTCATCAGACGTTTTAAGTATATTGAAGATAAAGTCAGGGAGAGCGGCCGGGACTTCAGCGGATACAGCCTGGAAGAGCTGGACCGGTTCTGGGATGAAGCGAAACAGCAAGGACTATAAAGGGGGAGACAAGAATGAGACTGGATAAATTTTTGAAGGTATCAAGACTGATTAAAAGAAGAACGCTGGCAAAGGAAGTGGCTGACCAGGGAAGGATCCTGATCAACGGACAGCAGGGGAAGGCCAGCTCAACCGTAAAGGTCGGCGATGAGCTGACGGTCAGGCTCGGGCAGCGGATTGTAACAGCGAAGATCGAGCGCCTCCAGGAAACAAGCCGCAAGGAAGAAGCCGCTGAAATGTACACCATCCTGAAGGAAGAGCGCACCGGCCAGCAGGAAAATTAATGTTTAAGTCAGCACCAGCGGGGAAACAGGTATTGTATAATGGCCGGACCTGACTGAATTGTTCTAAACGGCCCCCCTCCCTCATAACATGTACAAAAGGTTGTACTATGCGATTGTGGGGGATGAGGATGAGTCAATACTATGAATCAAACACAGGCAAAAGCAATGCTCCTGATCATGATGTCATCATGAGGGGACGAAAGCTTCTGGATATTACCGGCGTCAAGCAGGTCGAAAGCTTTGATAATGAAGAATTCCTTTTGGAGACAGTCATGGGCTTCCTGGCCATCCGCGGCCAGAATCTCCAGATGAAGAATCTGGACGTGGAGAAAGGGATCGTATCCATTAAGGGGAAAGTATTTGACCTCGTATATATGGATGAACAGCAAGGGGAAAAAGCTAAAGGGTTCTTTAGCAAGATATTCCGATGACCCTTTCTGCGCAGTTTCTTACCATGCTTGCCATGATTGGCATGGGAAGCGCGTTCGGCGCGTCGCTCGATACATATAACCGCTTCCTGCGCCGCGCCAAAAGAAAAAGCTGGATTGTCTTCATCAATGATTTTTTATTTTGGAGTCTGCAGGGACTTGCTGTCTTTTATGTATTGTTCGTAATCAACCAGGGAGAGCTGAGGTTCTACATCTTTATTGCCCTGTTCTGCGGATTTGCCGCCTACCAGAGCCTGCTTAAGCAGGGATTCCTCCGGCTGCTTGAAATTTTGATAGGAGCGATTGCCGCGATATTCCGCTTTTTTGTCAGAATGGCGCACCTTTTGGTTTATAAACCGATCCAATCGATCATCATGGGTATTATTTCCCTTATTGTGCTGCTCGGAAAAGGCATACTGGCCCTTATGCAGCTGGTACTTAGGATCATATGGACCCTTTTAAAAGTGATTTTAAGCCCTGTCAAATGGATTTGGTCACTTTTTTGGTTTATTTTGCCGAAAAAGATTAAAAATAGCGTCGAGAAGTTATATAATAAATTGGCAGGAAATTTACACACATTCAAGAATAACTTAAACAGCTTAATAACCAGATGGAAAAATAAATAAATGGGCAAGGAGGGGCTGCGAGAGTGAGTGCCATCAGGAAACGCAAAGTAGCAAAAATCGAGACAAACTATGCCAAACAGCAAGAGAATGCAGAGATCAGCACAGCCAGGAAGAGAGTCCTGCTTATCCGCAGGCTGACTGTCTTTTTCGTTGTCGCTGCAGCCATCGCCGTATTGATGATCTCTACACTCGTCACGCAATCCTCTGCTCTTGAAGAAAAGGCCCTCGAAAAAGAGAAATTTGAAAAGAAGCTCGCCTCCCTTAAAAAGAATGAGGTCCTCCTGGAAGAAGAAATCGTCAAACTGAATGATGATGAATATATAGCCAAGCTTGCGAGGAAGAACTATTTCCTTTCCGAAAAGGATGAAATCATCTTTAATCTGCCTGAGGACAAGGATGGAAAGAAGGAAAAGGAAAAAACATCCGAGTAGCAGTCTTATTGACACTCTTTTTTGAAATTCTGTATAATATAAAGTAAGTTTAATTCTTTTAATCTTTAAGGAGGCAAAATCTTTTTATGTCAATCGAAGTAGGCAGCAAGTTACAAGGAAAGGTAACCGGCATTACAAACTTCGGCGCGTTCGTAGAACTGCCGGAAGGTTCAACCGGTCTTGTCCACATTAGTGAGGTCGCAGATAACTATGTTAAGGATATTAATGATCACCTGAAGGTCGGTGACCAGGTAGAGGTTAAAGTCATTAATGTGGAGAAGGATGGAAAGATCGGCTTATCCATCAAGAAAGCAATAGACAGGCCAGAGAGACCTGCCAGACCAGAAAGAACTGACAGGCCTGAACGCCGCGATTCACGGGGCGGATATTCCGGATCCCAGCGTCCGCGCCACGGAAGATCCAATGACAGCCGTCCGCCAAGAGAGAACTTTGAGTCTAAAATGGCCAAGTTCCTGAAAGACAGTGAAGATCGATTGGCCTCGCTAAAACGCAATACTGAATCCAAACGCGGAGGAAGAGGCGCTAAACGAGGATAACTTGCTGCTGATTTTTTCTATATATTGCATGACCATGACAGGCCGAGGGGCTTGTCTTTTTTTTTTGCGCTTTAACAGAACGAAAAAACACCTGCTCCCAATTGAGCAGGTGTTTTTGGATGTATGGGAAGAATCAGACAACCATCGAGTCTTAATCTAGGTCTCAAAAATAGAACTAAAAAGACGCCTTCATTTCTGAGGCGTCTTAAGCTTGTCGGCTCTGAGCAAGCCGCTTCCGCATTTCATTGTCCAGCTGCGGCTCCTAGGTGCTCGAGGTCATAAGTCACTTTAGAACCGAAGGCAAAGAACGCCTTCAATTCTAAAGCGCCTTATGCTTGTCGCACCTAAACAGTCGCCTGCGCACTTCGATTTGTCCAGCTCCAGCGGCTAGAGCCTCGAGGTCTTAAGAAAAGAAGGCCAGAAGGTAAAAAGCAACCTTCCAGCCTTCTTTTCTTAAGCTTGTCGGCTCTGAGCAAGCCGCTTCCGCATTTCAGATGACCCCTACGGGATTCGAACCCGTGTTACCGCCGTGAAAGGGCGGTGTCTTAACCGCTTGACCAAGGGGCCGTATTAAAGATAAGGATAGCGGCGGAGGGGATCGAACCCCCGACCTCACGGGTATGAACCGTACGCTCTAGCCAGCTGAGCTACACCGCCATAATATAAGCACAAGGAATATAATACAAAGGATTGACCGTGGTGTCAATAATATTTTAAAAGAAAAATGTCGGTTCTCCTTTTTTTCGGTTCGCCAATTTTTTTTGGCGGGCAAATCGCGCTTTCAAGGCATTATCAACCTCTTTTTGAGTGAATATTCAAAACATAAATTATATTTTAGGGATTATCTTCCATTATATTGTTTGCTTTTTTGTTATTAGGAGGAAAGCCGTCGAAAGAAAAACATGGGCTTGTCTCCTCTTTTGACAAACTTTTATGCATAACCAATTTTATAATAATCAGCAACGATACAAATACGGGGAGTGGAATAAATGGAAAAGGCGGAACAGACGGTAATGGATCCTGCTGGGGAAGTTGATTTCAACGGATCGAAGCTCGAATTGGCAAAAGGCCTTCACAAGTTCCAGATGAAGATGGAGACCTTTTTTATCAAAAAGGGCTATATCCTTCTATTGATCGGATTTCTTTTGGGAAGGGCGCTCATCCTGGCGAAATTGACGCCCTTCAGCCTGCCGTTCTTTGCAGCGGTCTATCTGATCAAGAGGGATAAGGCACCGCTGGCCCTGATTGGGCTTACTGCCGGTGCATTCACTTTATCTATGATGAATGCAGCATCAGTGTTTGGAATCTGCTTTATATTCCTCTTCGCCTTCCGGGTTTCTAAAAAGTGGCTGAAAAATGAAGTAAGGGCCCTGCCGGTCTATACATTTTTCGTATTGGCGATCGGGAAGATTGCAGAAGCTTATATTGTTTCAGGACAGCTGGCGCTTTATGATGCGATGATGGCCGGCGTGGAAGCAAGCCTCGGCTTTATCCTTACTCTGATTTTCCTGCAGAGCCTGCCATTGCTCAGCATATCAAAAAGAAGGCAGTCTTTGAAAACTGAGGAAATAGTCTGCCTGATCATCATGCTAGCCTCAGTCATGACCGGAACGATCGGCTGGTCGGTGTATGACCTGTCTGTTGAACATATATTATCCAGATATCTGGTTCTATTATTTGCATTTGTTGCAGGCGCAACGGTCGGGTCAACAGTCGGGGTGGTGACCGGATTGATTTTCAGCCTGGCGAATGTTTCTAGTTTCTATCATATGAGCCTTCTTGCTTTCTCCGGCCTCCTGGGCGGCCTGCTGAAGGAAGGAAGAAAGCTTGGCGTAGCGTGCGGACTGCTGATTGCCACCTTATTAATCGGGATGTATGGGGAAGGAACGGGTACCTTGCTGAAAACAGTTCTGGAGACTGGTGCAGCAACGGTCTTATTTTTCCTGACCCCGCAGGCACTGACAGGGAAGCTTGCCAGGCATATACCGGGGACCCCAGAGTATGCGGCTGAGCAGCAGCAGTATATGCGGAAGATGCGGGACGTTACAGCCCAGCGCGTTGCCCAATTCTCGACTGTATTCCAGGCTCTGTCCAAAAGTTTCTCTTCCCATGATAATCCCATTGATTGGGATGGGGAGGAAAGGGAGATGGATTATTTCCTGAGCAATGTCACGGAGAAAACATGCCAGACCTGTTTCAAGAAAGATCATTGCTGGGCAAGGAACTTTGATACAACCTATGAATATATGAAGGAAATTATGCATGAAATGGATGCCCAGCAGGGGACCGTTTCCGGAAGGCTGACAAGGGAGTGGGAAAAACATTGCACCCGCTCTAAAAAGGTATTGGAAACGATGCATCAGGAGCTGACGTTTTATCAGGCAAATCTGAAGCTCAAAAAGCAGGTTCAGGAGAGCAGAAGGCTTGTGGCAGACCAGCTGCTGGGCGTGTCAGAGGTAATGGGCGATTTTGCGAAAGAAATCCAGCGGGAGAGGGAAAATCATCATAAGCAGGAGGAGTCCATCCTCGACGCACTCCAGGGGTTTGGCATCCAGATCGAACAGGTGGAGATTTACAGCCTGGAGCAGGGGAATGTCGATATTGATATGACGATCCCCTACTGCAGGGGGCACGGCGAGTGTGAAAAACTGATAGCCCCGATGCTGTCAGATATATTGGGAGAAACCATTCTTGTCAATTCAGAGGAGTGTTCCACATTTGGAAGCGGCAGCTGCTACGTGACTTTCCGATCGGCTAAAGCCTATGCGGTTGAAACCGGGGTGGCCCATGCAGCAAAGGATGGCGGGCTGATTTCCGGTGACAGCTACTCGACCATCGAGCTTGGAGGAGGTAAATATGCCATTGCCATCAGCGACGGGATGGGGAACGGCGAAAGGGCCCATATTGAGAGCAAGGAAACCCTCCAGCTGCTTCAAAAGATTCTTCAATCAGGGATAGAGGAGAAGGTGGCGATTAAGTCGGTCAACTCTGTACTGTCATTGAGGACGACGGACGAAATCTTTTCCACTCTTGATCTGGCCATGGTCGATCTGCAAAATGCAGCAGCCAAGTTCCTGAAGATTGGATCGACACCAAGCTTCATTAAGAGAGGCGGCAAGGTCCTCAAGGTTCAGGCAAGCAATCTGCCGATGGGGATATTGCAGGAATTCGAGGTGGATGTGGTCAGTGAGCAGCTGAAGGCAGGCGATCTCCTGATCATGATGAGCGATGGTGTTTTTGAAGGTCCAAAGCATGTGGAAAACTATGACCTGTGGATGAAGCGGAAGATCCATGAGCTGAAAACAGAGGATCCTCAGGAAATAGCCGACCTGATCATGGAGGAGGTCATCAGGTCTCGTTCAGGCCTGATCGAGGATGATATGACTGTGGTAGTATCCAAAATAAAGCATAATACGCCAAAATGGGCTTCCATCCCGGTCCAGAAGCTGCGCCAAAAAGCCAACTGATTATTTTGTCCCTCTCTTCCTCCGAACATGTATATTTCCGTCCTGTTCCGTCGAAAATGGTACCAATAAGGAACAGGAGGGGAGATTATATGAAGACCGGAACACTGAAACAGATTCTGCTTATTACAGACGGCTGCTCCAATCAGGGCGAAGATCCTGTGGCCATGTCAGCTTTGGCGAAAGAACAGGGCATTACGGTAAATGTCATCGGAGTAATGGAGAAGGATGTCATTGACGAACGGGGCATGAATGAAATTGACGGGATTGCCCTCTCCGGGGGCGGGGTAAGCCAGGTCGTATACTCGCAGGCGTTATCCCAGACGGTCCAGATGGTAACGAGAAAGGCAATGACGCAAACACTCCAGGGTGTGGTGAATAAGGAGCTCCAGCAAATATTGGGCGGCTCCCAGACGGTTGAAGACCTTCCGCCGGAAAAAAGGGGAGAGGTCATGGAGGTTGTAGATGAGCTTGGGGAAACAGTCGAGCTTGAGGTGCTGGTCCTCGTCGATACAAGTGCGAGCATGAAGCATAAACTCCCGACGGTCAAGGAAGCCCTTCTCGATTTGTCTTTGAGCTTGAATGCCCGTTCTGGCGATAACCGTTTTGCAGTTTTTGTATTTCCCGGGAAAAAGAATGATGTCGAAAAACTGCTGGATTGGACGCCAAGGCTCGAATCACTGACAAGCATTTTTTCAAAGCTGTCAACAGGAGGCATCACCCCTACCGGGCCGGCAATCCGTGAAGCTTTAAGCTATTTCAAGAAAAAACGTTCACTAAGGAGCTTGCTTTCCCGTGATGATGAACAATACATTGAAGAGTCTATGTAAAGTAAGCCCTGGGACGATTATCGAAGGGAAATGGCATCGCAACCGGTATACGATTATAAGGGAGCTTGGCTGGGGGGCGAATGGGATCGTCTATCTTGCCCAGTGCCGGAATCAGCAGGTTGCCTTAAAGATGAGTGATAATGGAATGTCCGTTACCTCTGAAGTAAATGTGCTCAAATCCTTTGCCAAGGTCCAGGGTTCTGCCCTCGGGCCTTCTTTGCTTGATGTCGATGACTGGGAGAGGAAGGATGCCCGGATTTCCTTTTATGCAATGGAATACATACACGGACCTGATCTGCTCGGCTTCATCCGGCAAAAAGGTCCTTCCTGGACAGAAGTGCTTCTTTCCCAGCTGCTCAGCGATCTGGAAAAGCTTCATCAGAGCGGATGGGTGTTTGGCGATCTTAAGCCGGAAAACCTGATAGTGACTTCCCCTCCTCCGAGGATACGCTGCATCGATGTGGGCGGTACAACCATCAAAGGGAGGGCAATCAAGGAATTTACTGAGTTTTACGACCGCGGATATTGGGGGCTTGGTACAAGGAAGGCCGATCCGCAGTATGACTTATTCGCTGCTGCAATGGTGCTGATTAATCTATATTATCCTAAGCGGTTCAATAAGACTGCAGGTGGCATCGGCCAGCTCAGGGATATGATCAGACAGAACAAAGAGCTGATGAAATATGAGCTTATGCTCATGAAGGCACTGGAGGGAAGGTATGCATCCGCTGCTGAAATGAGGAAAGAGCTTCTTGCATTGCCTGCAGCGGGGCAGCCTGAAAGCCGCACGGCCAGGCGGAGTGCAGCCAGGAACCAGGCTGCCGGTCCTCGGCCAGCCCCCTCACGGACCAGGCAGGGAGCCAAGGATCAGAAGAAGAAAGGCGGATTCCTGGAAACGGTGCTCATTGTCTTTGTTATTTCAGTCCTTTATTTCGTTTATATTTATGGACAGCTGGTCTAAAGAAAAATGATGAAACTTTTCGCTTGTGCATACGTACATAATGGAGCAGGCAGAAGCCCCCTGGATGCAATATGCATTCCATCAGGGTTATGCTTTGGAGATTGCAGGCAAAGATGCTATTCTTAATATAGTAGTTTCCTTCAATAAGGTTATTCACCCATCACCAGGGGTATAAGGGACTATAGATTTTTCAGGTAAGGAAGAATTTATTATGCTTGATGCAAAAGCCGAAGCTTTCCTTCGGCATCATGGTGTGCGGCTTGAAGGCAAAAAGGTGCTTGTAGGCGTGTCCGGAGGCCCCGATTCCCTTGCACTTCTCCACCTGCTGTGGAAAAAACGCAAGGTGTGGGGAGCTGAACCCGCGGCGATTCATTTTGACCATATGTTCAGGGGTGAGGAATCCTATCAGGAAGCCCGATTTGTCCAATCCTTTTGTGAAGAGCGGAACATTCCGTTTGAGATGAGGAGGGAGGATGTATCGGCATATATGAAGGAATCCGGTAAAAGCTCCCAGACGGCGGCGCGCGAATGCCGGTACCGCTTTTTTGAAGAGGCCATGAAGGCATCAGGGGCATCATACCTGGCACTCGGCCATCATGGGGATGATCAGATGGAAACCATCCTGATGCGGCTGACAAGAGGCAGCACAGGGGAAGCAAGATCAGGGATCCCTTTCTCCCGTCCGTTTGGCGGCGGGGAGATCATCCGTCCTTTCCTGTGCCTTGAGCGGGGAGAGATTGAAGAGTATTGTTTAAGCAATGAGCTGGACCCCCGAAGAGATCCGAGCAATGAAAAGGATGTTTACAGCCGAAACCGTTTCAGGAGAAACGTCCTGCCATTCCTGAAGTCGGAAAACCCGCAGGCCCATGTTCATTTTCAGCGTTTCAGCGAAGAGCTGCGCGGCGATGAACAGCTCCTTCAGGAATTAACGGCCCGGGAAATGAATACAGTAATGAAGAAGAAGGAAGATGCCGAAATCACGATTGATGCAGAACGCTTCATGCTAATGCCAATGCCTTTACAAAGGAGAGGTATTCAACTAATATTAAACTATCTCTATCAAGAGAGGCCTGCATCATTATCCGCCTTACATATTGAGAAGATATTTTCAATATTGAACAATCCTCATCCTTCCGGTTCACTTGATTTCCCAAACGGCTTAAAAATTGTGCGATCATACGGCTTTTGCCACTTCAGGTACAGCCACTCTGAGGTGCAAGCCTATCGTTTTGAGATAAATCAGCCCGGAAAAATCGAGCTTCCGAGCGCCGGTGCCCTACTGGCAGGAGAGAGCGGAGATCATAGAGGAACGGCAGATCTGAATTGCTTTGAAGTCAGCAGGGATAATGTGCATTTTCCGCTTATTGTCCGCACCCGCGAAGCCGGGGACAGAATGACGATAAAAGGAATGAACGGGACGAAAAAAGTGAAATCTATTTTTATCGACAGGAAAATCCCTTTGCATGAACGGGACAGCTGGCCCATCGTGACTGACAGCAGCGGGGAAATCCTCTGGATTCCCGGATTGAGCAAATCTGCTTATATGCTGCCTGCAGGTTCTGACACCAGGAATATTTTTTTAACATATATAAAGCATTGATCTTCTAGGGGGCACACTATTCATGAAAAACGATATCGAAAAAGTACTAATTTCCGAAGAGGAACTCCAGGCAAAGACTAAAGAGCTTGCCCAGCAGCTGACTGAGGAATATATGGACCGCTATCCTTTGGCAATCGGCGTCCTGAAAGGGGCAATGCCTTTCATGGGAGACCTTTTGAAGCGCATTGATACGTATCTTGAGATGGACTTTATGGACGTTTCCAGCTACGGCAATTCAACAGTCTCTTCCGGAGAAGTCAAAATCCTGAAAGACCTGGATACTTCAGTGGAAGGCAGGGACATCCTGATCATTGAAGACATCATCGACAGCGGCCTGACACTAAGCTATCTGGTTGAACTGTTCCGCTACAGGAAAGCAAAAAGCATCAAGATTGTCACTCTTCTGGATAAACCGACCGGCAGAAAGGCAGATATCAAAGCCGATTATGTAGGGTTCATCGTTCCGGATGAATTCGTGGTTGGCTATGGCCTTGACTATGCGGAAAGATACCGCAACCTTCCATATATAGGGGTTTTGAAGCCTGAAGTATACACAAACAATGATTAAGCAATCCTATATGTGAGAGGTTTATGACAAGCCTTGCTAAAAGCATGGACCAGCCCGGTTTTCAAAAGTGTAATTTCTTGAATTGGCATGATTTACTATGATACTATACAATATAGTTTGTTTACCGTGGGAGGAGGTAAGGGATGAATCGGATCTTCCGGAATACCATCTTTTATTTATTAATCTTTTTAGTCATTATAGGCGTTGTCAGCTTCTTTAACGGCAACAATGAGCCGACAGACCATATATCTTATGACGAATTCGTCGGTTACCTGGACAGCGGCGAGGTAACAGAGCTTTCAATGCAGCCTGAGCGCGGGGTATTTGAGGTGCGGGGCAAGCTTGAAGGCTATGATGAAGATAAATTCTTTATCACATATGTATGGAACAGCGACAATCTGCTGGACCGCATAGATGAGGCGGCAGCCAATGCGAAGGTGGATGTACAGCCTGCCAAGGAAACGAGCGGCTGGGTAACATTCTTCACTAGCATCATTCCGTTCATCATCATTTTCATCCTGTTCTTCTTCCTGCTTAATCAAGCACAGGGCGGCGGCAGCCGGGTCATGAACTTCGGCAAGAGCAAAGCCAAGCTTTATAGTGAAGAAAAAAAGAAAGTCCGCTTCAAGGATGTTGCTGGTGCGGATGAAGAAAAGCAAGAACTTGTAGAAGTCGTCGAGTTCCTGAAGGATCCACGCAAATTCGCGGATCTTGGGGCCCGAATTCCTAAAGGGGTGCTTCTGGTCGGACCTCCGGGTACCGGTAAAACCCTGCTGGCGCGTGCTGTTGCCGGTGAAGCAGGCGTACCGTTCTTCTCGATCAGCGGTTCCGATTTCGTTGAAATGTTTGTTGGTGTCGGTGCATCCCGTGTGCGTGACCTGTTTGAGAACGCCAAGAAAAATGCACCGTGTATTATATTCATTGATGAGATTGATGCAGTGGGACGCCAGCGTGGCGCCGGACTTGGCGGAGGCCATGATGAGCGCGAACAGACGCTGAACCAATTGCTTGTTGAAATGGATGGATTCGGGGCTAACGAAGGAATCATCATCGTAGCCGCAACGAACCGTCCGGATATTCTTGACCCGGCCCTTCTGCGTCCGGGACGATTTGACCGCCAGATCACTGTTGACCGTCCGGACGTTAATGGACGTGAAGCAGTACTGAAGGTACATGCCCGCAATAAGCCGCTTGATGAGTCTGTAAATCTGAAGGCTATTGCAGCAAGGACGCCAGGCTTCTCAGGTGCCGACCTTGAAAACTTATTGAATGAGGCTGCCCTTGTCGCGGCACGCCAGAATAAGAAAAAAGTCGATATGACCGATATTGATGAGGCGACGGACAGAGTTATAGCCGGACCTGCCAAGAAAAGCCGCGTCATTTCCAAGAAAGAAAGAAATATCGTGGCATTCCATGAAGCCGGGCATACTGTGATCGGTGTCATGCTGGATGAGGCTGAAATGGTCCATAAGGTAACCATCGTTCCACGCGGCCAGGCTGGCGGATATGCCGTCATGCTGCCGAAGGAAGACCGATACTTCATGACGAAGCCGGAGCTTTTGGATAAGATTGTCGGCCTCCTGGGCGGACGTGTTGCCGAAGAGATTGTCTTTGGCGAAGTCAGCACAGGCGCGCACAATGACTTCCAGCGCGCAACCGGCATTGCCAGGAGAATGGTGACTGAATTCGGTATGAGCGATAAGCTCGGACCGCTTCAGTTCGGACAGTCCCAGGGCCAAGTGTTCCTTGGCAGGGACTTCAACAACGAGCAGAACTACTCTGATGCGATTGCCTACGAAATCGACCTGGAAATCCAGCGCATCATTAAAGAGTGTTATGAAAAAGCAAGAAAAGTCCTTACAGAAAACCGCGATAAGCTTGACTTGATTGCCAACACACTTCTGGAAGTTGAAACTCTTGATGCTGAACAGATCAAGAGCCTTGTGGACAATGGCAAGCTGCCTGACCGCAAAGTGATCGACGCAAGCACAGATGATGTGAAGGTCAATATCAACATCAAGAAAGATGAAGATGCTGTGAAGGAAATCCATCCGGCAGATTCAAATGATCCGGTTGCACCGAAGGATGATGCCGGCCCAACCGGCAGCGCTGACGAAAAGCGCGACCTATAATCGATAAAGAAGCTGACTCAGGAAAGCCACAATCTGGCCGCCTGAGTCAGCTTTTTGCTTTTTGGGAAACAATAAGGGTATCTTTAAATGGGCACAGGCTCAGCAGCAGCGTCTGTTTTCAGGCATGCAGGATCTCCTGGCGGGCAAGGACAGGGTGCAGGTCTTTTTCTATTACGATTCGGCAGGAGTTGTGATATGATGTTGGCAGTGTGTTTGTGTTAGAAAAATTATAAAAGTGGTGAGAATGTTGATCTTTGTATTTGACGTGGGAAATACAAATATTGTGCTTGGTGTATATGATGGCGAAGAGCTGAAGCACCATTGGAGAATAGAGACGAACCGGAATAAAACAGAAGATGAATATGGGATGATCGTGAAATCTCTTTTTGAGCATGTGAATCTCTCATTTTCTAACATAGATGGCATCATTATTTCTTCGGTTGTGCCGCCGATCATGTTTGCGCTTGAAAGAATGTGCCAGAAGTACTTTCATCATAAGCCCCTTGTCGTTGGCCCCGGCATTAAGACCGGTCTTAATATCAAGTATGAAAATCCGCGCGAGGTGGGCGCTGACAGGATTGTAAATGCAGTTGCAGCCATCCATGAGTATGGAGGACCGCTTATCATCGTCGATTTTGGGACTGCGACAACTTACTGCTATATTAATGCTGATAAGCAGTATATGGGCGGAGCAATTGCACCAGGCGTCAACATTTCGACTGAGGCATTATATTCAAAGGCCGCTAAGCTTCCGAGGATAGAAATTGCCCGTCCTGAACATATTGTCGGCAAGAATACGGTAGCCGCCATGCAATCAGGCATTGTGTACGGATATGTTGGACAGGTAGAGGGCATCGTGAAGAGGATGAAGGACCAGAGTGATGAAAATCCATTGGTCATTGCCACCGGTGGACTTGCCAATCTGATTGCCCAGGAATCAAATATGATCGACATTGTCGACCCGTTTTTAACATTGAAAGGATTACAGTTAATTTATAAACGAAATAGGGAAAGTATAAAGAAATAGGAAATACAGCTTTGAAAGGAGTACAAGATGGAAGATTATTTGATTAAGGCGCTTGCCTTTAATGGACAGGTGCGTGCGTACGCTGCCCGCAGCACAGATACGGTGGGAGAGGCGCAAAGAAGGCATTACACGTGGCCGACGGCTTCTGCTGCTCTTGGCAGGGCAATGACTGCAGGTGTGATGATGGGGGCGATGCTGAAAGGCGAGGAAAAGCTGACCATCAAAATTGAAGGCGGCGGCCCGCTTGGCCCAATCCTGGTTGACAGCAATTCTAAGGGAGAGGTCCGCGGCTATGTGACACATCCGCAGACCCATTTCGACTTGAATGAGCAAGGGAAGCTGGATGTCCGCAGGGCAGTCGGTACTGATGGCATGCTGACTGTCGTCAAGGACATCGGGATGAGAGAGCATTTCACAGGACAGGTGCCAATCGTTTCAGGTGAGCTTGGAGAGGATTTCACTTATTATTTTGCTATGTCTGAGCAGCTTCCTTCCTCTGTCGGAGTCGGTGTTCTTGTAAATCCGGACAATACGATTCTTGCCTCTGGAGGGTTCATTCTTCAGCTCCTTCCAGGAACAGATGAAGAGACAATTACAAGAATTGAGAACAGGCTGAAGGAAATTCCTCCTGTGTCCAAGCTGATTGAAAAAGGCCTTACACCGGAAGAGCTCTTGAATGAGATTCTTGGAGAGGGAAATGTCAAGATTCTGGAAAAAATGCCAGTATCCTTTGAATGCACATGCTCCAAGGAGCGGTTTGCAACGAGCATCATCAGCCTGGGCAGGGATGAGATCCAGGATATGATCGATACAGACGGCGAAGCAGAAGCCCAATGCCATTTCTGCAACGAAAAATACCATTACTCAAAAGAAGAGCTTGAGGCACTAAAAAGCGAAGCGGTATAAAGCTGTTTTCTGGGGGAGGAAACTGTGAAAAAAAAGCATCTTTGGCTGATTATTGCCAGCCTGTTCGTTTTGAACATCATTTTTATCTTATTATTGACTATCAGGCCAGCTGTGCTGTTTGCCGGCAGCGGGGAAACAGTGGCCGAGGTCGGAAAAGATAAAATTACGAGAGAAGAATGGCTGAACGAAATGGAGCAGCGCTATGGCAAGGAAGTGCTGAATGATCTGATTGACCAGAAAGTGATCGGAGCCATGGCGGAGAAATACGATGTTGAGGTATCAAAGGATGCGGTCGAAAGGGAGCTCACGCTGGTCAAAACCATGTACCAGGGCAACCGGCTGCAGCAGCTTGATGAAAGCAAGTGGAAGGAGCAGATTAAATACAGCCTGCTCCTGGAGGAACTGCTGACAAGGGATGTTGTGGTGACTGAAGAGGAAATGAAGGACTATTATGATCAAAATAAGAGTCTTTTTCAGGTTCCGGATTCCTATCATATTTCCCAAATTGTCGTTAAAACAAAAAAGGAAGCTGAACAGACCATAAAAGAGCTTGAAAATGGCTCCAGCTTCCCGGTACTGGCCATGGAGAGGTCGATTGATGAATTCACGGCAAACCAGGGCGGGGAAACTGGCTTCATCAGCGAAGAGGATGAGCGCTTTTCACAGGATTTCATTGATGAAGCGGCAAAGCTGAAAGAAGGGGAATGGAGTGAACCGGTTGAAGTAGAGGACGGGTATGCAGTAATCCTGCTGCATGAGCATCTGGATGGACGCAATTATGCTTTCAAGGATGTGAAAAACCAAATCCGCCGGCAGGTCGCTCTCGAGCAGATGGACACCCCAGCTTCGGCCAAACCTTTCTGGAATGAAATCAAGGTCGACTCTTTCTATGATAAACAGGAAGAAAAGCAATAGGATGAAAACGGACAGGCAGCCTGTCCGTTTTTGTTTATCCGCAACATAAAGGCAGGCATGAGGGTATATAATACTACATAGTGAATTCCAAGGCTCCTTTATTAAAAGAAAATTCTAAAAAATAGGGTCGATTTGACTGCATATTGATTGACAATTCTCTGTTGCGCTGTTAAGTTTTTTATAAAACCAATAAAAATACTCGGATTAGGGAGCGGATGTAAATGGTGCGTGTAGCAAACTCGATTACAGAATTGGTCGGGCAGACCCCGATCGTCAAATTGAACCGGCTGACAGATGACAATAGTGCTGATGTTTACTTGAAGCTGGAATATATGAATCCAGGCAGCAGCGTCAAGGACCGGATTGCGCTTGCCATGATTGAAGCTGCTGAACAGGATGGGAATCTGAAAGCCGGTGATACAATCATCGAACCGACTTCAGGGAACACCGGGATCGGACTGGCGATGGTCGCAGCAGCGAAAGGCTATAAGGCCATCCTCGTCATGCCGGAAACGATGAGTATGGAGCGCCGCAATCTTCTTCGCGCTTATGGAGCGGAGCTTGTGCTCACTCCAGGGCCTGAGGGAATGGGAGGAGCGATCCGCAAGGCTGAAGAGCTGGCGAAGGAGCATGGCTATTTCATGCCTCAGCAATTCAAGAACGAAGCCAATCCAGAGGTCCACAGAAGGACAACAGGAAAGGAAATTGCTGAACAGATGGATCAGGTCGACGCTTTTATCTCAGGAATCGGCACTGGCGGAACGATCACAGGTGCCGGAGAGGTGCTTAAGGAGAAGTTTGGCTCAGTTAAGATTTATGCGGTAGAGCCCGCAGATTCACCGGTCCTCTCCGGCGGGAAGCCGGGCCCTCACAAAATCCAGGGCATAGGCGCCGGGTTTGTACCGGATATCCTTGATACTGAAGTATATGACGGGGTAATCAAGGTAACGAATGATGATGCCTTTGAATATGCCCGCCGTGCGGCAAAAGAAGAGGGAATCCTGGGTGGAATCTCATCAGGTGCAGCCATCTATGCGGCCCTCAAAGTTGCCAAAGAGCTCGGAAAAGGCAAGAAAGTCCTTGCCATCATCCCGAGCAATGGGGAGCGCTATTTGAGCACACCGCTGTACCAGTTCGAAGAATAGAAGATACAAAGAGCAGCAGCCGCCCGGCTGCTGTTTTTTTTCTGCTTTTACAAAGAGCAGAGGACCTGTCCTGGCGGCTCCAAATCATGTATGATGAAAAGTAGTTATTGGGATGGGAGTGTTCAGTTTGGAGAAGCTGTCAATCTACAGCAGGAGAACTGCTTATACATATACAGAGTTTTATCAGCATTACCGTCATTTATCTGCAGGCAAAGAGAATCATGTCCTCCTGGAGAGCGGACGTGGCGGAAGGTACAGCATGGCAGCCTTTGACCCGGAAGTGATCCTGACTGGCCGGGGCGTGCAGCTTAAGGCTGTAACCCAAGCAGGCACAGAGCTGCTGGAAGGTAATCCGCTTCATTGCCTGAAGGAATATATGGGCCGCTATGAAGCTGACAGGCTGGAAGAGCTGCCGGACTTCCAGGGAGGGGCAATTGGATATATCAGCTATGATTATGCAAGATATGTTGAAAAGCTCCCGGTCTGGTCAGAAGACGACCTAGAGCTTCCTGATGTCCATTTTTTTCTGTTCAGGGAATGGTTTGTCTTTGATCATGAAGAGGAGGAACTCTGGCTTCTGTTTTTATATGATTCCTCAGTTGATGCCGGCCGTATTGAAAAAAGGGCGGATGACTGGGTGAGCCGCTGGACAGGCACTGTTCCTGCCCTTCATATCCCGGAAAAAACACAGGCTGGCGAAGATCTTGAAGTATCAATGAAAGAAGAAGAATTCAAGGAAGCGGTAAGCAGGATTCAGGATTACATTTCCAAGGGGGATGTATTCCAGGTTAATCTGTCGGTTAGGCAGACAAGACCGATCGGTGTCGAAGCGATTGATGTGTACGACCAGCTCCGCCAGCTCAATCCGTCGCCATATATGGCTTTTATCCATACACCTGATTACCAGATTGTCAGCGGTTCGCCTGAGCTGCTGGTCAAGAAGAACGGGCAGGAGATCAGCACGCGGCCGATAGCGGGCACTAGATCGAGAGGGGCCGATGAAGCGGAGGACCTGAGGCTTGCCGAGGAATTGATCCAGAATGAGAAGGAGCGGGCAGAGCATGTCATGCTTGTAGACCTGGAGCGGAATGACCTCGGCCGTGTTGCCGAATACGGATCAGTGGAAGTGAATGAATTCATGGTGATTGAAAAGTACTCCCATGTGATGCATATTGTTTCCAATGTCAGGGGAGTTCTCGCACAAGGCAAATCTCCCTATGATGTCATAGATGCTGTTTTTCCCGGCGGGACGATTACCGGGGCGCCGAAGATCAGGACGATGGAGATCATTGAAGAGCTGGAGCCTGTCAGAAGGGGCTTGTATACAGGATCAATCGGATGGATCGGCTTCAACGGGGATATGGAGCTGAATATCGTCATCCGCACCATGCTCGTAAAAGACGGCAAGGCCCATGTGCAGGCAGGAGCCGGCATTGTCATCGACTCCAATCCGAAGCATGAATATAAAGAATCACTCAAAAAAGCGATGGCCCTCTGGAAGGCGAAGGAGCTGGCCGAGAATGGCGGGGAGCATCTGATATGATCTATATGATTGATAACTTTGATTCATTTACCTATAATCTCGTTCAATATTTGGGGGAACTGGGAGAAGAGCTGGTTGTAAAAAGAAATGATGAGGCGGCACTGGAGGACATTGCAGCAGCCAGCCCTTCTTTTCTGATGATCTCCCCAGGACCCTGCAGCCCGAATGAAGCAGGAATCAGCCTGGAAGCGATCTCCCATTTTGCAGGAAAGATCCCCATTTTTGGCGTCTGCCTTGGTCACCAGTCTCTTGCCCAGTCATTCGGCGGGGATGTTGTGCAGGCAGAAAGGCTGATGCATGGGAAAACCTCGGAAATCTACCATGACGGCAAAACCATTTTTGCCGGTTTGCCGAACCCTTTCCCGGCAACCAGATATCACTCTTTGATTGTGAAAAAAGAAACCCTGCCAGACTGCTTTGAAATTTCTGCATGGACAGAGGAAGGCGAAATCATGGCCATCCGCCATAAAACCTTGAGTGCAGAAGGTGTCCAGTTCCATCCAGAATCCATCATGACACAGTCGGGGAAAGTACTATTAAGCAACTTCATCGCCCATTATAAAAATGCTAAGATGGTTGGGGCTTAAGTATGCATATTTTAATAAACGACCGGCTTATTTCAGCTGAAGAAGCGGTGATTTCGCCTTTTGACCATGGCTTTCTCTACGGAATGGGGCTTTTCGAAACATTCAGGGTATATGATGGCCATCCGTTTCTGCTGGATGATCATCTGGACAGGCTTAACCGGGGGCTCAGCACTCTCAATATCGAGGCTGCTTTTTCAAGAGAGGAACTAGCGGGGAAAATCAGCATGGTGCTGGAACGGAATGGCTGCACAAATGCCAATGTAAGGCTGAATGTATCTGCAGGCATTGAAGAGCTTGGCCTCCCCCCTGATGTTTACAGCAGCCCCCAGACGATCCTTTTTGCACGGCCGCTGCCGCCAGCGGGGGAAATGGCGGAAAAACAGCTGGTCCTCCTCAAAATGAGGCGCAATACGCCAGAGGGGGATGAACGGCTGAAGTCCCACCACTATATGAACAACATCCTTGCTAAAAGAGAGCTTGGGAATACACCTGGACAGGAAGGGATCTTTCTGACAAAAGAAGGGTTTCTGGCTGAAGGGGTTGTCTCTAATCTTTTCTGGACGAAAGGGAATATTTTATATACCCCATCCTTGGAAACGGGCATCCTGAACGGCATCACCAGGCAATTTGTGCTGCTGCTTGCCGAAAAAAATGGCCTGCAGGTGCAGGAAGGCTTTTATCAGGCAGAGGAAATGATGCGTGCAGACGAAGTGTTTGTTACCAACTCCATTCAGGAGATTGCACCTGCCGCAAGCTTTGCCGGTGTTTCTTTTCCAGGGGGCGCCGGCCGTCTTGCCGGAATGCTGCACAAAGAGTACAGGAAATACAGCAGTCATCTATGGGGACGAGAAGGACTTCTAATGGAGGGACAGAGATGAACAGACAAATCATAAATTGCGGGCCATATGAGCTGGACTATGGAAAAAAAACATTAGTGATGGGGATCCTGAACGCGACCCCCGACTCTTTTTCTGACGGAGGAAAATACTTTGATGCTGACAAGGCGGTGAAGCATGCGCTGGAGATGGCTGCTAACGGAGCTGATATCATTGACGTTGGCGGGGAATCGACAAGGCCGGGCTTTGACGAGGTTTCTGCAGAAGAAGAGCTTGAGCGGGTGATTCCGGTGATCAGGGCAGTTGCGAAGGAAGTGCCTCTGCCAATCTCGATCGATACCTATAAAGCGGCTGTGGCAGAAGAAGCCATCAGCGCGGGCGCCCACATCATCAACGATGTGTGGGGGGCGAAGAAGGACCCTAAGATGGCAGAAACGGCATCAAGGCTTGAGGTACCCATCATCCTGATGCACAACCGGGAAAACGGGGATTATTCCGTATTTGTCCGAGATGTGCTCAATGATCTGTATGAAAGCATCCATATTGCCAGGAATGCGGGGGTTAAAGAGGAAAATATCATTCTTGACCCGGGAATCGGGTTTGCGAAAAACCTGCCTTACAATCTTGAGATGATGAGGAATCTTGACACAATCACCAGTCTCGGTTATCCGGTGCTTCTAGGTACCTCAAGGAAATCTTTTATCGGCACCATCCTTGATCTCCCTGTGGAGGAAAGGGTGGAAGGAACAGGGGCAACCGTCTGCTATGGCATCCAAAAAGGCTGCCAGATCATCAGGATCCATGATGTAAAGGAGATGAGCCGTCTGGCGAAAATGATGGATGCCCTGATGGGGAAGGGGGAGCTGCATGGATAAAATATATTTAAATAATATGAAATTCTATGGCTATCATGGTGTTTTTCCCGAAGAAACAAAGCTAGGACAGCGTTTTGCTGTTGATGTAATTGTAGAGACGGATTTAGAGAAAGCGGGTAAAAGCGACAATCTCGAGGATTCCATCAATTATGGAGAGATCTATCAGGTCTGCAAAGAGGTTGTTGAAGGAAAGCCGTTCAAACTCGTAGAAGCGCTGGCTGAAAAAATATCTGCTGAGATGCTGGGGCGGTTCCCTGCAATCAGCTCAGTAACCGTCAGAGTCATCAAGCCGGATCCGCCGATCCCTGGCCACTATGATTCTGTAGCAGTTGAAATTACAAGGGGACGATAAGCGTGGAAAATAGGGTATTTATCGCATTGGGCTCCAATATGGGGGACAGAGCGGCGAATCTCAAGGAAGCCATCCGAATGCTTTCAGAGCATCCTGGAATAGATTTGGCAAGTTATTCTTCCATTTATGAAACAGATCCGGTCGGCTACGAGGACCAGGGGGAATTCTTAAATATGGTCATAGCTGCAGATACAGACAGATCGCCGCATGAATTGCTGGAAACATGCATGTCCATCGAGCAGAAGATTGGCAGAAAAAGGGATATCCGGTGGGGTCCGCGCACTATAGACCTTGACATTCTGCTGTATAATCACGAAAATATGATAACAGAGGACCTTATCATTCCTCATCCCCGAATGAAGGAACGGGCATTTGTCATTGTGCCTCTTGCTGAAATAGGGGAGAGAACGGATGTTCCGGTAATGGACACGCCTCTTGAAGCATTGCTGGAGGAAATACCTGATAGAGAAGGAGTGCGAATATGGAAGCAGAAAAATGGGGAAGACGTATTCGGGCTTTTCGAAAATTAAAAGGTTTTACACAGGAAAGCTTTGCGAAGGAGCTGGGTGTCTCAGTCTCTGTACTTGGCGAAATTGAAAGGGGCAATCGTATGCCCGCTGATGATTTCATCGTCCAGGTAGCGCATGTATTGAAAATCAGCATTGAAGAATTAACTCCGACACAGGAGATTGACTAATAGAGATTGAAAGAAACAGGAGGTACCGACATGCTTAAGATTGGCAACATTGAGATGAAGAATCCTGTTGTCCTGGCGCCGATGGCCGGAATCTGCAACTCAGCCTTCCGCCTGACCGTTAAAGAATTCGGGGCAGGCCTCGTCTGTGCCGAAATGATCAGCGATAAAGGAATCGTCATGAAAAATGAAAAGACGATGAACATGCTGTATATAGATGAGCGGGAAAAGCCTTTAAGCCTGCAGATTTTTGGCGGAGAAAAAGATACACTGGTTGAAGCCGCCAAGTTTGTAGATGAAAATACAAACGCTGATATCATTGATATCAATATGGGATGTCCGGTTCCGAAGATCACCAAATGTGATGCCGGCGCCAAGTGGCTGCTGGATCCCGATAAAATTTATGAAATGGTTTCGGCTGTAACAGCGGCTGTTTCAAAGCCTGTAACCGTTAAGATGCGGATGGGCTGGGACGATGACCATATATATGCTGTGCGCAATGCCCAGGCTGTCGAACGTGCCGGAGGAAAGGCAGTTGCCCTTCATGGACGGACGCGTGTACAAATGTATGAAGGCCAGGCAAACTGGGATATTATTAAAGAAGTGAAGCAGAGTATCTCCATACCGCTGATTGGAAACGGCGATGTCCAGACTCCGCAGGACGCGAAAAGAATGCTGGAAGAAACAGGGGTGGACGGCGTTATGATTGGACGCGCTGCACTCGGGAATCCGTGGATGATCTACCGTACCGTTAAGTACCTCGAAACGGGGCAGCTGATGGATGAACCATCTGTGCGTGAAAAAATAGATGTATGCATCCTTCACCTTGACCGCCTGATTGCCCTGAAGAGCGAGTATATCGCTGTGCGCGAAATGAGAAAGCATGCGGCCTGGTATCTAAAGGGAATAAGAGGGAATGGCAAGGCCCGCAATGCAGTCAATGAATGCAATACAAGAGAAGAGCTTGTAACTCTCCTTAATGCGCTTGCTCTTGATGCGGAAGCCAAGGAAATCCAGGCAGGCTAACATGCTATCATTTTCTTCTCTATCTGAAACACTTTTGTTATAATTAGAAACTGCCAGTGGTTTGCTGGCAGTTTTTCGCTATTTCTGCATTTATGATGTCTGTTTCACGTCAATTGTGTAAAATAATAGAAGTATACAAAACAAACCTGATGTTCCTGAATGAGGGTTTACATAAAAAGATCAGTATTGGAGATGATTTTCCGTGAGCGAAAGCCGTGAAGAGTTAAATGACTTAATGAGAGTCCGCAGGGAAAAAATGAACAGCCTGCGGGAAAAAGGAATGGATCCATTCGGTAAGAGATTTGAGCGTTCCCATCAGTCCCAGGATTTGATTGATGAGTATGGCGAACAGGAGAAAGAAGCAATCGAAGAACAGAATATTTCTGTCACTCTTGCCGGCCGGATCATGACAAAGCGCGGAAAAGGAAAAGCGGGCTTTGCACACATCCAGGACCTTAAGGGCCAGATCCAGATCTATGTAAGACAGGACGCTATAGGGGAAGAAAGCTATGAAATCTTTAACAGTGCTGATCTTGGCGACCTTGTCGGCGTAACAGGCACACTGTTCAAGACAAAGGTTGGCGAACTTTCCATCAAGGTGGAGGCATTCGAGCTTCTGACCAAGTCACTGCGTCCGCTGCCTGAGAAATTCCACGGCTTAAAGGATGTTGAGCAAAGATACCGCCAGCGCTACCTGGATCTGATCATGAGCCAGGAAAGCAAAAAGACATTCATTACAAGAAGCCGCATCATCCAATCGATGCGCCGCTATCTGGACAGCCACGGCTATCTTGAAGTGGAAACGCCAATGATGCACTCAATCGCAGGAGGAGCATCTGCACGCCCGTTCATTACCCATCACAATGCTCTTGATATGGAACTGTATATGCGTATCGCAATCGAGCTGCACTTAAAGCGCCTGATTGTGGGCGGGCTGGAGAAAGTGTATGAAATCGGCCGCGTATTCCGTAATGAAGGTGTTTCTACAAGGCATAACCCAGAGTTTACAATGATCGAGCTTTATGAAGCTTATGCAGATTACCGCGATATCATGAGCCTGACCGAGAACCTGGTTGCGCATATAGCTGAAGAAGTCCTTGGAACTACGACTGTCCAATACGGTGACTATGAAGTGAATTTAAAGCCGGAATGGACAAGACTTCATATGGTTGATGCAATCAAGGAGCATACTGGTGTAGACTTCTGGCAACAGATGAGCAAGGAAGAGGCCCAGGCCCTTGCAAAGGAACATAATGTAGAAATCAAAGAAACAATGGAATATGGCCATATCGTCAATGAATTCTTTGAACAGAAAGTAGAAGAAAAGCTGATTCAGCCTACATTCATCTACGGGCATCCTGTTGAGATCTCCCCTCTTGCGAAAAAGAACGAAGAGGATCCGAGATTCACTGACCGCTTTGAATTATTCATTGTTGCCCGTGAGCACGCTAATGCCTTCACGGAGCTGAATGATCCTATCGACCAGCGCGAACGCTTTGAAGCACAGCTGAAAGAGCGCGAGCAAGGAAATGATGAGGCGCATATGATGGATGATGACTTTATTGAAGCCCTTGAATACGGTATGCCGCCGACAGGAGGACTGGGAATCGGGATTGACCGCCTTGTCATGCTCCTGACAAATTCCCCTTCCATCAGGGATGTACTGCTGTTCCCGCTGATGCGCCACCGTTAATAGAAAAAATAAGGCCGCAGCTTTTTTGCCTGCTGGAGGCAGACCCGATCAACCGGGCCTGCCTCCAGCTTTTTTATTATAGAAGGAAATGGGGTTTTTAAGAGCGGGAGCGGACAATTAAGAGAGAAAAATTAGCTCCTGGCCTGCAAGTGTCCACGCTAAGCAAAAGCGGAAAAATAAGAATAGTTTTTCTTTAATAATGGTGTATATTTTTAATAAAAATGTATTGCGCACCTCTTATATAGGTGGTATATTAATATCTGTTGCTGCAAGACAGCAAGCAAGCCGAAAAAAAGAAATAAAAAAAACTATTGACTCACTAACTTGGTTATGATAAGATAGTTAAGTCGCCTAATGAGCGACAACAAAAAGATTGTTCTTTGAAAACTGAACGAATAAAAACGTCAACGTTAATCTTAATTTTTTATCAGAGCTAAATCTTACTCTTATATGGAGAGTTTGATCCTGGCTCAGGACGAACGCTGGCGGCGTGCCTAATACATGCAAGTCGAGCGGA